>NZ_JABVCB010000005.1:492138-778286 GCF_020320405.1 Thalassolituus sp. ST750PaO-4
CTTATCCCCTTGCCGGCGGGCCGACCCCAGCTTCGCGCTTTCTGGGCCGTATTCCTTGAAACCTTGATATTTACTGGCCGCGCGGCTCATCGGCCATCCATGGCCGGAGCCACTTGTCCGCATCCCTGCGGACAGGCCAGACATCTCAGCGGTTTCTGCGGCGGCCCCAGAGGCGCAGAAAACCATCACCGCAATGCCGCTTTTCAGAGCAAACAGATGATCTGAAATTTCATGTCGTGAACGCTTCTTCCGTTGAAATACGGCTGAGCGGATTACTAAAACCGGCGATCGTACGGCGCCAGTCAACCAGGTGATTCTGCGGCCTTCAGAGCAAAACCCTGCCCCGGAACGATACAAATGCTTGGTGTTTTAAAGCGTCGTTCCGGGGCGAATTGTTTTGCGTGCCGCATAATCATTGCCGTTGGCTGGATGAAGCCGGACGCGCCGAAAAGAGAGGATCGTAAGGAGATACCTCTCCTTGCAGGGGGCCAGGGGCTTGCCCCGGAAAGGCGTGTCAGATTAAAAAACAGTAGCCGATGAATGTTGCGGTTTGGAGTGACACAATGTCACTCCAAACTGTGGGCCAGCAGTGGCGCCGGAGCGCGGTTTTTATTAATGCAGCCGTTACAGTGCAGTACTGCTGAAATTCAGCTGATACACACTGGTTGTTCCACTCACTTCATTACCCACGGCAATAAAATGCTTACCGGCACGGCTGAAGTAGTCGATAGACTCAGGGCCTAAATCGCCGGCGGCGCTGTTGTAGGTATCGTTATCGCATTCGCCATCGCCATTTACTTCGGTACAGACCGGTGCAGTAAAATCACGGTTATTCAGATAGCTCTGGAATACCGGGGCCTGCGGGTTGCTGATGTCATACACCATGATGCCGCCCTGACGCTCCAGACCCACGAACGCAAAAATGCGGCCGTTAATACTGGCCACTTCGATGGCTTCCGGCTCGGTGCCTTTGTCATCGCTGCGGTTGTCGGCGGTTTCTGCGGTTAAATTCACTTCGTTGTCGGCATTAAAATTATCCGGCTCAACGGCAAACACACGCTTGGCAATATCGTCGCCACTGTCGAATACCAGTTCCGCATTGCTGTTCCAGATGGAAAACGAACGCGCGCCGTAAGCGTATAGAGTGTCACCTGCGCCGATACTCTCACGGTCGTTAATCAATTTAAGACGCTTCAGCTGGTCGTTATCATCAAGCGCAGCTTTTAACGGATGGGCATCATCGACGATATCAAACAGATCGCCACCGCGGGCTTCGTCGACATGAGAAATACAGTCATCGCTTTCGTTGGCGTATTTCACAGCATCCGCGTCGACAGAACCAACAGAATAATCGTCGCCATCCCAGAGATGATTTGCTGCATCACAGTTCTGTTGCGTGGTGGAATAAATATATTCACGTCCGTCGCCTTCGTTGGCGGAGACAATATAGGTTTCGTTATTCAGTTCAAAGCTGGCAATGGTGTCCGGCATATACAGACCAGCCAGTTGCTCGTAGCTGGCAAACTGACCTGCCATACCGTCTTTATTGGAAGGGTCCAGTTGATTTCTGGATTCTGTATTCCACGACTTTTCTCCCAGCGCTTTAATGCTGTCTACGCGGGCATTGGCCACATCTATAATGGCCATGGCGTTATTTTCCTGCAGCGCAACCCAGGCTTTGCTGCCGTCGCTGTTCAGGGCCAGATATTCCGGTTCCAGATCCTGTGCCACGCTGGTACCGGCCGGGCCGGAAATACGCACGCCGGCGGGTAATTCAGCAGCCCGGCTGCCACCGTTATTAAAATCGGTAAACAGCACTTGCTGTACCACGGCTTTATCGGCGCTGAAGCCTTTATTTAAATCGACAATGGTGACCGACCCCTGAGGGTCATTTTTATAATCACCGCTTGGTTCGCCTTCGTTGGCGCTCAGAATATAACGGCCATCGGCTGACAGGGTGACCATATCCGGCAGGCTGCCGGCAGGGTAAGTTGCCAGCAGGCTCAGATCGTCAGAACGGTACAGCGCAATCAGACCGGCATCCTGTTTTACTTTGGCTTCAATGGCGACGGCGACCAAACCATTTTTGGCTGAGACGCTGTTGGCGGCACCAATTTCAATACCTGCGGCAGTGGCTGCAGAGGCCAGATTGATACTGCCTTTTTTCGTCGGTGCGCTGTTGGTTTGCGCCAGCGATAACACATCGATGGTCGCGTCTTTGGCGTTCACCACATAAAGCTGATCAGAACAGCTGTCATAGCTGACAATTTCTGCCGAGCTGGTGGCAAAGTCATTACCGGATTCATAGCTGTCGATCAGGGTCAGTTGCAGAGTCCCGGTTGCGCTGGACGCAGCGGCTTTTTCTACGCTGGCGCATTGAATACCCAGCTCAGCCAGTGGGCTTTTATTACTGTTTTTATTGTCATCGCCACCACAGGCGGCCAGCAGGGCCGTGCTTACCGCAACAGCCAGAAACTTTGGGTTCATAGTATCTCCGCTTAAAGTTGATTCATTTTATTGGCGCAGAGGATGGGACGGATTTATTACAGACATGTGACGATTTGATCAGAGAAATACATATCCGGGTAATCTGCTGCTGACAGGCCAGCGTAAAAAAATCAGGGCATTACAAGCCACAATCGTTCTGGTGTGACTGGATCGTCTTAAAATGAGACGGTATATTCGCGGAAAAATCCGGGGACATTTTATGAAGCCACTTATACCAGTGTTCGCCAGTCTGATATTGGCAGGCTGTGCCGATACTTATCCTGACATTACCAATAACAGCAGCGGTGTTCCTGACCCTGATCCCGCATCCAATGATACGTTTTTCAATGCGGATTATATGGACGATGGTGATACCGGAACCCTGGGGCCGGATGACCGGCAGGATTATTACCGCTTGGCAGGCAGTCGTTTTGAGTCCAGCTATAACGGTACGCTGACCATCAGCCTGACCAATATGAACGGTAATGCTGATCTGGAAGTATTTGACCATAACCTGAACCTGCTCAGCTGGTCGCGCACGGAAGGAACAGCTGATGAAGTGGTGACTCTCTGGTATGACGCCAGTCGTAATACCGATCCTGACAGCCGTGGTCTGCACATGGTTAAGGTCAGCTCGGTGGATGGTAATAATATGAACTACACCCTGCGTATCAGTTTTAATTAAGGAGTCGTCATGATCAGAATTTCTCTGGCAGTGGCGGCTCTGACCGCAACCTGTGCTGTTACGGCGCAAACGCAATACGGTGATTATCGCGATTTATCCTACACCTCTTATACTCTGCGCCAGACCGCCTGGTCGCCGGATCAGTACGTGGGGGATCTGAAAGATTTGGTGGAATTCGGTGATGCATTAGCCCATGTGGTGGAATTCCGCTCGCCGCGTAACAACGCATTCAGCTTTGATCTGGCAGCCGCTGTACGCACCAATGCCGATGGTGAAACCGAGCTGGAATCTTTTGTCGGTGCGGTAGAAGCCGGCGGTGTATTTTTCCGTCTGGAAAACAGCAGCGCTGAAGGTTATATCCACCCGCAAGACAGCGATACCCGGTTTAATGGCCAGTACATTATTGGTGAGCGTAAATTCGATGCCGAATATACCCAGTTAAATATCGGTACCGAGGTAGAAGGTAATATGGGCGCGCGCTGGGGGCTTGGTTATATCGAAGTCAGTCAACCGGCGCAAATCAGCCTGTATACCGCCCGTTCTGGCGGCGGCTATACCGACCGGGCCAACTATCCGGATGCATTGGTTGACCCGGAATACACCACGCGTCTGATTGGCCTGTGGTTTGATGTCGATAACCTGCAGGCAGCGATGCACGACCAAAGCGGCTTTGCCCTCAGCCTGTCTGAAAGTGGTGGCTGGCGTTACGGCCCGGGTCTGACCATGGATGTGACCGTTGGTCTTATGACCGGCCAAAGCAGTGCCAACCTTGAACGGGTTGTAAAAGATAATTACGGCCTGAATCTGGAATACGAAGAGCCGGTCGGCATGGGCTGGTCGATCAGTTATAAGCTGGAATACATCGTCGCTTACCGCATGCCGGGCAGTAATATCGGGGTGTCGTTCGGCGTTGAAGGTCGTGCACTGCAACAGTTCTTCACCACCGAAGATCTTACCGGGGCCGCCAACAGCGTGGATTCCAATTACGAAGCGGTTGGCCAGTTTGGTATCGGTGATAACACCGTATTCCACTACGGCCCCTTTGTACGACTGGCGTGGGAGATTTAAGTATGGCAACTCTGAAGCCCGTTATTTTACCGTTACTGGCCCTGACACTGGCTGGATGTATTGGCGAAAATGCCTCATTTGAACAGATTAAAGCAACGGCAACTGAACCGGCTAATCACAGCCAGAGCAGTGCTAACCGTTTTATAACTCCGGCGAGTGAAAACGGTACCGCCAGCAGTGGCGTGCTCGGGACGTTGGAAGCGGGAGAAGAAGATTACTACTACGTAGACGTAGATTACTTTGACAGTGGTGACCATGAGTTCCGTTTAACCGGGCTGACCGACGATCTGGATATGACAGTTACCGACTGGGACGGAATGGAATATAGCTCTGCAGGTTCCGGCACGGGTGATGAAGTTGTCACCTCGGTCAGCACCAACGGATTAGGATTTTTCAGCGATAAAAAACGCATCGTTGTAAAAATCAGCGGCAAGACACCAACCTCAACCAGCCGTTTCCGTTTGGAGATGCGTACTACCGACTAAAACCTGAGCTGTAGCCCAGGTATAAAAAACGCCGCTGTGATTTCCCGCAGCGGCGTTTTTTTAGTGTCACATTTTTCTATTAATAGTTAAAAAACAATTTTTCACTATTACTCTACTACTGTCATTTTTAGATTAAGGCCGTTTCAGCCAACTCAGTAATTCGCTCTGCGAAGGTAAACCCTGTAAAGCTGGCCCCATGCTTTCGCCGTGCTGAAAGCGCAGCAGTGCAGGCGGGCCGAAAACTTGCCAGTTGGCCAGAAGATTCAGTTGTTCGCGCCGGCTGGCGCTGATATCGAATTGCACTATGTCATAGCTTTTCAGAAAAGGCTGCAGGCTGCGTTCTTTCAACAGCTCATCCATTTCCCGGCAACTTGTGCACCAATCGGCGGCAATGTCGATGAGTACAGGCTGTACAGATGCTGAGATTATAGCCTCCAGTTGCGCTACAGATTCCACCCGTCGCACTTCTGCCACAGGTTCTCGGGTGGTCACTTCCAGCGCACCGGAGCGCAGTGGGTACATGAGCGAAGTATTTCCCAGGGCAGCTCCGCTGATCCACAGAATACCAAACAGTGCAGAGATAAGAGCCAGCGTTCGGGTAAAGCGTTCGCGTGAAGTATGTGGCGACTCCAGAAGACCCAGATAAACAGCGCAGCCCAATGCCAACATGCCTGCCAGCGCCAGTGTAGCAGGAGCAGGAATAATACGGCTCAGCAGGCCCAGGGCCACAGCAAGCAGACCGACACCAAAGGCCGATTTAATCACCAGCATCCAATTACCGGCCTTCGGCATTAGGCGCCCACCACTTAATCCTATGAGTAGCAACGGTGCGCCCATACCTATACCAAGGGCAAACAGGGCTCCGCCACCAGTGATAATGTCGCCTGTACTACTCAGATAAATTAATGCACCGGCTAATGGTGCTGACACACAGGGCGACACCACTAAGGCAGCAAAAAAACCCATCAGGAAGGTACTCAGAAGACGCCCGCCCTGTTGGCGGGACTGCATATCGTTCAGCCGGTTACGCATAGCGGTCGGCAGTTGTAACTCAAACAGCCCGAACATCGGCAGGGCGAGCACGACAAATAAAATAGCAGCCAATGAAATTACGATCGGCTTTTGAGTGAAGGCGGCCATATTTACACGGGCACCGAAAGCAGCGACCAGCATTCCGATCAAGGCATAGGAGCAGGCCATGCCCACCACATATGACAGAGCAAGAGTGAAACCGTTACGTGCAGACATCTGGTCAGTTCTTTGTCCGGCAATAATGCTCGACAGGATGGGAATCATAGGAAAAACGCAGGGCGTCAGTGACAAACCGATACCCAGTCCGAGGAAACTGAGCAAAATCCACCACAGGCTTGCTCCGCCCAAATCAGGGACGTCTGCACCGGTATCCGATACTTTTTCTGATCCGGGTATCGCCGCTTGCAGAGCCAGTGTCTGTGGCGGATAGCACAGACCATGTTCAGAGCAGCCCTGATAACTCAGGCTTACATCTGCTTTGCCAGCATCACGGATCCGTAGATCCAGTTGTTTATGGAAAACCTGCACTTCACCAAAGTTTTTATCTTGTTTGGTTTCGGCTTTTTGTAATGCGCTCAGACTGGCATCAACGGCCCCTTCACCGATAAGAGAAAGACGCTGCTTATACAGGTAATAGCCCGGTGCAATGCTGAAGTGCACAGCAAAGCCACTATCTGCAGCACGTACATCTGCGCGGAAGGCTTCAGCCACTGGTAAAAACTCATTGTCTTCATCACTCAGCGCCGACATGTCTGGCAGATCCAGAGCCATTAGTGTTTGGCTGACCAATAAAATCATCCAGGCCATCAATAGTTTTAAGTGGTTGTTCATGCTCGTTCCTGAGTGCTGACAAAGGGAATGTTGCCAGCATGAACACCAGTAATTAACGCCACCTTAAGCATATAAGTGGTTTTCTTAAGATTGCCTTAAGACTTGGCGGTTAGGGTGTAAGAAGTGAAAACCGGGGGGGAGTTTATGCAACGTATGTGGATAGCACTGGCAGCACTGTGCTTGTCAATAAATGCAATGGCAGGCGAACTTGATTTCGACCAGCTTAAAGGCAAGGTGGTGTATGTCGATTTTTGGGCCTCCTGGTGTGGGCCCTGCCGCAGTTCTTTCCCATGGATGGAGGATATGCATAAAAAATACGCCGCTCAGGGACTGGAGATTGTGGCGATCAACCTCGACCAGGAACCTGAACTGGCGCAGAAATTTCTGCAGGAATATCCGGCTACCTTCCGGATCGAATACGACAGCGAAGGTGAGATTGCTGAACAATTCAAGGTAGAGACTATGCCTACCAGTTTCCTGATCGACCGCAGTGGCAAAGCGCGAATCAAGCACAAAGGTTTTCATGTCAATAAAGTGCAGGGGTACGAGCAGGAAATTCAGCAACTTCTGGGAGAATCCTGATGCGTTGCAAATGCATTATTGCCGCCCTCGCATTACTCAGTCTGAGCGCCTGTAGCACCGTCAAGCCCTGGGAGCGTGATTTACTGGCCAAGCCACATATGGCACTGGATGCCGATCCGCTGCAAACCGCTTTTGATGATCATATTTATTTCAGTAAAGAAGCCAGTTCCGGCGGCCGTGGTTTTGGTGGTGGAGGTTGCGGATGCAATTAAAAGACAAACAATTGGGTAAGCGTCTTGCTCTGGCCACCGGTGCGCTGCTGGGTGGTGTGCAAGCCCAGGCTGGCGACAGCGACTGGCTGGTTTCATCAGCAGTGCTGGTGTACAGCGAATCTGATGATCGCGTGCAGGCCGTAGAGCCTGTGCTTAACCTGCGTCGCGATTTTAATGATGAAAGCAGTCTCAATCTGCGCGTGGTGTACGATGCGCTGACCGGTTCCTCGCCCAACGGTGCAATGGCGGCGAATATTGCACAGACCTTTACTTCAGCTTCTGCGGCCGCACGTTTGGCTGGAGCTGATGAAGACGAACAGAACCAATATGAAGGGCGTGGCAGTTATACCATTGCCCCCGGCGATCTGCCGCTCGACTCTTCGTTTGAGGATACACGCACTACCTTGTCATTGGGGTGGAGTAAGCCTTTGAACAGTGGCTATACCCTGAATTTGGGCGGTGCCTATTCCAGCGAAGGTGACTTCACTTCCATGAGTGTTAACGGTGCGATTGCCCGTGACTTCAATAATAAGGCCACGACCTTGTCGCTGGGTCTGAATCTGGAGTCCGATACCAGCACGCCAAATGGCGGTGTGCCAGCGGCGCTGAGTACCTATGCTCAGCGTTCGACCGCAGGTACGGAAGACACCAAACAGGTTGTTGATCTGATGCTGGGCGTCACGCAGGTGATTAACCGTCGCTGGCTGATGCAGTTCAACTTTGGCTTGAGCGAGTCATCTGGCTATCACAATGATCCGTATAAAATCCTTACCGTGGCCGATAGCGGCAACCTGATAACCGATCCGTACGACAATGAAAATTATCTCTACCTGATGGAAAGCCGCCCGGAAGACCGGCAGAAAATCAGCCTGTTCTGGCAAAACAAAGTAGCCGTCGGTGCAGATGATGCCATCGACGTTGGCTATCGCTACATGACCGACGATTGGGGGGTGAATTCGCATACACTGGACCTCACCTATCACTGGGCTCTGACGGAACATTTGTATCTGGAACCGCACTATCGTTATTACACTCAGACGGCCGCGAATTTTTGGCTGCCTTTTCTTGCGACGGGCGAAGATGTCACCGTCACAGGTTCAGATGTTACTGCCTTGGTGGATAGTGCTTCCTCTGACCCACGTCTGGCAGCCTTCAGCGCCAACACTCTGGGGCTGAAAGTAGGTGTTCCTCTGCGTAAGGATGAGGAAATGTCGCTGCGTCTGGAATACTATCAACAGCAGGACGAGAACAGTCTGAAAGACGTGGCCGCCGGTTCCAATCTGGATGGTCAGTCGCAGTTTGCTGAGCTGTCGGCAAGCTGGATTCAGCTGGGCTATACCTTCCGCTGGTAAATTCAGGAGCGCCTTAACGGCATGGATTTCCGCATACAGCTGACCCAACTGGATGGCTATTGCCGGGTGAACTTCCCGGCGATGGCCTGTATTTGTGAAATATTGCTGGATACCCGTGATCTTAACCTGGCGCTGAAACTTGGTATTTTGGCGCAGGCTGAAGCACAGCGTATTGAGCAACAGTTTTCCCGTTATCGCGATGACAATATTATCGCGCGTATCAATCAGGCGAATGGACATACCGTTAAGGTGGATGAGGAAACGGCGGGTCTGCTCGACTTTGCCAGTGAACTCTACGATCTGTCAGACGGCCGTTTTGATATTACTTCGGGCCTGTTACGTCGGGTGTGGCGCTTCGATGGCTCAGACCGGTTGCCACAGGAAAGCGATATTACAGCCTTGCTGCCGCACATCGGTTGGAGCAAGGTGCGTTGGCAGAATCCTGAATTACAGATGCCAGCCGGCATGGAAATCGATCTGGGTGGTATTGGTAAAGAGTACGCGGTTGATAAAGTTTTCAGCCTGCTGTCAGAACATTTCTCTGCTGCCATGCTGATCAACTTTGGTGGTGATCTGCGTGCGCGTGGTCCCCGTGAGGATGGCTCGGCGTGGCAGGTAGGGGTAGAAAAAATCAGCGCCAGTCAGCCTGAATTACTTTCACTGAATAATGGTGCGATAGCCACCAGTGGCGACAGCCAGCGTTATCTGCTGCATAACGGCGTGCGCTACAGTCATATTCTTGATCCGCGCAGCGGTTGGCCAGTAACGGATGCGCCCCGTGCGATTACCGTTTTGGCGCCGGACTGCATTCAGGCAGGTGTTTTTTCGACACTGGCTTTAATGATGGGCAAAGACGCAGAAGTCTTTCTTGAGGGGCAGAATGTACAGTTCTGGAGTATACGCTGATGCGATTATTGCTGGTGGAAGATGACCCTATGTTGGGTAAAAGCCTGCAACAAGCATTGCAGGCTCAGCAATATCTGGTGGACTGGGTGCAGACAGGTATTGCTGCTCTGTCAGCGTTACAGGCTGAGCATTTTGATTTGGCTCTAATGGATCTTGGCCTGCCAGGTCTTGATGGTGTTCGCGTTATAGAGGAAGTCCGTTCGCAGAAGATGCCCCTGCCAATTCTGATACTGACTGCCCGCGACAGCGTGCAGGATAAAATCCGTGGATTGGATGCCGGTGCTGACGATTACCTGCTTAAACCTTTTGACCTGAATGAGCTGTTTGCCCGCTTACGTGCGTTGGGGCGGCGTGGTGGCGTGGCAGTGGCCAATGAACTGCAGTACGGCGATATCGTGCTTGATCTGGCCAGTCATGATGTCCGTTATCAGGGGCAATTGGTCAGTCTTTCACGCCGCGAACTGCGCTTGTTGGAAGTTTTTCTTGGCCGCCCAGGTCAGGTATTCACTCGCCAGCAACTGGAGCAGGCCATGTATGGCTGGGGGGAAGAAGTTGAAAGTAATGCCCTTGAAGTACACATTCATCACCTGCGTAAAAAATTCTTTAACGACATTATCCTTACCGTTCGGGGAGTCGGTTACCGCCTTAATACCGGGATAGCGATGTGAAGCTGTCTATTCGTTCGACCCTCATGTCGTTACTGTTTCTGGTGTTGCTGCTGGCCATCGGTATCAACAGCCTGTTTTCACTTATGGTTGCTCGCCATGAAGTGAATGAAGTGTTTGATGCGGAGCTGGCGGTATCGGCCAAACTGATAAAAGGTCTGCTGAACGAAGACAGATTAGAAGATGATTTGCCGCGTATTCTGGCCGCACTTGGAGAAACTCTGGGCAGTGTTCAGGAGGCTCAGCCAGAGCTGGAAGCCTATGAGCGAACCCGACTGATTCAGATTTGGCGTCGCGATGGCAGCGCTCTGGTGTTCCGCTCGCCTGGTGCGCCGGAGTACGCTCTTGCACCTATGCGTAAAGGCTTTTATCACCACAAAGGTAAAAGTGGCGAATGGATGGTGTATGTCACAGACCTGCCGTCGGTTGATAGCTGGCTGATGGTTGGGGAATACCCCTTCGCCCGTACCGAAATCAGTGAAGAGCTGGCTGAAGTTATGATTATGTCTGGCCTGATAGCTCTGATCCTGTGTGCCCTGATTGCCCTCACCGCGATTGAATACGGCTTAAGCCCGCTACGGGAATTGGGCATTGTGCTGCGTGGTCGTTCGTTACGGAATCTGCAGCCGGTGTCGCTCAAACGCACACCGAAAGAATTGCTGTCTGTTGTTTATTCCCTGAATCAGATGTTCAATCGCTTACGTCAGGGGCTTGAGCGTGAGCGCCGCTTTGTCGCTGATGCCGCACACGAGCTGCGTACACCTCTGGCGGTGCTTAAGTTGCAGACTCAGCATTTGCAAAGCCTCGAATGCAGCAATATCAAAGATGAACTCAAGCAAATGAAAGAAGGGGTCGACCGCTCTGCCCGCGTGGTCGAGCAGTTGCTATTGTTGGCGCAAATTGATGAAAACGACAGTCCACTACAAGGCTGCACACAAGATTTGGCTGAACTGTGTCGTCTGACACTGGCGCGTATGCAGTGGCGGGCCGACGAAGTTGGCTGCGTACTCAGCTTTGATTGTGATGCTGATCTTCCGGCTTTTTTTCTTAACACCACAATGATTGAAATGGCACTGACCAATCTTCTGGAGAATGCCTTCCGTTATGGCTACGGAAAAAGTGTTGAGGTTAGCCTGACCCGGCAACAGGATCAGCTTAAAATTACAGTGCGTGACCATGGTGAAGGTGTCGCTGAAAGCGAGTTAAACCGCCTCAGCGAGCGCTTTTATCGTGCAGGAGTCACCAGCCATGGTGGTGCCGGTTTGGGTCTGTCGATCGTAGCTCGGATTATGGAAGTGCATGGTGGCAGTGTGCAGCTGATCAATTACCCTGGTTTTGGTCTGGAGGCTTGCTTGTTGCTGCCCATACCTCAGGATTAAATGCTTCATCATTAAATGCTTAATCTATAAAAACGCCGCTGTGGTTTCCCGCAGCGGCGTTTTTTTTCAGTGTTGTTAAAAGCCAGAATCAGCCTTCAAACACACCGTTATGGTAGATGTGCGCAACATCTTCCAGATCGTTCAGCAGACCAGCGAAACGCTCGAACTGAGCGATGTCATCGCCGGATACCGGATGCTCGGTCTGTGGCAGATAAGTAATCTCTTCCACTTCGAAATCGATTTCCGGGTTCATCTCGGTCAGCGCGGTTTTCGCCTTGAAGTAATCGGTTGGCGGTACCAGCACGGTGATCATGCCGTCTTCGCAGTCGATATCCGACACATCCACATCGGCCATCATCAGGGCTTCCAGTGCGGCTTCTTCGTCGTCACCGGCAAACACAAACATCGCGCGGTGGTCGAACATATGCGACACCGAACCCTGGCTGCCCAGCTTGGCTTTGCACTTGGAGAAGATGCCACGGATATCACCGAAGGTACGGTTGCCGTTATCGGTCAGGGCGCTGATCAGCACCATGCAGCCGCCGGGGCCGATGCCTTCGTACAACGCAGGCTGGAAGTCTTCACCGGCGCCGCCTTTGGCTTTGTCGATGGCCTTCTCGATCACGTGGCTTGGCACCTGATCTTTCTTGGCTTTATCGATCAGTCCGCGCAACGACAGGTTGGCAGACGGGTCGACACCACCGTTTTTGGCGCACATATAAATCTCGCGGCCATAACGGGAATACACTTTGGTTTTTGCTGCGGCCGTTTTGGCCATCGATTCTTTACGGTTCTGGTACGCGCGGCCCATAGGAATTGCTTCTTGTGGCTAATGAAAAAACGCACCGATTGTAACCGCTGGACGCGATGCTGTCTTCTGTGGGGTGAGGGGGAGTACTGATGATCCGGATATGGTATTGATAGACATTGACGGGGCGCAATGTGCCACGATCACGCAGCACAGGTGTGGGATAGGCGGTAGATATTGGGAGCGTAGTAGAATATAGCCGCTAAATTCAGGATTACCTGCGGAGAGGTTGTTTATTTTCTAAACCTTAGGCGTAGCGACGAGCAGCGCGGCCCCCTATAATTGGTGAATATCTAGAGAGTTTCATGATGGCTAGTACGGCGCAAATTAATCACAGGATGCTGACTTGGGCGCGTGAACGCTCCGGGATTGCTTTGCCTGAATTTGCGGCTAAGTGCGGGGTGACGGTAGATCGGCTCAGGGATTGGGAAGACGGCAAGCATCCTCTTACCTTCAATCAGGCGCAAAACTATGCACAGAAGGCGCACGTTCCCTTTGGATACTTGTTTCTTCGTCAACCCCCTGTTGACGAGTTACCTATTCCAGATCTGAGAACACTAGGGGATCGCGGCGTTGACCGCCCCAGTGCTGAATTGCTAGATCTGGTCAAAATGACAGTTCAACGCCAGCAATGGTACAGAGATTATCTCCTCGGTGAACTCGCAGCTCCTTGTGATGTTGTTGGCCGTGGGCGAGGTAAAGACAATGTACTGGATATTGTCAGTGACATGCGTCAGCAACTCAGTGTTGGTCTGCATCCGACTCGTGGCGATAGTGATGAGTACTACCGCAAACTGGTTGAGAAAATCGAGTCTTTGGGCGTATTGGTGATGCGAGAGTCTTTTCTTGGGCATTACACGCGGATGTTTCGAGTTGATGAGTTTCGTGGTTTCGCTATCGCTGATGAATATGCGCCCGTTATCTTTGTGAACCATGCTGATGCACCCGGACCAAGATTATTTACCCTGATTCATGAGCTCTGCCATATCTGGTTAGGAATCACTGGATTGTCCGATGGCAGTGAGGATGCTCACAGGGATAGTGAGAAGCTGTGTAATGCTGTTGCCGCAGAATTTTTAGTTCCAGAGGCAGAATTCCGCCCGCTGTGGAGAGCACTGGAAGACTGGAAGGCTAATCTACCGAGTCTCGAAGCGCATTTTCGTGTGAGTAAATGGGTGATAGCTCGTCGGGCGCTGACCTTGGGATATATTTCTGCTATCCAGTATCAGAATTTTATTTCTGAACAGATCGCTTTGTGGAAACAACGAGAAAAATCTGACCAAAAAATAAGTCATTACAGGGTGAAAAATGCGCAGATCAGCTCTAATTTTTCCAGAGCTGTTCTTTCTCAGGCTTTCAATGGACACCTTTTGCTGAGAGAAGCTGGTGAGTTACTCAATGTCAAACCAGCTAACATTCGGAAGTTTGCAAATGAGGTTGGCATTTGAATTACTTACTGGATTCGAATACATATATTCAAGCGAAAAACCAATATTACGGCATGGCGTTTTGCCCCGCGTATTGGGATTGGCTGGATGCTAAATTTGCTTCGGGTGAAGTTGGCAGTATTGCGTTTATCGGAAAAGAGCTCCGCGATGGAAAGGATGAGCTTGCAGATTGGGCGAAAAAACGCTCGCCGCATTTTATTAGCCATAGTGATGACGAAACCCAAGGCGTTTATGTAGAAATCGTCAACCACGTTATGGAACAGGACTACAATCCAGCAAATCGAGATCAGTTTTTAGCTAAAGGCGATCCTTGGCTTATTGCGAAAGCAAAGGTGCTTGGTGCTACTTTAGTTACGCATGAAGCGACTGTAGCCCCTGCAACAAAGAAGGTAAAAATACCTAACATTTGCAAAGAGTTTGGCGTTCGCTGCATTACGACATTTGATATGCTGCATGAGCTTCAACCTAAATTCACGCTTGAGGCCAGCGAGCGCTAATACAGCTCAGTCTCTTTTCAGAAGAGTATAAATATCCGCATATCTGTCACTTCAGAGCGTTGAGTGGAAGAATATGAAGATATTATTGTGCGTCCGCTTTACACCGGCTGATCGTACCCCTCCGCCAGATGCTTATCTTTCAGCCGCACATAATTGCCCGCACCATAAGTAAAAAAGCTGCGCTCTTTTTCGGTAATCGGCCGTGCCTGTTTGGCCGGGTTGCCAACGTATACATAACCGCTTTCCAGACGTTTGCCCGGTGTCACTACGGCGCCGGCGGCGACGATCACTTCGTCTTCGACGATGGCGCCGTCCATGATCATGGATTTCATGCCGATTAAGACGCGGTTGCCGATGGTGCAGCCGTGCAGCATGGCCTGATGGCCGATGGTCACATCGTCGCCGATAATCAGCGGGTAGCCGCCGGGGTTGTAGTCGGAGGCGTGGGTAATATGCAGTACGCTGCCATCCTGTACGCTGGTGCGCGCGCCGATACGGATATGGTGCATATCGCCGCGGATGACCGCTAACGGCCAGACCGAGCAGTCGTCGCCCATTTCCACATCGCCGATAATTACCGCACTGCGGTCCACGAATACGCGCTCGCCCAGTTTCGGGCTATGGCCCTGATAGCTTCTTACGTCTGACATTGTGTTCTGTTCCCGCGCTATGATCTTGAATTAAGGCCATTTGACCCAATTTATAAGGCATTGAGCAAGGGTTGCCCGTCAGGCACCTTCACCTACGCCCCTTTTCCGGAAGCGAAGCATCTATGACCACTTCTTCATCTGCCAGTGAAATGGCTGCGGCAGCGGCGACCAATCCGCTGTCAGTAAACCATCGCCTGCCGCCGTTTTCGGCTATTAAACCAGAACATATCAAACCTGCTATCGAACAAAGGTTGAACCAGAACCGCGAGCGTATCCGCGAGCTGCTGGCCACGGTCAGCGAGCCGACCTGGGATAACTTTATTGCGCCGATGGAAGCCTGGGACGATGAACTGAGCCAGGCCTGGTCGCCGGTTGGTCATTTAAACGGTGTGCTTAACAGCGACGAACTGCGCGATGCCTATAACGCCTGCCTGCCGCTGCTGAGCCAGTACAGTACCGAAATGGGGCAGAACAAAGCGCTGTGCGATGCCTATAAAAAGCTGCGCGCCTCGGCGCAGTTCGACAGCCTGAGCACTGCACAGAAAACAGCCGTCGAACATGCGCTGCGCGATTTCCATCTGGCCGGTGTCGATCTGCCGGACGATAAAAAAGCCCGCTATGGCGAAATCCGTCAGCGTTTGTCTGAGCTGACCTCTAAGTTCGGCGAGAACGTGCTGGATGCCACCAACCACTGGAGCAAGCTGATCAGCGATAAGTCTGAGCTGGCCGGTCTGCCCGACAGTGCTCTCGACCTGCTGGCGCAACAGGCTAAAGCGCATGAGCAGGAAGGTTATCGTTTAACGCTGGATTTCCCGTCCTATATGCCGGTGCTGACCTACGGTGAAAACCGCAGCCTGCGCGAAGAAATGTACACCGCCTATGTTACCCGCGCCTCCGATCAGGGCCCGGATGCCGGCAAGTTTGATAACAGCCAGCTGATGAATGAAATTCTGACCCTGCGTTACGAGCTGGCCAAACTGCTGGGTTTTGAGTCGTACGCCCATTATTCGGTCGAAACCAAAATGGCCGGCTCACCGGACGAAGTGCTGGAGTTTTTAAGCGATCTGGCGGCCAAAGCCAAACCCCAGGCGGAGCGCGAATTTGCCGAGCTGAAAGCCTTTGCCGCCGAGCAGGGCTGCGCTGATTTACAGCCGTGGGATGTGAGCTTTTACAGCGAGAAATTACGTCAGGCGCGTTACGCCATTTCGCAGGAAGATATCCGCCCGTACCTGCCGGTTGATACCGTGATTAACGGTATGTTTGAAGTGGTGTCGCGTCTGTATGGCCTAGGCTTCGAAGAGCAGAAAACCTTCGACAGTTATCATCCGGATGCACGCTTTTTCCACGTATTAAAAGACGGCGAACAGATTGCGGCGTTCTATCTGGATTTATACGCGCGGGCGAAAAAACGCGGCGGCGCCTGGATGGACGACTGTCGTATCCGTCGCCGTAATGCCGATGGCAGCATCCAGCTGCCGGTGGCTTATCTGGTGTGTAATTTCACGCCGCCGGTTGGTGATAAACCGGCACTGCTGACCCACGACGAACTGACCACGCTGTTCCATGAATTTGGTCATGGCCTGCACCATATGCTGACGCAGATTGATGTGGCGGCGGTGAGCGGCATTAATGGCGTGGCCTGGGATGCCGTCGAACTGCCGAGCCAGTTCCTGGAGAACTGGTGTTACGAGCCGGAGGCGTTGGCCTTTATTTCTGGTCACTATGAAACAGGCGAACCGCTGCCACAGGAACTGCTGGATAAACTGCTCGCCGCCAAACATTTCCAGAGCGCGATGATGACCATGCGTCAGCAGGAATTTGCCCTGTTCGATTTCCGCCTGCACCACGAATTCCGTGAGCAGCCGGTGGATGTGCAGCAGCTGCTGAACGAAGTCCGTGCTCAGGTAGCGGTGGTGCCGATTGCCGAATTTAACCGTTTCCAGCACAGCTTCAGCCATATTTTTGCCGGTGGTTATGCGGCCGGTTATTACTCCTATAAATGGGCCGAAGTACTGAGTGCCGATGCTTATTCGCGCTTTGAAGAAGAAGGCATTTTCAACCGTGCAACCGGCGAAAGTTTCTTGCAGGAAATTCTCAGTCAGGGCGGCTCGCGTGAAGCGGCGGTTCTGTTTGAAAACTTCCGTGGCCGTAAGCCGTCGGTTGAGCCTTTGCTGCGCCACAGCGGTATTGTGGTGGAGGAGGTTGCCTGATGTCTGAGTACAAACCCAAACGTCCGCGCCGCTTTATTGCCGGCGCTGTCTGCCCCAAGTGCAGCGAAATGGACAAGACCGTTATGTACAGTAACGATGACGGCGAAGAAGTGCGCGAGTGCATCAGCTGCGGTTTCAGCCAGACCACCACCGAGCAGGCGCAGGAAGATCAGCAGGCGCAGGAGCTGGTAACGCGGGTAACGCCCGATGGCAAACCGATTCTGGACGACGGCGAGCAACCGCTGAAAATTCTCGGCCTGTCACCTTCCGCTGTTAACACAGAGGCTGATTCTGGCGCTGACAAAAAGTGACCTTTTTATTGGTTGAGTCATCAGTAAAGAGCCAGTAGACTGACATTATTAACAGCACCCGCTGCCGGCTGTCTGACGCAAGGATGTGTCAGACGGCCGGATTCGTTTTATCTCCCCGCTTTTCTTATTATTCTCTGCTTTTCATCATTCGTTCAGATTCACACTTTATGCTTGCCGGCCCTGCTTTTATGGCGGCAATGTTTCCGCACCGTCCGGATGCCGGGGCTGTTTTTGAGCATGGTGTCGTTTTCGGGCTTGGGCTTTCAGGACAGGCGTTTTAGACTGTCGCTCCTCAAGCTAATTAACGAGCAACTTATTAAGCAAGGAGCTGCTGTGAAACCGGGTAAAACCCTTCGTTCAATTTCTGCGTTGCTGCCAGTGATTTTGCTGGCTGGTTGTGCAACCTATGGTGCCGGAGTGACCGGAGCTATTCAGGATGTACAAAAAGGCGATTACGCCGCCTCCGAAGCCAAATTTCAGAAAGCCCTGAACCCAAGCGGTAATGACCGTCTGCTTTATCATATGGAGCTGGCGGTGGTTAAACATCTGGAAGGCGATTTTACTGCCAGTAATGTGCTGCTCGATAAAGCGGAGCGCATCGCCGAAGACCTGGAAACAACCAGCATTACCGGTTCCGTGGTGACGCTGATGTCAAACCCGCGTCAGGGCCCTTACGGTGGTGCCGATTTCGAGAAAGTCTTTATTAACTATTACAAGGCACTGAACTATTTTGGTCTGGCGCAGCTGGCGGCCGACCGCAATGGTTATTACGAGGCGCTGGAAGGTGCGCGTATTGAATCCCGTCGTCTGATTATCCGCCTTAACGATCTGAACTCGCGTAAAGGCACCTACGCCGAGCAGAACGATAAAGATCAGCAAACCTTCACCAAACTGCTGAAAATTTTTGAGAAGCTGCAGGGCAATCTGGTGGATATGGATAAACTGCAATACCGCGATGACGCCATGGCGCATTACCTCACCGGTATCAGTTTTGAAATGAACGGCGAGTACGATGACGCCCGCATCAGTTACCAGAAAGCCGCGAAAAGCTATGAAGATGGCTTCAGCAAGCAGTTCCGCCTGGACTCAGAAATGACCGCGCAGGCCTGGTTCGACACCATCCGCATGATGCAGAAGGCCGGAGGTTACAACACTGAATGGCGCGCACTGGCAAAGAAAAAACTGAGCAAAGCGCGTCAGGCCGAGCTGAAAAACTGGACAGCTGACAAAGCTCAGATCATCGTGCTGGAGCACAAAGGTCTGGCGCCACAGCGTAAAGAAATGAGTCTGGAACTGTCGGTGAATCCGGCCCTGCAGGCGCTGGAAATCCGTCCGTATTTCTTTGGTAACGACAAAGCCCAGCTGGCCTGGTTCTATGTGCTGTACGCCGATAAAGATATTTTCGATGCAGTGGCGAACTACCTCGATGCCGCCGAAGTCGGATACTGGTTTAACAGCTTTACCAAGACAGTGCCTATTGGCCCGCTGTGGAATACCGCGCAGGATATGGGTCTGCTGAGTGCCATCGGCGATTCTATGCGCATTACCGTACCTTACTATTCACCGGTTAAAGCGCTGGGTGAGAGTACCCTGAGCGTTGATGGCGAGCGTAACCTGATGCTGAAATCCTCCAACCCGGCATTGATGGCGGTGCAGGAACAGATGGTTAACTCATCTACCGATATTCAGCTGGCGCTGGCGCGTTCATCATTGAAAGCCTTAACCGCACAATCGGTTGCTTCAGCTGGCGGCAGTGGCTCGCTGGGCAGTATTCTGTCGATGGCCGGTAAACTGACGGCACAACTGACCGATGCCGCTGAAACCCGCAACTGGCTTTTGTTGCCAAGCGATATCCGCATTCGCCGGGTTGTTGTTGAGCCGGGTGAACATACACTGGCGCTGGACTCCACGCTGAACGTGGGCCAGCGTCAGAGCGCGCAGGAACAGGTGAATCTGAAAGCCGGAGACATCCATCTGTGGCGCGTACGTACATTGCCTCCTCTGGCCGGTGCGGCCAAAGAAAGCGAAGTAAAACAACTGATTAAAGTATCTGAATAACTCATATTCATTGTCTGATAAGGAAGGACACCATGCTGACAAATATCACCAAACTGACTGCCTGCACTCTGCTGGGTGCCTCTGTGCTGCTGTCTGCCGGTTGCTCAACCAAAGTAACCCGTCTGGCGGCTAACGAAGAAGTGGCGCTGTCTGATCGCTGGAACGCCAAAGACTCCGAACTGGTGGCCAACGAAATGATCACCGACATGCTGTCTTTCCCATGGGCGCGTGACTTCGAGATGGACAACAACCGTCGTCCGACCGTGATCATCTCACGCATCAGCAACAAGTCGCACGAGCACATTGCCGTCGATACCTTCATCAACGACATCAAGCGTTCCATCATCCGTTCCGGCCGTGCCGGTTTCGTGGCCGGTGGCGATGAGCGTGATGCGGTACGTGATGAGCGTCGCGATCAGGAACTGAACGCCAAGAACGCCAAGGCTCAGGGCCAGGAAAAAGCCGCTGATTTCGCGCTGTCCGGCACCATCAACTCGCTGGTGGACCAGGTGGGCAAAGAACGTGTGACCTTCTATCAGGTAGACCTGAAACTGATCGACATGGAATCCAATATGGAAGTGTGGAACGGTCAGAAGAAGATCCAGAAACTGCAGCAGAAATCCTCTTTCGGATTCTAAGGACAGCCCGTGGCTAAGCGCTTACTGGTTGCGGCACTGGCACTGGGCACAGGCATCAGCCTGCTGTCCGGTTGTGTCGGCAACAGCACCAAACCGGCCAAAGACGCAGCCCGCAGCAGCAAAGCTCCGGCCTGGGTAACGCAGCCGCCGCAGATGCGCGGCATGGCCTACGGCATCGGTTCGATGGAAATCTACGGCAGTGCCACCGATGCGGTAAAACGCGCGGCGGAACTGGCGCGGATTGATCTGGTATCGCAGCTTAAAGTCACCGTCAGCGGTGACTTCAGCAGCGAAACCGTCGAGCTGAGCGGCAGCAACCGTGACAGCGAAGTACTGCGTACCGTGCGCAACTATGTGCGCAGTCAGGTGCCACCGGCCGAGCTGGACGAAGTGCAGATCAGCGAAACCCATACCGACGCCAAATACGCTTACGCCCTGGCCGAGCTGGATCGTAATGCCGCGGCCGCACGTCTGCGCCGCGATATGAACGATATCGAACAGGAACTGAGCGCCATCGGCGAACTGCAGCCAACCGGTAACCGCCTGCAACAGCTGCAGCCGTTATTGCCGGCACTGACCCTGTTCGCCAAGCGTGAGCGTCTGGGTGAGCGCCTGACGCTGATCAGCATGGAACGTAAGGCCCCGGCCTTAAGTCCTGAACTGAAAGCACTGCAGGACCGCATCTACGCCCAGATCGACCAGCTGCAGGTCAGCCTAGAGCTGCTTGATGACGGCGCGCAGACCATTGGTGGCGGCGTGCTCGAAGCGCTGACCTCGCAAGGGCTACGCATTCAGGACGGCAGCGACGCCGACCTGCGCTTCGATATCAGCGCCCAGCTGAGCGGTAAAGCCAAAGACGGCAGCCACTACGTGTTTGCCGACAGCCGCGTTACCATCCGCGATGGTGCCGGTCGTGTGCTGAGCTCGTTCAGCAAACAGGCAAAAGGCGTGTCCGGGCTGGAAGACGTGGCCCGGCAGAAAGCCGCCCGTGAAGTTGCCAAGCTGATTGGTGATGAACTGGCGGTAGCGCTGGTGGATAAAATCCGCTGATAGATGCAATTCGCTGATGGCTACAATCTGCTGATAGTGGCGATTGCTGCGCAATAAAAAAGAGCCTCGGTTGAGGCTCTTTTTTTGTCTGGTGTTTGGGTTGAATTGTGTTGGTAGCCAGCCATATGCCTGCAAAGGCATAAGATGAAGCATGACTGCCGCACTGAAAACGGCAGTCACCCAGAGGGGTATCAGCCGCGCTTGGCCAGCGCTGTTTTCGCCCGTGCCGCAGCGGCACGTACCTGATCCGGTGCGGTGCCACCAATATGGTTACGCGCCGCGACCGAGCCTTCCAGTGTCAGTACATCAAAGACGTCAGCGGTGATTTCAGTGGAGAACTGCTGCAGTTCTTCCAGCGTCATTTCGCTCAGGTCTTTGCCGGTTTTTACGCCGTAGCCAACCGCTTTACCGACGATTTCGTGGGCGTCACGGAACGGGATACCTTTGCGCACAACATAATCGGCGAGGTCGGTGGCGGTGGAGAAACCACGCATTGCGGCTTCGCGCATATCGTCTTTGCGGGCAATCAGGTTGGGCGCCATATCGGCGAAGGCACGCAGGCTGTCGCGCAGGGTGTCGACGGTGTCGAACAGCGGCTCTTTGTCTTCCTGATTGTCTTTGTTGTAGGCCAGCGGCTGCGATTTCATCAGCGTCAGCAGGCCAACCAGATGGCCGTATACGCGACCGGTTTTACCGCGTACCAGTTCCGGCACGTCGGGGTTTTTCTTCTGCGGCATGATGCTGGAGCCGGTGCAGAAACGGTCCGGCAGGTCGATAAAGCGGAACTGGGCAGAGGCCCACAGCACCAGCTCTTCGGAGAAGCGCGACATGTGCATCATGATCAGCGACGCGGCTGAGCAGAATTCGATAGCGAAGTCGCGGTCGGATACGGAATCCAGGCTGTTTTCGGTCGGCGCGTCAAAGCCCAGCAGTTCAGCGGTGTAATGACGGTCGATCGGGTAGGTGGTGCCGGCCAGTGCTGCAGCACCCAGCGGCAGCTGGTTCATACGCGCACGGCAGTCCTGCAGACGGGCGTAATCGCGCTCGAGCATGGCGTTCCAGGCCAGCAGGTGATGACCAAAAGTCACCGGCTGCGCAGTCTGCAGATGGGTGAAGCCCGGCATAATGGTGTTGGCTTCTTTTTCTGCCAGCTCCACCAGGCCCTGCTGCAGGCGGGTCAGCTCGGCGCTGATGACGTCGATTTCGTCACGCAGGTAAAGGCGGATATCGGTGGCCACCTGATCGTTACGGGAACGGCCGGTGTGCAGCTTCTTACCGGTGATGCCGATCTTTTTGGTCAGCGCCGCTTCGATGTTCATGTGCACGTCTTCCAGCGCGACTGACCATTCGAAGTCACCGCGCTCGATTTCGATACGCACTTCTTCCAGCCCGCGGATGATGTCATCGCGTTCCTGTGCTGTCAGTACGCCGACTTTGCACAGCATTTTGGCGTGGGCGACGGAGCCCTGAATGTCCTGACGGTACATGCGGCGGTCAAAGTCCACCGATGCGGTGTAGCGCGCAACAAAAGCGTCGGTCGGTTCGGAGAAGCGTCCGCCCCAGGAAGCATTGGTGGATGATTGATCAGACATGAGTACCTCAAACTGGTGCATGAATCGGAAATGGCGCGGATTATAACCATTGCGGCAGCGCTCTGTCCCTGTTTTGCCGCCATTCAGCGTTTGCAGGCTTGCCCTGTTGCAGTACTGGCGACAGACTTAGGCTCCGCGCCAGTTCAGGAATCATCACTTTGTCAGCCAGCCATTCAACATCCTCTTCTGCCCGTGGACAGCAGGCGCTGCTGGAAGCCTTTTTCCTGCCTGACCTGTGTAACACCCGTGCGGTGATTATTCTACTGGCGCTGAGCGAAGCGCTGGTGCTGGCGCTGACGCTGGTCGAGAGCGGTTTGCCGCAATTTTCCTGGCAGCGTTTTACCGTGGTGTCGTTCTTTGTGCAGTGGGTTTGTCTGCTGTCGGTGGCGATTCTGTGTCAGCTGCGGGTTTTGCTGGCGCGGTTAACGGCGATGTCGGCCTCGCTGGTGGCACTGCTGGTGATCGAGCTGGTAACGCTGGGGGTTAGTCTGATCGGCGAGTGGTTATGGCCCCTCGACCGTACTTACACCGACTGGCCCTGGGTACTGCGCAACCTGCTGATTGCCGGCGTCTTCGGCGCCATGGCGATGCGTTATTTTTATGTGCAGAGCCAGTGGCGGCTGAAAACCCAGGCCGAGCTGAAATCGCGGCTGGCGGCACTGCAGGCCAATATCCGCCCGCACTTCTTTTTTAACACCCTGAATACCGTGACTTCACTGATCAGCGTTGATCCGGATAAGGCCGAACACCTGTTGCTCGATCTGGCGCAGCTGTTCCGCGCGGTGCTGAATAACGATGACGCACAGATCCCGCTGGCGCAGGAAATCGAACTGGGTCGCCGTTATCTGGGTATTGAGCAGGTGCGGCTGGGCAATGAGCGCCTGCAGGTGAACTGGAAATTGCCGCAGCCGTTACCGGCGGCGCTGAAAGTACCGCAGTTGCTGCTGCAGCCATTGCTGGAAAACGCGGTTTACCATGGTATTCAGCCGAGTATCAGCGGTGGCTGGATTGAGGTTGAGCTGGCACAGGAAGGCCAGGCGGAAGATAACGGCGCCTGGTGGCTGACTATCCGCAACAGCAAACCTGAGGGCAGTGGTGAAGCGGGTAACCGTCTGGCGCATAATAATATCCGCGCGCGGCTGGCCGCACTGGATGAACAGGCGCGGCTGGAAGTTGACGATCTGGGCGGGGAATATATTGCCCGTCTGCGTTTGCCGCAGGCTGCGGCGGATGGTGTAACAACCGTTAAGGGAAGTGTATGACCTATCGTGTTCTGCTGGTGGATGATGAGCCTCTGGCGCGGGAGCGCATGAAGCGCTTGTTGCTGGAACACCACGATTTTGTCTGTGCCGGAGAAGCCGGGAACGGCGATGAAACGCTGGCATGGCTGCGTATGCATCGGGCCGATCTGGTGCTGCTCGATATTCAGATGCCCGGCCGCAACGGCCTGGATACCGCCGCCGCGATACAGGAATTGCCGCAACCACCGCTGGTGGTGTTCTGCACCGCTTATGACGAACACGCGCTGCAGGCCTTCGCCGTGAAAGCCATCGACTATCTGCTGAAGCCGGTGCGCAAAGAAGACTTATGCCGCGCGCTGCAGCGCGCCAGTGAATGGCTGGCACAGAGTGGCGCGCAGGCGGATAACGAAGCCACCGCGACCGCCGCCCGTCCCGCCGGCAGCCGCACCCATCTGAGCGCGCGTACGCACAATGGCCTGCAGCTGATTCCGCTGGAAGAGGTGTTTTATTTCTACGCCGATCAGAAATACGTCAACGTCCATCACGAAGGCGGCGAAACCCTGATCGACGATTCCCTGCGTCAGCTCGAAGACGAATTCCCCGGCCTGTTTGTGCGCGTACACCGCAGCGCACTGGTTGCGCTTAACCGCATCGAGCGTCTTGAAGCCCTGAACAGCGGCGGTCACAAGGTGTATTTACGCGGCCTGGCTGACGGCGTTCCGGTCAGTCGCCGGCATCTGCCGGATGTGCGGCGGGTGATGAAGGAGCTGTAACCAAGGCTCTGGTGTCGCTCCCGACCCAGATCATTACCCCCATTCATTCCCCGCTGGTATGATGCGGCATTACTTTCTGAATTCATTGTCAGGCCCGGCCTGACCCGCGTTAAGGAATGTCATGTCTGCCGTAACCACGCTCCGCATTGCTACCCGTAAAAGCCCGCTTGCCATGTGGCAGGCCGAACATATCAAGGCCCGTCTGGAAGCGCTGCATCCGGGGCTGGTGGTCGAGCTGGTGACCTTTACCACCCAGGGCGACAAAATTCTCGATGTGCCGCTGGCCAAGATCGGCGGCAAGGGCCTGTTCGTGAAAGAACTCGAAGTTGCGATGCTCGACGGCCGTGCCGATATCGCCGTGCACTCGATGAAAGACGTGCCGATGGAATTTCCCGAAGGTCTGGAGCTGGGCATTATCTGCGAGCGCGAAAACCCGCACGATGCCTTTGTCTCCAGCACCTATAAAAGCATTGATGAGCTGCCGCAGGGCGCGGTGGTCGGTACGTCCAGCCTGCGCCGTCAGTGTCAGATTCAGCAGCAGCGTCCGGACCTTATTATCAAAAGCCTGCGCGGTAACGTGCAGACCCGTCTGAGCAAGCTTGATGCCGGTGAGTTCGATGCCATCATCCTCGCCGCCGCTGGTCTGCTGCGTATGGAAATGCACGACCGCATTGCCTCCTTTATTCCAGCCGAACAATCGCTGCCAGCCGGTGGCCAGGGTGCCCTGGGCATCGAATGGCGGGCCAATGACAGCGCCATCCATGAGCTGTTAAAACCTCTGCACGATGATAAAACCGCCGCTTGTGTGCTGGCCGAGCGTGCTCTTAACCGTCGCCTGCAGGGTGGCTGTCAGGTGCCGATTGCCGCTTACGCCGAGCTGGATGGCGAGTCGCTCAGCCTGCGCGGTCTGGTCGGCAGTGTGGATGGCAAAACCATGCTGCGTACGGCGCAGAGCGGACTGGCCGCAGACGCCGAAGCCATGGGCATTGCGGCGGCTGAAGACCTGTTAGCACAGGGTGCCGGTGCTATCCTGTCCGCCGTTTACGGCCATGACGTGAAGTAATGACCGTGGCTGTCGCTGTCCCCATCGTTGTTACCCGCCCGGACGGTCAGGCGGGTGGGCTGATCGCTGAGCTGAGTGCCCGTGGTTTTCCGGTACGCCATCATCCGCTGATTGAAATTGTGCCGCTGGCCGACGATGAACAGGCGGTGGCCAGTGGTTTGCGCCAGCGTATTCTGGATATTGACCACTACACCGCGGTGATCGCCATCAGTATGAATGCCGCCGCTATTGGTCTGGATTGGCTCGACCGTTATTGGCCGCAGCCGCCACTGGGTATACATTGGTGTGCGGTTGGGCCAAGTACCGCCGAAGTACTGCAGCGGGAAGGTTTCAGTGTGCATTCACCCGTGACAACCTACGACAGCGAAGGTCTGCTGGAGCTGCCGGTGATGCAGAGCGATGTGATCGGTGGCCGTAAAGTGCTGCTCTGGCGTGGTGTCGGCGGGCGCGAAAAACTGGCGTCAGAGCTGGCTGCCCGTGGTGCCGAAGTCGATTACGCCGAACTGTACGAGCGCCGTGAAATTGCCTGGAGCGCACAGCAATGGGCCGGCACGCTGGCCGGTGAGCCGGTGCTGCTGCTGAGCAGCAATCAGGCGCTGGATATTGTTGAGCAACAGGTGCCCGACTTGGCTCAGCGCGTCAGTGCCATTATGTTGCCCGGTGAACGCGTTGCAGCAGCAGCCCGCAGCCGCGGTTACCGCGAAGTGCTGGTGGCGGCCAGTGCCCGTGATGAAGATATGCTGGCTTGCCTGCAAGTCTGGCGGGCAGCGCAGTAACAAATAACAGTGTCAGGGCCACGCCAAGGCCCGGCGCAGAATAAAAGAATATCAATTCAGCGATACAGCGAAGGATTCCGACAGTGACCACAGAACAAAAGGGAACGGATAATCAGTCTGCCGCAGACGCCCCGGTTGCCAAGCCAGTAAAGGCCAAAGCCGCTAAGGAAAAGGCTCCTGCAAGCAGCGCGCAGCGCAGCAGTCCGCACCCTCTGTCATGGATCAATCTGGTTCTGATGCTGGGTCTGTTTGCCCTTGCGGCCTATGCCGGCTGGCTGAGCTGGGCGCAGCAGCAGAATACCGCCGCAGAGCTGGCGGTACTGCGTGACCGGGTGGATCAGGCGCAGAACAACGCAGCCGCACTGAGCGCCAAAGAAGCCGAACTGCTGGCGCAGGCCAAAGCGCTGAATGAACAGTCGGCACAGCTGCAGGAACAGGTCGCACACAATACCGACCGTCTGGGCAAGCTGCCGGGCGCTGAGCGCCAGGACTGGCTGCTGGCGGAAGCCGAATATCTGCTGCGTATGGCCAATCAGCGCTTACAGCTGGAGCGCGACTGGGATGGTGCGCTGAGCATGTTGCAGGCGGCCGATAATGTCCTGACCGAAACCCGTAATCCACGTCTTAATCCGGTACGCGCCACCCTGGCAAAAGAAATGCTGGCGCTGCGTACGGCACCGGCCATCGACCTGACCGGCGCCGTACTGCGTGTACAGGCACTGCAGGAACAGATTACCCAGCTGCCGTGGATTCCTGATCGTCTGATTGCCGAACAGCCAGCCACCGAGGCCGAAGTGCCGGCGGCTGACGGCGACGAAACCTGGTACTGGCAGCTGTGGAACAGCGTCAGTACATCGCTGCAGGGCATGATCCGTATCCGTGAACGCAGCGCGCCGGTAGCCGCGCCGCTGACGCCGGATCAGCAGTATTATCTGCAGCAGAATATGCACCTGATGCTGGAACAGGCACAGGTAGCGCTGCTGCGTCAGCAGGCTGATCTTTATCAGCACAGCCTTAAGCGTGTTGGCGGCTGGCTGCAGGACTACCTGATTGTCGATGATGAACGTACCCGCGCGGTCAGCAATGCCCTGCAGGAGTTACAGCAGTGGAACGTTGCCCCGGCACTGCCGGACATCAGCCGCTCGCTGCAGCAACTGCAGACTCTGGTTGAACAACAGCGCCGTGGCACAGTAGCGCCTAAGGCCGTGGGCGCGGAGGATGCGGCATGAGGGTATGGCTGCTGTTTCTGGTTCTTACACTGGGGCTGGGGCTGATTGCCGGAACTCTGGTCAGCCTGGATGCCGGCTACGTACTGCTGAGCTGGAATAACTACACGCTGGAAACCAGTCTGTGGGTCTTTATCGGTCTGGTGATGATCGCCATGCTGCTGATGTACATGCTGCTGCGTTTCAGTCTGTTGCTGCTGGGCAGCGACTGGCGTTTTAACGAATGGCGCCGTCAGCGCCGTAACCAGCGTGCCCGCCGTCAGACCACACGCGGCCTGCTGAGTCTGGCACAGGGCCAGTGGCGCCGTGCCGAGCGTCTGCTGACCCTGACCGCCGACGACTCCGATACGCCGTTAATCAATTACCTGGCAGCGGCCCGCGCGGCTTACGAGCAGGGCAAAATGGAAGCCGCCGATGAATGGCTGAAAGCCGCCAGTCAGAGCACCAAAGGCGCCGAGCTGGCCGTCGGCCTGACCCAGGCCGAGTTGCTGAATTCGCGCGGCCAGAAAGAACAGGCGCTGGCGGTATTGCTGCGTTTGCGTCAGAAACACCCGAAACATGCCTATCTGCTGAAACTGCTGGTAAAAACCTACCTCGACCTGCAGGACTGGGTGGCATTACACGAGCTGCTGCCGCTGCTGCGCAAGGCCACCAAAATTCCGGCCGATAAGATCAAAGAGCTGGAAGAGAACGTTCACCTGCAATTGCTGGAACGGGCGGTGCGTGGTCATGGCCAGCGCCCGGGTCAGGGAGTGGCGGAGCTGAAGCGCCTGTTTCACGATATTCCCCGTCAGCTGCGTTATTCACTGCCGATCACCCGTCGCTATATTGAACTGCTGATCGAGCAGAACGAAGAAGCGCTGGCCGAGCATGAACTGCGCAATGCACTGAAATACGTCTGGCACGATGAGCTGATCAGCCTGTATGGCACACTGAAAGGCGAAGACGCCAGCCGCCAGCTGTTGTTTGCTGAACAGCAGTTACAGGAGCGGCCGAACGATCCACAACTGCTGCTGATTCTGGGGCGTCTGGCACTGCGTCTCAACGATCTCGACAAGGCGCAGGAATACCTGCAAACCGGCCTGCGTATCAAAGGCCTGCCGGAGCTGCATGCGGAAATGGGTAAGGTGTTGCTGGCCGAAGGGAATGAATCCCGTGCCTGTGAGCACTTCCAGCTGGCGCTGCGTTAACTGAGGACGATGCGGCCGGTCACTGACCGGCCGCTATTATTCTGGCGTTATTCCAGCGCCAGTTGTTTACCTGCGGCGCGGCGTTCCGCCTGCCATTCACTCAGGCTTTGCGCGGCTTCGTTGCCCGGCAGGCGGGCCAGAATCTCAAAGAAATCCTCGTGCAGATTGCTCTGCAGAATCTCGTTACGCGGACGGCTGCGTACCACATACACGCTTTGTACGTTCTGATGGTCAAAGGCGCGCCACTCCTGTTCATCCTTGAGGCTGCTGTAGCGGTGGCCTTCCAGCGCTTTGATCAGCTTGCCGGTGTTCAGTGAGCCGGCACGTTCCGCGGCAGCCTTAAACTGATAGACGATGTTGTAGGCCGATGCCGCAGAGCTTGACGGATAGGCGCCGTATTTAGTCACGAAGGCTTCAACAAAGGCTTTACCTTGCGGATAGTCGTAGCGGTAAGGCACCTGCCAGCACCAGGGCACAGCCCCGATAACGCCTTCCATAATGCCGGAACCGGCCGACTTGGCCATGCCCAGGGTCAGATTGGGCACGATAATGGTCATCTTGTCTTTCAGGCCCATCTGCTGAGCAGCATGCAGCGCCAGCGCCATATCATCACCAAACTGTACCAGCATCAGTACATCGGCACCGGAGTCGCGCGCGGCTTCCAGTGCGGTGCGCATATCACCATCACGCGGACGCGGATAAGTTACACGCACGCCGGGGTGAGCACTGGTATCGGTGGTTTTGGTGAAGGTGCGCAGTGACTCTTCGGTCGACCAGCCCCAGCTGTAATCGGCGGTCAGATAAAACAGCTTTTTGCCCTGCAGGCTGTCATTCAGATAAGACGCCAGTGCCTTGGCCGCCATGTGCGCATTATAGGTTTCGCGGAACATGTGTTTATGCCCTTCGGCACCGGTGGTTTCGTTGGCGTAGGTCAGGGTGCCGAAATAGAGCAGATCGTGTTTGGCAGCCTGTTTACCGGCAGCAATGGCCACCGCACTGGATGAACCGCCAAACAGCATGGATACATGCTGCGCGGCGAGGGCATCGACGTTTTCGACGGCTTTATCGGGTTTAGAGGCGGAGTTGGCGGTCAGCAGTTCAACCGGGCGGCCAAGGATACCGTTGCCGGCATTGAGTTCTTCGATGGCCAGTAAAGCGCCGCGCGCCTGAGCCAGGCCCTGTTCTTTATAGCGCCCGCTGGAGGGATAGTTGAGACCGAGTTTTACGCTGTCACCGGCGGGTGCGGCCTGAATGGCCTGTGGCATGGCAAATGGCAGTGCCAGCAGCAGGCAGATGGTGGTGCGGAAGAATGCAGCGGGCATAGGGCTCTCTCCTGAAAGTCAGCCCGCTATCATCCTCCCGCATGGCATAAATGACTTTTAACCATTGGTCGGATAGACGAACGTCTGCGACATGAACGGCCGCAATCTGTGCCTGCGGCCGTTCATGTATCATGGCTACCAGCTCATCTCGCTGGTCGCGACTTTAGCGCTGATCGTCAGGCCGTCATCTGCCGGAAGCTGAGGGTAGGCTTGTGTCATTGCTTTGATCAGGTCTGCCGAGGTGTGTGCTGTGGCCAGCTCTGCCTCAAAGCGCAGGATATAGTCACGGGTAAACTGAACGGCGGAGGCTCCTTCTGGTTCCGCGCCGTGAAAATGTCCGGGTACCACCCGTTCAGGCTGCAGGGCAAGCAATCCGTCCAGGGTTGAAAGCCACTGCTCACGGGCAGTCGGCGTCTGGCTGTCGGCCATCCATACGTGCAGACCACTGTGAATGGCCACGCCGCCCAGTGCGGTTTTCAACGATGGAATCCAGATAAAAGCGCTGGGGGTGTTCATTGCTTTTATCTCAATACTTTCGCCTTCCAGTGTCAGCTGGTTACTGGTCATTACCTTTGGCACCGTCAGCGTTTGCGGTGCCGCATCGGCAAGTATCGGGCCCCAGTAGGCGAGCTTGGCATCTTTGGTTTTAACAATATGATCCACCACGTGCTGGCTGGCCACGACTCTGGCCTGAGGGTAGGCCGCCAGAACAGGCTCAAGACCAAAATAGAAATCAGGATCACCGCCGCTGATAAAAATGGTCGTCAGAACTTTGCCACTGGCTTTGATCAGTCCGGCCAGTTTCTGGCCATTGTGCACATCAAACTGAGCATCGATCAGGATGGCTTCTTTTTCACCGCTTATCAGGGTCGAGGTGACCGGGAATACGGCCTGCTCGCCGGGATTGTAAACCTGAACGCTGAGTGCCCCCGCGTTTGTTATGTTGCTCAGCAGGGCGGTTGCCAGTGTCATAAAAGCTAAGAGTTTGTTCATGGTTGTTTCTCTGACTGGAAAGAGTGAATGGAGCCAGTCTATTGAATCAAATCAGTATCAAATACAGCATAATGGTGACTTCACTATTGCATAATCCGGACATATCTATGGATCGACTGACAGCGTTGCAGGTCTTTGTTGCGGTGGTTGAGCGGGGCAGCCTGAGTGCGGCTGCTGAACGGCTGGATATGTCCCGGGCCATGGTGTCACGCTATCTGGCCGAGCTGGAAGAATGGATGGGAGCGCGGCTGCTGCACCGCACAACCCGACGCCAGAGTCTGACGGCAACGGGGGAAGAAGCTCTGCAGCGCGCGCGTGGCATGCTGGCTTTGGGTGAAGAGATGGCGCAGCTCGCTAACCATGAGGGCGAGGCGCCACGCGGACAATTGCGGATCACCTGCAGCTATTCACTGGCGCATGCGGTGTTGATGGATGCCGTGCATGAGTATCTGGCTCGCTGGCCGGGAACCGCGATAGAGATTCTGCAGCTGGACCGCACCGTGAATCTGGTGGAAGAAGGGATTGATCTGGCGTTACGCATTACCAATGATCTGGACCCGAATCTGGTGGCGCGCAGGCTGGGTGTCTGCCGTTCTGTGGTGTGCGCCAGTCCGGCTTACCTGCAACAACAGGGGACTCCGCAACAGGTCGCGGATCTGTCCCGCCATAACTGTCTGACCTATACCTATTTTGGCAAAAGCCTGTGGCAGTTCCGGGGAGCGGAAGGGCCGGAATCGGTGGCGGTGAGTGGTAATCTGAGTGCCAACCAGTCAAATCTTCTGCTGCACAACACCCTGCTGGGCGGTGGTATCAGCCTGCAGCCTGTGTGGTCTGTGGCTGATTATCTTGAGCGTGGTGAGCTGGTGGCATTGCTCAGCGATTACGAGCCGGTACAGCTCGGCATTTACGCTGTGTATGCCACCCGTAAGCAGATGTCGCCGCTGCTGCGCAGTTTTCTCGATTTTCTGGTGACCAGGCTGAATGATGAGCGCTGGTCTGACCAGAAAGCCGGTTAACTGCGCCTGAAGAGGCAGGTATCAGGCGACGTCTTTATGCCAGTGTACATCCATCTGCGGGAACGGAATCTCAATGCCTTCGGCATCAAAGCGCAGCTTGATGCTTTCGGTCAGCTGGAAGCGTACATCCCAGTAGTCTTCGGCTTTTACCCAGGGGCGCACGATAAAGTTCACCGAGGAATCGGCCAGCTCGGACACGGCAATTTTATAGGCCGGATCTTTCAGCACTTTGTCATGGTCTTTGACCAGTTCTTCCAGAATGCTCTTCGCTTTTAACAGATCGGAGCCATAGCTGATGCCGATCACCATATCGATGCGGCGCGTCGCTTCTTCGGAGTAGTTGATCATGGTGTTGCCGAACACATTGCCGTTTGGCACGGTGACGACTTTGTTGTCCGGGGTTTTCAGACGGGTGCTGAAAATGGTGATTTTATCCACAGAGCCGGCCACGCCACCCACTTCAACATAATCACCCAGCTTGAACGGCCGGAACACAATCAGCATTACGCCGGCAGCAAAGTGTGACAAAGAATCCTTCAGCGCCAGGCCAACGGCCAGACCGGCGGCACCGAGCAGGGCAACCAGTGAGGTGGTGTCGAGCCCGAGTTGTGACAGGGCAAAAACAATAACCAGCAGCACCAGCGTGCTGTTCATCACCGTGGCCAGAAAGCTGATCAGAATCGGATCGAGGCGGGCGCGCTCAAGCGCTTTGGTGGTGGTACGGGTAACAAAGCCCGCCAGCATGCGGCCGATAATAAAAATCAGCAGCGCCAGTACTATCTGTGTACCCCAGGGCAGAATATAGGTTTCCCATAACTGCTGCGGATTAATGGTGAAGGTCCAGTTCATGTAAGCTCCTGATTGGCAGGTAAGGGGATAGTTGATCGTCAGTCGCGTGGTGCATAGGCAAAGACATCGGAGTGCATATTGGCACGGGTCAGGCCCAGCGGTGCCAGCTGATCGAGGGTGCCGTACACCATATTAGGTGAGCCGCAGGCGAACATCTGTACCTGGCTCAGATCGGCAAAGTCTTCGTGAATCACCTGATAAATCCAGCCGGCGCGGCCATGCCAGCCTTCGCTCTGCTGTTCGATAATCGGGTGGTAATGAAAGTTCGCATGCTGTTGTGCCCACTGCAGGGGCAGGTTGGCCAGATAGAAGCCCTCGGCTCCACGATTGGACCAATACAGGTGAATTTCCTGCTGTGGATTCAGCGCCAGCGCGCCTTCGATCAGGGCTTTAATCTGTGAGAAACCACTGCCGGCCGCCACCATGACCAGTGGCTGATCTTTGTGCTGCTGAATAAAGAGTTTGCTGATAAAGCAATCGCCCGCCGGCAGAGTGACGCGCGCTACGACGGCGTCGCGCAGGAAGTTAATAATGCGCAGGGCGTTGTCACTGCTGTTGGCGATGTGCAGCTCGATCTTACGCGGATCGGTATTGTTCATGCTGCCCGGTGCACAGGCGATGGAGAACGGCACCTGCTCTTCGTTACCCTGTTCGTCGCGCACGTGCAGCAGCAGGTACTGGCCGGGCCAGAAATCGGCGCTCTTGCCGGCCGGGGTAAGTAATTCTATGCGCCAGATATCATCGCCCAGCAGTTCCACGGCAGGAATCTGACAGGCCAGGCTGACCTGTGGCTTGTGGTTGGGGGCGTAAACATCGGCCATATATATCTCAACATCGGTCTGGGGTTGGGCGACGCAGCATAATACCTGATTGTCTTGCTCAAGTATGGTCTGACCCAGAGAGTTGCGAAAGCTGAACGCTCCGGCAAGCCTTTCGCCCTGGCAGATCTGGCAGATCGCATTTTCGCAGCTGACCGGCACGATCACGCCCTGTTGTAGCGCGGCCTCGGCGATGGTCTGATCCGGGGCACAGCGGATGCGCGCCCCGGATGGCCGGAAGGTGACGGTATGAAGCGTCATAACCCCAGCTGGTCCCAGATTTCATCGACTTTATTTTTAACGTCCTGATCCATCACGATCGGCGTGCCCCATTCACGGCTGGTTTCACCCGGCCATTTGTTGGTGGCATCCAGACCCATCTTCGAGCCCAGGCCCGATACCGGCGAGGCAAAGTCGAGGTAATCAATCGGTGTGTTTTCAATCAGCGTGGTGTCACGTGCCGGGTCCATACGGGTGGTGATGGCCCAGATCACGTCTTCCCAGTTGCGGGTGTTTACGTCGTCGTCGACCACAATCACAAACTTGGTGTACATAAACTGGCGCAGGAACGACCACACGCCCATCATCACGCGCTTGGCATGACCCGGGTATTGTTTCTTCATGCTCACCACCGCCATGCGGTAGGAACAGCCTTCCGGCGGCAGATAGAAATCGACGATTTCCGGAAACTGCTTCTGCAGAATCGGCACAAAGACTTCGTTCAGCGCCACTCCGAGAATGGCCGGCTCATCCGGCGGCCGGCCGGTGTAGGTGCTGTGGTAAATAGGGTCTTTACGGTGGGTAATGCGCTCGACGGTAAATACCGGGAACTCATCGACCTCGTTGTAATAGCCGGTGTGGTCACCGAATGGCCCCTCTGGTGCCATCTCGCCCGGATGAATTACCCCTTCGAGTACGATTTCAGCCGAGGCTGGCACCAGCAGATCGTTGCCGATACTTTTTACCAGCTCGGTTTTGCTGTCGCGCAGCAGGCCGGCAAAAGCGTATTCGCTCAGGGTGTCCGGCACCGGCGTGACGGCACCGAGAATGGTGGCCGGGTCGGCACCCAGCGCGACAGTTACCGGGAAAGGTTCGCCCGGATGGGCCTTCTGCCACTCAAGAAAATCCAGCGCGCCGCCGCGATGGCTGAGCCAGCGCATAATCACCTTGTTTTTAGCGATCACCTGCTGGCGATAAATACCTAAATTGTGGCGCTCTTTATGCGGCCCTTTGGTAATCACCAGCGGCCAGGTAATTAACGGACCGGCATCGCCGGGCCAGCAGTGCTGTACCGGAATTTTGCTCAGGTCGACGTCATCCCCCTCGAGTATCACATCCTGACAGGGCGCCTTGCGTACTTCTTTCGGCCCCATCGACAGCACTTTTTTGAAGATCGGCAGCTTTTCCCAGGCGTCTTTCATGCCCTTGGGTGGCTCGGGTTCTTTTAAGAACGCCAGCAGCTGACCGATATCACGCAGCGCTTCCACCGACTCTTCACCCATGCCCAGCGCCACCCGTTTCGGGGTACCGAACAGGTTGGCCAGAACCGGCATGTCATAACCTTTGGGATTTTCAAACAGCAGCGCCGGACCGCCGGCACGCAATACGCGGTCGGCGATTTCGGTCATTTCCAGATGCGGATCAACCGGATAACGGATGCGTTTCAGTTCGCCACGTTTTTCCAGCGATTTAATAAAGTCGCGCAGGTCGGTGTATTTCACAGGCACTTCCACAGGCTTTTCAACTGCCGGGCATCATACCAGAGATGCTCCGGATATGACCTGACCGCCCGGCTCCTTTATAATCGCCGGCCAAAACCGCAGGGGGTTTTTTATGCAGGCAAAAAATACACTGATCACCGCCGCCGTTGCAGGCTTCAGCGGCGTCGCACTGGGCGCGTTCGGAGCGCATGGTCTGAAGGGCGTACTGAGCGCTGATATGCTGACGGTGTACCAGACCGCGGTGCAGTATCACCTGATTCATGCTGTGGTTCTGCTGGCCTTATCGCTGTGGCTGCAGGTGCAGCCATCGCGCTGGTTGAGCTGGTCGGCGCGGCTGATGTTGCTGGGCCTGATTCTGTTCAGCGGCAGCCTGTATCTGCTGGCGCTGAGCGGTGTGCGGCCGCTGGGCATGATCACACCGCTGGGTGGCGTCAGCTGGCTGCTGGGCTGGTCGGCGCTGCTGGTGGCGGCCGTTAAGCTGAAAACCCCTTCACACTCTTTGTAATTATTCAGGCAGGTTAGCGTGAGCGAACATGATGAAAATCCGGCAGCTGCGGCTGCGGAAGGCGACAAACCGGTTTACCGCCGCGGTATCAAAAGCTTTGTTATCCGTGCCGGGCGTTTAACCAAAGGCCAGGAAGGCGCTCTCGAACGGCAATGGCCGGTAATGGGCCTCGAACTGGCGCAGGGCGCGATTAATCCGGTTGAGGTATTTGGCCGTGACGGCCACGTGGTGCTGGAAATCGGTTACGGCATGGGTCAGTCGCTGGTGCAGATGGCGGCGGCCGCGCCGGAAAAAGATTTTATCGGTGTGGAAGTGCATCTGCCGGGTGTTGGTTCACTGCTGTATCTGGCGGAAGAAGCCGGTATCAGCAACCTGCGCAGCTATAAAGAAGATGCGATCGAAGTGCTGAAACTGCTGCCGGATAACAGCATCGACACCGTGCAGCTGTTTTTCCCCGATCCGTGGCACAAGAAAAAACACCATAAACGCCGCATTGTGCAGGCCGAATTTGCCCAGACCGTCCGCCGTATTTTAAAGCCGGGCGGCGTATTCCATATGGCGACCGACTGGGAACCCTATATGGAGCATATGCTGGAAGTGATGGATGTGGCCGAAGGTTATGAAAACGTTGCCGGTAAGGGCAATTGCGTACCGCGTCCGGAGCACCGCCCGCTGACCAAGTTTGAAAACCGCGGTGAGAAGCTGGGGCATGGGGTGTGGGATATGATGTTCCGCAAAGTCTGATCGCTGGCTGCGTTAACGGCCTCGTAAACGCTTACCGAAAATAATCAATCCGCATTGTCATTGCGCAACCGGATAGCAGAATACTCAGGAGAAAATCATGCAGAAGAAAGATAAAGAAAAAGTATTTGGTGGTGAGTGGTCAGAAGCGCAGCTGCGTGAATTTCTGAGCGCCAACAGCTATGACGGCAGCGATGCTGATTACGTCGCGGCCATCCGCGCTTACCGTCATATGGTGCCGGAAGTGTTTGCCGAATACGTGGAACTGTTTAAAGCCGAAGGCCATAACCTGAATGCAAAAAATGCAGAAGGTGCGAGCATTCTGCAAACCATCGCGAGCCACAGCAAAGGCGAAGAATATGCTGCGGCACTGCGTGCGGCGGGTGCTGAATAAGTAATATAAGCTCAGCCTGGCTGCGGAATTTCCTGCAGTAACAGGCTGATGGCTTCGGTATTAAAACCGGTATCGCTGACGCCGGTTTCCTGCTTCAGCCGCTCGACAATTTTCTGTTCGATGGCCAGCTGTTCTTCCGGTGGCAGCTGTTCAAACTCTTCTTCGGTCAGCCCCATTTCTTTCAGCACGGCCGCGCGCATTTTTTCTGCATCGCTCATTGCCATATAGTCGCGGAACTCCTGTACGGCGCTGCTCTTGGTACCGGTTTCTGCTTCTGTCGCGGGTGACGCCTGTACGTTGGTAGCCTCTGGAACAGAAGAGGTTACGGCCGGTGGTGTTGAAGCCGACGATGCTGAAGATGATGGTGCTGAGACTGCAGCTGTGGCAGAAGATTGCGCCTGCTGCTGAACGCGCAACAGATCGGCAAATACCGTATTACTGTTCTTCCCTGTTTTGTTTTCAGGTTGCGACTGAGGGTTGTTATTGATGTTGTGACTGATGGCGGCGAGTGCCTCCGTGCGGTTAATGTTCATACCCTGCCTCCTTTTCTGATGGTTCTGTCAGAAAGCAGTATGTATGCCATGGCGCTGCAGGCTGCTGTTTGGTTCTGTACAGAGTGGTTAAGGGCTATCAGAGCGGCAGCGGCTGTCCGCGTAGCGGCGACGGTCAGCCGGTTTTATCTGCCCTATTGTCTCTGAACTAGCCCCTCTGAATTAGCCCTGCAAGTGACCGATCGCCTGATACAGTGCCAGCGGTTTCTGGCTTTGCTGCTGTTGCTCACGCATCTGTTTTAATTCTTCAATGGTGGCGCGCAGGGCGTTCAGTTTGTTGTCCATATCTTTGCTGCCGGCTTCGATTTCGTTGCGCAGGTTAAGCGGAATGGCCCGAACCGGGTCGGGAATATCGACATACACATGGGCGTCTTTACCACTGGGTTTGCGCTGTTCTTCGCTGTGGTAGCGGTTAATGGCATCGGCGGCCCACTGACGCATATTCATCCGGCGGGGCTGCAGATCATCGTAAAGGGGCGCATTTGGGCGGGGTGCACGTCCCTGAATGGCGTTACTGCCGGCGTTGCCGTTGTTATTGCTGCGGGTGTTGTTGTGAGTACTATTGCCGGCATGATGACCAGCGTCGGCCGTTCCCGGCAGAGGGCCGCTGGCCGCCAGTCTGACTCCCTGTTCCGGTTCAAAGCGCAGCTGCACCCGGGTTTGTTCATCGCGACTGTTCAGCAATTCGTTATCGAACTGAAAAAAACTCAGCGGCGACTGCAGATTGATGGTGCCCTGTTCGCTGCTCAGGGCGAGGTTGCCGCCGCTGATGGCGTATTGCGGCAGCTCAGGCGGAGTATTCAGATGCACTTCCTGCAGCAACAGCGCTTCGCCGTTTTCATTCAGTGCAACACCGGAGCGGGCAATCACTCCGCGCACCTGGCCGGCGTCGTTTTTCAGCTCGTAATCGGAGGCGGCAGAACCAAGATAGAGTGCGCCTAAGCCGGCTTCCGCAGCGGAGCGCAGGGTTGGCCCTTCGTCATCAAATTCCATCAGGCTGAGCTGGCTGAAGATGGCATCGTTTTCATCAATCCAGCCGTTGCCGTCGTCATCGTACTGCGCCAGATCGGCAAAACCATTGCCACTCTGCGGGCCGAACATCTCGCTGCCGTCATCGATGATGCCGTTGTTGTTTTTATCGAATACCAGATAACCGCTGCCGGCGGCGGTACGGGCGATGTTCTCGCTCTGGCCGTCGGCGTTCAGGTCGAAGCTGAAACTCTGGTCACTCAGTTCGACCGCACCGCCGTTCAGATTAATCATTAACGGGTCGATCAGGTTGAGCTGGCCCTGAAACAGGTTGGTCTGCTCGGCGCGGGTGTAACGGCTGAAATCCAGCGCCAGCATAAAATCAATCTGACGGCCGTCTTCGGTCTGTACCTGACCCAGTGCTTCAAAGACCAGCGACTCTTCGCGTTCAACCTGCAATACGCTCTGCACTTCGACCTGTACGCCAAGGCCTGCGCTGCCCGGCCGGGCATTTACCGCGCTGACGATCACATTCAGCTGAGTGGTCTGTTCGGTCAGCTGTTGTGCCAGATAGGCTGAGGACGATTGCTGCTGACTGCCATCGGCATGGGTCACACTGCTGCTGCGACTCACTGCCTGGCTGCTTTCGGTGCGTGTACTCAGTGACAACTGAATGCCGGCACTGGCACTGCTGCCGCTGGCGGGATTGCTGCCATCATTCTCGCCATCACCTGCCGTGACACTCACCGACATAGCGCTCAGGCGGGCGCTTAATAACAGATCTTTTTGCTGAGCACTGAGCTGAACCTGCGACTGAACAATCTTCATGGCCGTTTCCTTTTGGCGGGTTATGCACAGGATTTCGGCCGGGCTGTTGATAACATTAAGATGATTAACGTATTGATGAATAGCTGTTCATGAATTGTTGTTCTATAGCATATGGCTGCTGAAAATCTGCAGATTTCTAATGAAAACTTGGCTTGATCAGAGCTCATCGTTATTATCGTGAAAACAATAAATAACTAATGGAATAGATTGTGAAATACCTCTCCCTTGCTATCGTCTCTGTCTCATTACTGACCGCCTGTGGTGGCGCGGGTGATAGTTCTGATTCTTCCGGCGTAGAGCGCTTTAATCCGGCACCTTATATTGCAGCTTCAGAACAATTGAACGGTAGTGGTTACGCCGGAAGTTGGGTCGGAGTTGTGAATATTCGCCGTGAACGCACAAACATGGTGAACGTCGAGATCAGTAAAATTGCTGAATCAAGTCGTCTGGAAAGCCTGATTATCCGTAACAAAAGCGCGGAGGCCGGTGGTGGTTGGGAAATGGCAAACTGCGCTGGTGGTTTTGACCCTATGAACATTACCATCGGTAAGATCGTGACGGAGCATGGGGATACCGGACGCGAATTCTTAATTGAGACAACCCGTCACCTGACTTATAAAGCCAGCGGGTTCAGAACGGTGGGATTAAGCCCTGTTTCTTATTATCAGGAAAATGTCACGGTAGAACTGGATTTTTATAAAGTCAGCGATGATGCCGACAGCCTGGGTTCTGTCTCGCTCAACTGGTCAGATACCGAAGGTGACAGTACATCTGCTATTCACTGTGCTTTGATTGAAAACAAAACCGGAGGGTATCGTACGGTGGCCCTGAGTCATGAAAACGATCTGCAACTTTATGTGGCCGAAGCCGTAATACCACCTTCTGTAGAAGCCTATGTCGGACAGAATGGCCATACCGGTGAAATCGTTAACCGTTTTACTCTGGGTGAACAGAACGTTCAGTTTTCGGAAGAAGGCCCGGATGTCTGGCGTTATAACTACTCCGTGACTGCCAGTAATGGATTGGGTGCTTCCGGTCAGGTCGTGCTTGATCTGCTGCCCTGATATCTTGCTGCATTAAAAACCAGCGGAATTGCCCGCTGGTTTTCCCATCTTATTTCTTTCCTGCTTAGTTTTTTCTGTACCATGATGGCGGTATTAAGTAACCGGAGTCGTCATGAACATTGGTGAAGCGGCCGCTCAGGCCGGTGTATCGGCAAAGATGATCCGCCATTATGAAAGCAGTGGGCTGCTGCCTGAGGTAGCGCGTACAGCTGCGGGTTATCGTCAGTATTCGGCACAGGATGTTGAAATGCTGAGGTTTATCCGCCGTTCACGGCTGTTGGGGTTTTCACTGCCGCAAATCGGTGAGCTGCTGGCGCTATGGGCCGATCCGCAACGTTCCGCGCGTGAGGTTAAGGCACTGGCGGGGCAGCATCTGCAGGAAGTGGAACATAAAATTCAGGAGCTGCATGCCATGCGCAGCACCTTGCAGGAGATGGTGGCCGCCTGCTCCGGCGATGACCAGTCGCACTGCGCGATTCTTGCTCAGCTGGCGGCAGACGACGGCGTTCATTCAGACGCTTGACCTTACCACCATGGTAAGGTTCACACTGCAGTCATTGCTTTCCTGACAGGACAGAACGATGACTCAATCTACTGCTATTCCCATCTCTGATGATTCTGCTGCCGTGCTGCAATTGCCGGTGATCGGCATGAGCTGTGCCTCTTGTGTGCGCCGTGTCGAACAGGCCTTACTGGCGACGCCGGGTGTCAGCGCCGCCAGCGTCAATCTGGCCAGTGAAAAAGCCGAGGTGACTCTGGCGGCCGATGGGCAAACACAGGCGCTGCTGCAAACGGTCAAAGACTGTGGTTATGAAACCCGCACTGAGCAGTATCAGCTGTCGGTGATCGGTATGAGCTGCGCATCCTGTGTCGGCAAGGTCGAAAAAGCCCTGCTCAGTCTGCCCGGCGTGCTCAGTGCGCAGGTCAATCTGGCTGCAGAAACCGCCACGGTGGAAGTACTGGCCGGTAATCTGGATGCGGCAGCGTTAATCAAAGCGGTCCGCACCACAGGGTACGATGCCGCACCTCTGGCGGCCGAACGTGATGACGACAACGCCCGGCGCGAGCAGGAACAGCAGCAGTTACAGCGTGATTTCTGGCTGGCCGCGGGGCTGACATTGCCGGTGTTTATGCTGGAAATGGGCGCACACATTATTCCGGGCATGCAGCAATGGCTGGCAGAGACTCTGGGCCAGTCAATGAACTGGGGCATCCAGTTAGTGCTGACCACGCTGGTGTTGTTTGGCCCCGGCCGGCGTTTTCTCAGTAAGGGTCTGCCGGCGTTATGGCGTCGCGCACCGGATATGAACTCGCTGGTGGCGCTGGGCAGTTTATCGGCCTGGGGCTTTTCGCTGGTGGTGACCTTCGCCGGGCAATGGCTGCCGGAAGGTACGCGCCATGTGTATTTTGAGGCGGCGGCGGTGATCGTCACCCTGATTTTGCTGGGGCGCTTACTCGAAGCGCGCGCCAAAGGCCGTACCGGCGAAGCCATTCAGCACCTGCTGGGTCTGCAGGTAAAAACTGCACGGGTCAAACGCGGAACAGAGCTGGTGGATGTTGAACTGGCGGATATTCAGGTGGGCGATGTGCTGGTGGTGCGCCCCGGTGAACGTATTGCCACCGACGGCGAAGTGCTGGAAGGCGAATCCTATGTCGATGAATCCATGCTCACCGGTGAGCCGTTACCGGTGGCGAAAGCACCCGGAGATGAAGTTGTGGGCGGCACGGTGAATAAAAACGGCGCGCTGACGTTCCGTGCCGCAAAAGTGGGTGGCGATACCCTGTTGTCACAGATTATCCGCATGGTCGAACAGGCGCAGGGCGCAAAGCTGCCGATTCAGGCGCTGGTCGATAAAGTCACGGCGATCTTTGTACCGCTGGTGATGGCCATTGCCGCCCTGACCTTTGTGGTATGGCTGTTGTTCGGCCCGCAACCGGCGCTGAGTTTTGCCCTGATTAATGCCGTTGCCGTGCTGATTATTGCCTGCCCCTGCGCCATGGGGCTGGCGACGCCAACCTCCATTATGGTCGGCACCGGGCGGGCTGCGGCACTGGGTATTCTGTTCCGCCGTGGCGATGCGCTGCAGAGCCTGCGTGACAGTAAAATCGTCGCGCTGGATAAAACCGGTACGTTAACCAAAGGCCAGCCGGAGCTGACCAACCTGATCTGTCAGCCGGGTTTTGAAGAAGACAGTCTGCTGGCATTAGTCGCCGCCGCCGAACAGCATTCTGAACATCCGCTGGCTGAGGCTATTGTGCGCGCCGCCAGAGAGCGTTCGCTGACACTGAGTGAGCCGCAGGAATTCAGCGCGCTTCCCGGTCTGGGTATCCGTGCATTGGTCGATGGCAAGCGTGTTGAAATTGGTGCCGACCGGTTTATGCAGCAGCTCGGATTGGATTTAATGAGCGCGGAATTACGGCCTTTAGCCGCGCAGAGTGCGGCGCTGGCGGCGGCGGGTAAGAGCCCGCTGTACGCCGCCATCGACGGGCAATTAGCGGCAGTCATTGCCGTGGCTGATCCTGTTAAAGACACCACTCCTGCGGCGATTAATGCGCTGCATGCGCTGGGCTTAAAAGTGGCGATGATTACCGGCGATAACGAACGCACCGCGCAGGCGATTGCTGCGCAGCTCGGTATCGACGAGGTGGTTGCCGGAGTGATGCCGGAAGGCAAAGTAGAAGCGCTGAAAACTCTGCGCGCCCGTTACGGTGCACTGGCTTTTGTTGGTGATGGTATTAACGATGCGCCGGCACTGGCCGAAGCGGATGTCGGCTTAGCCATTGGCACGGGTACCGATATCGCCATTGAAGCGGCCGATGTGGTGCTGATGAATGGCGACCTGCGGGCGGTGCCGAATGCGCTGGCCATCAGTCAGGCGACACTGCGTAATATCCGCCAGAATCTGTTCTGGGCATTTGCCTATAACGCCCTGCTGATTCCACTGGCAGCCGGTGCGTTGTATCCGGCTTATGGTGTGTTGCTGTCGCCGATGCTGGCGGCGGGGGCAATGGCGATGTCGAGCGTGTTTGTGCTGAGTAATGCGCTGCGGCTGAAGCGTTTTAAAGCGGTGCTTGGCTGATACCAAGCACATTGCTTTTGAGTTTCAATACGAAAATGATTGCTGGAAGATGGTGTGGGAGTTTGTTGTGGTACGCCGGTTATTCGGATAATTGTTCGTGCCAGCAGGGCTTACTGCACCAGTATGCATGTGATGTTTGCTGAGCATTGGAGCGCATTGGTCCTGCATATATAATGTGCAGATTAATAATAACGATTGATGGATTATCCTTGGAAAAGCGAATTTTAATTTTGATCTTTGTAAGTCTTCTGAGTGCTTGTGGCGCTTCCGGCTCCTCCGAACCGAATCATTTTGAGTCATTTGATTTGTCTCCCTACGCTATGGCCTCTGATGCTCTCAGCTCGAATAAATTGACTGGACGTTGGGTGGGCGTGCTGAATTATCAGTACAAGCGCTACAACCCGGTAAATACGACTTTATTCCGGCCGGAAGAAAGGGAAAGTCAGCTCCGATCTTTGATTGTCCGTATAAAGCCTGGTAGTAGCTCGCAGTACGAAGCAGCCAGCTGTGGTGGTGGGTTTGGTGATATAACGATTTATGAGTCGGATATTGTTAGTGGTATTTTCGATGGCGAACTAACTGGGGCTAACAGAATAGTAACTGCAGCCAGCTTTACCCATACAGTTAAATTAAGCGCTTATGCCAGTTATCAGGAAGATGTGACTGTTAGTGGTGGATTCCGGAGGGTTAGTGATAGTACTGCCGGCTATGGATCATTATCGATGAATTGGTCCGACACAGAAGGCGAGAGCGTGTCTGATGTCTATTGCAGTATCATTGCGAATTTTGAAGGTGGCCTGCAGACTGTACTTGTGGGTAGTGATGATGGCAGTAGCTGGATGATTTCAACGAAGACCAACCCTAACAGCTATGATGCCTACATCAGCCAGCCTGCTACCGACAAAAAGATCGAAAACATAACGACCACAGGAGAACAGTGGTTCAGGTTTGTCGAGCAAACAGCAGAGCGGCAGCAGCTGACTTATAGTGTATCGGATACACATGGGTTAACGGTTACAGGTTTGCTTGAAACAACTCTGCTGCCATAGCTCCTTTGCTTTCAGGATTTTGTCTTATCGCAACTCATGGCGAGCCCCACCACTGATGGGTTAAACCCAATGATATAACGCTGAAACTAAAAAGGCCGGTAAGCGCTGCGTGCGCTTATTCCGCCTGCTCCAGCTGTTCGGTTAATTCCATCCATTCCATTTCAATGTCTTCCAGAGCACTTTTCAGTTTGCCCTGTTCCTGCAGCAACTGATTAAGCTCTGCTTTGCGTTCGGCATCGTACAGACCTGTGTCGGATAATTTTTCTTCGACCGCGCTGAGCTGGGTCTGGAATTTCTCCATCTGCTTTTCCGCTGCCTGCTGTTGCTTGCGCAGGGGAGCCAGACGCTGGCGTTTTTCGGCATCCAGACGTTTCTGCTCTTTGCGATCTGCCTGTGGCACGTTGGCCGCAGCGCTGGCTGCAGGTGTTACTGTGCCGTCGCTGCTGTCGGCAGGCATCTCTTCCCGCTGTTGCAGATAGTGATGGTAATCGTCGAGGTCGCCATCAAACTCCTGCACCTTGCCGTTATCGACCAGCCAGTATTCATCGACGGTTGCTTTTAATAAGTGACGGTCGTGGCTGACGATTAAAATCGCACCGGGGAAATTCTGCAGCGCCAGCGTTAAGGCTTCGCGCATTTCGATATCCAGATGGTTGGTCGGCTCGTCCAGAATCAGCAGGTTGGGCTTCATCCAGGCGACACAGGCCAGCGCCATGCGGGCTTTTTCGCCCCCGGAAAAGGGCTCAATCACTTCCAGTGCTTTATCACCATGAAAACCAAAACCGCCGAGGAAATTACGGATTTCCTGATCGGATGCTTTCGGTTTTAAACGCTGCAATATCAGCGCGCCGGAGGCTTTCACATCCAGAGATTCCAATTGGTGCTGAGCGTAGTAACCAATGCGCAGATGTTCGCCTTCGGAGCGTTCACCGCTGAGCATGGCAATTTCGTTGCACAGGGTTTTCAGCAGCGTTGATTTACCCGCGCCGTTAGGGCCGAGCAGACCAACGCGATGACCCGGTACAATCGACAGGCGCACATCGGGCAGAATGGTTTTGCCGGCATAACCCAGTGCGGCATGATCAATGGCCAGCAGTGGCGCTGACATTTTTTCGTAGCACGGAAATTCAAAGCGGAAAGGTGAATCCACATGCGCCGGCGCGATCAACTCCATGCGTTGCAATTCTTTTAAGCGGCTCTGTGCCTGTTTGGCTTTACTGGCCTTGGCGCGGAAGCGGGCAACGAACTGTTCGATCTCGGCCACACGCACCTGTTGTTTTTCAAACAGTGTTTGCTGCTGTGCGAGTTTTTCCGCACGGATACGCTCGTAAGCGCTGTAGTTGCCTGGATAGAGCGTCAGCGTCTGCTGATGCAGGTGAACAATATTGTTGGCAACACCGTCGATAAAATCGCGGTCATGGGAAATAAATAACAGTGTGCCGGGATAATTTTTCAGCCACTGCTCAAGCCACAGGGTTGCTTCGAGATCCAGGTGGTTGGTTGGTTCGTCGAGCAGCAGTAAATCGGACGGCATCATCAGCGCCTGCGCCAGATTCAGGCGGATACGCCAGCCACCGGAAAAGCTTTTAACCGGACGCTGCAATTCTTCTTTGCTGAAGCCCAGACCGTGCAGCAGTTGCTCGGCTTTTACCGGCACGCTGTAGCCCTGATGCTGATCCATCTGATCCAGCCAGTGGGTCAGATCGTTATCATTCTGGGCGTTGGCAATGCCGTGCTCGATGCGGCGGTAAATGGCATCGCCATCCATCGCGTAATCCAGCGCACTGCGCTCGCTGGCTTCCACTTCCTGCCTCATATGGGCAATGCGCCACTTTGGCGGAATGTACAGATCGCCACCGTCCACCTGCAGTTCACCGTTCAGCAGTGCAAATAAACTCGACTTACCGGCCCCGTTCGGACCGATCAGTGCCATTTTCTGCCCATCGTGAATACGCAGCTGACAGTCTTTGAGCAGAGTTTGCGTTCCGCGCTGCAGGGAAACCTGATTAAATTCGATCATAACTTGGCTAATTAAAGGTGACGGCAATGGCGGCGCAGTTTGCCACAGAAAGCGGTGATAACCCACTGTGGGAGTTCGCCCTGACATTTTATGCACGCCCCGGAGTACCGCAGACGTTGCTGAACCTGCAGAATGATGCCGGTATGGATGTGTTGCTGCTGCTGACGGCGTTGTGGCTGGGTAAGCAGCAATGTTTGTTACCAGACAGTTTGGCGGAAGCCGGTGACTACTTTCGTTGGCGTGAGCAGGTGATTCTGCCAATACGGCAGGCACGTTCACATTTAAATGCCGAACCGCTGCGTTCGCAGCAGGCTGTATTACGTAAGCAATTACTGCAAAGTGAATTACAGGCAGAGCAGGAAGCTATACGGCTGATATTCACCTGGCTGCAACAGCAGACACTGACAGAGCAGGCAGATTGCAGTGCAGTTAACCTGACGTTACTGCAGAACATCACGATGGCCGATAACGGTTCAGTGACGGCACAAAAAAAAGAGGCCCGTGGGCCTCTTTTACAACAGCTGTTATTACTGGCGAAGTAACTTCGCCAGGTAATGACAATGCAGCAGCTTAGTTATTACCAAACAGGCTGGACTTGTCGCTGTCTTCAGCCGGAGTTTCAGTAGCAGGAGTTTCGGCTACTGGTGCTGCCGGCGCTTCTGTTACAGGTGCTTCAACTTTTGCGTTTTCAACGACTGGTGTTTCAGCTGTCTGTTTCTCAACAACAGGAGTTGCAACAGCCGGTGCTTCAACCTTTGCAGCTTCAACGGCAACGTCTTTCACTTCTGCTTCAGCAGCGGCGACAGGAGCTGCTGGTTTAGCGGCTGGCTTTTTCGCAGCTGGTTTTTTCGCTGCAGGCTTGGCGGCCGCTTTCTTAACCGCTGGTTTGGCTGCTGCAGGTTTAGCAGCGGCTTTGGTTGCAGGTTTTGCAGCAGTTGCTTTCTTGGCGGCAGGTTTGGCAGCGGCTTTCTTAGCCGGAGCTTTTTTGGCAGCCGCTGGTTTTTCGGCAGCAGCAGGAGCAGCTGGCTGAGCAGCAACGGCTTTTTTCACGGCAGGCTTACGGGCAACGGCTTTCTTTTTGGCCGGTGCTTTGGTTGCCAGTTTAGCCTGAGCTTTTTCAAAATCAGCGATGACTTTGTCCAGTGCCGCGCGAGATTTTGTTTCCAGAGTCAGAGCTGCCATTGCAGCTTTGGCAGCAACTGCAGCTTCTTTTGCTGCAGCCGCTTCGGTTTTAGCTGCTTCAACACGGCTACGGGCGGTTTCCAGCTGGCGAACACCGGCAGGGGTTTTCTTGGCCTTTACTTTGTCGGCAACGGTTTTGCGTGCGGCATTGGCTTTGGCCAGTTTTTCATTGGCTTTGGCCTGAGTGGCAGTTGCTTTGGCAACGGCTTTCTCTGCATCGCTCAGCTCTTTGGCACGGGCAGTAGCCAGTTTGGCCTGCAGTGCTGCGATATCTTTTTCCAGTTGCTGTACTGCACTCAGAGCAGTTGCTTTAGCAACGACTTTTTTAACCGCCGCTTTTTTCGCTACCGGCTTCTTCGCTACAACTTTTTTGGCAACAGGTTTTTTTGCTACTGCTTTCTTAACAACAGCTTTAGCAACTGTTTTTACAGCGGCTTTTGCTTTGGGTTGAGCGGTTTTTTTTGCAGGTGCTTTTTTGCGGGCGGCCATGTGCAATTCCTCATTCGGGTTTGATCGTCGGGGCATTATACGAAATGAATTAAAATCATCTATTTATTTTAGGTGAATTTATTTGTCTTTTTCGCTCTGGAGACGAATATTTTCAATGGTATTAGTCAACCATTGCAGCAAAGGCTGCCATTCTTTTTCGTCTTTTGAATCCTGCTGATCGAAATCGATCAGACCTAATCCATGCTCACTGGCACGGACATAGAACTGAGTATCGCGCAGTGCGGCGATAAAAGGAATTTGCAGGCTGTTAAGGAAGCGTTCGAGCTTGGCATAAATCAGCGTGTTTTTACGCACCCGGTTAGCGACCACAGCGATGGGCTTCGGATTAATCCGATAAGCCCGGGAAAGGAGTACGTCACGGATAAAACCGGTGGCGGCACGGATGTCGATGGCGGAAGGAATCACCGGAATAACAATCAGGTCAGCCTGCTGAATAAGGTCGGATAATTCGTTACCGGCAAGGCCAGCAGGAGTATCGAGAATCACACGGCTGGTGTTGGCCGGAACACGCAGGCTCCAGACCCTGGTCGATGCACTGGGCACGTGGCGCTGAAAAGCCGGCACTCCACTGATTTTGGGCAGATGCTGATCACGTGCCTGTAACCAGTCCATGGATGATCCCTGCGGATCATAGTCAATCAGCGCCGTGACTTCACCCTGCCGGGAAAAGTAACTGGCCAGATTGGTTGCCATGGTGGTTTTGCCACAGCCGCCTTTGGCGTTCGCAATCATTATGCGAACAGGAGCCGCGCGACTGATAACCCGGACCGTTGCCGGAGCATCTTGTGGCGTTAGCGTTTCTGTCACTTAAATATCCCTGTTTCCCCTGGGCCTGATGTACTGAACTGAGTGTCAACAGACTCCGGGTATACCTATAATTATTACGGGCGCTTTTTGCCCAGCGCATTTGTAGCATAGGTTATAATCTCTGGCCGTGGAATGAATCACAAGGATGATCAAATGAAAAGTAAAATAGCTTTTATGCTGTTTATTCTGGGGCTGGCAGTTGCGGCGCCTTACTTTATTAAAGGCCCGGATGGCAAACCACTGATGTCGTTCGATGATAAGCAAGAGCTGCTGTCGACCGAAGATACACGGCAAACTTACTATAAGTGGCAGGATAAGGATGGTGTCTGGCACTTTGGTGACGACCTGCCCGAAGGCGTAGCGGTGCAGGCGGTGGAGATTGATACTGCAGCGAATGTGATTCAGAGCGTGAAACTGCCGGACAAAGACGGCGAAGCCGACAGCGGGAAAAAACCACAGCAGGAACCGGCAGCGCCACTGCCCGGGCTACCTATGACGGTAAATCCGGCGGATATTCCCAAACTGCTGGACGATGCCAAGGGCGTGCAGGCATTGGTGGATCAGCATAAAAAAGAGATTGATCAGGCGCGCTGAACGCCTGCTTCTGACGGGTACTGAATGACTCTAGCGCAGAAAATACAGCAGTCCGTTCGAGCCTGCGGCCAGCCATTCGTCGTTGTGAAAGGCAACGTCTTCGACCAGAACATTATTGCTTACCCAGGTATCACGCGGGCTCGCCCGCCAGATCTGGCTGCGTGTGCCATCAGCAGTGTTCCACAACTCGATCTGGCCGGAACTGTTACCGGTTAACAGTTGGCTGTTATTGGCGGAAAAGCGAGCGGCACTGTAATGACCACGGGTGCGGTCAATCTGTTGTAATAAACGCCCGGAAGCAACATCCCAGATTTTGCCGCTTTCATTTAATGCCGAAGTAAACAGCAGGCGTCCGTCGGCAGAAAGCTGAGCGGTTTTTACCTGATTATTGTGTTTGAGCTGATGCAGTAATTTACCGTTTTCCAGATTCCAGATACGGGCGTTCAGGTCGTCGCTGGCGCTGGCGGCGAGCAGGCTGTTATCGCTGACGCTGACATCGTAAACCGTACCATCATGCGCGAGACGCAAACGAATACCACCATTCTTAATATCAAACAGTGTGGCGGTGTAATCGGCCATCGCCAGCAGTGCGTAGCTGCCGTTACTGGTCAGGGCGATGTCCTGGATATCGCCGGGTGAATTCCAGAACCACACAGCCTCACCACTGTCGCGTGCCCAGAGAACGATGGTGCGGTTGTCGGTGGTGGCAACAAAGTTACCTTCCGGAGAAAACGCACTGCTGGTGATGCTGCTGTAGTCATCGGCTTTGTGATTCCAGTCAATCAGGCGCTCTGGCGGGCTGATACTCCACAGACTGGCACCATGATGCAGGCTGCCCACCATCAGTTCATTCCCGTTGGCTGAAAAACGCATGGAATAGGCACCCTGACGCGCAACTTCACGGATATCGGCGGGCGCTTTACCACCGTCGCAGGCGCTCAGGAGCAGGGTCAGAGAAAGAAGTAAGGCAGAAGATAAATGCCGCACACGCAGAATCATGGCAAACCCGTTGCAGATAAATTCTGTATCAGTGTAGTTCGTCTGGTGGGATTGTGCGGCTCCCGCCATGCGCGGGAACCAGAGAGCAAAAGCAGGAAGCGTTATTCGGTCACGAGTTCGCGATGAATGGTGTGCAGGCGTTCGATTAACTGGTCTTCCAGTTCAAAACGCTCTTCCAGAATTTCACCGATTGCTGATAAATCTTTTGGCAGCTGCGCCAGTTCTTCAAAGGTGCAGTGCTGGTCGTAGGTGTCATTAAAATCGACACAGCGTCCGGTCAGTTCGTCGAGTTTGGGAACCAGTGTGGAAGCCAGTTCCAGGCCGCCATCGTCATATTCTTTGGCTTCGTTGATCAGTTGCTCGTAAATTTCAAAATGACCGGCGGAGCAGTAATCCATCATGCTCTGGCAGAAGCGCTGAATGCCCGGCCCCAGCGGTTGTTCTGCTGACAGCGGTTTGCTGGCAGACAGATTGCAGAATAAAACGATCAGTTCCTGACGACCGCTGAGCCAGCTATCAATCAGTTTATGAACGCCGCCCCAGCGTTCCTGTGCAGTTTTGCAACCTTCCAGCATGTTCTTCTCCTTGGCGACCCTGCTTTGGTGTTCCGGGTCACAGCATTATTGTTCTGAGGGTATGCAGACACTATAGGCCGGTCAAAAAGGGCGAAGCAAGCAGCTTTTTTCTGTTTTCCGCCTTGTGAAATCAAGGTTTTCTGCTTGCTCTTCAGCGTTCTGCTCAGCGCTGACGTGGCCAGACGCGGAACAGGGCAAAAGCAGCGGCAAGGGCATAACCCAGGAACCAGAGACGCGTCCATTCCGGCATGCTCAGACCAACAAAGCTCCAGGATACATCGGCGCAGTTACCGTTACCGCGCAGCATTACACCGATAAGCTCGCTCAGCGGCAGTGTTTCGATCAGGTAATCGAATCCGGGACCACAGGCCGGAACATCTTCCGGTGGCAGATTCTGCAGCCAGACATGGTGATCGGCGACCCAGACACCACCGATGGCAGACAACAAAGTGAATATTAACGCGATACGCAACGCCCAGCTGGCCGGTTTGTCGCCCCGCTGGCGCGCGATAAATGCGGCCAGAAAACCCAGCCCGATGGCGAGTGTTGCCAGTCGCTGTACCATGCACAGCGGGCAGGGCTCAAGATAGAGTGCGTATTCAAAGTAGTAAGCGGCTGCGAGCAGGGCAGCGCAGGACAGAAAGCCGGCCAGATAGCCGTGATGTAATGACAGTGATTTCAGAAATGTTTTCATAAAAATTCCACGATCCGGCGCTTCTCGCCTAGTTTGGTTGAAGTCTAACACAGCCACAATCCGGAGGATCTGGTCTAAGATCAATAGGGCGGCAGCCGAGGCGACCGGGTCAGGTGCTGTTAAATCCGTATTAACGGGCTCAAATTAGTCAGGAGGAGTGGCGGTATGTTCCGCAGGTTTTGGAAGTTAATGTCAGCAACGGGACTGATGCTGGGGCTGCTGATGACAACGGCAGGTATAAGCCAGGTTGTTCAGGCAGAGGAGGAAACGGCGGTAGCAAATCAGACCAAGTATATTCATCTGGAACCGGCGTTTGTGGTGAATTATGGCAGCACCGGGCGGATGAAATATCTGCGTACCGAAATCGCGCTGAAGGTCTCCGGTAATGAAGCGGCAGCGGCTGTCAGTCAGCATAAACCTTATATCCGCAATAACCTGGTGATGCTGCTGAGTGCGCAGGAATCAGAAACCATGAACAGCTCGCAGGGGCGAGAGTCATTGCGTAAAGTTGCACTGGATGAAGTACGGGCGCTGATGGTGCAGCTGGAAGGTTCGCCACTGATCGACGATTTATATTTCAGTAATTTCGTCGTACAGAATTAAGAGCACAGAATTAAGGGTGCAGAATTAACGGTAGGGAATTCACCGTGAAAATTAAAAAGGGAGGCAATGCCTCCCTTTTTATTGCCTGCCGCTCCGCTCAGCGCTGCAGATAATGCGCTAAATATTCGGCAAATGGCATGTTGTCTGACTGCTCCAGTTCTTCCTGTGCCGCCAGCGAATCGCGCGCCATTTGCTGCCATTGCTGGTAGACCTGCGGGCCAAGGTTTTCGCTCAGGGTTTTGCGGTGACGTTCAGCCTGCTGCAGGGTCAGCTCGGCAAACTCCAGACTGCTTTCCTGTAATTGCAGCAATACCTGCGCAGACGGCGTCAGGCGGCTGTCGGCCAGCTTAAGGCGCTGTTGTCCGAGAGTGTCGATATGGAAAGTTTCACCGCTGGCGCGGTCCATCATGATGGCCAGCTCTTTCATCTCGTCGAGTATGGTCATGCCCCATTGCTGCAGGCTGATATCGCTGCCGCCCTGTTCCAGCATCAGGCCCGGACGACGGCCTTCCATCACGGTTTTTTGCTGGTTGCGTTTGATGCGCCAGTATTCGTCTTCGTCGATATCCGGGCTTGGCTGCAGCAGACACCAGGTCAGGAACAGATCCATAAACTGCATCTGCGGCACGTCGATACCCAGCGGCATAAAAGGGTTCACATCAGTGCAGCGCACTTCAATATATTCGACGCCGTATTTATCCAGCGCCTGCAGCGGTTTTTCACCATTGCGGGCAACGCGCTTGGGACGGATATCGCTGTAGTATTCATTTTCGATCTGCAGCAGATTGGTGTTCAGCTGCTTGTAGTGGCCGTGCTCGTCCTGCAGACCAATCTCTTCGTAGGCCTGAACCGGCGCGCTGATCGCTTTGCCAAGGGTTTTGATATAGCTGTCGACGGTGTTGTGGCACACCATCAGATCAGACTGGGCATTGTTCTGATAACCCAGATCGCTCATGCGCAACGATGTTGCATAAGGCGCATACAGGCTGTGCTCATTGAGGCGGTCGAGCTTGTGATCACGCCCGGCGAGGAAGCTGGCGCACACTGCTGGCGAGGCGCCGAACAGGTACATCAGCAGCCACGAATAGCGGCGGAAATTACGGATCAGCCCAAAATAACGCGCCGAGATATAACTCTGCGGGCTGTATTGATCGCCGCGTTCATCATTGGCCTGCAGCAGCGGCCAGATGTCCGCCGGCAGCGAGAAATTGTAGTGAATACCGGAAATGGTCTGCATGGTACGGCCATAACGGTGCCACAAACCATGACGGTAAACATGCTTGAGCTGGCCGAGGTTAGAACTGCCGTAATGGGCAATCGGAATGCTCATCTCACCCTGCAGAATACAGGGCATGGAGCTTGGCCAGATCAGCTCGCCGTCCAGCTGTTTGTACGCGTAGCGGTGAGCAATACTCAGATAGGCATGGGCCTCGTGAGCGCTTTCGAATACCGGCGTAATAAATTCCAGCAGAGCTTCGGAGTAGTCGGTGGTGATACTTGGGTGGGTCAGTGCCGAACCCAGCCCTTTCGGATGCGGTTTCTGGCTGATGATGCCCTGAGGTGAGCAGCGTAAGCCTTCTTTTTCGATACCACGCTGTAAACGTGCTAGCAGTGCCAGATGTTGCGGTTCGCTGAACAGATTCAGGGCTTGTTGATAATTAGCCAAAGTCGCCTCGGGGCAGAAACACAGATCGCCGGATTATAGGGGGAAATTGCCGGCGGACGATACCTCCCAACGGTAAGGCTGGTGGTATTCATTGTTGCCTGCAAGAGAATGCCTGGCTCCCGCAGCATCTCTGTGGGGAGCCAGTGTCATGCTGGTGAAGGTTATTTCTTTGCTTTGGCAAACGCGGCAGCCAGCGCACCGGCCATCGCGCCCTGAGCCTGGGCTTTATCACCAAAGCTGTTGCGGTTTGGCGCACCGTTCGCCCGCTGGCCATTGCGCTGCGGTTTTTCGCCGGGTGTGCGTTCGTTGGCGCGGTCATTGGCATCGTCGCTCATACGCATCGACAGGCCGATACGCTTACGCGCGACATCCACTTCCATCACTTTAACTTTGACGATATCGCCGGCTTTCACCACATCACGCGGGTCTTTGACGAAGGTGTCGGACAGTGCGGAAATGTGTACCAGACCATCCTGATGCACGCCGATATCGACGAAAGCACCGAAGGCGGCGACGTTGGTGATTACCCCTTCGAGTACCATGTTTGGCTTCAGATCTCTGATCTCTTCCACGCCTTCCTGATACTGGGCGAATTTGAATTCCGGACGCGGATCGCGGCCCGGTTTCTGCAGCTCATTGAGAATATCTTTAACGGTAATTTCACCGACTTTGTCGTCGGTAAACTGCGCGGCGTTAACCGACTTCAGCAGCGCGCCATCGCCGACCAGGCTGGCAACATCACGCGAGAACTGGTGCGCGATCTTCTCCACCACCGGGTAAGATTCCGGGTGCACGGCCGAGGCATCCAGCGGGTTGCTGCCGTTCATAATGCGCAGGAAACCGGCTGCCAGTTCGAAGGTTTTACCGCCCAGACGTGGCACGTTGAGCAGATCGGCGCGGCTGTTAAAGGCACCGTTGGCATCACGGAAGGCAACAATATTGTTCGCCAGAGTGCTGTTCAGGCCGGAAACACGTGTCAGCAGTGGCGCTGAGGCGGTGTTCAGATCAACACCGACCGAGTTCACACAGTCTTCGATCACCGCATCCAGCGTGCGTGCCAGCTGGCTCTGGTTTACATCGTGCTGATACTGGCCGACACCGATGGACTTTGGCTCGATTTTCACCAGCTCGGCCAGCGGGTCCTGCAGACGGCGGGCAATGGACACCGCACCGCGGATGGTTACGTCGAGATCCGGAAATTCTTTCGCCGCCAGCTCAGACGCGGAGTAAACGGAAGCACCAGCCTCGTTCACCATCACTTTCTGTACCTGAGTGGCTTTGAATTTCTTCAGCATATCGCCGACGAATTTATCGGTCTCGCGGCTGGCGGTACCGTTACCGATGGCGATCAGTTCAACATTGTGTTTGCTGATTAAGGCCATCAGCACGGCTTCGGACTCAGCGATACGGTTTTGTGGTGGTGTCGGGAAGATCGCACAGTGATCGACCACTTTACCGGTGGCATCGACCACCGCGACTTTCACCCCGGTACGCAGACCCGGATCGAGGCCGATGGTGGCTTTCGGCCCAGCCGGAGCGGCCAGCAGCAGGTCTTTCAGGTTATCGGCAAAGACTTTAATCGCCGCTTCTTCGGCGCTTTCGCGCAGGTTGCCCATCAGCTCGGTTTCGAGGTGAGTGAGCAGTTTGATGCGCCAGGTCCATTTCACCACTTCGGCCAGCCAGCGGTCGGCGGCACGGCCCTGTTGTTCGATATTAAAATGTGAGGCGATCATGCCTTCGCACGGGCTTGGCGTCAGTTTGTCGGAGGGATCACCGGTGACCAGCGAGAAGCTCAATATGCCTTCGTTACGGCCACGCAGAATGGCGAGTGCACGGTGGCTGGGCACACCTTTCAGCGCTTCATCATGTTCGAAATAATCAGCAAATTTGGCCCCCGCACCTTCCTGACCAGGAACAACACGCACCGACAGGGTAGCTTCCTGCTGCATAAAGGTACGCAGCTTGGCCAGCAGGTTGGCGTCTTCGGCGAAGCGCTCCATCAGAATGTACTTGGCACCGTCGAGGGCCGCTTTGGTATCGGCCACGCCCTGTTCAGCGTTGAGGAATCCGGCGGCTTCGGCTTCCGGGTCCAGCGCCGGGTTATCCAGCAGCGCTTCAGCCAGTGGCTGCAGACCGGCCTCGATGGCGATCTGGCCTTTGGTGCGGCGTTTGGTTTTGTAGGGCAGGTACAGGTCTTCGAGGCGGGTTTTGGTGTCGGCGCTTAAAATATCTCGCTTCAGCTCGTCGCTCAGTTTGCCCTGTTCTTCGATGCTTTTCAGGATTGAGGCGCGGCGGTCTTCCATCTCGCGCAGATAACGCAGACGCTCTTCCAGCGTACGCAGCTGAGTGTCATCCAGCGAGCCGGTGACTTCTTTACGGTATCGGGAAATAAAGGGCACCGTTGCACCTTCATCCAGCAGCGCGACAGCGGCTGCAACCTGTTGTGGGCGGATGCCCAGTTCTTCAGCAATACGGGAACCGATGGATTCGTGACTCATAACACTCTCAGGGGAAACGATAAAACCGGGGGGAGTATAACGGACTTGTGGGCCGGGCTCATGTGCTGAGCCCGGCAAAAAGTATGACTTACTTCTTGGCTTTGGTGATGTCGCGGTCGTAATTCAGACGTTTGGCGGCATCGAGGGTCAGCATCTGCATAAAAGCTTTGGTTTCGGCATCGGAGCCAACCGGTGCACCGCCGCTGCCATTGCCACCAAAGACGTTGGTTGGCACCTGACGTTTGGCAAAGGCTTCGGCCCAGAGTTTCTGGATTTCAACTTCGGCCTGCAGTTTCTGCGCGAGGGCGTTATCGGCCTGCAGAATCACTTTCTTCTGATAGGCTTCAGCGTCCGCCAGAGTGCGCTGGGTTTCGGCTTCGATGCGCGCTTTCTCCAGTTCGATTTGGGCGGTTTCTTTGGCAATTTCAGCCTGTTCTTTCAGCTTTTCGGCACCGGTAATGGCCAGCTGCTTTTCGGTTTCCGCTTCGGTGGTGTGCTGAATCTGCTCTACCTTGGCTTTGGCCTGACGTTCGGCCACTTCACGCTCACCTTTGGCGATGGCCAGCAGGCGCTGTTCTTCTTCCTGGATACGCTGCTCGCGGGCAATCGCACGGTCGGCGGATGCTTTCTGCTTCAGCTGCATACGTTCAACGAATTTCTTGTTAGGACGCATATCGGTGACGCGGGCATCCAGTACGGTAATGCCGAAGTTGGTGAACTTCTGCACTTTGCGTTTTGGAATGCCGTTTTCGTCGACTTGTTTCATAACCACAAATTCGATTTTGGTTTCGTCACCATAATCCTGTTGCTCTTCGCCCAGTGCGGCATTGGCAGAGGATTTTTGTTTACGGTTGCTGCGGCTGAGCTGCTCTTCCCGTTTGACGATGTAAATCCCGTTAGCCATCTGATTTTCAAATTCAGAGTTAAACCCTGAGCGGCCGCCGGAATAATATTCTTCGGCACCCATCAGCGATGCGGTGGACTGCAGCGTTTCTTTAAAGGCCGGAATCAGTGCGGTGCGCAGCAGATTTTCCGGAGAACGGTATTCGTGGGCGAGTTTCAGGAAGTGCTCCTGATCCTGCGGGATGGAAAAACGCACGGTGGCTTCGGCATCAGCATCCACCTGATCAAGGAACATAATGTTCAGTGGTGGCAGCAGTGCGCTGGCGAAGGCATCGTCACGCTCGGCTGTCAGTTCTTCACGTTTACCGACAACAGCCTGTACCGTCATCGATCGTTTCCAGGCGTTATAGCGGCCGAACAGGTAGGTGTTGTAGCCCACGTCTGAGACTACTTTTTCTTCACCGGTGATGGTGCGTACGTGGTACACAAAACCCGGCTCAGCGTAGAAAAACACCTGATTGAACATGCCAAACGCAAAAGAAATAACTGCAGCAATCACCAGCGACGGCGCAACCTGCTGGGGAATATCGTAAGTGATGGAATCAAGACGGCTGCTGATATCTTCAGCAGCCACGCCCTGAGATTCCAGCTCACTGCGCATACGCTCAACTTTCATGTGCTGGGCAGCACGGAAAAAACCCAATGCAATAATGGCGGCAATACAGAGTACGCCGGTAAGAATTCCCCAGAAGGCCATAACAGTTCCTTGTTGTCAGAGAGTTATCAGAAATTTTGGAAGACGGAGTCTAACGACGGATTCGTGCCGGCTCAATGTACAGACTGTGCAGTTGTGACGCCGGTCAAAGGCATAAAAAAAACGGGAGCCGAAGCTCCCGTTTTTTCAGTTATCTGGCAATCACAGTGTGTACCAGAGCTGGTAGTTGAAGCTGTCCGGGCCGCCATTATCCGGTGAGCAGGCCATCAGGGTGTAGCTGCCGTTTTCGGAGGTGATAATGCGCGATACCGGCCAGCAAATATCATCTTCACCACCTTCGCTCAGTACCAGTGAACCATGACGCTCGGTGAAGTTAATGGAGGCTGTGGTGTTGCCGAAGTCGGCCGGATCGTATTTGCAGATATCGTTGTTGCCAGCGTTGTCCAGTTTTGTACCACCGTCGTAAACCGCCAGACAGACGCCACTGACAGCATCGTAAATCCCATATAACGATTGACTAAAAAAGTTAGCGGCGAGACTGCTGTCAAAGTAAGGAATCAACAGCTGGGTTGTACCTTCCTCTGCGGCAGAGGTGGTTACCAGTGCACCACGGATGCCGGCGTTATTATTTTTCAGGGTCAGGGTATCGGCGAAAGTGGCGATGCCGTCTTCGTGAGTGCCGGAGTACGTCAGCGTATTTCCGGAGGCGGACCAGGTAAAGGTTCCGGAGTCGGTGTTGCCACTGCCGGCGATGCCATCGGTATAGCTCTGGTAGGAGCCGGTACCGCTCTCTTTGTCGAATGTAAGTTCACTGAAACTGCTGCTGCCAACCGTGACCAGCCGGTAGCTGTCGGCAATCAGGTTGTTGCTTAGTTCAGTAATGACGCGCTCCAGGTGAATAAATTCATCGGTGGTGCAGGTGGCATCGTAGGCGTACTCACTTGAGCGCAGCACGGTACAGCGATCGGCGAATTCACCATTACTGTAGATGGTCAGTACCCGCTCAGAAAACTCATAGGTGTAGGAGGCGCTGGAAACACGACAATTACGATTCACCGACGCTTCGGTTGGTGCACGGTAAAAGTCGTCGTCAGTGCAGTTTGAATAACTGACCGCAGTCATATTGCCATTACTTTCGTAGGTATATTTGTAGCGGATTTCACCGTTGTCATTACGCTCCAGCCAGGTGCCGGTCAGTTGCAGTCCGGCATTAATAGCGCTGAGGCTTTGTTCGAAGTGAGCCAGGGCATCTTCTTCGGAGATCAGCTCACGTTCGGATTCATAAGGAAAGGCGGCACTGAGTAACGCGCTGCTGAAATCGGCCGAGTCGGCGGCTAAATCCAGCGCGGAAATATCAGCTCCGCTGCCTTCCGGAAATGGCTGCAATGTAATGCCGTTTTGGGCATTACCGTCACTATCAAGGTTTTGCAGCAGCACCAGCGTATTTTTCACCCGCTGATCATTTACATCACTGGTATTAAATAAATCCAGTGGCGTCAGCGTGCCTGTACCTTCAGCAATGGTAATGCTGCCCAGTGTCAGCCCGGCAAAACTGAAGGTGGTGGTTTCACCCGGTTCATAGGAGAAAGCGCCCAGCGTATTGGTGATGCCCTGATGGCTGGGCGAACTGTAATTGAGCCCGGCTACGCCTGAATCAACGAACAGGGCGGTATTCACCGGTGTGCTGTTGTCGTCATCGTTGTCGCTGTCAGAGCCTCCACTGCTACCACCACAGGCAGTAAGCAGGCTACAGCTGGAGATAAAAACCAGTGGCAGTAATTTCATGGCTGAAGTCCTTATTTATTTGTAATCAATCTGAGCGGAAATCCGCATGCAGGCGTATGTCGATATCATTACCTGCACAGCCTGAGAGGGCATCCCCCATATGGGTTATGTGGGTGGACAGGAGGATGTGAGCAGGTATTCTGCTATTACTTATATGTATGAAATCTGTTGCTGATAGTTGGATGAATATATTCCGCTGCAGCAATGTCAGAAAATTTACCAGGGTTTAACCGGAATACGTTTGTTATCCGGACAAGCCTGTTATCCGGAGTTGTTATGCAGGATGATTTGCTGGATTTTGTCGGGGATATTTATGAAGCCTCGTACAAACCCAGGCACTGGGAGGTGGTGATGGAAAAACTCTGCCTTTTGACACAGTCAAGATCCAGTGTGCTGATCATCGAGAATCAGAACTCCGGCAGCCGGAAGATCATCAGCATACATGGTATCAGCCGCATTCTTGCGCTTGCTTATAATGCCGGACTTGGGCGTTACGATAATACGTTTTCTCTTATCAAAACTCCGGTAAATGATGTCACAATATTGCCGGCAGCAGAGTTAAAAAATAATAGCCCTTCATATTATCAGTTTATTCTGAAGCCTGCGGATATCGGCCATATCTCCGCTGTCAATCTGCATAAAGACAATGAAATCCGTGTTGGACTGGCGGTACACCGTTCATTTAATGCGCCCGCATATACAGACAAAGAAATCAGGATCATGCGGCTTATTTCTCCGCATATCTGTCGCTCCGTTTTAATTCAGCGGGAATTAGGCAATGCCCGTAGCGAAGCTCACAGTCTGATGTCGCTGGTATCCAAAATGCCTATGGGCATGTTGCTGATCGATAAATATGGAGAGGTAAAATTCTGCAACTCGGTTGCCGAATTTGTTATCAGTAAGCACAAAGGACTCTCTCTGGTCGACAATAAACTGCAGGCTCATAACCGCGAGAATCAGAAGCAACTGGAGTTTGCTCTGCAGAATGTACTGGATGTTCTGCACAGCGAAACCGAGCAGGATAAACCAACCGTTACCACCGTTTCTTTTTCCCACCCGCAATTTTCGTTTCCACTGGTTCTGTTTATTTCTGCTGCGGAAGAATCTGGCAGACACCCGATGCATAGCGGAGAAGAGCGCTATGCGACGGTATATATCAGCGACCCCGGAGGGAAAATGAACATCTCCGCCGGACAGCTGGCAGAAATATTTGCTCTGACCAATGCTGAAGCTCAGGTGGCGTTATGTCTGGTTAACGGACTTAAGCTGGCAGATATTGCAGAACATAATGGTACTGCACTGGAAACCGTACGCAGCCAGATGAAAGCGGTTTTTAACAAGCTTGGTGTCAACACGCAGCAGGATGTTATCCGGATTATTATTCAGACCATGATTCCGCTGAGCGGCAATCCGGAATAAGAAATGACAGCCATAAAAAACGGGAGCCGAAGCTCCCGTTCAGTGCGATTACATGCTTGCTACATTCTTAATAGATGCTTTAATCGGCGCTATATCCTGAGGCTCATAGCTGGTTGTTCCATCAGGCTTAGCCGAATATGTCATTGTGAAGTTGTAATTCAACAGAGTTCCTTTTCGGGAGGGGTATATTTCAGCAGTTAATGGCACCTGTCCCTGGTTTGTTTTTAAACTGAAGGTACTTGTCTTTCCAATTTTATCTTTAGACTCATCTTCGTTGTACTTATAAAAACCATAAACCCTTTTGAAGTTACCATATACGACGTTATCTTGGCTGTCGATTACCAACTCTTCTGCAAACGATTTAGAAAACGAGATTTCAGGTTGGATCTTTTCAATATTTTTAAATACTCTCGTCAGGGCGGCATTGTCCAATAACGGAGAATACGGAACAAATACTGGGTTTCTGGCTTCAAGAATATTTACGCCGTAATTAATATCGATGAGCGCAATTATCTTTCCATCTGCCCGACTGAACGTGACTGGGATTGTTATTTCTTGTACGGTTACATATTCATTGTTGGTGGATGAATAACGCTCACCATTTTGGAATAATAAACCGATCATGCACTGCGATTCTGTCATGCAGCGAGATTTTACTTCCATCCCTTTGATATCAGATATCCCTGATGAGTTACGATAATAGCCCTTGGCTTTGTATCCAGCAGCATTCGTGATGGCACTGCTGATATTGGAAAATACTTGAGCTTGAGATATGCCGGTATCACCCGAATCATAGGTTAGTTTTACTTGTGTGGGGGCGGAGCCTAAATCAACAGACTTCATTACAGGTGCTGCACACCCAAATAAAATAGCTGAAGTACAGATTATAGACGCAGGTAATAATTTGAATGACATTACTAGTTCCTTTCGATTGTCATTAGGGACGAAGGCATTATGCAGATTTAGTCTATGAGGTCAATTTGCTTATTGTCGATAAATTTCTGCAATAAAAAACGGGAGCCGAAGCTCCCGTTTTTTATTGGCCGCTAAGCAGGAATTAATCCAGCTGCGGGCCTGCAGCTACGATGGCATCAGAGACATCATATTTCTTGAAGTTTTCTACAAACTGGGCAGCCAGGTTGCGGGCAGCTTCGTCGTACTTGTCGGCATCGGCCCAGGTGTTGCGTGGGTTCAGCAGTTTGCTGTCAACGCCTTCCAGAGTCTTAGGAACCAGCAGGTTGAACACAGGCACAGTCTCGGTTTCAACGCCGCGCAGTTTGCCGTTCTGGATTGCAGAGATCACAGCACGGGTAGTCGGGATGCTGAAACGCTCACCGCCGGCACCGTTAGCACCGCCAGTCCAGCCGGTGTTAACCAGATAAACCTGAGAGTCGAATTCGGTAACGCGCTTGATCAGCAGTTCCGCGTATTCGCCAGCAGGACGCGGGAAGAATGGCGCGCCGAAGCAGGTAGAGAAAGTAGACTTCAGACCTTTGCTGCCGCCCATTTCGGTAGAACCAACCAGTGCGGTGTAACCGGACAGGAAGTGGTAAGCAGCCTGTTCTTTGGTCAGGATAGAAACAGGTGGCAGTACACCGGTCATATCACAGGTCAGGAAGATAACCGCTTTAGGTTCGCCGGCCATGTTTTCCAGAACGCGTTTTTCAACGTGCTCCAGTGGGTAGGCGCAACGGGTGTTTTCGGTTTTGGAAACGTCGGTGTAATCGGCAACACGGGTAACCGGGTCGATCACAACGTTTTCAACGATGGCGCCGAATTTGATGGCGTTCCAGATGATCGGCTCGTTTTTCTGAGACAGATCGATGGTTTTCGCGTAGCAGCCGCCTTCGATGTTGAATACGGTGCCTTTGCCCCAGCCGTGCTCGTCGTCACCAATCAGGAAACGCTCAGGGTCAGCAGACAGGGTGGTTTTACCGGTACCGGACAGACCGAAGAACAGACAGGTGTCGCCGTCATCGCCAACGTTGGCGGAGCAGTGCATTGGCAGCACGTCTTTTTCCGGCAGCAGGAAGTTCTGCACGCCGAACATGGCTTTCTTCATTTCACCGGCGTAACGCATACCGGCCAGCAGTACTTTGCGCTGGGCGAAGTTCAGGATAACCGCGCCGTCAGAGTTGGTGCCGTCACGCTCAGGAACACATTCGAAGCCTGGTACGTTCAGGATCTGCCACTCTTCTTTGTCAGAAGGGTTGTAGGTTTCCGGACGGATAAACAGGTTACGGCCAAACAGGTTCTGCCAGGCAGTCTGGGTGGTCATTTTAACCGGCAGGTAATGCTGCGGATCAGAACCCACGTGTACGTGTGACACGAAGCTGTCGTGCTGGGCCAGATACTCTTCCACGCGTTCCCACAGAGCATCGAACTTGTCGGCGTCGAATGGGCGGTTGATGTTGCCCCAGTCGATGGCGTCTTTGCTGCTTGGCTCTTCGACGATGAAGCGGTCCATCGGAGAACGGCCGGTACGGATACCGGTTTCAACAACCAGTGCGCCGTTGTCCTGCAGCAGGCCTTCGCCACGCAGGATTGCTTGTTCTACCAGTAACGGTGTCGATAAATCGGTGTAAACAGTGGTCATATATCGGTGCCCAAACGGGTCCTCATAATTAGCGCACGGCTTGTGGCCATACTCTGATGTTCTCTATACCGCCCTGAGGGTACACGGGCGAACCCAAAGTTGAAGGCGCGTGATTATGCCAGAAAATTGGTTAAACGCTAAGCCCTGTCTTTTGAGGTGAAATGGCTGTCCCGAAAAGTCCCCTTATGAGGACTCGGGTTATCGCCACTTTTAATGTGGATTCCGTTCCGGAAACAGCTCTTCTATTTGTGGCCGGTCGAAGACGTAGCTCTGTTGGCAGAATTCGCAGGTGATATCGATCTTGCCGTTTTCTTCAATCATGCTGTTCAGCTCGTCGTACCCCATCTGATGCAGGGCGTTGGCGATGCGCGGCTTGGAGCAGGTGCAGAAGAAGCTCAGCTCAGAGGCCGGGTAAATACGGGTCTGCTCTTCGTGGAACAGGCGGTGCAGTACGGTGGCGGCATCCAGTCCCAACAGTTCGTCGTTACGGATGGTGGAAGCCAGGTGGCTGACTCTGTCCCAGGCATCGGTATCGGTGACCTGACCGGCGGGCGTCGGCATTTTCTGCAGCATCAGCGCGGCGGCGGTCTGACCGTCACAGGCCAGCCAGAAGTGGCTGCCCAGCTGTTCGGACTGGGTGAAGTACTCTTCCAGCGCCTGGGCGATATTGCCGCCATTTATGCTGACAATGCCCTGATAACGCTGGCCCTGTTCCGGCTCGATGGTGATCACCAGCTGACCATCGTCAAAGCGCAGTTCGCTGTCGCCGGCGCTCTCATCGTAACGGGCGATGGCGCGCAGCTGGCCTTTCTCGTTGGTTTCGGCCTGCAGTAAAGTGACGTTGCCCGGCAGGCGCATCTGCAGGGTCAGGCGTCCGGCAAATTTCAGGCTGGCGCTGAGCAGGGCAGTAGCGGCCATCAGCTCACCGACGGCAACGGCAATGCGCGGCGGATACTGATGACGGCGCAGCACTTCGCGGTAGCTGTCCTGCAGGTGGGTAATCTCACCGCGGATGTCGGTGTTGTCGAAGCTGAAACGCTGCAGCGTGTCGCGGCTGGTATTGCTCATGTCAGTAATCCTGATTGTGCTCAAAGCGGCGCATATCGCGGCGCTCTTTCTTGTTGGGTTTGTGGTCGGGCACCTGCATGGAGGCCTTCATAATGCGCCGCCGTTCGGCTTCATCCATGCGCTGTTTAATACTTTCCGGGGTTTCTTCGTATAACGACCGGGCTTCCGGTGCGCCGCGGCGCTGATCGGACAGCGCGGTGATCAGCACTTCTTTCTGGTCGAAGCCCTGACGGATGCTGAGGCGGGCGCCCAGCTCGGCGGTTTTGCTGACCTTGCAGCGCTGGCCGTCGACATGCACCTTGCCGCCTTCAATGGCGGCCTTGGCCAGTGCGCGGGTTTTAAAAAAACGCGCGGCCCAGAGCCATTTGTCGAGACGGATCTTTTCTTTGTTGTCAGTCATATCTTAAAAATCCAGCTCATCAAAATGATGAATGCCGGGGAAGCGGCTGTCGGTATTGGGTTCTTTCTGGCTGTCGGGATGGAAAATCGCCAGCAGGAAAGCGATGCCCCAGCGGGCGGCGGATTCTAGCACAGGCTGGCTGTCGTCGATCAGCAGGGTGCGGGCCGGATCGAAGCCTTCATCACGCTGCAGGTGATCCCAAAATGCCTGACTTTCTTTCGGCTCGCGGTAATCGTGGGAGCTGATGACGCGGTCGACTAGCTGATCAAGGCCGGTTCGCTCCATTTTCAGGTTTACGCTGTCACGGTGGGCGTTGGTGACGATCACGGTGCGTTTGCCCAATTGCTTAAGGCGGGCGAGGAAATCCTGTACGTGCGGGCGGAAACCGATCTTATGCTGCACATCGCGCTTCAGTTCGGCGATGGGCAGGCCAGTGAGTTCGGTCCAGTAATCAAGGCAATACCAGTCGAGGGTGCCGCGCAGGCCGACAAAGCTTTTGTTCAGCTCAGCCAGGGCCTCTTCCTCGCTCAGGCCGTGCTGTTGGGCGTAGACCGCCGGCAGGTGGTCGAGCCAGAAATAATTGTCGAAATGCAGATCCAGCAGAGTGCCATCCATGTCCAGCAGCACGGTATCAATTTGTTGCCAGTTGGTCAGGCTCATAGGGTTATACTCGCAATCGGAATGTCTATTAAAACAGGGCTGTTATGCATAAAAAACCACAGATTTTGCAGCGTCATCTGGTGGCGCAGAGCCGTTTGTTCCGGGTGGAATCCTTCGATCTGCGCTTCAGTAACGGAGTTGAGCGGACCTATGAGCGTCTGATGCCCGGTGGAAGCGGCGCAGTGATGCTGGTCGCGCTGCTGGATAACGATACCATTGCCCTGATCCGGGAATATGGGGGCGGAATTGAAGATTACACCCTCACGTTGCCAAAAGGTGCGATTGATCTGGGCGAGAGTCTGCGCGAAGCCTGTAACCGCGAGCTGCAGGAAGAGATCGGTTATGGCGCGCGGGAGTTTATTCATCTGAAAAAACTCAGCCTGTCACCCAGCTATATGAGCGGCGGTATCGATGTGGTGGTGGCCCGCGATCTGTACGAATCGAAGCTCGAAGGCGACGAGCCGGAACCGCTGGAACTGGTGCCCTGGAAGCTGAACAACCTGCACGAACTGTACAGTCGCGAAGACTGCACCGAAGGCCGGGCGATCGCCGCGCTGGCGCTGGCGCAGGAATTTCTGGCCGGGCGTTTTGACGGTGAAGTGCTGACCTGAGCCTGCTTCAGGCTTGGGTTCTGGCGGGCAGGAAGTCGGCGATCACTTTGCCCAGGGTATCCAGCCTGATGGGCTTGCTGATAAAGCCGTTCATGCCGGCCGCCAGGCAACGCTCTTTATCTTCCAGCATGGCATTGGCGGTCAGGGCGATGATCGGGATATGGTTTTTATGGCTGCTGAGATCGCGGATGCGTTCGGTAGCGGTAATACCATCCATCACCGGCATGTTCACATCCATTAAAATCAGATCGTAATCGTTGCTCAGTACTTCGGTGATGGCCTGCTCGCCGTTGGATACCGTGGTATACACCAGGCCCAGCCGGCTCAGCATGCGTTCGGCAATTCTCTGGTTCACGCTGTTGTCTTCGGCCAGCAGCACACGGCCATGCAGGGTACGGTTCTGTTTTTCGGCCGGTTGTTTTTCTTTTTCCGGTGCGTGCCCTTCGTGCAACGGTAACTGCAGCACAAAGGTGCTGCCATGACCGATTTCTGAACTGAGTCCTATATCGCCATTCATCGCTTTCGCCAGGTGACGGCTGATGGTCAGTCCTAATCCGGTACCGCCATATTGACGGCTGGTGCTGGTATCGGCCTGTTTGAACGCGGAAAAAATCTGTTCTGTTTTGTCCTGTGCAATACCGATCCCGCTGTCGCGTACTTCGATATTCAGCAGATAGCGGAAGTCTTCCTGCTGTTGGCCGCTGACGCGGATTTCAATACGGCCTTTCTCGGTGAATTTCAGTGCATTGCTGAGCAGGTTGGTGATGATCTGGCGCACCCGTTTCGGGTCACCACGCCAGTTGGCGGGCAGACCTGAGTCATAGTAATACAGCAGCGATAATCCTTTGCGCCGTACCGGTTCGTTAAACAGCTGATAGATGTCGGTGATCAGACGGTTCAGGTCAAAATCAATCTGTTCAATCTCCAGATTGCCGGATTCAATTTTCGACAGGTCGAGAATATCGTTAATGATGTCGAGCAGGGCGTGGGATGAGTTATGAATAATATCCAGATAGTGGCGCTGGTCTTCTGACAGCGACGAGTCGAGCAGCAGCTCGCTGGCACCAAGAATGCCGTTCATTGGGGTACGGATTTCATGGCTCATATTGGCCAGGAAAATCGATTTACTGCGGTTGGCACTTTCTGCCTGCTCCAGCGCCTCGCGGATGCGTACGTTGGCGGTTTCCAGTGCCCGCTGGTTGGCCACCGCCTCGGTAATGTCGAGGCCGGCCAGCAGTACTTCCTGATGTTCACCACTGTTGATGCGGGTCAGGCGCCAGCTGATGGTTGATTCCTTGCCGCTGGCGGAAACCAGCGGAAATTCCGAGGCCCGGCTGCTGGCGTGACTGCCCAGTAGCTGTTGCCAGTCATGACTCAGGCGTGCGGCATGGGTTTTGGGCAGCAGATAACTCAGCGGCTGTTTGTACAGCTGCTTTTTGTCCATCTGCAGCAGATCCTGTACCGGCTGGTTGATGCGCTGAATATTGCCCTGCTGGTCGCACACCAGCAGCAGAGTCTGCATTGAATCAAAATAAGCCCGTACCCGCTGTTGCTCGGCGCGCAGCTTTTCTTCCATATGATGGCGTTTACTGATGTCGTCGCCGGTCAGCAATATGTAGTCGCGCCCGTTGAGGTGCCATGGCTGGGCATGCAGTGCCCAGCGTCCATGGTCGCCATGGCGATCAATCAGGGTGCACTCAAAGTCGACCAGCGTCCGGCTTTCCAGCGCCTGCTGCAGGTAACGGGCAATCTGTGGCTGTTCTTCCTCGGGCTGAATTGCCGATAAGCGCTGATCGTGATCATCGGCAAACAACTCAATAAAACGCGGGTTGGCATCCAGAATCAGCTGCTGAGCACTGAGACGCACCGCAATGCCACTCATATGTTCCCAGCTGAGGCTGTGCTGCAGACTCTGGCGGTCGAGCTGGTCACGCAATGGCCGGACCAGATGATGGAAACCAGCAAACAGAATAATGATAACGGCCAGATCGGTCAGTGCCGCACCAACCCAGCCCTGCAGATAATGCTGGCGCAGCTGAGATAGTGACTTACTGACAACCAGACCCTGACCGGGCTGTAGCGGCTGGAGGTACTGCAGATAGGTGTGCTGCTCGTCATGCATCCGTTGCAGGCCACTGATGCCTTGCGCGGCTTTTGTTACGGCGTCGTTGCTGATTCCGGGTTGTGGTGGCAGGCGGATGCTGAGTTTATTGTCATGCAATACGCCGGTCTGCACCGCCAGCCCCTGGCTGCGCAGGTAACCCAGCTCGGCTGCGCCTGGCAGGCTGTCGGAGTTGAGTTTCCATTGTTGCAGGAACCTGCCGGCCAGACGCTCTAACTCATCCTGCTGGTGTTTTACTTCGTGCAGATACAGCAGGAGGCTGGTAACAACTGTGATCATCAGCGTTGACGCCAGCGCGAGCATCCAGAGGTATTTTATGTGGCGGCCCATAGTGCGTCCTTTGCCGAAGTCCCTTAACAATAGATGCTTGTGGTCAGACAATCCAAGGCAATACCAGTGCATGCAGGGTGGCGGTCAGGGTCATGGCCATTGCCGCATAGGCCGATTGCTGTGGTCCTAATTCCAATGCACGACTGGTGCCAATGGCATGGGCGCAGATTCCCAGTGTCAGTCCAACGGCCTGCGGGTCATCCATGCGCAGCAGTTTTAACAGGGACGGAATCATCAGAGCCCCGAGAATTCCGGTGATGATGACAAAGGCTGAGGCCAGAGCGTTGATGCCGCCGACCTGTTCGCTGATGGCCAGTGCCACCGGAGTGGTAATGGATTTTGTGTAGATCGTGCGGGTGATGGCGTCATCACCAATCCAGAAGTGCGCCAGCAACACTGCACAGGCTACGGTTGTGCCGCTGCCCAGAGTTACCGCCAGAACAATGCGCAGCCATTGTTTACGCATGGTATGAATAAACTGATACAGCGGTACCGCCAGCATGACCACCACAGGCCCCAGCATCTGGTTCAGGTAATCACCGCCCCGCATATAGGTCTGATAAGAAACACCGCTTAACTCCAGACAGGTCACGACCAGTACAACGCCGGTCAGAATCGGTGGAATAAAGGCGTTGTTACCCAGGCGGCGGTAGAGTTGCTGGCCGGCAAGAAAAGACGCAATGGTAAGCGCGGCCCAGAATAACGGCAGACTGAACAGATGTGTCATGAGCCTGATTTACCTCCCTTGCGCATAATCAGCGCACTGAGCAGGGCGCCGGGAATCAGGCTGAGCGCAAGAATAACCAGCAGGGCGGGACCATGTTCGGCGAGCAGTTGCTTTTGGGTAATGATGCCAACACTGACGGGAATCAGGAATAAAGGCAGCAGGGGCGACAGCGTTTGGGTGATGCGCTGCAGATTATCCGGCGTTTTGCCGCGCAGTATCAGCGCCAGCAGTAACAGCAGCATACCAACAATGGATGCCGGAACAGGAAGATGCAGCAGTGTTTGTAACAGAGAACCCAGCAGCAGAAAGATCAGCAGGGTAAGGAGGCCGGACATACGTCTGCTCCTGAAAAGTTGGTGCGGAAGGAGAGACTCGAACTCTCACGCCGTGAAGCGCTGGAACCTAAATCCAGTGTGTCTACCAATTTCACCACTTCCGCGATTCAGGGCGCGGATATTATACAACTCGGATGCACTTGCCAAGAGGCCGGAGCCGCTGGCCCTGAAGGGGGGCGCTCGTGTATGGTGCCTTTTTTTGCATAACAGGGAATGGCTATGCCTTCAGATAATCGTTTGGCCAGTAATATTCTGCTGAGTGCGGCCGCGGTCGTGATCGTGATTGCAGGTATTAAAAGTGCCGCTGCCATGCTGGTACCTTTTTTACTGGCGGTATTTATTGCCATCCTCAGTGCGCCACTGCTGCGCTGGCTGACTAATCACCGAGTCCCCGGGGTTGTGGCGGTGTTGTTGCTGGTTATAGGTTTCCTGTTGCTTGGCACCGTACTGGCTTCTTTTGTCGGCGGTACACTGACGGCGTTTTATAAAGATATGCCGCTGTACGAGCAGAAACTGCAGGCGCTGACCAGTCATGGCGTGATCTGGTTGCGCAGCCTTGGCGTGGAAGTGGCTGATAATGTGATCCGCGAATATGTAAATCCCGGCGTAGTGATGAGAACCGTTGCCTCTGTGTTTAATGGCCTGGGCGGCGTGCTGACCAACACTTTCCTGATTCTGTTTACCGTGATCTTTATTCTGCTCGAAGCCTCCAGCTTTCCGGCCAAGGTTAAACGCGCCTTCGGTGAAGAAACCCAGGCCTTTGCCCACTTTGAACGTTTCTCTGAATCGGTGCAGCAATACCTGATGATTAAAACCGTGGTCAGTTTTGGTACCGGCCTGACTGTTGGTCTGCTGCTGGCGCTGATCGGTGTTGATTACTGGGCACTGTGGGCGCTGGTTGCTTTCCTGCTCAACTACATACCTAACATCGGTTCTATTATTGCGGCCGTTCCGGCGGTGCTGATTGCCTTAATTCAGATTGGCCCGGGAGCCGCGTTGCTCACCGCCGGGGTTTATGTGCTGGTCAATACGCTGTTCGGTAATGTGGTTGAACCGCGCCTGATGGGGCGCTCGCTGGGGCTGTCGACGCTGGTGGTTTTTCTGTCGTTGGTGTTCTGGGGCTGGATTCTCGGGCCGGTGGGAATGCTGCTGTCGATCCCTCTGACCATGGTGGTTAAGATCGCGCTGGAAACCCGGCCGCAGTCGCGCTGGATCGCCACCCTGCTTGATCACTGATCTGTTCAGGGCACGGTATGAGCAAAGAAGGGTAAAAACACTGCCGGCCACGGGGCTGGCAGCGCTAGACTGGGCGCAACGGAGGATGGTGATGAAATCGATTCTGCTGGTTGATGATGATTACGAACTGGGCGAACTGTTGCAGGAATACCTGTCGATGGAAGGTTTCGCCCTGACCGCTGTGCAGGACGGTGAAACCGGTCTGCAGCGGGCACTGAGCGGCGATTACGATCTGGTGCTGCTGGATGTGATGCTGCCGAAAATGAACGGCTTTGAAGTGCTGAAAAAACTGCGTACCGAGTCTTCCCTGCCGGTAATTATGCTGACCGCCCGTGGCGAAAGCGTGGATCGGGTGCTGGGTCTTGAGCATGGCGCCGATGATTATATTCCCAAGCCTTATCACCACCATGAACTGGTGGCTCGTATTAAGGCTCTTTTCCGCCGTATTGATCTGTCGGCTGAGCAGCCTGGCAAAGGTGCGGTCACCACGCTGAATGTGGGTGAGCTGCAGCTCAATACCACGCGCCGGGTAGTGACTCTGGATGGCGTCGAACTGGCCCTGACCGGTGCCGAATTCGGCGTACTGCATTGCATGATGGAGCACGTTGGTGAGCTGGTGGATAAAGATACGCTGTCGCTGGCGGCGCTGGGTCGTCCATTGATGGCCTACGATCGCTCTATCGATATGCACGTCAGCAACCTGCGCAAGAAACTGGGCCGCCGCAGCGATGATTCTGACTGGATCAAAACGGTGCGTTCGCGCGGCTATATGCTGGTCAGCCCGGAATAAACTCTCCCCTTTACCACAGGCCTGTGCATGCGCTGGTATCGCTCGCTGTTTTTCAAAATTTTCCTCTGGTTCTGGGGGGTGATCTTCCTTTCCATGTGGGCAGCGGTGCTGACCAACGAATGGATTGAAGACGATTATTTCCGCCCGGCCACTCAGCCTGAAGCCATGCATCTGGTGCATCTGATGGACCGTGAACGGCCGATTGTGGCTGAAGGCCGCAAGCTGTGGCGCAAGATGCGCCCGGGCTGGAATCTGGTGGCGGTGCCGGTGGATATGATCAGTCAGTTGCCCCACGATCTGGAAGAATTTGCCGATGAGGCGGATGAAACTGACCAGATTCTGTGGGGGCAGAATGACGGCTGGCTGATGATCGGGCCGTTGCAGCGCCAGGGCTATCTCTATATCGCCGTTGCCCGTAAAGAATGGCAGAGCGTGCTGAATAACGAAGACCGCTGGCTGGTACCGCTGGCGATTGTTGTTGTGGTTACTTTGCTGTGCTTTGTGCTGGTGTGGAGCCTGACGCGGCCAATTCGTCGGCTGCAGCGCACCGTACGCCAGCTGGCACAGGGTAATTTTGATGTCTCCGGCCTGCGCCGTGATCTGCACCGGCATGATGAAATCGGCATGCTGGCCAGCGAAGTGGTGGATATGGCCGATGCCCTGCAGCGTTTATTGCACAGTCATCAGCAGTTACTGCGTGATGTGTCGCACGAGTTACGTTCGCCATTAACCCGCCTGCAGATTGCCCTTGGTATTGCCCGCAAAAAAGATCAGCACCAGATTCTGGCAGCGGAGCATGACCGGATAGAACGCGCCGTCGGACAGGTCGATGGCCTGGTCGGACAGATTCTTGATCTGGCCCGGCTGCAGCAGACCGACAGCCAGCAGTTGCAGACCGGCCGCCTGGATCTGGGCAGTCAGTTGCAGATCTGGCTGCAGAATGCAGACGTTGAGATCGAAGAAAAACACCTGCAACTGATGGTCAAAGGGCCGGCCGCTTCCCTGACATGTGACTGGGACTGGATGCTGGTCGAGCGGGCTTTTGACAACCTGTTGCGTAATGCCATCCGTTTTGCGCCGCAGGGCTCAGAGTTGTCTGTCGGTGTAACAGTCCGTGCTGAGTATGCGGAATTGTGGGTGCAGGATCAGGGGCCGGGCGTACCTGAAGAAGAACTTCTGCGGATTTTCGATCCTTTTACGCAGGTCGATTCGGCCCGCGATCATGCAGCCGGTGGTTATGGCATCGGGCTGGCGCTGGTGAAGCGCATTGTTGAACTGCATGATGGCAGCGTTCGCGCCGAAAATTGTTCCCCCGGTTTGCGTGTGATCATGCAGCTGCCTGTGCAGCCACAAACCTGATCTGGCTCAGTTAAAAAAGAGGGAAGCGCCGGATTAGCTGGAAAAAGCAATAGGTTTTTGGTAGAAAGTACGACCCTTATGCCCCCTGTGTTCTGGACGATGTGGCACAGCTGGCTTTTAAATACAGTGAAGAGACTGGACAAGTACTATGTCACAAGATTTCAAGCAAGCAGCTCTGGATTACCATCAGTTCCCTAAGCCAGGCAAAATCAGTGTCGAACTGACCAAGCCTGCGCAGACTTCACAGGATCTGTCTCTGGCCTACAGCCCTGGTGTGGCAGAGCCGGTCAAGGAGATCGCTGCTGATCCTGAAAACGCCTATAAGTACACCGGTAAGGGTAACCTGGTTGCGGTTATCACTGATGGTACTGCGATTCTGGGTCTGGGTGATCTGGGCCCTCTGGCTTCCAAGCCGGTTATGGAAGGTAAGAGCCTGCTGTTCAAGCGCTTTGCCGGCGTAGACTCCATCGACATCGAAGTTGAGTCTGAAAGCCCACAGGCCTTTATCGACACCGTTCGCCGTATTGCTATTACCTTCGGTGGTATCAACCTGGAAGACATCAAAGCACCTGAGTGTTTTGAGATCGAACGCACCCTGATCGAACAGTGCGACATCCCGGTATTCCACGATGACCAGCATGGTACTGCGATCGTAACCGTTGCCGGTGCTCTGAACGCTCTGGAAATCGTTGGCAAGAAAGTCGAAGACGCCAAAATGTGCGTACTGGGTGCCGGCGCAGCTGCAATCTCCTGCACCAAGCTGCTGATCCTGGCAGGCATGAAGCCAGAAAACATCTTTATGTGTGACCGTAATGGTGTGATCCACTCCGGTCGTACCGATCTGAATCAGTACAAGCAGGCATTCGCTGTTGAGACTGACAAGCGCACCGTTGATGATGCCCTGAACGGCGCTGATATCTTCCTGGGTCTGTCTGGTCCTAACATGGTGACCGGCGAACAGATCAAAGCAATGGCAGAAAACCCAATCATCTTCGCCTGTGCTAACCCGGTTCCGGAAATCATGCCGGAAATCGTTAAGGAAGTTCGTCCTGATGCCATCATGGCAACCGGTCGTTCCGACTACCCTAACCAGGTAAACAACGTACTGGGCTTCCCATTCATCTTCCGTGGTGCTCTGGACGTACGCGCCAAGCGCATCAACGAAGAGATGAAGCTGGCTGCAGCCAAAGCTCTGGCTGGTCTGGCGAAAGAACCTGTAACTCAGGAAGTTCTGGATGCTTACGGTCTGGAGTCTCTGGAGTTTGGTCGTGAGTACATCATTCCTAAAGCCGTTGATACCCGTCTGCTGGGTGCTGTATCGGCTGCGGTTGCTCAGGCTGCGGTTGATACCGGTGTGGCACGTAAGCCATTCCCGGCTAACTACCCGCTGAAAACTCTGGCTGATATCTGATTGATCAGACCATAGTAAAAAACCCGGCTATGCCGGGTTTTTTTATGCCTGTCGTTTACGCCAATGCTGCAGTGTCAGCGAATCAGGTAGTCAGCCAGCAGGCGCTCGTAGCTCTGCAGGATTTTATCCTGCTCGCCGCTGTCGATCAGAATATCCATGCCGATATCAAAGGCATCGCGCAGTTGTTTGCTGTGGAAGGCGGCGTAGTAGTAGGTCGGGGTAAAGAGATCGTGGTACTGGTACGGTTGCTGGTAGACCGGGTTGTTCGGATAGTTGCGACGTAACTGACTGAGGTAATAACGGAAGATCGTCTGCTCGAGAATGATCACATCAGTCTCGCCATTAAACAGTGCCTCAACCTGTTTCTGCTGTTCGGCCAGTTCCCTATAAGCCGGACTGCGTGCAGCTTCTGCGGCAAAATTATCGGGCAGCAGCTGACTGGCCAGGTTAAAAGCAGTGATGCTGTAATTGCCCAGACTGCTGACATCGGTCAGGGATACCTTACGACTGCTCAGGCTGATGGCAATGTTATGGAATACGATCAGTGGCTGGCGGGAAAATAACGCGTTCGGCGACGCGGTTACGCTGGTGATGCAGGCAATATCCAGTTCGCCTTTATTAAAAGCGATAACGTTATTGGTGTTGTTGTCATAGCGTACGTCGATGGTTTTATTCTGCGTTTGCAGTGCCCGGCGCAGGATATCGAGCACAATGCCGCGGTCATTCTGACGGATCACATAAGGTGGGATCGAATTACCACAACCAACGCGTACCGAATCGGCACTCTGTGCACTGGCACTGAGCGGTGTCAGCAAACCGAGGGTAAGTACAGGCAGGCAGTGGGCAAATAAACGCAGAAATAACGACATACAACGGTGAATCCAGTCCGGCAACAGACTCAGCATAACCGGATTTATACGATTTGCACGTGGTGCCTGAGGATAAAACTGAAGGGAGGGGATGCCGGCTCTGGAGCAGAGCCGGCGGAACGGGCATCAGCCTTTTTTGGCGCGCTTACGTTCGTTTTCGGTCAGGAACTTCTTACGCAGACGGATGCTGGTTGGAGTTACTTCCACCAGTTCGTCGTCTTCGATAAATTCCAGAGCCTGTTCCAGCGTGTGCTTAACCGGCGGTGTCAGGTTGATGGCTTCATCGGTACCTGACGCACGCACGTTGGTCAGCTGCTTGGCCTTGGTAGGGTTAACCACCAGGTCGTTATCACGGCTGTGCAGACCAACGATCATGCCTTCGTACACTTCCAGACCCGGAGCAACGAACAGACGACCACGTTCCTGCAGGGTAAACAGGGCATAGCCCAGAATCTTACCCGGAACCATGGACACCAGTACGCCGTTGTGACGGGTAGAGGTCAGGCCGGTCTGCACCGGGCCGTAATGGTCGAAGATGTTGGTCAGGATGCCGGAACCGGAAGTCATGGTCATAAACAGACCACGGAAACCGATCAGACCACGGGCTGGCATGATGAACTCAAGACGCACACGGCCTTTGCCATCCGGCACCATGTTGGTCATCTCGGCGCGACGGTTGCCCATCTCTTCCATGATGGAACCCTGGTGCTCTTCTTCGATGTCGATCACAACCTGTTCGTAAGGCTCCTGGATCTCACCGTCGATTTCTTTCTGCACAACTTCCGGCTTGGAGATACCCATCTCGAAGCCTTCGCGGCGCATGGTTTCAATCAGAACGGACAGGTGCAGCTCACCACGGCCGGAAACTTTGAATTTTTCCGGAGTGTCGCCTGGCTCAACACGCAGAGCCACGTTGTGAATCAGTTCTTTTTCCAGACGGTCTTTGATATTACGGCTGGTTACGAACTTACCTTCACGGCCGGCAAACGGAGAATCGTTTACCTGGAAGGTCATGGATACGGTTGGCTCATCAACAGACAGCTGAGGTAAGGCTTCTACTTTAGAAGGATCACACAGGGTGTCAGAAATGCTCAGACCGTCGATACCGGAAATACAAACGATGTCACCGGCATTGGCTTCAGGGACAGCAACACGCTGCAGACCATGGAAACCTTTAACTTCCAGCACACGACCCTTACGGGTTTTGCCTTCGGCAGACACGATCTGTACATCGGTACCTGGCTTCAGTTTACCGCGGGCGATACGGCCAACACCGATAACGCCAACATAGCTGTCGTAATCCAGAGCGGAGATCTGCATCTGGAACGGGCCGTCAAGATCAACCGGTGGCGGGGTTACGTGGTCAACGATCATCTGGAACAGGGGTGACATGTCGTCAGCCATGTTGTCAGGATCCAGACCGGCGATACCGTTCAGGGCAGAGGCATATACAACAGGGAAGTCGAGCTGTTCTTCGGTTGCACCGAGACGGTCGAACAGGTCGAACATTTCGTCCATAACCCAGTCCGGACGCGCACCCGGGCGGTCGATTTTGTTGATAACCACGATCGGGCGCAGGCCACGTTCGAAGGCTTTCTGGGTAACGAAGCGGGTCTGTGGCATCGGACCGTCAACGGCGTCTACCAGCAGGCAGACGGAGTCAACCATCGACATAACCCGTTCCACTTCACCACCGAAGTCGGCGTGTCCTGGGGTGTCAACGATGTTGATGCGGTAGTCGTTCCATTTAATAGCGGTATTCTTCGCCAGAATGGTAATACCACGCTCTTTTTCCTGGTCGTTGGAGTCCATGACCCGCTCGCCGCCCTGATCTTTGCGGTCCAGGGTGCCGGACTGCTCGAGCAGTTTGTCGACCAGGGTAGTTTTGCCATGGTCAACGTGCGCGATGATGGCGATGTTTCTGAGGTTGTCGATCACAAGAATGGCCTTGGTGAAAGTTTGTACAAAAAATGAGGCGCGATTATACCTGAAACGGGTCGTCAGCGTGACATCAATTTCGCCGCTGCAAGCATATTCTGCGGACATTTCTGCCGGCATTAATCAGGGGATAAATGAAAGCGCTGTTTTTGTGCCGAATCCCATGTACTGCGGTGTTCAAGTGAACCTATAATGTGCAGGCTTGTACTGGCTAGCGTATTCACCTCACGCCATCGCGCTAAAATGGTGCATTTGGTTCAGGTTGTGATTTATTTTGGTGCAGTGAGTGCCTGTTTGTTGTTTTGCAGCCCTGATTTCATGCGGGCTACGCCATAAGATAAAATGGCACACTACTTGCTCCAATACTGAGCATGGCAAGCCGGGGCTAAACCCCGTATCAAGTTGAACCAGCATCTGGAGACAGTGAGATGTCAGAGAACACTCTGAATTTAATCAAAGAAAACGATGTAAAGTGGGTTGATCTGCGCTTTACCGATTTCAAAGGCAAAGAACAGCACGTTACTATTCCTGCGCGTTATGTAGACGAAGATTTCTTCGAAACCGGACAGATGTTCGACGGTTCTTCTATTGCTGGCTGGAAAGGCATTAACGAATCCGACATGATCCTGCGTCCGGATGACAGCACCAGCTTCCTGGACCCATTCACCGAAGACGCCACTCTGGTTCTGCGTTGCGACATCATCGAGCCTGCCACTATGCAGGGCTACGACCGCGACCCACGTTCTGTTGCACTGCGCGCTGAAGAGTACCTGAAGTCTACTGGTCTGGGTGATACTGCATTCTTCGGTCCAGAGCCAGAATTCTTCATGTTTGACGATGTTCGCTGGGGCTCTGACATGTCCGGCAGCTTCTGCAAAATCAACTCTTCCGAAGCAGCCTGGAACACTGAGACTGTGATGGAAGGCGGCAACCTGGGTCACCGTCCACGCGTTAAAGGCGGTTACTTCCCGGTTCCTCCGGTAGACAGCCACCACGATATCCGTGCGGCCATGTGTAACACTCTGGAAGCTATCGGTCTGGACGTTGAAGTTCACCACCACGAAGTGGCGAACGCCGGTCAGAACGAAATCGGTGTTAAGTTCAACACTCTGGTTAAGAAAGCTGACGAAGTGCAGATGCTGAAATACGTTATCCATAACGTTGCAGCAGCTTACGGCAAAACCGCTACTTTCATGCCTAAGCCAATCTGTGGTGATAACGGTTCCGGTATGCACGTTCACATGTCTTACTGGAAAGATGGCGTAAACCAGTTCGCTGGTGACGGCTATGCCGGCCTGTCTGAAACTGCCCTGTTCTACATCGGCGGTATCATCAAGCACGCTAAGTCCCTGAACGCGTTCACCAACCCAGGTACTAACTCTTACAAGCGTCTGATCCCAGGCTTCGAAGCTCCGGTAATGCTGGCTTACTCTGCCCGTAACCGTTCTGCTTCTATCCGTATTCCTTACGTTGCGTCTCCAAAAGGCAAGCGTATCGAAGCGCGTTTCCCGGATCCGATTGCTAACCCATACCTGGCTTTCGCAGCTCTGCTGATGGCTGGTCTGGACGGCGTTAAGAACAAGATCCACCCTGGCGATGCAGCTGACAAAGATCTGTACGATCTGCCAGCTGAAGAAGCAGCCAAGATTCCACAGGTTTGTGGCTCTCTGCGTGAAGCTCTGGACAGCCTGAAAGCTGACCACGAGTACCTGACTGCAGGCGGCGTATTCAGCAAGGATATGATCGAAGCTTACATCGACCTGAAGATGGAAGAAGTTTACCGCGTCGAGCACACCACTCACCCGGTTGAATACGATATGTACTACAGCGTGTAATACGCTTTAGCCAGATCGTAAAAAGGGCTCTTCGGAGCCCTTTTTTATTGCTGTTTTTCTGCTGGTTAAGCTGTTGCTGCGGCTTATTTAGTCTTTAACGGCAAGGGTGGCTAGGCATCGTTGCTGTCAGCGCCTAGTATGTCGGTGTTATTTTCCGGAGTGCTGAATGTGAGTCTGAGCTGGAGTAAGAACGGTCTGGTTTCTGCCCTTAAACCGATGGACTGGCAGTTTCGTGAGCCGGCCTCTGGTGCGCAAATGGATGCTTATCTGCAGATGTACCGGCTGGACTTTCCAGAGCTGAGTGGCGTGCGTCACTTTGCCGGGCTGATACAGGCGGCTGATTACCAGATAGCTGTGCAGGTATGGCGTCCACAGAACCCGCGCGGTACTGCCATCGTTGTTCATGGGTACTACGACCATGTTGGCCTGTACGGTTCGCTGATTGGCTTTTGCCTGCAGCAGGGGCTGAATGTGGTGACGTTCGATCTGCCCGGGCACGGACTTTCCAGCGGCGAGAGCGCATCCATCGGCAGTTTCCAGGAATACGACGAAGTGTTTAGCCTGATTCTGCAGCGTACCCGTGGCGGCCTTGGCGGCCCGTTGTATGTCTTCGGTCAGAGTACCGGTGGCGCCATCATTATTAATTATCTGCTCAAGCGCCAGCTGACCAAAGCGCAATCCCCCTTTGCCGGCATTACCCTGATGGCTCCTCTGGTACGCCCGAAAGGCTGGTACAGAGGACGTTTGGTGCATACCTTTGTCAGCCTGTTTCTGCGTCAGGTACGGCGCAAGTTTAATCCCAATTCGGCAGATACCGATTTTCTGCGCTTTATCGCTGAGGAGGACCCGTTGCAGCCACATCACCTCAGTGTGCGTTGGGTCGGAGCCCTGAAGCAATGGATACCCTATATTGAAGCATTACCCGCTTCTGAACTGGCGGTAACCATCGTGCAGGGTGATAACGATAATACCGTCGCCTGGCGTCATAATCTGAAACTGCTGGCGCAGAAGTTTCCCCGTCAGCGTCTGATGATGTTGCCCGGTGGTCAGCACCATCTGGTGAATGAGTCACCGCAGCACAGAGAGCAGATCTATCGTCAGCTGGCGGAATGGTTATTGTCCGATTCCAACCCGGTCTGATTTCCAACTTTTGCCATATTGACCCGAATTGTCCTAAGAGTATAACTATCCGCTGCGTAGTATCGCGCAAAAGGCCAATGGCTGTGATTCAGCAGGCAAGGATGTCTGCACTGCAGGAGAATGACATGGACGCGCGTCTGGATAGTAATAAAAAGCTGGTACACAATTTTGTTGAGCTGACCTGGAATCAGGGGCGCTTTAATCTGGCGCGTTCGCTGGTTGCCCGCGACTTCACCTACTATGCGAGCATGGTGAATATGCCGCTGGGTCTGGATGGTATGGAGACCCTGATTCAGACTATCCGCAACTCTATGGAAGACTTTTCCATCGGGGTTGAAGAGGTGGTGTGTGAAGGCAATCTGGTGGTTACCCAATCGACTTTCAGTGGCACGCTGGTACGCCCGCTGATGGGCTTCGAGCCTGTGGATAAGGTCATTGCCCTGCATGCGGCCACCTTCTGGCAGGTGCGCCACGGTATGATTCAGTCGGGCAACTCTTTGCTCGACACCGCAGACCTGTTTCATCAGGTGCGTAAAATCATGACACCCAATGCCGCGGCTGCGGCGTTCTGAGCTATTTACGGAAGTGGCTGAGTAAGTCCTGAGCCATTTCCCTGATTGCCTCCCGGATACTCATTTTATTGCGCGGATTATGACTGCCATCGCAGTAGGGCATGGCCTCACTGCGTCCGCAGCTGCACAACCACACCAGTTGCTTCTGATCGCTGTGCAGGCTCAGCGGTCGGGGGCAATTGTCGGCGGCAAAGGGTGCGCTGCTGCAGCGTCCGCACTGGCAAATCTGATAGCTCTGGTCTGCATTCAGGGTGACCACATGGGGCGTTATTTCATTCATGGAAATGTTCGTCGTCGGCGGCCAGATGCAGAATATGTGACCATTCTTCAGCGCTTACCGGCTGAACGGAAAGGCGAGAACGGTTGAGCAGAGCCATTTCCTGCAGCGCACTGTCTTTGCGCATATCTTTCAGCGTAATGGGGTGTTTGAGTGCGCGCAGGGCTTCGACTTCGATGGTGATCCAGCGCGGATTGGCCGCATCGGATTTTGCATCAAAATAATCGGAGGCCGGATCAAACTGTGACGGATCGGCAAGTCCGGTGCGGGTAACGCGGCAGACGCCGATAATTGCAGGCTCTTTACAGCTGGAATGGTAAAAAAACGCCAGATCTGAGACCTGGATCTCATCCCGCAGTATGTTCCGCGCTTGATAATTGCGCACGCCGTCCCATACTGTGCGCCTGCCTGGTGCGGCCTCAAGATGATAATAACTAAAAACGTCCGGCTCAGATTTCAGTAACCAGTGATTCATATTTTCTGACTATAAAGTGGTCCGAGTATTGCTCTCGCGAGAGGTGCCATTAACAAGCATCAGGCTGAGCGTGCAAGGGCAGCGTAGCATTCAATGATCACAGGTTCTAATCCGTAATACGGAATGCAGTAGGAACAAACAGTAATGAAAAAACCCGATATTCTGATTCTTCTCAGTGTCATTGTGCTGCTGGGGGCAGCGGTGACTGGTATGACCAGCGAGGTTAAGCGTCCGGCGTCACTGATGACGATGGAAAACAGCATTCGCTGAACAGAGCACGTCGGAATTATTCAGCGTGAGCCTGAAAACGATGCAGCCCTGCATTGGTGGCAATGGCTGTCAGCGGGATATCCCAGTCTTCAGCGGGTAGTGCCGCTGTCTTTTGTAATTCATAGGCACAGCCAATCAGCCGGGGTTTGTTTCCGGGCTGGCGGCTGAAGGCCAGTGTGCGGTCGTAAAAGCCGCCACCCATTCCCAGTCGGTTGCCACTCTCATCGAAGGCGACCAACGGCATACAGATCAGATTGATAAAACGTGCCGGCATCGCCCGGTGGCTGGCAAAGTCTGGCTCGCTGATACCAAAACGGTTTTTGATCATGCGGCTCTGGCGGTTAAAGGGCAGAAAGCTCAGGTGTCCTTTACGCAGCGGGTGCAGCACCGGCAGGTAGAGGGTTTTGCCACGGCGCTGTAAGTCGCGGATAAAGACCGAGGTATCAATCTCGCCATCATTGGTTAAATACACGGCAACATGACGCGAATACTGAAAGTGCGTCGACTGACGCAGAGAGTGCAGTAGCTGCTGTGCGGCCTGCTGACGCTGGCGGCGGTTAAGCGCGCGGCGTTGGCGGCGCATATGCCGGCGGAGTTCGGTTTTATTCATCGGAATTAAACGCAGAAATCGGAAGGGCTCCCCACTGTGCCGCTGTCGTAAATAAAGGCCTTGAACCCTGTGGTCCAAGGTGGCAGGCCAGACACTGAATCAGGCTTTCCGTCGGGCGGACATGCGCACATCAGCGAGTGAAACCTTCCATAAAAAAGTGCATCGGCTCAGGACTTTATCGACTGGCAAACACCCCAGGGAGCAGGCGCAGTATATCAGAGATCATTATGAAAAAATGAGGATTTTGTAATGAAAACTGCGTTACAGAATCACAGCTCCAGCTGCAGATCCTGCTCCAGAGCTTCGTCAATGGCGGCGTTCATCTTGTTCAGATCGCGCTTCATCTGCAGGTTTTCGGCTTCCAGCTCACGCAGCTGATGAGCGATGTTCAGTGCCGCAATAACCGCCACGCGATCAGTGCCCAGCACTTTACCGGCGGAGGAACCGGCGTTTTTTATTTCGGACATTTTCTCGTTGAGATAGCGCGCCGCATCGCGCAGTTTTTCTTCTGCGCCATCGGGACAGTTGATGCGGTACTCGCGGTCGAGAATCAGTAATTCCAGGGTTTTGGATGGGTTAGCCACTATTGCGCTCCAGCGTTTGCAGACGGGTAATCATTTCATTGACCTTGCGACGGGCAATTTCGTTCTGCTGCATCAGTTTTGCACGCTCGGCCTGCCAGCTCGCTTCCGCAGCGCGCATGGCTTTATTCTGCTCGCGCAGTTCCTGGTGCACGGTCAGCAGTTTTTCGATCTTACGCTGCAGGCTCTGGAGTTCAGGATTTTGCATTGCCATCATAGTGGTTAGTGAGAACAGGCTAACTATAAGAGGCCGCTGGCGGCGGGGTCAATCGACGGAAGGCGGCTTTGCTGCTTTATTCCCTTCCGCTTCCGGCATTTGCGGATTCTTTCGCGGCAGCAATGATAGAATGACCGCTTTCCCTCCCGTTGAGGACGTTATGACGATCGAATTTTCCGCAGCCGCTGATCTGTGGCTGGAATCACGCTGCTACCAGACTCCATCCGCCCTGCATGGCTGGCTGACCGGCTATCTTGCTTCCGGTGCGCGGCTGAAAGCGGCCGACTGGTTACTGGAAGCGCAGGAATATCTGGAGCTGGAAGAAACTCCGGAAGCACCGCTGCAGGCGTTTCTGCAGACTTTTTACGATGACGTGCTGCTTGGCCTGAGCGGCGAGTCGATGGAATTCAGTGTGCTGCTGCCAGCCGATGAAGATGCCGATATCGACGAGCAGGTTGAATGCCTGGCGCAGTGGAGTAAAGGCTTCCTCGATGGCTTTGGTGCATCGGGCCAGATTCAGGGCAAAGTGCCGGAAGACGTGCTGGAAGTGCTGCAGGATCTGGATGCCTTCTCGCAGGCGTCACTGGATGATCCACAGGACCCGCAGAACGAAATGCTGTATCTGGAACTGGCCGAGCATGCCCGCGTTGCTGCGCTGACCGTCTTTTACGGCATGAACAAAACCGCTCCTGCCCCTAAAACCCTGCACTGATCTCTACGCATTGACGAGGTGATGATGAAACTCGATGTCCGCGAATACGCCAAACGCCGCCGTCAGCTGATGGAGCTGATGAGCCCGAACAGCATTGCCATTCTGCCATCAGCGCCGGTCACGGTGCGTAACCGCGATGTGGAGCATCCCTTCCGTCAGGACAGTGACTTCTATTACCTGTCCGGCTTTGCCGAAGAGCATGCCGTATTGGTGCTGATTCCCGGCCGGGAACACGGTGAGTACGTGCTGTTCTGTCAGGAAAAAATCAAAGAGCAGGAAATCTGGACCGGCCGCCGTGTCGGCCCGGAAGCCGCGCCTGAGGTGCTGGGCTGTGATGATGCTTTCCCGATCAGTGATATTGACGACATCCTGCCCGGCCTGATCGAAGGCAAAGACCGCATCTACGCCAGCCTCGGTGTCAGCCCGAATTTTGATAACCAGCTGATGCAGTGGGTTAACCATATCAAAACTCAGGTGCGTAACGGCGCCACGCCGCCGCACGAGTTCAGTGCGCTGGATCATTTATTACACGATCAGCGTCTGATTAAATCCCCTGCAGAAATTAAGGTTATGCAGAAGGCCGCCGACATCAGCGCCGAAGCGCACACCCGTGCCATGCAGATGGTCAAGCCAGGGATGTTCGAGTTTGAGCTGGAAGCCGAGATTATGCGCACCTTTATGGCCGCTGGCAGCCGCTGGCCGGCGTATCCGTCGATTGTGGGTGCCGGTGATAACGCCTGCATTCTGCATTACACCCACAACAATATGGCGATTAAAGACGGCGACCTGATTCTGATCGATGCCGGTTGTGAGCTGGACTACTACGCCGCTGATATTACCCGCACCTTCCCGGCTAACGGTAAATTCAGCGCCGAGCAGAAGGCTATGTACCAGCTGGTGCTGGATGCGCAGTATGCCGCGATTGAGCAGATCAAAGCCGGTAATCACTGGAATCAGCCGCACGAAGCGGCGGTGCGGGTGCTGGTCGAAGGACTGGTACAGCATGGCCTGCTCAGCGGCGATGTTGACGAGCTGATTGAGAATCAGGAATACCGCCAGTTCTACATGCATAAAACCGGTCACTGGCTGGGCATGGATGTACACGATGTCGGCGAATACCGCATCGGTGGTGAGTGGCGCATTCTCGAAGAAGGCATGGTGATGACCGTTGAGCCGGGGCTGTATATCTCGCCGGACGATGAAACGGTGGACGCCAAATGGCGTGGCATCGGCATCCGCATCGAAGACGATGTGGTGGTGACCAAAAGCGGCTGCAAAGTCCTGACCGCTGCCGTTGTTAAAGAGATTGATGATATTGAAGCCCTGATGGCGGGCTGAGGAACAGCATGAGCAAGCACATCCCGCAGTCTGACATTGTGGTACTGGGCGCCGGCATGGTTGGCGCCAGTCTGGTGCATCTGTTAAAACCGGCGCTGGCGCGCGGGATGAGCCTGACCTTAATCGACCGTCAGGCGCTGAACTGGGATGGTGATATTGCCAGCCGTCCGCCCAGCTTTGATGGCCGGGCGACGGCGTTGTCATACGGAACACAGCAGATTCTCAGTCAGCTGGGTGTGTGGGATCTGATGGCTGGGCGCGCCTGTGCTATCGAGCATATTCAGGTCTCCGATCAGGGCCGCTTTGGCCAGACCCAGCTGCACGCCAGTGAACAGAATACCGAAGCTCTGGGTTATATCGTTGAAAACGCCGTGATTGGTCAGGGCCTTTTAAGTGGACTGGAACAGCCGGGCGTCAGTATCAAAGCCCCGGCTCAGGTGCAGGGCGTACAGATGAACGCTGACGGCGCGCTGCTGACCTTCGATAACGGCGAACAACTGCAGACCAGTCTGCTGGTGCTGGCCGATGGTGCGCGTTCGGCGCTGGCGCAGCAGCTGGGTATTCAGCATGAACGTCGTTCTTATGGCACCCATGCGCTGGTGACTCAGGTTGAGGTCGACCGTGAACACGGTCACTGGGCGTATGAGCGCTTCAGTGAAGACGGCCCGATTGCCTTTCTGCCGCTGAATAAAAAAGACTTCGCCGTGGTGTGGACGCTGGCCGACGACCAGATTGAACAGGTCAAAGCTTTGCCCGAAGCCGAATTCCTTGCCCGTCTGCAGCAACAGATCGGATATCGTCTGGGGCGTTTAATGCGTGTCGGCGAACGCGCCAGCTACCCGCTGGCACTGGTGCAGAGTAAAGAGCAGGTGCGGCGCTCGCTGGTGCTGCTCGGCAACGCTGCGCACAGTCTGCATCCGGTGGCCGGACAGGGCTTTAACCTCGCACTGCGCGATGCCGCCGTACTGGCCGAATACCTCAACCGCGCCTGGCAGCAGAATCAGCCGCTGGGCGATCTGGCGTTATTACAGGCTTACGAGCAACAGCAGCAGGCCGATCAGCGCAACACCATCATGGCCAGCGATCTGCTGCCACGCCTGTTTGGTTCAAAACTGCCGGGTATGGCGCTGCTGCGCGACGCCGGTCTGCTCGGCATGTCGGCCCTGCCAACCGCGCGCAAACTCTTTACCCGTCACGCTATGGGATTAGGACAACGGGCGGCGAAGCTTCCGGCCACGCCGCTTTCAGGAGAATCTGCATGAACTATGACGTAGTGATTGTTGGCGCCGGACTGGTGGGTCAGGCGATTGCCAGCGCGCTGGTGCAGGGTGCACAGCAAAAGCCTTTGCGCATTGCCCTGATTGATCCGGCGTTCCGCACACAGGCTCCGGCCAGTGGCAGCGAACTGGCTGATTATGATCTGCGCGTATCAGCGTTAACCGCCAAAACCCAGGCTTTCTTAACCCGTCTGGGCGCCTGGCAGAAGATTCCGCCGCAGCGTCTCAGCCCTTACACCGGCATGCACGTCTGGGATGCTGAAGGCACAGGTTCTGTGACCTTTGATGCCGCCGATCTGCATGCTCCCTGTCTGGGTCATATCGTCGAAAACCGGCAAACGCTGTGGGCGATCCAGCAGTGCCTGCAGGAAACGCAGGGTGTAGATGTACTGACGCAGAAAGTTCGCTACCTCGATAATCGTGATGCCGAAGGTTACACCCTGGTGGTTCTGGAAAACGATGACAGGCTGCTGGCAAGACTGGTGATCGGTGCCGATGGTGCGCTGTCACGGGTGCGTCAGTGGGCTGGTCTGCCAACCACCGAGTGGGATTATGGCCATCACGCCATTGTTGCCACAGTACGGCTTGAACACCCGCTGCAGGCGACCGCCTGGCAGCGTTTCCGTCCTGAAGGGCCACTGGCATTGCTGCCGCTGCAGGGTGATGACCATCTGGCGTCCATCGTCTGGTCGACTTCTCCGGCGGAAGCCGATGCGGTACTGGCGATGGATGAAGCCGGTTTTAACGCTGCGCTGACCCAGGCGTTTGAAGGGCGTTTGGGGCAGGTACTGGCCAGCTCGGCCAAAGCCCGCTTCCCGCTGCGTCAGCGCCATGCACGCGATTACTGGTGCGAAGGCGTGGTGCTGGCCGGTGATGCCGCGCATACCATTCATCCGCTGGCCGGACAGGGTGTGAACCTGGGCTTTAAAGATGCCGAAACTCTGGCCGAAGAAATCCTGCGCGCACACAGCAAAGGGCTGGATCTTGGTGGTGAGCTGGTGCTCAGCCGTTATCAGCGCCGCCGTCAGGCCGACAACCTCAGCACCATGGCGGCGATGGAAGGCTTTAAGCAGCTGTTCGCCGCCGATCAGCCATTGCTGCGTTTATTACGCAACGAAGGGATGCGTCTGTTCGATAAACTGTTGCCGGTTAAGCAGCACGTGATGATGAAAGCGATGGGGCTGGATTAATCGAGTTAGCCGGATAAAAAACGAGCCTCAATTGAGGCTCGTTTTCGTTGGTGCGTCAGCAGGCAGAATTAACGGCCGTACTGCTCACGCAACGCCTGGATACGACGTTCCAGCGGCGGGTGAGTGGAGAACAGGGCAGACATCTTGCCTTCGCCACCGATACCAAAGGCCACCAGTTCACCGTTCAGTTCACTTGGCTGATCGTAGGTTTGCTGCAGGGCAGCCAGCGCGCTGATCATAGCTGTCGGGCTGACCAGCTCGGCACCGGCCTGGTCGGCACGGAATTCACGGCGACGGCTGAACCAGGCAACAATGGTCGAAGCCAGAATGCCCAGTACGATCTCGGCGATAAAGGTCGTTACATAGAACGCGATGCCTGGACCGTCTTCATTCTTGAATACCGCACGGTCGACGAAGTTACCGATAATACGTGCGAAGAACATCACAAAGGCGTTCACCACGCCCTGAATCAGGGTCAGGGTAATCATATCGCCGTTGGCAACGTGACCGATTTCGTGGCCCAGTACCGCTTTAATCTGCTCTTTATCCATACGCTGCAGCAGGCCGGTCGATACCGCGACCAGGGCATTGTTACGGTTCCAGCCGGTGGCGAAGGCGTTAGGCGCTGCCGAACCGAAGATACCCACTTCCGGCATACCGATACCGGCTTTGTCAGCCAGTTCTTTAACAGTGCTCAGCAGCCACTGTTCACCGGCATTCTGTGGCTGATCGATGATCTGCACACCCATGCTGCGTTTTGCCATCCACTTGGACAGCAGCAGCGATATCACCGAGCCGACCATACCGAACACCAGACAGAACACCAGCAGGTTGCCGAGGTTCAGACCATTGCCGCTGCGTTCCAGGTAACTGCCCACGCCGAGCAGTGACAGGGTAACGCTCGCCACCAGTACAACGGCTAAGTTGGTGGCCAGAAACAGAATAATGCGCAACATGTGCGACTCCTTTAAGGGTTGTTCTCAGTTGTCCGCAGGCGCTCAACAGAACAGATTTGAGCACGGATTTATGACTGCAAGAATGGTGATTTTTCCGCAGTTTTCAAGCGGGATTATTGTCAGGAAGGGTAATTATGGCGGCTATTCCTTTGCACTGTTATTAAAAGCACTGCGCTTAAATGATAGTTGTCTTAATTAATGCTGTGGCTGGCCGATAAATGATCAATCTATTACTCATCATCACGGGTCAGGGATCAGACCATGGCAATTACACCACGCATCAGCGAAGTCGGCAGTTTCCAGTTTATCAGGCCTGGCCGGAACAGTGATGAGCCGCTGACGGATCAGCTGGCGCGTACCCCAGATAGCAGGCTGAAAGCGGCGACAAACAGCCCGTTACAGCACTCGTCGTCAGCCGATGATGGAACCTACCGTGAACCGGTCAACCGCACTCTGTGGCAAAGTGATCAGTCCTGGACCCGTTTTGCTGGCTCACTGAACGATACCGAAGTAATTAATGGCGTGAGCCCTGAGGGGCGGGAGCAGCTGGTATCTGCCTCCGACTCTCTGAACATCCCCAAGGATTTTCGTCCCGGAGCTGTGCTGACCGATCTGCTGGCTCGCGGCGTGGAAGCGTTCAGCAGCACCAGCGGGCGTTACGCTTATGCCGACGATGGAGTGCGGCCGGCGCTGAAGGAAGTCGGTAGTGTTCGTCTGAAATACGGTTATCAGGAGGAAAAATTCAGCCTGAAACTGACCACAAATTCGGGTAAGCAATTAACGCTGAATCTGACTCATCAGAGCGGCTGGGGGCAGAACGACGATGGCCGGGCACTGGAAGTGGATCAGTGGCTGGTGGACTTCAGCCTGGATGAATCGCTGAGCAAGGAAGAGCAGGAAGAAGCGCTGCAGCTGGCCTCATCACTGGATAAGCTGGCGCGGCGTTATCTGGCCAATGGCATGCTGGATCTGGAAAACCTTGGGCTGGATAAACTGCAGCAATTCTCGGCGGTATCACTCGATCTTAAAGGCGCAGGTAGTGAGAGCAGCGATCTGCTGCGCATTGAATACCGCAACGATGATGAGCAGCGCAGCCTGAATGTGTTGCTGCATGAAGACAAACTGAAGCTGGATCTGAGCAAAGCCGGTTGGGCGCAGTTGGGCACGGAAGCACAGCGGCAGGACAGCCTGAAAGAATATCTGACGCTGATCGAACAGAGCGGTGAACGCGGCAATGCCGATAAACAGCAGCTGGATTTAATGCTCGATGCCTTCGCCCTGCTGCATAAACCGGAGCAGCATCCGCAGGATCTGGCGCGGCAGGAACAGGAGCAGCCACCGCAAACGCCAACCGGAATCGACGTGGGTTTTGCCCGCAGCGGACTTACGGCGCTGAGTGGTCTGGCGGATTTCAGCTTTTCATTTCGGGCGCAGGTCAGCAAACCCAACCCTGATGCACAGCGCAATAATGAAAAGATCAGCTTTGGGCTTAATTTCGCGCAGGATACCAGAGGCGAAACCGGTGATGCCGGCAGCCTCGCCGTAGAGCAAACCCAGGCGTATCAGTTTAAGGCCAGCTTTTATGAGCCTTTGCCCTGGCTGGAGCTGGTGGATTTCAGCAAGCAGAATTACCAGTACATCGAGACCGAAGCCCGTGCCACCGAGGTTACCAGCCTGCGCTACGAAGATTTCACCCTGCAGCATGCTTCGCAGCAAAGTCAGAATGAATGGCACGAGCGGCGGCGAACCTACGTGCTGGGCAGCCTCGACAGTGATGTCAGTGAAGGCGATAAAAATCAGGACATAACCGACTTTACCAAAGCCGCGATTCTGGCTGAGCGCGAACAGCAACAGCAGTTGCTGGATGATCTGCTCGGCAGCCGCATACCGCAGCCGTGGCAGCGCTGATATTTCGCGCAGAAGTGGTTACTCCGTATTAGCCCAAAGCCGCCATTGGTTCCCCGGCGTGAATCCCTTATGATGCCCCTGTCCCAGGGGGTGGCCCGATTGTCTGAATCCGGCCTGAGATGCCATAGGTTTACCTGTGTAAACGGCAAACCCCTAGAACCTGATCCGGTTAGTACCGGCGTAGGAATGGGGGTGAGTACGCACTGTTCAGCGCGGCTCGCATCACGACCGGGAGGTTGGCGTTAAACGCAACCGGCCCCTACGCACTACCCGGGTCTTTCTTGTATTTTGAGGAATGACCCTGAATGAAAAAAACACCGCTTTCCCTGTTGGTTTTACTGGCACCACTGACCCCGCTGTCGGCTTTGGAGGCACTGGCGACTGATGACGTTACCCTCAGCACGCAAACCGTGCAGGCCGATTTCCGTAAAACCGATGTGCAGCAGATTCCCGAAGCCGTCACCTTAGTTGGCAGCGAACAGATTGAAGCCCGTTCGGCGCAGCATCTGGAACAGATTTTAAGTTTTGCTCCCAACGTTAATTTCGCCTCGGGAGCATCTCGTGGCCGCTATTACCAGATCCGTGGTATTGGCGAGCGCAGCCAGTTTGTCGATCCGGTGAATCCGTCTGTGGGCCTGGTTATCGACGGTATTGATATGACCGGTTTAGGTGCTGCCGCAACCCTGTTTGATGTGCAGCAGGTGGAAATTCTGCGCGGCCCGCAGGGCACCCGTTTTGGTGCTAACGCACTGGCCGGCATGATCAATATCCGCAGTAATGACCCGATGCAAAACAGCGAAGGTTATATCAGTGCCAAAGCCGGAAACTACAGCAGTTATGGTTTGGGGGCGGCGTTATCCGGTTCGCTGAGTGATAATCTGCAGGGACGTATTGCCGTACATGGTTTTGAATCCGATGGTTATATCGACAACGAATTTTTAAACCGTGACGACACCAACAATCAGGATGAAAAAATCGCCCGCGGTAAACTGCACTGGCAATTGTCTGAACGCAGTGAATTAAATCTGACCTATTTATACGCGGATATCGATAACGGTTACGATGCCTTCACGCTGGATAACAGCCGTACCACTTTATCTGATGAACCTGGTCGCGACAGTCAGGATACCAATGCGTTTGCGCTGGCTTATAATCGCGACCTGAATTCCGCAGTCCGCTTTGAAAGTGAAATTACCGGCAGCTGGAATAAAGCTGAATACAGTTACGATGAAGACTGGGTGTCAGATGCTTATCCGCCAAAATGGGGAACTGCATTTGACCAGTATCTGCGCACCTTCGACCGCAGTAGTGCTGATTTCCGCTTTTTATCTGCCCCGCAAGGTCGTTTATTCAGCGACACGACCGATTGGGTCGCCGGTATTTATTACATGAGCCGTGACGAAGAACTGGTACGTAACCGTACCGGCGATGCACAGTACCGCAGCGACCTGAACGTAAATTCTGTTTCTGTTTATAGCGAACTGAGCACGGCGTTTAACTCTGACTGGACACTGACCTATGGCGTGCGTGCGGAGCAGTGGAAAAATGATTTCTCTGCTAATGATGCTGTGCAGGATACAACGGATGAGACCCTGTTTGGTGGCAAGATAACGCTTGAAACCCTGCTTGCTCAGAATCATCTGGGTTATGTTTCTTTAGCTCGGGGATATAAGCCGGGTGGCATTAATACCGACCCGGATGTGTCGCCAGAGAACCGTACTTTTGATACCGAGTTTAACAACACTGCCGAGCTGGGACTTAAGTCTTCACTGGATAATGATGCGCTGAAAACCCGCCTCGCGGTATTTTATATTCAGCGTAAAAACCAGCAGGTTAAAAGCTCGTATTTTGATCAGTCCAGTGTCTCATTTATGGACTATCTGGCGAATGCTGCTGAAGGAAAAAATTACGGACTGGATCTGGAAAGCCAGTGGCAGCTGTCTGATGCATTGCTGTGGGATCTGAGCCTGGGTTATCTGCATGCCGAGTTCAGCGATTACAGTTATGAGCAGAATGTGTATGACGCAAGCTGGAATATTGTGGGCAGCACTACAGTGGATAAATCCGGTCGTGCACAGGCACATGCTCCGGAATACAGTCTGGCTACTGCGCTTACCTATGCGTTTGCTGAACACTTCTCTGTGCGTGTGGAGAGTGAAGCTAAAGATGAATTCTATTTCTCCGACAGCCATGATGAAAAAGCCCGCGCCTCGGTACTCTGGCATGCCCGGCTGAGCTATCAGCAGGGGCCGTTAGATCTTGCATTGGCCGGCCGTAACCTGACCAACCGTGAAACCGATATTCGTGGTTTCGGTGGATTTAACAACGATGCTAACGACCCGTCTCCGGATAATGTTGGTCGTTACGCGCAGCTGGGCGAGCCGCGCCTTGTGATGCTGGAAGCCAAATATTCATTCTGATAAATGCAGCCGGACGTCTGACGTCCGGCTTATTAACTGGAGATCCAAATGGAAATATCAGTAGAAATCAGCAAATACCCTCTGGCCGATGATTATATTCCGGCGATTAAATCGTTTATTGACCGTCTGAATCAGGTTGAAGGGTTAACCATCGTTACCAATACCATGAGTACTCAGGTATTCGGTGACTATGATCTGGTGATGGATACCTTAAAAGAAGAAATGCGCCTGAGCTGGGAGCAGTTCGGCAAGAGCATTTTTGTCTGCAAATTTATCGGTACCAATCTCGATCCGGCACTTAATCCACACGGCTGAACACCGACTTTAAGCAGGAATACATAATGGCGGATATCTGGAGCAATATCGAACAGGCGGCGCAGGCCATGAGCGGCTGGGAACTGGTCGCTGTTATTCTGGGTATTGCCTATTTAGTGCTGGCCATGAAGCAGAGCATCTGGTGCTGGTACGCGGCCTTTGGCAGTACGGCTATTTTTATCGGGTTGTTCTGGAATGTCAGCCTGCTGATGGAATCGGCGCTGAATGTATATTACCTGATTATGGCGGTCTATGGCTGGTGGCTGTGGCGGGCCAATAAAAGGGCAGATGATAAACATGAGAACTCACAGGCTGCGGCTGCTGAGCTACCAATACAGTCCTGGGTATTAAAACAACACCTGCTGGCGATTGGCAGTGTGATTGTTCTGAGTTGTATCAGCGGTTATCTGCTCAGCGAAAACACCTCGGCGGTATTGCCTTATCTTGATTCATTCACCACCTGGGGTGCGGTGATTACTACCTGGATGGTGGCAAAAAAAGTACTGGAAAACTGGCTCTACTGGATCGTTGTCGACAGTGTTGCGATCTTTTTATATATCGACCGTGAGCTGTATTTAACGGCGCTGCTGATGGCGGTGTACGTGGTGCTGGTCATTATTGGCTGGTTTAACTGGTTGCCACAATTTAAGGCACAACTTAAAGCACAACAGAACAGCGATGATAATACTGTGCTGACCACGCCGTCGGCGTGGAAAGTAGCCGAATAACAACAATAAGGCGATACCTATGCTGCAGCAGATTTTAGACGACTGGCCACACTGGCAATTGTGCAGCGAAGCGCCAACGCTGGATAATATCAGTCCATTACCCGGTGGACTTACCAATCATTGTTATTTGCTGCGTTTGCCGGAAGGCGATTATGTGTTGCGGGTAGAAGGGCGGAATTCCAGAGCGCTGGATATTAACCGCGCGGCCGAGCTGCAGGTACATCATCTGGTGGCGGCACAGGGGCTGACGCCGACCATTCGCTTCCGTTCACCAAGCGGCCATTACTGGATTCGCGATTATGTGCCGGGCACGCCATTAACCAATCCGCAGTTGGATCTGCCACTGTTGTTAATCATGGCGCAGCAATTACAACAACTGCATCAGTTGTACCCGCCTGCCGGAATACCAACGCTCAGCATCAGTGAAAAAGCCGGCCATTACTGGGACACCATTACTGCACATTTTGCCGTTATGGATCGCATGACGGCGGCAGCTGAAGAATTACTGGCGCTGCGTGGTCCGCTGCAAAGCCTGTTGAGCGGCGCTCCGGATAATCAGCGCTGTCTGTGCCATATGGACCCGACCGCCCCCAACTGGATACAGACAGCTGAGAACAAACTGGTATTGCTTGACTGGGAATACGCGGCTATCGGTCATCCGTTATGGGATCTGGCTGCTTTATTACAGGGCGTGGATTTATCGGCCGATGATGAACAGACCCTACTGCAGGCCTATGGTTTAAAACATTATCGTGGCTGGGAATTTGCCAAAACACAGATGAGCTATCTGGCCGCACTCTGGTACCGGGCGCAGGGACTGTGGAGTGATCGGGAATTAATTGCTTATTTAAATGGCCTTAAGGCGCTGGCAGAGTAATTAACGAATTAAACCCGGCAAAGGCCGGGTTTAATTTTGGCTGATTACGGTGCAATTTTACGCTTCAGTGCGCGGGTAACCGACAGTGGCAGATTCGGCAATGAGCGTAACACCCAGGGTAAAATCTTACGCTTCACACCGTTCAGGGCCTCCGGCACCATAGCCTCAATCAGGTGCGGGCCAGGATGAGCCTGTGCATATTCCAGAGCCTTGAGCAGATCTTCGGTTGTACTCACCCGTACCGCATGTACCCCCATTCCCTGAGCCAGCTGAGCGAAGTTCAGTACCGGGCCGGTAAGGTCAAGTTGCGCTTTCGCTTTAGGGCCGATTTCTTCCGCGCCAACTCGTTCCAGTTCGATATTCAGTACCGAATAGGAAGCGTTGTTGAAAATAATAGAGGTCACGTTCAGTTGCTCGCGCGCCATGGTCCACAGCGATTGAATGGTGTACATGGCGGTACCGTCACCGATCAGGGCAATGACCGGGCGATCCGGGCAGGCAATCGCAGCGCCAATGGCGTTCGGCAGCCCCTGGCCGATAGCACCGCCGGTTAGGGTGATCATGTCGTGGCGCGGGCAGCCGCTGGTCATGGCGTTGAGCATCAGGCCGGAGGTGTTGGATTCATCGACGATGATGGCGTTTTCCGGCAACAGATGACCAACGGCTTTACATACTTTCTCAGCAGTCAGACGACCACGCGGGCGAGCGGGGCGCTGCGCTGCCTGTAATGCAGGAGCGTTGTTTCCGGCCCCCAGCGCAGTAGCCAGTTTTTCCAGACTGGCGACGGCATCCTGTTCCGGGCTGGCCAGTGTGTGTACCTGACAGCCCTCCGGAGCCAGATAACTTTGCTTGCCCGGATAGGCAAAGAATGAAACCGGCGCTTTGGAATCGACCACAATCAGATGCTCAATATCCGCCAGCTGCACTCCAGCCAGTTCAGCCAGATAGGCGATGCGCTCTACGGCCGGCAGACCGGCGCCGCGTTCGATGCGGGTCGGGAAGGTTTCGGCCAGCAGACGTACACCGCTGTGGGCGGCAATTTTAGCCGCAGCAAGCAGTGCCGGTTCGCGCAGAGCCTGACCGCCAAGCAGGAACGCCGTTTTACCACCGGAGCGGATGGCGTTGCTGATAGCGCCGACGGTGGCATCGTCGGCGCAGGGGGCAACGGTTGGTGGCAGTGGTGCTGCTGGTATACCACCGTCGCCCCAGGATACATCGGCCGGCAGAATCAGGGTTGCAACCTGACGCGGAAAGCTTCTGGCGGCGGCGACGGCCTCTGCTGCGTCATTGCACAGTTCTGCTGTGCTTTGTGAGGTGCGGACAAACCCCGGCGATACGTTGCGCGCCACGGTTTCGATATCCGACTGCAGCTGGGCATCGTATTTCACATGATAAGTCGCGTGGTCGCCGACGATATTTACCACCGGTACTTTGCCTTTACGGGCGTTATGCAGGTTGGCCAGACCATTACCCAGGCCGCAACCCAGGTGCAGCAGAGTGGCGGCCGGTTTGTCGGCCATGCGGGCGTAGCCATCGGCAGCGCCGGTGGCGACTCCTTCAAACAGCGCCAGTACGGCTTTCATTTTGGGTTCGCTGTCGAGTGCTGCAACAAAGTGCATTTCACTGGTACCCGGGTTGGTAAAGCAGACTTCGACGCCGGCATCGACCAGCGTTTTCATCAGAGCTTGTGCGCCATTGGTCATAGTTATTCTCCTGGGGCGTTTCTGCCGACTATGCGTTGGCAATAATGGATTTTGCGGCTGCCCGTGCCGTCATAATGCAGCCGGGCAGAAAAGTACCTTCGAGCGAGCGTTTGCCGTTACTGCCGCCACCGCCGAAACCGGCGGCTTCTCCCACGCAATAAAGGCCGGTTACCGGTTGATTATTCTCACCCAGAACGCGGCTGGCTAAATCGGTGCGTAAACCGCCGAGGCTTTTACGTGTAACCAGTTGCATGCGGATGGCAATAAAAGGCCCGGAACCGGGTTTCTGTAAGGGGGCAGGCTTACAGGTGCGCAAACGATCGGGCCCCCATTGGCGGGCATGCAGAATGCGGCGGATCTGGTCATCATTTTCCAGTTTTTTGCCGCCAATAAAGTTTGCATCAAATTCATCAGCGGTGGCCTGCAGGGTGGCGGCATCAATATCCAGTGACTGGGTCAGCGCATTCATTTTTTCCGCCAGTCCGGCGAGCGTATTGGCGACGATAAAATCGGGACTTTCGTTCGCCATTTGCTTCACCAGGCGATGATTGCCGAGCAATGTTTCGAATAAAAACCGGAGAAATTGTTTATCGCGGATGCGCTGGTTATGTTCAGCGCCGGAAATGGCAAATTCTCTGGCGGCGATACGCCAGTTAAGTAAATGCCAGGTCCAGGGTTTTTCCTGTTCTGCAACCCGCTGACATAACCAGTGGGTATCGAAACCGGTGACCAGTGGCTCTGGTCCGATACGCTTACCTTTATGGTCCAGCCAGAGCGCTGATTTACAGGGAATCGTCGATAAGCCGTGACCGTTAAAATGCGGATAAGGATGAGCAAAACCCGCCGCGTAATTCCACATCTCACCGGCATTAACGATATGGCCGCCGAATTTAGCAGAGGCTTCCTGATGCATTTTTCCATCGGCAAAAGGATGGGCACCATTCAGCATTGTTGCCGGTATTGGCCGCTCTTTTGGCCAGTTAGCGCGGGTTTGTTCGTGACTGCCGTTTAGTCCGCCACTGGCCAGCACGACGGTATGAGCTGAAAAGGTAACGGTCTCACCGGATTCTTCATCAATGCCGGTTGCGCCACAGATGCTGTTATTACTGTCGTTGTTCAGTGCTGTGATTCTGTGGCGGTGCAGCAGTGTCAGAAGATTATTCTTATTGGCCCGCTGCAATGCTGCGCTAAGAATGCGGACCAGCTCGCGCGATGTACCATAAACAATGTGATAGCGGGGAACGCTGTTACCATCGCCATACATACCGCGCTCAACCCAATTGACCGCCGGCATGAATTTAACGCCTTCGTTTTTCAGCCAGTCGTATACTTCTGTGCAGGAATTTTCGACGTAATAATTTGCCCAGGCCAGCGAATGCTGGTCGTGCGTATTCAGTTCACCGAAGCGTATCCAGTCCCGCAGAGCGCGTTGCGGCGTATCAGGTATTCTCATCGCCGCCTGTAAGGATGTGCCTACCAGCGCCATGCCGCCAAATGCCCATAATGCCAGTCCGCCAAAACGCTCTGCTGAATCCCGGTCAACCAGAGTGACACGTTTGCCGGCGCGCAGTAATTCAAGCGCAGTAACGATACCGGCAATACCACCACCGACCACCAGTACTTCGGACGAAATATGCCTGGCCATATAACACACCTGTTCTGACGCTGAATTGATTACGTAACGATAAACCCCTGAAACTGTATTGGTATTGACCCGGGAGGACGGTGAAGTTGACTCTGGAAGCCGATCACCGGCAGACAATGACATATGGCGGATATTTAAGCGTTAAAGTACGCCGTAATGGGTATGTCTCAGATATACCTTAAGGGGGGAGCTTGCGATGGCATCGTGTTGCTGTGATTTAACCAGGATTCAGACATCAGCTGGACAGTAAATGTTGACAGTCGTCTGCACCACGCTGGCGCTTTAATTTATTCATAAACTCCGCCGGATCTTTCTGCAGCGCCATTTCCCCGGCCTGTTGCTGTTGAATGCGGCGGGTTAATAAGCGGCTCAGCCAGAAGCGCAGGGCTGCGCCTCTTAACACTAAATTCCAGTTGTTTTTTTCTGCATCGTTTAATGGCCGTACGCTTTCGTAGCCGTTTAATAAGGCTTCCGTACAACCGGCTTTCCAGTCGCCGTTAATATCGCAGCACCAGTCGTTGGCGATAATCGCCAGATCGTAGAGCAGCGCGCCATCGCAGGCGTTGTATAAATCGAGAATGGCGCCAACCTGGCCATCAGCGGTGAAGAGGGCGTTATCGTGAAACAGGTCGCCATGAATCCAGCCCTGCGGCAGGCTCAGCCACTGGCTGCGCTGTTGTGTCTGAAAGCGCAGTTCGTCTTCAAGCAGCCTCTGATCTTCACGGGTTAAGTCACTGCTCAGCTCCGGGCTGATCGCAAGCCACCAGTCAAAACCACGGCTGTCATTGCGGCGGTTATGCAGCGGCAGGGCAGCCAGATGCAGTTCCGCCAGTGCGCGGCCAATGGCTGCGCAGTGTTGCGGTTGCGGATCATGGATATGTTCGCCGGGCAGGCGCGGACAGATAATCGCCGGTTTGTCTTTCAGGCTGTGCAGCCATTCGCCATCACGTGCGGCCAGTGGCGCCGGAACCTGCAGTCCCTGTTGCCCCAGATGATGCGCCAGACGCACAAACTCACGCACTTCACTGCTGTTATGGTGCTCAAAGAGGGTGAGTACATACTCACTCTGCCGGCCTTGCTGCTGGCAGGTAACGAAGTAGTTGGTGTTCTCGATACCGGCGGTGATGCCTTTATATGAAACTAACGTACCCAATTCAAATCGGGCAAGAAAGGCTTCGGTGTCGCTCTGGCTCAGCGAGGTATAAACAGACATGGGAAGTATCCGGAGGTCAGCAGGCTGGTTGATTTTGGTCGTGTTGCGGGCCTGATTGCCGCAGGCACCACAGGCGGGGCCATACTGGCATTCATGCCCGTCAGGGGTAATCGCCCGACAGGCTTAAAATATGGGCTTATTACCAGCGGAAGATAACCCACTTCGGTACGCGCATCTGCGGGTTATCTTTGCGTACAAACTCGTTAGTTTCCTGCTCGGAAGGAATCAGGTAGTAGGCCGGGCCGACTTTAGGCACAACTTTGATCTCGCTGATTTCGCCGTTAATACGGAATTCGTAATAGGTATTATCGCCATCGTTGCGGATGGTGACGGTCTCGCCGACAGGCTCGGCCGCAAGGGCGCTGCCGCTGGCCAGCAGAGCCGGAACAAACAGGATTGTCGCCAGAAGTTGCTGAATCTTCATGGTAAACTGCGCCTCAATAATGATTCTTCTGGTGGCATTGTACGCCGCCCGCCACCGAAACCCCAGCCAAGGATTTGACCAATATCATGTCTAAGCCAGTGATTCTCGTCGATGGTTCGTCCTATCTGTTCCGCGCCTTCCATGCGATTCCGCTGCTGACCAATTCCAAAGGTTTGCACACCAATGCCATCAAGGGCGTGATCAGCATGATCAAACGTCTGCAGAAAGATTACACCGGCTCACAGCTGGTGGTGGTGTTTGATGCCAAAGGTAAGACCTTCCGTAACGATATTTATGCTGACTACAAAGCCCATCGTCCGCCGATGCCGGACGAGCTGCGTGAGCAGATTGAGCCTATTCATAACATTATCCGCGCGATGGGTTTACCGCTGCTGATTATCGAAGGGGTAGAGGCAGATGACGTGATTGGCACGCTGGCATCCCAGGCCATTGAGCATAATCAGGATGTGGTGATTTCCACCGGCGATAAAGATATGGCGCAGCTGGTCAACAGCCATGTGTCATTGATTAATACCATGACTGATACCTTTCTCGATGTGGATGGCGTTAAAGAAAAATTCGGCGTACCGCCCGAGCATATCATCGACTACCTCGCCTTAATGGGCGACAAAGTTGATAATATTCCCGGCGTGCCTAAAGTCGGTGAAAAAACGGCTGTCGGATTAGTCGCTGGCTTAGGCAGTCTGGAAACGATTTACGATAATCTCGATAAGGTTGCAACGCTGGAATTCCGCGGTGCAAAAACCATGGCCGCCCGTCTGGAAGAACATAAAGAGCAGGCGCTGTTATCGAAAGTGCTGGCCACCATTAAATGTGATGTCGATCTGGAATTCAGCCTGCCTGAAATTAAAAGCAGCGAGGCCGATAATGCTCAGCTGCTGGATTTATTCCGCGAGATGGAATTTAAAGCCTGGATTGCCGAACTGAGTCATTCGGCCGATGCTGTTCCGGCGTTTGAATTAACCGCCTCGGCCGGTTCTGTTTCCGGTCAGCAGCAGGCTGCCGAACAGGCCATGGCCTCAGCATTCAGTGGTGACACTCAGTACGATATTATTTTTACCCAGACAGAACTGGATACCTGGCTGGAGAAGCTTAAAAACGCAGAACTCTTTGCCTTCGATACCGAAACCACCTCGCTTAATTATAAAGAAGCCCGCATTGTCGGTGTCTCCTTTGCGGTGGAAGCCGGCAAGGCCGCCTATGTGCCGCTGGCACACGACGCGGAATGTATTCCGGAAGGTAAAACCCAGCTTAATCGCGAAGAGGTTTTAGCGCAGCTGCAGCCAATTCTGGAAAGCGAAACGCATAAAAAAGTCGGCCAGCATATGAAGTACGATATGCACGTACTGGCTAACCACGGTATTCAGCTGCGCGGTGTGCAGTTCGATACCATGCTGGAATCCTATATTCTTGATTCGGTTGCTACCCGTCACGATATGGACAGCCTGGCGCTGAAATATCTTGGCCATAAGAATATCAGCTTTGAAGAGATTGCCGGTAAGGGCACCAAGCAGCTGACCTTTAATCAGATTCATACCGATAAGGCCGGGCCTTATGCCGCCGAAGATGCCGATATTACCCTGCGTCTGCACCAGCGCTTATGGCCGGAATTACAGGCCGTACCAAGCCTGCAAAAAGTTTTTGAAGACATTGAAATGCCGGTTATGCCGGTACTGTGTGGTATGGAAGAAACCGGTGCATTAATTGATGCCGATTTACTGCACGAACAGAGCCAACAGATAGAGCAGCGCCTGCAACAGCTGGAGCAGGAAGCCCATAACGCCGCCGGTCAGGTATTTAATTTAAGCTCGCCAAAACAGCTGGGCGAAATCCTGTTTGAAAAACAGCAGCTTCCGGTCAAAAAGAAAACGCCCAAAGGTGCGCCATCCACCGCCGAAGAAGTGCTGCAGGAACTGGCCGACGATGGTTACGAGCTGCCTAAATTGCTGATGGAACATCGCGGTCTGGCGAAATTAAAAAGCACTTATACCGATAAGCTGCCATTAATGATTGCGCCGGAGTCTGGCCGCGTGCATACCTCTTACCATCAGGCGGTGGCGGCAACCGGACGTTTATCCTCTACCGACCCTAACCTGCAGAATATTCCGATCCGCTCGGAAGAAGGCCGGAAAATCCGTCAGGCTTTTATTGCACCAGCCGGTTATAAACTGGTCGCGGCGGATTACAGTCAGATTGAACTGCGCATTATGGCGCATCTTTCTGACGATCCGAGTCTACTTAAAGCCTTTGCCGATGGCCGCGACATTCACCGTGCAACCGCCGCTGAAGTGTTTGGTGAAACAGAAGAAAACGTCAGCGATAACCAGCGCCGTGCCGCTAAAGCCATTAACTTTGGTTTGATTTACGGCATGTCGGCTTTTGGTCTGGCGAAACAGATTGGCGTTGGCCGTGGCGAAGCACAGGATTATGTGAACCTGTATTTCCAGCGTTATCCGGGTGTGCGTGATTATATGGATAACACCCGCGAACACGCGAAAGAACAGGGTTATGTAGAAACCATTTTCGGTCGCCGTTTATACCTGCCGGAAATCCGCGCGAAAAATGCACCACGTCGCCAGCATGCCGAGCGTACCGCGATTAACGCGCCGATGCAGGGTTCCGCTGCCGATATTATCAAACGAGCCATGATTCGCGTTGCCGCCTGGTTGCCCGACAGTGGTTTTTATGCACGTATGCTGATGCAGGTGCACGATGAACTGATTCTTGAAGTGAAGGAAGATCAGGCGGAAGCCTTTGCGGCAGAACTTAAAAAGCAAATGGAACAGGCGGCAGAATTAAAAGTGCCGTTAGTAGTGGAAGCCGGAATTGGTGATAACTGGGAGCAGGCGCACTGATTTTTTTGTCTGGTGGGCAGTGCCCACCCTACAGTATATTCGGCATTCGGCATTCGGCATTCGGCATTCGGCATTCGGCATTCAATAAGGTAGGGTGGGCACTGCCCACCAACCTCAAGCATATAAAAAATTGATCAAAGGAAATGATCATGTCTTATTATCGGCGAGCCAAAGCCCCTGGGGGCACATTCTTTTTTACTATTGTAACGGCAAAAAGAAAGCCGTTATTGACTGCGCCTGATGTCCGGCAGGCATTACGTGAAAGCATCTCATCTGTTCGTCAGACTCAACCATTCGATATTGTTGCCTGGGTTCTCTTGCCCGATCATATGCATTGCATCTGGGCATTACCTGAGGGTGATTACGATTACTCGAGCCGGATAGGAAAGATAAAAAGGCTGACCAGCAAGCATTTAGGTTATAGCGGCGAAAGAGATTCTGGTCTGTGGCAACGAAGATTCTGGGAACATCAGATCAGAGATGAGAACGATTTGATTCGTCATGTTGAATATATTTTTATTAATCCCGTTAGGCATGGCTTATGTTCTGCTGCGGCTGAGTGGCCATATTCATCTTTCCATCGCTATGTGAAGCGGGGGATATATCCGCAAGATTGGGCGAGCAGTGAATGTTTAACAGATGATTCCGGAGAATGATTTTTTGGTGGGCAGTGCCCACCCTACGGGACTATGTGAAGCGGGGGATGTATCCACAAGATTGGGCGAGCAGTGAAAATTTAACAGGTGATTTCGGAGAATGATTTTTTGGTGGGCACTGCCCCCCCCCCTACGGAGCTGTGCATCGAAGAGCCGTCTCGTCCAAAGAAACCAGAACGCATTAGAGTGTCATAAAGTAGGGTGGGCAATGCCCACCAGATACAGCAATCTTCAGAAAGCCCACTTACCAATCCGGTCCATATGCAATGTACCCAGATACAGCCCGTCATCTTCCGGCTGAACTGAGGTCACTTCTCCAATAGCAACCGCTGCCTGGTCGTGCAGACTCTGCAATATTTCACCCTGGGCATTAATCTGCAGAATCAGGCCATAAGGCTTGGGTACAGGTGCTAATGATTTTGGCAATTTAGCCAGCTGATTTTTTACCCATGGGTTAGCGTGGAATTTATCCACCAGTTTCGGCCGCAGGCCGTACATCGCAACCCAGTAAGTGCCATCGGCGGCGCGGGCAATACCATCCGGCAGGCCGGGCAATTTATCCAGCAGGATTTCTTTCTGTCCGGCTTTAGGGCCGGTTAACCAGACCTTGCTGATCTGATAGGTAAAGGTTTCGTTAATCAGCACATAACTCTGATCGGCCGATACCGCCACGCCATTGGCAAAGGCAAAACCATCAGCCAGTAAGGTCAGCTGGTTATTCTCCGGATTAAGAGCAAATAAGCGTCCGGACGGGCGGCCATCAAGAATATCGAGCACGATATCTTTCAGTGCATAACGGTTACTGGCATCGGAGAAATAAATGGTGCCGTCGGCACCGATATCCACATCGTCGACAACGCCCAGTTTTTCATTGTTATAGCGGTCGGCCAGCACGCTGATTTTGGCGGTCGGGCTCATGCTCAGCAGGCCTTTTTCTGCGTCGGCGATAATCAGGTTCTGCTCGCTGTCAAAATGCAGCCCCAGTGGCCGGCCGCCGGTATTGGTCAGCGTTTCCCAGTTGTTGTACGGGCATTTGCGCAGAATGCTGCCGTCGAGTGTGCCTGTGTATAAGCAACCGAGTTTATCTTTGGCAATATCTTCGCCGCCGGCTTTGCCGGCCGGAAGTTTGGTTATCTGCGTGCTTTGCAGCATATCGTTAGGCGCGAGTATGCCGGCAAAATCCAGCGGACGGGATGCGTTAACCGCAACAGAGTCTATGGGTGAAGGCCAGAAAACAGCGCCGGCAAGCGCCAGTCCTGTAATCAACAGCAGTTTTTTCAGCATCGGAATGTCCTTTTTTATTTGATTATGTTGGCCACTAAGCAGGTTGCACAGGGGCAATATTGCCACAGCCAGCACAAGGGGGCTCAGGGCCGGACGGGTTGTAAGCATATTAATGTTAAAAATATTAAGAAAGCGGATGCTTTTTAAGCCATGTTTGGCAAAAATAGCGTCTTTGCACCATAGCAGGGCGTCATACGCGTTGATGGTGTGCCATTCAATGCGCGATGTGAGGCCTGTTATGCGTTATGAGTCAGTAAAAGAATTTCTCCATTTTGTTGCTCAGCGAAACCCTGGTCAGCCTGAATATCTGCAGGCCGTAGCTGAGGTGATGGAGAGTCTGTGGCCTTTTATTACCAGCCATCCGCATTACGCTGAACAGGGGCTGCTGGAGCGGCTGATTGAGGCTGAGCGCATTATCCAGTTCCGTGTGTCCTGGGTGGACGACAATGGCGATGTGCAGGTTAACCGTGGCTATCGCGTGCAGCACAGTGCTGCTATCGGGCCTTATAAAGGTGGTTTGCGTTTTCATTCGTCGGTGAACCAGTCGGTGCTGAAATTCCTGGCCTTTGAGCAGATGTTCAAAAATGCCCTCACAACCCTGCCAATGGGCGCCGGTAAAGGCGGCTCTGACTTTAATCCAAAGGGTAAAAGCCAGGGCGAGATCATGCGTTTCTGTCAGGCCTTTATCAGCGAACTATATCGCCATATCGGTTCTGATACCGATGTGCCGGCTGGGGATATTGGTGTTGGTGCGCGTGAAATCGGCTACATGGCTGGTATGCTGCGTAAGCTGACTAACCGTTCCGACTGTGTATTTACCGGCAAAGGCCTGAGTTTTGGCGGCTCCTTAATCCGTCCGCAGGCAACAGGTTATGGCACCGTTTATTTTGCTCAGGAAATGCTGCTGCATGCCGGACGTTCACTGGAAGGAATGCGTGTTGGTATTTCCGGTTCCGGCAATGTTGCGCAGTACGCCGTTGAAAAAGCCATGCAGCTGGGCGCGATCGTTGTCTGTGTATCCGACAGCAGCGGTACGGTCTACGACGAAGAAGGCTTTGACGCAGAAAAACTGGCACTGCTGATGAGCATTAAAAATGAGCGCTATGGCCGGGTGGAAGACTATGCCAAAGCCGCGGGTCTGCCTTATATGGCCGGCCGTACGCCATGGCATATTCCGGTGGATGTGGCGCTGCCATGCGCAACCCAGAATGAACTGAATGAAGACGATGCGCAGGCACTGGTTAAAAACGGCGTGCAGTGCATTGCCGAAGGCGCCAACATGCCCTGTACCGCCGAAGCCATCAGTGTGTTTGAACAGAATTCCGTGCTCTTTGCGCCGGGTAAGGCGAGTAACGCCGGTGGTGTGGCAACCTCAGGTCTGGAAATGAGCCAAAACGCCATGCGCCTGTGCTGGAGCAGCGAAGAAGTGGATGCCCGCTTGCTGGAAATTATGCAGGGCATTCACCGCGCCTGTCTGAAATACGGCTGCCGTGACGACGGTAGCGTAAGCTATGTCGATGGTGCGAACATCGCCGGTTTTGTGAAAGTGGCCGATGCCATGCTGGCGCAAGGTGTTATCTGAAGCTAAAAAATAACGGCGTCCTGTAACAGGCCGCCGTTATCGCCGTATTTTATCACCTCGTGCCCACGCTCCTAACGCCTCGTTCCCTCGCTCCTGCGTTGGAATGCGTACCCGGTTACTGATTGTCTTCTGATGATTTCTGCCGCGTGCGCCATTTCCGCAAGGTAGTAATAATTTGCTCAGGCAACATCAGCAACAACAAAAGCGGATAACCCAGCGCCGGAAAGAACAACAGCAGCAGTGGCAGGCAAAGGGCGATGATCAGCACCCACAGCAGCGCCGAGGTGAACAGGTAGGTAATGCCGATCTTTACCTCCAGCGTGATCAGCAGGCCCGCCAGCAGCAAAACAAACAATGCTGATGCGGCGGCGCTGACTATCCGCTGGCGGAATGATCGGGGCGGCGGTAACGGTTTCTTCTCTCTGGTCATGTTCACATCCTTGTGTTGTTTGCCCTGTGTTTCGGTCAGCCTTTCAGGCTGTACATGCCGTCGTGCTCCGACACTATGCCAAGTTCCAGCAGTGCTCCCAATACTGACTCTACCTGTTTCCCTGGTTTGCCTTTAAATTGCTGGGTGATGGCGGCAGCAGACAGGTCGCCAATCGCCAGAGCCGCACGCACGGCTGCTACCTGCTCGCGCATATTCTTTGGCCAGGCGGGTTTTTTCGCCGCTTTGGTTTTTTCCGCCGGGGTATCGCTTTCGTCTATCGCCAGATCGGCTTCGGTTTGCTGCGGTGCCGCGCCGCTGCTGGTTTGCTGATCCTGATTTGGGTTCTGATACTCAGGGCGCAGCCAGCGGATATGGCCGTTGGCTTCTTCGGCAGCGCGCTGGGCATTGAGTGCGACTAAGCGCTGCAATAATTCTTCTTCGGCGGCGGCCTGTGCTTCTGACTTATCCGGCAGCGGTGTGGTGGCGCCGGGCAGGCCGACTAATGTATCCGCCAGATCATCCCAGCCGTAGGCGGCGAATACCGCGCGGTCGAGTTCATCGTGAATTTCCCGCAGTACCGATACCAAGCCTTGTTGGTGAATCACTTTTTCTTTGTCTGTCAGCGTTTCTCCCGCACGAAGTTTTTCCAGCACGTTGTACATGCCGGTTAAGGTCAGCTCGGGGAATTGTTCCTGCTGCTGTTTGCGGTTGGCGTCGAGGCGCTCGGCCAACGTGCGGATGGTTTCCTGTTGCTCCGGGGTGGCGTCGGGGAAGGGGAAGGTTTCGAAACAGGTTGTTTTTACATAAACAGAATCGTTACCCACGCCTAAGCGACTACCCGTTGCCAGCGCCCATAGTGCGTGCAGGCGGCTGCTCAAAATACCAAGAATGCTGGCGTCTTCTAGCGCGATATTCACCAGTTTGTTGTCTGGCAGAATATCCATCGACAAAAACTGAAAAATCCGGTGTTTCATGGTTTCGACTGTGGCGATATAGCGGGTTAGACCGGTGGCCATTTGTCGCCAGTCTCTGCGTGCTTCACCAAAGATCCACCAGTTGTCACGGTAGGTTGCGCGCTTGTTCTGATCGCGCTCCGGTTTTACATGCTCCAGCAGGTGCTGATAAACCGCCGGATAACGGCTGCATAGGTCTTCTGCACTTAGCCCAAAGGCATCAATCACCATCACGCCACGGGGCGCCTGGGTTAAATCGCGGCCATTACGGTACTGGCGGATATGTTGCTCCAGCCCACTGATCTGACCCAGCCCTAAATGGTGCGCTTCTTCCGGGGTAACGATAAAACCTGCGCCGTGCAGTTTTACACCGGGTGAGCTGATATTCAGGCAGGCATTCAGTGCTTTAGCCGCAGCTACATTGGCTCCAACCCGCAAATCAGCGAATAAAACGCCCTGCTGCTCAGCAAGTTTTACTTCAATTTCATCCTGCGCATTATCGGCGGAGTTTTCTTCGCGTACCTGCAATAAACGACCTGGTGCCGTTAACGATGAGCCGGTGGTCATAGCAATACGCACCGCCGCCCCGTCGGCGGCATCCACCCAGGGATGGTCAGGAATGGCGAAGACTAAATTCAGCGGATTTTTCGCGTCCAGCTGCGCCTGTACCACGCGGCGGTTAAAGGTTTGTTTAATGGAATTGGTGGTAATAAAACCAAATTGCTTGGCAGTGCCAGCGCGCACGGTTTCGGCGGCGATATGCCACCAGTGCATCACAAAATCAGCGGATTCCGGCACTTCTTTCCAGGTATTACGCACGGCATCGACATAGCCATCGCCCAAAGCGCGGCGCATGGTGGAGGCACCAATAAACGGCGGATTACCAACAATATAATCGGCCTGTGGCCACTCGGCCTTGCGCGGGTTGAGATAGCGGTATTGTTCTACCTGCGCGCTTTCGTCCGGAATGGGTTCGCCGGTAATGGGGCTGGGTTTGTAGGTGATGCCATCCCAGCGGGTTTGCGGAATGCCGGCGTCGTTGGTGATTACTTGCTGTTGGTCGTAGGTGATTAAGGCATCGCGGTTTTCGATATTGTGAAAATCGCGCAGCACGGGTTCGGGCGGGTTTACTTTGCCGTGGGTGCGGAAGTGCCACTGCAGATAACCGATCCACAGCACCATTTCGGCAATGCGAGCGGCGCGCGGGTTAATTTCCAGGCCTAAAAACTGGTGCGGGTCTACCGTGACGCCTTCCAGTTCCAGCAGGCCCTGTGATTCGCCTAAGTCGTGCAACAGGTTGAGCACTTCGCCTTCGAGGCGTTTCATGTGTTCGAGTGTGACGTACAAAAAGTTGCCGCTGCCACAGGCCGGGTCGAGTATGCGGATATCGCACAGGTGTTTATGAAAAGCGCGCACTTCGGCGACGGCGTCGTTGTGTTTACCTTGCTGTTCGTAGGTTAAGGCGGCGGTTTGTACTTCCTGCCATTCGTCGCGCAGAGGTTCGATAACGGTGGGCAGTACCAGCCGTTCGACATAGGCGCGCGGGGTGTAATGCGCGCCTAATTTGTGGCGTTCACGCGGGTTTAACGCGCGTTCCAGCAGGGTGCCGAAAATGGCCGGTTCTACATAACGCCAGTCGGCTTTGGCGGCGTTTAACAGCAGTTCCATCTGGTCGCGGTTTAACGGAATGGCGTGGGCGCTGGCAAACAGGCCGCCGTTAAATTTCAGTACGGTGCTTTCCAGAATGGGCGAGAAGCCGCCGCTGTTCATGGTTTGCCACAGCTGCTCCAGCATGGGGGCAAATATGTCGGGTTTGTTGTGCAGGCGTTGCAGCAGGTCGGTAAAGCTGCGGTTGGGCAACAGGCCGACGTCTTCGGCAAACATGGTAAACAGAGCGCGCATCATAAAGTCGGCCACCAGTTGCGGCGCGTAGCCGCTGCCTTCCAGTGACTTGGCCAGTTTGGCTAACTGGTCGGCAATATCGCGGGTAACTTTGGCCGAATGACGGCTGGGGTCGAGGCTGAGCGGGTTTAACCAGACGGTGCGCAGGCGCTCCTGAATTTCGGCTTTGCGTAAATCGGTAAGGCCTATGCGGTGGCTGCGGGCGTCGGGGTAGGGCGTGTAGGTAGCGCCCGAGCGGCTGAACTCGGAGTAGAGCTCAATGCTGCGGCCAACGTCGGTGACAATAATAAAGGGTGGGCGGCCTTCGTCGGCTGGCAATGCGCGGGCGTATTGGTCGGCCTGGTTGTGGGCGCGCAGCATGGCTTTGTCCCAGCCGCTCGATTCCAGATTCAGCCCGCTTTGTTTGGCTTCCAGTACAAAACAGTCGCGTTTGTAGAGGTCGATAAAACCGTTATTTTCGGAGCCGTCGGGTTTTTTGATGATTACCCTGCGTTCAAATACATAGGCGTTATCGCGCGTATCGTCGCCAGCAGGATCGGCTTTGGGCAGCTGCAGCAGCTCACACAGTTCCATTAAAAACAGCTGGTAGTTTGCCCGCTCGGTGCCACCGCCTTGCTTCCAGCGGTTAATAAAAGCTTCTGTTTTTTCGTGGTCGATGGGCTTTACATCCATGCGGGTACTGCTCCTGAGCGTTTTATTAATCGGCGAAGCCTAACGCCTGCCTGAAAGGCTGGCAACCGGATCGTTCCCACGCGGGAGCGCGGGAACGAGGTGTGCGGGGTCATTCCCACGCAGGAGCGCGGGAACGAGGTGTGCGGGGGCATTCCCACGCCGGAGCGTGGGAATGAGGTGAGGTATTACACCAGCAGATAACCACCATCGACGTTAATGGCAGCACCGGTGGTGTAGCTGGAAGCATCAGAGGCCAGATACAGAACAGTGCCTGCCATTTCGTCCGGCATCGCAACACGCTTCATCGGAATATGCATCATCGCCATTTTCAGGATGGCGTCGTTGCTGGTCAGGGTGCTGGCGAATTTGGTATCGGTCAGTCCCGGCAGCAGGGCATTTACACGGATGCCCAGTTGTGCACATTCTTTGGCGAAGGTTTTGGTCATGGCAATAACGGATGCTTTGGTGATGGAGTAAATACCCTGCATATCACCCGGAATCACGCCGTTAACAGAAGCAACGTTAACGATGGAGCCACCGCCGTTTTTCTTCATTAATTTTGCGCCCATCGACGACATAAAGAAGTAACCACGGATATTCACATCAACGGTTTTCTGGAAAGCGTCCAGACCGGTATCCAGCACGTGGCCGAAGTATGGGTTGGCGGCCGCGTTGTTAATCAGAATATTCAGCTTGCCGTGACGCTCTTCAATAGCTTTGAAGCAGGCTTCAATCTGATCCATTTCACCGATATGGCAAGCCAGTGCTTCAGCGCTGCCGCCGGCTTCTTTAATTTCGTCAGCAACACGCTGGCAACCGTCGATTTTACGGCTGGAAACAATAACGTGTGCGCCGCTTGCGGCCAGCAGTTTGGCAATGCTTTCGCCGATACCACGGCTGGCGCCGGTAACCAGAGCAACACGGCCAGACAGGTTAAACAGTTCTTGTGGGTTCATAATGGACTCCCTTTTTATGCTTCTCAGCGATACGTCAGAAAATGTTTTCCGGCCTGAGCCAGATGTTGTTGTTCGTTAAACGATGCCAGGCTGACTTTACCCTTACTGTTATACAGCAATTGGGTAATGCCACCATTCAGCAGCGTCCAGTTCATATCAAAAGCTTTATCGTGGGTTAAACCAAGGCACTGCTGGGCAATGGCGGTAATAGGGCCGCCGGAGGTAAATACCACCACATGTTTACCCTCAGCCCGGGTCAGTAATTCCTCTAAGGCGGCTGTTACCCGTCCGGTAAATGCCGTCCAGGATTCCAGATAATCGCTGTCGTGATTGCCGCTGGTCCAGCGCTCAACCGCGTTGGCAAATAATTCCTGAAAGGCTTTACGTTTGTTGGGCTGAGCCAGAATCCAGGCGCCGAGCACCGCTTTATTTTTAAATTGTGGGTAAGCACAGGCGATCACATCGTCGGAATCAAATTCATTGAATCCGGCCATCTCGCTGACCGGGCCGAAGGTATGCCAGTGCTTCTGCGCACCCTGCATGGTTTCGCGATGGCGCTGCATCGCGCCATGCACAACCATGCCTGCCTCAATACCGCGCAGCGCCAGCGATTTACCGACTAATTCGCCCTGCAGGTGACCGGTATCGGACAACTGATCGTAATTCAGCTTACCGAAGCCGGCCTGACCGTGACGTACCAGATAAATACCGGCCATTATTTAAAACCAGCCTTACGGGCTTTTTTCATAATGCGGTTACAGCGCCAGTTCAGGTAATGAACAAATAACCAGAAATTTTTAAAGGCCGGGTTATCGGTTTGCTTATGGTGATAGCGGTAATAAATCTGCTGCACGATAACGGCCAGACGGAATAATCCGAACACTTCGTAAAATGGCCAGAGCTTCGCATCCAGTCTCATTTTTTCGCAGTAATAATCGACAATTTCCTGCCGTGTCAGCATGCCGGGTAAATGGCTTGGCTGACGGCGGATCGCACGCATTAAAAAGTCGTCGTCGGCCTGAACCCAATAAGCCAGAGCGCCGCCGAGATCCATTAACGGATCACCAAGGGTGGCCATTTCCCAGTCCAGCACGCCGATAATTTCGCCGGGGTTATCCGGATTAAGCACGACGTTATCCATACGGTAATCGTTATGAATAATGCAGGTTTTTACATCCGCCGGCATATTGGCCTTCAGCCATTGCATGGTTTTGTTAAAGCTGGGGACATTCCAGGTTTTGGATTTAACAAAACGGCTGCTCCAGCCTTCAACCTGACGCTGCACATAGCCTGCGCCTTTGCCCAGATCGTCCAGGCCATTGGCCTGATAATCGACCTGATGCAGGTCGATCAGTTTGTCGAATACCGAAATACAGAGTGCGCGCGCCTGTTCTTTGCTGAGGTTCATACCGCGTGGCAGATTGCCGCGCGGAATAATGCCGCGCATGCGTTCCATCACGTAGAAGTCGCTGCCCAGTACGCTGTCGTCTTCGCAGAAGGCGATCATTTTCGGTACGAAGGGGTACACAGGTTTAAGACGATCCATCACGCTGTATTCGCGTTTCATATCGTGCGCCCCGGCGGCTTTGTGGCCAGCCGGTGGGCGACGCAGAATAAGATCATTATTACTGTACTGGTCGGCGTATTTGAGGTGATAGGTCAGGTTCGATGCGCCACCGGAAAACTGCTTAACGGCAGGTAGTTCGTCACCATAGTCATGGCCCTGCGCTTTCAGCCAGTTGTGCACGGCCTGAATATCAAAGGCATCGCTGTCACGCAGTGCCCTGGCTTCATCGATAAACTGTTCACTCATATCAGGCGTCCTTTCCCTCTTTAAAGGCTTTGCGCTGATCTTCGCGCTTCTTCAGGCCCAGCGCCATTTTGTCCATCTCGCGACGGTAGAGGAATGGCAGGTATTGCTTGATGAAATAGGCGCGACGGCCAACCGGATGCGGATTGCAGATCATCTGCTTTTTCACCATCGCCTGGTAAGCCGCGTCGGCAATGTCTTCGGCATCCAGTGCGGAAGCGGCGAACACTTTATCGACAAACTTCAGCATATCCGGGTCGGAGGTTTTCATGCCGTGATTGAGGTTGGTGCGGAAGAAGCCCGGACACAGGGCGGTGGTGCCGATGCCGTAAGGCTTAAGCTCGAAATGCATGGTTTCGGAGATGGCAACCACGGCCGCTTTGGTGGCGTTGTAAGAGGCCATCGACGGCGCTTTCATCAGGCCGGCCAGTGAGGCAACGTTAATAAAATAACCGCTGCCCTGTTCTTTCATCATTGGCGTGAAGGTACGGCAACCAAGGGCGACGCCTTTCAGGTTTATGTCGATCACCCAATCCCACCAGGCCCATTCACCGGCTTCGATACGGTCACCGGTGGCTACCCCTGCGTTGTTAATCACAACGTCGATACCGCCCCAGCGTTTTTTCACTTCCTGTTCGAGCAGGGCCCACTGTTCCGGGACGGTGACGTTCAGTTCGTAGATCCAGCCTTTACCGCCGGCCTGTTCGACCATGTTCAGGGTTTCGGCTGCACCGCCCATATTGATATCTGCGATGCAGATGTCTGCGCCTGTTTTAGCAAACCGCAGAGCCAGTGCCCGGCCCAGTCCGCTGGCGGCGCCGGTGATCAGTACCTTTTTCATCCCGTATCCTCAAATGCAACAGCGGCTGAAGACGCCGCTGGAATGATTCTGATTGTGTTGTGTGCTTAATGGCCTGTTAAGGGGCGTTTGTGACATAAGTCTGGGAGTGCCGGCTGCTTACCGGCACTCCGGCAACGCCTCAGGCTTCTTTCATATATTTTTTGTATTTCATCATTTCGATCTTGGCGATCAGACCGCGGTGCACTTCGTCCGGACCATCGGCCAGACGCAGGGCGCGGGCGGCGGTATACAGGCCAGCCAGCGGCAGATCTTCAGACAGACCGCCACCACCATGCATCTGCATGGCCGCATCGATGATCTGCTGCGCCATATTCGGAGCGATCACTTTGATCTGAGAGATTTCACTCATCGCCCCCATGGCACCGACTTTGTCGATCATCCAGGCGGCTTTCATGACCAGCAGACGGGCCTGCTCGATGTTCATTCGGGCGTTGGCGATGATGTCGCGGTTACCACCCAGGTTCATCAGTGGTTTGTGGAAAGCGGTACGGCTGGCGGCGCGGATACACATCAGTTCCAGCGCTTTTTCCGCCATGCCGATCAGACGCATGCAGTGGTGGATACGGCCAGGTCCAAGGCGACCCTGGGCAATTTCGAAACCACGACCGGGGCCGGCAATCATATTGCTCAGTGGCACGCGCACGTTATCGAAGCTGACTTCGCCGTGGCCGTAGGGCTCATCGTAGAAGCCGAATACCGGCAGCATACGCTCGATTTTTACGCCCGGCGCATCGAATGGGAACAGCACCATAGAATGCTGCTGGTGACGCGGTGCATCGGGATTGGTCAGGCCCATAAAAATACCGACTTTGCAGTTTGGGTGGCCAATACCTGTGCTCCACCATTTGCGGCCGTTAAGCACAACTTCGTCACCTTCGACGGTGGCCGTGGCTTCCATATTGGTGGCGTCAGAGGAGGCGACCCCTGGCTCGGTCATACAGAAAGCGGAACGGATTTCACCGGCCAGCAGCGGCTTCAGCCATTGCTCCTGCTGTTCCGGTGTACCGTATTTTTCCAGCACTTCCATATTGCCGGTGTCGGGCGCGTTGCAGTTAAAAATTTCCGGAGCGATAAAAGAACGGCCGGTCAGCTCGGCCACAGCGGCGTATTCCTGAGTGCTCAGGCCGGCACCATAGTGTTCGTCCGGCAGGAACATATTCCACAGGCCAGCGGCGCGGGCTTTGGCTTTCAGTTCTTCGATGATGGGCAGCACCACCCACTTGTTTTCCAGGCTGTGCAGCTCGCGCAGGTAATCTTCTTCAACCGGTTCGATTTCATTTTTTATGAAAGCTTTAACGCGTTTGATGTAGTCCTGTGCTTTGGCTGAATGTTCAAAATCCATAGGAATGCTCCGTAGAGTGGATGGTTAATACAGCCAGTCTACGGAGGCTTTTGATATGTATGAACTGAATAATCTGAATTGCTTGGTATTTATGGCGCTTATGTATTAGCCAGGCGAAATGCCCTGTTATGTCGCGCTGCGATGATGGTTACGGCCATTCTGTTTGGCCTGATACAGCGCCTGATCGGCAGCTGAAAGGATGCTTTCCAGGCTGTTGTGATTACGTGCCAGATAACTGCCGGCGCTGAGGGTCAGGGCGATGGGCTGCTGCTGGTCGTCGAGTACCTCCTGCTGTGCGGCAACAGCCTGGCACAGCCGCTCTCCCAGCTGATCAAGCAGTTGCTGGTCATCGGTGCGGATCAGGATCAGGAATTCATCGCCCCCCCAGCGTGCAGCATGATCGTAAGGGCGCAGCAGATCGGTAATGATACTGGCGGTGGTCATCAGCGCTTGGTCACCACAGGCATGACCGTAACGATCATTAATGCTTTTGAAGTGATCGAGATCCAGCCAGATCAGGCCAAAGGGTTCTCCTTCCCGTTGCAGGCGCTGGTATTCAAGGCTGAGTTGCTGGGTCATGCCACGACGGTTAAGCAGGCCGGTAAGGGTATCGGTCTGGGTCAGGCGCTCCAGCGCTTCGGTTCTTTCCCGGACTTTCTGCTCCAGTTCACTGCGCGCCAGCAGAGTACTGGCTGCCATTTCCTGAAAATGACGCAGCAGCCGGCCGACTTCACCGGCGCGGTGGCGTGGCAGCAGCGGCACGGTGTGCTGCCCGGAGCGCAGCTGGCCGATGGCATCTTCGAGCAGGGAAAGTGGCTTAAGGACGTAACGGTTAAGAGCGATATGAAACAGCAGCAGCGCCAGCAGCAGGCTCAGGCCGGCGGCAATAAATATGCTGTTAAAGGTGCTGAGTGGCAGCAGGGTATTGAGATCGAGCAGGGTGATTTCATACCAGTCGATCTCGGGCAGGTAGATCACTCCGGCCAGATAACGCTGCTGTTCTATGGTGAGATACATGCTGCCGACCTGTCCGGGGTTGTGCATAACCTGCGGCAGTAATGCCTGCAGCTGCGCGCGTTCCCGCGGATCACTCAGCAGCTGCTGGATGGTTTTCTTGTCGCTTGCCTGTTTGGTGATGCTGGCAAAATCAATCTGGCTGGGGTCACGGGATACCTGTATCGCGCCTTCATGGTCAAAAAACAGATTACTGATACCGGGCTCGGTCTGGCTCACAACCTGCTCGATAAAGGTGGTGAGGTCGAGACCAGTACCGACCACGCCCAGCACGTGTTCACCATCGCGCAGCAATACATCGATCCACAGCTTGGTGACGCCCAGCGGAATATCCGGATTCACATTCAGGTGAATATCGCGGTTTTGCCCGATGATGCTGTAAAACCAGCGGTCGTTGGGATTATCGGCGCGCAGGGTGTAGCGGTATTCGGCCCCGGCAAACTCGTTGGCGGCATTGTTATGGTAATAATCGCCGGATTCGCGCAGAGCGACAAAATAGCTCTGGTCGGCAAAGTTATGACGGAAGGTCTCCATTTCTGCCAGAGCCTGGGCTTTTAACTGTGCGTCGTCAGGCTGGCGGGCCCAGGCACGTAATATCTGGGAATCGGCAAACTGCCGGGCAAGGGTAACTTCGCGGATGATTGGCTGCAGGGTGCGGGTTTTCTCCAGTTTTACCTGGGTTTCAAAGTGGCGCAGCGCCCATTCCTGCATAATCCCCAAAGCAATCTGCTGGGTGAGCAGCCACAGGCCTGCACCGCTCAGCGCGATCAGAACGGTGGTCAGCAGCAAAAAACGGGGGCGAAGATTCATGTTATATCCTGATTCATTAATGCATAAAGGATAGGCGTTTACGGCCACATCGTGCGGTTAAGGATATAACTGGTTACAAATTTCCGGCAGACGGAAACAGCGTAACCCATGCCAGCGGCTAAAGTGATAGACAGACAACATTATGGGGATGCCGCTATTTCTCCGGATCAGAACAAGGTCCCGCTGCTGGGCCATGATGCCAGTGTTCTGCGCTCAAAGCGTTTGTTGCAGATCACCAGTCTGACGCTGATGGGGCTGCTGCTGGCGGCATTTGTGGCTACAGGGCATACGCAGCTGACAGTACTGGCTGGCTGTGCCGTGTTGGTGTTGGCCGGTTGGTTTGCTCATCAGCAGCAGCCTGGTATTGCCGCCAATATTCTTCTTTGGGCACTGACGGCTATGCTGTCGGTGCTGGCCTGGCACTCCGGAGGCGTGCGCGATATGGCGGTGCTGGGTTATCCCGGCGTGCTGATCTTCGCCGCCATTCTGGGCAATGTGCGGCTGTTTTCGGGGTTATTGTTTTTTATTGTCAGTTATTGCTCGCTGATGGCCGGGCTGACGATTACTGGTTACTTTCATCCTTTTCTGCCGGAAGTCGAATTCAAACATCTGATTTTTACCGATGTGATCCTGCTTATTACCGGTTTCAGCGCTTACCTGTTATTACGTGATCAGCGCCGTCTGATGGATGGACTCAGGGAGGAAAATCAGCGGGTACGGAACAGCCAGAAGACCATTGCCCGGCTGGCCAGCCAGGATCAGCTGACCGGTTTATCTAACCGCCGCTTTGCTGAAGAATCTTATACCCGGTTATATCAGCAATGTTTGCGTGACGAGCATCCACTGGCGGTGCTTTTTCTGGATCTGGATAGTTTTAAGCCGGTGAATGATTCACTTGGGCATGCCGCCGGCGATTTACTGCTGCAGCAGCTCGCCGGACGTTTGCAGGCACTCAGTCGTCCCGATGATGTGCTGTGCCGTTTTGGCGGTGATGAATTTCTGCTGATGGCGGCACTGGATGGTGATGAGGATCAGCTGACCCGGCTGGCGCAAAGTATGACTGCAGCAGCAACCACTCCCTTTTTTATTATGCAAACCCAGATCGAAATCTCCGGATCGGTTGGGGTTGCTCTGGCTCCGGAACACGGCACGGAATTCAATACCCTGTGTAAGTATGCGGATCTGGCGATGTATCAGGCCAAGCATGAAGGGCGCAATGTTTTCCGCATATACAACGATGATATGGGCCGCGCCAATATCGATAAATTCAATCTGATGACGCAAATCCGTCAGGCATTAAAAGACAAACAATTCCGCCTGTTTTATCAGCCCAAAATTGATATCAGCAATGGCCGGGTCTGTGGTGTTGAGGCGTTGATCCGCTGGCCACAGGCGGATGGTTCTTACATTACACCGGATGAATTTATTCCGCTGGCCGAGAGCAGTGGTGTTATTGCCGATATCGGCCACTGGGTATTACAGGAAGCCTGCGCGGCCTGTACGCGCTGGCGCCGGGAGGGACATTACGGGGTGGGAGTTGCGGTTAATTTATCTTATGTGCAATTCCGTGATGGCTCACTGGAGCGCAATGTACAGCAAGTATTGCAGCAGTCCGGCTTGCCATCGTCGGCGCTGGAGCTGGAGTTAACCGAATCGATGTTAATCGGTGAAGGCGATGATATCAGCCGTCAGCTAAGTACGATTCATAGTATGGGAGTGTCTTTTGCCATCGATGATTTTGGCACCGGTTACTCCAACCTGGGTTACCTGCGCCGCTTTAATGCCTCGCGGCTGAAAATTGATAAATCCTTTATTACAGCTCTGAATGTCTCACAACGGGATGAGCCTCTGGTGCGTGCCATTATTCAGATGGCCGCCAGTCTGGGGTTGCAGTCGGTTGCCGAAGGGGTGGAAGACGAAGCAACGCTGAACCTGTTAAAACAACTGGGGTGTGATGAAGCTCAGGGCTATTTCTGGTCGCAGGCACTGCCCGAGCATGAATTAATAGAATGGCTGAATGCTCATAACAGCCATCAGGAGTTACCGCATTCATCGGAATTGTGACAGACTCAAAGCCTTTCAATAATCAGCGGGAGTCTGTGTGAAACGACGTACTTTGCTTAAAACAGCAGTTGCTGTTCCTCTGGTTCTGGCAGGTGGTGCCGCAGGCGTTAGTGCTGTTGCCCGGAGTAAGGAATATGATCTGTCAGGGTTACTGCAGGAATTGCAGGCACTTAATGGTCAGCGTTTACGCAGTGGTACGGCCTGGTCGGTGAGTGAGGTTTTTCAGCACTGCGCACAAAGTATCCGCGGTTCAATGGATGGCTATCCTCAGCATTATTCTTCCCTGTTTAAACACACCGCCGGCAGTGCGGCGCTGGCGGTATTCCGTGCCGCGGGTTCCATGCGTCACAATCTGACCGAAGGTCTGCCGGGTATGGTGGCAGCCGATCCGGCGCTGGAACAGGAGCTGGCATTGCAGAGGTTGCTGGTGGCTCTGCAGGATTTTATGGCTTACAGCGCAGAGCTGGCGCCCCATTTTGCGTATGGTGAACTGGATAAAACAGCCTATGCGGCTGCGCATGAACTGCATATCCGCAATCACCTGCAGCAGATATTTCCCGCCTGATTTTCTTCACCAGAATGTACGGGGCTTAATAATATGCCCCGTTCTGATGCACGATATTTTCTTTTTTGCGCTTAAACCGCGCGCATATTTTCTGCGTTATTCCTGATTTTTTCAGTGGCTGGTTACAGCAAGCCCGCCAATACCGTGGTTTTGGCTCACATTACGCTGACATAGTAAAAACTGGCACGACTGTCGCTCTGTAGCTTGTATACAAGGTTGAACACACTGGCAGTGCTATGAGCGACATCACATCAGAAAAATCGGGAAAATCATTACTGGGCTGGAGTCTTGGTGACTGGAATCAGGTCTATCGTAACGGCGCTAATGCTAGTGAATTGCTGAATGCATTACGGACAGAAGTGCATCAGCAGGAAAGCTGCAACGGCGTGCTGAAAGAAGGCAGCGTCTGGATTGAACTGGCCAGCGAGCAGCAACTGGGTGCGCAGTTAATTCAGTTGCAGCAATTACTGGATGCCGCCGATGGCGATATGCAGGCGCTGCCGTTATACGGCGTTCCTTTTGCGGTAAAAGACAATATCGACGTTGCCTGTTTTGCGACAACCGCAGCCTGTCCGGAGTTTGCTTATGAGCCTCCGGCGGATGCCACCGTGGTGCGTTTACTGCGTAATGCCGGTGCCATTGTATTGGGCAAAACCAATCTCGATCAGTTTGCCACCGGGCTGGTGGGCAGCCGTTCGCCCTATGGCGCGGTGGCTAATCCATTTAATGAAAACTATATCAGTGGTGGTTCCAGCTCAGGTTCTGCGGTTGCGGTTGCGCGCGGTTATGTGCCTTTTTCATTGGGTACCGACACGGCGGGCTCTGGTCGTATTCCGGCAGGCTTTAATCATATTGTCGGGTTGAAAGCCAGTAAGGGGGCGCTCAGTACTCAGGGTGTTGTACCGGCATGCCGCAGCCTGGATTGTGTTTCTGTTTTTGCGTTAAACACCCTCGATGTCGAGCGCATTTTTGCATTGGCCGCGCAATTTGATGCGCAGGATGCGTATTCCCGCCCAGTGGGCAACCCGCCATTAAAAACCATCCGCCGGCTGGCGGTACCAGCCGATATGCCATGGTTTGGTGATGACGTACAGCAGGCTGCATTCACAGCGGCTTTGGCAAAAGCTGAAAGTCTTGGCTTTGAATTAATCACCACCGATTTTTCGCCGTTATCTGAACTGGCTGCGCTGCTCTATCAGGGCCCCTGGGTGGCTGAGCGTTATGCCGCTGTGGGTGAATTTATCCGGCAGGATTTACCCGGCATTAATCCGGTGGTGAAAAGTATTATTGCCGGTGGTAACAGCGGAACAGCGGTTCAGGCCTTTAATGCCGAGTACCGGCGTATGGAACTGCTGCGGGAAATTCAGCAGTTATTTCAGAGCTTCGATGCACTGCTTGTTCCTACCGCACCCTGCTTTCCAACTCTTGCAGAGGTCGAAGCCGAGCCGGTTAAGGTCAACAGCCAACTGGGTACTTATACCAATTTTGTTAATCTTGCCGATTTATGTGCGATTGCTTTACCGGCCAATTTACGCAGCGATGGGCTGCCTTTCGGCATCACGGTTATTGCACCAGCCTTCAGTGAAAATGCATTACTGACTTTTGCTGCGCACTGGCAGGCGGCGCTGCGTTTACCACAGGCGCCGGTATTACTTGGCGCACGCGATGACGAATCGGTGGTGGTGGCGGTGGTCGGCGCCCATTTAACCGGTATGCCGCTGAATCATCAGCTGACCAGCCGTGATGCAATATTGCTGGAGCAAACGCTGAGTGCCAAAAAATACCAGCTTTATGCCCTGGCCAATACAGTGCCGCCAAAGCCAGGCCTGGTGCGCATTAATGATGCATTACTGAATAGTGGCTCTGAAACAGGGCATGAAATCATTGTCGAATTGTGGCGAATGGACGTTGCCGCTTTCGGCAGTTTTGTTGCGGAAATTCCACAGCCCCTGGGAATCGGCACGCTGGAGTTAGCCGATGGCCGCCTGGTAAAAGGCTTTATCTGTGAACCGGAAGCGGTGGCCAGCGCAACCCATATCAGCGGGTTCGGTGGCTGGCGTGCGTATATCGCTCATCTGAAATCCCAGAGCGGAAATTAAGCATGTATCCAACGGATACTGAAGAAAAAAAGCGCCCGCTGAATCTGGCCGAGCGGATTTATCAGCAACTGAAAAACGATATCTTCGATTTCCAGTTGCTGCCCGGTGATCGCTTCAGTGAGAACGAAATTGCCAGGCGTATGCAGGCCAGTCGTACTCCGGTACGTGAAGCACTGTACCGGCTGGAGCGCGATGGGTTTGTGCAGGTGCATTTCCGCAGTGGCTGGCAGGTCCGGCCCTTTGATTTCCGTTATTTTGAAGACTTATACGACGTTCGCACCCTGCTCGAAGTGGCTGCGGTAAAACGTCTATGTGGGCGCGCCGGTCTTAAAGAGCAGCTGGCCGGTTTGCTGACGCTTTGGTGCTGCCATGAAGGCCAGCGGCTGAACGACAGTTCGCTGCTGGCAGAGATGGATGAAGACTTTCATTTTGCTCTGCTGGAGCTCAGCGGCAATCAGGAAATGGCGGCGATTCACCGTATGGTGTGTGAACGTCTGCGCATTATCCGCCGGCTGGATTTCACCCAGCAGGGGCGTATTAAAGCGACCTATGATGAGCACTCTCATATTCTGAATTTAATGCTGAATGGCAACGCAGAAGAAGCGGCCGGTTTTCTCAGCCAGCATATCGATGTCAGTAAAAATACCGTGCGCCATATTACTCTGCACCGCATTCAGGCAGCGAAGAGCCGCTACAACATTAATATCAGAGCAGATTAATGATTTATCTGGCCTGCACCAATGCGGTGAATATTTAAAAGCAGCTGAGCAATAACGGTGCGTGAATTTTCGGTAATGCGGGTTTATTCCTGTATATGGCACCTTGCTGGCTGAAAACTCTTAAAAAACAATTGGTTATAAGTTGGTACAGGCTTTGCTCTACAGGGAATGCTAACTCATAAATGGAGCTGATCAGCAGTAATCGGACTCCGGATAAAATCAAAGTACATTAAGGACGGACTCAAGATGAAAAAACTGGGATTAAACACGCTGTCAAAAGCGACCAAAGTTCTGGCGATGACCACTCTGGCTGCTGGTATCAGTCTTGCCAATGCCGCCGATACCATTAAGGTCGGTGTGCTGCATTCATTGTCCGGCACCATGGCGATTTCCGAAACCACGCTGAAAGATACCGTGCTGATGATGGTGGAAGAGCAGAATAAAAAAGGCGGTCTGCTGGGCAAGCAACTGGAAGCTGTAGTAGTCGACCCTGCTTCTAACTGGCCTTTATTTGCGGAAAAAACCCGTGAGCTGCTGGAGAAAGATAAGGTCGATGTGATTTTCGGCTGCTGGACTTCCGTTTCCCGTAAGTCTGTTTTACCAGTTGTAGAAGAGCTGAACGGTCTGCTGTTTTATCCGGTTCAGTATGAAGGTGAAGAGTCTTCAAAAAATGTTTTCTATACCGGTGCGGCGCCTAACCAGCAGGCTATTCCGGCCGTTGATTATCTGATGAATGACGTTGGCGTTAAGCGCTGGGTTCTGGCCGGGACCGACTACGTTTATCCACGTACCACCAATAAAATTCTGGAAAGCTATCTGAAGTCGAAAGGTGTTGCTGCTAAAGACATCATGATTAATTACACACCGTTCGGTCATTCTGACTGGCAGACCATTGTTTCTGACATTAAAAAATTCGGCAGCGCCGGTGTTAAAACCGCAGTGGTTTCCACCATTAATGGTGATGCCAACGTTCCTTTCTATAAAGAACTGGCGAACCAGGGTGTAAGCGCGGAAGACATTCCGGTGGTTGCCTTCTCGGTAGGTGAAGAAGAACTGTCTGGTTTCGATACCAAGCCTCTGGTTGGTCACCTGGCCGCCTGGAACTACTTTATGAGCGCTGATGGTAAAGAGAACGATGCCTTTATCAAACAATGGCACAGCTTTACCAAAGACGATAAACGCGTAACCAACGATCCGATGGAAGCAACCTATATCGGTTTCAATATGTGGACCAAAGCGGTGGAAAAAGCCGGTACTGCTGACGTCAGCAAAGTACAGGATGCCATGATCGGTATTTCTGTTCCTAACCTGACCGGTGGTATGGCGGTGATGAATAAAAATCACCACCTGTCCAAGCCGGTACTGATTGGCGAAATTCAGGAAGATGGCCAGTTTGATATCGTCTGGCAGACTGAAGGTGTGGTACCGGGTGACGCCTGGACTGACTTCCTGCCTGAAAGCAAAAACCTGATTTCTGACTGGACTGCACCAATCAACTGCGGCAACTACAACACAGCAACCAAAACCTGTGGTGGCGCCGTAGCGGCCGAGTAAGCCCGACCCGCTGCACGTTTGCCGGCGTTGATATAACGCTGCGCAGGCGTGCAGTCCCTTTCCAACAGGATGTTCCCATGTTCACATTATTCAGACGTGTTTTTTTCGCCGTCTTATTACTTTCGGCCAGCCATAATCTACTGGCAAACAATGCTGATACTCAGCCTTCTCTGGCAGAACTCAGTCAGCAATTAATCAGTGCAAACTATAAAGAAAAAGCGGCGCTGGCCGAGCAGATTGCGCTGGCTGAAGATGATCAGGCCATTGTTATTTTGCAGGCATTACTCGACAGCCGCCTGTATTACGTTAAAAGCAACGGGCAATTGTTACTGGTCGACAGTTCCGGTGAGCCGGACAGTGCGCAGGACGCCTTTACCCTGCAAGCCGTCACCGGGCTGGGTAAGCGCGATATTAAAAAAATTGGTGTTAATAATTCATTGCGGGTTGCATTACGCAGCCTGATTTCCCGCGCACAGATTTCATCGAAGCATAAATCACAGCGCATGGCGGCTGCACAGAATCTGCTGAAAAGCAGTGATGATATCGACCGGGCATTTATTGATCAGGCACTGCAGCGGGAAACTGACAATTCTGTGGCTGAGGTTCTGCACCAGGTACGCGCGCTGATGCAACTGAAAGCCGATCAGACTGAAGAGCGGATTGAGGGGCTTACCGCATTGGATGGTGCACTGTATCCGGAAGTGCGTGCCGGACTGAGTGAATTTATCCGCAGTTTCAGTGATGAAGAAAAACTGTCACGTAAAAATGAATACCAGCTGGCGCAAACCACGCTGACCGATATCGAAAAACTGGTCAGCATTAATGGCTATATCGAGAATCTGTATTTTGGTCTGGCGCTGGGCGCGGTCTTGCTGCTGGCAGCTATTGGTCTGGCCATCACGTTCGGCGTGATGGGCGTTATTAATATGGCCCACGGCGAAATGATTATGCTCGGTGCCTATACCACCTATGTGGTGCAGTTGCTGATGCCGGAGCATATCGGCTTATCGCTGGTCGTGGCCGTGCCTGCGGCATTTCTGGTCAGTGGGTTAGTTGGCGTGCTGATTGAACGCAGCGTGATCCGCCATTTATATGGCCGTCCGCTGGAAACCTTATTGGCGACCTTTGGTATCAGTCTGATTCTGCAGCAGGCTGTGCGTTCGATTTTCAGTCCGTTAAACCGTGAAGTGGCCACGCCAGACTGGATGGCCGGTACTTTTATGATTAACCCGGCGCTGGAGCTGACCTGGAACCGTCTGTACATCATTATTTTCAGCCTGATGGTGCTGGCGGTATTGGCACTGGTATTAAAGCGCACCTTGTTTGGTCTGCAGATGCGTGCGGTCACCATGAACCGGCCGATGGCCAGCTCAATGGGGATTAAAACCGGCTGGGTCGATGCGCTGACCTTTGGTCTGGGTTCCGGTATTGCCGGGATTGCCGGCGTGGCCTTATCACAGCTGACCAACGTCGGCCCGAATCTGGGGCAGGCGTATATTATCGATTCCTTTATGGTTGTGGTCTTTGGTGGTGTCGGCAATTTATGGGGCACGCTGGTCGGCGCTATGACGCTGGGTGTGGCCAATAAAATCTTCGAACCATTAGCCGGTGCAGTTCTGGCAAAAATTATGGTGCTGGTATTTATCATTCTGTTTATCCAGAAACGGCCACGCGGATTATTCGCGCTCAAAGGCCGTGCTGTGGATAACGGTTAAGGGGCAGGGATATGACACAGACAAAACAATTCGGCCCTTTAACCCGTTTGCTGATGAACGATGCCGCAGGACGAAAATTACTGCTGATACTGGTGCTGATGGCGGTGTTTATTCCGCTCAGTAATCTGTTATTACCGGAAGGATCATTCTTCCACGTATCGACTTACACCATGACATTGCTGGGCAAATACCTGTGTTATGCCCTGCTGGCGATTGCGGTGGATTTAATCTGGGGCTACTGCGGTATTTTAAGTCTGGGCCACGGTGCATTTTTTGCGCTGGGTGGTTATGCGATGGGCATGTATCTGATGCGTCAGATTGGCGACCGCGGTGTGTACGGTAATCCGGAACTGCCTGACTTTATGGTGTTCCTTAACTGGACGGAGCTGCCATGGTACTGGCTTGGTTTTGATCAGTTCTGGTTTGCCATGCTGATGGTGCTGCTGGCGCCGGGCATTCTTGCTTTTGTATTCGGCGCGCTGGCATTCCGTTCGCGGGTAACCGGGGTGTATCTGTCGATTATTACCCAGGCGCTGACTTATGCCTTGTTACTGGCCTTTTTCCGCAACGATATGGGCTTTGGTGGCAATAATGGGTTAACCGACTTTAAAGATATTCTCGGTTACAGCCTGCAGTCGGATAATACCCGTGCAGTGCTCTTTGTGGCCTCGGTGCTGGCTTTAATACTGGGTTATTTAATCAGCCGCTTTATTGTCACCTCAAAACTCGGCCGGGTGCTGGTGGCTATCCGTGATTCGGAATCCCGTGCTCGCTTCCTCGGTTACCGGGTTGAGCATTACAAGCTGTTTGTCTTTGTGGTGTCGTCGATGCTGGCCGGTGTGGCCGGAGCCTTATACGTACCTCAGGTCGGCATTATTAATCCGGGCGAATTCGCGCCGATTAATTCCATTGAAATTATTATCTGGGTGGCGGTGGGTGGCCGCGGCACACTGTTTGGTGCGGTTATTGGTGCCATGCTGGTGAATTATGCCAAGACCTATTTTACCGGTGCCTTTGCTGAACTCTGGCTGTTTATGCTGGGTGGCTTGTTTGTGCTGACCACTCTGTATCTGCCGAAAGGCGTGGTGGGTTTATGGGCACAGCTGAAAGAAAAATATCAGCAGAAAAAACATCAGGCAGAGGCCGAAGACAATCCGCCGGCGTTGAATACTGAAACGCAAAGCAAGGCTGCACCTGAGCAGCAGGATAAACTGAACTTTGTGCAGGGAGAAAAAGTATGAGCCTGCAAACGCCAAAGCATATTGATAACCCGGCGGTGCTGTATATGGATGGTGTCAGCGTCAGCTTCGATGGTTTTAAAGCGCTGAATTCGTTATCCATGGTCATCGCTCCGGGTGAAATGCGCGCCATTATCGGGCCGAACGGCGCCGGTAAAACCACCATGATGGATGTGATTACCGGAAAAACCCGCCCTGATACCGGCACCATTATCTTTACCGATAATGCCAACAGTCAGCACGACCTGACCCGCTTTGATGAAGCGGATGTCGCCAACCTCGGCGTCGGCCGTAAATTCCAGAAGCCCAGTGTGATCGAAAGCCTGACGGTATTTGAGAATCTGGAAATGTCGCTGAAAGGCGGACGCAGTATCTGGCAGGCGTTGTTGCATAAACTGACCGCCGAAAAAGCACAGAAGCTGGATGAGATTCTGGCCATGATCGATCTGGCGGATAAACGCGATGAACTGGCCGGTAATTTATCCCATGGTCAGAAGCAGTGGCTGGAAATCGGCATGCTGCTCGGACAGGAGCCACAGCTGTTGCTGATCGATGAACCGGCCGCCGGTATGACCGATGAAGAAACCATGAAGACCGCCGAACTGTTTAAGCGCCTGGCGCAGAAACATTCATTAATGGTGGTGGAGCACGATATGGATTTTATCGAAGCGCTGGATTGCAAGGTCACTGTGCTGCACGAAGGTCATGTGCTGGCGGAAGGTTCGCTGGCAACGGTGAAAACTAACCCACAGGTGATCGAAGTCTATCTGGGACGCTGATCCGGTTACGGAGGATGATGGGATGTTAAATGTAAACCAACTGGATGTTTCTTATGGCGCGAGTCAGGCGCTGTATAACGTCTGCATGAGTGCCGCTGTCGGTAAGGTCACCTGTGTGCTGGGGCGCAACGGTGTGGGTAAAACCACGTTAATGAAAGCGCTGTCGGGCCACCTGAGTGCCGGTAAAGGGGATATTCAGTGGCAGGGTACGTCGCTGAACGGCATCGCTCCCTTTGATCGTGCACGTCAGGGCATTGCCTATGTCCCACAGGGCCGGGATATTTTTTCTCAGCTGACGGTGGAAGAAAATCTGCAGACGGCATTTTCAGCGCTGCCGAAAAGTCAGCGCCGTATCGACCCGGAAATCTATTCGCTGTTTCCGGTGCTGCAGCAAATGCTGAAACGCCGTGGCGGTGATTTATCCGGCGGACAGCAGCAACAACTGGCGATTGCCCGGGCGTTATTGCTGAAACCCAAACTGCTGATTCTGGATGAACCGACCGAAGGGATTCAGCCCTCCATTATTAAAGACATCGGCAGTGTGATTAAGCTGCTGCGTGATCGCGGCGAAATGGCCATTGTGCTGGTTGAGCAGTATCTTGATTTTGCCGCCGAACTGGCGGATGAATTTATTATTCTGGAGCGGGGGCGGGTGGTGGCATCCGGCGCTGGCAGCGAGTTAGCCAGCTCGCAGCAGGCGAAAGAGCTGCTGGCGATTTAGCGCGGATGCAGATGCACTAATAGAAAAAGCCGGAGCATGCTCCGGCTTTTTTATGCGCTGCTATTACTGCGTCTGATTCTGCTGCTGTTCCAGCTGGCTGAGTTTGCTTTCCAGCTCCGCCAGTTTCGCCTGGGTGCGGCGCAGCGCTTCCGCCTGTACTTCAAATTCTTCACGGCTGATCAGATTGGCGCTGCTCAGCAGGCTCTGTAACTGGCTTTGCAGCATTAAGCGTACATCGGCTGACAGACCGGCCAGTGGGCTTTGTTGCAACAGTTGTTCGACACGGTTACGGATTTGTTCGCTGTTCATCATAGGGCTTCCTTATATACCGGCGGGAGTTTACCACGCCAGGCAATATGGCCCCAGTAGCGGGCGTGACCTGCGATGCCGCCATGCTTTTGCTTTATGTCAATCCGGGCCTTTGCCCCGTTTTATTTCCCCTGACCTGCTTGTGCATCAATTTAGTGCCTATGCTGATTTGCAGGTGCACCAAAAGGGGCTGAAAAACAGCCCGATGCACCGCCGTTGAACTGCTATGAGGGCTTTTTAGCGGATGGTTGTTGCTAACTCCCTGAAAAACCGCATTTTTTAAAAGTTGGCACAGCCGCTGCTATAAGACATGTACAAGGTAAGTACAGAAAGAAAACGGTGCGCTCACCGGTTTACTTAATAAAAGCTTTGAATAACTGATGAAGGAAAAGAACCATGAAAAAACTGTCTCAAGCAATCGCTCTGGCTGGTGTGATGACTGCAGGTCTGGCCGCTGTTTCTACTGCGCAGGCTGAAGTTGAAGTTTCTGCATCGGCTTCTGTTGCCAACATGTACCTGTGGCGCGGTCAGGATCTGAGTGGCTCAAGCGGTGTTCCTGCTGTATCTGGTGATCTGACTGTTAGTGCATCCGGTGCTTACGCTGGTGTATGGGCTTCCAGTGGTGATGCTGTTCTGGGTCAGGAATATGACCTGTTTATCGGTTACGGCGCTGAAATCGGTGATTTCAGCTACGACGTAAGCCTGTGGACTTATGTTTACCCAAGCGTTGCAGAAACCTCTTATGTTGCGGGCGATGACCCGGAAACTAATGACAAGGTTGAAAGTGCTTACGCTGTAACAGCCGCTGGCCGTGGTAATACGTTTGATGCTTCTGACTTCATTGTCAGCCTGGGCTACAAAGGCGCTTCTTTCGCTTACTACAAGCCAGTTGGTGCTGAAAGCGACGATAACTCCAGCTACATGACTCTGGGTTACGAGATGGATGCTTATTCTGTGACTCTGGGTAAAGCCGATGACGGCGATGACAGTGACTACACCCACCTGGATGTAGGTTATGCCTTTAACGACAACATCGCTTTCACTCTGTCCAAAGTAATCGATCAGAGCGCTGATCTGGACAAAGGCGAAGCCGGTATCGATGAAGATCTGAAAGTGGTTGTTTCTTACAGCCTGCCTATCTCTATGTAAAAAGCATACAATGGCCCGTGCCCCCGCATGGGCCATTAATAAAACCTAAACTCGTAGCGTTTAACAAAGGGGTTTTCTATGAAACTCATTACAGCTGTGGTTAAGCCATTCAAACTCGACGATGTGCGTGAAGCGCTGTCAGAGATTGGCGTTCAGGGCATCACAGTGACCGAAGTAAAAGGTTTCGGCCGTCAGAAAGGTCACACTGAACTGTATCGTGGTGCTGAATACGTGGTGGATTTTCTGCCTAAGGTAAAAATTGACGTAGCGGTAGCTGACGACCTGACTGAAAAAGTCATCGAAGCCATCACCAAAGCGGCGAACACCGGCAAGATTGGCGACGGAAAAATCTTCGTTACCAACCTGGAACAAGTCATTCGTATCCGTACCGGTGAAACCGGCGCAGACGCGATCTGATCCTTCCTCATTAAATGAATCAGAGCCTTATGCGGGGGGCTTAGAATGGAAAATAATATTTTCGAACTCCAGTACGCGTTGGATACCTTTTATTTTCTGGTATGCGGTGCGTTAGTAATGTGGATGGCGGCAGGTTTCGCCATGCTGGAAGCGGGTCTGGTCCGCTCTAAAAATACCACTGAAATTCTGACTAAAAACGTCGCTCTGTTTGCGATTGCCTGCACCATGTATCTGGTGTGTGGTTATCAGATTATGTACGGCGGCGGTTACTTCCTGTCTGGTATCACTGAAGTGGATTCTGCTGCAGTACTGGCTGATTTCGCGGCACGTGAAGATGGTTTCCAGGGTGGTTCTATCTACTCCGGCGCTTCAGACTTCTTCTTCCAGGTTGTGTTCGTAGCGACTGCAATGTCCATCGTATCCGGTGCTGTTGCTGAGCGTATGAAGCTGTGGGCTTTCCTGGCGTTTGCGGTAGTTATGACTGCGGTTATCTACCCAATGGAAGGTGCCTGGACCTGGGGCGGTGCTTCTGTGTTCGGCATGTTCAGCCTGGGCGATGACTTTGGTTTCAAAGACTTCGCAGGTTCCGGCATCGTACACATGGCAGGTGCTGCTGCAGCACTGGCTGGTGTGATCCTGCTGGGTGCCCGTAAAGGCAAGTACGGTCCTAACGGTGAAATCCGTGCGATCCCTGGCGCTAACCTGCCACTGGCTACCCTGGGTACTTTCATCCTGTGGATGGGCTGGTTTGGCTTTAACGGTGGCTCTGTACTGAAACTGGGCGACATTGGTAATGCACACGCAGTAGCTGTTGTGTTCATGAACACCAACGCTGCCGCTGCTGGTGGTCTGATCGGTGCTCTGGTTCTGGCTTACATCCTGTTCCGCAAAGCGGACCTGACTATGGCTCTGAACGGTGCTCTGGCTGGTCTGGTTGCTATCACTGCAAGCCCTGATACTCCAACCCCTTTCGCTGCGACCATTATTGGTCTGGTGGGTGGTCTGATCGTGGTACTGTCTATCCTGACTCTGGATAAAATGAAAATCGACGACCCGGTTGGTGCGATCTCTGTACACGGTGTAGTTGGTCTGTACGGTCTGCTGGTTGTACCGGTAACTGCAGACGGCACTACCTTCGGCGGTCAGCTGATGGGTGCGGCAACGATCTTTGTATGGGTATTCGCGGCTTCTTTCATCACCTGGATGCTGCTGAAAGTCATCATGGGTCTGCGTGTGACTGAAGAAGAAGAGTACGAAGGCGTTGATCTGTCTGAGTGCGGTATGGAAGCTTACCCTGAGTTCACCAATAAATAATTGGTCACTCAGCAAGAGCTGAAATAAAAAAGCCGGTCAGGAAACTGACCGGCTTTTTTGTTGGAGCAATAAACCCGGACGAAAACAGAGTGTGAACTACATCAGACATTCTGTGACACACGCTAATGCTAAAGTGCTGTATTTGGCATTTGGTATGTCGTAATTGTGACAGCCCTTTGCAAGAATGCCCGTTCCTGAGAACAGGGATGGTCTCTTTTGCTGCGCAATGGAATCTGCGCATCTGCGTACTCCAGCGTCCTTCCCTGATTTCATTCTGATTCGCCATACCCCATGGCTTACTCTCTGCTTAGGAAGGAACCGATGGAACATTCGATTTTTAAAAAAGCCAAGCTGGCTGCTGCTATTGCTCTTGTCTCCTCTACAACGCTGATGACAGGCTGTTTGTTTGAGGGTGATGAAGCCAAATCCGTAACAACTGCTGAAGTTGGTAATAACTCCGAGCACGTTCAGACTCCAGTCGGTACCGTAATGGGTACTGTAGTCGACACCAATGGTAATCCTGTTAAAGGGGCTAAGATCTATGTGGGTGGTCGTGCGGTCATAACAGGCCCCGGCGGTAACTATGAGCTGCGTAACGTTCCGGTCAGCAACCTGACTGTTACCGGTAAAGGCGACTATGTTGGTGGTGATATCCGCCTGACCATTGTTCCGCCAGCCGGCTTCCTCGGTGCGATTGTGACTGTTGAGCCGACAGCTGTTATTGACGATGGCCGCAGCGATCAGGGTACCACTGACGAAACCAACACGGGTTCAACCAACTACTTTATTGATGGCTTTACAGCGGTTGCTGGTGATGCGGTTCTTCCGGCTGTCGGTTCCGCCGGAGCGACCGTAACTGGTGTTCTGCGCGATAATAAAACCGGAGAAGCCATTCCTAATAAAAGCATTAACCTTGAGCTGCAGGACGTTAATGGCAGTCCGCATACAAATGGTAGCGGTAGTGCTATCTCGTACACCAGCCTGTCTTATCCGGCAACTACCGATGCCAATGGTGCTTTCTCCATCACCGGCGTACCTAATGACTCCGACCTGAACTTTATTGTTGGTGGTTATGCTGTTACAGATGTTGATGCTAATAACTTCGGCGGACAAGGTGTGACCACGGACGATGAGGTTGAAGAAATCCACGTTGGTAACGTATACGTCGAAATGATTGCCAATGCCGATGAGAAGCGCCCATTCGTTACTTCGATTGCAGAAGTGGCCACCAATGCTGCTCGTGCAAAACTGCATGACGACACCACGAATGTTCTGACTGTGCACTTCAGTGAGCAGCTGCAGGCTGCGATGATTGATGCAAACTCAGTCATCGTACGTGATCTGGATGCTGGCGCTTACCTGAACGTAACCACTGCGGTTGCGGCCGATGCGCGCTCAATGACTCTGACTGCAGACAGCAATTTTGTTGCTGGTAATCGTCTCGATATTTACCTGCTGAAAGTCGATTTCCGCGATATGGCGTCTAACCTGCTGGCTGAAGACAGCAGCGTTGCCGCTGACGATATTCTGTACGACTATGCAGATGTTAATGGTAATGATGATTACATTAAACTTCAGGTTAAAGTTTATCGTGAGCTGAATACCAATGCGGCAGTTGTTACCAATCTGACCCAGCTGACCACCGATGACAGCCCATTACGTCTGGCTAATGATCTGGATAACGCCAGCTCTGCATTCGCCGATGTTAACATGGCGCAGGCTCTGAACGGTATTCAGCAGCTGAACAGTGCTGATGACGATGACTTAGCTTCCGGTATTGATACCAAAGAACGTCTGGGTAAACTGGTGGTTGCACTGGATAAAGCGGGTATCGTTGATGCATCATCCGTCATTCAGTTAAATGAAGATGGTACTCCGGATACTTCCAACCTGGGCCTGAACAGTAACTTCTTAGTTGATGTGGCTCGTGTTAGCTTTACTCCAAGCAATGCTTCTACTTACCGCTACTGGATTCAGCGTACTTCCGGCCCAACCCCTGTTGCGACCAATATTGTTATTGATGAGACCAGCAGCCCGGATGCAAAAACGACTAATACTGGAAGTAATTTCGTCCCACCAAATCCGGCGCTGGCAAATACCAATTACGGTATCATCGAACCTAATGACAACAGCGATTATGCCGATTTCGTTGCAACAGATATTGCGTTCCTGATTTCTGCAGTTCAGCCAGGTGATGTGCTGTATATCCAGTCAATGGATGAGTTCGGCAATGAAGGTTCAACAACGTCTATTACACTGGCAGATAATGTTCCGGTAACCACCGGCCTGCAAGACTCTTACCTTGAGCAGGACCTGACTTCCAGCTCGACTGTATTCGGTGAGCAGTATGGTAACGGTGGTGAGCTGGCGAACCCTGATGCCCAGTCATTGATCGGTGCTCCGCTGCTGAACATCAACGCCGGTATGCTGGCTGACCAGGATAACTATGCCGATCCTACGGAGTCTCTGGATGATCTGTACGAGTCCAATGTGACAAACACCACAACCGGTGACTTCTACATTGACCCTGCACTGGGAATCTACGATGCGACCGCTTATGCAGCCTGGAGCACTGATCTGAGCCGTACCATCGCAGTTGCCTTTACCGAAGATTTGGCGTGGGTCGCTCCTGTTGCAGGTGATCTGACTAAGCCTGATGCGGCGAGCGTACCAGCCAGCACAGTAACAGCGGCACTGAGTAACTGGACGATCATGAACGATATCACTATCGCTTCTGATACTGATGTTGTGAATGCCGACCTTGTAGCATTCAGTGTTAACAATATTTTTACTTTGGGTAATACCGATGGTCAGACCGCTACAGTGATCGATTTCAGTGATCGCATCACCGATAACGCCGGTAATGTCTCAACCGCAGCTGCAAATGCTAAAGTCGTGATTAATGATGCTCTGCCACCAGTAATGACCCGTGCGGTTTATACCGGTAATGCATTGACTCTGACCTTTAACGAACCAGTTAAAGTCAGCACCGACACTGCCATTCCGGTTGTGACGCTGGATGGTGTAAACATCTTCCTGGATGAAGACACTATTGCAGCTCATAATGCTTCGGCTGCAGCCTCTCGTACCACGCTGACCATTCCGTTCACCACGGATAATGCTGATGACATGCTGCCTCTTAACCGTGCAGCTCTCTTTGACCTTGCTCAGTATGACGAGCAGGAAGTCAGCCTTGCTGGTGCAACTGTTGGTTTCCACGGCGCTCTGAGCTTCGTCAATGTACAGGATGACTTCGGTAATACCTGGGCTAATGACGCTGCCAACCTGACGGCGCCGACCTTCGCTGCTTTCGATAACCTGGGTGCGATGCAGATCACTGCACAGCCAGTAGCAACTGCGATTGCGAATGGTGTCAATACCATCACGCTGGTGTATACCTTCAGTCACGCAATTGATCTGGACGCTATGCTGGGTAATGCCTTCGGTACTAACCAGACTACTCTGAATGCTGCTGATGTGTTGACCATCATGACCTATACCGGTGCTGCAACTGTGGATAATGGTACTGCAACTAACGGAACGCTGTCTAACAATGGCAAAACTCTGACCGTTACTGTCGCTATGTCTGCTAATACTTTTGCTACCACTGAGACCTTAGGTTTCAGCGCTGCAGTCCCAAGCTTGTGGGATAGTGTTGATGCCGTTGCTGTTCCTGTACTGACCGTACAGTAAGCAAATTGGGAGGGACTCCGGTCCCTCCCATCTTTTAATGCAGAATTATTTTGAATACCGGTGTATTCAAAATAACTTTGCCTATCTTCGATAAAGGACTGGGTTTTCATGAAACGGATTGTGCTGGGTTTTTTCTTAAGCATGTCGCTGGCAAATGTTTCTGCTTACCAGAGTGGAACTGATGCCGGTGGTTATCGTTATATCGATTCTGCTGAGGAAGAAGTTACTTATGAATTTGCCGATATCAGTGCGAATCCTGATAGTGGCACACTCTCTCTGGGAGATGATCAGAGCACGCTCATCAATATAGGCTTTAGTTATAAATTCTATGATGTCGACTACACGCAGCTTTATGTAAGCTCTAATGGATTTATCTCTTTCACAAGTTCTAATCAGGGTTGCTGTTCTGGCCATCAGATACCGGGAAATAATGCTTTTTCGCGGCTTGGTGCCGGTATAGCGGCCTGGTGGGAGGATCTTAATCCAGGTAGTGGCGGTACGGTTCATTATTTGCTCAGTGGTACAGCTCCAGAGCGTGTATTAATTATCCAATTTAAAAATGTTCCTGCCTTTGGTAACAGTGGTCGCAACACTTTCCAGTACAAATTGTATGAAGGCAAAGAGGTTGCTGAAGTTCACTATCAGGAGCTTTACGGTGACAATGGCAATTATTCTGCGGGGATTTCCAGCAGCTCCACGGTAGGTACATCGCTATACTATGGTGTGGGTGGTAGTAGTCAGAATGCTGTTCCTGGTATAACACTGCCTTATGCTGTTCGTTATGAGCAGGCTGAAATCGGTTTTAGCTATAACGGTGGTAAACCGGTGGAATTGATTGCCCCCGGAAGTCAGCGGACAATGAATATTGATCTGAAGAGCTTTATGCCTACGGATCAGGATATGCAGTTCAGCTATCACAGTGTAAACAAAGCAGTATCGGTTTCTGGTCCGGGTTATCTCTCAATTAATGCCGGGGCAACGATCGTATTGCCACTTGAACTGACCTCGAGTCCGAGCGCAGAAGGTTTCTATGATGTGATCATCAGTGTTTCCAGTCCTGATAATGCCTTCCCTGCATTCACGATCGAGGTTCGCCTGAACACCTACAAGCTGGAGCAGATTACACCTTCCAGTTCTGATATTTCCCGTACGCCATCTCTCAGCTCAGATGGGCAGAGTGCTGCGCTACTTTCCAAAAGAGATCTTGCCAGTACCGGTAAATCAAACCTGGTTTATGATGCTTTCCTGTATAACCGGGCCCTCGACAGTTACCAGCAACTGACGGTTAATCCGGCAGGCAGAAATTGTAATAACGTGGTTATTTCGGGAGATGCCAGTACGGTTGCAATGCTGTGTAACAGCAGCCTTGATCCTACATTTCCTAATACAGGCGTAACCGACGAGCTGTACATTTATGATGTCGACTCCGGAACCCTGAGCAGGGCCCCTTATAATGTTATTGCAGACACGACAGCGGGCCGTTTAAGCATTAATTATGATGGCCAGGTTATCGCTTTTGTCAGCAGCATTAATCCGCTGGGAAGCAACACCGATGGCAGTAAAGAAGTATTCGCTTATCACCGCGGGCGGGAAAAGCTGATCCAGTTAACCGACTTCAATATCAATGGCATTGATAGTGTTGATCTTGATTATAACGGTGAGCGCTTTGTTGTTTCGGCTAACGGTAATCCGCTGGGTGCGAATGCAACGAACAGATATCAGGTATTTACAGGCACGATTGATAATGGCATTCAGCGTCAGATTACCATTGCCACTGCCCGTGATTCGAAGCAGGTAACAATCTCTGCAGATGGTGAGAAAATAGCTTTCAGCAGTAATGCCAGCCTTCTGGATACGAATAATCGCTACAATATTTTCGTGGCTTCATTCCGTGGCGAAGTTGAAAAGCAGATTACAGACTCCGCGTTGTTTGATTCTGTATTACCTTCGTTGTCGGGTGATGCTTCCCGGATAGCTTTTGTTTCCTCCGCCAGCCTCGATGACCGCGGATTGAGCAATAATTCAAATAATCAGGAAGCTTATGTTTATGATCTGAAGCGTGAGCGCGGTTATCAGGTAAGTGAAGTCAATGAAAGCCGTAACGTTGAAGATCTGACTCTTGCAGATAACGGCAATGCATTACTTTTCTCCGGTACAGCTGACTGGGATACCGGCAGCAACCCGAGCCGTACCCGACAGATGTTTATCATTGAAGGCTTTGGAGATAACAGTGTTTCCGGTTATGAGGAAGAAATGACACCATGGCCTGTTGTGAAGTCGGATAACGGGGAGTTTGCAGAGAAATTCATTTCTAACGGCGGTCATACCTCGTTGTTGTGGATTGCCGGATTGGCATTACTCGGTCTGCGACGTCGCAGGAATAAGTAAATAAAAAAGCCCGCTGAATGCGGGCTTTTTTATTGGATTTTGTTTAGTCAGATTTCTTCGGCGTAGAAATCTTCCAGATCGCGTTCCAGTCGCTTACGTTCCAGGTGGGCTTCAATAGCACGGCGTGCCATCAGTTTCTTTGACATCTGGGAGTCTTTATTAACAACGACTTTGCCTTCCTGATCAAAGGAGACAACTTCTTCGTGGGCTTCGAATTTCATTGCTGCTTCCATTATCTTTCCCTCTGGTTGATCACAGTAAATCCTGCTGTGATTTTTCTTTTTATTGGTTGCAAAAGAATGACAGTAAACGCTGTTCAGGCCAAATACTGTTCAGTGGCACTCAGGCGGTACAAAAGTACCCCCTATGGCGCTCAGCCCGCAGAAATAGTGGCATAGCATCCGCAGCTGTTTATTGAGGGATATTCGAAAGGAAGTGTACTGAGCAAAAAGTCATCGGCATTTTGAGGTTGTGTCGTAAAATGTCTGACCGTAAAATCTGGAACCTGACTGGTTAGTCAGATTCTAGCCGTAAAGACTTGATACTGCGCTTAATTGCATTTAGGTGTGCCGCAAACTCGGGTCCACGGCGCTGGGTTACGGCAACGGCCAGCATATCGATCACCATCAGATGGGCGATGCGCGAGGTCATTGGTGTGAATTGTTCGGTGTCTTCTTCAATATTGATATTGATTGGCAGATCGGCGGCCGCACTCAGAGCGGTGTTGGCGGGCGCCAGACTGACCACCATAGCGCCGTGTTGCTGGGCCAGCTGTACCGAGTGCAGCAGATCTTTGGTGCGGCCACTCTGGGAAATCGCCACCACCACATCCTGTTCGCTCAGCGTAACTGCCGACATCGACTGCATATGCGGATCACTGTAGGCAGCCGTGGCCACCTGCAGGCGGAAGAACTTGTGCTGGGCATCAATGGCTACCGCCCCGGAAGCGCCAAAACCGTAAAACTCTACCCGTCGGGCATTACTGATGGCATTGGCCGCGGCGGCCACCTGAGTGCTTTGCAGCTGCGTCTTCACCTGATGCAGACGCTGAATGGTGGTGTCGGCAATCTTGTCGCAGATATCTTCGATACTGTCGTCTTCGATGATGGCGAACTGGCCGATATTATTGGTGATCGCCATTTCCTGCGCGATACGAACCTTAAACTCCTGAAAGCCGTTGCAGCCAATACCACGGCAGAAACGCACGATGGTCGGTTCGCTGACCTGTGCTTCCTGCGCCAGATCGACGATGCGCATATGCATCACCTGTTGCGGGGCACGCAGCACGTACTCGGCAACCTTTACCTCAGACTTGCGCAGGCTGGGGATGGCGGCGGCGATTTCGGCCAGAATCGGGCTGTTTCTCACAACAGGATTTCCTGGTGTCGGCTGGTAAGCAGGGAATTATAAAGGGCTTTTTGCAGTGAAGCCTATGGAATACTGGCCGCAGACAGAATCTGGCCGCAGTGGTGGCGTTATACCAGGGGCGAATGCAGCAGGGTACTGTATAAAACAGCAGCATTTTTACCCCGGCATCTGATAGACTCGCACGCCATGGATATTTCATTACTTCTCGATCAGTTAAACGACGGCCAGCGCAATGCGGTGGCTGCAAGTTCACGTCATCAGCTGGTACTGGCCGGCGCCGGCTCGGGTAAAACCCGCGTGCTGGTGCACCGTATTGCCTGGCTGCTGCAGGTGGAAAATGTCTCGCCGTTTTCAGTGATGGCGGTGACCTTTACCAACAAGGCCGCCAAAGAGATGAAAGGCCGTCTGGAGCAGTTGCTGCAGATACCGGCGAATGGCCTGTGGGTAGGAACCTTCCACGGTCTGGCGCACCGCCTGCTGAAACTGCACTGGCGCGAAGCACGGTTGCCGCAGCACTTTCAGATTCTCGACAGCGACGATCAGCAGCGGCTGATCAAGCGGCTGATGAAAGCCAACAATATTGATGACAGCCGCTATCCACCGAAGCAGATTCAGTGGTTTATCAACGAACAGAAAGATGAAGGTCGCCGCGCAGCGCATGTGATGCCATCGGCCGATCCATTCTCGCGCACCATGCAACAGGTCTATCAGCTGTATGAAGACAACTGTCAGCTGAACGGACTGGTGGACTTCGGTGAGATTCTGCTGCGTGCGCACGAACTGTGGTTACATCACCCGGATGTACTGGAGCATTATCAGCAGCGCTTCCGCAATATTCTGGTCGACGAGTTTCAGGATACCAACAACATCCAGTACGCCTGGATCCGCATGCTGGCCGGGGATCGTGTGTCGGTGATGGCGGTGGGCGATGACGATCAGTCTATTTACGGCTGGCGCGGTGCCAATATCGATAATATCCGTAACTTCCAGCACGATTTCCCCGGTGCCGAACTCATTAAGCTGGAACAGAATTACCGCTCGACCAAAACCATTCTGGAAGCTGCCAACGCGGTGATCGCCAACAACACCGGACGTCTGGGCAAGAGCCTGCACACCGAAGGTGAAGAAGGCGAAACCATCCAGCTGTACAGCGCGTTTAACGAGCAGGATGAAGCGCGGTATATCGCCGATCAGGTTGATGAGTGGGCACGCAGTGGCCGTCAGCGTGCCGAAATGGCCGTGCTGTACCGTTCCAATGCGCAGTCGCGTACGCTGGAAGAAGCCTTGTTGCGTGCCGGTATTCCTTACCGCATTTATGGTGGCCAGCGTTTCTACGAGCGGCTGGAAATTAAAAACGCTCTCGCCTATCTGCGTTTATTACTGAACCGTCAGGATGATGCTTCGGTTGAGCGTGTTATTAATGTTCCGGCGCGCGCAATTGGCGAAAAAACCGTGGATATTCTGCGCAGCTATGCCCGCGATCAGGGCAGCTCGTTGTGGGCGGCGGCAGAAGCGGCGGTACAGCATGGCATGCTGCCGAAGCGTGCCAGTGCTGCGGTACAGAGTTTTCTCGATCTGGTCGAGGAAATGAGCGTCGGTATCGACGAGCTGGAGCTGCATGAAATTGTCGATCAGGTCATTAATCAGAGCGGTCTGATTGAGCACCATAAAAAAGAAAAAGGTGAAAAGGGCCAGGCGCGTCTCGATAACCTTGAAGAATTAATCAATGCCGCCCGTCAGTTTGAAAGCGATGATGGTTTTAATGCTGACGACAACGATGATGCCGAAACCAATGAGCTGGCATTATTCCTCGACCGCGCGGCGCTGGATGCCGGTGACGGTCAAGCCGACGAATATGAAGATGCTGTGCAGTTAATGACACTGCATTCGGCTAAAGGTCTGGAATTTCCACAGGTGGTTCTGGCCGGTCTGGAAGAAGGTTTATTCCCGCATAAAATGTCGATGGACGAAGCCGAAGGCCTCGAAGAAGAGCGGCGTCTGGCCTATGTCGGCATTACCCGGGCAATGGAAAAACTGATTATTACCCATGCTGAAAGCCGGCGTTTACACGGCCAGGAAAATTACAGCACGCCATCGCGTTTTATCCGCGAAATTCCGTCCGAACTGATTGCCGAAGTCCGGCTGAAAAACAGCGTCAGCCGGCCACTGACGGCCCGTGATCCTTCAGCAAGAATGAAGCAGCCGTCTTTCGTGCACGGCAATCTGCCCTACACCTTAGGCCAGCGCGTGTACCACGAAATGTTCGGTGAAGGTACGGTGCTGCAATTTGAAGGGCAGGGCAGCGGTTTGCGTGTGCAGGTTAATTTTGATGACGCCGGCAGCAAATGGCTGGTGGCCAGCTTTGCCAAACTGGATGCACTTTAATTCAGAACAAAATACGGTTGAAACAATAACAAGGAGTAAACGCAACATGAAACGCCTGACGACCCTGCTGCTGTCCGTAGTGGCTATCGCCGGACTCAGTGGCTGCCAGAAAGATGCAGAACAAGCCGCTGTAGCCGCACCGCAGCAAACCTTTAAATGGAAGCTGGTAACGTCCTGGCCAAAAAATTTCCCCGGCCTTGGTACGGCGCCAGAGCGTTTTGCGACGATGGTGAACGATATGTCCGCCGGCCGTCTGCAGATCAAAGTCTACGGTGCCGGTGAGCTGGTTCCGGCACTGCAGGTGTTCGATGCGGTATCTCAGGGTACAGCCGAAATGGGTCACAGTGGTGCGTATTACTGGAAGGGCAAAGCCGCTGCGGCACAGTTTTTTACCTCGGTACCTTTCGGTCTGACAGCGCAGGAAATGAACGGCTGGATTCAGTACGGTGGTGGTCAGCAATTATGGGAAGAGGTTTACGCGCCGTTTAATTTATTACCGCTGCCGGGTGGCAATACCGGCGTGCAGATGGGCGGCTGGTTTAATAAAGGAATTAACAGCGTCTCCGATCTCGAAGGTCTGAAAATGCGTATTCCGGGTCTGGGTGGTGAAGTGCTGGCCCGTGCCGGTGGTACGCCGGTGACCTTGCCTGGCGGTGAAATTTTTACCTCGCTGCAGACCGGTGCCATCGACGCTACCGAATGGGTTGGCCCGTATAATGATCTGGCATTTGGCTTATATAAGGTCGCTAAACATTATTACTATCCGGGCTGGCATGAGCCGGGTTCGATGATGGAATTTGTGATTAATAAAACTGCCTTCGAAAAACTGCCAAACGATCTGCAGGCCATTGTGCGGGTGGCAACCAAAGCTATTAACGAAGACATGCTGGCGGAGTACACCACGCGCAATCAGGCAGCGCTGACTGAACTGAAAGAAAAACACGGCGTGGATGTGCGTGCATTTCCGGATGATGTGCTGAGCAAACTGCAGGTGTTGTCGGAGCAGGTCGTGGCTGAAGTGTCGGCGGCTGATCCGCTGGCACAGAAGGTTTATAACTCGTACAAAAATTACCGTGATCAGGTGAAGGCTTACCATGCGGTGAGCGAGCAGGCCTATATCAACGCGCGGGATTAAATAACAGGGATTGGTTGCGGTACAGGCCGGGCGTCAGATGCCCGGTCTAATATTTATAATTACGGTAGCCAATTCCCAGCTCTTCAAAATTAGCCTCCATCTGCTCAATATCGTATTCACCCAAACCCAGATAGGTTAATACCTCACTGCCGATATTCTGCCATTCCAGATCCTCTGACTGACGGCCAAGAATGCGGTAATTTCCGCAAATATGCTCCGCCAGCTTGAGAATAGCGAGCAGCGTTTTTCCTTCCGAATCTTTATAATTATTGGTGGCAAAAAAGCGCGAGGCGCTGTGGTGTTCGGCAATGACATCGCACAGCAGCTTGGGCAGATTCCACGATTTTGCGGTGTAATAACCGATCACTGCGTGGTTAGTGTTCAGGTGCTGGTTTTCCACATCCACCACCCGCAGTTCTGGGTGGGCGTAAGACTCTTCCATCACCTGCAGATAATTATCGAAGCGTGCCATCAGCAGCGGAATACCACAGTTATGAAACAGACCCAACAGATAGGCCATATCCGGATTGGGATAACCCACCTGTTTGGCAATGGCGGTAGCTACCTGGGATATGTCGTTGGCGGTGTCCCAGAAACGGTTCATATTCACGATGGTTTCGTCGCTCATCTGACTTTTAATGGATAAGCCATTAATGATGTTAACCACACTGTTCAGACCAATCAGGCTGACCGCCTGAGCGACGGATGTAATACGGTTTTTAAGGCCATAAAACGGAGAGTTCACCACCTTAAGCACCGTACCGGCCAGTCCGACATCCTGACTGATCAGTTTGGAAATGCGGCCCAGATCCGGATCGGGCATAAACTGTTCCATTTGCAGATCGACCAGAATCTGCGGCTGTGGCGGGATTTTAATGCCCTGCATGATGTGCAGTATCTGCTCTTCCGACAGTTGCTGAGGCATGACAAGTCCGGAGAAGGGAAACGAATGTCATCAAGAATAGCACCGCTTTCTGGGGAAGTTTGTCAGAGCATGCGTATAATGCGCTCCTTTTTGTAACCGGCCCCAGAGGTGAACCATGCTCCCGACACTGCGACTCAAAGCCAAGGCTGAACGCCGTCTGAAAGGCGGTCACCTGTGGGTATACAGCAATGAAGTGGATATCGCTGTTACGCCACTGAAAAACATGACCGCCGGTACTGAGGTTGTGGTCGAAGCCGCCAATGGCAAAGCGCTGGGAGTTGCTGTGGTCAGTCCGGAACAGCTGATCTGTGCGCGCCTGTTCAGTCGTGACAGTAAACAGACGCTGGATACCTCTCTGATTGTGCATCGTTTGCAGGTAGCGCAGAGTGGCCGTGAGTTGTGGTATCCGCAGTCCTGTTACCGCTGGGTGTTTGGTGACAGCGATGGTCTGCCGGGACTGGTGATTGACCGTTTTGGCGATGTGGTGGTGATCCAGATTTCCAGTGTGGCAATGGAGCTGCGTCGTCAGGCCATTATTGATGCCGTCAATAAAGTCGCCAAACCACGGTGCATCGTGCTGAAAAACGATGGCAAGCTGCGCGCGGTCGAAGGTTTGCCAGAGTACGTGGAAGTGATTCAGGGCGCGCTGGAAGACGATTGTGCCCCGTTGGTAGAAAACGATACCCGTTTTATGGCGCCGGTGATTCACGGTCAGAAAACCGGCTGGTTCTACGATCACCGTGAAAACCGTGCACAGCTGAACCGTCTGGTTAAAGGCAAGCGCGTGCTGGATGTATTCAGCTACGTTGGCGGCTGGGGTGTGCAGGCGGCCAATCATGGTGCGGCGGAAGTACACTGTGTTGACGCCTCTGCTCAGGCGCTCGACTGGGTAGAGCAGAACGCAGCGCTGAATGGCGTGGCAGAAAAAGTACATTGCTGGGAAGGCGATGCCTTTGCAGCGCTGCGCCAGCTGAAGGATAACGGTGAGCGTTTTGATGTGGTGGTGATGGACCCGCCGGCACTGATTCCGCGTCGTAAAGATATAAAAGCCGGTGAGCAGGCTTATCACCGCCTGAACCAGCTGGCGATGCGTCTGCTGAGTAAAGACGGTTTGCTGGTGGCGGCGTCCTGTTCCATGCATCTGGCGGAAGATCGTCTGCCGGATATGTTGCGTGTTATGGGGCGTGAGCTGGATCGTGAAGTGATGATTCAGCATGTCGGCAGTCAGGGGGCCGACCATCCGGTATTACCGGCCATCGCCGAAACCCGTTATCTGAAAGCGGTGTTTGCCCGCGTGTTACCGACCCGCTGAACGGCGGTGGTATAAAAACTGGTGGTATAAAAAAGGGAGCTCAGGCTCCCTTTTTATTATGTGATCGTTCGCTTCAGTTGGCGCTGGCGAGTGGCACTTTAAGGGCGCTGGCGGTGCGTTGCAGCAGCGACATCAGCTCAATAATACGCTGGCGGCATTGCTGACGCGCTTCTGCGTCGGCCACACCCAGTTGCTTCCAGTTTGCCACGCTGTCATCGAGCAGCTGTAACTGCTGCTGCCATTCCAGACTCAGATCCTCGTGGCGCTGGCCAAGCAGAGCCGGTAATCCGGTGCCGGCTTCGGTTTCACTCAGCGGAAAGTACAGGTTGCGAATACCCGCTACGATAGCACCGGTATCAGCCCAGGTGGTCTGGCTGAACTCACTGCTGGTACCACTCAGGCGTTTGGCCAGCAACTCATCTGACAGCAATTTCTGCGTAGCGCTGAAAGCCGCTTTTAATACCTGATCCGGCTCTGAGCGCTGCAGCAGGTTGGCATAGTAACCGTTGCTTGGCTCCCAGCGGCGTTGCAACCGGTGCAGATGTTTCTGCAGCTGTTCGCTCAGCAGCTGTACGTACTGGCGACGGCGGTTATGGTTCTGAACATCAATATCGGCCGGTTCTTCATCGGCGCTGCTGGCGGCATCTTCGTGATGAACCACGTCACCGGTTTCCGCTTCGCTGTTGCTGCCACCTTCGCTGGCTACCACAACGGGAGCAGTGTTTTCCTGTGGAAAGAAGTCGCGCGGCGAACGCTGGCCCTCGGCGCCCCACAGCATAAATTCGAACGCGTGATAGCCCAGACTGGCGTAACTCGGGTCAGAGAAACCGTGCTGTGCCAGCAGGCTGTCTTCATTCAGTTCCAGCGTCAGATCGTTAACGATGCCGCTGAACGGATAGCCGGGCACATGGTCGATATAACCGCCCTCAATCGGCCAGCTGTCGAGCAGGCTCAGGGTATGCTGGTAATCGATGCCTTTCTTGTGCCAGTCCGGTGGATCATTGATCGGCAGCTTGGCGTAGATCAGAGTCTGCAGGTACGCGCTGTAAGCATTACGCCAGGCCTGACGCACCTCGCCGAGGCTCATGGGGTTGGGATGATATAAAAAGGAGGCCAGGCGGCTGTCGAGTTCCTGCGCGGTCTGCGCAGCCATCGACACCTCTGTGTAGGCGCTCAGACCCAGGTGAGCGGCGAATGCACTGCTGTCCGGAATACTGTCCTGTTCGTTTCCAGTATCTGCGGCCCGTTCTGCAGGGCTGTCCTGTTGCAGGGCTGGCTGATCACAGCCGGCCAGTAATCCGCTTAACAACAGGGCGCTGACCAGCACCGGCTTTGCGTACTTCACAGGCTTACTCCTGATCCCTGAGGCTGATAATTGGCCAGCCTTTCTGTGCGGCGATGGCGGCCAGACGGTCATCCGGATCAACCGCTACCGGGTTATCCACAATTTCCAGCAGCGGCAGATCATTATGGGAATCACTGTAAAAGTAGCTGCCGGCCAGTTCAAATCCCTGTTGCTGCAACCAATCCTGCAGGCGTACCACTTTACCTTGCTGGAAACTTGGTATACCGACAATATTGCCGGTATAGCGCTCATCCTGCATCTCCGGATGCGGGGCGATAATATGCTCAATGCCCAGCAGCTCGGCTATCGGGTAGGTCACAAAACCATTGGTTGCGGTGATGATCAGCAGGGTATCACCCAGACGCTTATGGTGGGCAATAAGGTCACGGCTTTTTTGTGAGATCAGCGGCATGATGCGCGCTTTGAGAAACGCGGCGCGGGTATCCAGCATATGTTGCAACGGATACTGGGTCAGAGGCTTAAGCGCAAATGCCAGATATTCGTTAATATCCAGAGTGCCGGCCTTATATTGCTCGTAAAAATAATCGTTACGGAGCTTGTGTTGTTCAGGGTCTGCAAGCCCCTGATCGACCAGATATTGTCCCCAGGCATGGTCGCTGTCGCCATCCAGCAGGGTGTGGTCGAGATCGAAAATAGCCAGTGCCACGAGAGTCAGCCTTTTTCCGGTGCCGGTTAGAAAATTAGTCGCTATTCTAAGGGCAACAGCGCATACTTTCCTTATAATTCTGAGTTTCAAACGAAGAAATAATCGAACATATTGGTTCTAAACAATGCCGGCTGCCAGGGGGCGGATTGTGGCAATTTCCGGACAATTCAGCCTGTCTCCCAGAGTCTGAATTAAGGTGAGTCCGCCACCGGATTCCTGTATGCCTTGCCCCCGTTATTGCCTGCCTTATCTTCAACTGCTTGACCTTTGTGGTGAAATCGGCAAGTTTTGAACCATCAGACTGTACTGGACGGCATTGTGATTGACGAACATGGTTACCGCCCTAATGTCGGTATTATCCTTTGCAACGACAAAGGACAGGTCCTCTGGGCCAGACGCATAGGCCAGGATGCCTGGCAGTTTCCCCAAGGGGGGATCAAAGAAGGTGAATCGCCGGAGAAGGCGCTCTATCGCGAGTTGATGGAGGAAGTTGGCCTGAGTGCGCAGGATGTGCAGATACTGGGCTGCACCCGTGGCTGGTTACGGTACCGCTTACCACGGCGTATGGTGCGCCATGACAGCCGGCCTGTTTGTGTCGGGCAAAAACAGAAATGGTTTCTGCTTAAACTGGTGGGTGACGATTCGCGGATCAACGTCAGCGCTACCGATAAGCCGGAATTTGATGGCTGGAGCTGGGTCAGTTACTGGTTCCCGCTGGGAGGGGTGGTTGCATTCAAACGCGATGTGTATCGCCGTGCCATGACGGAACTGGCACCGCGCATTGCCAAGCTGCAACGGAAAACCAGCTGAGGGTTTATGCTTGATATTCTGAGACGCATTGTACAGGAAGTCAGTTCTGCAACCGACCTGAGCGATGCTCTGAAAGTGGTTGTGGCACGTATCCGTGCGGCCATGAATACCGAAGTGTGCTCAGTCTATCTGTTTGATCCGGAAAGTAAGCGTTATGTGCTGATGGCTACTGAAGGCCTGAAGCAGGAAGCGGTTGGCCGGGTCAGCCTCAGCTCTTCGCAGGGTCTTGTCGGCCTGGTTGGTTCGCGCGAAGAGCCGATCAACGTCGATAACGCGCCAACTCACCCACGCTTTCACTTTTTATCCGAGACCGGTGAAGACCCCTTTTTGTCTTTTCTCGGGGTGCCGATTATTCACCATAAACGCCTGATGGGCGTGATGGTGGTGCAACAGCGCGACAGCCGTCAGTTTGACGAAAGCGAAGAAGCCTTTCTGGTCACTATGTCGGCGCAGCTGGCTGGTGTTATTGCCCATGCCGAGGCCACCGGCAATATTCTCGATATCCCTTCCGCAACCAGCGAACGCAAGAAAAGCACCCGTTTTAACGGCGCGCCCGGAGCTCCCGGGGTTGGGCTCGGCCAGGCTTTTGTGTTGTCTCCCGCGGCCGACCTCAGTGGTGTGGTGGATAAAGAGGCGGAGTCGATTGATGACGAGATTGTGCGCTTTGATCTCGCCCTGGAAGCGGCCCGTGAAGAAATCCGTATATTAGGCGAGAAACTCAGCAGCGAACTGCGCCCGGAAGAGATGGCGTTGTTTGATGTATATCTGAATATGCTGGATGACCATGCGCTTGGCGCAGAGGTTAAAGCACGTATCCGTGACGGTAACTGGGCGCAGGGCGCATTACGCCAGGTGGTCATGCAATACGTTGGTCACTTCCAGCTGATGGAAGATGTTTACCTGCGCGAGCGCGCCACCGATATCATTGATCTGGGAACCCGTATTCTCGCTCATCTGCAGGGCAGTGATGCACACGCGCAGGAGTACGATTTTCCTGCCAATACAATTCTGGTCAGTGAAGAGCTGACACCGGCGATGCTGGGCGAGGTTCCGCCGGGCAAGCTGCGTGGTCTGGTATCGGTTAAAGGCTCATCCAACTCGCATGTGGCGATTCTGGCCCGGGCGATGGGGATTCCTACGGTTATGGGGGTTGTGGATGTTCCCTACGCCCAGCTGCATGGTCTGGAGCTGATCGTTGACGGTTACCGCGGACAGATATTTTCCAGTCCCAACGATGAACTGCGTGAGCAGTATCAGGCGATCTTTGATGAAGAGCAGGCGCTGCAGAAAGACCTGCAGGTGCTGCGCGATGAACCGGCCGAAACCCTCGATGGTCACCGTATTCCGCTGTGGGTGAATACCGGCCTGATTACCGATGCAGTACGCAGTCTCGAACGTGGTGCAGAAGGTGTTGGCCTGTACCGCACCGAAGTGCCGTTTATGATGAAAGACCGCTTTCCCAGCGAGAGCGAGCAGCAGAAAATTTACCGTCAGCAGCTGGAAACCTTTGCCCCGAATCCGGTAACGATGCGAACCCTGGATATTGGTGGTGACAAAGCACTGACCTACTTCCCGATCAGTGAGGCTAATCCGTTTCTGGGCTGGCGTGGCATTCGCGTAACGCTCGACCACCCGGAAATCTTTCTGGTACAGATCCGCGCCATGCTGAAGGCCAGCGAAGGGCTGAACAATCTGCGTATTATGCTGCCGATGATTACCAGCGTCAGCGAAGTCGATGAAGCATTACACCTGATCTACCGCGCCCATGCTGAAGTTCTGGAAGAAGGCTTTGACGTCGAAATGCCCCAGGTCGGAGTGATGATTGAAGTCCCGGCAGCGGTTTATCAGATCCGTGAACTGGGCCAGCGGGTGGATTTTCTCTCTGTCGGCAGCAACGATCTGACCCAGTATCTGCTGGCCGTGGACCGTAATAATCCACGGGTGGCTGATCTTTATCAGGCCTTTCACCCGGCGGTGCTGAATGCACTGAAGATGATTGCCGATATGGCGCACGAAATTGGCAAGCCGGTGAGTGTCTGTGGCGAACTGGCCGGTAATCCACTGGGCGCTGTATTGCTGATGGCAATGGGCTATGACATGTTGTCGATGAACGCCACTAACCTGCCCAAGGTTAAATCGGTAATTCGCGGCATCAGCCGTGAATGGGCTGATCAGTTGCTGGCAGAGGTGCTGCAGATAGAAAGTGCGCCGGTTATTACCGCTACCCTGCAGTTATCGCTGGAGAAGGCTGGTTTCGGCCGTATTATCGGACCAGGGCGTAACTGATACGCCCTTTCTTTTAAAGCCTGATCAGGCTGTCCAGTGCCGGGTGCGTCCGGTATCAATATGAACGAAACCACTCTTCGGGTAATACCCAACACCACCGTTGCCCATCGCCAGTGCGGCGCGGTGCAGATGGCGGTGTGAAACACCGGGAATACGGATATCAATGGCACGTCCCTGCATATGCAGACTGTGCTCGGCGACGCCTGAGCTTGTATAGCGCAGGCTGGCGTTGGATTCGGGGGCACGATAACCGGAAATCACATACAGCGGTTCATGGCTGGCGAACAACTGCTGCAGTTGGTACATGTTCTGATACAGCTCTCGCTGCATGGCCATCACCTGATCGCGACGGTGATCGCGTACCAGAATATCCAGAGATTCCACACCCTCGTCGATATAACGGCCATTCGCCCAGAAAGTACTGGTGGTGAATTCACCGGTATGAATGTTGTACAGGCGCAAAGTACGTTCTTCCTGTTGCCCGGCGAATGCGCGGGTACTGCTCAGGCCGGTAATACCTGCCGCACCAAGGCAGGCTGCCTGCTTCAGAAAGTGACGTCGTTGCAACATGGTGAATAGTCTCCGCTACATCTGGTTATTCAGTGTTGTATGGCTATGGGCGGAGTATGCCAAACACCTGCCAAAAGAAACGGGCATCCTTAGACAAAAATACATAACGCTACATTTGTCATACTGAATAATGTAACTGCTGACGTTTGTACGCCACTTGCGAGAGAAGGTTACAGGCTGACGGCAGGATTGGTAGGCGGCAGGCCGGCGATCAGATCGCGATTGTAGACATCGTCGCGCACCTGCAGATTACCGTCCTGATCAACCCAGGTAGTCCAGTACATCAGATAGACCGGTACATCATCCTGCAGGCGGATGCGGGTAGTGCGGTTCTGGTCGATGGCAGCATCGATATTGTGGCGGTTCCAGCCCTGCTGCCCGCGCAGCAGTTTTTCGGCCAGTAATCTTGGTTTTTCTACCCGTACACAACCTGAGCTTAAGGCGCGGTTGTCTAGGTTAAACAGCTGCGGCTGTGAGGTATCGTGCAGGTAGATGTCTTTATCGTTGGGGAACAGGAATTTGATAGAACCCAGCGCATTGTCATCGCCGGCTTTCTGCACCAGACGGTAAGGAAAGTTACTGGCGCTGACTTTATTCCAGTTAATGGCATACGGCGAAATAAACTGGTCAACACCATCGACCCGGCCGATTACCTGATAGCCTTTCTCTTCCAGATAACCCGGATTGCGGCGAATTTTCGGCAGCAGGCTGTTTACCGCAATACGCTTGGGTACCGACCAGGTCGGAGCCAGTTCCAGTGTACTGATTTTCTGTGCCATAACCGGAGTCCGGCGCTGCAGGTTACCGATAATGACTTTCATATCCAGCTCAACTGAGCCACCGTTTATCAGCTGCAGGCTGTAGTCAGCCATATTCACCATGACATGGCGCTGGCCAAGATCCCGTGGCAGGTGGCGCCAGCGTTTCATATTCAGGGCGACTTTCTGTGCCATCTGGTAAGGCGGAATATTCAGCCATTTCAGCGTATTGGCATCCAGCTCACCGCTTTCGGGTAAATGATGACGTTTCTGAAAGTGGCGCAAGGCGTCAGCCAGAGCACTGTCAAACAGAAACTCCGGACGGCTCAGATCATGTGGCTCATCTTCGGCGGGTGCGCGGGTGCGTTCTTCGGCATCTTTAAACAGCCAGGACAGGGCACCTTTCTGCAGGTCGCCATACTGCCCCAGCATCCAGCGCAGATGTGGCACCAGACGGTGACGTTCATTGTTTTTCAGCTGCAGGTTATCCGGCAGCGGATACCAGCCACCGGAGTTGGCAATGGCTAAGTAACGGTTCAGTTCTTTGCGCAGACGCAGGTAGCCGGGATGAGATGGTGTAAGAGTTTCAACCAGAGCGTCCAGCTCGTTGCGGCGGATGGAGTCATTCAGCAGGTCGATGATCTGTTCTTCACTGAATTGTCCGGGCTTGCTGGCAGCCGACACTTTGCGGATCGATGGGTGGTCGCCCTCACCGGTATCCGGCAGCAGCTCAGCGTTCAGAGCCTGCTGGGCGTAAGTAATGAAAGCGTCGGTCAGCAGTACTTCAACCGCAGTGGCCTGTTTGGGAATATTCGACAGACGGCTGGTTTCGCGTTCGAGGGTGGCCAGTTCATAGCCGTAGTTGCGCCAGTCGTCGGCGGCGGTTTCACGCAGTACCTGCAGCAGTTCGCGACCAGCTTCGGTCAGTTCAAAACTGTTCATCCATACCGGCTGATAATCGCGGCGCAGGTAAAAAGGCTCAATGCTCTGCACATGTTTCAGCCGCACTTCTCCCGCCACATTGCGCGCGGATTCGATTAACCAGTGCTCCATATACTTCTGCGCCACCTTCGGCGGCATATAAGGCTTGGTATTAATGCTGGCTGCCAGAGCCGCAAACAACAGACCGATACACAGCAGGGCAATAAGGCCTGTCAGTGCGACGACGCGTTGCGGTTTCCGGGGTGTATTCATGCTGTTCATGCACGAAGTATGGACGCCAGATAAGCAAAATGTGACGGGAATCGCGCTACCGTTCGCAGAATTTTGTAAGCGACTGCAAACGGTCGTTCGATTGGTTTGCTGGGTGTCAAAAGAAACAACAACTTAGGTTTTTCTTTTGTAACAGGAAGACTGTTTAACGGATTTCTGGCGGCTAATTCTTTGTTCTTAAAGTGAGCAATTGTCTGCTCATTCAAGATCGACCGGCCAGGTAACCCGGCCGGCAATTCTGCCGTTACTGTCCCAGCTGAGCTCGGTTATTTCAACCCGTTCCTGCTGCGCCAGAATGCCACTGGAGCAGCGGGTGCCGTAACCCGGAGCATGGATAAACTGAGCTGAGAGTAAGCGCTCCCACTCCAGTGGAACCCCGGTTTGTGGCAACTGATCGTCGGGGAAGGGGGAGTAATGATCAAGCAGTGCCGCCAGACTGGCACTGCCACCCGGCTGTTGCAGCCAGCGCTGTAGCTGCGTCCGTGCCAGTTCGGTTTTCGGCCAGGGAGTATTCAGCCAGGCATTGCTCAGCGTGTGAATACCGGGCTCCAGCCGTTCCAGTCGCGGTTCGGGATAGTTGCTGGCATACCAGAGCTGGTTGCGGTTGCCGCACAGCAGATTAAACGGCGCGTAGGCATCGCCTTTCTCCAGTACGGCGCGCAGATATTTTTCCGGGTTGCGTGGCTCGCGCAGGTAGTTCAGCACCAGATGACCGCGTGACTGCGGCTCGGCTGGTCCGGCGCCGGGAGCGCGGATATTGGTCAGTGCGGCAAAGCGACCTTCTTTGGTGATACCAAGCCAGGTGCCGCCCTGCTGCAGATCGCGTCCGGCAAACAACCCCGGATATTCGCTCCACTCTTCCAGAGCACTGGCCGGGCGGGGGTAGAATTCATCACGGTTGGCACTCAGGGTCAGCCACTGACTGTCCTGTGGTTGCCAGTTCAGTACGATCAGACACATAGGTATTTCCTGATAATGGTTACCGCAGGCACGCTCTGTTGCGCAGGCGCTGCCGACTTTGCCCGCACTTTAGGTCATAATGCCGCCCCCTTAAACCGGAATTTTCATAGCTATGATGACTTTTCTGCTGTTCCTGGCGGTTGGCTCCGTTGCCGGCCTGTTGGCGGGTTTGTTTGGCATTGGCGGCGGCATGGTGATTGTGCCGGTGCTGGTCATTACTTTTGCCGCACAGGGGGTGAGTGAAACTGTACTCACTCATATGGCTGTGGCTACGTCACTGGCGACCATTGTCTTTACCTCGCTCAGTTCTGTGCGTGAGCATCATCGTCAGGGAGCTGTGGACTGGACGCTGGTGGGTGTTATGAGTATCGGCATTGTGCTGGGCACTATGCTGGGCGTGTCTTTAATTACCGCTGTGCCGGGCCCGCTGCTGCAGAAAATTATCGGTGTCTTTGCCCTGTTACTGGCGGCGAAAATGTTTTTCGGGCTGGAACCAAAAGGCGCTGGTAAGCGTCCAGGTAACCGGGGGCTGATTATGGCCGGTTCGGTGGTAGGTTTTGGTTCGTCCTGGTTTGGCATTGGCGGCGGTACTTTTACTGTGCCTTATCTGAGCTGGATGAAAATTCCCATGCGCCAGGCGGTGGCTACTTCGGCGGCCTGTGGGCTGCCAATTGCGCTGACCGGCGCCATCAGTAATGTTGCGGCGGGCTGGAATCATGCGGATTTGCCGGTATGGAGTACCGGGTTCCTGTACTGGCCGGCCATTATCGGCATCGTGCTGACCAGCGTGCCCTTTGCCAAAGTAGGGGCGCAACTGGCCCACCGTCTGGATCAGGCATTGCTGAAGAAGGGCTTTGCCCTGTTGTTGTGTGTGGTTGGTATTAAATTTCTGTTGTTTTAAGCGCATTTCATAAGGAGTTAAAAATAGGATGTTTTGCTTGAGCCTGACTGTTGTTGCAAGGAAGTCCGTATGCTGACGTACCCTGATATTGATCCTGTTGCGGTCGCGATTGGCCCGCTGAAAATTCACTGGTATGGCCTGATGTATCTGCTGGCGTTTGCTTCGGCCTGGGGCCTGGCTAATTACCGTGCCCGCCGTCCCGGATCAGGCTGGACGCCGGAGCAGGTGTCGGATCTGATTTTTTATGGCGCCATGGGGGTTATCCTCGGTGGCCGCTGCGGTTATGTGCTGCTGTATAATTTTCCGCAATTTCTGCAGGACCCTTTGTGGCTGTTGCGGGTATGGGAAGGCGGAATGTCGTTCCACGGTGGTCTGCTGGGTGTAATGGCCGCACTGGCGTGGTTTGGGCATAAGTATCAGAAGAACTTCTTCGACGTTGCCGATTTTGTTGCGCCACTGGTTCCGGTTGGTCTGATGTTTGGCCGTTTCGGTAATTTTATTGGCGGTGAACTCTGGGGCCGGGTGGCTGATCCGGCGCATGTGCCCTGGGCGATGGTGTTTCCACGTGCCGGCGAGCTGCCACGCCACCCATCACAGTTGTATCAGGCAGCATTGGAGGGTTTCCTGCTGTTTGTTATCCTCTGGTTTTATTCGTCCCGGCCACGGCCACAGAAAGCCGTCAGCGCCATGTTCCTGATTGGTTATGGCCTGTTCCGCACGATTGCCGAATTCTTCCGCGAGCCGGATGCACATATCGGTTTTGATTTATTTGGCTGGATGAGCCGCGGCCAGCTGCTCAGTCTGCCGATGATTGTTATAGGGATCATCCTGCTGGTTATCGCTTACCGCAGCCCGAAATCCGGAGAACAGAAAGTATGAAGCAATACCTCGATCTGATGCGCCATGTACGCGAAAACGGCACCTTTAAAGAAGACCGTACCGGCACTGGCACGTACAGCTGTTTTGGCTATCAGATGCGCTTCGATCTGAGTGAAGGCTTCCCGCTGGTAACCACTAAAAAGCTGCACCTGCGCTCTATTATTCATGAGTTGCTGTGGTTTCTGAGTGGTGATACCAATATCCGCTATCTGAAAGAAAACGGCGTCTCTATCTGGGATGAGTGGGCCGATGAAGACGGCAATCTGGGGCCGGTGTACGGCTCGCAGTGGCGCAGCTGGCCAACCGCCGATGGCCGTCATATTGATCAGATCACCCAGGTAGTGAACCAGATCAAAAACAATCCTGACTCGCGCCGCCTGATCGTCAGCGCCTGGAATGTCGGCGAAATTGAGAATATGGCGTTACCGCCATGCCATGCGTTTTTCCAGTTCTATGTGGCTGACGGCAAATTATCCTGCCAGCTGTATCAGCGCAGCGCCGATATTTTCCTCGGCGTACCGTTCAACATCGCCAGCTATGCATTGCTGGTGTATATGGTGGCGCAGCAGTGTGATCTGCAGGTGGGTGATTTTGTCTGGACCGGTGGTGACGTGCATCTGTACGCCAATCATCTTGAGCAGACTGACCTGCAACTGTCGCGTGAGCCTATGGCGCTGCCAAAACTGGTGATTCAGCGTAAACCTGACAGCCTGTTTGATTATAAATTTGAAGACTTTGTGATCGAAGGCTACGAATCGCATCCTCATATCAAAGCGCCGGTCGCCATCTGATCGGCCGTTGATCGGCTATTGCTCCGTTCCTGTCCTGGGCAGAGGCGGAGCAGACAGCCACCTCCGCTGTAACAATTCTTTTTTGTAATTCTCGTTGTCCGGCCGGACGCCGCAGCATGCTTGTCTATACTGAAGGCATCTTTGACTGCCGGTGCTGCTGGTGAACCCATTACTTGATAGCGAATTGCCGACACTGCTGCTGTTCAGTGCGGATGAGACACTGTCGTTACCGCCGTTGCCAGATGTCAGTCTGCAACAGATGTTATCCCTCGATGACATCTGTGCGGCCTGGCTGGAAGCGCAGCAGGGGGTGGTTTGTCTGTCCAGTAAGCGCTTTGACCGGCATCTGGAAGCTGCGATAGCGCGTGTGCGGCTGATGCTGCCAGAAGCGCCGCTGGTGGTTCTGCTTGAGCACCTGAGTGATGAAACCAGACTGATTACCGCCGGTGTGCAGGAAGTACTGAGTTCGCATCAGGCACAGTCCGGCCTGCTGTTGCATGTGATGCAGATGGCGATGGCTCGCCGTCAGTACGACATTGATCAGAAACATGCCGCCCATCATGACCCCCTTACCGGGCTGGCGAACCGGGGATTGTTTCAGGACCGGCTGGATCATTGTCTGGTTCAGAGCCAGCGCCGTGGTCAGGATGTCAGTCTGCTGTTTGTGGATATCGACCGCTTCCGGGTAGTGAACGAACTGCATGGTCATCAGTTTGGTGATCTGCTGCTGATTGCCTGTGCGCAGCGCCTGCAGCAGACACTGCGCCGTTCCGATACCGTTGCACGTCTGGGTGGCAACAGCTTCGCTGTGATTCTTGAAGCCAGTGGTGATCTGGAAAACGAGTCCATGAGTGCTGCCGTTGCCCATAAAATCAGTGCTGCTTTTCAGAAGCCTTTCAGCATTGGCGATGAAGAAATTTTCTCCACCGTCAGTATTGGCATCGAGCTGGCCAGCCGGGTCAGTTACGACGCCGGGCAGCTGGTGCGTCATGCTGAACTGGCCCTGCATCAGGCCAAGCGCGAAGGACGTAACGTCAGCTATGTGTTCTGCCACCGCAGTTCACCGGCAGACAAGATCCGCGTGGGTCTGGAGAGTGCGTTGCATCATGCGCTGGAGCGTGAAGAACTGCGCCTGGCGTATCAGCCTCAGGTCAGTGTCAGTGAACAGCGCTTTACCGGTGTTGAAGTGCTGCTGCGCTGGGAGCATCCGGTGCTGGGCGATGTGTCGCCATCTATTTTTATTCCGGTGCTGGAAGAGACCGGACTGATCGAACGTTTCGGTGAATGGGTATTACGCAATGCCTGCCGCCAGTATGCTGATTGGCTGAGTCAGGGACTGGTGCCGGCAGACACTAAACTGTCGGTCAACCTGTCGCCACGTCAGTTCCGCCAGCGGGATCTGGCAGACAGCATTCAGCAGCTGCTGGCCGATGCCGGCCTGCCACCACAGAATCTGACGCTGGAAATAACCGAGAGCACGCTGATGTACAACCTGGACCATGGCGTACAGGTACTTAACCGCCTGCGCACATTGGGCGTATCGGTGGCGATTGACGATTTTGGTACCGGCTATTCATCTCTGGCCTATCTTAAAGATCTGCCCATCGACTACCTGAAAATCGACCGGATGTTTGTTAAAGACATCGTCACCGATAGCCACGATGCCGCCATTGCCAGCTCAATTATCAATCTGGCCCACAATCTGGGCCTGAAAGTGATTGCTGAAGGTGTTGAAGACAGTGAAATGCTCGATGTTCTGGCGGTTTTTGGCTGCGACCAATATCAGGGCTTTTTCTTTGCCCGGCCTTTGCCGGCTGATGATATCCCGCCGATGGTCGCGCGCTGCGCCTGACCGTAGCTGAAGCCCAGCCGTGTCTGGAGGCAGACGTAGCCTGAGACCAGACGGAGCATAAGCGCAGTGGTATGATGGCGCTTTTGCACAACGGAAGCTGGCTGTGAAATTTTCCCTGATCGTCGCCCTCGCCGAAAACCGTGTTATCGGTATCGATAATAAGCTGCCCTGGTACCTGCCTAACGACCTGAAATACTTCAAACAGGTCACCATGGGTAAAACCATTGTGATGGGCCGCAAAACCTATGAAAGCATCGGCAAGCCACTGCCGGGCCGTACCAACATCATCATTACCCGTCAGGCCGGTTATCAGGCGCCCAATGCGAACGACAGCGTAAAAGTGGTCGACTCGCTGCAGGCTGCCCGCGAACTGGCAGAGAGCATTGCGCTGATTAACGGTCAGGATGAAGCCATGATTATTGGCGGCGCTGAAATCTACAGCCAGGCGCTGACGCTGGTCGACCGTATGTATCTGACCGAAGTTCACGCCGAAGTCGAAGGCGATGCTTTCTTCCCCGAGTTTGAACGCAGTGCCTGGCAGGAAGTCGCACGCGAAGACTTCGCCGCCGAAGGCCCGAATCCTTATAACTACAGCTTTGTAGTGTACGAACGCGCCTGACCGGGTTTGCAACGGGCTTGAGCGGCTTCTGAACAATTGTGCTGATTTGCTGCGCTGAACCTGATATCAATAGTTGCGTCTAATCCCCGCCGCCGGAGCCTGTTCCGGCGAAGGACGGGACGCCACTCATTTGTTTTATCTGCTGCACAATCCCCTGATTCTGGCTTTAGGTGTATCGCTACTGCTGCATCTGTTGCTATTGGCTGTGCCGATGCAACAGGCAGCAAAGCCATCAGAGCTTATGCCAGTGCTTAGTCTGCAACTACAGTCTGCTTTGCCTGTGCCGACAGTCCCCGACAATGAGCCTCTTCAACGCGTGCCTGAACAACCCGCTACTCCTGCAGCAGAAAGCCCGGCAACAGAAAACCCCGCAGCTCCGGCACCTGCCGTACTGAATAACGCGCAGGAAACCTCAGAAAGCGCTGAACCTTTATTTATCTCGCCGCCGTTACTGCGGCTGCCGGCTGTCAATATGGATGCGGACTGGGGTGCGGAATGGGATGCCCCCAGTGAACCGCCCGGCGCGCAGTCATTAAAGGCTGTGCCTTTCGATCCGCGTCTGCGCCGTCAGCTGGATGCGGTGCGCAGTGAGCGGCCAGAGCCGCAACGTGATTTTATTGAAACCGGTGAGGCTGGCAGTCTTGCGCCACAGCCGTTGCGGGTAGGCGACCATTGCTTTCTCTACAGCGAAAAAGATGCGCTGGATGAAGACAGCTTTGATGTCTGGTCGCCGGTAACATGCGCGCAGTAGTGTGATATTTCCGCAATAAAAAAACGGGCCTCAGATGAGGCCCGTTTTTATACGCTTGCGGTTAAATCCCGGGTATCAGGACTCTTTAGCCTGAGCGCGCAGAATAAACTTCTGGATCTTACCGGTAGAGGTTTTCGGCAGCTCGCCAAACACCACGTGACGCGGAATTTTAAAGTGCGCCATATTGGCACGGCAGAAATCCATAATCGCAGCAGCGTCTTCTTCAGCACCCGGCTTCAGCTTGACGAAAGCACAAGGCGTTTCGCCCCATTTTTCATCCGGCTTGGCAACCACGGCGGCCTCTTCCACATCCGGGTGACGGTAAAGAATATCTTCCACTTCGATGGAGGAAATATTCTCACCACCGGAGATGATGATGTCTTTCGAGCGGTCTTTGATTTCGATATAACCATCTTCGTGCCATACCGCCAGATCGCCGGTGTGGAACCAGTCACCGGCAAAGGCTTCTTCGCTGGCGCGCGGGTTCTTCAGATAGCCTTTCATCACGATATTACCGCGGATGAAAATCTCACCAATGGTTTCGCCATCGCGGGCAACCGGCTGCAGGTTATCCGGATCGGCAACCATCAGATCCTGCTGCATCGGGCTCTTCACACCCTGGCGGGCCTTCAGTGCGGCGCGTTCACCCGGCGTGCGGCTGTTCCAAGCGTCGTCCCATTCACACACCACACACGGGCCGTAGGTTTCGGTCAGGCCATACACGTGGGTCACTTTAAAGCCCATGGCTTCCATACCTTCGATCACGGCAGCCGGAGGCGCTGCACCGGCCACCATGGCGTTAACCTGATGTTCGATGCCTTCTTTCATCTCGGCTGGTGCATTGTTCAGCATGTTCAGCACAATCGGTGCGCCGCAGAAGTGCGAGACTTTGTGATCTTTAATGGCGCCATAAATGGCGTCGGCGCGCACATGACGCAGGGAGACGCTGACACCGGCCGCAGCAGCGATGGTCCACGGGAAACACCAGCCATTGCAGTGGAACAACGGCAGAATCCACAGGTATACCGGGTGCTTGCCCATGTCCCAGGAAATAATATTGTTAGCGGCGTTCAGGTACGCGCCGCGGTGGTGATAAACCACGCCTTTCGGATTACCGGTGGTGCCTGAGGTGTAGTTCAGGGTAACGGCCTGCCATTCGTCCTGTGGCAGATCCCAGGCGAAATCCGCATCGGCTTTTTCCAGCAGCTGCTCGTAGGTCTGTTCGCCCAGCAGTTCACCGCCGTCAAAGTACGGGTCATCAACGGCAATCACCATTGGCTTAACCGCCAGCAGTTTCAGGGCTTTGCTGGCCACGTCGCTGAATTCGCGGTCGACAAACAGAATGCGGGTCTCGGCGTGCTGCAGAATAAAGGCTACGGCTTCTGCATCCAGACGGGTGTTGATGGCATTCAGTACCGCGCCACACATCGGCACACCAAAGTGCGCTTCAAACATCGGGGGAATATTGGCACACAGGAAAGAAACGGTTTCGCCGTGCTGGATACCCAGCGACTTCAGGCCAGAGGCCAGACGCACACAGCGCTCGTAGGTTTCGCCCCAGGTGTAGGTGGTGTCCTGATGAATCTGGGCGATGCGGTGCGGGTAAACAAAGGCCGCGCGCTGCAGATAGCTGATCGGCGATAAGGCGGTGTAGTTGGCCTGATTGGCATCCAGACCCATTTCATAAATGTTGTAGTGCTGCATACAGCCCCCGGATAAGCAATGAATACCGGCGCCTGACACACCCTTGTGCGTTGCGCACGCGATGAATGCGGCGCCGGAGAAAGGCAGGCATTAAAAGCCCGCACCTTCTGGGTGTGAATGCGACATAGGTATAAATGGCTAGGTAGTTCTACGGATCGGGGGCTGGTGGCGGGAGGTGCCAGTGCGCCCCGGATTCAGGGCGCGACAGGAGAGGCAGTGGCTTACTTCTGCGGCATTTTCTGCTTGATGCGGCCGGTGAGGAAGTCTTTGATCATCACCCAGTCACCCATAAAGCTCCACAGCGGATACTTGAAGGTCGCCGGCTTGTTGTGCTCAAAAAAGAAGTGACCAATCCAGGCCTGACCGTAGGCGGCAACAAAGGCCAGTGGGATCAGTGAGTACTGACTGCTCCAGATGGCATAGCTGATGATACTGATGGCACTCAGGGTGCCGGTATAGTGCAGCACCCGGCAGGTGCGGTTGGAATGTTCACCGAGATAAAACGGATAAAACTCCGCGAAGCTGTTGAACTCTTTGGCTGCCGGAGTGTATGCGGACTGCTTGCTCATGGTTACCTGCCTTGCCTGATGGCTTGTTATTAGTCGTTGTTGTTATGAGTTGTCTGATCTGTATTCAACATACGACAGCGCGATGGATGCAGATTGGCTTTTCGGGTCAAGTTGTTATCATAATGAGTCATTTATACCCGGAAGATTGTTATGTCACCGCCGCTACAGATCGGTCAGCCCCCTTTGGCGACGACCTCCAGCGCCTGGGTGCGTTTGCTGTTGCAGGGCGCGGAAGGCTTTGGCCTTAACAGTGCGCTGCTGTGTGAACAGTCCGGAATCGACGCTGCACTGTTGCAGGAGCCGCAGGGGCGGATTCCCCAGACCCGGGTAACGGCGTTGTGGAATGCTATCACCGCGGCTTGCCCGGATGATGATCTGGCCCTGGCCATTGGCCGTGATATCCGCCTCGAGCATGCGCCGGTGATCAGCTTCGCCATGCAGTCCAGCCGTAATCTGCGTGAAGCATTGGAACGGCTGCTGCGTTTTCACCGCCTGATCGGTGAAGCCATCGATTTACCACTGCAGGAAACCGCACAGGGTGTGCGTATCAGCTTTCATGCCCGCCAGCCCGTGCCGTTGTTGTCATTGCATACCTCCATGGTGGCGCTGGTGGCCATGGCACGCTGGCTGACCCATCAGCCGGTCAGGCCTCTGAGCGTCACCCTGCGCAGCCAACCGCCTAAACACCCGGAGCGCTGGCTGCATTATTTTGGCTGCCCGGTGCAGTTCGCCGCGCCACAGAACAGTATCGAATTCAGCCATGAGCTGCTGACGACAGCCGTTGCCGGTGCTAACCCACAACAGGCTGCGGCGCAGGATCTGGCCGCGCGTCATGCGCTGCAACAGCTGAACGAGCAACAGGCGCTGGCTCATGTGCGCTACTGGATCGAACAGTCGCTGGTACTGGGGGAGCCTGACCGCGCCTGGGTGGCTGGTTGTCTGGGATTAAGCATCAGCACCCTGCAGCGGCGCTTGCGTGCCCGTGGTGTGACCTTCAAGCAATTGCTGGAAGAGGTCCGGCGTGAGCAGGCACAGCGCTTATTGCAGCAGGGCGTGGCGCTGCCGGAAATCGCCCTGCGGCTGGGGTATCAGGAGCAAAGCAACTTTCAGCGGGCATTCAAGCGCTGGTTTGGAAAAACGCCGGGGCAGGCGAGAGGAGGAGGCCCTGGCAGGTTATAATAATAAAATTCTTATTTGCGAATAGTTATCGTTAGCTGTATTGTTCGCCGCCTTTGATATTGGTTCTCATTAACGGGTGGCTGCAATGCAACGTTTATTCCTGCCGGTTTTACCGGTTCTGTTTCTGTTGGGCTGTGGTGCGGACAGTGATAACAGCAATGCTCCGGACATCACAGCACCACAGCTCAGTGGTCAATTCCCCGCCGATTCGGCGATTGTACAAAGCCGTCTGCTGACATTGACGGGTAGCGTCAGCGACGACAACAAGCTGAGTAGCGTAGAAATTGTCAGCGATGGGCAAAGCTTTCCCGCTGACTTGCAGCTGGACGACGGTGGCCGTAGTGGGCAATTCAGTGCTGCACTCCGCTTGAGCGGTGGTCTTAATACATTTCAGATTGTGGTGAGCGATGCGGCTGGTAACCAGACCCGTGCAAGCCATCAGGCTTATTTCGGTAAGCGGGTAACGGCTGGTGGTGCGCACTCCGGCGCGATTGTTGAAGGCAAAACCTATGTCTGGGGTCGTAATAACAAAGGCCAGCTGGGACTGGGCATGACCAGCAAGCTGGCCAGTGACGAATCCCATCCGCTGACGCCGGTGTTACTGCCAATCAGCAAGACGTTTGTGTCGCTGGCGTTCAATCAGAATGCCTCACTGGCGCTGGCCGATGATGGCACGGTCTGGAGCTGGGGGGATGGCGCCAATGGTCAGCTCGGACTGGGCAGTGCAGCAGCAGAAACGGCAGATACAAGCACCCGGCTGACGCCGGTACAGGTGCCTGGCATCACTGATGCGGTGTCTGTTGTACGTGGTTACGGTCATTCGCTGGTGCTGCATAACGACGGCACAGTCTCTGCTTTTGGCAGCAATAATCTTGGCCAGTTAGGCGATGGCTCTGCCCTTAACCGTGATTATCCGGTGCGCTTAACTCTGACAGATATTGTGCAGGTAGCTGCATCGTCCGGCAGTTCTTATGCGCTGGATGAGCAGGGCGTTCTCTGGGGCTGGGGCGCCAATGACTACGCCAACCTGGGGTTAGCCAGCGAAGATACCGAGGTTCACAGCACGCCTGTGCAGATTCCGCTGCCGCAAGCGATTACTGCTGTAGCTGCCGGTCGTGATCATGTACTGGCGCTGGGTAAAAGCGGTCAGGTGTATGCGTGGGGTCTGAACTTCAGCAGTCAGGTGGGTTTATTTGTCAGCGAGCAATGGCCGGAAGTGGTCACAAGCCCGCAGCTGCTGCCGTGGTTCAGCGATGTGCAGGCGGTCTGGGCTAATGCTAATCAGAGTTTTGTGAAGCGCGCCGATGGCAAGGTCTATCCCTGGGGACAGAACATGCTTGGTACGCTGGGTATTGAGCAGGACGATGATGTCGAAGCACCACTGAGCCCGATTCTGCAATTTGATAATGCGCTGGATTTAGGTAACGGGGCGCTGCATACCCTTGGCCTGCGCGGCGATGGTCAGTTGTTCTCCTGGGGCTGGAGCTTTGAGGGATCGCTGGGCGGTAGTGATCTTATTAATCTGTGGGGCTACCGCGTACCGGTATTGGTATCCGTACCCGAAGCTGCAGCGGAAGCGGCAACATCTGCGGCGATGGTGACGTCAGCGCCATGATCCGCACTGGTTATTTACTGTTAATCGCGCTGCTGCTGACCGGCTGTGGTGCCTCCGATAACTCCGGCTCCGGCGCTGGCCAACAAACGCAGGTTTGGCTGCCGGTGGGTGGCGCGGCCACGGTTGAATGGCAGGCCTCATTAGGTTTTCTGCAGTTTATTCCGGGCCTGCCACTGGAGGAGCTGGCGCAGGTTTCGCGCGGTCGTGAGCTGTTTGTTGCTGACTGGGAAATGGCGCCCGGTGCACGCCCGCAACTCGATGGACTGGGACCGCTGTTTGTCGCCGGGGCCTGCGATCTGTGCCACACCGCCAACGGCCGTGCCGCCAGCTTACTGGCTGACGGCCAGATAGGCAGCGGCTTGCTGTTCCGTCTGGGCGACGCAAACGGCCGGCCTGATCCGCATCTGGGTGGTCAGCTGCAGCCGTTTGCCACCGTCGGGCGTGGCGAAGGCGATGTCAGCTGGCAGGATGATGGCTCTGGTAAGCCACAGTTTGTGCTGAGCAATCCGAGCCATGCACTGGCTGCCGGCATTCACCTTGGGCCACGCTTATCGCCGCAGCTTACCGGGGTCGGTTTGCTGAATCTGGTGCCGGAGGAACAGATTCTGGCTTATGAAGATGAACCGGACAGTAACGCTGATGGTATTTCCGGCCGCGCCCATCGCCTGCAGCGCGAAGGGCAGGACTGCATTGGCCGCTTTGGCTGGAAGGCGATGCAGTGTTCGCTGCGCGGACAAAGTGCCGGTGCTTTGCAACAGGATATGGGATTAACCAGCGTGGTGAATCCACAGGAGCCCTGCACGGAACATCAGGATATCTGTACCAGCCAACCGTCCGGCGGAAATCCTGAGGTCAGCGAGGAAGCGCTGGGCCAGATCAATGAGTTCCTTACTGTGTTAGCGGTGTACGGACGACGTGTCAGCGATAACGCGGCCTTTGAACGTGGGGCGCAACTGTTTGCCCAAACCGGCTGCGCGGCCTGTCACCGGCCGACATTAACAACCGCCACAGACGCCGTGCTGGCGCCGCTGCGCGGGCAGACGATCTATGCCTATACCGATTTGCTGCTGCACGACATGGGTGCAGATCTCAGCGACGGTGTCGGCGAGGGAAATGCGCAGCCACAGGAATGGCGTACACCGCCACTGTGGGGTTTGGGGTTGCTGGAAGGTGATGGTGTCAGCCGCTTCCTGCACGATGGCCGGGCGCAAAACTTGCCGCAGGCGATTCTCTGGCATGGTGGCGAAGGTCTGGCAGCAAAGCAGGCATTTGAGCAGCTGAGTCAGCAACAACGGGACGATTTACTCAGTTTCTTACGCGCTATCTGAGGTTTTATCTGCGAAACATGGAGCGGACATTATGGATGATGTCCGCTTTGCCCTCCGGCCCTGGCTGTCTGTCGGGCTTTGCTCCTTTCTGTTGATCCGGTGACGGCTTTTTTCGCTGAATTTCTCATGCTAATGGGTGGTTTTTGCTGCCATTCATTCGTTGCCATACAGTTTTAACGGGCCTCATATATAGCTGTCAGCGCGGCTTTTACTAGGGTCTGTGGCGTAAAAACCAGTACCGGTTGCACAAATGACCTGGGGATTTGTCTGTGCTCTTGTTTACAGAGGACAGAAATAGCTCTGATGCGTCTTCCCAAGCGGACAAAAGCTGATCTGCATTGCAGCAAAACCGCTAAGGTTTTCTGATAGGCTAGGGTTATAACAACCAGAATGTTCTCACTGTCACCCGCCGGTGGCAGTCACGGAGGAACGATCATGCTCTACAAAATGAATGCCCAGATTATGGATGCCATGCGCCCGGTGCATGTGCTCGCACGCCATACGCGCAATATGTTTTATCAGCCGTGGAATCCACTGAATTACGGCATCTTTTTTCGTACCGTACGTGCCACGATGGAGCTGACCGAACGACTGACCGATTATTACGAGCAGCCGGACTGGGATCTGGATACCACGGAAATCGATGGCCGTACGATCGGTATTGAATATAAAACCGTGATTGAAAAACCCTACTGCAATCTGCTGCATTTCCGCCGTCGTACCCGCGGTCTGGATCAGCCTAAGGTGCTGTTGCTGGCGCCGTTATCCGGTCACTTTGCTACTTTGCTGCGTGGCACTGTGCGTGAATTTTTACCGGACCATGAGGTGTATATCACCGATTGGCGCAATGCCCGCGATGTGCCCATGAGTGATGGCGGTTTCCGTTTCGATGATTACGTTGAGTACTTAATCGAATTTATGGAAAAGCTGGGCCCGGATACCCACGTACTGGCGGTGTGTCAGCCCTGCGTTCCGGCACTGGTAGCGGCTGGCTATATGGCGATGCATAACAACCCGAATCTGCCGAAAAGCATGAGTCTGATGGGTGGCCCGGTGGATGTGCGTATTAATCCGACCGATGTGAATGACTATGCTTCCGGCCGTGATCTGGAATGGTTTGAGGATAATGTTATCTGCCGCGTGCCGCCGGGTTTTAAAGGCCGTGGTCAGCTGGTTTATCCGGGGTTTATTCAGCTGACTGGTTTTATGTCGATGAATATGGACTCGCACATCAGTAAGCACTTCAAGTTTTTCAGTGATCTGGTGAAAGGCGACGGTGAAAGCGCTGAAGCCCATCGGCAGTTTTATAACGAGTATCTGGCGGTTATGGATATGCCGGCGCAATATTATCTCGACACTATCCGCCGGGTATTTCTGGAGCACCAGTTGCCTAAGGGTGAGCTGGAATTCCGTGGTGAAAAAGTTGATCTTAAGGCGATAAAAACGATGGCCCTGATGACCATCGAAGGTGAGCTTGACGATATTACCGGACGAGGCCAAACCGCCTGTGCCCTGGATTTATGCGCTGGTATTGCCAAGAGTAAAAAACAACATCTGGAAGAAGAGGGGGTTGGCCATTACGGTATCTTTAATGGCCGTAAATTCCGCGAAAGCATTGCCCCTAAAGTAAAAGCCTTTATGCAGAAACACGCCTGAGGCTTTATCAGGGCCGGGCCAATAAAAAAGCTGCCACTGTTATTAACAGAGGCAGCTTTTTTTATGCGCGTCATTTCAGGGCGCTTTTGGCGCCGCCGGTGCTTCCCTGCCGGTATGTAAGCGGGCGATACAGCGCAGCAGTTTTTCTCCGCTCAGTGGTTTTAATACCACATCATCCATGCCAGCGTTCAGACAGGTCTGGCGATCCTGCTCCATGGCGTTGGCGGTAAGGCCAACAATAGGAATGCGGCGATGATAGTCATCCATTTCACGCAGCAATTGCGTGGCACGCAGCCCATCCATTACCGGCATATGCCAATCCATTAAAATCAGATCAAAACGTTGCTGCTGACAGAAGTCGAGGGCCTCCTGACCGTGTTCGGCAACGGTTACCTTAATACCGGCATGGGACAGAATTTTTTTGGTCACTAATTGATTGGTGCGGTTATCCTCAACCAGCAGGATCTTCAGATTGGGTATCCTGGGCAACGGATCAAGCTGGTGCGGCGCCGGAATATCCTGCATTAATGCCGGATAACTGAGATTAAATTCAAACACAGAGCCTTTGCCGGGCACGCTGCTGACTTCGATATTCCCGCCTTTGGCATTCACCAGATCTTTGCAGATGGTCAGCCCCAGCCCACTGCCTTCATAACGGCGGGTGGTTGACTGATCAACCTGACTGAAAGGACGGAATAATTTATTCATATCGTCGGCATGAATACCGATACCGGTATCGACAATCCGGAAGCGCAGCTGGTGTTCCTGGCCAAGGCGCTTACTCAGATCAATGGTCAGAGAGACGCTGCCTTCGTGGGTAAACTTAACCGCATTACTGACCAGATTCAGCAGAATTTGTTTTAGCCTGCCGCCATCACCATGCAGCTGATCGGGAATGCGGCTGTCGATATTTACGCTGAAGCGGATGTTCTTTTCCTGTATCGCATGCTGTACCAGACTCTGCACATCTTTCACTGCTTCGCGCAGAGAGAATGGCGCATTTTCCAGCCGGATATTGCCGCTGTCGATACGGGCATATTCAAGAATATCGGAGGTTTGGCGGGTCAGAGCTTCGGTGGCGTTGAGAATCAGCCGGCACAGCTCTTCTTTTTCCTGCGGATCATCACACTTGAGTAATAACTCGGCAGCGCCACGGATTCCATTTAATGGGGTACGCATTTCGTGGCTCATATTAGCCAGAAATGAGGTCTTTACTTCGTTGGCGGCTTCGGCAGCTTTCTGCGCCTGTTTCAGGCGGGTGATATTGCGCGAAATGCCAAAGATATACTGCACCTCACCGGCGGAGCCAAAAATAGGAGAAAGTGTTGTGCTCCAATATTGTGGGCTGCCATCGTGACTGGTCAGCTCCTCAACTTCTTCGTACTGAATGGGTTCTTTACGTTCCATACAGCGTTTGTAGTTGGCGCTGACCTGTTCGTACAAATCAGGGGGCATCAGTTCTCTGATGCCCATATCTTTGGGGGCGGCGGACACCAGTTCGAGGCTCAGCTGCTGCGACAGATTGGTTTTTACAAAATAAAAATCATCTTCGCCAACCCGCAGGATAAACATGTTATCGGGAGAGTTACGCCAGATCTCGTAAAACAGGTGGGTCTCAAGATCGAGGCCGCTGTCAGGACGTTTCTCTGCGCTCATTTTTCCGCCTGTTCTGTGGTGCAGAGCGTGAGATTCAGGTCTTCAATCGGAATATAGGCGGACACCGCAACGTGGTCTTCCGGGAAGGCACTGAGAATATCGTTCAGGTCATCCATAAACTGGCTGATCACCGGCGTGATGCGGATGGCTTCCGGACAGGCGGTTCCCCACAGAGTACAACTCTGACCTTCGCGGATATCGGCGGTCGACAGTGGCGTACCGGCCGGTGTTGTACCATCGGCTGCCGCCAGCATGATATTGATGCAATCCGGTGCGATGGCATGTGGCCGCCCTTGTTTTACATCCCAGGCCAACAGGCTTTCGTTTTTGTAATACACCCAGTAATCCCCCGCAGGTGCACTGAAAATAATTTTGCCGACATCAAAACCACCGTGGGTACGGTTAATGATTTTGCTGATTTTACCTTCGGTGAATATGTAGTTATGGATATGCAGCAGATCGAGCAGCATTGATAACGCCGGGACGGATGAGGAACTGAGAATCTGCCGGCCGATAATCAGTGCCCGGCCGACGGAGTTATAGACCAGCGAGTTTTTCGCGGCCGGACTCTGCAAAAAGTTGGTGTCCAGCGGATAGCAGGCCATACCACCGACCTGATGATACTCCGGCTGACTGACGGTTTCGCGGGCCTTTTCTTCCAGTTCGGCGGCGCTCAGGTCGAGGAACAGGGTTGAGGCAAAAGGTTCGGCCGTCCAGTCGCAGCGCAGGCCGGCGCCGGTCTGTGTGTCGGAGGCAATCATCGCCGGACAGCTCGGTGCGTTGGTTGCGGCCAGCAGGGTTTCGGTCAGGCGCGGGTCGGCACGGCCCGAGGGATCGGCGTCGATCACGGCAATTTTGCCATCCATCATGGAGGCGATATAAAACGGGATCAGGGTATTTACCGCACCAATTTCACCGGGCAGCAGGTAAGCAATGGTTTTCTGTTCTTTTTCTTTCAGGTAAGCGCTGAGGCTTTTGAAAGCATTGACCGGAGCAGTGAAGCCGTGACCCTCGGCGGCGGCATCGGGAGAGCCCAGATCAACCACCATCAGCGCTGTTTTATCCCGTTCCAGTTGCGTGACCGGCAGCAGGCTGACGGTACCACTCATGCGTTGCAGAAAATCGAGCGCCATACTGATCGGGCCACCGCCGCCTGAGGCAAGAAAACAGGCGCCATAAACCATGGCTTTCAGATCATCGGTATTGAGCGTGGCAGGTGTGGCAATGGGCTGCATAGCGGACTTCCTTTTCCTGAGATCTTTCAACTTTAGACCAAAGGTGAAACCACTGTATAGCGCGAAATGCCCCGTTCGCTCTGAGAATAACGACACAGAAAGCGTCAACAAAGCGAAAACGCAGCAGGAAAAGACAGTCATAATCTTGTCAGCAATGCCGCTTTTTCTTAACCTGCCACTTCTGAATTCTTCTGCGGAGTCCGCACCGACATGATTTAAACGCCCTGCTTCCGTCATTAACCCTTTTCTTTTGGTTTTAATCGGCGGGCAGGACTGCGTATGTCGGGTCTGGCAGTACCTCTCTCTTCTTACACTACCTCTGTGTACCCGCTATGCGCCTGCTGCCGCAGGAGTCGCTTATGTCCCAATCCGTTCTTCTTGAGTGCGCACATCTGTGTGCACAAAGTGCTGCAGGTGAGCATATCCTGCAGGATATTCAGCTGTCGCTGACGGCCGGCCGTTACGGTTTGTGCGGTCGTAATGGCAGTGGCAAATCATGGTTGCTGGAACTGCTGGCCGGGCAGCGCCAGGCGCAGCAGGGCCATATCCGCTGCCGTGGGCGTTGCACCTGGTTACCGCAACAGCAGGCTGATGGCCCCCGTAACGCTCAGAGCCTGGCGGACTACTTAAATCTCAGTCAGCGGTTACAGGCTTTGCAGCGGGTGGAAGAAGGCATAGCCACCGCCGCCGATTTTGAACTGATCGGTGATGACTGGAGTCTGCCGCAGCGTTTGCAGCAGATTCTGCAGCCTTATGGTCTGGCGTATGAGTCAGATACTTCGGCAGCGCAGTTAGTGCAGCGTTTACAACGCCCGGCGCAGGCGCTGAGTGGTGGTCAGCGTATGCGCCTGCAACTGGCGCTGCTGTTTGCATCAGAGCCCGCTGTCCTGTTACTCGACGAACCGGGCAATCATCTGGATGACAGTGGCCGGCAGTGGCTGATCGGGCAGATGGCGGCTTTTCGCGGCGTGCTGATTCTGGTCAGCCATGATGTGCAGCTGCTGCAGGCAATGGAGCATATTCTGGAGCTGCGCAGCGGCCATCTGTATCAGTACGGTGGCAACTATGATCAGTTTTTGCTGCAGCGTCAGCAGGAGCAGCAGGCATTGCTGCAGCAGCTGGAAGGCAGTCGCCAGCGTCTGCAACAGGTGGAGCGCGCCACCCAGCGCAGCCAGGAAAAAGCAGCCCGCCGGGCGCAAAGCGGTAAGCGTGAGCGCCGTGATGGCAGCCAGAGCAAACTGCTGCTGGATAACAAACAACAAAGCGCGGAGCAGCAGCAGGGGCGGCAGAGCCGGGCACGCAGCCGTCAGCATGAGCAGGCTGCCCGTCAGCTGAAAGAGCGTCAGCAGCAATGGTTGCAGGAAGACAGTCCGCTCGCCCAGTGGTATCTGCCCGCGACCGGAAAACTGCGCAGTGGTCTGATTCTGCAGGTAACGGATCAGCCACTGCCGCACCGCCCTGAGCAGCGCCTGACCTTTGCCTTACAGCAGGGCGAGCATCTGTGGTTACGCGGTGCTAACGGCTCCGGCAAAAGCAGCCTGCTGCAGTTGCTTGCGACAGCGGATCAGCAGCCAACGATTCTGCGCCGCAGCGAAATACGTCTGCTCGATCAGCACTGCAGTCTGCTGCATAACCACCTCAGTGCGCTGGATAACCTGCTGCAGGCAACATCACTGGATATAACCAGTGCGCGCACCTTGCTTGCCGGGGTTGGGTTAAATGCAGATGCCTGTCTGCGCCCGGCCGGCATCCTGAGCGGCGGTGAGCGTATGAAGCTGGCGTTGTTACTGGTCACCCAGCAAACTCCCGGAGCGTTGCTGCTGCTCGACGAGCCGGACAACCATCTGGACAGGCACAGCCGTGAACAGCTGGCACAGGCCTTACGGGCTTATCCGGGGGCGCTGATTCTGGTCAGCCATGACGGGCACTTTGCTGCGGGCTGCGGGATCAGCCAGACGCTGGTGCTGTAACAGCAACGGCGTGTTCAGGCTTGCTGCCGCTGCTGTCTTCTGGCGGCAAGCCTGATAAACTCCGCGCCTTAATTGTCAGCTTTCACCAACGCGGGAAACGAACGCTCATGCCGGATGTTATTCCCGACGACTCCGTCGGTCTGGTCACTCCCCAGTTACAGCATTTTGATCAGCCACTGACTCTGCGCAGTGGCCGGGTTCTGCCGCAGTACGATCTGATGTACGAAACCTATGGCAGCCTGAACGCCGATAAATCCAACGCGGTGCTGATCTGTCACGCCCTGAGCGGCGATCATCACGCCGCCGGTTACCACAGCATGGACGATAAAAAGCCCGGCTGGTGGGATACTGCAATCGGTCCCGGCAAAGCCATCGATACCAACCACTTTTTTGTGGTGGCGCTGAATAATTTAGGCGGCTGCTCAGGTTCGACCGGCCCGACCAGCATTAATCCGGAAAGCGGTGAAGTATACGGCCCGGATTTTCCGATTATGGCGGTGCGGGATTGGGTAAACAGTCAGGCGCGGCTGGCCGATGTGCTGGGCATTCAGCAATGGGCCGCCGTGGTCGGTGGTTCGCTGGGGGGCATGCAGGTATTGCGCTGGTCGATTCAGTTTCCTGAGCGCGTACGCCATGCGGTGGTGATTGCTTCGGCACCGAAATTATCGGCGCAGAATATTGCCTTTAACGAAGTTGCGCGTCAGGCGATTGCCAAAGATCCGGATTTCCATGACGGCTGGTATCACAAATTCGGCACCATTCCGAAATCCGGTCTGATGCAGGCGCGCATGCTGGGGCATTTAACCTATCTGTCAGATGATGCGATGCGGCAGAAATTCGGCCGTGAGCTGAAAGAAGGCAAACTGAATTACAGCTTTGCGCCGGAATTTGAGGTGGAAAGCTACCTCCATTATCAGGGCGAAAAATTCAGTACGCGCTTTGATGCCAACACCTACATGCTGATGACCAAAGCACTGGATTATTTTGATCCGGCCGCTGATTTTGATAACGATCTGGTGAAATGTCTGAGCCGCTCGCAGTGCGACTATCTGGTGGTTTCTTTTACCACCGACTGGCGTTTCTCTCCGGCGCGTTCGGAAGAAATTGTAAATGCCCTGATGCACGCCGATAAAAACGTCAGCTATGCCTGTATTGAATCCGACAACGGCCACGATGCTTTCCTGCTGCCGATTCCGCGTTATATGGATATTTTCAAAGCCTATATGCAGCGTGTGGCTGACGGTCTTGGCGTGGAGGGGAAAGTATGACGGTATTACGCGATGATCTGGCCATTATCCAGCAGTGGGTTAAGCCCGACAGTCAGGTACTCGATCTTGGTTGCGGTGAAGGCTCGTTGCTGAGCTACCTGAAGCGCCATAAAAATGTGCGCGGATATGGTCTGGAAATTAATCCGGAAAAAATCACCGCCTGTATTGCCAATGGCGTCAATGTTATCGAACAGGATCTGGATAAAGGTCTGAGTAATTTTGAAGATAACAGCATTGATACCGTCATCATGACCCAGGCGCTGCAAGCGGTGCAGCGCCCGGATTTATTGCTCGATGAAATGCTGCGCATCGGTGACGAAGCCATTGTCACCTTCCCGAACTTTGGTTACTGGCGTACACGTTTTTATCTGTTGCTGAAAGGCCGTATGCCAATGTCGGAAACGCTGCCGTATAACTGGTACGACACGCCCAACATTCATATGTGTACCTTCCGCGATTTTGAGATGCTGTGCCGTGAAAAAGGCATCCGCATCCTCAATAAAACCGTGGTCGATGACCAGCATAAAGAACACTGGACGATTCGCCTGTGGCCGTCCATGCTGGGTGAAATAGCCGTTTATCACATCACAAGGAAATGATCATGAAAGCACTGACTCAGGTTTTTACCGCATGTTTATTCACCCTGTGTGCCGCCTTCAGCCCACTGCTGCTGGCCGCCGACCGTGGTGAGCAGAAACAGGTATTTGGTGACTACGAAGTTCACTATATCGGCCTTAACTCCAGCTTCCTGCCACCGGAAGCTGCTGAAGCCTATGGCATCACTCGTTCACGGGCGCTGGGCTATATCAGCGTGTCGATTCTGCATAACGAAGAAGGCAGCGATGTGCCGGCTGCGGTCAGCGGTAAAGTGACCGGCACTATCCGCAACCTGCTCGGTCAGAGCCGCGAACTGGAATTTCAGGAAATCAAAGAAACCAATGCGGTGTATTACATCACCACTTTCCGTTTCGATGATGAAGACATGTATAACGTTAACCTGAAAGCAACTCCGGAAGGCCAGAGCCGCACCTTTGATGTGAAATTCAGCCAGCGATTTTACGAAGAATGAACAAAATAGTACTCGCCAGCGGTAACGCCGGAAAACTGCGGGAATTTTCCGCACTGTTCGACACCCATTTTGCCGGGCTGAATATTGAGCTGATTCCGCAGACCCGGCTCAATGTGACAGAAGCCGAAGAAACCGGTCTCAGCTTTGTTGAAAATGCCATTCTGAAGGCACGCAATGCCTGCGCCGCTACCGGTCTGCCGGCACTGGCCGATGACTCCGGTCTGGAAGTCGATGCCCTGCAGGGCGCACCGGGTATCTACAGTGCCCGTTATGCCGCTGAGGATGATGGCTTCGGCCTGGGTGACAGTGCCAACAATGCCAAGCTGCTTAACGCTCTGCAGGATGTACCTGAGGCGCAGCGTACTGCCCGTTTCCAGTGCGTACTGGTGTATATGCGTCATGCCGCCGACCCGACGCCACAGGTGTTTCAGGGTTGCTGGGAAGGACGTATTTTAACCGCACCGGAAGGCCGTGATGGCTTTGGCTATGATCCGCTGTTCTTTGTGCCGGGCGAAGGTTGTGCAGCAGCCAGTCTGAATAAAGAGCGTAAGAATCAGCTCTCTCACCGTGGTCAGGCGATCCAGCAACTTCTGGCGCGCTGGCACGTCTGATATTTCCCCGCTCAGGGATGCAGGTCTGGCCCGCGCTTATGGTGCGGGCTTTTTTATTATTTTTTAAAAAGAGTGATGTGTGGATATTTTTGATCAGTTAGAACAGAAAGTGTTACGTACCATCAGCAGCATCGAAACCCTGCAGCTGGATAATATGCAGCTGCAGGAAGATGTGCAGAAACTGAACAGCGAACAGCAACAGACCCGGCAGCAGCTGGCTGAAGCTGCTGCGCAACTGGTTGAACGCGATGCTGCAGCTCTGGCTCAGCAACAGCAGATTGAGCAACTGAATGCGCAAATACTACAAATGCAGCAAGACAACGAGCGTCTGAAAAAAGACAATACCCGACTGTCACACGAAAATAATGAATGGGCCGCGAAGGCGGAAGCCTTGTTGCAGGCCCTGGATCTGGCTGAAGTCTGAGCCGGAATTTGAGGAAGTAGTCATGCTGCATCTGCCGCCGCTGAGCCTGTATATCCACGTTCCCTGGTGTATCCGTAAGTGTCCGTATTGCGATTTTAACTCGCATCAGGCTGAAGGTGATCTGCCGGAACGGGAATATATCCGCGCATTGCTGGCCGATCTGGACGAAGACCTGCGCTGGGTGCAGGGGCGTGAGATTCACAGCATCTTCTTTGGCGGCGGCACTCCGAGCCTGTTGTCGGCCAGGGCTTACGAAGCGCTGTTTAAAGGACTGAAGCAGCGCCTGACCTTTGCCAAAGATATCGAAATTACCCTCGAAGCCAACCCGGGTACGTTCGAAGCTGAAAAATTCGCAGCGTACCGCAAGCTGGGAATTAACCGTTTATCCATCGGCATACAGAGCTTTCAGCCAGAACATCTGCAGAAGCTTGGCCGGGTACATGATCGCGAGCAGGCACTGCGGGCCATTAAACTGGCGAAAAAAGCCGGTTTCGATAATTTTAATCTCGATTTAATGCATGGTCTGCCGGGGCAAACTGTCGAACAGGCGCTGGACGATCTGCAACAGGCACTGGCGTTTAAGCCCACGCATTTATCCTGGTACCAGCTGACCATAGAACCCAATACCGAATTTTATAAACGTCCGCCACAGTTACCGGAAGACGACGCATTATGGGATATTCAGGAGGCCGGGCTGGCATTACTGGCGGAGCACGGTTTTGACCACTACGAAATATCGGCGCATTGCCAGCCGGGTAAAGCCTCGAAACATAATCTGAATTACTGGCAGTTTGGTGACTATCTTGGCATTGGCGCCGGAGCGCACGGCAAAATCACCCTGGCCGATGCCAACGTCATCTACCGCACACAGAAAACCCGTCTGCCGCGGGATTATCTCAATCCGGATAAAACCTTCCTGACCGGTAAGCAAACCATTGAGCCGGAAGATATTGGCCTCGAGTGTTTAATGAATGGCCTGCGCCTGCGTGAAGGTATGCTGGTCGAGGATTTTGAATACCGCACCGGCCTGACACTGGATGCGGTGGCAGAACCTGTGGCAAAAGCTCAGCAGCTGGGTTTATTAAATGTGGATAAACGTATTTATCCAACAGAAAAAGGCCAGCAATATCTGAATGAACTGCTGGCGCTTTTTTTAACGGAGTAAAATTCAGACCGCCCGATCTGAATTTTTCCGGTTTTTGCTACGGTCTTTTTCTCCGCTTATTCAGCTGTTTTCTTCACCGTCTTCATCCGGCGGCAGTACCACCATCTCCAGAAAACGCTCATTCTGCAGCAGGCTTTCAAAGCTGATATCGCGGCCAGCCTGTAAGCGCAGTGAGTCGGCTTTATCGATGGCGTTCTGCAGGTCGCGCAGGGCTTCTTCGGTTGCACCGCTTTCGGCATGGGCACAGGCACGCTGATAGAGTGCGTGGCTGTTTTCCGGGTCGACTTCCAGTGCGCGGTTGGCAAGGCTGGTTGCCCATTGTGCCTGACCCAGTAATAACGCTGCATCGGCTTTGTAAGTCAGGGCTTCAACGTCGTCCGGACGCAGTTGCAGAATCTGATCGTAAATGGCGATTTTGCTCTGTGGCGTATTTTCCTGTGAGGCTTTCAGCCACAGCGAGTGAATTTCGTTGGTGAGTTCAATTTCTTCCTGCGCCTGGGCAATATGCCGTGATTTTCGGTGCAGTTCGTCTTCGAGTTTATCCAGACGTTTTTCATAGCTGGCGGTGATGCGGCGGATTTCGTCGTTGGCAAAAGCGCCAACCCGTTCTTTGATATCACGTAATGAATTCCAGCCGATTAATACCAGCAGCGTGGAAGCACCGGCAATCAGATAGAAAAAATAGGTGACGGTATCGGTGGCATAGGTCAGCGCCTTGCTGGATACATCAATTTCTTTATCGACAATTTTTTCGGTCAGTTCAACCCGCGCATCAGCAATCTGCTGACGCAGATTTTTAACCTCATCGAGCAGATAGCGTTCGGTAAAAGCGCTGTACAGCGGCGCCTGTAATTCTTCGATCGTCTGCTCTGCCTGCTGGTCGTTCTGCTGCTGTTTTTTATCGTCGCTGTCAACGGACTGTGCAGCCGCTGGCATGGCCAGGGCTGCACAGAAGGCGCTGATGCTCAGCAATAAAGTCAGGGTCAGGCGGTTTTTTGGTCTGGCCATGTATCGGATTGCTCAATCAGTTTTGAATGAAGTGCTTTTACGGCACTGGCGTAGTCGCTGTCGCTGACCAGGAACATGATGTCCACCTGACGCATGGCCTGGTGTACCGAGTGAATATTCACCCCGGCGTCGGACAGTGCTCCGGCGGCCTTTTGCAGCAGACCGGTAATTTTCATGTCGCTGCCGATGGCGCTGACCATGGCCAGTTTTTCGACGCGGATATCGGCCTGCTGATAGGCTTGCTGTACGCGTTCCATCAGCCAGTTAATCCGGCGTTTATTACCTTTTAAATAAAAGGTAACGGTGTTGGCGTTAAAGTCTTTGGTCAGTACCCGTACCCCGGATTCCAGTACCAGATCATTCATGCGCTGGCTGTAGGACGGATCGCCGACCATATCCTGATCGAAAATCTCCAGAGCCCAGACATTGCGTGTTCCGGCAATAATTTCCACTTTAGGGGTACTACTACAGTAGTCGCTGTGAATCACAGTGCCACTGTGTTCCGGCTCAAAGGTGTTTTTAATGCGCAGCAGAATATTCTGTTTGCGCAGCCCGGCGGCGGCACGCGGGTGAATGGCTTCCATCCCGAGGTTGGCCAGCTGGTCGGCCACGTCGTAGTTGGTCTGGCCGATCGGGTGCACTTTGCCATCACCGACCAGCATAGGGTCGGCGGTGCTTAAGTGGTATTCCTTGTGAATAACGGCTTCGCGCGCGCCGGTAATGGTGGCGATTTTGCTGAAGGTCATTTCGCTGTAGCCACGGTCAAAGGTGCGCATCAGCCCTTCGCGGCACTGGGTGTAGCCGGTGACGATGGGCATTTCTGTGCTCATATCGACATCACTGAAGGCCTGGGCAATATGGTCATCCAGACTCAGCTGTTCGTCGGAGCGCCAGTTGGTGAGGTCGATAAAGCGCGCGTTCACATCGTGGCTGCGCAGCAGTTGCACGGAATTAAAGGCACTGTGTGCTTCACCCAGTGCACTGAGCATTTCGCGTACACGATGCAGGTGATCATCCAGCTGGAAATGGCCGAAGCTGCACACCACTTCCAGATGCTCGAGGCATTCCTGCACATCACGCATACGCTCCTGAATAAACTGGTCCGCGCGTTTATGCATTATGCTGTCCGGGGCAAACATTTCAGCATTGACTGCCAGCATGTTGTTCAGCACTTCATGCAGTTTGTCCTGCCATGGGCGCTTTTCATCCATTTCGGCAAACAGGGCATACACACCCGGTTCACCGCTTTTTTTATGCTCGAGCAGACCATTGGTCATACCGGCGTAAGCAGAAACGACAAATACGCGCTGGTACAGGGTTTCGCCCTGCGTCTGGTGCTGGTACGGGCGCAGCCAGATATTGTGCAGAACATCCTGGTACTGACTCATCGACGTGCCGCCGATTTTTTCTACCGTATGCAGAGTCATGGTGTCTCCTTTCAGGCTTTCAGAGGGTCGGCATCCAATGCATAAACGCCGTCTTTGTCGTGTACTTCGTTGCCGATTAATGGCGGATTAAAGACACAGGCCATCTGCATATCGCTGAAACCGCGCAGCAGGTGCTGATCGTGTTTGTCGAGCACGTACAGGGTGCCGGGCTTGATCGGATAAACCTTGCCGTCGGCGGTAGTTTCGATTTCGCCTTCGCCGCTGATGCAGTACACCGATTCAAGGTGGTTCTGATACCAGATAGGGGTTTCGGTTCCGGCAAAAATGGTGGTGATGTGGAAGGAGAAGCCCATGTTGTCTTCTTTCAGCAGCATACGCACACTTTTCCAGTTGCCGCCGTTGATATTACGTGGGGAGTTTTCGCATTCTTCCAGAGTTCTTACGATCATAGTGATTACTCGTTATCGGTTGGATAAACCGCCAGCCGGGTTTCCCGGCGGCTGGCGGTTTTCTGATGGGCAGTATCAGTTAGGAGGGGATGCTCAGGAGGCTTTGGAAATCTGCTCCGCCATCACATCGCCGATGCACTCGGCAAGAATGCCAAGGCCGGCTTTCAGGGTGTCTTCTTCGATGGTCAGTGGCGTCAGGATTTTTACCACCTGGCCGTCGGAACCGCTGGTTTCAATAATCAGGCCGCGCTTGAACGCCAGCTCGGTAATACGGCTGGCAACCTGGCCATTCACACATTCCAGACCCTGCATAATGCCGCGCCCTTTGTGCTTCATCTGGCCGCCGTGCTCGGCCTGAATTTCTTTCAGGCGGCTGCGGATCAGCTGCGCTTTTTTCTTCACGCTCTGGCTGAAGCTGTCATCGGCCCAGTAGGTTTCCAGCGCCATGCGCGCGGTAATAAAGGCATGGTTATTACCGCGGAAGGTACCGTTGTGCTCGCCTGGCTTCCAGGTATCGAGCTTTTCTTTCAAAAGCACAATGGCCATTGGCAGACCGTAGCCGCTGAGGGATTTGGACAGGGTGATAACGTCCGGCTCGATACCGAATTCTTCAAAGCTGAAGAAGGTACCGCTGCGGCCACAACCCGCCTGAATATCGTCGACAATCAGCAGCATGTTGTAGCGCTTACAGAGTGCCTGCAGGCCCAGCATCCAGGCGGCAGAAGCGCTGTTCAGACCACCTTCGCCCTGAATACATTCAACGATTACCGCGGCCGGATGTCCCAGACCTGAAGAGCCGTCCTGCAGCGCTTTTTCAAAATAGTGCAGCGTATTGAAATCGCCGAGATAACCGTCGTACGGCATAAACTGCACACCCGGCAGCGGCATGCCGATGGCGTTTTTGTAGTAGTTGTTGGCAGTCACCGCGGCGGCGCCCTGGGTCACGCCGTGGAAGCCATTAGTGAACGACACAATGGTCTGACGGCCGGTATTTTTGCGCGCAATCTTCAGTGCCGCTTCCACCGCATTGGTACCGGTCGGGCCGGTAAACTGCACTTTGTACTTCATTTTGCGCGGCTTGAGGATGCGCTCGTTGAAGCTCTGCAGGAACGCCGTTTTCGCCTCGGTATGCATGTCCAGACCATGGGTGATGCTGTCCGACTCGATGTATTCCAGCAGTGCCTTCTTAAACACCGGGTTGTTGTGCCCGTAGTTCAGCGTGCCGGCACCACCGAGGAAGTCGATGTATTCATTGCCTTCGTTGTCAGTGAGGATGGCGTTCTGTGCCTTGGTGAAAGTCACCGGAAAAGAGCGGCAGTAGCCACGCACGTTGGATTCGAGTTCGTGATAGATATCCATGGTGTTTTTTACTCCTGTGCAAAAAGCATGAAGGGACCAATATGAACCAGCGTTTCGCTGTCGTGAGCGCCGCCAAAGTGTTGTTCGCGGTCAAACAGTTCGCTGGTCTGGAGAGGGGCGCCAAGGCTGTGAGCCAGGCGACGGAAGGTATTCCACGAGGCATCGTTCCCCGGTGTGATACTGGTGTGCAGGTGATGCACAACGTGTTGATGGCGCTTAAGCAGCGCGTGGAGCATGCGACTGGCAAGACCCTGACCGCGGGCTTTGCTGTCGACCGCAACCTGCCAGACGAACAGCGTGTCGGGCTGGTGCGGCAGGCGATAGCCGGAGATAAAGCCGACCATGTCGCCGTTCTGTTCTGCCACGATGGCAGTGTCGGCAAAGTGCGAACACTGCAGCAGGTTGCAGTACATTGAATTGACATCTAAAGGCTTGCAGCGCTCAACCAGAGAGAAAACGGCATGGCCGTCGGTTGCTGCAGGCTTCCGGAAGGTAATATTGTTTTGATCTGTAATGTTTTTTTCTGACGTTTCTGTCGAAAAAGTATCCATTTCTCGCTTTCAGTTGCCACGTACCGATTAATCAGCCTGAATTTGATTCAGTTTGGCTAAGGATTAATCATTACGGCAACTGCCATTTACTTAGAACCCTAAACAATTTAGCATCGTGGTAATTTATTTACAACTCTAAATAAAACGAGGTGAGCTGATGAACGCTCAGAAATGGCTCACATTCCGTCTGGATGAAACCTGTTACTGCCTGCCAGTGCGTCAGGTGCGTGAAGTTGCGCACTTTCAGCCGCCGGAGCCTGTTCCCGGTGCGCCGGCGGTGGTGTCGGGCATCATTAATCAGCGCGGCGATGTGGTCACTGTACTGGATGGCAGGGCGCTGCTGGGGCTGGCTGCTCAGGAAGCCACGGATGACAGCCGTATCATGACGCTGGAACTGGAACATGAAGTGGTCGGCATGGTGATTGATCAGGTGCAGGAAATCATAGAGCTCAATGAATCGGATATTGAGCCGCCAGCGCAGACGCAGGCACTGATTCTGGGGACTTATCAGCAGGGTGAAGAATTGCTGGTGGCCCTTAATGCCGATCAGCTGGGAAAACTGCCGGAGGCTGATGGATAATGAATGTTTTGAACCCTAACGATGTTAGAATCGGCTCTTATCAGAATGATCCGGACAACGACATGAACCGCTACGATGAGGTGCTGGTAGCCCTGCGCCGTATTATCCGCGCCACCGATCTGCACTCACGCCAGCTGAGCAAGATTGCTGGTCTGACCGCGCCGCAGTTATTGATTCTGCAGCTGCTGCGCCAGCACACCGAATTAACGGTGGGTGAGGTTGCCCAGCGCGTGAGCCTGTCACAGGCGACGGTGACCACCATTATCGACCGTTTGGAAAAGCGCGGTTTTGTTAAGCGTGAGCGCGGCAGTGCCGATAAGCGCAAAGTCTACGTGTATCTGACGCCGGAGGCGGATGCGGTGTTGCTGAATGCCCCGAAACCGCTGCAGGAAAGCTTTGTGCAGCAGTATCAGGATCTGCACGACTGGGAGCAGACGATGATTCTCAGCTCGCTCGAGCGGGTCGCCTATATGATGGATGCCCAGCATATCGACGCTTCGCCGGTACTGGATGTGGGCGCTCTCGACCGCGTAGACCGTGACGCCTGACTCGTCACGCCTTATCCGAATCCCCGATCTTTACCCCTGCCAAACGTGCCACTTATGGCCTGATAAGCACAAAGCCTGTTCCTGACCTGCACCAATGGCGGACGGCATCAGGCCGTCTTTCGGGTATAATGGCGCGCCTGCACCTGCCCGGCGTCCGGTTTTCACTGCGCCCGACAAAGAGGACAAGCGCCAGCCGTTGGACTGAATTAGCGGCTGAGGTTCATGAATTCGTCATCCTCGCTGTGCTACTCAATGCAGGCCCTCATATTCTGGAGAATTTCTATGACTGACGTAGTAATCGTTGCCGCTACCCGTACCGCTATTGGCTCATTTGCCGGCTCACTGGCCAGTGTTCAGGCGGTGGATCTGGGTGCGACGGTAATCCGTTCATTGCTGGAAAAAACCGGCATCAATCCGGCCGAAGTCGATGAAGTGCTGATGGGCCAGGTATTAACCGCCGCAGCGGGCCAGAACCCGGCACGTCAGGCCGCCATCAAAGGCGGTCTGGCAGATACCACGCCGGCGATGACCATTAACAAAGTGTGTGGCTCCGGTCTGAAAGCACTGCATCTGGCGGCTCAGGCAATTAAGGCCGGTGACGCAGACCTGATTATTGCCGGTGGTCAGGAATCTATGTCCAATGCGCCCCACGCTCTGCCAAATTCACGTAACGGTCAGCGTATGGGACCGTGGAACATGGTCGACACCATGATTGTGGATGGCCTGTGGGATGCGTTTAACGATTACCACATGGGTATCACCGCCGAAAATATTGCTGATGAGTATCAGATTTCCCGTGAAGAGCAGGACGCATTTGCCGCCGCTTCACAGGAAAAAGCGCTGGCTGCGATTGCCGCCGGTAAATTCAAAGATGAAATCACTCCGGTAGTAATCCCACAGCGTAAAGGCGACCCCAAGGTATTCGATACCGACGAAAACCCACGCGCTGGCACCACGGCTGCCAAGCTGGCTGAAATGCGTCCGGCCTTTAAGAAAGACGGCAGCGTTACCGCGGGTAATGCCTCTTCACTGAACGACGGTGCCGCTGCAGTAATGCTGGCCAGCCGTGAAAAAGCCGAAGCGCTGGGCCTGCCGATTCTGGCCACCATCAAAGCTTATGCCAATGCCGGTGTTGATCCGAAAATCATGGGCACTGGCCCGATTCCGGCGACTAAAAAGTGTCTGGAAAAAGCCGGCTGGACTCTGGCCGATCTGGATCTGGTAGAAGCTAATGAAGCCTTTGCCGTGCAGGCGCTGTCGGTTAATAAAGGTCTGGGCTGGGATGCAGACAAGATCAACGTTAATGGCGGTGCTATCGCTCTGGGTCACCCGATTGGTGCATCAGGCTGCCGTATTTTTGTATCGCTGCTGCATGAAATGATGCGCCGTGATGCGAAAAAAGGTCTGGCAACCCTGTGTATCGGTGGTGGTATGGGTGTTGCTTTGGCAGTAGAGCGTGCTTAAGCACGGCTTTTGCCGGGTAGAATCTGGGGACTGAAATTCGGAGATTGAAATCCGGATTCTGAATCCCGGAAAATAAAAAGGGCAGCTAAGGCTGCCCTTTTTTATTCAGCGCATTATTGCGCGGCTTTTTCGGCGAGTTGTTTTACAACCTTGCCGTTCATATACAACGCATAGCGGTCACGGGCTTCGGACTGGGTTTCGTCATCCCAGTCGGTGACGACAAAGCTGTCGTAATCGACATCGTGCAGTATCTGCGTCGGCTCGTAGCTCTCGCGGTGATAAATATGTCTGGCGTCTTTCAGATAGCCGCGATTCAGAACTTCCATGGTTTGCGGATCGGCTCCGGCAATCGGTGCTGAACGCTCACCGATCAGGTCGTAGACGGCGGCACGGTCACGGGCGTAGCCATCGGTATCGGGTAACAGCACAAAGCTTGGCGCATCGGCCATCGGCAAAATAATTTTTTCCAGATAATAAATGTGCTGGCGGTCTTTGGCCAGAAACGGCGTAATAATACTGATTTCATCCGGGTTCACTTCGCCAATGCGCTCAGCATCGTAATACAGCGTGGTGCCGGAAAGGGCATAGGCGGACGGGCTGCCCCAGGCATCCGGCACCCGTTTGAACTGTGCCGGGTCAGCACCGGGAATGGCCTTGCCGCCGAGGTAAATCTTTTGGTTATCGACCCAGTATTCCTCGTCACTGTCCAGCGCCCGGAAAGAAGCAGCGTCGGCATCCGCCAGCAGTTCTCCGCGGAAATACACCTGCTTATTATCGCGGGCATAACCTTGGGAATAATAATTGTTGCCCAGCACTTCAAAGCTTTCGCTATCGGCCCCGGCAACCGGACGGGCGTTGTAATACACCTGATTATTGACGTTGGAATAACCACTGCTGGCGATGCCGTTTAAGGCATTTTTCAGCAGCGAGCCATAGCCGAACACACTCAGTGCCAGCACGATAATAACCGTGGCGCCCAGGGTCAGGGTACGGCCGGAAATACCGAACAGCTCGGCACCGAATATCCAGTACAGCGCGCACAACGGAATGGGGTAACAGAGGAAGATCATCATCCCGATGATATGTTCGCGGTTATTTTCTGAACCCGGTGCATCAAATGCCATCGGCGACATCATCATGACCATTGGCCAGAACAGCAGCATCATGGTGGTTATGATCTGAAAGATTAAAAGCATCGGAATATCCTTTCCGTAAGAGTGGCAAGGTTGTCAGCCGGCCGCATGCCGGAGCAAAAAAGCATCATACAAAAAACGGCCAGCAACGGCTTTCCATTTTTATTGAGAGTTTGCTTGATATAAAAAAGGGCAGCGGATGCTGCCCTTTTTTATTCCCTGCTTTGTTCTATGGCTGTCAGAGATCGACAGACAACTCTGCCGGAATGTCATTCACAACCGGGTAATACAGATCGTATTGCAGCTCTGTACTGGTCTGATCGTCAATGAATACCTGAAAGGCGAGCAGCACAAAACCGCTATCTGGTGCAGTAATACTTGCTGCCAGTTCGATAGTGTCATTCTGCTCTACCTGCTGAGTATCAAGATCAGTCTGACTGCCATCACTGTTTACCTGAATCAGTTTCAGGGTGGCCGTCGTGCCGTAGGTGTATTCTCCACCAATATTGATTTCCTGAATTTCTCCGGCGATAACCGGTGTCTGACTCATTGGTGAAAATGTCGGCTGCAGATACGTTTCGCGTTCAAGATAGCGCGGGAAGGTACCTGCTTCGCGTTTGATGCTGATGTCATCAACCAGCCAGCCGCGGAAGCCGTTATACAGTTCGTCCTGGGTATTAAAGCGGAAGCGCAGTTTAATTTGCTCGCCGGCCAGATCTGAGATATCAATCGGCTCCTGCCATAACCACGCTGGCGCCTTGTTATAGCCGCGGTTGGAGTAGGGCAGCGGTGCACGGTCCTGATCATCCAGACCCACCGGATCTGACAACGGATTCAGACGGGCAATGGGTGTCCATTGAATATCATCGGTGCTGTATTCAATGGTCATCAGATCAAAGCCATTTTCATTCGGATTAACCGCCTCAATTTCCCACCAGGTACGGAAGGTAAGAGACAGTGGGCCGGTTTCAGCGCTCAGATCAATATCGGGTGAAACAATTGCGCCACCGTTCGGCGTTAGCGATGTCCCTCCATCGAGTTCCTCTTGTGGTTCTTCCGGCTCACCGAGGAAATTCCCCTGAGTGACACCTCCGGATGCGGCCTGGCCATACCAGCAGGCGCGGTTGCTCAGTGGGTCTGGGACTTTACCGGCAGAAGTATCATCCGGAGCAAGGAGTACCAGATCGTTGGTCAGCGCCTGATTTATGATGTCAAGGCCGGCATTGTGGCTGTGCCAAAGGTTCTGCAATTCTTCATCTGTTGCTTCAGCCGGAGCGTCTTCTGCATTCAGCGTGGCCAGAGGCTCCGGCCCTTCTCCAGCACCGGTATAAGATTGCGAAACGCTGACGGTCATCCAGCTACCACAGGCCGCTTCGCTGACGGGCTGCTCAAAATTTTCACTGTAAAGAGCATCACTGTTGCCAGTAGCTGCCTGCAATGAAAAATTCAGACCGCTGAGGGCAGATATCTGAGTCAGATCCAGAGGAATTACCCGTGTGCCATAGCCATCGCGGCTGATACGGATGGTGGCCGTTTTTATAGCTAACAATTTGCTTAGCGATACGTTAACGATCAGTACGAAGTGGCCGTCGTTATCGGTGGTCGCTGTGGCAATGGCACCGTTGGTTGCTGCGCCGCCAGAAATCTCAATCTGAGCATTATTCAGCGGACCATCGGCATCAAAAATAATACCGCTAAGAGAAGCGAAGAATCCCTGGCCTTCGAGGCTTTCGGCGCCGTTGTCAGTGATGACCAGAGGGGCCGCTACAGTGCTGCTGCCGGAGGCATTTTCTGCACGGATTTCCAGTGTCGTGGTTACGGTGACACCGGAGATGGTAATGGTCAGGGTATAACTTCCCGGAGCGAGATCAGGGAAGGTGATATGACCGTTGCTGTCTGTCGTCAGTTGTACACTATTGCTGGCAAAAACTGCGGCTACCGCGATGCCGGCAGTGTTTTTCGGGCTGATGGTTACCTGGGCCTCTGAAAGAGGCTTGCCGCTGGCATCCAGCAGAGACAATTGGCTCAGATTCTGGGTGACAGGAGTGTAATTGCCCGGTGGAGTACCGTTGTCACCACCTCCTGAATTGCCTGAACTACCCGAACCGCCGCCGCAAGCTGCCAGAAGGCCAGCCAGTATAAGAATGGAATAAGCTTTCATAGGGTAACCCTCCTTTGGTTAACGCGCTGAATCCTATCAGGCAGGAGGGAAAAATTCACAGACCCGAAGGTTTGTCTTACCAGACGTTTACTGTTTTTTTATCGCAGGTTTATGTCGTCGGCCACGGATAAAAACAAATGGCTCAATTTGCCCGGAGCGGTGAAAAGTGCCTAGGGCCTGTTAACATTAATTAAACAGGCCTGTTATCGGCTAAAAATTCCTCAGGCAAGGCGCTGGGAGTGTGGGATGTTCAGCACATCCCTGTGCTTCACCCCTTCGGGGTTGGCACGCCAATCTGTTCCAGACAGATTGGTAACGGGTTCAGCGAGCGAACAGCAACGCAGGATGAGGGATTTTTAGCCATAACCCTTCGGGCTGAGGCCAGTTTTCCCCATTAACGTCGTCGTTCGTTATTCATTTAACCCGTTAATATCCCTCCTCACTCCTTGTTCTGAGAAAAACTGGCTCTCAGCAGGCCCGATTCAATTAGTGTTAACAGACCCTAGCATCTCATTCTATGGGAGGAGACACGCTAACAAAGCGGCCTTTGCCTCTGGCTAACAGGCGCTAAGGCTTTTAAGCTGGAGCAAACAATTCGCCATGGAACGCATTATGACACTCACTGCTTCTTCTTTTGCCCTTGCCCAAAGCGGTCAGATGATGACTCAGCCACTGATTATTTCAGACCTGCTGGAATACGCTGCTGCGCATCATGGTACGCGTGAAATTATCAGCCGCCGGCTGGAAGGTGATATCCACCGCTATACCTACCGCGATGCGTTAAAACGCAGCAAGCAGCTGGCCAATGCATTGCTGGCTTTGGGAGTTCAGCCTGGTGACCGGGTGGCGACGCTGGCCTGGAACGGCTACCGCCATTTTGAATGTTATTACGCGATCTCCGGTATCGGTGCCATCTGCCATACCGTCAATCCACGGCTTTATACCGAGCAGGTAGAATACATTATTAATCATGCCGAAGACTGTTATGTCTTTCTGGATGCCTGCTTCGCGAAATTACTGGAACCGGTGGCGGATAAATTAACCTCGGTCAAAGGCTTTATCTTTATGATCGACGCCGACCAGATGCCACCGACCAGCCTGCCAAATGCGATTAATTATGAAGATTTAATGACAACATACAGCAGCGAACTGGTGTGGCCGCGTTTTCCGCAGGATACCGCCTCCGGCCTGTGTTACACCTCGGGCACTACCGGCAACCCTAAAGGCGTGTTGTATTCCCATGCCTCCACTGTGCTGCATGCCTATGCCAGCCGTAATCCGGATGCACTGAATGTTTCTGCCGATTCGGTGGTGATGCCGGTTGTTCCTATGTATCACGTCTGCGCCTGGGGTATGCCTTATATTGCTCCGATGAGTGGTGCGACGCTGGTGCTGCCCGGTGACGGTATGGATGGCCAGAGTCTGCATGAATTAATCGAGCTGGCCGAAGTGGATTTAATGCTGGGCGTACCAACGGTTTGGCTGGGTCTGATCGATTATTTAAAACGTAATAATAAACGCATGGATTCGGTTAAAACCGTCGGCGTTGGCGGTTCGGCCTCACCAAAATCGTTGGTGGAAACATTGGATAAAGAATACGGCGTGTATTTATTACCGATTTGGGGCATGACCGAAACCTCGCCGCTGGCAACACTGGGGGCACCAACCAAAGCCATGCAGAAAATGAGCGGCGATGAGCGCTATCGCCTGCAGACCACCGCCGGCCGGCCAATGTTTGGTATCGAGCTGGAAATTTTTGGTGAGGATGATCAGCCACTGCCACACGACGGAACATCACGCGGCTATTTACGTGTGCGTGGCCCCTGGGTATTGACGGCGTATTATAAAAATGAAAAACCGGATTCGTTCTTTATCGATGCGGATGGTAAGCAGTGGTTCGATACCGGTGATATCGCCGTGATTGATGAAAACAGTTATCTGCAGATTGTTGACCGCGCCAAAGACGTGGTGAAATCCGGTGGCGAGTGGATTTCCAGTATTGATCTGGAAAACGCAGCAGTAGGGCACCCGGACGTAAAAGAAGCCTGTGTCATTGGTGTGCGTCATCAGAAGTGGGATGAGCGGCCATTACTGTTTATTGTAAAAAGTGAAGAAAGCGATATCGATAAACAGGATATCTATAACTATCTGGAAAGCCGTGTTGCCAAGTGGTGGCTGCCGGACGACATTCTGTTTGTTGAGGAGCTGCCGCACACGGCCACGGGCAAACTGCAGAAACGTACGCTGCGTGATGAGTATATTGATTATCTGGTGGAGAAGGCCTGAGGGTATCTCCTCCGTCTGAATAAATAAAAAGCCCGGCAGTTGCCGGGCTTTTTTATATTGCAGGACGTTTTACTTTCTGACGCCAATACATAAAGAATACGATGTTTATCAACAGCAGAAATGCAAAAACTCCGCCGAGAATATACATCAGATTATTATCTCTGCCAGAAGCAGAATAGTCGGGTATGGCCAGCGCGGGTATGGATACTTTGCCTGAAGTTGTTGCAGCGCTCCGAGCTGGTTCAACGAGTACAGGTTGCGGTAATTCTGCGCTGATCAGACGGCCTTCTTTGGTCCCAAACTCCAGTTGCTTAACCTGAACAATACCTGGCTTGGTATTCTTAAACGCAATTGTGGCAAGGATGCCAGAGCCGCTGACTGCAGGTGCCGGATTAAGCAGGCTGAGAGCAAGGCGAATGCTGTGCTTTCGAGTATCAACGCTGTTGCTGACCTCAAAGGCGGACGTACCGAACAGACTCCCACTTTGGATCTGTATCCCTGATTTTCCGGAATCCAGATCAACGACCTCAAGCGCGGCTGCATCGTAGTCGAGAATCAGGTCGACACCATAGATATTATCCAGTGCAGTTGCTTCCAGAATCAGCCAGCGAATGCCTTCCTTGTCCTGAGTTGAAAAACTCAGGACCGGGGTTCCGGCAGAGGATGTGCTGGCTATCAATGTGAAAATTAAAAGAAGAATTCGCATGAAATATTCCAGATAATTATGAAGCAGGCGGGGTTTCCCCCGCCTGAATTTTATTGCGGGTTACACTGAACAGAGCCGAAGTGGCTGGCAAGAATAGCCAGATCCTGAACATTGATTACACTGTCTTTATTCAGATCTGCTTTCTGATCGTACAACTCATCACCATTGGCAGAGCCATACTTTCCGGCAAGGTAGGTGAAATCCGCGATATTGATTTCACCATCATCGTTGATATCACCGGCAAAGAGAGTGATCTGGCCAACATCAATATTCGCACCTTCGGAAATACTGTGATTCATGCAGCTTTGAACATAGTTATCAGCATTGAAAGCGATGGTAAAGTCGCCGTCGCGCAGTTCGTCAAAACTGAAGTTTCCTGCACTATCAACACCGGTGGTAATCGTCCGGCCATTGATGGTTACCGATACGGTAATGTCTTCAGGATTGACCCCAACCGGAATTTCAATGCTGCCACTGAATCCGCCATTACCACCGTGAATGCCATCATCGATAGTGATCGTCGCATTCTGGACTGTCACCGGAATCAGATTACCCGAAGCGTCTGATAAGGCTGCTGAACAAACAACATTCGCGGTTGTTGTTGTCATGTCCGCAAACAGATCCGCGCTAAGCAGCGTTCCGTTTTCTTCCAGCTCAGTATTTCCGGTATGTGTAATAGCCCCGGACATGTTCTGGCTTCCCCAATTGAGAGGCAGAGTCAGACGATTCTCACCGCCCCAGTCACCATAGCTACTACCAGTAATATTCAGAGCAGTGGTATCTACAGAGCAGGATACTTCGGTGGCGTAGGCCTGGCCCTGAATATCAATGGTCAGTGAAGAATATGCATTCTGGTATGGGTCAATTGTCAGCTTTTCCGGGTTGACAACAATGGAGGCCGCTTGAGCTGCTAGGTCTGAGAATGAATACTTACCGCCATCAAAATAGATTGCACCGTTCACGAAATCATAATGAAAGAACGGCATAAATCGAAGATCGTTGTTTACCGATGGTGCGCCAATGAATACCGGAGCGCTTAAAATCATATTGGCAATGATCGCACGGTATTGGACAAGTGTAATATTCTCAGGCAGACCGCTGGCGGCAGGGTCTTCAGGCAGGTTGGGGTAGTTACTGATTAGTCCGGGAATCGTTGTATCGATTACAGAGAACAGGCGGTCTACGGCATTTTTATAACCAGAGTCGATCAGCGACTGTAGTAACATATTATTTAAACTATCACTTTCCTGATTCTGATCGTTATAAGAAATTAAGAGTAGCCCATAAGAGCTTAACGGCGAATTTAACTCATTCATTAGTTTTAAACCCATATGTTGGGTATGGCCACTACTATTTACATAAGGGTAGGGACGTGTAACTGATGCCGAATCGACAAGATGTTCACTATCGTTAAAGCAACCAATGGTATAAATACGGGACTCGAGATCGGCATATGCAGGGTAATAATAACCATCAACGAGGTCTTTGAACTCGGCGTCTGAAATACCGGAAGGAAAAGTACTCTGCAGATCATAATCGATAATCAGCTGTTCATAGTTATCTGGTTTAAGTGGATAGGTACTGAGGATAGCTCCTCCCCAGCCGCCTTGAGCATTGACGTCAATAAAGGCTTCGTACGTATATTCCTGAGAGAAATCTAATGTATCTTTCTGGCAGAAGAACATCTGACTGTCCCGCACGTAATAAATCCGGTCTCCGGCGATATCGAAAATATCTCCTTGCGGGTAATCTGAATTTCTGTGGAAATCCGAGATCGCACCATCCAGCTCTCTGAGTTCACCGTTAATAAAGTGATAAGCATGCTCGCTGTTATTGGTGTCTCTGTAGATAATATAAGGATTTTTACCTGAGGTAAGAGTTACTTTTTTGTATTCGCCGTTTACCTCACCAGAAGCGAGTGTTATTGGAGCCCGTCCTGGCGAAAGCAATAGCAACTCGGCAAGTGGTGTATCACCGGGGAGTTGACGTTTAACTATACCAATCCCATCATATTTGAAATTGTCCTCGTATCCTGAGCCACTGAAATTAAGGTCTTTTAGATCCACAAGGTAAGTAGCATAGCCAAGATCCTGGCAAGAGCTCAGATTGTCGGAGAATAACTGATTAAAATCCCAGTTACCGACATTACAATAGTGTATATGACCCTCGCTGGCAGTAACTTCAAAGTCTGCAACTAAAATATGATTACCGCTGACAGCCCTGGCGGTATAGCCAGTAATATCTTTGTATAAATATTTTTTACCAATGATTTCGGCCCGAAGCGCAACAATTATACCGTCAGCGATGGCTTTGTATTCCTGCGACGTTGTTGATTCATTAATGCCTAGATGTGTAAATCTGATGGGATTGTCTGGCAATGCAGGATAATTGCTCAGTAATCCGCTGGCATAACCATCAGGCCAGGGTAAAAGATTTTCCAGATATTGTTCGCTTTGAGCCAACAGATCAGTCAATGATGGATCATAGTTGGTATCAATCATACTTATGGAAATAGAAGCATCTTCGTCTCCTATTTGTCTGGCAATCACGGCAACCCCGTCGGTTGTTGTACCAACGTAATTGGTATCATTCACTGCTGGGCTGGTTTCATAGTTGATGGGGGTGAATGTTCCAGCATAGGCTGAAGATATTGCGCCCGTTAGAGTTATGGTGAGAAGAGTTTTTTTCATTGTTATTATCCATATAAACAGGACTGGTGATGCTAATTATGTACTGGTGTACCAGTCAAACGCTTCTACTTTACTTAGTGCATAAGTATGAGATTTGTTTGTTTCACATAATAGAAAGCCCGGCAGTAGCCGGGCTTTTTTATTCTTTCTGAAATCAGAAAAACTCAGCTCTCCTGAATCTCTTCTTCGCCATCTTCCTGCGGCTTTTTAATCAGCCTTGAGGCCAGTACACCGGCTTCAAACAGCAGCCACATCGGTACGGCCAGAATGGTCTGGGAGATAACATCCGGTGGCGTAACCAGCATGCCGACAACAAAGCAGCCAACAAAAATATAAGGGCGCTTTTCTGTCAGGGCGGCAACGGTGGTAATGCCGCTGAGTACCATCAGGAAAGTCGCAATCGGTATCTCAAAGGCGATGCCAAAGGCAAAAAAGATTTTAAGAATAAAATCGAGAATATTGCTGATGTCCGGCATAAAGGAAATGCCTTCTGGTCCGGCGGCGGTAAAGAAGCCGAAGGCCAGTGGCAGCACCACAAAGTAGGCAAAGGCGATGCCTGTATAAAACAGGACAACGCTGGAGACCAGCAACGGAATACCGAATTTCTTTTCGTGCTGATACAAACCGGGAGAGATAAAACTCCATACCTGATGCAGCAGAAAAGGCACTGCCAGCAGTACCGCCAGAACCAATGTCAGTTTAAACGGCACCAAAAAAGGCGAGGCCACACCGGTGGCGATCATATTGCCGCTGTCGGGCAACAATACTGACAGTGGTTTTACCAGAATCAGGTACAGGTCGTTGGCAAAGTAGAACATGCCAAGAAACAGCACCAATACCACCAGTACCGATTTCAGCAAACGGTTTCGCAGTTCTATCAGGTGGGCAATCAGGGGTTGTTCATGATCGGTCATGATGACGCATCGGTATTATCAGGTTTTGAATTGGTAGCAGGCTGCTGCGGGCCAGATTGTTGTGGCGCTGGTTGTTGTGGACCTGGCTGCTGAGGACCAGCGACAGCTACCGGTTTATTGTCCGGCTGCGTTTCTGCTTTAGGCTTGGGCTGAATGCTGTTAGCCGATGGCGAATCGTCATCGAGAAACGTGGCATAAGGGTCTTTCAGCTTTTCGCGTAATTCTTCGGTGCGGACCTGGCGCTCAAGATCATCCTGGATATTGCTCATGGTGCGGCGCATACGGCCAAGAAACAGACCTACTGTGCGGGCTGCTTTTGGCAGTCGTTCCGGGCCGAGCACCAGCAGGCCCAGAATGGCTACCACCATTAATTCCAGAAAACCGATATCGAACATCAGATTTTATCTTGGTCTTTGTTGGTGCTTTTGAATTCGGCGTCTTTGGCTGCGCCTTCTTTATGCTCCAGTGTTTTTGCCGGCTCTTTACTGTCGTCTTCATCGGCTTTTGCACTGCTGTCGTCATTCACAGCTTTTTTAAAGCTCTTGATTGCTCCGCCCAGGTCGCCACCCAGGTTGCGCAGTTTTTTGGTACCGAAAATCATAATAACGATGGCCAGAACGATTAATAATTGCCAGATACTGATTCCGCCGAGCATAGGAAAATCCTCTTATTCTTAATTTAAAAATTACATCAGAAACCGGGCAGCTGATCGCCGCCCAGTATATGAAAGTGCATATGGAAAACTTCCTGCCCACCTTCTTTACCGGTATTGGTAATGGTGCGGAAGCCGGTCAGGTTTTGTGTGCGGGCAATGGCCGACAGGCTGAGCATTAAATGGCTCATCAGGCTGGCATCAGCCTCGCTCAGATCATTCAGGTTAACGATATGGCGCTTGGGAATGACCAGCAGGTGGGTGTCTGCTTTAGGCGCAATATCGTGAAACGCCAGCAGGTGCTCATCTTCATAAACGACATTGGCCGGAATCTTTCCGGCGACAATCTGGCAAAACAGACAGTCCGGCATACTCAATCTCTCAGTTCTCTGGTCTGTACCGGTTTACTTGGGCGTACGTGACGCCTTTTCTTCCAGGCCGGACATATTAAAGCGTCGTGCCAGTTCGTTAACCACGGCTTCCGGGCGCTCACCCAGCTTGGCCAGTGCCACCAGGGTGTGGAACCACAGGTCGGCGGTCTCGTAGATAACATCGCTGTTATCGCCACTGGTCTCGGCGTCTTTGGCGGCCAGAATGGTTTCGGTGGCTTCTTCGCCAACCTTCTCCAGAATCTTGTTCAGGCCCTTGTGATACAGGCTGGCCACATAGGATGAATCGGCGGCCGCGCTCTTACGTTCTTCAAGGATATCGCCGAGGGCGGAAAGTATATCGCTCATAGCTGTTTCAGTTTCGTTAAGTAGCAATCAATAAATGTCTTTCGGATCTTTCAGCACCGGATCAACGCTGACCCATTCGCCATCCTGATAGACCCGGTAGAAGCAGCTTTCGCGGCCGGTGTGACAGGCGATACCGCCAATCTGTTCCACCTGCAGGGTGATGACATCGGCGTCACAGTCGAGGCGCACTTCGTGCAGCTGCTGCACATGGCCGGAAGACTCGCCTTTACGCCACAGTTGCTGGCGCGAGCGGGAATAGTAGATGGCGCGGTTTTCCTGCACCGTCAGCGCCAGTGCTTCCCGGTTCATCCAGGCCATCATCAGGATACGGCCGGTCTTATAATCCTGCGCAATGGCCGGCACCAGACCATCGGCGTCCCACTTTACGGCATCAAGCCAGTTACTCATAACATCCCCCGCGTTCAGAGGTCGCAGGATACCCCATGCCCGGGGTTTCGGGTAGGGCTTCGCCGCCTGTGGATGCAGGTGAAGAAGGCAGCAAACAAGACGCACCAGAACAACGCCGGCGTTATTGTCCGGCGCGCCTTTATAGTGCTGACGGTTTTATCGTTAATAGCGGGCACTAACAGTACGTAACAATTCTGATCAAATTGTCAGTATTGGCCTCTTTAGGTACCCCATCAGAGGTAGGTTTGGCCTGTTAACTCAGGCATTGGCATGGGCGCTGCTCTTCACTCCTGCAGACTCACAACAAGAGCTGCAAACCATGACGTTAACCAAGCAAAAAAGTAAAACCAGAAACCTGTCCCGCCGCGTATTCACTCCGGCACCGCTGGCGGCCTGTATCGCAACCCTGCTGTTGTCGGCGGTGATGCCGGCGGCGCAGGCAGAGCCCTTTAAGCCGGAAGTTTTTACGGTCGAGAAAACCATTCAGCCCGGGCCGAATGTGTTTATGAACGAAGCCGCGTGGGGGGGCGCCAGCCAGATTCACGTCTTCGCTCAGGATGACCTGCACTATAAAGGTTCGATGCCGGCGGGGATTACCTCGCAGATGAAAGTCTCGAAAGACGGCAAAACCGTTTACGTGCTGTCGGACTTTGCCAAGCGCATTACTTATGGTCCGGTAGAAAGTGTGGTGCAGGTGTATGACGTAGAAACCCTGAGCCGTAAGAAAGAAATCATCGTGCCTAATAAAGCCGTAAAAGCCATTGGCATGACCCAGCTGCTGGAATTAAGCGCCGATGAAAAACTGCTGTATGTGCAGAATGCCACACCGGCCACCTCGGTTTCGGTCATTGATATTGCCGCCGGCGAAGTGATTACTGAAGTGCCGACCCCGGGATGTTACGGCGTTTATCCGGCACTCAAAGGCACCAGCTTCAGTACGCCCTGTGGTACCGGTCAGCTGAAAACCTTCACCCTGAAAGGTAAGGAATACAGTGTTGAAGCATCGGGCAAATTATTCGATGTGGATGCCGACCCGATTTATATCCACAGCGAACGCCGTAAAAACGGTGAGCTGATCCTGACCACCTTCGGCGGTGCCCTGTACCTCGCCGATGACAGTGGCAAAACCGTAAAAATGAAAGAAAAACTGCAGGTGAATGCCGGCATCGAAGGCGACTGGGCTCCGGGTGGTTATGCCATCACGGCTTACAGCAGCACGCTGGATATGGTGTTTATGCTGATGCATTCAGGCGCTTATGACGGCAGCCATAAAAACGGCTCTGAAGAAATCTGGGCTTACAGTCTGAAGAAGAAAAAACTCATCAGCCGTTCTCCGGCACCGCATATGGTGGCGCTGAGTGTGACTGAGGGCAAAACCCCGGTGCTGTTCGGTTCCAATGAAGAAGATGAAACCATCGACAAGTACGTACTGAGCAGCGATGGCGACTTTATGTTTGAGAAGGCGGCGGCCGACGAAAAAGCCGGTTGGACCACCTCGCTGGCGGTGTCTCATGACTGAGTTACTGCCACTGGCGAGCCTCACGCTGCTGGTGTTTACCCTGCTGGTATTCCTGCGCGCTGCACTGCACAAAGCACTGGATTTTCTCGAATTCCAGGGCTTTGTTGCCGACTACGAACTGCTGCCGGAAGCTTTGGTTAAGCCCGCTGCTGCTGCCTTGCTGGCTCTCGAAGGCGTGCTGGTGCTGATGCTGTTATTCAGCGCCAGCCGTGTTGCCGGACTGGTGCTGGCGGCGCTGTTGCTCGGGGGATATGCCATCGCTATGGGCATCAATATCCATCGCGGTCATACCCGCATCGAATGTGGCTGTGGCGGTACTCCGCAACTGCTGAGCAAAACCCTGTTGCTGCGTAATGCGCTGCTGATGGTCTTCGCTCTGCTGCCATTGCTCGGTCTGCCGGAAGCACTGCAGAGCGCCGAAATCGTGGTGGCCATCGCTGCTGCCGTCTTTATGTCGCTCGCCTTCCTGTTATTTGAGCAGGTGAACGCCAACCTGCTGGCCATCCGTGAAATGGCCAACTCACTGAAACGAATTTAAGAGGTCGTTATGACTGCTTTGTATTTTGCTGTCGCATTTTTATTTGTTGCCGTAATGGCGCTGGCCCTCGCCTTTTTTGTGCTGGCCCGCCAGATCGGCGTGTTGTTTGAACGTATCGCGCCGATGGGTGCGCTGATGAATGACTCCGGGCCGAAAGTCGGTGATTTAACCCCGGCCTTTACCCTTAACAGCCTGACCGGTGGTGCTGTGCATATTGGCCGCGATAAAGAAAAAGCCATGCTGGTGTTTTTCCTGTCGCCGACCTGTCCTGTATGTAAAAAACTGCTGCCGATTCTGCGCTCGGTAAAAGCCAGTGAAAAAGACTGGCTGGATGTGGTGCTGGCTTCCGATGGTGAAGAAGAAAAACACCAGCGCTTTATTCAGCACGTGGGTCTGCAGGAATTTCCGTACGTACTGTCGACTGAACTGGGGCTGGGTTACCGCGTATCGCGTCTGCCGTTTGCGGTGCTGATGGATAAGCAGGGCGTGATTCGCTCGAAAGGTCTGATCAACAGCCGCGAGCAGCTTGAGAGTCTGTTCAATGCCATGGAAATGGGTGTTGGCTCGGTACAGAGTTTTCTTGAGCAGCATTCCTGAACAAGCCACTCCTGAGTAAACAACTCCTGAGCAAACAACTCCTGAGCATCACTCAGTAGGCAACGATTTTTAGGCAACAAGAGATATCACTATGAAACGATTTTTCGACAGCGTATTAACCGGCCTGGATAAAGGCACCGAACATTTAACCCGCAAAGTCGCACAGCGTAGCAGCCGCCGCAGTTTTTTAAGCCGCGCCGGGATGCTGATGCTGGGCAGCGCCATGCTGCCGGTTCTGCCCTTTGACCGTAATGCCGGCAAAGCCTGGGCCGGAGAAGCGGAAGACGAAGCCCCGGCCGATCCGAATGATCCGACCGCCTGTGAATACTGGCGCTACTGCGCGCTCGACGGCAATCTGTGCAACGACTGTGGCGGCACATTAACCAGCTGTCCGCCGGGCTCGGAAGCGTCCAAGGTGTCCTGGGTTGGTACCTGCCGCAACCCGAATGACGATAAAGACTATCTGGTGTCGTACAACGATTGCTGCGGCAAAGTGGAGTGCAATGGCACCTTCTGCTTTACCAGCGAGCGTGAGCGTCCGGGCTACCGTATGGGTCTGCATAACGACATTAACTGGTGTATGGCCAACGCGTCGCAGGGTTATCACTGCACCGTTGCTGTGCTGGTTGGTATGGCAGATGCCTGAAGCCGGGAGCTGAGATGATGGTTCTGAAAAAATTCACCTTATCTCTGCTCTCGCTGGCAGCACTGGGAGCCGCGCTGGCGGCTCCGGTGTCTGCTGCCGGAGCAAGCGAGAATAATGGCGAAGCGCTGTTTAATCAGCGTTGTGCGGCCTGTCACCAGCCGGGGGGTATTGGTACGCCGGGGCTGGCACCGCCGCTGGTGAACAGCCTGCTGTGGCCGGCACTGGCCGAACAGGCTCCGGCGTATTTCTGGGGCGTATTAAATAACGGTTTGTCCGGCACTATCGAAGTGGGTGGCATCGGTTATTACGGCCTGGTGATGCCGGCACAGGCGGATTTAACGGCGGCACAAATGAAAGCGCTGGCCGCCTATGTGCTGGGCGATCTTAACGGTCTGAATGCAGTGCTGGCTGATGAGGTGTTGGAGCACGCCCGCAACACGCCTCAGTCTCACAGCCAGCTGCGCGGAGTACGGAAAAATGCACAATAAACAAGACGGGAAAATGCACACAAAAATGGCTGCGGGCTGGTTGTTGCGCGGCAGTCTGCTGCTGGCACTGTCAGCCGGATCCTGTGTTTATAGTCAGGCGGCTGATGATGTTGCGCAGATAAAGTCAGCTCCGGCCCCACAGGGTGAACTCAGCCCGCAGGCTAACTATGTGCTGCGTTGTCTGGGCTGTCATCGTCCGGATGGCGCAGGTTCTCCGGCGGGAGGTATTCCCGATTTTAATAATTACGTTGCCTCATTTGCCGAAACCGAACGCGGCCGTGAATATCTGATGCACGTACCCGGCGTGGTGGGGGCCAGTCTGAGTGATAATGAAATTGCCGAGGTGATGAATTACATCATGCAGCGCTGGGGCGGGACTTCCCTGCGGGCAAATTTCCAGCCGTTCAGCGCGGAGGAAGTGGCAAGGCTGAGACAAACGGACGTCGGCGATGTGGTGAAATATCGCCGTATTGTGGTGGCGGAACTGCAGGCGATGGGACTGCCGGTCGCGGATTATCCCTGGCCTTAATTCCTGATCTTAATTTTGGGCTTAATTTCAGAGCAGCAGCACCATTGGCATTGTAAGACCTGCGGAAAATTGCACCATCGTCTTACAATGCACTTTTGGCCGGAGTCTGCTGGTGTCTTTATTCAAAGCTTATCCTGCGCTGCAAAAGCTCATTCCGCTGGCGGATATTCCCGGCCAGCAGACTCCGACACCTGTTACCCATAGCCTCGATACGCCGCAACTCTGGCTTAAGCACGATGATTTAACCAATGCGGTTTATGGCGGTAATAAAAGCCGCAAGCTGGCGTTTATTTTTGGCAAAATGCAGGCAGAAGGAAAAACCCGCCTGCTGACCTTTGGCGGCACCGGCACCAATCACGGCGTGGCCTGTGCCGTACACAGTAAAGCGCTGGGTTTTGACTGTGAGATTCTTCTGTTCGATCAGCCGCAGAGTCCGTCCATCAGAAAAAACCTGCAGGTGATGCAGCGCTATGGCGCGACGCTGCGTTATTGCGGCAGCCTGCTGAATACCGTGCTGCGTTTTTATACTCTGCAGATCCGTGACCGGTTATTGCGCGGCAAACAGACCGAATATTTATTTGCCGGAGGCTCGTCGCTGCAGGGCGTTATTGCCTTTATTGATGCTGCATTTGAATTACGTGAGCAGATTGAACGGGGTGAATGCCCAGTGCCGGAAACCATTATTTGCCCGGTGGGCTCCAGTGCGACCTTAGCCGGTCTGACGTTGGGCGTGGAGCTTTCTGGTCTGCCGTCGCGGGTTATTGGTGTGCGCGTGGCACCTGCGCATCTTGGCCCTTTTCCCGCCTGCACCGTGGCGACGGTGAAACAATTAATGCAGCAGACACAGCAATATTTGCTGCGATTGCAGGGCGGTATTCCACCATTCAACATTCCGCAACCGGTACTGCTCGACCAGTATTATGGCGAGGGCTATGGCGTTGCCTCCGCGGCCGGTGAGCAGGCTGAGCAATGGTTCCGTAATCAGCGCTGGGCCGATGGTTTAACCGTACAGTCTGAATGCACCTACACCGCTAAAGCGTTGGCGGCCTTGCGTGATGAACTGGCAACGGCCAGTGGCCCGGTGTTGTACTGGCATACACTGAACTCGGTGCAGGGGATTTATAGCGAAGCGGAAGCGGTTTAACCGGTGTAGAAATTCTGTGCGTTGATTTTGCAGCAATAAAAAAGCCGCAGATTCTGCGGCTTTTTTATTATTCAGCGTTTTGGTTTGTTAACGATCAGCCAAACACTTTACGACCATCAATAAACACGGCGTTAACCGCGCCTTTTAAGGTCTTGCCGGCCACCGGGCTGTTCCGTCCTTTTGACAGCAGCGTCGAGCGGCGGAAGCTTTGCTCAGCATCCGGATTAATCAGCACCGCATTAAACCAGTTACCTTCGCTCAGTGACTGATTCTGGCCCAGAACCTGCGCCGGTAAGGCGCTGGTGGCGCGGATAAAGGCCGATAATTCCAGCTCACCGCGTTCCACCAGTTGCAGTGCCAGCGGCAGGAAACCATCAAAAATACTCATGCCCGGTTCGGCATCGGCAAAAGGAGCTTTCTTGGCGGCCACTTCGTGCGGACGGTGGTTGGAGCTGATGGCCAGTTCGCCGGCATTAACGGCGGCGAGCAGGGCCTGACGGTCGCTTTCACTGCGCAGTGGTGGCTGCACATTGAACTGGCTGTTGTAGCCGGTGACGGCTTCGTCGGTATAAATCAGGTTGGCCAGCGGGGTGTCGGCACTGACGCGGATACCCTGCTCACGTGCCTGTGCCAGCATACGCACACTGCGTGCACAGCTGATCTGGCTGATATGGGCGCGTACGCCGGTCTGCTCAACCAGTAACAGCATCTGCGCCAGGGCGATGGTTTCAGCAGTTTGCGGAATACCGGTCAGGCCCAGACGGGTAGCGGTCGGGCCTTCGTGCATGCAGCCGCCGTCCGACAGCGCGGCGTCGTCAGGGTTAAGGAATACCGGAATATCGTAAGTCGCGGCGTATTCCATTACCCGGCGCAGTACATAACTGTCTTTGAACGGCGCGCGGGCGTTGCTCAGTGCCACACAACCGGCTTCGCGCAGGCTGAACATGGAGGCCAGTTGCTCGCCGGCCAGACCCTGGGTCAGGGCGCCCAGCGGCAGTACTTTGGCAAAGCCGGCTTTGGCGGCTTTTTCCTGAATTAACTGAATCACTGCCGGGCTGTCGGCCACCGGTTTGGTGTCCGGTAAGGCGCAAACGTGGGTAAAGCCACTGGCGCAGGCGGCGCGGGTTTCACTGGCGATGGAGCCTTTATGGGTAAAACCCGGTTCGGCCAGGTGAGCACCAAGATCGATCAGGCCGGGCACCAGTAACAGGCCGCTGGCGTCGATGCTGTGCTCAATACCGCCGCTCGCAGGCTTGTGGCCAATGGCGTGGATGCGTCCTTCAGCGACGTAAACATCGGTGACCTGATCGAGATTCTGTGACGGGTCGATCAGGCGGGCGTTTTCAATATGCAGGTATCTCATGCTTATGCCTCCTCCTGACCGGGTTCGTTGTTATGTACATCGCTCTGTTCGCTGTTTTGTTCGGCGAGTTCGTTACGCTCCTGCTGCTGACCACTCATGGCCATCGCCATGACGGCCATACGCACGGCGATACCGTAGCTGACCTGATTGAGGATCACCGATTGCGGGCCGTCGGCAACGTTGGATTCAATCTCGACGCCGCGGTTAATCGGCCCCGGATGCATCACGATGGCATCGGGTTTGGCGTAGGTCAGCTTCTCTTCGGTCAGGCCGTAGAGCTTGAAGAATTCGCCTTCGCTCGGCAGCAGGGCGTTTTGCATACGTTCTTTCTGCAGGCGCAGCATGATGATCACATCGCAGTCTTTCAGGCCGTCTTCCATGCGGTAGTAGGCCTTACAGCCCAGCGCTTCGATATCGCGCGGCAGCAGGGTGCCGGGGCCGATCACGCGGATTTCGGCGGCACCTAAGGTACGCAGCGCATGAATCTGTGAACGGGCAACACGGGAATGCAGAATATCGCCGACGATGGCGACGATTTTACCTTCGATAGAACCCTGATGGCGGCGGATAGTGAGCATGTCCAGCATCGCCTGGGTCGGATGTGCGTGGCGGCCGTCGCCGGCGTTGATGATGGCGACGTTGGGGGTGACGTGTTCGGCAATAAAGTGGGCGGCACCGGAATCGGCATGACGCACGACGAACATATCAGAATACATGGCCTCGAGGTTCCACAGCGTATCCATCAGGGTTTCGCCCTTGGCGGTCGCGGATTTGGCGATATCGAGGTTAAGAATATCGGCCGACAGACGCTTGGCTGCCAGCTCGAAGGTGGAACGGGTACGGGTACTGTTCTCGAAGAACAGGTTGACCACGGTCTTGCCGCGCAGCAGCGGGACTTTTTTCACGTCCCGCTCCTGAGTGCTGATAAAAGAATCGGCGGTGTCGAGAATCTCGGTCAGGAGTTCACGGCTCAGGCCCTCGGTGGTGAGGAAGTGCTTCAGACGCCCGTCGGCGGTCAGCTGCACCTGGCTTGGGTCAGTGGTCATTGTTGCTACTCACAATATGTTGGTCAGTCAGGTGGTGATCAGGACAGGGTCAGCTGCAGTGGCTGCGGGCCACTTAACTTAACCAGCTGGCCTTCTTCCAGTTCCAGCCGGACACCGCACAGGTCTGGCTGGATAGGGAGTTCGCGGCGGCCGATATCCAGCAAACAGACCAGGCTGATGCTGGCCGGGCGGCCATAATCGAACAGCTCGTTCATGGCGGCGCGGATGGTGCGGCCGCTCATCACAACGTCGTCGATCAGAATAATATGGCGGTCTTCGATACTGTCCGGCAGTTCGGAGCCCATGACCTGCGGGTGCAGGCCGTGACGGGTGAAATCGTCACGGTAGAAGCTGATGTCGAGGGTGCTGACGCCGTCTTCGGTCTGCAGTTGTTGTTGCAGGCGTTCGGCAATCCATACGCCACCGGTACGGATACCGACCAGCAGCGGTTGTTCAATATTGTTCTGTTGCAGATAAGCCGCCAGACGCTGGCCCAGCTCGGTGCAGGTTTGTTCGATATCAGGCAGATGCATAGGTGTCCTTTACTCAGGCGGCGTGTCGGTTAATGGCCAGGCCGCCATCCAGCTTTCGAGAATTAATTGTGCGGCAATACCGTCGACAGAGTTGGCGCCAAAATCGCGGCTGCCACCCTGGGCGATCACCATGCCTTTGGCTTCGTAACTGCTCAGACGCTCGTCGTGGGTAAACGACGGGCGGTGAAAACGGCCTTCGAGACGACCGGCAAACTTCTTCGCGCGGCGGCTCATATCGCTGGCTGTGCCATCCATATTCAGCGGCAGACCAACGACAAAGGCATCGGGCTGCCACTCATCAATAATGCGCTGCAGTACATCCCAGTCGGGTACGCCGTCGCGCGCTTTAACCGGATTCAGCGGGCGGGCGGTGGCGGTAATGCGCTGGCCGGTGGCGATGCCGATCCGCTGAGTGCCGAAATCAAAAGCCAGCAGGGTTTTAACCCGCGCTGACGGTGCCGGGCTGCTCATCAGGCATGCCCCGCATCGGAACTCAGAAATTCGGCACTGACGCCAAGCTGGCTGAGCGCGGCCTGATACAGCTCGTCGTGGGGCACTTCAAACAGCAGATGCTCGGTGGCTTCAATCGTGAGCCAGGAGTTGGCCAGTATTTCTTCGTCCAGCTGCTGCGCATCCCAACCGGCGTAACCCAGAGTCAGGCGGTAATCCTGCGGGCCGGAGCCGGCGGCGATGGCCTTGAGAATATCTTTTGACGAGGTCAGGTGCGCCTGTTCGGTGACGTTCAGCGTTGCCCCCCAGTTGCCCTGCTGACGGTGCAATATAAAGCCATGTTCCTGGCTGACCGGGCCGCCGGCGTAAATCTCCGGATCGATACCGGCCAGGCGGGTGATTTCCAGCTGTTCACAGATCTCGTGAAAGGTAACCGGCAGCGGTTTGTTCAACACGATGCCCATAGCGCCGTCGGCGTTGTGTTCACACAGATAGGTGACAGTGCCGGCAAACCAGGAGTCTTCCAGTTGCGGCATGGCAATCAACAGATGGTTTTTCAGGCTGTTAAGCTGTTGCATTAATTGGCGTCCGAAATGTAGCGGTTACCCTTGAACTGCCAGGTACGGATAATTTCCAGAATATCGGTCTGCTTGCGCATTTCTTCGGTAAAAGGAGCGAAAGGGGCAGACAGGCGCACGATGCGCAGCGCGGCATCATCGAGCACTTTTTTACCGGATGATTCGAGAATGCGCAGCTCGTTGATGGTGCCATCGGGGTTGATGGCAACCAGCAGACGCAGGCGGCAGTTGTCGAAGCAGCTTTCCGCTTCGCGTGGATAGTTAAGGGCACCCATCTGTTCAATCTTGCGCCGCCAGCTGTTCACGTAATAGGCATCGTTGGCCTTCATGGTGGACGCGGCGGTCAGGCGCTGAATGCGGGGTTGTTTGGCATAAGTCTGACGCAGGGAATCAAGTTTGGCCTCAAGGCTGGCCATTTCCAGACTGCGTTCCAGTAAGGTTTTTTCCGGGCCGTCGGGCAGCTCGACCTGCATGCTGCGGCGTTCTTTCTCACTGGGCGCTTTATTGCGGCTGCTGCCGCTGGTGGTCACCAGCTGGCGATCGCCCTGTACCTGACGCGGAGCGCTGGCCTGTTGTTCCTGCGGTGAGGTTTCGTTGATTTCGTTGGCGTGGAAGGTGGCTTCGACATCGGTGGTCAGCATACGCGCTTCATCTAAGGTGCCACTGCCTTCCTGATTTTCCTGAGCGAGAAAATCGGCCTGTTCCGGCGCTTTGTCGCTTTTGTAGGTCGCCAGAGTGACTTCCAGCGTCTTGGACAGGTTATCGCGGTCACTGGCGGTGAAGCTGATGCCGAGAATAAGAACGGCATGGATCAGCAGAGCCAGAAACAGGGCGAAGGACAAGCGATCGGAGCTGGTCACGGCGGTGGCTGACATGCGTGCGGAAGTACCTGTTTAAAGTCCGGAAAACGGGTGCAAGTCTGCGCTTTCAGGGCGGATTTGTCCATATTCGGACTGAGTGGCCGCCGCCCCGTGGTTTCCGGTGCGGCGGCGGCTGCCAGTGCTGCGGGCGGGCGTGTTGCCCTGTTGGTCTTTCAGCTTTATTGCGTGAGCTTAGCCAGCAGACAGTCGATCAGCAGACCGGCCACGTCAATGCCGGAATCGCGGCTGATTTCACGCACACAGGTCGGGCTGGTGACGTTAATTTCCGTCAGGTTGTTGCCGATGATGTCGAGGCCAACAAAATACAGGCCTTTTTCTTTCAGGACAGGTCCGACTTTTTCGGCAATGGCGCGGTTCTCATCACTCAGAGGCTGGGTTACGCCCTGACCACCGGCGGCCAGGTTGCCGCGGGTTTCGCCCTGCGCCGGAATGCGCGCCAGGCAAAAAGGCACAGGCTCGCCATCAATCATCAGGATACGTTTGTCGCCGGCGGTGATTTCCGGGATAAAACGCTGCGCCATAATCTGCTGGCTGCCGTGGTTGGTCAGGGTCTCAATGATGACGCTGACGTTCGGGTCGTCGGCGCGCAGACGGAATATAGAGGAGCCGCCCATGCCATCGAGAGGTTTGAAAATCACGTCGCCGTGTTCCTTGTGGAAAGCCTTCAGCAGATCGGCACGGCGGGTAACAATGGTCGGGCTCATCAGTTCCGGGAATGCCGTGGCGAATACCTTCTCATTACAGTCGCGCAGGCTCTGCGGCTTATTGGCAACCAGAACGCCTTCCTGTTCGGCACGCTCAAGGATGTAGGTGCTGTAGATAAACTCGCTGTCGAACGGTGGGTCTTTGCGCATAAGAATGATGTTCAGCTCAGCCAGCGGCTGCTCGCGGTAGTCACCCAGATCGAACCAGTGATCCGGATTCATGGCGACTTTTAACGGCGCCATGCGCCCCATGGCTTTGCCGTTCTGGATCGACAGGTCGCTCTGCTCCATATAAAAGAGTTCACAGCCACGTTCCTGAGCGGCGTGCAGCAGGGCCAGCGAGGTGTCCTTTTTAAAGGCGATGTCGGCGATGGGGTCCATCACCACACCCAGTTTAATGCTCATATAAAGGCTCCGTAAGATCAGGTGCTCAACGATGGCGCCAGTGTAACCTATGCATTGTCCCGGCGGCGTAACTTAATTGTGTGACGCAGCGCAGCGCGCCGGCCTAGCCTTTGTTGCATAATCTGTGATACAAACGTGCGCAATGGCGTCTCCTGCGATTGTTGAACACAACCGCTCACTAAAACATAAGAAATGGATGGTTAAAGGCCTCCCTATGGACGATAACTTTCAGAATATTAAAGTCATGGTCATCGACGACAGTAAAACCATTCGTCGTACGGCTGAGACTTTGCTTAAAAAGGTCGGCTGCGAAGTCATTACCGCCACAGACGGTTTTGATGCGCTGGCCAAGATTGCCGATACTCACCCGGATATCATCTTTGTCGATATCATGATGCCGCGTCTGGATGGTTATCAGACCTGCGCCCTGATCAAAAATAACTCCAAATTCAAATCGACACCGGTAATCATGTTGTCCAGTAAAGACGGTTTGTTCGATAAAGCTAAAGGGCGCATTGTTGGATCTGATGAATATTTGACCAAGCCTTTCAGTAAGGAAGAGCTGTTGGGTTCAATTCGTCAGTACGTAAAATCCTGAGCCAGCGACAGCTGAAAGAGTTTTAAGAGGTAACAGGCATGGCCCGTATTTTGGTAGTAGATGATTCTCCGACAGAAACTGAAGCGTTCCGCTCCATGCTGGAGAAAAATGGTCACGAAGTTCTGACCGCAGAAAACGGTGCTGATGGTGTGGCACTGGCGCGCAAGGAAAAGCCGGATGTAGTGCTGATGGATATCGTGATGCCGGGCCTTAATGGTTTTCAGGCAACGCGTCAGCTGACCAAAGATCCGGAAACTCAGCATATTCCGGTGATTATTGTCACCACCAAGGATCAGGAAACTGACCGTGTATGGGGTAAGCGTCAGGGCGCCAGTGGTTATCTGGTTAAGCCGGTTGCAGAAGCAACCCTGCTGTCCGAGATTGCTTCCGTAATGGCTGGCTGATATGCATCCGTACGCGCAGCTGCTGGACATCGCCGAACGTAGCCGACGCAATGCGTCGGCTTTGCCGCAACAGGTGGAAGCGGTTTCTTACTGGCGTGGCGTAGGCTTTATGCTTGCCGGTCAGACCTTTGCTGCAGACATGATTGATGTCGCGGAAATTCTGCAGCCGCCACGTCTGACCAAAGTGCCGGGTGTGCGCAGCTGGGTTCTGGGTGTGGCCAATGTGCGTGGACGCATGGTGCCGGTTATGGATCTGGCGGGCCTTCTGGGTCTGCCATCCAAAGCCAACTGGCGTAGTCGCCGGGTTCTGGTCGTCGAACAGGACGACCACCTGACAGGCCTGTTGGTGGATGCTGTGTTGGGGATGCAGCAATTTGCAGTCGATCGCCGGGTGGATGTTTTCGAACTTGATCCGGCTTTCAGAAAATTTGTAGAACATGGTTTCGAGCGGGATGGGCGCGAGTGGCCGGTATTTCAGTTGCGTGAGCTGATCCGGGCGCCGGAGTTCCTGCAGATTGCGGTATAACAATGCCCGCGCAGCGGGTATGGTTAGGTAATCTGATCGAATCTGCCATCAGGCAGATAATAATTAAAATACATGCAGTGAGTGTGGAGAGAACGGCATGAGCGGAAATACAGGAAGCGTCTTGTCGACGGTCTTCAGAAACCGGATTAACGGTGTTCTGGCAGGTCTGTTGTTCGTGTTTCTGGCGGTGTTTATCGGTATTACGGTGTACGTAAACCGCTTGGCGAACCAGGATGAGCAATACATTGATCACGCCGGTGAGCTGCGCGTACTGTCGCAGGAACTGGCAAAGAACGCGGTAGAAGCCGCGGGTGGTAAACGGGAAGCATTCGGTCAGTTGAAAATTGCCCGTGATAACTTCGCGACCCGCTGGGGTTATCTGACCAAGGGTGATTCTGCTAACGGCCTGCCGGCAGCAGAAGTTGCTACCATGACCAACGTAGAAGGCGTCTGGAATAAGGTTCAGGGTAACGCTGACCAGATTATCCGTGCTCAGGATATTATTCTCTCCCTCCACGAAGTTGCCGCGACGCTGGCAGAAACCATTCCGCAGCTGCAGGTGGAATACGACGAGATTGTAGAAATTCTGCTGGATAACGGTGCGCCGGCCGATCAGGTTGCGGTAGCACAGCGTCAGTCCTGGCTGGCAGAACGTATCGTACGTTCCGTTAACAAAGTACTGGCCGGTGGTGAAGATGCGGTAATGGCCGCGGACGCCTTTGGCCGTGACGCCTCGCTGTTTGGCCGCGTACTGAACGGTATGATTCAGGGCAACGTGGCCATGAACATCTCTCAGGTAAAAGATGAAGAAGCAATTTACGCATTGGCGGAAGTTGCTGAACTGTTTGAATTCGTATCCGGCTCCGTTGATGAGATTCTGGAAACCTCTCCTGAACTGTTCCAGGTGCGTGAAGCATCGGACTCTATCTTTAACGATTCCCGTACGCTGCTGGATCAGACGTCCAAGCTGACTGAAACCATTCAGGCGGGTGCCGGTGAGCGGGGCATTCTGCAGGCCGTCGGTTATATCTCTGCGGTACTGGCACTGGTAATGATGATGGCGTTTGGCGTGGTGTCTTACCGCGAAACCCGTCGTGACCTGGATGCAACGGCGAATAAGAACGAACAGAACCAGATGGCGATTCTGCGTCTGCTGGACGAAATTGCTGACCTTGCAGACGGTGACTTAACAGCCTCTGCGACGGTAACCGAAGACTTTACCGGTGCGATTGCTGACTCCATCAACTACGCGATCGACCAGATGCGCTCTCTGGTATCGGCGATTAACGAAACAGCGGTACAGGTATCTTCGGCGGCCCAGGAAACTCAGGCCACGGCGATGCACCTGGCGGAAGCGTCTGAACACCAGGCGCAGGAAATTGCCGGTGCTTCTGCGGCGATTAACGAGATGGCGGTGTCCATTGACCAGGTATCGGCCAACGCCTCGGAATCATCTGCGGTTGCGGAGCGGTCGGTAGCGATCGCCAACAAAGGTGCGGAAGTGGTACAGGCAACCATTAACGGCATGGATAACATCCGTGAACAGATTCAGGAAACCTCCAAGCGTATTAAACGTCTGGGTGAATCCTCACAGGAGATTGGTGACATCATCTCCCTGATTACCGATATTGCTGACCAGACCAACATTCTGTCCCTGAACGCTGCGATTCAGGCATCCATGGCCGGTGACGCCGGCCGGGGCTTCGCGGTGGTTGCGGACGAAGTACAGCGTCTGGCAGAACGTTCAGCCGCTGCGACCAAGCAGATTGAAGCACTGGTTAAAACGATTCAGAACGATACCAACGAGGCGGTAATTTCGATGGAAACCACCACCTCCGAGGTGGTGCGCGGTGCACGCCTGGCGCAGGACGCGGGTGTGGCACTGGAAGAAATTGAAAACGTATCTAAAAACCTTGCGGAACTGATTCAGAACATTTCCAACGCAGCCCGTCAGCAGGCGTCGTCTGCGGGTCATATTTCCAACACGATGAACGTTATTCAGGAAATTACTTCGCAGACTTCTGCGGGTACTACTGCAACCGCGAAGTCGATTGGTAATCTGGCGGAAATGGCCAACAAGCTGCGTGAATCAGTAGCCGGCTTCAAACTGCCGGAAGCAGAGCTGGACCTTCATCAACGACAGGTGCTGTAACCTGACAGATGGTTGGATGACTTTTAATGAACCATCAGTTACGTACAGGTTTGAGCACCGTTCCGGAAATGGACGACGCTCAGTTCGTTCGCTGGCAGAGTCTGCTGGAAGAGCGCACCGGGATGTGCCTGGCGCCACAACGCCGCTCGTTTCTGCAGACCAGTCTTGGTCTGCGGATGCGCGAAGTCGGCTGTGACAACTATCAGGAATACTACGAGCGCATTGTTAATGGTGCCTCGGGTGCGATTGAATGGAGCACGCTGGTCGACCGTCTGACCGTTCAGGAAACCCGCTTCTTCCGTGATCCCGATGCTTTTGCTTTTGTTGAACAATTTGTGCAGCAAAAAGCAGCAGAAGCTGGCAGCGATGACACGCTGGAATTCTGGAGTGTCGGTTGCTCTTCCGGCGAAGAAGCCTACAGCCTGGCCATGGTGGCAGAGCGTTACCTGACTCCACAGGGTAAACGTTATGCCGTCACCGGCACTGATATATCCACCATCGTATTACGTAAAGCCCGTGCCGGCCGTTATCAGCCACGTGCCCTCGATTGGGTCGCGGATGAATACCGCCAGCTGGGGTTCAGGGATCTGCAGCCGGGCAGCCCGGTGCAGGTATCCGACACGCTGCGTCAGCGCTGTTGTTTCAGTCAGGTTAATATCCTGAATCTGGCCAACTGCCCGCTGCAGTCTCAGCATGTTATTTATTGCCAGAATGTACTGATTTATTTCCGTCGCTGGCGTCGCCGTGAAATTCTTAATGTCCTCGCCGAGCGTCTCGCTCCCGGTGGCATATTAGTGATTGGTCTTGGGGAAATGGTGGACTGGCAGCATCCGTTACTGGAACAGGTTCATAGCAGCCGGGTATCCGCGTTTGTGCGTAAGCAATCGAATTCGACAGGGGAGACCACAAGGCGATGAGCCAGGACTACATCGCCCTGGAATGGGTAAAAGGGGAAATCGAAGAGACTCTGCAACAGGCCCAGCAGGCGCTGGAAGCTTATGTGGAGAATCCCCAGGACAAAAGCCGGCTGAAATTCTGCCTGAGTTACCTGCATCAGATTCACGGTACTCTGCAGATGGTCGAATTCTATGGTGCCGCTCTGCTGGCTGAAGAGATGGAGGCTATCGCGTCAGCGCTGGCCGACTCTGCGCTGGGCAATGAGCGCGACGGTCTCGAAGTGCTGATGCAGGCCATTATTCAGCTGCCGCATTACCTTGAGCACGTCAAAGTCGGTCGCCGCGATCTGCCGGTGGTACTGCTGCCAATTCTTAACGAACTGCGTTCAGCGCGGGGCGAAAGCTTCCTGTCTGAAACGGCTCTGTTCGCCCCGAACATTCAGCAGAATGCTGCACTGACCGACGCTCAGGCGGCGACTTATGCCAGTGATGATTTCCGTAACTGGGCACGCAAAATCCGTCAGATGCTGCAGACTGCCACCCTGCAGTTGCTGCAGAACAAACAGCCGGATGTCGCCAAACAATACCTGAACAAAGCCTTCGCCCGACTGCACAAAGCGCTGGGTAAAACGCCACAGGGTCTGGTGTGGTTGCCGGCGCTGGCATTCAGCGAATGGCTGCTCAAGCAGCAACATTTGCCAAACAGTGCCAAACAACTGCTGCGTCAGCTGGATCATTTGCTGAAAACCGCCATTGAAGAAGGCGCGGCGGCCATTAATCAGCCGCCATCGGATGAGCTGCTGAAGAACCTGCTGTTTTATGTCGCCCGTACAGATGTCAGCGGTGAAGCTATCCGTCAGGCGCAGGAACAGTTTGGTCTGCGTCAGGCGCTGCCGACAGAAGCAGAAATCCAGCAGGAACGTGATGCGTTATCCGGCCCCGACCGCGATACCGTCGGTCATGTGCTGGGCGCACTGGTTGAAGAAATTGCGGCTATTAAAGATCGTCTTGATCTGCTGGTACGCAGTGACGATGACCGTAAAGATTCTCTGGCCGCGATTGCGCCAAACCTGAAACAGGTTGCCGATACCATGGGTATGCTCGGTCTGGGCATGCCGCGTAAGGTGATGCAGGAACAGCAGAGTCTGGTTGCCCGTCTGCTGGACAGTGGTGATATTGATGACAGTCATCTGCTCGATATGGCCGGAGCCTTGCTGTATATCGAAGCCACCCTCAGTGGTATGCAGCGTGAGGGTGACCTGAATGCCCATGCCGGTGAAAGCACCCTGTCTGATGCTCAGAAGGCGGTGCTGCGCGAAGCGCGTAATGTGCTGGAGCAGGTAAAAGACGCCATCGTTGAATACATCGCCAAGCAATGGTCGGTTGACGAGTTGCAGGATGTTCCGGGCCTGCTGCACACCATTGAAGGTTCGCTGAACATGATCCCGCTGCCACGGGTGGCGGGTATACTGTCGCGTGCTGCCGCTTTTGTGCAAACGCAGCTCATTGATGAACGTCTGAAGCCACAATGGTCGGTGCTGGATATTCTTGCCGACGTCCTGAGTGGTGTTGAATACTTTATTGAGCGTTACTCTGAGAACCCGCGCAGTGCCGGTGCTGAGTTGCTGGATAAAGCTGAAGTCTCACTGCAGGATTTACCGGCGACAGAATCATTGAACGACTCGCTCGATGATATTTCCTTTGAAGGGGATGAAAACCTGCCGGAAGTAGATGTCACTTCGTTTGGCGAAGCACTTGCTATTGATGACGATGAAGACGCAGAGATTGTTCATGCAGAACCCGAGCTGCATCAGGCTGTACAGCTGGAAGAAGCCGATCTTGATCTGAGCGCCGAGGATGTTGGCCCTGATGTCGTAACCGATATTGAATTACCAGAGCCTGAGACTGACCGCGACGATAATGTGGTCAGCCTGGATAGTGTGGCTGGTGAGGATATCAGTTTCGATTTTGACGAACTGCAGGCAGAAGATGATACGGCTGATCTGCATGAGCTGGTCGATCACCTGCGTGAAGAGCAGGCTGCAGAAGAACAGAGTGCTGCAGAATACGATATTACAGCTGCAGAGTCCGACAGTGCAGAGGTTGTTTCTGAGGCAGAAGTTGTTACTGCAAGCGCTACTGCAGCGGCGGATGACGATGACGACGACCTGATCGACGATGAAATTATCGAAATCTTCCTCGAAGAAGCTGAGGAAGTGACCGAAACCCTGAATGAATTCTGGCCACAACTGGTATCAGATCCCGCCGATAAGGAAGCGCTGACCACGGTGCGTCGTGCGTTCCATACTCTGAAAGGCAGTGGCCGTATGGTCAGAGCCGAATTTATCGGTGAGCTGGCCTGGTCCATTGAGAACATGTTTAACCGTGTACTCGACAACACCATTGAGATTGATGCCAACCTGATTGCACTGGTTGACCATGTAATCACCCAGCTGCCATTGCTGATTGATGATTTCCGCCAGAAGCGTCCTGCATCCATCCCGACACAACCCCTGATGGATTACGCCACTGCTCTGGCCGCTGGTGAGAGTGTTACTGCCTTTTCTCAGACACTGCAGCCGCAAGGCGGAGAAGAGCCGCTGGCCGTTGCCGATACTCAGACCGTCGCCGAGACGGAAGACAGCAGTGATGAAGATGAAGACGACGCTCTGCTGGAAGTGTTTGAAGGCGAAGCCCGCTCGCATCTGGTGACGCTGGATGAGTTTGTTCAGGAGTCACGTACAGAAGACTTTATCAACGCCCTCAGCGATCAGCTGCAGCGTGCGCTGCATACGTTAAAAGGCAGTGCGCATATGGCCGGTATTACCGCCATCGCCAATGTGGCTTCGCCACTGGAACGCCTTGTTAAAGAACTGCGTGCCTACCAGATTAACAACAGTGCAGAAGTCGTCGGGCTGATTGCCACAGGTTCGGCGCTGATCGCTTCAGCACTGGAAACCCGCGAGCTGCTGCTGGCCGAACATATTGAGGGTGCCGACGCTTATGTTGAGCGTCTGCAGCAACTGGAAAAACAGCTGCTGGAACCTTTGCGAGTTGAGCATTCTTCCCGTCGTGGACCGAATCCACAGGCGATTGCCCAGTTCCTGGCGCAGGGCATGGATTCACTGCTGGATGCCGACCGCCTGCTGAACCGCTGGCATAAAGATCATGATGACAGCGTACTGACTGCGCTGGGGCAGGATCTGCAGGAAGTTGCTGGCGGTGCTGCCGAAGCGGAAGTTCCGCATATTCAGGCGCTGGCTGATGCACTGAATAATCTCTACCTGCGCATCCAGAATGAGCAGGCTGAGCCAACCGAAGATTTACTGGCACTGGCAGCTGAAGCTCATGAAGCCGTGCTGGCTATGATGGATTGCCTGGCGGCTGGTCAGGAAACCCAGAGTCCGGATGAATTGCTGATGCGCATCCGCAACTGGCAATTCCCGCTGCCGGAAGTCGCCGCTGATGATCTGCCGGTACTGCAGCTGGATGACATCGTTGCCGATGAAACAGCTACCGATACCACCGACGCTGATGATGCCGACAGTACAGACCTGACGATTGATATCGACGAAGACGACATTACTCTGGCCGATATTGCTGGTGATGTTTTGGATGCCGGCGACGATACGGATGCCGGGGTTGAAGACGTTGCCGGTTCTGCCTTCGACCTGAGTGATGAAATCGACGAAGAGCTGCTGTCAGCTCTGCCAGAAGAACAGGGCCTGCAGGATGAAGATTTGCCACGTGCGTCTGAATTGCAGCCTGCTGTCCCCCCTGTTGTTCAGCCAACAGCACAGACCGAAACGCGCAACGAAATGGAAATGCTGCCGCTGCCGGCGGTAGAAGATGGTGACGAAGACGAGATTCTGGAGATTTTCCTCGAAGAAGCGCAGGAAATCACCGAATCCGTCGAAACCGCTATCCAGCGCTGGCGCCAGCATCCGGATAACTTACTGCATGTTGCCCAGCTGCAGCGTGAACTGCACACCCTGAAGGGTGGCGCACGTATGGCTGAGTTGTCGGAAGTTGCTGACCTCTGCCATGAGCTCGAGACGCTGTACGAAAATATTAATGACGGCCGTCTGGCGGTTCAGGTGCAGATTTTCGATCTGCTGGACCGTGCCCATGATGAGCTGGGAAGCCAGTTGGATGCTGTGCGCGAAGGCGTACGCCCGCAGGCTGCGGATGAAATGATCGTGGCTATCCGCCAGTATCTGAAAGGTGAAGCCTATGGCGAGTTGCCGGAAGAGCTGGATGAGCTGACAGCTGAAGAAAATGACGCTGATGAATTAAGCGTACAGCCTCCTGTGCCGGTGGTGCAGTCGGAAACGCTGGATGAGTCAGACCGTGAAATTCTGGAGATCTTCCTCGAAGAAGCTCACGAGCTGCAGGAGTCTCTGGATCGTGCGCTGCACAGCTGGGAACAGGAACCGGCCAACACCGAAGGTGCCGAAGAAGCCCAGCGGGTGCTGCACACCCTAAAAGGCGGTGCGCGTCTGGCCGGTCTGACTGAGATCGGCGATCTGGCGCACAACTTTGAAGCCAATATCCTGAAGGCTCAGCAGGGGCAGATTGATCGCTCGCCAGCGTTCTTCCAGGCAGCTTATCAGCGTCAGGATGAGCTGATTAATAAGATTGATGCGGTCGAAGCGATGCTGGCTTCTGACGGTCTGGTGGTGCTGGGTGAAAAATCCCTGGTTATTGAACCGCTGACAATTGATGCCGAGCCTGACAGCAGCGCTGATGCTGAGATTCAGCCGCAGGAAAGTGCAGCTGAAGAGACTCTTACTGCAGTAGCCCCGGTTGAAAACACGGCTCCGGCAGCAGCCGATTCAGCTTCGAATGTTGTGCCATTGCGCCGTGCCGCGCCGGAAGCACCAAAACAGGATAAAGCTGCCGCTCAGCAGGCTGCGCGTAAGGCGCCGCAGGAGCTGGTGAAAGTATCTGCCGATCTGCTCGATAATCTGGTTAACCTTGCCGGTGAAACTTCCATCGGCCGTGGTCGTCTGGAACAGCAGGTTACTGACTTCTCCCATACCCTCGAAGAGATGGATATGACGCTGGATCGTCTGCGCGATCAGCTGCGTCGTCTGGATATGGAAACCGAGGCGCAGGTGATCTTCCGCCAGGAACGTCAGGGCCCTGATTATGAAGATTTCGACCCGCTGGAAATGGACCGCTATTCGGCCATGCAGCAGCTGTCGCGTGCGCTGGTGGAATCGGCTTCGGATTTGCTCGACCTGAAAGAGACGCTGAGTCACAAGACCCGCGATGCAGAAACCCTGTTGCTGCAGCAGAGCCGGGTTAACACGGAACTGCAGGAAGGTCTGATGAAGACCCGCATGGTACCGTTCCAGCGTCTGGTTCCGCGTCTGCGCCGTATTGTGCGTCAGGTCAGTCTGGAACTGGATAAACAGGTCGAACTGCGCGTTCACAACGCCGACGGCGAGATGGACCGTACCATCCTTGAGCGTATGATTTCGCCGCTGGAGCACATGGTGCGTAACGCGGTTGACCATGGTATCGAGAACCCGGCGCAGCGTGCTGCTGCCGGTAAACCGGATGTCGGTAATATCGAACTGGACATCAGCCGCGATGGCGGCGACGTGGTTCTGACCATGAGCGATGATGGCCGTGGGGTGAATCTCGAGGCGGTTAAACGCAAAGCGATCGAACGCGGACTGATGGATCCGGATGCTCACCTTTCCGATCAGGAAATTATGCAGTTTATTCTGCAGGCTGGTTTCTCTACCGCCGAAGCGGTGACCCAGATTTCCGGTCGTGGTGTGGGGATGGACGTTGTATCCAGCGAAATCAAACAGATGGGCGGCAGCGTTGAGATTCAGTCTGAAGCCGGCGCCGGTACCCGCTTTATTATCCGTCTGCCGTTCACTGTGTCGGTTAACCGTGCGCTGATGGTTCGGGTTGGTGACGACCTGTACGCGGTACCGCTGAATAACATTCAGGGTATCGTACGGGCGCCGGTGGCGCAGTTGCAGTCACTGTACGAGCAGCCGCAGGCCGAACGCAAATATCACTACGCAGGTACCGACTACCGTATCGAATACCTGGGCGTGATGCTGGAAAACGAAGCGCAGCCAAAATTCAGTGCTCAGCATATGCCGTTACCGGTACTGCTGATTCGTGGCGCGATACCTTTTGCTCTGCAGGTGGATTCGCTGCTCGGCTCACGTGAGATCGTGGTAAAAACCCTCGGTCCGCAGTTTGCCAGCGTAATGGGCGTATCCGGCGGTACCATTCTGGGTGATGGTAGCGTGGTTATCATTCTTGATCTGCCGGCGATGATCCGTACTCAGGCGAGCCTGGAATATCAGCAGGCGAAACTGCTCGACAGTCAGGCGGCCGAGCGTCGTCACGAACTGGAAAACCGCTTGCCGCGTATTCTGGTAGTGGATGACTCGGTGACGGTACGTAAGGTAACGACCCGTCTGCTGGAGCGTAATGGTATGGAAGTATTCACAGCTAAAGACGGTGTGGATGCGATGGCGACGCTGCAGGATCACAAACCGGATCTGATGCTGCTCGATATCGAAATGCCACGTATGGATGGTTTCGAGGTTGCCTCGCTGGTGCGCCACGATTCCCGCCTGAAAGATATTCCGATCATTATGATCACCTCGCGTACCGGTGATAAACACCGTGAACGGGCGATGTCGATTGGTGTGAACGAATATCTGGGTAAACCTTTCCAGGAAGACTTGCTGCTCGGCACTATGAACCGTCTGCTGGGGCGCGAGGAACACTGACATGGCCTTGCCCAGGGTAGGCATCCTGGCCGACGACCGGCTGCAGCAACACCTGCTCAAATCCGCTTTGATTCATTTCGGGTTTGATGTGGTGATTAACACTGATCCGCAGCGTTTTGTGCTGCTGGATCACAGTGAGCTGCAACTGGACGCCTGGCTGGTGGATCTCCGTCAGGAAGACGACGAAGAAAATATGCAGTGGCTCGAACAGCTGCTGGATGGCGATGTGCCGGTCTTGCTGGGCCTGGAAAAAGCGCCGCAAAAAACCTGCACCACGTATCCGAAATGGGAAAAACGCCTGTACGGCAAGATGCGTGAAATCATCAAAGTGACGCCGGTGGTGGCCGAAGATGTTTCCGTGCTGGATCGTCTGAACACACCAACAACGTCCCCCCGTATTCCGCTCCCCGGTGTGTTTGCCAATCAGGATTTTACCGGCAAAGCCGCGGCTCAGGTCTGGGTGCTGGGTGCGTCATTAGGCGGGCCGGGAGCGGTCAAAGATTTTCTTGACGCCTTACCCGGTGGTTTACCAGTGGCGTTTATTTACGCTCAGCATATCGATCCGCGCTTTGAAGAATCACTGTGCAAGACCATTGGTCGTCATGCGCAGTATCAGTTGAAAAACTTTGTTGCCGGTGAAGTGCTGAACTGCGGTGAAGTGCTGGTGGCGCCCATCAGCGATGAATTCCGTTTTGACAGTAACGGGCTGCCACACAGTCTGGAACGCGCCTGGCCTGGCCCTTATGGACCATCCATTGATCAGGTGATTCTGAATGTGAACGAATACTTCGGCCAGCGGGCCGGGTATATTTTGTTCAGCGGCATGGGCAATGATGGCTCTGAAGCGGTAATGAGCCTGAATGACAGTAAAGTGCCGGTATGGGCGCAGGCACCGCAGAGCTGCGCTAATGCCTCTATGCCGGAAAGTGCGATTGAAACCAATCGCGTTAACTATATCGGCGACCCTTATCAGCTGGCACTGCAGCTGGTGAATTGCGTTAAACACAGCTGGATAAATATTCATGAGCCAATCCATCACTAAAACCAATACACCGGATCAGGTCGATTGCCTGTTGATTCCGCTGAAGGATAAAAACCTGCTGCTGCCTAACGTTTCGGTGGCGGAAATTATTCCTTTTTCCCATCTGTTAACTACAGCTTCCAGTGTTGACTGGATTCTTGGCCGTATCGACTGGCGTGGTACTCCGGTGCCGGTGTTATGTTATGAAATGCTTAACCGCCAGGCTGCTCCGGCTCCCAACCCCAATGCCCGCTTTGCCATCGTGAATGGTGTGGGTGCCCACCCGCAGATGCCTTTTTATGCGGTGCTGGTTCAGGGGATTCCAAGTCTGGTGCATATCCGCGAAAGCGAAATTCAGGAAGTAGAAGCCATGCATATGGGGGACTATGACCAGAGTGCAGTCAGCATTGGCCAGGATGCTGCCATGATTCCTAATCTGGAGCTGGTTGAACAGGCACTGTTACGGCATATCTGACACAGACAGTCATCATGCCTTTATTTTCGTAGCAGTTGCTTACGAATGCGCGGATCTATGAAACGAATTCTTATTATTAAGATGTCTGCTTTGGGGGATATCTTACATACGCTGCCGGCTGTAACCGACGCCTTAAAAGCCAATCCTGATATCTGTTTTGACTGGCTGTGTGAACAGCCCTTTATGGATGTTGCCCGTTTGCATCCGGCTGTCAGGCAGGTTATCGGACATCCGCGCTTACGCTGGAAAAAAAATCGCTGGTCGATGCAAACGCTGCGCGAGCAGTTGTCGTTTTATAAAGCGCTGCGGCACGAAAAATACGATCTGGTGATTGATGCCCAGGGCCGTATTAAATCGGCACGGGTCGGCTGGCTCAGCGGCAGTCCGGTGGTCGGACTCGACAAAGATTCAGCTACGGACTCTGAAACACGCTTATTTTACCGCCAAGGGTACAACGTACCACGCGATATGAATGCTGTGGAGCGGGTGCGTAAATTGTTCGCACAGGCGTTGGGCTACCAGTACCAGGGGGAACCTGATTTCGGTATTCAGGGTCACAGGCTGGATAATGCTTTTCCTGAATATACCGGTGCCTGGATTTGTTTTCATGGAACGACCTGGGCGTCCAAGCACTGGCCTGAAGCTAACTGGATTGACCTTCTGGCTCAGGCAAAACAGGAACAGCAAATGGTGTTGCTCCCCTGGGGGAGTGAACAGGAAAGACAAAGGGCGGAACGGCTGACCACGGAGGCGCAGTGGGGTGTGGTGCTGCCGAAACTGTCGCTGTGGCAGTTATCCGGAATTATCAGTCGCTGCGCTGCTGCTGTTGGTGTTGATACCGGCCTGATGCATATTGCGGCTGCCTGTGGTGTGCCTACCGTTTCAGTATTCGGCAGCACCAGTATTGCCTTAACGGCTGCCCATGGTGAGCGGGTGATTAATCTGGCGTCTTCGTATTCATGCTCTCCCTGTCTGAAAAAAGTATGTCCCCTGAATGAAGAATCACCGCCCTGTTATGCAGAATTAAATGCGACCAGAGTCAGGGACACAGTAAGAGAACTGTCAGGTAAATATTGTGAATAAACTGCTCGTGTGTGGTTTCTATACCGAGAGCTATCGTGACGACATTGAGCGTCTGGAAATATCTCTGAAACGTTTTTCGATGGACTATCAGTTCACTCCGGTTGAGCCACAAAGCTGCTGGGAAGCAACCACAGGTCTAAAGCCCAAGGTGCTGCGCCAGTGTTTACTGGATAACCCTGAACGCGATGTTCTGTACATCGATGCCGATGCATTTGTGCGGCGCGAAATTACCGGCTTTGATGACTTTGACGGTGATATTGGTATTCACTTTAATGAGCAGGGTGGTAAGCGCGCGTCACACAGTATCCGCACCGGGACGATTTTTCTGCGTAATACTCCGGCTACGCTGGAGTTTCTTGATCAGTGGATTGCCAAACAGGCACTGAATGAACACTACTGTGATCAGGACAGTTTTCAGCTGGCCTACGACGAACCCCATACCGCGACCTTCTTTAACCTGCCGGTTGAGTACGTAAAAATTTTCGACAAGGATAATGTGAAATCCTATATCGAACATTTTCAGGCCAGTCGCCGCAATGAAGATAATAAAGCTGTCAGCCGTAAAAGGAAGAAGAAAGTCCGCAACCTGATCCTTCTGCTGGTGAATTTTGCGCTTTATGGTCTGTTTTATTATCTGGGGGGGCTGTAGGAATGGCAGAGAACAGAAAACTGGCCATCCTGATGTACCACCAGGTGGGTGATTTCAGAAACATAAAAACGCTGAAGGCAAACTATTGCCACTATAAGCGTTTTGCCCGACAGATGCTGATGCTGAAACTGACCGGGCAGCATGTTATTCCAATGAGTGAAGTGCCTCGTTTTCTGAGTGGTGAGGGGGAATACCCTGAGCACTGTGTCGCCATTACCTTTGATGATGGCTACGAGAATTTTTATCAGTATGCGTACCCGGTTCTGAAAAAATACCAGCTTCCTGCCATGGTTTATATAGTATCCGGTGAGCTGTCCGGGCGATCGGAATGGCTGAAAGAGGATGGCCATCGGCCGCAGCCGTTAATGAGCCGTGAGCAGATTTGTGAGGTGTATGCCAATGGTATTGAAATCGGCAGCCACAGTGTCACTCACCCAAGACTGGCGCAGCTGAATGCAGATGCTTGCTTTCAGGAATTACAACAGAGCAAACAGGATCTTGAAGAGCTTCTCGGTGATACGGTTGATCATATCTGTTACCCCTACGGTAGTTTCAGTGAAGAGGTCGGGCAGCAGGCAGCCAAAGCCGGATATCGTGTTGGCACAACCACCGTAAAAGGTCTGGCACTGCCTGATCAGAATCTCCTGAGCTTACCGAGAAAAGCGGTGTCGTTTAATGATGGCGTACTGAAAACCTGGAAAAATATTCACAGATTATGAACTCTGATTCACGGACGAATGCCGAGCATGGTCAGGATATGACAGGGCATCTTTTTATCGTTGAGACTGAACTGCAACTGTTGGCAGCTATGGCGATAGAAGATCAGTATTTATCGGTGGACCGTGATGTTGCCCATTACTTCGTGACATCAGATAAGCTGCAGAATGCGGCGGCTGAACGGGGAAAAAATAATCTGACCTTGCTGGACCGTAATCACCACGGCGGTCTGCTGGGTAAGATCCGTTTTATTAAGGAAAATACCCGCACAGTGTTGAATGTTGCTGAATCTCTTTCAGTGGGTAGTGATTCCTGCGTTTTATATATCCCCCGTATAGACGATATTTATAACAATGTTCTGACTGCTCAGTTCAGGAGAAAGAAACTCGGCAAGGTCGCACTGTTACCGGATGGTGCATTAAATATCTTCAGCAGTAATATCACTGCCGCCTGCCGTAAGAATTTAAAAAAGTGGAGTCTGAAACTCAGGCTTCTGGCGCCGGGCTACCGCGTTCTGCAATATGACGGCGACGAGCTTGGGGCAGATTCTGAGTGGGTTGATGTTATTTATTCGTTTAATGGTCTGAATACGGGTTATTGTGCGGATAAAGAGCGTTATATAGAGTTTCCTGTACAATTTTCAAAGACAGGTGAATCTGATAGCGCAATGATTATCGGACAAAATTTTCTTGCCTATCATCAGGCCAATCATGACTTTGTCGCCACAGTTACTGCTGAGATACATAGCCTGCTTGGTGTATTGAAGCCGCAACGTATTTTTTATGCTCCTCACCCTCGCGCTGTAACAGCAGAGTTCAGAACAGATGGGATGGAACCGGTTTCCGGTCCTTACCTCTGTATTGAGGAAATGATTGCTGTGCTTGGCTGCCGTTATGTTATTTCCTGCAACAGTACAGCTCTTTTTACTGCCCGTCTGATTGATCCATCCATCCGGTGTTATGCTGTTGGTGCAGAGAGCTCTCCCATTCAGAATCAATATCAGCGGGAGAGTCTCCTGAGTGCTATGCAGGATGCCGGGATTAACGTTGTAACGCTGCCTTCTGCTGTCCATGCAACATAATACCGAGCATTACTCCCAGTAACGTCAGATGTTTTTCAGCAATAAATCGTATAAAGAACCCATCGACGGTTAAGGAATAACCGGCGATTGTCAGCGTGATAATCACCACCGCATATTTGTGTGGATAGTCAGGCCGGACATTCAGGCTTTCCCTGCACAGGAAAAAACCAAACAGCATCAGGCAAGTAAGGCCTGTCAGTCCCATAGTAGCCAGAGTGTTAAAATACAGACTGTGGGCCTGAACAAAATAGCGTCCTCCCCCTGTGTCGTAATCGCAACCTAAGCTCTGGTCCTGGCTTGCTGGGCGGAACTGATGCGTTCCAATACCGAACACAGGCTTCTCTTTGGCCATACAGATTGCGGTTTCCCAGAGTACCAATCTGGCACCGGTAGAGTTTTGGTTGTTGCTTTCACCTTTAACGTAGCTGGTTACGCTTTTTACTGCCCGATCAATGCCGGATTGTAGTGGTGAATAATAAACAGCCGTTGACAGGAGAGTGAAGACTGCCAAGCTGGCAAAAATGATTTTCACATTTCTGAAATGGATAATGAAAAAAAGAAAAATCACTGGGAGTGCCAGAAAGCTGCCACGAGTGCCAGAGGCCATTGCAGCATACAGATAGAACATTGAGGCCAGTAAGGCTAAAGCAGAAATCTGCTTACCTGATTTCCAGAATGAAAAGCTGAAATAGGCTGAGATTACCGTCAGGAGAAAAGCGCCATTGCCAAAGCCGACAGAATTTTCATCACCGAAGACTCTGCGTACAATTTTAAACCCACCTAACTGGTCATGGGTGACCCAAACATAACTGATACTACCGAGTAATAATGCAAAGACCAGTTGAGGAGCACGCAGGCCTGAGAAATAAATACCGGCGATTATCAGTGGCAGTAACAATAAACGGAATTCAGGTTCCAGCTTCTGCAGATCCGCGGGGTAGTCCGACAGCAGTAATGAAATCAATGCCACAAAGAAAAATGCAAATCCAGCAAGAATGGTTTTACGATAAGGAGCCAGAGCGCGGATTTTTACTTTTCCGGATATCAGAACAATGGCCCCAAGCAGCCAGAACAGGATACTGACATCGGTTGCTATCGATTTTTTGATGGGCTGTACGATTAGAAAAATTGCAACAAGCAGTGTAATAATATACGACAGAGGATTAGCAGAGATATCGCGCCAGAGATTTTTGAGCAGGCTGGTCGTATGGTTGGTAATGTATGTCATTCGGTTCCTGCAAATATGTAAGTTTTACTATAGCGGCGATGTTTTAAGATAAGAGGCACCATGATAAAAAGAACGCTAACACACAGTGTGTATCAGCGTTGATCAAGATGAGAGATGGTTTCCATTGTAGTAATGCCAATATTTTCAAATAATTTGTAGAAATCAGGCTTCTCAGAAGTAAATGCTGTTACTTTTAAGGTTGGTCGGAGCCAGCGTGCTATGACCATTGTTGAGGACAAATCGCCCCACACTTCACATTGATCTGACAAATAGGGGAGCAAAGCCTCAAAACTGACCTGAGAAGGTAACAGGCAAACACCTTCAGCAGCGAGTGACAATGGATCCGGCTGTTTATTACGGGGATGGTATTTGACGGCAACCCGCTTACCTTGTGTGCTCTGTTGCCGGATGATAGCGAGGATGCGTTTCTTATAGTCCGGGTCTCGCTCAAATAATGACTCATGAGGCAGTGTGACAAAAGTATCTATCTCTGCCAAAGCAGCTGGCTCAACTCCGTTATTCAGCATCATCGTTTCTGACAGCTCCAGCATGGCCGGGCTGTTGAAACGGGAAGCATCAAGCGGTGTTATATGCTTCCCGCGTAATAACGGATGTACCAGGTCGGGAAAAGCCGGATGTATATAACTTATCCAGTCGGAACCGCCGATGGTTGGAGGATTTTTCCACCACATACCATAGCTGATTTTTTTAATAAAATTATCAATGATCATGTCCTTGAATGAACGGGAGGCTTTTCTGCCCACATAGGTGAATACTCCCTCGTCCATATAATGACCAACAGGATTGCAACCAAGAGTTGTGGCCGCGTGCATAGCAAACTGGAATTCAATACGGCGGTCATTGCCGACAAATATATGTTCCGGTAACAATTCGGCCAGTTTACTTTTCAGGGTGCTAAACAGCTGTCTGCGTCTTTTCAGTTTATTCAGCAGGCCGGGAAAACGGCCATAATACAAACTGACAGAAGAAAAAGGTGAGTCCGGCCAATTACAGACAATATCGTACAGCGCATACGGTTTCCCTTCGGGCTGATCGATGAATATCAGATGAGCATCCTCGCCGGGACGGCCGGCAGCGATAGCGGCGGCGGTATAGAGGTGGAGAGTTGTTGATGCGAAGTAAACTGAGTTAGCCATACGGGGTCCATGTACTGTTCGCGGTGCAGTCTACCTTTCAGTGCTGGTAGGGGGCAAATGTTTATCCGTGCATATCTCAAGGCTTACCTGACCTATACAGTTGGAAGCTAGAAGGTCAAATAATTCACAATTGGAACTTATGAGGTCGAACAAGGGCAATTTATGGAGGCCTGCCATGAGCAGATTAATACCACTCTAGCCAAGATATACTGGCAAGCTTCTCCTTCTCTCATTATGTTCAGCATCAAAAAATTCGCTATCTTCTTGTCGCTAACAATTATTCATCCACTGACTGCTGATCATTTTCTGTCGTTACTCAGGTAAGTATTCAGCGTACAACGGGTAATGCCGAGTTAGCATTCTAGCAGAAAATCTTTGGCTTGTTTTCCGCTTCAACCATCATTGGATAGGATTATGGTCTGAATTCGGCTATGTGATATTTATCTATATGTATCCCATAAATGTGATGAAAATTAAGAAGATTCTTGGTTTATGAACAGAATCTTAACCTATCCGGTTTGTTTCTTCGGCTGGGTGATCAGGCTTAAATCTAGCTCACTTCGATCTGATGCCCAATAGAGGAAGTGATACGTCAGGGCCCTATAATGTTACAGCATGTATATACAAGAAAGTATAGCCAGCATCAGGGGAGCTTTTAATATTAATACTGGCTATGAACGTTGATGACAGATTAAGGTCTCCGCCCCCATGTGTGCCTGAGATTCTTAGTAAAAATTCTATCGTGGAGTATTGGCAGGTGTATATTTTTTCTTTTTGTGCATTGTCCACGCATCCTCTTCTTTAAGTGAATATTTACTATTGAAAATATCGCACTCATTGCAATAAATTTTCTTTAATGTCGTACCGTCAGAAGAAATATTAGTCATCCCAATGATGCTGTCAAAGATAAAATCATTAGGAAATAACTCCTCTTTATTTTCTAAGAGGTTTGAAAAAGACTTATCATATAATACTTTGTATTGTTCGGACAGCCAAAAGATAGCAGGTGATTCAACCATAGCCTGAGAGTAATTTGATGTAGAATGTCCAGCCCCACGTAATACATCTTCACCATGATCGGAAAAATAGACAAATCCCCCTACTTTCGAACTACCTAAGCGTTCCTTTAAATTGTGCAGGATAGTAGAAACAACGGTATCATTATATCTAACACTATTATTGTAGCATTCAAGAGACTTACCAAGGCCGCCATCAATTATCCGAGTCCATATACGCTCTGAAATAGGTGCTTTGAAAAACTCAAAATCTTCAGGATACCTCTTACAATAATCTGTATGACTACCTGCAAGATGTACAAATATTACTGTATTCTCGCCGTTGCGATGTTCATCCAGAGCTTTATTTATATACGGCAGAAGTTCTTCATCAAAACGACGGAGATTTGAATTGGCTGTACCAAATTTAGCATCATGCAAGAGTGTGATATTCATTGCTTCTTTTGCAACAAGACCGAGCATCATATCATAGCTTGTGGAAAGAGGTTGATTTCCTATCCAGTGGGTGGAAAAACCTGCTTTATTCAGAACGCGTATAATACCTTGAGAGTTTGTATGGTTTTTCGTATTCCTTTGGTTAGCATCTGTGAGTGCCTGGGATAACGCAGGGATAGTAAGTGGATAGTTGGAGTATGAATTCCTTGCAATAATCAGCTCTCCCTGGTTGTACATTTCTTGTAGTTTGGGTGTTGTATCTGATTGATATCCATAAAGAGACATGTGATATTTATTTAGTGATTCACCGATTACAACTATATAAATCTCACCAGACTTATTTTTGAAAAATGAATATTCTTCTTTTTTGATTTTTGAGTATTCCGCTTCGCGTTCTTTCAGCTCCATGGAGTCTTCTTTGAATTCTATATAGGAGTGTACCGGAAAAGTGAATAGTCCTCTTTCTACAGGTGATACTGAAATTGCGAAAATACAGAGGATGACAACTGAAGATAACTTCAGTAAGGGTGATGGGTTTGCGTTTTTATCGTGAAGATTTCGCATAAACACATAAGGAAATGCAAGAAATACCAGTGTTCCCAGTATCACCAGCAGAGAAATAAAGCTCTTCGCATATTCGAGAGATTCCCTAGGGTTGGATTGTAATAGGGCAAATATAGTATCTTTGTTGAGAGCTCCACCGACAATGAAGAAATGTGATATGTATATGAAAGTGACAGACGTAGGAATTATCAGTGAAAGGTATAGTACAGGTCTGTTGCGCTTTCTTGGGTTTGAAAACCCCAGAAAAATCCCAAGGAAAATCGCAAAAACGAAAAGATCAGTTGATATTCCATATGGGTATATTTTCCCGGAGGAAAACACAGACAGAACTATTGAGAAGAACGACATGGAAAGCATAAACTTTGCTAATGCTTCATGATTTTGGTGTCGTGCAACTTCAAAAAGCTTTTTCCAGCAGTATCCTGCAAGGAAAATAAATAAGATTTTTATTGGTATTAAGCTGAATATTTCCACATGATGTCCGGTTGATTGTACTGTTGGAACGGTAGTAATTTCTTTATGTTTTCAAAATGCATTGATGTTTTCAAAATGCATTGATGTTATCAGAATGCTCGTGCTCTTCAAGATAGATGCATCTGGCTATTCCCTAAAGGTATCAATATATCTCCAGCAGAAATTTTTGGATGAAAATTTTTGGGAAGAGTAAGTTGATGTGATTTCTAATTTTGTAAATGAAAATGTTACCACCATCAGGAAATTTGTTGCTGTAGTAATGCAGTGGATGCTGAGCGAGCATGTTTCTTCGGCTGTAAGCCATTAGCCTATCGTTATGATGAATCGGCCAGGCGTTACAGCTTTCTGAGCAGAGTGAAGCAGCTTTCAATTCAAATGCAGTTAAAAACTCATTTAACCTAAGAACTTTCTTTCGCATTCGGCAATAAAACTTTTCTCCGGAAAGGGGCCATTTTTCCCGAATGACGTTTTCCTTAAATTTTCATTCCAAAGGTGAACGCCATAGCTCTGCGCAATTACTGGGCTCTCTAGTGTGATTGTACCGTCAAAGAGAGCCCCCCAACATTTGGCATGAACTGGGTAAAATGCTAAGTAGTTGTGTGCAAGTTTGGACTCGCCAGTATATTGAACATACTTGCTGAATCCCTGAACACCGCCTCCTTCGCCCCATTTAATGTTGCCTCTTTTGTTGCCCTGCAGGTATTTCCGGATGAATTTTCTGAGTTTGTGGCCAGGTTTGTCATACGGTAACAGGGTGTTGGGGTTACGACACAGGTAGGCGAGGTATTTTGGTGTTTCATGCCCTTTGGGATAGCCAACTACAGCACCATTGATTGTTTCTGTATCCTGCCATCCAAATATAACTTCGCTATCGAAATCGAATGGCCTGATGCATATCATATCTGTATCAATCCAGCAGCCACCTTTCTGATACAGAACTTCCCAGCGGAACAAATTCGAGAATGCTGAATAACTACCATTTGGATAGGTATAAATTTCATCGCTGGATACTACCGTGTTGCCATCAATCAAATTGACGCCGTCAGGAGCATTGGTGATTTCTTCATAATGATACAGGTTGACGGTATGCCCATGCTTAACAAATGAAGAGAGACATATCTGCTCCACTTTGCTTAAGTTTCCACCAATCCATAAAGCATGCAGTTCAGGTTTCATAAAGTTCTCTCAACGAATAAATCGCTTTAATATAGGGTCTTTTTTCAGCTCAAAATCTTTCATTAATAGTCCAAACTCCAGGTCCATTTCTTCCGGATTGAACTTTTCCATTCCATTGCCAGGAAGGAACGTAATTTCACCAAAGTATATGTTCGATTGGTGTGTGTATAAATCGATTCTGGAGTAATCGAAAAATTTTGATAGATCTTTTGCAATAGATATCAGCTGGATTAAATCTTCAGGTTTTTCCGGTTTGATACTGGTTTTCTTATATTTGTCAAAGCTCAGATCAAGCAAATCCCAGTCTTCTGATAAAAAAGCTAATGAGTGATCCTGGAGGCGATCAGTGCTTACCTGAATAATAACTTTCTCGCTTCCTGCTTTCCCAAAACAGTGAAATTTATAGTCTTTAGGTACTTTACCATTTTCATCAATAAGTAACTCTTCAACAACGACACAAGGCCGGATGTTTTCGTACTGTGATTCGCCAGTAAAACTGATAGAGTAGTTGCAGTTCAGCCAGGCGGAAATGAGACGCCTTAACTGAGTCTCATCCTCTTTTTTCTTGTCGTGAACAATATAGTTCCAGCCACTACCATGCGATGCTTTCATAATGAAAGATGATGGTAGCTTATCCAGCGAGAAATCTTTGGAGTCAAAGATTGTATCAATAAGCGGTATTAAGTGCTTTTCGCCAACAGATGTTTTGATGTAATCTCGCACAGAATATTTGCAGGCAAATCTGGATAGTGGAAGTAATAGACTACGCTGATATAATTTGCGATAAGTTAATTTTTCACTGAATGATTTTGGTGTAAGAAGATTTGGAAAATAACCATGTCTTTTCTTAAACTCTTTCAGAGTTTTATACCAGATTTTAAGAAGACTTCTTGTCTTCTCGCCTTTTTTCTCGAGGTGAAGTATTTGCTCTTCCAGACTTGTCATGAGCCAAACTCGCTTATAAGTTTTTTGATCATTTTCCGATAGCTCTTCTCGATTCTTTTTCGGCTGAAGTAAGGCATATAGCTGCGAAGACTAACAAATGTATCTCCAAGGCCGTCTATTATAATGGGTGTTAGATTGTCTCCGGTTTTTTTTAATACTATGTTGGAATCACTCATGTCCTTCATCAGGATGTTATTGGCAATCAAATTATCAACCAGAGGGGATAAGAGATTCTGCATATCTTTAATATTAATTTCTTTACTTTTTACGTAGTGTCGTATGGTTTTAGCAGGACTACCATCACAATCGGTGATGTAGTCAAATACCTCTCCTCGGCCAAGGTTTGTTGATACCGTGCCGTGATAACGTGAAATATAGTCCCACGGAATATTGCGATTGATCAGCTTTTTATAATAGCTGACTTCCCGCCTTGATTGAGTGTCATCTCTTGGAGATACCTTAATGCAGAGGCTGTCAGGATATTCTGGGTGGCGGTAGCAGCTGCGGTCTCTGCCAGCAGCAATAAAATGCTCAGCTCGAAACGTTAGTACGCCTTGTTTGTTATCTTGTGCTGCTGTTCTTATTCCCAGGGCCAGCAATAAGTTTAACCATAGACGTGACTCAGGCTCCCGATCCATCGATATTACTTGCAGATCCGGCCGTAGCCATTTGCAGGTTAACAGTGCAGTCGATAAGCCACCAATCACAGTTACCCTTTCCGCAAGCAATGGAAGTATTATTTCGATAGGCGTTGATGATGGTAATTCATGGCTGTTACTTGGTAATTGCCAGAAGTTTTTGAGTTGTTCTGGTGTTTTATAACGTTCTTCCGTGCGTGGATGATGCTTATAAAACACCGCCCCATTAACCTTACTAAGTAATGAGGTTAAGTTGGCCTGCGAATCAGAAACGGCAGAGTTGTGAGGTAGCAATACCAATGTGGCGACTCGTTGTAGTTGCTCTACATGCCCCTGTATGGCCAATTCGGTCAAGGATCTGAATTCCGAACGATCAAGATTATTGGGTAATTGTTTGCATCCTCGTCTGCGGATTTCGGGAATAACCATCTCGGGAAAGGCTACGATTGCTTTATCAATCCATTCCGATGCGCCAATTTGGCTAGGCTGTTTCCACCAGCGACCGTAAGTTGCTTTTTTCAGCAGATTGTCAAAAATTCTGTCGCTAAACCAACTGGTAGGGCGTCCTAGGTAGCTATAAGTACCATCATCAATGTAGGCCCCCTTTGCTTCAGGGCTGTGGGCTATTGCATATTGAAACTCAATACGGCGATCGTTACCTGTGTATATCCAATCAGGAGCACATTCTGTCAGACATCGGTCGATATTGCGGAACGCCTCTTTTCGGGCGGTACGCTTCTGCTTGTTCGGCACCTTTTCTGATATCAGTAGAATTTGCTTAAATGGGGTGTCGGGCCACTTCGCCAAAATATCGCGGAATACCTGGGTTGTCCTCGTCTGATCAATCAACCCCAATATCGCCTGGTCGCCCTTTGGCAATTCAAAAGCGACCATGGCTGCAGTTAATACGTTAAATGGCGTTGACGCCAGAAACAGATGGCTTGCCATTATTTACTCAGCTCCAGTAAGCGTTGGGCACAGGCCTGTAAGTGACCCTCGTCAGCGTGTTGCCATTTCCCTGGTAGCTGGTAACGGTTGGATAGATAGTTAAAAAACTGCTGGATATGCAGGTGGTTAGGTTGCCAGTCAGGCAGCTGTTGCAGGCAATGTTGTAATGCTTGCTGGCTGTCTGCACGCAGGCTCAGGCTGGGGTAACTGTAAAACGCATGGCCCAGCACAAGCAGCTTTTTATCCAGTAATAACGCCTCAATACCAACAGTAGAATTAATTGTGGCGACAGCCATCGCGTGCTGAATCAGCACAGGGGTTGGGGTGTCGTTGTCGATATGCAGTTTATTATGGTTTTCGAGGTGTTTGATCAGTTCAGCGTAGTTCTGGTCGCATGCAGGGTGTGTTTTAAAAATAATATCCGGCATCTGCTTGTCAAGTTTCTCGGCAGCTTGTTCAAATTCCTGAACCAGTGCATACATGTCCTTGATCCAAGGGGAAAATAACACTACCTGACTGTCAGTATTTACCTGAAATGGTACAAAAATATAACTTTCAGGCAGGTGCTGTGGACGCGGTGCAAATTGTTGTTTCAGTGATTTATTGAGCGGAGACAGATCAATGGGAGCCAGTGCTTGAAATGCATTAATGTCACGAGGCACGGAATTGAGGTAGTTGATGCCTTTCGGATCTATTGTGGTCATGTCAGGTAGTAGACCGTTTTCCATATAAACGACCTTCATTTCACAGGATTCGGCAGCACACACCGCCAGCCGCTGGCGGTATTTTAAGCCATTCCATATCACCATCTGGTGGGTGTTGGTCTGAATCAGAGCCTGACGGTATATAGCAAATAACAGCCGTGCCTCGACGGTTTTCAGCCGACGAAAACACCGCCAGTACAATGCAGAACGCAGACGACCTTTGCGGCTATTCTGCTTTTCGCGAAGGTGGTCGTTAACGATTTGTTGCCGCTGCTGGCTTGTTTTACTGTTGTTGAAGGCTAACTGCGGTATCCAATATATGGTTTGCCACAGGGTCTTATGCCACAAGACCTCACTGCGGCCTTGTGGTTCCAAGGTGTTCAGCTGCTGACTGACCCGGCTGAAATATTGCCGGTGTAGCTGCCGTGCGGCAAAAAATACAAAATTCATGGAAACCCCTGTGTTAGCTGCATTTTAGCGAAAAGACACAGGGGGGTGAAGCTGACAGTTTCAAAGAAGGCACAAAGAGCAGTTGCGTCAGACCAGATTTTTCCACACTGCCAGGCTGGGTTTAGCCTGATTCAGGGTGTAAAAATGCAGACCCGGTGCGCCACCATCAAGCAGACGACGGCACATGTCGGTAACCACTTCTTCACCGAATTTCACAATGCTGTCGCTGTCGTCGCCGTAGGCTTCCAGCTGCTTGCGGATCCAGCGTGGAATCTCAGCACCACAGCTGTCAGAAAAACGTGCCAGCTTGCTGTAATTGGTGATCGGCATAATGCCCGGAATAATCGGGATATCGACGCCCATCGCACGTACACGATCAACAAAATGGAAGTAGCTGTCGGCGTTGAAAAAGTACTGGGTAATGGCACTGTCGGCGCCGGCTTTCACTTTGCGTACAAAGTTTTGCAGGTCTTTTTCAAAGCTGCTGGCCTGTGGGTGCATTTCCGGATACGCCGCCACTTCAAGGGTGAAATGGTCGCCGGTTTCCTTACGGATAAATTCCACCAGTTCGTTGGCGTAACGCAGCTCACTGCTGGCCAGACCAGAGCCGGATGGCAGATCACCACGCAGGGTCACTATGCGTTTAATGCCCAGTGCCTGATAGCGTTGCAGCAGATCGCGCAGATCGGCGGTGCTGTCACCGACACAGGACAGGTGCGGCGCAGCGGCGATACCACGTTGCTGGATGGCCTCAACCATGGCAAAGGTACGGTCACGGGTGGAGCCACCGGCGCCGTAAGTTACCGAGAAAAATTCCGGATCAAACGCTGCCAGCTCATCGCGCACTGCGAGCAGTTTGCTGGTGCCTTCGTCGGTCTGGGTCGGGAAAAATTCAAAACTTAAAGTGGTCATGCTGACCTCGTATTCTGCGGCTGTTGGCCGTCTGTTGAGCGGTTATTCAGGCCGGGGGCAAAGCCCCCGTTCTGTTATTAATACTTGTACGCTTCCGGCTTGAACGGGCCATCAACGTGTACGTTGATGTATTTCGCCTGATCCGGAGTCAGCTGGGTGATAACACCACCGAAGCCTTCTACCATGTCACGGGCAACTTCTTCGTCCAGCTTCTTCGGCAGTACTTTCACATACACGCTTTCCGCTTTTTCCGCTTCCATCATGCTGGCGAACTTACGCTCGTACAGATAAATCTGTGCCAGAACCTGGTTGGCGAACGAGCCATCCATAATGCGTGACGGGTGGCCGGTTGCGTTGCCCAGGTTAACCAGACGGCCTTCAGACAGCAGCAGCAGGTGATCGTCGGAGGCTTTATCGCGGTAAACCTTATGCACCTGGGGTTTGATCTCTTCCCACTCCCAGTTTTTACGCATAAATGCGGTGTCGATTTCGTTATCGAAGTGACCGATATTACACACCACAGCACCGGACTTCAGTGCTGCCAGCATGTACTGATCACAGACGTTGACGTTACCGGTGGTGGTCACCAGCAGGTCAGTGTTGGCCAGCAGGGTTTTGTTGATGCCTTCTGCACTGCCGGTGTTGATGCCACCGACATAGGGGGATACAACTTCGTAACCGTCCATACACGCCTGCATGGCACAGATCGGATCGATCTCGGTAACTTTAACGATCATGCCTTCCTGACGCAGGGATGCGGCAGAACCTTTACCCACATCGCCGTAACCGATAACCAGTGCTTTTTTACCGGACAGCAGGTGATCGGTACCACGTTTGATGGCGTCGTTCAGGGAATGACGGCAGCCGTACTTGTTGTCGTTCTTGGATTTGGTTACGGCATCGTTAACGTTGATGGCCGGTACTTTCAGCTCGCCTTTGGCCAGCATTTCCAGCAAACGGTGCACGCCGGTGGTGGTTTCTTCAGAAATACCGTGGATGCTGTTCAGCATGGCGGGATACTTGGAGTGAACCATCTCAGTCAGGTCACCGCCATCATCCAGAATCATATTGGCATCCCATGGGGTGCTGCCGTCTTTTTCCGACAGAATGGTCTGCTCAATACACCACAGGAATTCTTCTTCGGTTTCACCTTTCCAGGCGAATACCGGAATACCGGCTGCTGCAATCGCCGCAGCAGCGTGATCCTGAGTAGAGAAAATATTGCATGAAGACCAGCGTACTTCGGCACCCAGATCGACCAGAGTCTCAATCAGTACCGCGGTCTGAATGGTCATGTGAATACAGCCCATGATCTTCGCGCCCGCTAATGGCTGAGACTCTTTGTATTTACGGCGCAGCGCCATCAGCGCCGGCATTTCGCTTTCAGCGATTTTGATTTCTTTGCGGCCCCAGTCGGCCAGCGCCATATCGGCAACTTTATAATCGGTGAAGGTTGTCATAATAACGTCCTCAAAATGGTCGCCGGGGGATGCCGGCGGCCTGAAAAATTAGTGTCTTATAAACCGGCGGCTGCTTTCAGGGCGTCGACTTTGTCAGTACGTTCCCAGGTGAAAGCGGTAAAGGTTTTGGTTTTTTCTTCGCCATTTTCTTTGTAGCTGTAGCTGGTTTCGAACGGCTCGCGACCGAAGTGACCATAAGCGGCGGTCAGCTGATACATCGGGTTCAGCAGTTCCAGCTGGTTCTGAATGGCGTATGGACGCAGGTCGAAGACTGAGCGGATGATTTTCGCCAGCTCAATGTCAGAGACTTTGCCGGTACCGAAAGTGTTTACCGAAATAGAGGTTGGTTCAGCCACGCCGATGGCATAAGACACCTGGATCTCGCAACGGTCAGCCAGACCTGCAGCAACCACGTTCTTGGCAACATAACGGCCCATATAAGCGGCTGAACGGTCAACCTTGGATGGGTCTTTACCAGAGAATGCACCACCACCGTGACGGGCCATACCGCCGTAGGTATCAACGATGATCTTGCGGCCGGTCAGACCACAATCGCCAACCGGACCACCGATCACGAAGTTGCCGGTCGGGTTGATGTGATACAGGGTGCCTTCGTGCAGCCACTCTTCCGGCAGTACATGCTTGATGATGTTTTCCAGCACCGCTGCGCGCAGGTCTTCAAGGCTGATGCTTGGATCGTGCTGGGTAGACAGAACAACGGCATCCACTTTTGGTGAACCGCTTTCCCAGTTAATGGTGACCTGAGATTTGGCATCCGGACGCAGCCACGGCAGAGTGCCGTTACGGCGTAATTCGGACTGACGCTGTACCAGCAGGTGAGCGTAATACACCGGTGCAGGCATCAGGTTTGGCGTTTCGTTGGTGGCGTAGCCGAACATCAGGCCCTGGTCACCGGCGCCCTGATCTTCAGGCTTGGCACGGTCAACACCCTGGTTGATATCCACAGACTGCTTACCAATACCATTCAGAACGGCACAGGTCTGGCCATCAAAACCAACGTCAGAGCTGTTGTAGCCGATACCGGTGATGACTTCACGCACGATATCTTCGAGGTCAACGTAGCAGGAGGTGGTCACTTCACCGGCGACCACCGCCATACCGGTTTTTACCAGAGTCTCAACCGCAACGCGGGCGTATGGGTCGCGGGCAATAATCGCATCCAGTACGGCATCAGAAATCTGATCGGCAACTTTATCCGGGTGGCCTTCAGACACCGACTCGGAGGTGAAAATGGAATATTCGCTCATGGTAAGCCCTCTTGATAATGGTTAGCGCGCAGGCGTCCGGCTGTTATTTCTGGCCGTTCGCGGCTGCGCGGTAAAACAAACGGAACTGGATCTGAAACCCGTTCCTTAAACCTAAAAACTGACTCTGGCCTTCATTCAGACCAGCTTCCTGCGCCCAGGCGGATAAATCCGCCGGTTCGAATCCCAGCCACAGATCGCCGCAGGATTCTCTGGCCCAGACCTGATCGTGACGACACAGATCGGTGACCAGCAAAGTACCGCCATCGCGCAACAGCTGTGCGACATCGGTGAAAATAGTTTTCGGTGCCGGCACGTGGTGCAACACCATATTGGCGACGGCAAAATCAAACTGGCCGTCCTGCTGTGCGCGCAATGTGCTGGTGTCGCCCAGCACACAGTGCACATTCTGCAGCGCTTCGCGGCTGATGGTCTGCTGCGCCTTGCTGAGCATGTCCGGCGAAATATCCAGTGCCGTTACGGCACTGAAACGGCGTGCCAGCTGGGGCAAAAATGCCCCCTCGCCAGGACCGATTTCCAGAGCGTAGCCAGTGCTCACCGCTTTTCCTGCTTGTCCGGTCAGGGAGGCAAGAATGGTCGTCAGGGCATCACCATACTGATCCCAGGACGCGATCAGATCCTGCTGCTCTTTAAACTCACCGGCATGGCGGGCAAAGAACTCAGCACAGGCTTCAGCGCGCTCGCTCAGTACCTGCTCAACCGCGCCGCTGTCCAGCTCGGACGTTGCCGCATCGATGGCGCTGAACAGCGACTTTAACCACAGGCTCCAGTGGCCATTGGCGGTGAGCAGCGGACGGCGGTAAAAAATACTGTTGCCTTCACGCTGGCTGCTGACCAGTCCGGCCTGAGCCAGCACCTTTAAGTGATGGCTCATCGCGGACTGTTTAATGCCAAACACCTGACACAGCTCCAGTACGCCAAACGCGCCCTGACCCAGTAACTGCAGAATTCCCATACGCAACGGGTCGCCGGCGGCTTTTGCAGCCTGTGCCAGTTGCTGCAGGCTCATTTCTGTCGCTGCGGGTAATTCAGATAAGGGGGTCGCGGTGTTCATGCTGCGCAGTTTAGACGCACAGGAAATCTATATCAATTTTTTTTGATATAGAATTTCCGGTCATTGTGGGTATCTGTGCAGTAGTAATGGTTTTAATAGAAAATTTGAATCAGCATCTTTTGGAAATACGATTTCAACTATGAATGAATCCTGCTTAGTCTGTTGTTCATCCGGCACACAGATGCCATCGTCACAGGAGTAATATGATGAAACAGGTCCGAACTTTGCTCACTCAACTCAGCCGTCGCCGGAAAACCGTTGTGACCACGCAGTGTAACTTGCAGTGTAACTACAGCAACGATTACTACGGTGATCAGGTCTGTCACCCTCTGGTGAAGGGTGAAATAAAGAAAGGTGATTAGATAAAAACAATCTAATGCCAAAGTACTGGCAAAAGCTTCCGCCGCTATACTGAAAGCAGTCCGACCGACGGTGTCTGTCTGCCGCCGGCCTTCTGCCTGTTGTGTTTCTGCGGGGGAGGCTGCTATGAAACATTCACTTCTTCTGGCCGGAGCGGCGGTGACCTTGTCACTGGCTCCGGCTGTCCGGGCTGATCACAACTGGAACGGTTATCACTGGGCCAGTACCGTCAGTCCCTTTACCCTGACTCTGATTAACAGCACGACCAGCGAGTGGGACCCCTTTGTCACCCAGGCGGTGGCCGACTGGTCGCTGTCCTCACGGCTGACGCTGGTAGAAAGTGAGGGCGATACCAGCAGTAAAACCCGGCGCAGCTGCAAAGGTGGCAGTGGGGGTATGCGTATCTGCAATCTGGCCTATGGCTATAACGGCTGGCTGGGCGTGGCGGGTATTTCGGTGGATGGTTATGGCCATATCACATCGGCCTATACCAAACTCAACGACTCCTACTTCTCGCCGGGCTATGCCAACGGTTATTACGACACCTTTGAGTGGCGCCAGAGTGTGGCCTGTCAGGAGCTGGGCCACGATCTGGGTCTGGATCATCAGGACGAGGTCTTTGATAACCTGCCGCTGTTTACCTGCATGGATTATCAGGACCCGCCGTACCCTTACCCCAATGCGCATGACTATGAAGAGCTGGACAGTCTCTACAGCAGCACTGACAGCTATGACTCTTACGCTGGTGGCGATAGTGGTGGTGGCGGTGACAGCGGCGGCTGTAATGCGCCGCAGGGCAAAGGCTGTAATAAGGCCGGAGTGGAGGATCATCCCGGCTGGGGGATTTCAGTTTCACGCCGTGGTGATCTGGAAGTATTCCTGCGCATCGACAGTCGGGGGCTGCGCCATTACACCTTTGTGCGCTGGATTAAAGAGCACCGCCACTGAGCCCGGCTGCTGGCTCTGAACGGAACCTGAGCCGGCATCAGTCCGGTGACCAGCTCAGCAGCAGCATTGCCTGACGGCTGACCGGCTGGCCGACCAGCGGGCTGTCCTGCAGGGTGTCGTCCAGCCACTCCTGCTGCCAGCGCAGACGCAGCAGCCACTGCGGACTGATGGGCCACAGCGCCTGCAGCGTCAGTTGCGGATTAAACGCCTGCTGCGGCTGGTATTCGGAGCGCAGTGCGTTGCTTTGTTCCGGGCTGATGCCATACACATAGCGGCTGTAAGATTCGCTCAGCCAGCGTGTACCGGCAAGCAGCTGGGCGCGCGTACCGCCCTGCAGATAAAACAGGGGCAGGGTGATGCTGGCATCGGCGGTCAGTGCACCGGAGTGCGAAGAAATATCCTGCTCGACACCAGCATTCAGCCAGCCCCAGCCGCCGCGCAGCTGAAAGGTGGTATCGCCACCATCGCTGCGATAGCCATCAAATACCGGGTCATTGCTGTCGGCTTTGCCCCATAAGCGGCTGTCGAACACCTCATCCCGCAAACCGATGCCAGCACTCAGGCTGTGGCTGTTTTGTTGCCACTGATACTGCAGCAGGGCGCCGTCGACGCCCAGGCGCCAGTTTCCACGCCGGGCTGACAGCAGCGGAAAATTAAAATGTTGGCTCTCCGCCTGCTGCCAGGGCATTGAGCGCTGCAGCGTGCCGGCGCCATATTCCAGCTGCCAGTATTCAGCCGGAGCCGTTTCATTGGCATACAGCGCCGGGCTCAGCGGCGCCATACACAGGCTGCAGCTGACTGAGGTGAATAAAAGATAGATAACCTGATTCATACGTCGCTCCGCCGGTCAGTGGTAACCGATGCTAGAGCGGCGGGGCAGCGCTGCCTTGTGGCAAATGTCACGACAGACGTGCGGCGGCACCGGGCCGACAGGCAGAAGATGACATTTGCCCTATTCAGCAACGGCAGCGCCTCTGGCACACTGCGGCCGTGAACAGAATCAAACCCAACCTCATTATTGCCGCCGATATTATTCTGGCGGCACTGACCATCGGCTTTCTGGCTGCGGCGCTGATCTTCCTCTGGCTGGGCCAGGTGGAGGCCGTTACCCGGGTGCCGGCGACCCCCGCCTGGATTGCACTGACAAGCGGTCTGTTTCTGCTGAATCTGGTTGCGAATGTGCTGGCACGTCTGCCGCCCTGGCGTGAGGCCCGGCGCCCGCCAGTCTGGTTGTGGCTGGCAATGGTCAGTGCTCTGTTGCTGATGTTGCTGTTTGGCAGCGGCATCTGTGCGGTGCTGTGGATTCTGGTGATCGCGCAGTTACCGCGTTATTTCAGCTGGCGCAGTTGCCTGCTGGCCGCGCTGCTGGTGCCGCTGCTGGTGGGCCTGTATCAGGGGCTGTTGTTTGATCAGGACTTTGTGCTGATCAACACCGTGCTCTATGCGCTGTTTAACCTCTTTGCGCTGTACATCTGTTTTACCCTGCAGGCGGAACAGCAGGCGCGGGAATATGCCTCGCAGCTGGTGCGTGAGCTGAAAGCCACGCAAAGCCTGCTGTCGTCGGCCAGCAAGCGCGATGAGCGTTTGCGTATTGCGCGCGAATTGCACGACCTGCTCGGGCACCATCTGGCGGCACTCAGTATTCAGCTGGAGATTGCCCGCCATACCGAAGCGCAACCGCGGGATCACGCCATTGACCGCGCCGGAACTATTGCTCATCTGTTGCTCAGTGATATGCGCGAGGCGGTGTCTGAATTCCGTGAACGGCGCGGGCTGGATTTGCGTCAGGCGCTGACCTCCCTGCTGGAAGCGGTGCCGCGTCCGCGGGTCTGGCTGCAGATTCAGCCGGGGCTGATTATCGATGATGTGCACTGCGCCGAAGTGATACTGCGTTGTGCGCAGGAAGCGCTGACCAATATTCTGCGCCACAGTCAGGCCAGTCGCGCGGCTATCCTGTTGCGGCAACAGGGCGCCAGCCTGCAGCTTACGGTAGAAGATAACGGCGGGCTGCGGCAGCTGCCGGTGCCCGGTAATGGCATGCGTGGCATGCAGGAACGGGCGCAGGATATCGGTGGCCGCTGCGACTGGGAATGTGGCCTGCATGGTTTAAAACTTACACTGACCCTGCCCTGGGATAATGGACTGCTCGTATGATCAATGTAGTGTTGATTGAGGATCAGCAACTGGTGCGTGAAGGCATCCGCACGCTGTTGCATCTGCGCCCGCTGTGCCGGGTGGTGGCCGAAGCCAGTGACGGCGTGCAGGGACTGGCGGCCATTGAAGAGCATCAGCCGGACGTCATCCTGCTGGATATCCGTATGCCGAATATGAGCGGCACAGAATTACTGGCAGAACTGCACCAGCGGCGCTGCAATATACCGGTCCTGGTTCTGACCACCTTTGATGACCATGAGCTGGTGCTGGAATGTATGCGCCGGGGGGCGCGTGGTTATCTGCGTAAAGACGTGGCGCTGGATGAGTTGCTGGCCGCCATCGAAACCCTGCATCAGGGCGGGCAATGGGTACAGCCGGCGGTGACGAGTAAGATCAGTGAACACCGCCTTGAGCTGGAGTTTGACAGCAGCACCAGCCTGGCTGATGAGCCACTGACAGCGATAGAGCTGCAGGTTCTGCGGCTGGTGGCGGCAGGTTATACCAATCAGGAAATTGCCGGAGCCTTGCATAAATCGACGGGCACGGTGCGTAATCAGGTGTCCTTTATTCTGGCCAAACTGAATGTACGCGACCGCACCCGGGCGGTGTTAAAGGCCATTGATAATGGCCTGCTATAACGCTCAGACGCGGAAACGCGATAGGTTTGAGCTGATATCGTGACTCAGGGTATGCAGCTGGTGAGACTGCTGGGTTGCCTGCTCAACGTTAGCCGCCAGATCATCCGACGCTGCCTGAATGGCGGTGGCAATACGGCTGATTTCTTCGGTGGCGGCATGCTGCTCACGCGAGGCATTGGCGATGCTCTGTGAGCGGCTGGAAATATCGTTAAGCGCATCGGCAATCGCGGTCAGACTGTCGGTCACCTGAATGGCGCTGCCGGCGGTTTCGGCGGTCAGCTGTTTGCTGGTTTCCATAATGCCCACGGCATTCTGGCTGTGGTGTTTCAGGCTGTCGATCATTTCCTGAATTTCGCCTGTGGCTTCGTGGGTACGCTGGGACAGGGTGCGAACCTCATCGGCAACCACGGCAAAACCACGGCCCTGCTCACCGGCACGGGCAGCCTCAATGGCGGCATTCAGAGCGAGTAAGTTGGTTTGTTCGGCAATGCCCTGAATCGTCGCGAGAATACCGGTAATCTGTTGCGCCTGACTGTCGAGCTGATTAATCACTTCGGTGGCACTGTCCATCTGTTGCGATAAGCCATCCATGCGGCGTTTATTTTCCTGCGCATTCTGAATGCCTTTATTACCTTCAGTGGTTGCACTTTGCGCAGCATTGGCCGTATCAGAAGCATTGGTCGCGACTTCGGATGAGGTGGAAGACAGCTCGTTAACAGCTACCGCAACCTGACTGATTTCATTCTGCTGCAACTGCACCGCCTGATTATTGTTTTCGGCATTTTCGCGTGCAGATTTGGCAATGCCATCCAGTTCGCGGGAAGAGTCGCGGCTCTGGGAAACCAGTTCATGGATGGATGAAACAAAGACATTGAAAGAGTTACTCAGTGCGCCAATTTCATCGTGCCGGGTCACCTGCAGGCGACGGGTTAAATCGGCTTCGCCCTGAGCAATGTCCGACATCGCACTGTTAAGCACGACCAGTGGTCGTAACAGGTAAGAGATAATCATGCCGGCAATCAGGGTTACCACCACGATAGTCAGAATGCCGATCAGCATGCTTGACCAGCGCAGGGTCGCCAGGCTGGCAAAGGCTTCGGCCTTATCCATCACCAGCAGCAGACGCCAGTCAGTACCGTCGATGGAGTAAAGTCCGACCAGGCTGTTGCGCTGATTAAAGCTGGCCTGCTGGATTTTATTCAGCTGCAGTTGTGTGCCGTTGCCGAGAAGGGCAGAAACATTTTTACCCAGCAGCTTCTGATCCGGATGGACCATAAAATCGCCTTTGCTGTCGAGCAGGGCAGCATAGCCACTGTCCCCGAGCTCGATACCCAGCACTTCTTTTACGATGGCTTCGAGAGAAATATCCCCACCGATCACTCCGCCACGCAGCGGCTCGGCAAAGGTGACGATTAATTCGTTGGTGGTAACGTCAACATAAGGCGCTGTCAGAACCTGGCGTTTTTCTGCCATCGCCTGCTGATACCAGGGGCGGGTGCGCGGATCGTAATCGGCTGGTAATTCATCATCCGGACGCATGATCATTTCGCCACTGTCGGTGCCCAGATAGAGGAACATATAGTCACCGGATGTCAGCCCCTGTTCGATCACCGTTATACGGTCGCCATTAATTAATGCTTTGGCGGTGCCACTTAAGACCTGACCTTTATTATTGATCCAGCTGCTGACGTAGCGGCTGGCACGTTCACCGGTTACCTGAATGCGCTCACCGATGGCTTGCTCGAGACTGCTGCGGGCCTGCTCGTAAGTAAAAATGCCACTCAGAGCAAGAAGCACCAGAATGGTGCCACCGACGGCGAGCATCATCTGTTTACGGATACTGTTACGCATAGGATTTATCCTGAAAAACGGGCTGTTTTCAGCATAGATCAAATATTGTACTGAGCGTTTTGTTAAAAGAGCCCGGCAATACGCGCAGGCGCTGGCACGTAAACAGGGGCTCGGCTATGATAAGTGCTGTATAAAAATACAGTGATTTCCATGCGCCTGATTATTGCCGAAAAACCCAGCCTTGGCCGTGCCATCGCCGCCGTGCTGCCCAAGCCACACAGTAAGGGCGAGGGATTTATCCGTGCCGCCAACGGCGACGTGGTGAGCTGGTGTATCGGCCATCTGTTAGAGCAGGCAGAACCGGATGCTTACGATCCGGCTTTTAAGCAGTGGCGGCTCGATCATCTGCCGATTGTACCTGCGCAGTGGCAACTGCAGGCCAAAGCGCAAACCCGTAAGCAGTTGAGTGTGCTGCGCAAGCTGGTTAAAGAAGCCGGCAGTCTGGTACATGCCGGCGATCCGGACCGTGAAGGGCAGCTGCTGGTGGACGAGGTTATTGAATTCCTGAAGGTGCCTGCTGCCAAACGCCAGGCAATGCAGCGACTGTTAATCAGTGATTTAAATCCGCAGGCGGTGAGCCGGGCACTGCAGCAGCTGCGCTCTAATCAGGAGTTTATTCCGCTGTCGGTTTCGGCGCTGGCGCGCTCCCGTGCCGATTGGTTGTATGGCATCAACCTGACCCGCGCGTACACCATAAAAGGTCGTCAGGGCGGAGTTAACAGCGTGTTATCCGTTGGCCGGGTGCAGACGCCGGTACTGGGGCTGGTGGTGCGCCGTGATGAGGAAATAGCTGACTTTATCAGCAAACCTTTTTACGAGGTGCAGGCGGCTGTTCATTTAACGGCAGATACCCCTCTGAGTTTCTACGCCAACTGGCAGCCGAGCGATGCCTGTGCCGCGCATCAGGATGAGGAAGGCCGGGTGCTGAATCCGAAGCTGGCCGCCAATGTGGCTGCCCGTATCAGTCAGCAACCGGCGCAGGTTGAACAGGTTGAGCGTAAAGAAAAAAAGCAGGCGCCGCCGCTGCCGTTTAATTTATCGGCGTTGCAGATTGATGCCGCCAAAGCGCTGGGCATGAGTGCGCAGCAGGTTCTGGACGGAGCACAGAGCCTGTATGAAAAGCATCAGTTAATTACCTACCCGCGCTCCGATTGCCGTTACTTACCACAGGAACATTTTGCCCAGCGCCAGCAGGTTCTGACCGCTATCAGTGCGCACAGCGAAGCACTGGCTTCGGCCTGCGCTCAGGCCGACAGCTCAATCCGCAGTCAGGCCTGGAATGATGCGAAAGTGGGGGCACACCATGCGATTATTCCAACCGCCAAAGCACTGCCTGGCGGACGGCTGAGCAGCAGTGAACAAAAACTCTATGCGCTGATCGCCCGCCAGTATCTGCTGCAGTTTTTTCCGCATTATGAATACGCCGATACCAGAATCAGCCTGACCATCAGTGGTGGACATTTTACCGCCAGTGAGCGTGAAACCCTGAAGCCGGGCTGGAAAGTCTTACTGCCACAAAGGGAAAATCAGGCGACCGCCAAAGCACCATTGCCGCCGTTAACGGCAGGACAGATGCTGTGGAGCGGAGAACCTTTGCTGCAGGAAAAACACACCCAGCCACCGGCACATTTTACCGATGCCTCTTTGCTGGCAGCGATGACCGGTATCGGCCGCTTTGTGCAGGACAAGGCGCTGAAAAGCATTCTGAAAGAAACCGATGGATTGGGAACAGAAGCAACCCGCGCCGGTATTATTGAGCTGTTATTTAAGCGCCGGTTTCTGCAGCGTGAGGGCAAAAGTATCCGCGCTACTGCTCTGGGAAAAGCGCTGATTAATGCGCTGCCAGAAGCAGCCACAAGACCGGACATGACAGCGCAGTGGGAAAAGCAATTACAGGATATTGCCCATAAAAGTCTGAATTATACGGCCTTTATGCAGCCGCTTACTGAGCAGCTGCAGCACCTCATCAACCTGGCGCTGACAGCCGATAGTGTGCAGTTTTCGGGGTTAGCGGGAAGTGCAGCGAATACTGCAGGCAGGCGCAAATACAGCACGGGAAAAAAGAGCGTCAGCAGGGCTGGTGCTGCGGGAAAAAGTAACAGCACAGCGGGCCGGCGCAGGAAAAAAGCACCGGCGGCAGGCCCTAATTAACCGCGTGTCTCTGAGCCGGCAGCATTTATGCCGGCTGATTTTCCTGCAGGCATTCCATCAGCGTATTGTAGCAAGGCGTCAGATGCTGGCTGAGACTTTGCAAGCGGCTGTTATCCTGCTCACGGGCTGCCTGTTCCAGCAATGCACTGAGTGCCATTAACTGCATACCGCCAATATTTCCGGCTACGCCTTTCAGCGTGTGCGCCTGTGCCTGAATACTGCTGATATCCTGTGCCGCCAGCGCATCCTGCAATGCCTGCAGCGTTTCTCCGGAAGTATTGATAAATAATTCCACGACCCGGATCAGAATACTTTCCCTGTTCATCAGACGCTGTAAGGCGCCGGCACGGTCCCATACTGTCTGGCTGCTGACCTCAGCCGGAAGCCTGTCGTCATTCTGCATAAGATTGTCTGCCTGTCTCATATTATCCTCCCTGGAGGGTGGCTGTTTTTCTTCGCCGGGCGTCAGCCAGGCACTGAGAGCATGTTGAAAACTGTTTATATCGATAGGTTTACTCAGATAATCATTCATTCCGGACAACAGACAGCTCTCTTTGTCACCGGCCATTGCCCCTGCAGTCATGGCGATAATGGTGATTGACCGGTAGCGTTCACCGGCATTACCCGCGCGGATTTTTTTCGTTGCGGCAAAGCCATCAAGAACCGGCATCTGGCAGTCCATCAGAATCAGATCAAAAGGTTCGTCGTCGCTGCTTTGTTGCAGTTTTTCCAGAGCCGCCATGCCGTTGTCAGCACTGTCGACAGCAAATCCCATGCTTTCCAGCAGGCCACAGGCAACCTCCTGATTAATGGCATTGTCATCCACAACCAGAACATGATGACGGCGTCCGTCTGGAGTGCATAAAGGAAAACGGCTGTTGCTGCCAGCGGTGCTCAGGTGCGCACTATGTTCCGGAGTCCGCCCGCCGCAGACGGCGTCGAGATCAGCCGGCGCGACCGGGCGGGTCAGGCTGGTGGCCTGCAGTTCGGCTGGTAATTGGGGTAACTCATTGTCGTAGCCCGGAGGCACCAGCACGATCAGCCTGCCGCGAAAAATGCCTTGTTGCAGGCTGGTCAGCAGGGAACCGCGCAGCCAGTGGATATCAAGTAATAAATAATCCGCAGGTGGGGTATTACCGATCATCAGTCCGGCTTGCTCTGCGCTGTGTATCGCAAGAAATTCTCCGCCCCGCTTATGGATAATATTTCCCAGCGCCTGTTGCAGTGCTTTGTTATCACAGGCAATCAGCCAGTGCTGGTCATGCAGGGAGACGTCCGGAGTATCCTGGTCATTTCCGGAACCGGCACGGAGCAAAATATCGAAAGCGATGGTTGTGCCTTCTTCACTGCTGCCCTGCACGCTGATCTGCCCCTGCATTAACGTGCAAAGCTGTCTGCAGATAGACAAACCGAGGCCGGTGCCGCCGAATTTGCGGGTGGTGCTGTTATCGACCTGATTAAAGGCTTCAAACAGTTTTTCGTGATGATCGGGGGGAATTCCAATACCGGTATCCGTCAGCGAGCAGAACAGGCGGATATCGCCATTGTCTTCTTCTGCAGTGGAAGCTTTGAGAATAATTTCGCCGGCGGGAGTGAACTTCACGGCATTGGATGTCAGGTTGGAAATAATCTGCTGCAGTCTGGCCGGGTCTCCTTGCACACGGTCATGCTCAATCGCGGCAATATCCAGTATAAACTCGATATTGGAATCAAATGCCGGAACCGATGCACTGGCGGCGATAGAACTGAGTAATGCCGTCAGACTGAAGTCGGTTTGCTCAAGCTGCAGTTTGCCTGCACCTATTTTTGAAAAGTCGAGAATGTCGTTGATCTGTGCGGTCAGAGCCGAGGCGCTGCTTTCCGCTATATGGATATAGTGCTGTTGTTTCTCGTTACTGCATTCCCGTTTTAATAATGACAGCATCCCCATGATGCCATTAATAGGGGTGCGGATTTCATGGCTGACATTCGCGATAAACAGGCTTTTTGCCTGACTGGCCTGCTGCGCTTCCTGTATGGCTTTTTCCAGCTCCTGGGTGCGCTCTTTTACCTGATCCTCCAGGCTGGTATTCATTCGTGCGATTCTTTCGTTCAGTAAATGCTGTTCGGTAATATCCCTGATACTGATTGCACAGCCAATAGTCTTTTGCTCAATAATAATGGGATAAATACTGGCCGAAATATGCAGTTTTTCACCCTTCTGAGTTCTTGCCCGGGTCTCACACTGGGTGAATACCTTGCCGGATAACACATCGGAAATCATATCCGGTGTAATCTGCTGATTATTACTGTCAAGAATTGTGTTAAATAGTGTTTTTCCTATCACTGTTTGTTCATGGTGGCCGAACATGACAGTGGCTCCACTGTTCCAGCTGTCGATTTTTCCATCCGGATTAATACCGATAATGGCATCGGTTGAATAATTAATAATGGCCCGGGCGGTTGATCTGGCCGTCAGCAGTGCCATACGTGCTTCGATGCGGCGCTGGTAAAGCCAGGCGATTGATATTGCGAATAACAGTAGTACGGCAATCAGCAACAGAACTTTAAGACGTATGCTGTCTAACTGGCTTTCTATATCTTCGGCAGAAAAGGCGGTATGCAGGTCAAGGTAGTGCCTGCTACCTGGGCCGTCGAGGAATATGCGACGGGAGTACGAATAAATAATATCATCCTTTGGACTGTTTTTACGTTTGAAGATGTTTTTGTGGTTATCAACTGCAACAGGTTCTGAATCGGTTTTCCAGTTGCTTTTCGGATCATATTCGTAACGGAACTCTTCTTTGGTGTCGGGATTTATCAGGTATCCGCCGGTATCATTCAGCAGAAATATCTGCATATTGTTTGGGGTGTCACTTTTAAGATTTCTGAGCAGTGTCTCGGCATCAAAGTTAATAATTACAAAGCCAAAAAAACGGTTTTCTGAATCAAAAACAGACTCGGCAATCCGGTAGGTCGGCCAGGCCGGGGTCTCAATTTTATTGTGTTCACGGTTAAGGTTGATGGCCGAGATATAGATTTCATCTTTATTCAGTTTTTCGGCTTCAGAAAAGTAACTGCTTTGTCCTTTTTCCTGCAGGTCTTCCTCTGCGGTAATGCGGATCATGCCATTTTTGCGTTCGACCCTAACCAGCTCCCGGCCATTATTGGCTTTACCGATAAAGCGGATCTGACGAATCTCCTCATTGGCAGCAATAAAACCGGTAAAAATAGTCTGCAGGCGTTGTTCCCATTGTTGCGTTGTGGTGTTGTCGAGCTGATCTTTACCATTATTTTCTATTGCTCTGACAATGCCGCTGATGGGAGGGGTGCTATGAATAAAGCGGACTTTATCCTTATCGGTATTCAGTGTTTTCAGAAAATAATTAGCGCGCAATGCAGCCTGCTCACTCAGCTCAGAAAAAGCCCTTTTGTAGGCTTCGTCACGGCTGTGGCTTTCGATCAATGCCATCAGTATGCCGCATAGCAATAAAGCAACCAGACCGGTGACAATAAAAAACCTGCGCATTGTGGGCAGGTTAGCGCTGCTGCTCATGTTGGATCCTTGCCGCAGACCCGTGGTCTGCGAGCGGTGTTAGCCCCTGAAAAACGGAGCAATTCTCCTGGAATTTATGCTGGTCCGCTGCGCGGTACTGTCTGACATGATTTGTAGCGGCTACCTTCTGTAACACTGCATGATTACGGGTAACCGTGACAGGAGCAGCACCTCCGGGCATTGGATCCATCGACGTTTCCCAACGTATTAAACTTAGCTGCTATTCGTATCCGGTCAATGGCATAAGGCGGCATCTTCATCTTTCGTTCGTGCCTCTCTGCAGGTATCCTCTGCGCCCTCAGGTGCCCGGCTTATGCCGGGATAATCGGGAAACAGGTTCAATGCCTGTGCTGCCCCCGCAACGGTAATGACAGCCAGCCCAACGCTGTGCTGAACCACACACCACTGTCGCTGTAAGGCGTATGGGAAGGTTGTGGTGCTGCTGATGATCAGCAGAGTCTGAGCCCGGAGACCGGCCTGAATACAAACAGATAAACAGGCGGGGTGTCCTGGAAAGCTGGTTTCAGGTCGTCTCTGCTCTGCGCCCCGCGCAGTCTTCCCCTGTTGCTGTTTTCTGCTGCCCGCCGCGCCACTCTGGTGATTACTGACGGGTACCTGATAATGTCTTTGTTACGGCTGGCTTTGCTGGCACTCCTGTTTCTTCCGGCCCAGTTGCTGGCCGCTGCTGACCGGTACGCACTGGTACTGGTGTCAGACCGTTCGGCGGCAAGGATTGTGGCGGCAGCACATCAGCACCTGCAGCAGGCGGCGGAGTTATCCATTCAGGTACGGACTTCCAGTCAGATCAATCAGCTGGATGATGATCAGTTGCAGCAACTGGTTGCAGGTGCCGGGCAGTTGCTGTTTCTGGGAATCTTTGCCGAGCCGGTAGAACGGCTGTTAGCACTTCCTTACACCGCAACTCAGACCCGGATCATACTGAACAGTGACCGGCGTTTGCTGGCGCTGCATCAGGATGATCTGGGGGGACGCTTTCCCGCGCTTTCATCCGCCGCCGCACAGCCCTTACTGCAGGCACTGAACCCCTCTGACGGAAACATGCAACAGCAATTGCAGGCCCTGCAGCAGCAGTGGCCTGCTCTGGCGCAGTGGTTACAGATGCGGGCTTACTGGCAAAACCGTGGGCAGCAGAATGATCAGGCCCTGCTGAATCTGCTGCTGCACAGCGGGCAGCCCTGGCAGCCAGTGCAGATCCAGCAGGACGAGCGCTATTTTCTCTATCAGGCTGCTCAGTCGCAGGCGCTGAGTGCAGCGGCACTGGGTCAGCGTCTGGCGCAGGAGCCGGCCCGTCCGCTGGTGATGATCATCGACCATGACAGTGGCGATCAGGCCGGTGAGTGGGATCTGCATCAGCAACTCTGCCGTTCTTTTACGTCGGCTTTCTGTGTATCTGCACTGGCTGCCTGGGGCGAGGCCAGTCGTCAGTCAAGCAGCCAGTTGCTGCAGTGGGCCTCGGATCGCCCGGCACTGCTGATCAGTCTGCAGGACTTTGTGATTGGTGGCGGCGATGGCCGCGAAGCCGTTACCCGTGCTTTCAGTTCTGCCAGTATTCCGGTGCTGAAGGGCATCCGCCTGCTGGAGCAGAATGCGGCCAGCTATCCGTACAGCAGTGAGGGGATTCCCGCTGACAGCGTGCATTACCGGATAGCAATGCCCGAGCTGCAGGGAATCAGCCAGCCTCAGGTGCTGGCGCTGGCGAGTCCGGCGGTGCTGGACCGGCAGACCGGTGCGCGTCTGTTACAGAGTGCACCTCTGCCGGATGAAATCGCCCATTTTGCCCAGCGCGCACAGAACTGGCTGCACCTGCAGCAGAGCGCTAACCACGATAAACGCCTTGCCATCATTTACTACAACCACCCGCCGGGGCGGCACAATATAGGTGCCGACAACCTGAATGTGGTTGAGTCTCTGTGGCAGATACTGCAGCGCCTGCAGCGCGAAGGTTACGATCTGGGCGATCCCCAGGCTTTGCCGGGCAGTGCTGCCGAGCTGCTGGATCTGCTGCAACAGAAGGCCGTTAATCTGCCGCAGGATGCCAGTGCCCTGCAGACGATGAGCGCCCAGGTGCAGAGCATGAGTGCAGCGACTTACCGCCAGTGGCTGCAACGTCAGCCGCCACAGGTTCAGGCTGAGCTGGAGGATGGGCCGCTGGCGGCCCTGCATCAGAGCCTGCGGGAGTATGCCGCGCAGGCCACCGGGCTGGACGTACAGAGCCGGGTGACGCTGCAGACGCTGCTGCAGGATCAGCTGCACAGCCGTCTGCACGATATCCGTTACGTACTCGACGGTGTCCGCAGTCAGTACCGCGAGCGGGCGCTGAATCTGCTCGGTCAGCTGCAGGCCCTGTATCCGTCACTGCTGCAGCAACCATTAACGGCCGAAGGCTGGGCGCAGGCTGATGCTCTGGTGCAGGCATTGCTGGAGTTACGTATCGAAGGATTACGGGGCTGGGGCAAAGCACCGGGCAAGGTGATGGTGTGGAATGAGCGGCTGCTGTTGCCGGGCGTACAGTTTGGCAAGGTATTTCTGGGGCCGCAGCCACCCCGTGGCTGGGAGCTGAACGAAGAACTGCTGCATGCCAATATGACCTTTCCGCCGACGCATCAGTATCTGGCGTTCTATCACTTTCTGGCGGATGAATTCCGTGCCGATGCACTGATTCACCTCGGACGCCACTCCACCTACGAGTTTTTGCCCGGCAAGCGAACAGGGCTGCTGGCCAGTGATTATCCACGGCTGGTCGCGGCCGATATTCCTGGTATTTACCCCTACATCGTTGATGGCGTAGGTGAAGGTATTCAGGCCAAACGCCGTGGCTTAGCGGTGATGGTTGATCATCTGACGCCACCGCTGGCGACTACCCAGCTGTACGACGGTCTGCTGGAGCTGCGGCAGCTGATTGAAAGTGCCGAAGCGGCCAGCGACCCGCTCAGCAGGCAGAAAGCGGTCAGTCAGTTGCGCGAGCGTATCGACGCGCTGAACCTGCGGGATGAACTGAGTGCCAGCATGGATGAAGAATTGCAGCTGCGCGGTATTGGTTTTAACGATATTGATGATGAATTCCTGTTGCATGAGACCGGCCACTATCTGACCCATCTGCAGGAAGAATTTATGCCCCTCGGACTGCATGTGTTTGGCCGCCGCTGGGATGACAGCGCGGTGGCAACCATGCTGACCTCAATGCAGCAGGACAATAACTGGAGCCCGGAGCGCCAGAGTCGCTACCGGCAGGCCTTAACCGCCTCGCCCGATGCCGAAATGGATGCCTTGCTGAATGCCCTGAAGGGGCGCTTTGTGGCACCGGGTAAAGGCAACGATCCGATCCGGACCCCGGAGGCATTACCTACCGGGCGTAATTTTTACGCGCTGGATGCCAGCCTGTTGCCGAGTCCGACCGGCGCTGCGGTCGGCCGCGAGCTGGCGCAGAAGGCGCGTGCTAAGACGCTGGCTGCCGGTGAAAAAGACGCTGTGATTCTGTGGGCATCGGATGCTGTACGGGATGAAGGCGCGATGATTGCCTTTGGTCTGGATCTGCTCGGGGTCGAGCCGGTCTGGAATGGCCGCGGCATTATCAAAGGGCTGAAGCGCCTGCCATTAAGTGCTGCACGGCCGCAGCGTCGTGACGTGCTGTTCACCAGTTCCGGTTTGTTCCGCGATTTATACGGCAGCCAGCTGGCGCTGCTGGACGAAGCCGTGCTGCTGGCGCTGGCGGCCAGCAGCACCACCATTGAACGTGACTACCCGGCGCTGAGTTATGCCCTGCAGCAGACGCTGGCACCGGTCTCGGCGCAGCTGGCAACAGAGAGTGCCGGCCAGGACACCGTGCTCACGGATGAACCGCTGGAGCAGAATCTGGTTGCGCGTAACTGGGTTGATGAACTGCGGCGCCAATTGCAGGCACAGCCGTCGGCCGATGTGGCGGAGCTGGCACAGACGGCCAGTCTGCGCGTGTTTGCGGCAGCGCCGGGTTCTTATGGGGCCGGGATTAACCGTCTGGCTGAACGCTCATCTGCCTGGCAGGAACGCTCTGAACTGGCAGACGTTTTTATCCGCCGTATGGGACACGCCTACGGTCTGAAGGAGCGCTCGCTGAGTTCCGGCAGCGGCCGCCAACAGGCTTATCAGCAACAACTGCAGGCGGTGGCCAACACCTACCTTGGCCGTGCCAGCAATCTCTACGGTCTGATGGATAACAATGACGCCTTTGATTATCTCGGTGGTCTGAACCTGGCGGTGGAAAGTCTGACCGGTAAAGCCCCGGCCAGTTTTGTGATTGATCACAGCAATAACGATCAGCTGCAGATTACGTCACTGCAACAGGCGTTACTGGGTGAGCTGCGCGGGCGTTTTCTTAACCGCCAGTGGATCAGTCCGTTAATGGCTGAAGGCTATGCCGGTGCGCGGACGATGGGCAGTGAGTTTATTGAGTACCTGTGGGGCTGGCAGGTAACCAGCCCCCAGCTCATTGATGACTGGGTGTGGGAAGACGTAAAAGCGGTTTATATCGACGACAGCCTGCAACTGGGGATGCAGGAGTTCTGGCAGGACGGCCACAACGTACAGGTACAGAGCAATATCCTCGCGGTGATGCTGGTGGCCGCCGATAAAGGTTTTTGGGATGCCGACCCGGCGACCCGGCAACAACTGGCGCAGATGCTGGCCGGTAATATTGTGCGCCATGGTTTACCCGGCAGTGGTCATACCCATGCCAATCATCCGTTGTATGAACAGGTAAAGCGCCTGATTGCGCCGGCGCTGGCCGCCGAACTGGAGCAGGTGCTGGCCGCCAGCCGCCTGCCTGATGATTCTGCCGCTGACACCAAAGCGCCGCATCATATTCAGGAAATTATTCTGCCTGACGACAAACCACAGGAGCCGGCAATGGCCACTGACGGGCAAAGTTCCGGCAGTGCGGAGAAACCCGCGGCAGAAGCATGGCAATACGGCTGGCTATTACTGCTGGCGCTGTTGTTGCCGGTCGCGGGTATGTTCCGCGCTCGCCGGTTGTAAATAATCCGGGCCTGCTTTAACCGTGAACAGACACCGTTCCGCAACATTATTATCAGGAAAAAACGATGGCTTTTAATATCAGCGAACTGGGCCTGACCCTGCTGCATCAACTGACCGGGCTGCTGCTGCAGCCGGTTATCTGGGCATTATTATTTTTCGTTTTACTGGCGTTATACGAGGCAGGCATTGCCTGCAGTGAGCGTCTTGGTGTGATCCGTCGTCTGGTGGCCAGAGGCGACCGCGATTATTTACTCAGCGTGGGAAAACGCCGGATCGAGCGTGCCGATTTTATTACCCGCATTGCACCGATGCTGGGCTTAATGGGGACATTAATTCCGCTCGGCCCCGGGCTGGCGGCATTGGGGGATGGCGAAATCCGCATTCTGACAACGGCCATGACCGTTGCCTTTGATACCACGGTGATTGGTCTGCTGGCGGGCATCGCCGGCTTTGTCCTCGGACGCCTACGCCGGCGCTGGTACGATGCCGGTTTACTGGAGCTTGAACGGCAACAAACACAGGCGCATGCATTATGAGCGATCAGTGGCGCCGCAGTGCTTTTGACAGTGAAGAAAGTGAGCCCCTTGGCCCGCTGGCAAACCTTGTCGACATTATGCTGGTATTCGCCTGTGGCTTAATTGCGGCGCTGGTGGCGCTGAGCCCGGAATTACGCCAGCACTTTCAGTTGCCGGCGGCACAGCCGGTACAGGCCGGAAAAGAATTAACGCAGATGCCGGTACAGTTACAGCAACAGCTGCAGCAAAAAAGTGAAGGGCGCGAAGGGTATGAATCTCTGGGACAGGTTTATCGCGATCCGGAAAGCGGCCGCTTAATTCTGGTGAAGTAGCAATCTGTAAGTGGCGGCGTTTCATCCGCCGGACATATTTCCCGGTTATAACGTACCGATGAATATATCCACTGACTATCGTTACAGCGGTTTGCGCCGCAGCCTGCACTGGTTGTCAGCACTGGTGATTATCTGGGCTCTGATCAGCGGCACCTGTCTGGCATTTTTTCCTTTAACCGCAGATGTTCAGCAGTGGCTTGGCCGCTTTAATGTAGCGCTGACTCTGCTGTTTATTCCGTTCTTTTTATTGCGCTCGGTTCTGGCTGTGCTGCAGCCGAAACCGGTGACAACAGCGCTGACTGTGCGGCAGCAGCGTCTGGCAGCCACGGGTCACGGGCTGATTTATGTTGTTGTGCTGGCTGTATTATTCAGCGGGGTGTTTATGCTGGAGCGTCCGGCTCCGGTGTTTGGTTTGACGGAATTAATGCCACCGCTCCGGGCCGGGGCTGCCACCGCCTTCTTTGCAGCCCTGCACCATTATTCCTGCGCGTTGCTGGCTCTGTTGGTGCTTGGTCATATTGCTGCGGTTATTGTGCATCAGCGCCGGGGAATCCGGCTGCTGCAGAAAATGCTTTAGTGCCGGTTATCTGGTGCCGGCCAATTTTTTCATTCGACTCTGTTCAGTCGGCCCGGTTCAGTCGGTTTTAATCAGCGCTTTCAGCTGATGCCCTAATTTTGCATGCTGGGTAAAACCCTGAAAATTCTGCAGTATCGGCTCTGGTCCGCTGATAACCACCGGCACCGGCGCTGCGGTATGAGTGCCGGTACTCCACACCACGCTTTGTGCAGAGGCCAGCTCACGAGCCAGTGCATTCAGATAGCGCTCTTCGCGGTATACGTAAAAATCACTGAAGTCTTCGATATGCGGCTGAGTTGCGCCTGCCGGGTCATCGGTCTGCGGATCAAAATGCGGATTGGGATCGCGGCGCAAGACCCGTTCGGCCTGTGTGCGCGAAAACGGAAAATCCAGTGCAGCATTCACTTCGGCCATTAACGAATCCGCTGTGGGTAAGCCTTTATTGCCGTCTGAGCTGGCATCCGTGCTGGCATCGGCCCAGAGGCGGTAATAGCCTTTTTTCTGTGCGTATAAACGATCGAGCAGACTCAGTGGCGCAAAATTATAGTTGGGGGCAAAAGCCTGACCGCGCATACCATTACCGGGTAGCGTTCTGGCCGCCGGAACATCGTGCGCGCTGTAGGAAAAACCAAAGCCGCCGGTCTCATGGTCGGCGGTTAATACCACCAGAGTATCATCGCGGTCTGCTGCCCAGTTCACCACTTCCTGAATCGCAGCATCAAAACGCAGCAGTTCATGCAGCAGGGCGCCAGCATCGTTGTTATGCCCGGCCCAGTCGATCTGGCCACCTTCCACCATCAGAAAAAAGCCGTGCTCAGAAGCGCCCAGTAACTGCAGCGCTTTGCGCGTTAATTCGTTTAAATCCGGTTGTGCGGAAGCCGGATTCTGGCGGGCATAAATTGCATCATCCATGGCCGAACTGGCAAATAAACCAAGCACAGGTAAATGTTGCTGTTGCGCTAATTGATCGCGACTGAAGGCCAGTGCATAACCCTGCTGTTGCGCTTTGCTGAGCAGGTTGCGCTGGTCTGTGCGTTTTGATTTTAAGGTTAATTGCGCTGCGCTGATTTTTTTTTGCTGCTCTGTGCTGATGTTTGCAGCGTCCTGCGGCAGAAAATAACGCAGTCCGCCGGACAGCATTAAATCCGGGGCGGTGGTTAACAGATCGGCGGCTATCTCATTTTCAAAGCGGCGATGTGGCTGGTGTGCGGCAAAAGCGGCCGGGGTGGCGTGGGTAATACGGGTGTCGGAAACCAGACCGGTACGCATGCCGGCACGTTTGGCTTTTTGCAGTATGGTTTCAACGCGATCGCCACGGGCATTTAAGCCAATCATTTCGCTGCCACTGGCTTCGCCAATAGCGAGCTGTGTGGCTGAGCAGGCCGAGTCGGTGACCAACACGTCATGCGGCCCGGTATCGGACAGCAGCACTTTCCCCTGTTGCATTAACTGGCTGACCGCTGTTGGCCGGCCCTGATAAATACTGTTGGGCGCGCGGCGGGCATAACTTTCCAGCAGACCAAACTGCGCCGGGCCCATGCCATCACCGATTAACAAAATAATATTGCGAACGCCCGCAGGTTTGTTTTCTCCGGCCGGTATATCCGCGCTGCAGCTCAGAACAGAAAACAGAGCAAGCAGCAGGGCAAAAAACAAGGCAGAAAACGGAGCTGAAGAACGCAGGCGCATCAGTTGCTTTCCCGTGGCGGCAGAGAGGTTAAACCTTCAGCAACCACTTCGCCCAGTTGCCATAATTTCCACTCACCGCGTTGGTAAATATGCCAGTCCTGCTCGGCGGTTAATGGCTCGGTGGCGATAATGCTGACCACATCGTTGGGGGTGGTTTCGGCGGCAAAGTCGACGGTAACGTCGGCATCTTTTAATTGTGCCGGGCCAAAGGGTGCGCGGCGGGTGATGCAGGCCAGCTTGGTGCTGCAGTAGGTAAACAACCAGTCGCCATTGCTGAGCAGACAATTAAACACACCCTGCTGAGCGTATTCATGGGCAAAGCTGACCAGGCATTCGGCCAGCTGCTGTGGCATGGCATCGCGCGGTAATGTCTGACGCACACGGTTCATTAAATCGCAGAAAATATTTTCGCTGTCGGTATCGCCTACCGGTTCATACATACCGACATGACGGACAAAATCCGGCACCTGTCCATTATGGGCAAACACCCAGTGGCGCCCCCAGAGTTCGCGCACAAAAGGATGGGTATTGGCGAGGCAGATATCGCCGACATTGGCCTGGCGGATATGGCAGATCGCATTTTTGCTTTTGATCGGATAGTTCTGCAGCAAGCCGGCGATGGGTGATTCGCAGCTGGGTTGTGGGTCATGAAACTGGCGTACGCCCTTACCTTCATAAAAGGCCACGCCCCAGCCATCTTTATGCGGCCCGGTATTACCACCGCGCTGGGTCAGGCCGGTAAAACTGAAGCATAAATCGGTCGGGGTGTTGGCACTCATGCCAAGGAGTTCGCACATATAATCAGGCCTTTTTTGGTCAGAAAAAAATTCTGATAACAGTAATCATTATGAGGTAGGGAATCCAATATAGGTATATCGATATTTGTCGCAGATTAACAGCTGCACTGGCTATTTAATAACGGTAGAATGTGGCCTCTTGGATATATACATATTAAGGACATTTCTTATGAAAGTTAAAGTAAGTGGAGCTTTATTCGCAGCGGCGTTGTTGACGGCCTGTGGTGGTGATGATAGCAGCAGTAATAATGGCTTGAATATCAGCATTAACGAAAGTGCTCTGCTGAGCGCCCCTAGCCAGCCATCACTGACCTCTGCAACGGTTAATGATGCAGACAGTATCATTTTACACAGCCGTAATACAGGCTCTATCGGTGATGGTGCAACTCTGGATTTCAATTATCTGGCTCAGGCAGACGTTGATAATGTTCTCGTGCGTCTGACCTCCGGAGCGGAAGATCTGGATCTTGCTGTACGCGCGAGCGACTACTCGGTGAGTGAATATGCCGATACATATTCCTCCGAAGAATATATTATTTTTGATGCAGCAAATAACGTGAATTATAGTGTCAGCGTTGAAAGTATTGAAAGTTCAGGTAATTTTGAACTGATACTGACAACTCTTAACCGTGAAACGCTGAAGCTGGCCGGTGGTGAAAACCTGGTTAAACATTCAATAACCGGTAATGAAAACTGCGGTGATGGCCCTTACTCTATAGATTATGACGATTATTCTGTTATCAACTGGAAAAAGGGCTATATCCGTACATTGAATTCCGATTATAAAGAATCTTTTTCTGCTGCAGAAGGAAATACTTTTACTATTAAAAGCTCAGACAAGGAAACGGAAGACGGCTACAGTTATACCTCACAGGAAAGCTATACACTGACAGTCAATCCTGAAACTGCTGTGATCAGCGGAACAGGTTCAGGTAGCTCTACCGAGGTGGATGGTGGTGATACGGAAACCTGTACCTGGAATCTGACCTTTAATGGACAGGTTCTTTTGTAAGCGCTGATAGTGATCAGATGACTCTGACAGGACGACAATGTTGTAACGACGTTTGTCAGATATAAAAAACCCCGGCAGGCCGGGGTTTTTTATTACTAACGCTTAAAGCACCGGCTTATTTAACCGGAGTAACCCACTCAGCGTTAAACGGATCTTTAGCAGTTACGGTATCGAAATACATGGTTTGCAGCATTTCGGTTACCGGGCCACGACGGCCTTCACCAATGATACGGCCATCCAGTGAGCGGATTGGCAGTACTTCAGCGGCAGTACCGGTGAAGAAGGCTTCATCAGCGATATACACTTCGTCGCGGGTGATGCGTTTTTCACGCACTTCGATACCACGGGCGCGCGCCATTTCCATAATGGTGCGGCGGGTAATACCGTCCAGGCAGGAAGTCAGTTCCGGGGTGTACATCACGCCGTTGCTCACCATAAAGAAGTTCTCGCCGGAACCTTCGGCCACGTAGCCTTCGTTATCCAGCAGCAGGGCTTCTTCACAGCCACTGTCCAGTGCTTCGCGCAGGGCGAGCATGGAGTTCATGTAGTTACCGTTGGCTTTGGCCTTACACATGGTGATGTTCACATGGTGGCGGGTAAAGCTTGAGGTACGGATTTTAATACCCTGGGTTTTGGCTTCTTCGCCCATGTAGGCTGGCCATTCCCAGGCAGCAACCATCACGTGTACTTTCAGGTTTTCGGCGCGCAGGCCCATACCTTCAGAACCGTAGAATGCCATCGGGCGGATATAGGCGCTTTTCAGGTTGTTCTCACGCACAGCAGCACGCTGAGCTTCGTTAATCTCGGCTTTGCTGAAAGGCAGTTTCATGTTCAGGATGTGGGCCGAGTTGAACAGGCGGTCGGTGTGTTCCTGCAGGCGGAAAATCGCCGCGCCCTGTGCTGTTTCGTAAGCCCGCACCCCTTCAAAAACGCCCATGCCGTAGTGCAGGGTGTGAGTCAGTACGTGGACTTTCGCTTCGCGCCAGTCAACCAACTCTCCGTCTAGCCAGATCAGACCATCGCGGTCGGACATGGAAGGTAGCATAAGGACCTCACTCTAAATTCAGTAAAAAATATGTGTTCCGGGGATGATACGCGTAATCACGAGGCCGTATCAGTCTCCAACCAGAGTTTCCACAGTCGGGTCACATCGTTGCGCCGCGCATTGAAGCCAAGTTTGGACAGGGTGTCTGAATCCAGTAACAGCTTTTGTTTCTGCAATGCACGCCGGTGAGTTTCGGCTCGGTAGGACAGGTAGGTTTCCTGCAGGGTCTGACAATCTTGTGGATCCATCAGACCGGCTGTGTCGAACGCGTCCAGCAACCGCATGTTGTCGGTAACGTCTAACAGCTCTGGGTATTGGTGTGACCAGGCCAGAACCCCGTATTGAACCAGAAACTCGATGTCAACAATACCCCCGGCGTCCTGCTTCAGGTGAAATTGTTGGCCGCTTGTATCTTTGGAGCCGAGATTATCCACCATTTTCTGACGCATGGCTCGCACTTCTTCGCGCAGGCTACCAAGGTCGCGTGGCTGGCTGAGGGTGGCGTTGCGGATGGCCTGAAATTCATCCGCTGCCTGCTGGCTGCCACACAATACGCGGGCGCGTACCAGCGCCTGATGCTCCCAGGTCCAGGCGTGCTTCTGCTGATATTCCTCAAAGGCTTTCATCGAGGCGACGATCATGCCGGAGTTGCCGGACGGGCGCAGGCGCATATCGACTTCGTACAGATCGCCGGAGCGGGTCTGGGTGGTCAGGATATGAATCATGCGTTGGCCCATGCGGGTATAGAACACACCGTTGTCCTGGCTGCGCTCGCCATCGGTATAGCGGCCGCTGGCGCTGTTGTGCAGTAACACCAGATCGAGGTCGGAGCTGTAGCTCAGCTCCAGTCCGCCGACTTTGCCATAGCCGATAACGGCAAATTCCGGCTGGCTTACCGCTTCGCCGGCGGTATTGGTCGGGTAACCGTATTTGGCCACCATCTGACTCCACGACAGCTCCATCACTGTCTGCAGCGTCACTTCCGCCAGCCAGGTCAGGTAGTCGCTGATTTTCATCAGCGGCAGGGCATCCATTACTTCGCAGGCGGCGGCGCGCAGTTTGTGTGCGCGCACAAACTGACGCAGCTGTTCCATCTGCTGTTCCAGATCTTCCGGATCAACACGCAGCAGGCGCAGGTGTAATTCTTCTGCCAGTTCTTTGCGCTCCGGCAAACGGTAGAGGTTGGCCGGGCTTAATAATTCGTCCAGCAGCAGCGGCGTCTGGGTGATGTATTCCGCCACCCAGCTGGATGCACCGCAGAGCTTAACCAGCTGGGTTAAGGCCTGCGGATTTTCTTTCAGCAGCACCAGATAGGCGGTACGGCGTACCACGGCTTCGAGCAGCGGCACGATGCGCTCCAGCGTGGTGACTGGCTCAGGCTGTTGCCACAGTTGCTGCAGCAGCAGCGGCATTAAGGCATCGAGACGCTCGCGGCCAATCTGTTGCATTTTCAGCACGGTACGGGAATCGCGGAAATTGCTCAGCTGCTGTTGCACTTCCGTTGAGTTAGCGCAGGGATGCTGCTCAAGAAAGGCAGCGGCCTGTTGCTCGTCCAGCTCGCCGAGCCAGAGATCGGTCCACACCTGCTGCAGCTCGTCGGTTTCTTCGTTGTCGTCATCGCTGGCGACGATCTGGGCGAAATGATGACGCACTTTGCTGCGGTGCTGCTCCAGCTCGTTCAGGTAGCTGTCCCAGTCGCTGAAGCCCAGCGCTAAAGCCACCCGGGCGCGCTGGCTGTCATCTTCCGGCAGCAGCTGGGTCTGTTCGTCGTTTAATGCCTGCAGCGCGTGTTCGCTGTCACGCAGAAATAAATAGGCCTGCTTCAGCTCGTCGCAGGCGGCGGCCGGCAGATAGCCTTCGGCCTGCAGAATGCCCAGCACTTTTACCAGCTCGCGGGTCTGTAAGCTCTTATCCTGACCGCCGCGGATCAGCTGGAACGCCTGCACGATAAATTCCACTTCGCGGATGCCACCGGCACCGAGTTTCACGTTCATTTCCAGACCACGGCGGCGCACTTCGGCGTTGATCATCGCCTTCATCGAACGCAGCGAGGCAAAGGCGCTGTAGTCGACGTATACACGGTAGGTAAAGGGACGCAGAATGCTCAGCAGTTCTTTCGCTTCTGCACTTTGCTCGCCGTTCATAATGCGCGCCTTAACCATGGCGTAGCGTTCCCAGTCGCGGCCCTGATCCTGGTAATACTCTTCTACAGAGGCAAAGTTCATCACCAGCGGACCGCTCTGGCCGTAAGGACGCAGGCGCATATCGGTGCGGAAAACAAAACCATCGGCGGTGTGTTTATCCAGCGCCTGAATCAGCTTCTGCCCGAGTTTTACAAAAAATTCCTGATTGGTAATGACCTTCGGCCCGCTGGTTTCGCCGCTTTCCGGATAGGTAAAAATCAGGTCGATATCGGAGCTTAAATTCAGCTCGTAAGCGCCGAGTTTGCCCATACCCAGCACCAGCATCTGCTGCTCATTGCCGCTTGCTTTACCGATGGGCCGGCCATGACGTTCAAATAATGAACGGCTCAGAAATTCCAGCGAACGCACCACACACTCATCGGCCAGATCGGACAGCGCACGGGTGGTTTCCAGTGTTGGCGCCAGACGCAGCAGGTCGCGCCAGATAATCTGCACCATCGCCCGGCGGCGTAATACGCGCACCGCTTTGTGCCAGTCTTCGTCGCTTTCTGCACCGGCGCTGAGTTCATCCAGCCACTGGCTGATGGTGGCACGTGGCAGCGGCTGCGACAGCCGGTCTTCTGCCAAAGAGGCGGTAAACCAGTGCGGCTCGCGCGGCAGGGCGTCTGCCACGTAGTCGCTGATGCTCAGCACTTTTTGCGCCCGAGCCTGTTGTTCGGTACTCAGGCTTTGCCACAGCGCGGGCCAGTCGAAACCGGTGCGTTCACCGTGATCGGTCAGGCCGGTGGTAACCTGTTGCCAGTGGTCGTGCAGTGCGGCGGACAGCATAAAAGGGCGGGCTCCGTTATTGATCAGAACAGGAAGCCAATACTCTAGCGTTTTTTGCTGAGTAAAAAACAGAGGCAGGGCAATTAATAAAGGATAAGGGGATGAGGTGTGGGAGCGGCATTGCTGCCGCGATGAGTATCGTGACTTAAAGTCACTCCCACAGAGTTGTCAGCTCTTACGCTGCGCCTTCAGCTCTTTGCGGTACATGGTGACACCGGCAATTAATACCGCGGTGGATACCACGGCGATAATAATGGTCGCCAGCGCGTTAATCTGCGGGCTGACGCCCAGACGCACGCTGGAATACACCACCATTGGCAGGGTCGTTGATCCCGGACCGGAGACAAAGCTGGCGATCACCAGATCATCCATCGACAGGGTAAAGGCCAGCAGCCAGCCGGCAGCCAGCGCCGGAGCGATCATCGGCAGGGTAATGGCAAAAAAGACTTTTACCGGCCGTGCGCCCAGATCGAGAGCCGCTTCTTCAATGGAAGTATCCATATGCGCGAGACGGCTCTGCACAATCACCGTGACATAAGCCATGGAGAAGGTAACGTGCGCCAGCAGAATGGTGGTCTGACCACGGCCAGCGGGCCAGCCGATTAAATCTTCCATCGCCACAAACAACAGCAGCAGCGATAAACCGATAATAATCTCCGGCATCACCAGCGGTGCCGTCACCATGACGCCAAGGCTTTTATGACCGCGGATACCGCGCAGACGCACCAGCGTCAGCGCCGCCAGCGTGCCCAGTACCACAGCAAGCGATGCGTTTAACGCAGCAATTTTAATACTCAGCCAGGCGGCATCGAGCAGCGGACCGTTGTTGATTAATTCGCCGTACCATTTGGTACTGAAACCACCCCACACAGTGACCAGACGGCTTTCGTTAAACGAATAAATAATCAGGCTGAAAATCGGCAGATACAGAAAGGCGTAACCGAGAAACAGCAGACCAAACAGCAGTGGATAGCGTTTTAACATATGACCTTTCCCCTACTTCAGTTCTTCGGCGGCTTTCTGTTCGTAATGACGCATCAGCACGAACGGAATAATCAGTACCACCAGTAATACCGACGCCAGCGCCGAGGCTAATGGCCAGTCTTTATTACTGAAGAACTCGGTCCACATCAGCTTACCGATCATCAGGGTGTCGGGGCCACCAAGCAGGTCAGGAATCACGAATTCGCCCATCACCGGAATAAATACCAGCATCGAACCGGCTAAAATGCCGGGCACCGATTGTGGCAGGGTAATGGTTAAAAACTGTTTCCATGGCCGCGCACCGAGATCCGCCGCTGCTTCCAGCAGCGTGTTATCCAGCCGCACTAAGGTGGCGTACAACGGCAACACTAAAAACGGCAGATAGCTGTACACCACGCCGATATATACCGCGGTGGGCGTATGCAGAATTTCCAGTGGCTGATCGATCAGGCCGATACTCATTAAAAAATGATTGAGCAGACCGTTATTTTTTAAAATACCAATCCAGGCGTAGACGCGGATCAGGAACGAAGTCCAGAACGGCAGAATCACCAGCATCAGCAGTGGCATGCGCCAGTGCGTCGGTGCCAGGGCAATGGCATAGGCCATCGGATAACCGATCAGCAGACAGAAAAAAGTCGAAATCGCGGCAATTTCAAACGAACCCCACAATGCATCGCGGTAGAGCTCGTCTTCCCACAGCATGGCGTAATTGCCGAAATTCAGCTTAATGGTGATCAGGCCGTCTTCAATTTCGCGGATCCAGTCCTGATAGGGCGGTTGTGCCAGTTGCGGTTCGGCCAGGCTGATTTTCAGTACAAACAGAAAAGGCAGTACAAAAAACAGCGCCAGCCAGAACCAGGGCGCGCCAACAATCAGACCCTTACCCGGCACCAGCGCACGGATACGGTTGTTTAATTGCAGCAGCCAGCCGTTCATTGAGTCAGCACCCCACAGCTGTAAGCATTCCAGTTGAGCGCGACTTCCTGTCCCCAGGTCAGTGGTTGTTCGGCCAGAGCCAGTACGTTTGACTGGGTAAACTGCACACGCTTACCGCTTGGCAGTTCAACGTGGTAAATGGACACGTCACCGAGGTAAGCAATTTCCTGAATAATGCCGTGAATGCTGTTCGGATCATCGCCGTGATGATCACGTACGGCGATTTTTTCCGGACGGATAGCCACGGTCACTTCCATGCCCGGGTTCAGCGGCTGACTGTGATGCACCAGCAGATCGCTGCCGGCTTCTTCCGAATGAATCAGCACCATGTCATTTTCATGGGACACCACATGGCCGTTAAACAGGTTAACCGAGCCGATAAAGCTGGCGGCATAACGGGTGGCCGGAAATTCGTACATACGGCGCGGCGCATCGACCTGCTCGATACGGCCATCGTGCATCAGGGCGATACGCGATGACATGGTCATGGCTTCTTCCTGATCGTGGGTCACGATAATAAAGGTAATGCCCAGACGTTCCTGAATATTCACCAGCTCGAACTGAGTGTGTTCACGCAGTTTTTTATCCAGCGCGCCCAGCGGTTCGTCGAGCAGCAGAATTTTCGGCTGCTTGGCCAGTGCCCGTGCCAGTGCCACACGCTGACGCTGACCACCGGATAACTGATGCGGTTTACGCGTTGCCAGTTTTTCGATCTGTACCAGCGCCATTACCTCGGCCACGCGTTCGCGGATCAGGGCCGACGGCATACGTTCCTGCTTCAGACCAAAGGCAATGTTCTGCGCCACATTCATATGCGGGAACAGCGCATAACTCTGGAACATCATATTGATCGGACGCAGGTACGGCGGCACATCGGTCACGTCCTGACCGTCGATATAAATCCGGCCGGAGGTCGGGGTTTCAAAACCACCGAGCATACGCAGCAGGGTGGTTTTGCCGCAGCCCGACGCACCCAGCAGCGAGAAAAATTCGCCACGGTGAATATTCAGACTGATTTCATCGACGGCGTAGGTAGAACCAAAGGTCTTGGTTACCTTGTCGATGCGGACAATAGGCTCTTCTTCAGGCGCAGCCCAGGGCTGCTCAGAGGATGCTGGACGAATCTGTGTCATCTCGTTCCGGACGCTCCAGTGAAACGGTTAATAGGTTTGCCGATAAATGAAAAAACCCCGCAACCAACGTTGCGAGGTTCTGGTCGGCGTAATCCGGTGAACAGCGAATTATTTACCGGTTTTCGCCCGCGTCCACATACGGGACATATTACGTGCTTCTTTATCGGTCGGCGTTTTCAGCACTACCAGTTTTTCCTGGGTAGCAGCCGGCGGATAAATGCCCGGGTTGTTACGCACTTCGGCATCAACCAGCGGAGTGGCTTTGGCGTTGGCGTTGGCATAAGCCACATAGTTGGAAATAGGTGCAATTACTTCCGGCTGCAGCAGGTAGTTGATGAACTTATGTGCTGCGGCTGGGTTTGGTGCGTCGGCCGGAATTACGGCAACGTCGGTCCATACCACAGCGCCTTCGCTCGGTACGATGTATTCAACGTTGACGCCGTTGGCTGCTTCGGCAGCGCGGGCCTGAGCCTGCAGCATATCGCCGGAGTAACCGTGGGCTACACAGATATCGCCGTTGGCCATATCGTTAATGGTCTGTGAGCTGTGGAAGTAACGGATATTGGCGCGTACTCCGGCGATTACATCGGCCGCTTCCTGAATGGCTTTCTTACTGAAGTCGTCGGTTGGTTTGCCCAGATAAGCGCGGGCCGCAACGAATACTTCCGTCGGGTCGTCCATCAGGGCAACACCACAGGCTGACAGCTTCTTGCTGATTTCCGGGTCGAATACCAGCTTCCAGCTGTCCAGTGGCATATCGTCGCCCAGAATCGCTTTTACTTTGTCGACGTTATAAGCCAGACCGGTAGTACCCCACATGTAAGGCACCAGATATTGGTTGCCCGGGTCGATATCGCTCAGGGATTTCAGGATAACTTTATCCAGATTGTCGTAGTTGCTCAGCTTGCTCTTGTCGTAAGACTGATACAGCTTGGCGCGGATCAGACGGTCGGCAAACGGGCGTGCGGTCGGGAAGGCCAGATCATAGCCGCTGCGGCCAGCCAGCAGTTTGGCTTCCAGAACTTCGTTGGAGTCGTATACGTCATAGGTCACCTTGATACCGGACGCCTTTTCAAAATTGGCGATGGTGTCTTCGGCGATATAATCAGACCAGTTATAAATATGCAGTTCTTCCTGAGCAGATGCAGTAACAGCAGTTGCCATCAGTGCGGCTGCCATGGAACCAATACCCAATAAACGCATTTTCATTAAGCCAGTTCTCCAGCTCCGTTCCCCGTGAGGGAAGCCAATAAAACAGATAAACCTTCAGCGGTTTATCCGGTCTCATAAGAAATTCGGGAGTATCTTAATGCCACCTGCAGACCGAAGCCCGAGGTAAGAGTACGCCATTTCTTAGTGCCAGTTTGCATAGACAGATCGCCATATTCGTCGCCCTGCTGCTGCGCGCCATAATGGCAATATTCCGCAAAAAATACAGATAATAGATTGGATTGTCACGATTAATATCTCTTGTTCAAATGACGGCCGCTTTATGCCTGCCAACTGCGGCGGAAACCCGCGCCGCAGCTGCAACCGCAGGCTTTACAGCAGCGTACGGCAGAGCGCCATAAATGCAGGCCCTGTGTCCGCGATTCGGCACTTAACTGTCCTCATTGTTATTTATGATGATGTCAGGGAACAGGCATATACCGCACATAGCTGTCGTGCGCTCGTCATCTTTGCTGTTCAGAATGACAGGTTCGCAGACCGCTGGTTTCTGTCATCCGGTGCTCTGATATCCACCTGTTTGTAGTTATGGCTGTAGAGCGGGTTGCTGTTAGGCGGGTAAACAGTGGCCTGTTATGATGCCGCCAACGATAAAAAGTGAAGGTTCTGATGGTTTCCCGTAACGGTAAAAAGACGTCCCGTTCCCCCTCTGCCAAGCGTTCAGCTTCCCGCCGTCCGGCGGCCCGGAATCAAGCCAAAGCCTGGCCACGTTGGCTGGTGTGGCTATTACGACTGATGCTGGTGGGGCTGGTGCTGACTCTGGCCGGGCTGGTGTATCTGGATGCTCAGGTGCGGGCCAAGTTCGATGGTAATAAATGGACGCTGCCGGCCAAGGTGTTTGCCCGGCCGCTGGCGCTGTATCCGGGGCTGCTGCTCAGCCCGGAGCAATTAAAAGCCGAACTGGAATGGGCCGATTACCGTGAACAGGCCGGGGCGGTGCGTCCGGGCAGTTATTACCGCGATGGCGATGACTGGGTGGTTTATCGCCGTGCTTTTCCGTTCTGGGACGGTCAGGAACCGGCGCGCAAGCTGCGGCTGGAATTCGCTCAGGGACGGGTCAGCAACATTGTTGAAGACGGCGACGACCAGGCGCTGGTGCGGCTGGAGCCCCAATACATCGGCGGTATTTTCCCGGCTCATAACGAAGACCGTGAACTGGTTAAGTTGGAGCAGATTCCGCCGGCTTTAGTCGCCGCGCTGATCGTTACCGAAGATAAAGCCTTCTTCGATCATTGGGGCGTATCGTTGCGTGGTATTGCCCGCGCCATGCTGGCCAACGTCAAGGCCGGTGGTTTTGTGCAGGGGGGCTCTACCCTGACCCAGCAGCTGGTGAAGAATTTCTTTTTAACCAGCGAGCGCACTCTGGCGCGTAAGGTTCAGGAAGCCTTAATGGCACTGCTGCTGGAGCTGCATTACAGCAAAGAGCAGATTCTGCAGGCCTATTTAAATGAAGTGTATTTAGGGCAGGCCGGGCGCCGGGCGATTCATGGCTTTGGTCTGGCCTCGCGTTTTTATTTCGGTAAACAGGTGCAGGAGCTGAATACCGCCGAAATCGCCACACTGGTCGGGCTGGTCAAAGGCGCGTCTTATTATAATCCGCGCCGTAACCCGGAACGCTCGAAACAGCGCCGCGACCTGATTCTGGGGTTAATGGCCGAGAACGGCATTATCTCCGATGCCCAGCGCATTCTGGCGCAGGGTCAGCCGCTGGTGACCGCCGATTCGCGCCGCGCCGGTCAGCGTGAATATCCGGCCTTCCTTGAACTGGCCAAAGCGCAGCTGCAGCGTGATTACCGGCTGGAAGATCTGCAAAGCGAAGGTCTGCATATCTTCACCACCCTCGACCCCTGGGCCCAGCATGCGGTAGAGCAGGCGGCCGAACGTCAGCTGGCACAGCTGGAAAGCCGCTCGGCCAAACTCAAAGGTCAGCTCGAAACCGCAGCGGTGATTACCAGCGTCGATGGCGGCGAAGTGCGGGCGTTGCTGGGCTCGCGTCAGGCAGAATTCTTTGGTTTCAACCGCGCTCTGGCCGCCAAACGTGCCATCGGCTCGCTGGCCAAACCGGTGGTGTATTTAACCGCGCTGCAGAGTGGCCGTTACCACTGGGGCACGCCGCTGGAAGATAAGCCGGTGTCGGTATCTGGCCCCGGCGGCCAGTTATGGCAGCCGCAGAATTACGATCACCGCTCCCACGGCGTGGTACCGATGGTCGATGGTCTGGCGCTGTCGCTGAATCAGGCCACCGCCCGTCTGGGCATGAAAGTGGGGCTGAGCAATGTTGCCGCCACCTTCCATAAACTGGGCCTGCAGGCCGAAGTGCCGCCGTATCCGTCGATGCTGTTGGGGGCTATTTCGCTGTCGCCCTATGAAGTCGCTGGCATGTATCAGACCATCGCCTCGCAGGGCTTTGTGATGCCATTGCGTTCCATTGAAGCGGTCACCACCGGACAGGGACAGACGTTATCGTCCTATGCGCTGCGTGGCGACCAGGCCTTCGACCCGGCGATGATGCAATGGCTGCGCTATGGCATGGAACAGGTGGCTGAACGCGGTACCGCACGGCGTTTAACTCAGGTACTTAACGGCCCGCTGGCGGCGAAAACCGGTACCAGTGATGACCAGCGCGATGCCTGGTTTGCCGGTTTCGATAACCGCTATCTCGGCATTATCTGGGTCGGACGCGACGACAACCAGCCGATGCCTTTCGCCGGTTCCAGCGCCGCTCTGCCAATCTGGCTGGATACCTTCCGCACCGTTGGCAGCGAACCATTGTTGCCAGCCTCGGCGTTACGTTCTGCGGCAGTCAATGAACGTGGCGAGCTGGTGGGCGGCGGTTGCCGTGGTACGCTTTATCCTTTTATCAGCAGCCGTTTACCGGCTTCGCTGCCTGACTGTCAGCCGCTTCAGCCTGAACCGGCGCCTGAGGAGAAAAAATCGTGGTTCGACTGGTTGTTCTGAGTGCTGTATCTCTTCTTATTTTTCTGGGTGGGCTGAGCGGCTGTACACCGCTGCCGCCAAAACCGGAACAGCAACAGGCAACGGCCGACGATCTGCCTCAGTGGCAGGACGGTATGCTGGCCTCGCTCAGTCAGGGCGAACATCACCCGGCGGTTGCCAGTTTGTTTGCCAAAGCCGAACAGGCACGCCAGCAACAGCTGTGGCGTAAAGCCATGACTTACCTTGATCAGGCGCGCCAGATTCAGCCGCGCAACCCGGCGGTATTTTATCGTCAGGCCTGGGTCAGCCTGCAGATGGGCGATGCCGTGCGCGCCGAACAGTTACTGCAGCGCGCGCTGGTATTTGCTGGTGGCGACATGGAATTAACCCGGCGTTTGCGTTTGTTAATGGCCGAAGCGCTGGATGCGCAGGGGCGTGGTGCCGAGGCGGATAACCTCAGACGGCAGGCGGCGTTGGGGTAACAGTAAAAGCATACTGTCAGTTATGTCAGTTGTTGGTAATGTCGCGTTATAAGCTCATGCTGTGCCTAAACATCCGGAGCGGATGCCGATAACAGGTTAAAGCCGCAGAGTAAGGACGACTCGCATGGACATTACCACTCCGTTATCGGCTGTCATGCAGGCAGCAAACCTTCCGGCCAGTCAGCAGGCCGACAGCCAGGTGAATGGCCCGGCTGAGCCCTATCCCCTTGAGAACCTGGTTACTCACCATGGCGGCATCAGTGTCGCTGCGCCAACAACGCAGGTGTCTCTGCAGGTCTGGCAGGATGCTCAGCGCTATGTCGGTTACCAGCAGAATGGCGTGGGTTCCGGCAGCCAGCTCAACCTGCTGGATGACAACAAGAACGTCGTGGATTTCACCTCCGATCAGTCGCTGCACTATATGGAAATTTCCAATGCTCAGGGTCTGGCCGATGCCGAGAAAGTCCGTCAGGTTAATGCCGACCTTATCAGCGGCAAGCTGAACCCTGGCCATGATCTGGCGCTGTTCAGTGCCGGTCAGGCCTCGGGCAATATGAAGCTGGAATACGGAGTCGCGGAATATTCACCTTCGATGATGTACAGGCAGGATGCGGTTACTTACGGCCCCCGCCCTAATGACGCTTCCAAAGGGGGCGGCATTGTCACCAACGAATTTAACGCATCTGCGTCCCTGACTCTGCCGAGTGGCAACCGCATCAATCTCGATTTCTCATACAAGGAAGAGCTGCTGGTTGGTAAACCAGGCAGTATTTCTATGGGTGCTTTGGAAACGTTTGAGGAATTTGAAGCGCGGGTTGAAATATGGCGGAGAACAAAACCGGAGTCAGAATCGGATTACCGAAGCCTCGCGATTCAGTATTCATCCGGTAAGCCTCTTTCCGAAGAAGACGCCAAATACATGGATCAGATCAATCAGTACCTGATGAGCATGGCGAAAGTGGCCGGACAAGGTCAGATGAACAATCAGAGTCGCGGGCTCGAGACAGTGCTTAATCAGGTTCAGTCGCTGGGTGTTGATATGAAAATGAACGCCACTTATCAGGGCTATGCTCAGGGCGATACCGAAATAACGTTGTCTTTACTGGGGAGTCAGAGTGAGCTGCGGGTGAAATCAGAACCTGTATTGCCGGTAAATCAGAATCCGGTTGTTGATGAGTTCTGGTAAAGCACCGGCTTGTGGTAATTCCTGTTGTTAATTCTGGCTCAGATGGGGAGAAGGGAAAATTCCCTCCTCTTTTTTTGAACAGACCGATCAGCGCAACCGCTCCGCCCATATCGGCATCACACTGATGCTGATCATGCTTAGCCAAAATAACAGCGGTTCCGGTTGATTCTGGCTGGCTGATATCCAGGCCAGTGCGCCGCAGGCCATAATCAGTTGCGCGGCCAGCCAGATACGGATTTTTGCCAGCTTCCACAGCGCCAGCAGCAGGGCGATTACGGCTGCCGCAGCGATGGTAATCAGCAACGCATCGAGCTGGTTATTACGGCGGCAGAGCTCAAACACCACACATAATGCCAGCAGTACCCGTCCCCAAATCATCCGTGACCACTGATACCCCAGCGCCTGAGCGCCGAGCACAATAATCAATAACGGCAGGGCAGCGTACAGGCTCAGCTGTTGCAGTAATAATGTGGCGTTGGGCGGTAGCTGAAACAGTTCGGCGGCCGCCGCGCAGAGCAGTAACAGGCCCGCAGCAAAACGCGCGGCCGATTCGCCGCGCCATTCTGCTTTTATTCCGTCATTTGGCTGTTGCTGGTTTGGGCGCTGCTGCAGGCACAGCCAGGCGCTGACCAGCAACAGCATTAATGCAGCAAATAACGGATCCATCACAGCGTTGCCATTACCCGATCAGCGGCGGCGATGGTTTCCAGAATATCCTGCTCGCTGTGGGCGATGGACATAAAACCGGCTTCAAAAGAACTTGGCGCCAGGTAAACGCCTTCTTTCAGCATGCCGTGGAAGAACTGATTAAAACGCGCACCATCGCAGTGGTCGGCCACATCGCGGAAGGTGTTTACTTCTTTCAGCCCGGTAAAGAAGAAACCAAACATAGAACCGGCGCTGTTGTGGGTAAACGGAATATTGTGCGCATCGGCAGCGGCCTGCAGGCCGTTCAGCAATAATTGCACACGGGCGTTCAGCTGGTCGTAGAAACCTGGCTTCTGAATGGCTTTCAGCATGGCTAAACCGGCAGCCATCGCCAGCGGATTACCCGACAGTGTACCGGCCTGATAGACAGGGCCCAGCGGTGCCAGATATTCCATAATTTCACGCTTACCACCAAAGGCACCCACCGGCAGACCGCCGCCAATGACTTTTCCCAGACAGGTCATGTCCGGCACGATGCCGTAATATTCCTGAGCGCCGCCCAGTGCTGCGCGGAAACCACTCATGACTTCATCAAAAATCAGCACCACGCCGTGCACGGTACACAGCTCACGCAGACCCTGCAGGAAAGATTTGCTTGGCGGAATACAGTTCATATTGCCGGCCACCGGCTCGATGATCACACAGGCAATTTCGTCGCCCATTTGCGCGAAGCATTCTTTAACGCTGTCGAGATTGTTGTAGTCGAGGGTGATGGTGTTGGCGGCAACGGCGGCCGGCACGCCCGGAGAGGTTGGCACACCTAAGGTCAGCATGCCGGAGCCGGCTTTTACCAGCAGGGAATCGGCGTGGCCGTGGTAGCAGCCTTCGAATTTCACCAGTTTATCGCGGCCGGTAAAACCACGCGCCAGACGAATCGCACTCATGGTGGCTTCGGTGCCGGAGTTCACCATACGCACCATATCCATGGACGGAATCAGTTTGCACACTTCTTCGGCCATTTCGATTTCGATATGGGTCGGTGCGCCAAAGCTCAGGCCTTTATCCATACGGGCGCGTACGGCGTCGAGAATTTCATCGGCGCTGTGGCCCAGAATCATTGGCCCCCAGCTGCCCACGTAATCGATATAGCGGTTGCCGTCGGCGTCAAACACATAAGCGCCTTTTGCATGATCGAAGAAAATCGGGGTGCCGCCCACGCCTTTAAATGCACGCACCGGTGAATTAACTCCGCCGGGAATGTGTTTCTGTGCGGCGGCAAACAGGGCTTCGGACTGGGCGATGGAATAACTCATAGCACTCTCTTTTTACAAGAAGTTAAAACGGACGCACGACCACCAGAATAACAATGGCGATCAGCATGAAGACGGGAATTTCGTTAAACCAGCGGTAAAACACATGGCTGCGCTGGTTGTTATCGTCGCGGAATACTTTTAATAAGTGGCCGCAGTAAAAATGGTAAATCACCAGCAGGGCAACCAGCGTCAGCTTGGCGTGCATCCAGTGGCTGTCGATAAAGTAGTAGCGCGGATTAAATGTCAGCAGCCAGGCGCCCAGCGCCAGCACCACAATCATCGACGGTGTCATAATGCCGCGATACAGCTTGCGTTCCATGATTTTAAAACGCTCACGCGACATCTGATCTTCGGCGCTGGCGTGATAAACAAACAGACGTGGCAGATAAAAAATCGCGGCAAACCAGGTGACGACGGCAACAATGTGAAAGGCTTTTACCCAGAGCATCAACGGCCTCTTGGCTGGTAGTGATAGAAGTGTTCAATGTGTGTGCGTGAGACAATGCCAACACAGCGGCTGGACTGGTCATCGCGATAAACGGCCAGCCATTGTAAGTGATGCTGCTGCATCAGGTCTAAGGCATCCTGCAGATTGGCTTTAAGCGAAATACGCTCAACCTGCTGACGGTCGGCGGGGATGGCAATCAGATCAATATCGTCATCGTTGCGCTCACCGCTTTCTTCTTCCTGTTCTTTACGCAGGCTCAGTGCCTCGGCCACTGCGGCTGGCGGCAGAATAACGTTTTCTTCTTCCAGTAACAGCCACTCCGGTTCGCGTTGCAGGATAAATCCGGCGGCTTCCGGTGACAGCTGACGCGAGGCGGAGACAAAAGATTGTTCCATCGCTTCGGCCACCCAGGTATTGCGCAACATCTGCTGCACCGGGTCGGGCTGCTGATAATTGTGGCCGCCGCCGAGCTGCACTTCGAACACCGATGGCAGACGGAAGATTTCACTCACCACCAGACTGGCAATCACGATGGTCAGCATGCCCGGCATAATAATGTTCGGGTTGGCGCTCAGTTCCAGCAGTGCCACCAGAGCGGCCAGCGGCGCGCGTAATACCGCGCCCATTAAGGCGGCCATACCCAATAATGCATAAAAACCGACAGACACCGGATACTGCGGCAGCCACCAGGCGGATAACTGGCCCAGCAGGCCACCCAATGCGGCACCGATAAATAAGGTCGGGCCGATTAAACCGGCGGGAAAACCCACAGCGGCGGCCCAGGCGGCCAGCACCAGTTTGGCCAGCAGTAAGCCAAACAGGGTTCCCATCACCACCTTGCCGGCCAGGGCATCGTTCACCGTGTCGTAGCCGATCCCCATTACCTGCGGCAGGTACAGGCTGATCGCCACGGTGACGGCGGTCAGCCCGCCCCATTTAAGCCACAGCGGCAGAGGATTCAGGCGCTGAAAAAACCGTACCAGCAGAATAAAACCGCTGGCGACGATGCCGCCAATAATGCCGAGGGCAAGAATATAAGGAATTTCCAGTAGCGAATTCATATCAACGCCGGGCACGGCAAAGGCAGTCTGCGCACCGAATACCGCTTCGCTGACAATGGCACCGGCGACCGAGGCGAGAATAATCGGAATAAAACCGCGGATGTTGTATTCCAGCAGCACCACTTCCATAGCGAAGATGACGCCCGCCATTGGTGTGTTAAACGACGCCGAAATCGCACTGGCGACACCGGCTCCGGCAATAATCCGCAGGCGGTGATGCGCCAGACCAACGCTCTGGCCAATCTGGCTGGCGGTACCGGCACCAAGATGAATGGCCGGCCCTTCGCGCCCAACGCTGTGGCCGCTGATAATGGCGATCACCGCGGCAAACCACTGCAGTACAATATTCGGCTGCGGCAGATAGCCCTGATGCGATTCCATCCGTTGCAGCACATGGGTTACGCCAACGCCGCGGCGCTCGGGTTTAACCAGGTAAAAAATAACGATCAGCAGCAGGCTGCCACCACACAACAGAGCGATACGGGCAGTTTCGCTGAGGTTCTCGAAGTCGTCGGAGTTGGCAACCGGCAGCAGAGTGACAAAGGGAAATTCAATCGCCAGGCGGAACAGGGTGATCACCAGCGCACTGGCTAGGCCCGCCAGCAGGGAGAGTAACGCCAGACCGATCTGGTTATCTGACAAAGAAATCAGGCTGAGCCACTGTTGTCTGAGGCGCTTCACGGTAAACCGGCATCCTTATCCGGTAATGGGCTTACCGGCGTGGTGTCAACGGGGGACAAGAATCAGTATTATACCTGCCTTTCTGTATTTAACCGCTCCCCGTTTTTGCGGGGCGGTCTTCTGACATACGAGGTTTGGCGTGATTAAAGTCGGTATCGTTGGTGGCACCGGATACACCGGTGTAGAACTGCTCAGAATTCTGGTAAACCATCCGGACGTTGAGCTGAAGGTGATCACCTCGCGCAGTGAAGATGGCCTGCCGGTGGCTGATATGTTCCCCAACCTGCGTGGTCATACCGATCTGCGCTTCAGCGTACCTGATGTACAGACGCTGGGTGAGTGCGATGTGGTGTTTTTTGCCACGCCACACGGTGTTGCTCACTCGCTGGCGGAAGAAATTCTGAATACCGGCGCCCGCGTGATCGACCTGTCCGCTGACTTCCGTCTGCAGGACGCAGTTGAGTGGGAAAAATGGTACGGCCAGCCACATGGTGCCAAAGGCATTCTGCCGCAGGCGGTATATGGTCTGCCGGAAGTAAACCGCGCACAAATTAAAGAAGCGCGTCTGATTGCGGTGCCGGGCTGTTACCCAACCTCGGTACAGCTGGGTTTCCTGCCGCTGCTGGAAAATAACCTGTTACCTGAGCAGATGCTGATTGCCGACTGTAAATCCGGCGTCAGTGGTGCCGGTCGTGGTGCCAGCGTGGGTTCGCTGTTGTGCGAAGCCAGCGAATCGATGATGGCCTATGCGGTTAAAGGGCACCGTCATTTACCGGAAATCCGTCAGGGTATGGAACGCGCCGCGGGTAAAGCGGTCAACCTTACCTTTGTTCCGCATCTGACGCCGATGATCCGTGGAATTCATTCTACACTCTATGCTCAGGCTCCGGGGCTGGCAGAAGATCTGCAGGCGTTGTACGAAGCACGTTACGCTAACGAACCCTTCGTTGACGTTATGCCGGCTGGCAGTCACCCTGCAACACGCAGTGTGAAAGGCAGCAACGTCTGTCGTATTGCCGTTCATCATCACGCCCATACCGGTCAGGTGATCGTGTTGTCGGTTATCGACAACCTGGTTAAGGGCGCGTCGGGTCAGGCGGTACAGAACATGAACATCATGTTTGGTCTGGCCGAAGATGCCGGCCTGAAACAGGTTGCCCTGTTGCCCTGATATATACATAAACCAATAAGGACACACGCATGGCGGTAGTAAAAGGTAGCCAACAAGATCAGCTGATTATTCGACAGTACCGGCCGTGGGAGCGCTTCCGTCGCACCCTGTATATGGTGCTGTTTATTGTGGCGGTGGGTGTTGGTGGTTACTTTGGTGGTGTTTATGACAGCATGAGCAGCATTCAGCAGCTGACCACCGCCCGTGATACGTTACAGTCGGCGCTGCAGGATGCTGAGCGTACCATTACCAATCTGACCCAGCGTGTGGGTGTTCTGGAGAAAGGTGGCCAGGTTGACCGTAAGGCCACCGAAGGTATCCGTCAGACGGTTAAAGAGCTGAAAGCGCAGATATCCACCCTTGAAGAGGAAGTGGCTTTCTATAAAGGCATCATGGCACCGAGTGCCAATGATAAAGGCCTGCGCATCAGTAAAGTTGAGATTCAGCCGCAGGAAGGTGCCGAAACCTTCCGCTACTCCATCATGATGACTCAGGTTGCCGACAACAGCTCTTATATTTCCGGGCTGGCGGCGGTGAATTTTGTCGGTATGCAGGGCGCGGAAAAAGTTATCCTGCCGTTACGTGATCTCGACAGTAATGTGACCGATCTGGGCGTAAAGTTCAGGTTCCGTTATTTTCAGGAAGTAGCAGGTGATCTCAGATTACCGGCTGGTTTCGTGCCGCAACAGGTGCAGGTTGTTCTGCAATCCACCGGCGGTAAAGCACAGCGCGTCGAACAAACCATCGACTGGCCCCAATAAGGAGAGGCTTAATGTTCAGCAGTAAAGACAAGGGCAGCAACACTCATTACGACACCCTGATTTCTGTTAAAACCGAAATCACCGGTGATGTGAAGTTCACCGGCGGCCTGCACATCGATGGTGTGATCAAAGGTAATCTGCTGGCTGAAGCTGGCAGCGGTGCTACGGTGCGCATCAGTGATAAAGGCCGTGTGGAAGGTCAGATCACAGCGCCGAAGATCATCATCAATGGCCGTGTGATCGGTGACGTGCACGCCAGTGAACACATTGAGCTGGCGAAGAAAGCTCAGGTAACCGGTGACGTTTACTACCCGGCCATGGAAATGGTGCTGGGTGCTGAGGTGAACGGCAAGCTGCACCATCAGGCGAAAGGCGACAGCCGCAAGAAGCCTGAACCGGTAGCGGTGGTTGCTACGCCTGAGGTTAAAGTTGACTAAATTAGTCGGAAAAACCGATAATTTGCCGATATTCAGCAAGCCGGAATCATTATGAGTGCAGTACAACAGGCCAGCCCGATCGAACTCAGCCAGGCAGCACAGGAGAAAATCCGTGAGTTGCTGCTGGAAGAGGCAGACGACGAACTCTGTTTAAGGGTTTTCGTTACCGGCGGTGGCTGCTCCGGCTTTCAGTATGGGTTTACCTTTGACGATGAACGCGCCGAAGACGATACGCTGATCAGTATGGATGGTGTGCGTGTGCTGGTGGACCCGCTCAGTTACGGTTATCTGGTTGGCTCGGTACTGGATTACAAAGAAGGGCTGGAAGGTTCACGCTTTATGGTGAATAACCCCGGCGCTTCATCCACCTGCGGCTGTGGATCGTCGTTCTCCATCTGATAAGGATTGCCCGATGGCCCTTTCCCGCGTTGTTTTACTCTCTTCTCTGTTGCTGGCGCAGCCTGCTTTGGCGGCACTGGTGCCGCTGACGGAAGATGAACCAGCCAATGCGGTTTCTCCTGCTGTCGCCGATGCCGTGGTTTTACCTCAGGAAGGTATCGCTCCGTCCGGTGAGCAGGGCTTGCAGCCCGGCAGTAAAATTCAGGCGGTGGTGAAGTTGCACACCGCAGAAGAGCTGCAGGCCTTACTGACCCGCGCTGAAGAACTCTCCCGCAGTGTCGACTATCGCAATAACGAACCGGTCAGACTGGTACTGAGCGGTGATGAAATCGCCATCTTCGTGCGCAGCAGTTATCGCGGCAACAAGGCGCTGGTTGATCTGGCGGCCCGTCTTGATGCCTTTAACGTTGTCGAGCTGAAGGTGTGCCAGAACTGGATGGCGCGTAACAAAGTCGAAACTGCAGACCTGCCGGCTTTTCTTGATCCGGTGACCAACGGTGCAGAAGAAGTGACGCGTATGCAACTCGAAGGCTACGTCAGCTTCTGATGCTTCCCTCCGCGTATGCCACCGGTATGCGCGATCAGCTCCTTGATGCTATGTTGTGCTGACGGAATTGCCCCAGCCGCGTTCAGGAGCCAGACATGAAATCCCTCTTTTTTGTTTTGTTAACCTTACTTTTTCTGCCAGCACAGGCTGAAAGTGTGGGTGTTATCAGCGTGAGTGTCGGCGAGGTCAGTTGGTATCGTGCAGGTAATGAATTACAGCTGCAGCGCGGTGATGCGGTAGAGCAGGGGGATAAAGTATCCACTGGCCGCAATGCCCGTCTGGTGCTGAAAATGAATGAAGGCAGCGTGATTACCCTCGGAGCCGACACCAGCGTTCAGCTCAGTGAGTGGCAGTATGCGGCGGGTAGTGACAGCAATTCAGCGCATCTGGAGTTTGTAGAAGGGGCCTTCCGTTTTATTACCGGCTTAATAACCCGTCAGGCCGATCCGCAGCTGACGGTCACCACGCCAGCAGCCACTATCGGCATCCGTGGCACCGATTTCTGGGGTGGTTATCTGCAGCCGGATGCACTGGATGTCATCATGCTGGAAGGCGAGCATAAACTGGAAATCCGCAATGACGCCGGGGTGGTGTTTATTAATGAACCGGGTTTTGGTGTGTCTGTAGTGGCTGGTGAGTCACCACGCCAACCCCTGAAGTGGGGCGAAGAGAAAGTACAGCGGGCGGTTCGCAGCGTCAGCCTGCCCTGAGCCGCCCGACGTATCAGGCGGGATAAATCCCGCCCAGAATACGTTCACCACTGGCGCCGGTAACGGCCGGCGCATTACCGCTTAAGCCTTCCAGCGTGCGTTGCGCCAGCCAGGCGAATGCCATGGCTTCCATCCAGTCAGGGTCTATGCCGCGTTTGGCACTGCTCTGCACCTGCAGTTGCGGCAACACCTGTTGCAGGCGCTGCATCAGATAATGGTTATGTACACCGCCACCACATACCAGCAACTCACCTGTGGAATGACCAAATTGCCTGATCGCCAGTGCGATACTCTGCACGCTCAGTTCGGTCAGTGTGCTCAGCACATCCTGCGGATCTTCATGGCTCAGGTCGCCCAGATGCTCCAGACGGAACAGTTCACGACCGGTACTTTTCGGCGGTGGTAGCTGAAAGTAGGGCTGGCTCAGCCAGTCTTCCAGCAAGTAGTTAATGATGTTGCCGTTGGCCGCAAGCTGGCCACGGTCATCGCGCTGGCAACCAAAATATTGCTGGCACCATTCATCCAGCAGCGCATTACCCGGACCAGTGTCGAAGCCCATCATGCTGTCGGGCTGGCTGTCGGTTGGCAGTACGGAAAGATTGGCAATACCGCCGATATTCAGCACCTGCACATTGCGGCCAAAACAATGCTGATGGAAAGCCGGAACCAGCGGAGCGCCCTGACCGCCAGCGGCGATGTCACGGCGGCGGAAGTCGGCAATGCAGCAAATGCCGGTATGCTCAGCAATCCAGCTCGGGTCATCCAGCTGCCAGCTGAAACCATCCGGCTGACTGCGGTGGCGCAGGGTATGTCCATGGGAGCCGATAGCACGGATATCGGCAGCACTGAGGCTGTTACGCTGCAGTAATTGCATCACTGCTTCGGTTGATAAGGCCGCAATACGGCGTTCGAGCAGCGCAATACTGTTGATATCAGCTTCGCGGGCAACGGCGAGGGTACGCAGCTGCTGGCGGAAAGCAGCATCATAAGGCAGGCAGAGCGCATCCAGTAAGCGCGGAGCGCCCTGGGCAAAATCGACCAGAGCGGCGTCCATTCCATCGGCACTGGTGCCGGACATCAGGCCGATATAAAGGGTCACTGAAACGCTCCGATACGGTTATCTTCGTTTTCGTTATAGCTGTTCAGCCAGCTAACCATGCTCTGGGATTTCTGGCGGAACGCGGCTTTTTCCTGAGACGGAATAGAGTCAGCCTTTGGCAACTTAACCCGTAATGAATCACGGTGCACACCGTCAACGCGGAATTCGTAGTGCAGGTGCGGGCCGGTTGCCAGACCAGTGCTGCCGACATAACCGATCACCTGACCCTGCTTGATGCTGCGGCCAACCCGGGCGCTGCGGTTAAACTTACTCAGATGTGCATATAACGTTTGATAGCGCGATCCATGCTGGATAATCACACAGTTACCAAAACCACCTTTGCGCCCGGCGAACACAACTTTACCGTCGCCAGCCGCTTTAATCGGAGTGCCGGTTGGTGCCGCGTAGTCGGTCCCTTTGTGGGCGCGCAGGGTATTCAGTACGGGATGTTTACGGTTCAGGTTAAAGCGTGAGCTGATTCGGGCGAAATCAATCGGGTTACGCAAAAAGGCTTTGCGCATACTCTGACCTTCCGGCGTGTAGTAGTTGGCGTAGCCGTTTTTATCTTCATAGCGCACGGCCGTAAGCTCACGTCCCTGATTGGTAAAGCGCGCAATCAGAATATTGCCGTTGCCGATTTTTTCACCGTCGAGGAACACCTCGTCATAAATCAGACTGAAGCGGTCGCCCTGGCGGATATCCAGAGCGAAGTCGATATCCCAGCCAAAGATCGCGGCGAGTTCAATCAGAATCTGTTCGGGAATATCGGCACGGGAGCCATCAAGAAACAGTGAATTTTCAATGGAGGTACCGACAAAGCGTGGGCGGTAATCGGCATGACGCTCTGCCAGTTCGTATTTCAGACTGCCATCGGTGGTGCGCTCAAAGGTATGACGGGCAAGAGGAGATAATTCAATCTGGAATTGCTGTATATGGTTATCCTGCGAGCGCACCCAGTGCAGTGTCTGGCCGGGTTTAAGCTGGATAGCTTCCTTTGGCGCGACGGCGGCAATTTCAATAACATCGGCGGCGCTGAGGTTATGGCGACTGAACAGAATGGACAGGTTATCGCCGGGGCGTACCGTGGTTTCTTCCCAGTTGAGTGCTGCTGCTTCAGCCTCTGGTTCAGCCGGCGTGTCCGGCATTTCAATAATATAGCGGGTCTGTTGCAGATTCTTTTCTGGTGCCTGAGGCCAGAACAACAACATCAGCAACACAACCAGAGCGGTCAGAACACCGAGTAAGTGAGTCAGAGGGAAATACTGCAGGCGTCCCGACAAGGCCATAGCGATCTGGTCGTCCTTATTCTGTAAATGATTGAATGCTTCACAAGTGTAAACAATTCGCCGGCATTTTACCCAGCGAACTTGATTTTGCACATTGATCAGGTATGTTCACCAACCTTTCTAATACCGACACAATTCAGAGTGCTCCCATGACAGCTGCATTATTAGACGATTTAAAAGCACGCGGTCTGATTAATCAGGCGACGGCGGATGAGGAACTGACCAAACATCTGGAATCTGGTTCCATCACCCTGTATTGCGGCTTTGATCCGACGGCTGACAGTCTGCATCTTGGGCACCTGGTTCCGCTGCTGGTATTGACCCGCTTTCAGAATGCCGGACACAAGCCGATTGCACTGGTGGGCGGAGCAACGGGTCTGATTGGTGATCCGAGCTTTAAAGCCGCCGAGCGTCAGCTGAACACCGCCGATGTGGTTGCCGGTTGGGCCGATAAGATCCGCCAGCAGGTCAGTCAGTTCATTAAATTTGATGGCATCGACAACGCCGCTACCGTGGTGAATAACCTCGACTGGGCCGGACAGATGAACGTGCTCGATTTCCTGCGTGATGTCGGTAAACACTTCTCTGTTAACGCCATGATTAACAAAGAATCGGTACAGCAGCGTCTGAACCGTGAAGGTGCCGGTATTTCCTTTACCGAGTTTTCCTACGCACTGCTGCAGGGGATGGACTTTGCAGAACTGAACCGTCGTCATGGCTGTACGCTGCAGATTGGCGGTTCGGATCAGTGGGGCAACATCGTTGGTGGTATTGATCTGGCGCGTCGCCAGAATGGTGCACAGACGTTTGGCCTGACCGTACCGCTGGTAACCAAATCCGACGGCACTAAATTCGGTAAAACCGAATCCGGCGCCGTATGGCTGGACCCGGCGAAGACCTCGCCATACAGCTTCTATCAGTTCTGGATGAATACCGCCGATGCCGACGTGTATAAGTTTATGCGCTACTTCACCTTTATGTCAGTAGAACGTATTGCTGAAATCGAAGCGCACGACGCCACCATCGAAGGCCGTAAAACAGCGCAGCCAATTCTGGCAGAAGAAGTGACCCGCCTGGTACATGGCGAAGAAGCTCTGCAGTCTGCACGCCGTATTACCGAAGCGCTGTTCTCCGGTGATATCGCCCAGCTGTCAGAAGCCGAGCTGGAACAAATTAAACTGGATGGTCTGCCATCAAGCGATCTGCAGCTGGCTGGCCTGTCTGAGGTTCCGATGACCACGCTGTTTACCGACAGCGGTATGGTTAAAGCCGGCCGTGAAGTAAAAGATGCCCTGGGCCGCAATGCCATCTTCATTAATGGCGTTGCCCAGGGTGCGGAAGACAACATGAAAACTGCCGAAGCGTTCAGTGCGGAAAAGGCACTTTATGGCCGTTTCTTTCTGGTTAAACTCGGCAAGAAAAAGTACCACCTGTTCGAGATTGCAAAATAGTTTGAAGAAAGAGTTGACGGCGCATCCGGGATCTCTATAATGCGCCGCTCCTGAGTTGAGACGGATTCGAAAGAGTTCGAAAAACAAAGGAAAAACAAGGGGTTGACAGAAAGTTAAACGACTTTATAATGCGCCCCGCTCTGAACGACACGGCTTAGCCTGACGATCAGAAAGACGGAAAAAAGTGGTTGACATTGAGAAGTGAATCTTTAAAATGCGCAGCCCGCTTCGAGAGAAACGAGGCGACGTTCTTTAACAATGTATTTAGACAATTACGTGTGGGTGCTTACTGAGACGCTCTGGAGACAAAGCATTATCAAGTAAGAACTCGTCGATAATTCATTTATGAAGCAAAGACA
>NZ_JABVCB010000006.1:0-494 GCF_020320405.1 Thalassolituus sp. ST750PaO-4
CAACCTTTACCTTCAGTGAAAATGTTACCGGTTTTTCCGTTGGCGATATTGTTGCCGGTAATGCCTCCGTCAGTGCGTTCAGTGTGACCAGTGCATCGGTTTATACCGCGTTAATTACGCCAACCACAGATGGTTCAGTCACGGTGGATGTTGCAGGCTCTGTTGCTCAGGATGGTGTTGGTAATAACAACACGGCGGCAACTCAGCTGGCGGTTACTTACGATGCGACGGCACCGACGGTGGCTATCAGTGGTGCCAGCGGCAGTATTAACGCAGCGTTTACTGTGACCTTTACTTTCAGTGAAGCGATGAGTGGCATAATCGATAACAGCTACATCAGCGTCACTAATGCTTCTGTGAGTGCGTTTAATGCAATCAACCCTTCAGTGTATACCGCGTTAATTACGCCGACTGCGGAGGGCGCTGTAACGGTGGATGTTGCTGCGGGGGTTGTGCAGGATACGGCGGGTAATAACAACATGGCTTCTGCTCAG
>NZ_JABVCB010000006.1:504-589 GCF_020320405.1 Thalassolituus sp. ST750PaO-4
ATTGCTGCGGGGGTTGTGCAGGATACGGCGGGTAATAACAACATGGCTTCTGCTCAGTTGACTGTTACCTACGATGCTACGGCAC
>NZ_JABVCB010000007.1:0-415589 GCF_020320405.1 Thalassolituus sp. ST750PaO-4
TGTTTTTTCATTGGACACCTCTTGGGTTGTGATTTTATCACCTAAGCGGGTGTCCGGATTGATTAGACCACTACACTTCTCCCCGGGCCCCTGCTTTGCGCTTTCTGGCCCGTAATCCTTATTCACTCGTTTTTTACTGACCACGCGTATATTGGCCATCCATGGCCACATACGCTTGTCTGGCATCCATGCCAGTCAGATCGTAAAAATCATCGTTCATGGCGGCGGGCCCAGAGGCGCGGTTTATCTCAGCCGCAACGTCATTTCTTCCAGCTGAAAATGTCCGTTTTGAAAAGCCGCTGAGCGGAATAATGAATGCGCCTGCAGGACGCCGGAATGAAGAGCACCGAGCCGGTGCGTCTCTGCAGGGATGCAGAGCGAGCGGATAGGGCCATGGATGGCCCATTATCCGCGTTGCCGTGACCGAGGTGGTCTGAATTGAGGAGAAAGGCCTGCACAGCGCGAAGCTGGGCCTGTTTTTGCTCCTGCAAAACATGCATTTCCGCCATCCATGGCGGTCAGGTATAAAGCCCCGCCGGCAAAGGGATAAGTTCCCCTGCGAGGCATTGGGCGTTTCAAAATGATTTAAAACTTTAAGTTAACAGCATTACGCCCTGATGGGGCTTTACAGTTTTTGACACAGGCGACAAAAAGGGTGTTTTTGTGCATAATGGCCCGCCTTAATTTAAGGGTAATGCTTATGTCTATCGAACAAAGTCTGCTGCAGCGCGCGGCTAATCAGTGCGAGCTGTGTACTTCTGCCAACGATCTTTCTCCGTTTCTGGTGCCGCCGCACAGCCAGCTGACCGTCGACAGCGGTGTTGTTCTCTGCGCGACCTGTAAAGCCCAGGTTGAAGGTGCTGAGCCGGATGCTAACCACTGGCGTTGCCTGAATGACAGCATGTGGAGCCAGGTTCCGGCGGTACAGGTGCTGGCTTACCGTATGCTGAAGCGTCTGTCGGCCGAGCCATGGGCGCAGGATCTGCTGGATGTGATGTATATGGAAGACGACACCCGCAAATGGGCAGAAACCAGTGCCGCAGCGGCAGATGATGACCGCGAACCAACCCGTGACAGCAACGGTGCTGTGCTGCAGGCCGGTGATAACGTCACCCTGATCAAAGACCTGGATGTAAAAGGCGCCAACTTTACTGCCAAGCGCGGCACCATGGTGCGTGGTATTGGCCTGACTGATAACCCGGAGCATATTGAAGGCCGGGTAAACGGTACGCGTATTGTGATTATCAGTGCTTACACCAAAAAGGCCTGAGTTACGAAATTGATCGTCTTAAAAGCCGGATTTATTCCGGCTTTTTTGTGGCCGTTATTCAGGCTATGGTGATGGACTTTATTCACAGTCAGACAGTATCTGATACAGGGAGTATGTATGCAGGAAAAATTAAATTACGTCGAATTTTCCAGCCGCGATCTGGCGGCCAGTAAAACCTTTTTTCAGCAGGTTTTTGGCTGGACATTTCAGGACTATGGCCCGGAATACTGTGCTTTTTTTGCAGCCGAAGCCGGACTGGATGGTGGTTTTTATCTGGACCCTGAAAAAGCGCCGGCCGCCGGTGCATTATTGGTGTTTTATTCTGCGGAGCTGGAACATTGTCTGGCACGGGTAGAAGAGGCTGGCGGGCAAATAACAAAGGCGGTATTCAGTTTTCCCGGTGGCCGGCGTTTTCATTTTTCAGAACCCGGTGGCAATGAGCTGGCGGTCTGGTCGGATAAAGCAGCGGAATAGGCCGACCGGCAGAGAACGACCAGAGTCGGATTGGAATCGGTATGTCTGATCGGTTATAAACAACCTTTGCGCCGCATTGTCGGCGTGTTGAGATTGGCAGATGGGGTATTCATGCACAGCGAATTCTGGCACGACAAATGGTCAAAAAAAGAGATTGGTTTTCACCTCGATGAGGTAAATAAAGTCCTGCTGAAATACTGGCCGGATATGCATCTGGCCACAGGCAGCAAAGTGTTGTTGCCGCTGTGTGGAAAAACGCTGGATCTGTTCTGGTTGCGTCAGGCTGGTTATGGCGTGGTCGGCATTGAACTCAGTGAAATTGCGCTGGACGAACTGGCCGCTCAGCTGACTGCGGAACTGGACATTGCCATTGAAAAAAACCGTGAAGATGAGCAGGTGTTTTATCGTGGCGACGGCGTATTACTGATTGCCGGTGATTTCTTTAACGTCAGCCGGGAATTGCTGCAGCGTGAGCTGGGTGGCGATATCGATGCGGTGTATGACCGTGCGGCACTGGTGGCGTTACCGGAAAGTATGCGCCGGCAATACAGCCAGCATCTGCATGCTCTCAGTCATGGTGCGCCACAGATGCTGGTGACCCTCGATTATGATCAGAGCCAGATGGACGGCCCACCGTTTGCGCTCAGTGACGCCGAAGTACATGCTCACTACGATGCGTTGTATACGCTGACATTGGCGGAGGAGCGGGAACTGATCGAGCAAGAGCCGCGCTTTAAGGCCCGTGGCCTGACATCCTTTAAACAGCGGCTGTATTTTTTACGCTGAGTGCGGATGTCGGGCTGTGGCGGAGCTTATATGGCTCCGTCAGTCTCAACCGACAGAACACAAATCCCGCCGCTTTGCGGGTAATGCCAGACCACATTGATATCCCAGAAACGCACACCGTAACGGCGGCTCTCATCCGGCTGCTGATAAGCCGGTTTTGGGTCCTGAGCCAGGCACTGTTCCACCAGTGCCACAACGTCTTCCCCCAGTCTTTTCGCCTGTTGTTGTGCTGCTGCTAAAGCGTCTGGCTGCCAGCTGACGCTGACGGTGGCCGGCGCTTCGCTGGCGATGCCATTGTCGGCGTCTGCGATGCTGTCGGCGTAGGGGACATAGGGTTTGATATCCAGGATGGGAGTGCCGTCGAGCAGATCGACACCGGATACCCATAATCGCGTGCCTTCCACTTTTTCCAGCCTGACCACTGACTGGCCAATACCGTTGGGGCGGTGGGTGCTGCGCGTGGCGAATACTCCCAGTTTCTCGTTGCCGCCCAGACGCGGTGGCCGTACCCGCAGCCGCGGTGCTGCAGGATCATCGGCCGGTGCCTGATGGAACTGAAACAGCAGCCAGATATGGCTGACCTGCTCCAGACCAAGCAGGGCTTCCGGCTGATTGTAAGGTGGCAGCAGCTCAATCACCGCCCGTGCAGCTGGTGCCAGTTGTGGCTGGCGCGGAATGGCAAATTTTTCGGCAAACGGCGTACGCGCAATGGCGACTGGCTGCACGCTGGTGGGGCCGATTGCAGAATGTATGGCTGCTGGGCTCATGACAGATTATTCCGGAAAAAGCGGCAGTATACCTGTGGTCGGTTAGCGCATACGACCCCGCCATGATTTTGTGCAGAGCTTGTGCTGGCGTTGCGCCGACCCTGCAATGGCGTACAGGTTCCGTGGTGTTTTTTTCAATACTGAACATGGATGTTCAAAAAAGTCATTTGAAGCCTAATTTGTTTCAATAAGTTACCTAATGATTACCATCTGATACAAATTGGCCGTTTTTGTGCTGGCATACTGCCGCCGCATTCGACGAACAGTAATAAATCCGTCGGTTATTCCGCCTGTGGGGTTCTCCTGACCGGGCGGCTCACATAGCGTTTCAGCAAGGTGTTCTGATGTTCAATAAACCATCCGTTCTGGCGGTTGCCGTAGCGGCAGCTTCCCTGTTCAGCGCCGGTGTTCAGGCTTCCGGTTTTAAAATTAATGAGCAAAGCGCCAGTGGCGCCGGCCGCGCCTTTGCCGGCAGCGCAGCGGTTGCCAACGATGCTTCTGTGGTGTTCTTTAACCCGGCCGGTATGAGCCGTCTTGAGCGCTCCCAGGCCAGCTTTGGTTTTACCTATCTGCAGCTGGAAGGCAGTTTTGAAGGTGTACGCACCAACCCGACTGGTATGGTGACCAGCGATACTGCTGAAGCCGGTGTGTATAACGACGGTGGCGATTTTATGCCGGATAAAGTCATTCCGTTTGGCTATATCGTGCACAAGCTGGATGACAAAGCGGCCGTGGGTCTGGGCATTTTCGCGCCGTTCGGTACCGCAACGGATTACAAAAGCGGCTCTCTGGCCGGCGGTTTTGCCGATGAGACTCAGCTGTCTGCCATTGATATTCAGCCAACCTTCTCTTATCAGCTGAGCGATACCCTGTCATTCGGTGTGGGTATTGATATTGTTTACGCTCAGGGTCTGCTGAGCAAAGAACTGGATCTGGTGCCTTTTGGTGCTCCTGGTGCTACCGATCCTCAGTACAAAGGCTATGAAAACAAGTTTGAAGTCAAAGGCGATGATATCGGTTATGGCTGGAACTTCGGCGTAATGTGGGATGCCAGCCAGTCCACCACGCTGGGCTTTGCTTACCGCTCTGAGATCGACTTTGACCTGAAAGGTAAGTCTGAGTTTAAGAAGTCAGAGGGTGTCGTGGCCTATGCTGACCCAGCTCCGATGATCGTTTCCGGAACTGTTGTTGATTTGCCAGCGGGTATTTACCCGGTTAACGGAACCGGTAAAGTCGATAAGCAGGACTCCCGTGTACCTCTGACCGGCCCGCGTTCTGCGACCTTCAGCATCGCGCATAAGCTGGATGACCGTCTGCAATTGCTGGCGGGTGCGACCTGGACCGACTGGTCTTCGTTCAAATACTTCGATGTGATCGCGACCAAGTCCGGCATCATCGATGACCTGAGTGGTCTGGGTGAGAACTACGTTGGCCATATCGTTGAAAAATGGCATGACACCTGGTCTTACTCTGTGGGTGCTGAGTACAGCCTGAATCAGGACTGGACGCTGCGTACCGGTTACGCCTTTGACGCTTCACCGGTTAAGGACGAGCACCGTACTGCGCGTGTACCGGATAACGACCGTCAGTGGCTGACTGCAGGTGCCACCTACAACCTGAACGACAGCTGGAGCTTTGATGCGGCCGTGGCGTACCTGTTTATCGATAAATCCAAGATCGACGAGTACAACTACGATCTGGACGATGAGCAGAAAGGCGCCGACAACCTGAAAGGTGAGTTCGATGTGAATGCACTGGGTCTGTCTTTCCAGGCGAACTATCGTATGTAACAGACGCTTTTAACCGGTCTTAAAAAAAGCCCGTATGGAACTCCATACGGGCTTTTTTGTGGGCGTTGATCGGGCCCTTAATTGTTTGCCGCGAGGCTGGCGGTACGCACTCTGGGGTTGGTAAAGCGCGCTGGCAGTTCCTGCTGATAGCCGCTGCGCTGGTCTTCAATACGTAACTCCAGCGCCTGGCTTGGGGTGTCGGTGGTACGTTCGATATCCAGACTGTGGGCGGCGCGCTGACCGGCGCTGAGGGTGGTGTGCAACAGGATCTGCTGCTGATCGTAAACCGTCAGCTGCATAGCGTCTTGGCTGCGGTTGTGCAGCTTCAGGGTGTAGCGGTTGATCAGGGTGTCGTCCGGTGTCAGCTGGTACAGAGCCAGGCGGTCGCGCTCCAGGCTGGCACTCAGTGGCGGTTGCAGCAGTGTGGTGACCAGAATGACGGCAAAGGCACTGAGTGCCAGTGCGCCATAACCCCACAGACGCCAGCGCTGCAGCGGGCTTAGCTGTTGCTCTGGCTGATAGGTGATCAGGCCGGTGGCACGACCGGTTTGCAGCATTACTTTGTCACAGGCATCGATGCAGGCACCGCAGTCGATACAGGCAATCTGCAGACCGTCACGGATATCAATATTGGTCGGGCAGACCTGCACACACAGACCGCAGTCAATGCAATCGCCGCCGCTGTTGGTATTGTCAGGGTTGTGCTTCCCCCGGGGTTCGCCACGCGCGCTGTCGTAGCGTACGGTGCGGGTCTGGTTATCGAACATCACCGACTGAAAGCGGGAATAGGGGCACATATGGGTGCAGACCGATTCACGCAGCCAGCCGGCGTTGAGAAAGGTGAGGGTGCTGATCAGGATCAGCCAGAACATGGCGACGTTGCTGATATCTCCCTGGATAACATCACTCCACCACTGCGCCAGCGGGTAGAAGTAGGCAATGATGGTAATGGCGGTCGCCAGACTGAGCAGTCCCCAGGCAACAAACTTCAGTGCCCGGCGAACCTTCTGCTGGCGGCTCCCTTTACCCTGATCCAGCTTGCGGCGCATCTGGCGTGAGCCTTCGATTTTCTCTTCCAGCCAGATAAACATAAAGGTCCACACCGTCTGCGGACAGCTGAAGCCACACCACAGGCGGCCGGCGTACATGGCAACAAAAAACAGGGCGAAGGCACTGCCGATCAGCAGACCACTGAGCAGCAACAGATCTTCCGACCACAGGAGCCAGCCGCCGATATGAAACTGCTGAGCATTGAGGTCAAAAAACACCGCAGGTTTGCCCTGCCAGCTGAGCCATGGGGTGATAAAGAATACTGCCAGCAGCGGCCAGCCAACAGCACGGCGCCAGTTGCGGAACAGGCCGCTGGCCAGACGCACCCGGTGCGGCGGCTCGTCAATCATATGCAGGGGGATGCGGTTGTCGTGGCGGCGGCGGGCAGCGGTGAACAAAGCGGAGAGCAGGGGAATGCGGGGGATCATAACCATCAGAACCTGTGAAAATCTTTGACAGGCTCCTATGGCAACCGGCGTACCAGTTATTCAGGGCGCATAAATACTGGGGTTCTGGTCATTACCTCAGATGTGAAAACGATATTCAGAGTCGATATATGGTTTTATGCGATATGTCGCTTCTTGTTACAGTAAGCCCAGCTTTTTCATGCGTGAGCGCAGGGTGGAAACCGGCAGGCCCAGCAGTCTCGCGGTGCCCTTATCGCCACCGATCATACCGCCACAATAGTTCAGGGCGCGCAGGATATGCTGCTTCTCGGCTTCCTGCAGAGGGAGTGGCTTTGTCTCCTGCCCGTTGTGATCCTGCAGGCTGGTCATGCTCTGTAACAGCGGCAGTTGCAGCTGGTCGCTGCTGAGAATCAGGCCGTGCTCGAGCACGTTGGCCAGCTCGCGCACGTTACCCGGCCAGGGATGGTTCATCAGCTGGCGCAGTTGTGCCGGTTGCAGGGCCGGCGCCTTGCGGTTCAGACGGCTGGCCAGCCGCTGAAGCAGGTGGGTGGCCAGCAGCGGGATATCAGCCTGGCGTTCACGCAGAGGCGGTACATGCAAAGGGAAGACATTGAGGCGGAAATACAGGTCGGAGCGGAACTGGCCACTCTGTACCATGGCAGCCAGATCGCGGTGGGTGGCGGCAATGATACGGACATCTACCTTAATGGTGTGCTGGCTGCCCAGGCGCTGGATTTCACCCTCCTGCAGCACGCGCAGGAGCTTGACCTGGGCGGCAGCGGACAGCTCACCGATTTCATCGAGAAACAGAGTGCTGCCGTCGGCCTGTTCAAAGCGGCCGATGCGGCGCTGGTGGGCGCCGGTAAAGGCACCACGTTCGTGGCCGAACAGCTCACTTTCGAGCAGGTTTTCCGCCATGGCGCCGCAGTTCACCCGCACCATGGGTTTGGCGGCACGTGGGCTTTGCTGATGCAGACTGCGTGCGACCAGCTCTTTACCACTGCCGCTTTCACCCAGAATCAGTACGCAGCTGGGGGTCGGCGCCACCTGGCGGATGCTGTGCTGCAGCTGCAGCATGCCATCGCTCTGGCCGAGCAGTTCCGATTCACCCTGCTGATCACGCAGCTCCTGTTGCAGGTACTGGTTTTCGGCCTGCAGCTGGCGCTGCAGCTGACCTACCTGATCAAGGGCAGCCTGCAGTGAGCGCTGATGTTGCAGGCGTTCACTGATGTCTTTGAACACCACCACCGCGCCGGTAATGACACCGTTGTCGATGATGGCGGTGCTGGAATATTCCACCGGAAACCAGCTGCCGTCTTTGCGCCAGAAGACTTCCTGATCGCTGTAGGCGGTGATGCCGGTCTGCAGGGTCTGGTAAATCGGGCAATCGTCCTGCGGATAATGGCGGCCATCCACATGGCTGTGATGATGAAAGCGGTGGATACTCTGGCCTTCGATTTCGGCCTGGCTCCAGCCGGTCAGACGTTCGGCCGCCGGGTTTACAAAAGTCGCGTGGCCTGCAGCATTAAGGCCGTAGACACCTTCAGACATCGCCTCAAGAATACGCTGATAGCGATGGCTCAGTTCGCTGTGGCTGAGTGCGCTGTGGCTCTGGGCTGGGGAATTCTGACTGGCGGACATGGCCTGGCCTCGGCTGACAGGGTTAACCGCCAAAGCGGTACAGACTAATTGAGTTGCCGCAGTATATCAGCTGTGTGCAGCTTGTCCGAACGGGCGGTGGCGGGTAGGCTTGCTGCTGTTTTTTGCGATACAGACAAAGGAAAGGAAGATATGAAGGGGCAGTTGCAGAACAAAATTCTGGATATGCGTGAGCGTCTGCAGGACTGGTGGACTGATGGTGGTGTGGTACGCAGCGCGGTACTGCTGGGGCTGGTGGTGTATCTGCTGGTATGCATTGTTCTGGGATTTCTGTGGAGCTCTGAGCCGGATATGTTCCCGGTGCGCGAGCGCGCTATGCAGCGTGCTGAGGCGATGGGGGTAGAGCCGGTGGTTGGTTTCACCACCACCGCAACGCTGATGGAAGTCACGGCGGCTCTGCTGAACAAGCAGGGAGGCTATCTGAGTAATGATGTTTTCCCGCCGGGTTTGTGGCTCGACAATATCCCTAACTGGGAATACGGCGTGCTGATTCAGGTGCGTGACTTTACCCGTGCCCTGCGTAAAGACTTCAGCCGCTCGCAGAGCCAGTCTACTGAAGATAAAGACCTGTCGGTGGCGGAGCCACAGCTGCACTTTGATAACAACAGCTGGGCAGTTCCTTCTTCTGAAGCGGAATACGAGCGCGGCCTGAAAGCACTGGATAACTACCTGCACCGTCTGGCTGATCCGAAAGAACCGACGGCACAGTTTTATGCCCGCGCCGATAACCTGCGCCAGTGGCTGTTTGATGTGGAAACCCGCCTGGGCAGCCTGTCGCAGCGCCTGAGTGCTTCTGTGGGCAAGCGCCGTCTGAATACCGATCTGGCGGGCGACAGTGCAGCCAGTCAGTCAACGCCGGCGGATTATGATCAGGAAGTGAAAACCCCCTGGACGCAGCTGGATGATGTGTTTTATGAAGCGCGCGGTACCGCCTGGGCGCTGTCTCATATCCTGCGTGCGATTGAGGTGGATTTCCGTGACGTGCTGGATAAGAAGAATGCACTGGTCAGCCTGCGGCAGATTATCCGTGAGCTGGAAGCTACTCAGGAGCCTCTGTGGGCACCGATGATTCTTAATGGCAGTGGCTTCGGTCTGTTTGCCAACCACTCTCTGGTAATGGCGTCTTATATCTCCCGTGCCAATGCCGCTATTCTGGATTTGCGCGAGCTGTTGTCGCAGGGCTGATTCTATTGATCTCCGGGTGGCCAGATCCGCCCGGAACACCCTCCTGATTTGTTGCCTCGGGCCACTTTCTGGCGCCATGTAACCCATGCTTTTTTCTGCCTGCCTGACGCCTGAGCTTGCTGCTTCCGGTTGACGCAATCTGGCCAATTTCTGCGAACTTTACATAATGTTTAGCTGCTATCTAAGTAGTTGAATATTAACGGTTTTTCCTTATTTCAACGGATTGGTAATGGAACGTGCGTTTGGTATCCAAGTAGCACGGTGATTTTGATTCTGGTATCTTGCACGTTCGTATCACCGCTAGTCCGTACGTATAACAACAATAAAAAAATTAGGGAGAGTCAGATGGCATCAAAGTGCTGTCTCATCCTGGCCACAATGATGGCCGGTTCACCTGCTCTGGCGCTTGAAGCGCTGGATGAACGCTCGCTGTCGGAAGTGACAGGTCAGGCTCAGGGATTGCGTTATACGTCGGAATACGACGCGCGTATTGATTCCATTTCTTATATCGACGACGACGGCCTGGGTGCAGATGGCACCGTGGGCAGTATTTCTATGTCGCCAATCCGCGTTTACACCCAAACCAACCGGCCGGTTCAGGTTGATCTTGAAGTAAAAGATGTTGGTGGCCGTAAGGCGCTGGTGTTCACCAATCGTGACCTGCCGGTTGAGGTGGAAATAGGATCCATTGCCATCAATGAATATTCCCTTGGTGGTTTTGGACAGGGCAATTTCCAGATAGGCGCTGGCGATTCTATGGTTACATATCTGTATGCCGGCGGCTTTGATGGTAATGGCCTGACGCTGGATCTGGATATTCCTAATTCGATGTCTTATGAAACCTATATCGAAGACGATGGCACCCGCTTTACCACAACGGTGGACTTTTCCGACCCTTACGATGCCAGCGGTGGCGGCCTGTTTCTTAAAGACATCACCTTCGATCTGGTTGGCGAAGGCTTGCGTATGGGCCTGCCAACCACAACTGGCGGCAATATCAACTTCTATAACGCCCGGGTTGGTGATGATGTTCTGAACAGCGTTGCGCTGCGAAATATTGTGCTGACTCCAGGCGGTTATTTGCTGATTAAAAATGCCCGGGGTGCCAGTGAATATGGCCTCGAATTTGATGCTGTGCTGAAACAAGGTTCTCACTTTGATTACGTGTATATCGCCGGTGAGGTGGATGATTCTTATCCCAATCCGAATGTGTTTGAAATGTCAGCGAATATCAGTCTCTTAAGTGATTTCAGCGTTAAAGGTATGCGTATGAACGTTGATGGGCAGCGTGGGTTGGTATTCGATTTTGACAATACCGATGCAGCCAGTGGTGTTGCAGCGAATATGCTGATGCAGGATGTGACCCTGCAGCGCAGTGATAAAGTGCGTGATGCTGTCAACCCGGTGAGTATCGGCACTATGGATATTCAGATGAACCTGACCAATAACAGCTATCTGCAGATTGAGGGGCATTGATATGACTGTACGTAATCTGCTGGTCGTTTCGTTTATTGCAGGAAGTACACCGGTAATTGCCATGCAGCCTCTCGGTGATGAGTCTATGGCGGCTGTATCCGGGCAGTCGGGCATCACCATTGAAATGACGACGCAAAACCCGGATGGCGATTTTCTGACGACGGGTGCGATCCGCTTTACCGAAAACGATAAAGACGGTAAAGGTAAAGATTATCTGGAAATCGGCAGTCTGAAATTACGCACCATCGAAACCGATGGCGCGGGCAATATGATTGGTGTCGATACGATCCGTACAGATATTGATATCGACAGTGGCGGTAACGTCAGCATCCGCAGCAGCGATATTAATACACTGGATCTGGAGTTGGGTGAGATATCCCTTAGTGGGCGCACTCTGTTCGGAGCTATGCGTTTTTCGGTCTGGGAATTTGTTGGTAACAGTTACCTGGAGACGGTGCTCCTCAATGATGCTGCCGGCTCTAAAATTGCTTTCCGTACCGTGATGGAAGCGGGTAGTGGTCTGACCTATCAGTTTGATGAGGATGGCCTGACTTTTTCTTCGGATGTTGTATTTTTGCCTGCAACCGGACAATCGGAATTTCGTAGTGAGTTGTTCCTGACAGGCGATAGTGACAAATTAAAACTGGAACTTGGTGAAACCAGTGGCAGCTTTGAAATCAAAAATATTTCGCTGCTGGACCCTGCCGGAAATAACATTTTTGGTGCCAATAATTTTGGCGATGTGGGCTATTCCGATATTACTATTAATACCGGTTATATCACGATGGCCGCGAATGACACGCCTGGTGTCGATGGTCTGAAAGGTGTTATTAACGCAGATCTTAATATTGGTAGTGCGTTTTACCGCACAGGAGATCAGCGCCTGAATATGCGCAATGTCCAGCTGCGCACTAATGGTGAAATTAACTATCAGACGGATTTTACCGATAACGGTTATTCAACAGGTATCGATGCCACCATTTATGGTGTCAGTGATCTGGATCTGATTATTGGTGCGCTGACCCTGAGCTCCGGAGACGGCAGTAATGAATCTCTGAGCATGGGATCATATGCAATCGAAAATCTTAATCTGAATGGTGGCAGTATAGAGCAGCAGATCTATACCTTGCCGGGTTCTGGCGCTCAGGGCATGCAGATGGATCTTACCATCGCAGGAACAACCAGCTTTGACCTCACCATTAAAGATGACCCTGCGGTAAATAATGGTGATCCTGATCCTGTACTGACCGCCGAAGTTGTTCTGAATAATGTCTCTGTGTCGCAAACGATCGACCAGACCAGTAAAGGCCTGCATATCGGTATTCTTAATCAGAGTATGGATGCCAATATCAATGCCATTCGTGTCGGTGATGGTTTAATTCAGCAAGGGCAGAGTGGCCGTTTGGTTATGAATAATCTTTCGCTGCAACCGGGTAGTTACTTCCGGATAGAACCGCTCCAGTAAGGGCCTGTAGTATATGAATAACAATTATAAAAAAATATTTCTCACACTGACGTTTGCTCTGAGTGCTGTTGCTGCTCAGGGAGCAAGCGTTTCGTCGAAGGCATCTGTCTGGTATGACCTGGCACGTAATACGGGCACGCCTGTAGACTACAACGGTGGCAGTATTACCCGTGCGCAGGCGGCTGAAATTAATCTCGATACCGTTGTTTTCTGGAAGGATAATGAGCCGAATGATTCCAGCAGCGAAGATTGTGCCACTCAGGTTGCGGATGGTACCTGGAACGATCTTGGTTGTGAACAGAGTCGACGGGTTGCATGTTTTAACGGCACGAACTGGACGATCAGCTCTGCCAGTGTTGCCATGGGGGCAGACAATAATGCAGCCGAAAATATCAGCAGCGCTCAGAACGCCTGTCCTGCTAATACCTCTTTTTCAGCACCTGTTACGCTTGCGCAACGTAATGCTCTGTCTTCTGCCATCAGTGCCGCCAATGTAACTAATGGTGTCTGGATTAATGCTCAGGACATGAAAATTGAAAATGTCTGGGCAATTAATAAAAACTCTTCAGCCATTGCCCCTTTTTGGGGGGCTGGAGGGCCTTCGGGCACGGCCGGCGATTGTGCTGTTATTGATGGCGCAGGAAACTGGAGTGCTTCCGATTGTTCAGCTTCATATGCGGTTGCCTGTGCTGATACTGCGCTGAGCACTTGGCAAGTTGCTAATTCATCCGTTGCATTCACATCCATTGAAAAATTAACTCAGGCTTGCCAGAAAAGCTTCGGTGTTTTGTATCAGTTTGCGGCACCTCGTACTTCTTCTGATAACACGGCTTTGAGTAACGCTCTGTCTTCTGCCGGAGTTTCTGCTGCCTGGATTAATGCGCGCGACAACAGCATTGAAGGCTATTGGATGCTGAATCACGGATTGTTTGATTGGGCTGCTGGTGAGCCGGATGTAAATCGTGGTTTATGTGCTGTTGCACGTCAGAGTGATGGACGCTGGTTGTCAGCAGACTGCGACAGCCGTGCCAAGCTGTTGTGCAGTGACGGGACTAATTGGATTATCCGTAACGCGGATCATCAGTTTAGCAACCAGGCTCTGGATGCCTGTAGCCGCTCGGATTCTGACACTGCTTCCACTGACTTTGTTAATTACCAGCTGAAAACTCCGGTGACTGAGCCGGAACGTATGCGGGTGTATCAGCTGATCCGGGCTCAGAGTAACGACACTAAAGTCTGGTTGAATCTCAAACGTGTACAGGATACCGGAGTGTGGTTGTGGAATGAGGGATATGAACAACCAGATATCGGTGGCAATAGACCGGCCAGAAAAGTTTTTTATGATACCACTGAGAAAAGTTGTAACTGGTTGAATAACTGTAGTCTTGTTGATATATCCGGAAGCTGGAGTCGTTATTCGGATGGTCAGGCATTGTCATTGGCTCAGGCTAATAAAGCTAATGAAGCGGTATATTCAAACTTTGCCTACTTTGAACCAAACGACACCGGCAGCTGTGTTCAGTTGTATACCAGCGGGGGGAGTGCTGGTTTATGGGATGATTTTACCTGTGGCGATACTAAGAGGGTTGCCTGCTTTGATGGTTATGATTGGGCAATATCAGCAACTGCAGTGAGTCTCGGTGCTGATGGTGAATTCAATGAAAACCTCAATAATGGGCATAATGCTTGTGCCGCAATCACTAAAAATGGTGTTGCAGGAAATTATCGGTTCGCTGCACCAGCGTCGTTTTCGCAAAGCCTTGATTTGCTGCGCATGGCTCAGGAAACAGGATCCGGAAATATCTGGATCAACATTAATGATAAGCGTTATAACAGAACCTTTGTTTACAACCTCGGTGCGGATGTTATTGCGCCATTCTGGAATGCAGGTGAACCGAATGACGCCGGTGGTAATGAAGACTGCGCCGTACAGCAACGTACCACAGGGTTATGGAATGATCTGCCGTGCGCCAGTTCTGTCCCTCTTGCCTGCTACAACCCTTATGTGGGTGCAAACGGAACCTGGAGTGTTACTGCAACCAGTCATTCATTTACAACACCAACGGCACTGTCGCTTGTCTGTGAGCAATCTTTTGGTGGCCAGTTTAAATTTTATGCACCGGTCACTCTGAGTCAGCGTAATGATCTGGTTGCGGTCATGACAGCGGCTGCTGTCGATAACGTTTACATCAATGTTAGTGACCAGGAGTCGGAAGGTACCTGGTTGCTCAATGTTGATATTAATAACTGGGCAGAAGGGCAGCCCTCTGTCAGCAGTGATGAGCGTTGTGTGGCGGCAGACGTCACCGACTCTCAATGGCGGACACGTAATTGTGCTGATGCATTACCGGTGGCTTGTACAACCGGTGGGCGTTGGTATTTCACGGAAAATGCTATCAACCTGACGGATTTCTCAGCGGGACAGCAAGCCTGTAATACTTTGGGCAGTGGCTATTTATTTAATGCTCCCCGTTCCCTCGATGATGCACAGCAAATGCAGTATTTTGCTTTGTTGGCCGGAGTCGGTGGTAATTTCTGGATCAACGGCAACCGGCTGGAAGATATGGCCGTGTGGGAGTGGAATCAGCGCAGTCTGAAAACTCCGCTGTGGTCATCCGTTGAACCCAATGGTGGTACCCGCGAAAACTGCGCACTGTTGAATAATGATGCTGAAGCCAGCTGGGCAGACGAACGTTGTGATTCGGGGATTGATCGTGCCTATTTATGCCGTAACGGCAGCAGCTGGCAAATTTCCGTTTTACAGGGCGCACTCGAAGATTTCTCCCAGGCTGTTGCAGCTTGTGCGGCTCTGGGAAGCGGCTGGGTCTTCGCAGCTCCGGCAACCTATAACGAAAACCTGGCGGCGAAAAATGCGATGGGGGTGGTTGCACAGGTTTGGGTTAATGCGACTGATGCCATGAAAGAAGGTGTCTGGACGCTGAATGCCGCTTCGATCAGTCAGTATCCTAACTGGGCTGCTGGCCAGCCGGATAATGGCGGACTGGCTGCCGCAGATGAAACTGCACTGTTGTATGGCGAAGACTGTGCGTACCAGGATGACACTGGTCTTTGGTCAGATACTTCCTGTACCAGTGCTGCAGAATATTCATGGGCCTGTAATGATGGTTATGTCTGGAAAGTTACCCGCTCACAAGGTACGGCGGCGAATCCTGCGGATGGTCATAAAGCCTGTTTCAGTGAGTATGGCTCTAATTTTGTCTTTGCTGCGCCGCTTAATATAAATGATTCTATCCAGATCGATTTTGCCCGCTTGCTGGCCTCTGCTGAACGTGGAAACACTATTTCCCGTGTCTGGCTGAATATGAATGATGGAGGTTATGAAGATAATCGTTCTGGTGCTGCAGATGGCCGTCACTTCCGTAAAAATCAACCGTTTACCAACTGGATTTCAGCCTATCCCGGGCAGGAGCCTTTGAGCAGCTGTGCGTACAAATCCACGACCGCCGCAGGTCAGAACAATCCGTGGCGTACTGCCAGCTGCACGAGTTTTGCTGCTCACTATGCCTGTACCGATGGTGCAGCCTGGAAAGTAGCGACGTCTAAAGGTGCTCTGGTCAATGGTGCGCTGCAGGTTGTACCTCAGGTTGGTGAGGATTACTGGTCTTATGATCTGGGCAACAGCCGCTGTAAAGAGCAATTTGGTGAACAGTATTATTTTTCTGCGCCGGTAACTGCTGCCGAAGAGCTGGCGCTGGATGCTGCCATCCGTAATACCAATGCGCAGGTTAAAAATACCTGGATTAATTATTACTACGTTAATGCCATTACCTCGGCCAATAGCCGCTGGTTTGCTGATCGTCTGAAGCTTGGTATCTGGCAAAAGCCGGTATTCCGCAATCTGAATAATGCCGACTGTTCGGTACTGCATCCGGACGGGTCCTGGACGGATGTGTCCTGCAGTTCCTCTTATACTTACGCATGCTTCAATGGTAGCTGGAGTACAACGGGTCTCAGCGGGCGCTGGGATGAAGGTTTTGCTGCCTGCGATAATCAGAATGCCAGCTTATTTGCGGTGCCGCGTTCACCGGATGAAATGACAGAATTACTTGCTCAAATGGGTGGGGAACCGGTCTGGATAAATCTGACGGACACGGCGCTGGAGTCACAGTGGATTGCCAACCGTTTACGCTTCTCCTGGTGGCGCAGCGGAGAACCGTCTAATTCCGGTAACCGTGATTGTGGCCGCATTGCTGAAAATGGCGAATGGTATGCCGGAAAATGCTCCGTGGAGCAGGCTGCTTTTGCCTGTCGTACTGTCACCGGAAGTACCATCAGCTGGAATATCACCAACGCGGTTGGCATTTGGTCGGAAGGTTTTTCTGCCTGTGCCCGGGAGTATCCGGGCAGTGAGTTCCTTGTGCCTCAGGGCTATGGTACCCACTCGGCCAGCATGGATCAGAATACGTTGGCAGCCGTTATTGCTGCAGCCGGACGGGATGCCTGGATTAACCTGAGTGATCAGGATGTGGAAGGTCACTGGCGTGCATATCAGGCCTACAGTGACTGGGGCGTTGCCAGTCTTCTTGACCAGAATAACGACTGCGCCTATCTGGATCGCGTGGTAGCGGGTTCCGGCACCTGGTATACAGATAGTTGCAAATACACCAGTGGTACGCCGGTTTCCCGTGGTTACGCCTGTACCAACGGTTATGAATGGCGTCTGGTGAATACCACCGCTGATACCAGTGTGCGCTGGTCAGAAGGTTTTACTGCCTGTCAGACACTTGGTAGTGACTGGCGTTATGCGGCTCCGACTGACGCGGTACAGAATGCCAAGCTGCGTCTGGCGATGGAGCTCTCCGGTATCAGTCAGATATGGATCAACGCTCAGGACCGTACCGATGAAGGCAACTGGCAGATTAACGGTCCGGAAACCAACTTTGCACCGGTAGCTGATACCAGCCTGACGGAGTTGGTAGTGGCAGAAAACACCAGCAATGTTCAGCTGCATGCATTGCTGGAAGATGATGAAGAAGTAGGAATTGCCAGTGCCAGCTGGAGTCTGGTATCTGATAGCCGTTTCAGTAATGTGGCTGATTCAGATGTGGTTGTCAGCCCAGGCTCTCTGGTGGCGGGTGCGGCAGGTAGTGCAATTCTGACTGCGTCTTACAGCAGTCCGGTGTTGCTGAATCAGGATGCTGTGCTGGTCTTCAAAATTACTGCTACAGATATCCCGCCGGGTACAGCGTTGGCGGCAACGTCTGAAACCTTTATTACCGTACGGGTGAAATCTCCGTTACTGGCAGCCTGGGATTTTAATGACTCAGCTTCTCCGCAGCGGGATGTGACCGGTAATGGTCATAACGCACTGAATGATGGTGCGAATCCGTTACCACCGGTTGTGGGGGGGGCACTGGCCCTGTCGGCGGCGGACGTTATGATCGTTCCGGGTCTGGCGGCTCAGCCAGATGGTGGTCTGGACGTACCGGCTAGCGAATACACCGTTGCTTTCCGTATCAGTATTGAAGCAGCGGCCAGCGGTGCCTGGCGTGGGATTCTGCAAAAAGGCGATGGCGGCCTGGAACGTCAGCCAGGCATCTTCCTGTATCCGGATGCCGAGAGTCTGCACGCGACCAATAGCACCAATCAGAGCGATAACCGCAGCGTCAATGTTGTCGATATCCCGTTCCGCCAGTGGCTGAACGTGGTGTACAGCAAACGCGCGGACGGGCTGGATATTTATCTGGATGACGAGCTGGTAGGCAGCTACCCATTTGCTCTTGGTGAAGAGTCGCTCGCTAATAACGGTAATCTTTACGTCGGTAATATTCCGGGGGCGGCAGAGTCTTTCACTGGTCTGATTGATGATATTCAGGTTTACGATCGTGTTCTGACGGGCGCAGAACGCCTGCAGATTCTGCCGACGCCTCCTGTGGGTGAGATACAGTTTATTCAGGCCGGTACTCAGCTGGATGAAGATGCTGGCAGCGTGACCCTGTTGCTGGAGCGCAGTCGTGGCAGCAAGGCACCGCTGACGGTGTATGTGGATATTAATGCTGCAGCCAGCACGGCGACACTGGGTAACCAGGCTGATATGACCGATCCGCTGCATCCGGCTGATCTGGCGTTTGGGGCCGCGTATGTGTCGGGCACAGGTGTTCCGGTTAGCTGGCCGGCGGATACCCGTGGTCAGCAGAGTCTGACCATTACACTTGATAGCGCCGACGACAATCTGCGTGAAGGTACCGAAATTGCCCGCTTGCTGCTGGCCAATACGGCAGGAGCCGAAACCGGGCAGAATACAACTTATGCGCTGCGTCTGAATGATGTAACACCGAACCCCTTCGGTAACTTCTCAGTAACCGGCCCTGATCCTATGGTCGTACTGGAAAATAACCAAGCTACTCAATCCGTCTGCATTGTGCGTGAGTCCGGCGCGCAGGGAGAGGTTACGGTTAATTACAGTATCAGCGGTACGGCTGTTGCGGGAACAGATTTCAATTATCTGCCTTCCGGTATTGAACCGGTTGCAGCCAGCGATTCGGTAACCTTTGCCGATGGTGACAGTGCCGATAAGTGCTTTGATATTGCCGTGGTCAATAATCCGGCTATAGGCACTCCGGATATTAATCTTCAGGTCACCATTACCGGCCTGAACCACGATGCCGGTATTGATCCGCTATTGACGGCTCAGAATCAGGCGCAGCTGGTAATCCGCGATTATTCACCGGGTGAGTTTGGCTTCGTGAGCTCGACCCTGACTTGCAAAGAGCCCAATACAGCCACCGCGATCCCGGATGAGCTTAAGCCGACAGCGGCAGAGCTGACCTGTGAAGTGAGTGTTGTCCGGACGAATACTGGTCTTTACGCACCAGCGGCACAGTTGAATGTTGTGCAAATTGCTCACACACCGGACGATGCCCCTCAGAATGATCTGAGCTTTACCCCGGTCCTGAACTGGGATGCTAAAGCTTCTGGTTCTGCGGCTGAAGATGTGCAGACGGTTGTATTTACTCTGCAGAATGACGGCGAACAGGAGTCTGATGAAGTTGTGGCTGTGCAGTTACAGGCTACAAATGGAGATGGCCATAATGAAGTAATCAATCAGGCTGATTTGCAGTTGACGATGGTCGATGTAACTGAACCGGCATTGGTAACTGCCAGCGTTGCGGATGCTCCGGCTGGTAATATTCTTGACGTTGATGAAGGAACAGCCGTTACCATCAATTTGGCCAGGACGCTGAATGAAAACACTGAATTCACAACCGCCTATGAGTTATCCGCAACCTCTCTGGGCAGTCAGAATCTTACCGATATACTGTCGCTACAGGTAGACGGAGCCAATGCTCCAGTGAGTGGGGCGCTGGCATTTACCCGTAATGCTGGTAGTAGCCGTACCTTTACGATTAATACTATTGACACCGTAGAGCCGGGTGATAACCGGGTAGTTAAAGTTCGCCTGGATCAGGTTAATCCGGACCGGATTGCTGGTTTGGGGGATCGGTCCAATGCGAATAAAGATACGCAGAATTTCACCGAGGTTGCGTTCCGCATTAAAAATACGCGGGATTCTCTGGATGATATATTCCTGAATGCATCGGCGACCAAGTTTGACTCAGTTAGCACTGCTGCTCTGGATTCTTCGAACGTTACCGCGGTTGAGCATATTACCCGAGATATTCAGCCGGTTCATGGCTATATCAGTCTGAATGCAGCCTTTAATGGTTTTGATGGGGTTTACGATATTCAGGATACGGCTTTGCTGTATTCGGTAACTTTCTATCAGAATGGCACCGTTAATTCGGTTATTAATGGCCAGAATATGGCATCGCTGTTACGTAAAAGTAGCGACCCTGAACAAGCCTTTAATGCAACAGGCTCAATTCCACTGGATAAAGACACTGGAGCGATATTTAACCCGCGCTTGCTTATGCCATATGTAACTGATGGAAATTCTGCTAACGTCGAAATGAAAGTACGATTTGTCGGTAATGTTAGCGGTGAAGTGAAGGAACAAACTTACCTTTTCCGTCCGCAAGTTGTGTGGCGGCGTATGGAGTACGACGATAACAATGAATGTATGTATGGCCGGGGCGCAGGCCAGCCCCTGGGATGGAACTATGGCCTTAACTTTAATTGTGGAGATTCGGGTGGCGGTGCGTCAGGTGTTAACGCATATTATTTCACTTACAACGCTTTCACTGAGCAAGTAGAGAGTAAGGAAAATCCAGGGTACTGTTGGCAAGCAAGTGGTAATAATGAAAACTCACGTGTAGAACTTCAGGCTTGTCAGTCGGGTTCCGTAAATAATAATCAGCGTTTCTATATGACTTCTGGATTCAGGGTTTATGCTCGGGCTAATACAACTCGAGGAATGTGTGGTCGTGGATCGTCGACTGGAAACCGGGAAATTATGCTGGCATATAGCGGAGCTGCTGTTTGCTACCGTAATTGGGAATGGTATTCAAACTAAGGTGAACGTTATGAAATATAATATTTGCACACTGGCTTTAGTTTTAGCCTTCCCGGTGATCTGTGTCGCTATGCAACCGCTGAATGAATCACAGCTTGGTGAAGTTACTGGCGAAGGCATCGGCGCCACCTTCGATGATGTTGTGATTCATTCCGGTAACTATGGGCAGCCTGACGATTTCAAGTTGCGCTTGCGCCTGTCTGATGATCCGGATTCGGAAATGCTGGTCATGAGTGAGCTGCGCTTCTATCGCTCCGGAGCAGAGCCCGGCACCGCAAACAGTGGTGGTTTTTTCGGCACTTATGATGACCCCTTTGTGGTCGGTGAGCTGCGTGAAATTACCGAAAAGCACACAGGCTTAATTGATCCTGATGGTGATGGCACTTATGAGTCTGGAAGCCGGACCCATGTTGCTTTTTATACCGGTTTCCCCGCAGCCGACCTGACGCAAAAAGAGCGTGGATTTTTCCAGTGGACAGGTAACCGGATGGGCATTGGAAATACCACACCGCGCTATGCGAATCAGAGCACCTCTTACTACCGCGGTTTGCCGAATGATTTCTTCAGCGGTAATGCATCGGTAAATGTAGGTAATTTATTCAGTTTGACCAGTGAGTATCAAGCCTATTTACAGGAGCAGGAAGATCGGCTGGATCTTGCTACCGATAAGTTTGATCTGCATTTCCGTCTTGATGCTATTACCGATCAGAACCGGGATAAATCGACGGATGAACAATTTCTGGGCTATGTCGATGTAGAAGGCGCCCGACTGTATGGCACCAGTACCATGATCTGGGCACACAGCAACCAGGGGGAACGCTTGTCTGCGGCCGATCTGGCCCGTTATCAGAATGGCGGTGCGCCAGTATATGCTGACCGTGGTCTGGCGATGGCCATGACTACCGGTTTGCGTGCTGATGCTATTCGTATTACTGCAGATCCTTCCGGTGCTGCAGCCAGCGTACTGGAGCTACGGGGGGTTGATATGTATTTGCCGATGGGAAGTGTTGATCAGCCGATGACGATCAGTACCGTACAGTTTTCACAGATATCACGTGGTACCTGGAAAAACCCGGTGATGGTTGCTCCGTCTACACAGTTACGTCTGGAGATAGCAGCGCTGCCTAAGGATGTAGGACAGGCTCCGCAGGGGAATATTTTTATTCAGTCTCTGGCCTTTGGTGATCCCGATGATCCGGAAGTTATTACTGGTATCGATGACATTTATCTGCGCGATGAAACCGGGAATATCGTGACAACGGTGAACGATGTAAAGCACCGTGCTTTTGTGCCGAAAACGGTGATCTATAACGAACAGATAGCAATTTATAATCAGGATAATCCTTCAGCACAATTACCTTTTATTCCCAATCAAAATGTTGTGGAAGTTCGTGGATTGGAAATACAACGTCTGGTTATTACCACACAGGATCTTAATCGATGAGATATGCAATTTTATTGACTGCGTTCATATCGTCGTTAGTTTCTGCGGAAATGAGTGAGTTGGCCGAAAGTGAGCTTCAGGAAACAACCGCTCAGGCAGGTATAACGTTGAGTGCCCGCTTTGAATTTGGCGATGATACCCGCATCAGTTACAACAATGCTGATGCCGACTATAAAGATTCTCAGGAATACTGGCTGGTGATTGATAATCTGACCGGCGCAATTGAAATGAAAGGAATGAAAATTGATCTGATCAATGATTTCGGTCCTTCCGGTAGCGTTGGTGCCGTTCAGATCACAATGCCGGACGAGATTATTTACGACGAACTGTCGACTGATGGTATTTATGTTGGTCCTGATCGTGAAGTTAGTGCCAGCCATCGCTTTATTATGGGCATGGATATTGATGGGTCGTTGCAATTTCCGGCAGCAACCCGTATGAACATTTTTGCAATAAAATAGGCAAGTTTATGAAAATAATAAAAAAGCTGCCGGCATTAATCGTGATGATTTGTCCTTCCGTATGGGCAGGCATGCAACCAATGGACGAATCCGAAATGTCATTGACTTATGGTCAGGCCATTTTTGAGGTGACCGACCAGGTTGTGTCGCAACCAGAAGGTGCTGACCTTAGTATGCTGAGGCTGACTATTGGTGCCCGTATTGAAATTAACGCTAACGTTGAAGAGCTTTCATTGGGACGTTATTGGCGACCTGAGGGCACTAATTGTACTGGTGGTGCCGGTGGAGATAAGGTTTGCTACAACAATGTATTACCAGTGTCATATAACGATAATATCAATTGGGCGTGTACGGCTAAGCCTTGCGGTTCCGTTGGTTTAGCAGATGAAAACTACAAATCCTCTGCTTTGACTCATGATACTGATGGTGAGAAAAGTTTTTTCGATTTTCCTGGTGGTTACCAGCCTGATGGTGGCGTCGATATTAAACTTCGTGATGTGACGATGGGGCAAGTTCGGGATAAGGGCAATGGACAATATGAGCTGTTACCCTTTATTCAGGAAAATCCTTATTTTGAATTTGCTTTTGATGAGACTTCCGGCGCCCGTAAGTTAGTTGGTTTCCGCATAGGGTCTGAAGAATCATTCGGTTATCAGGGGAATATTATCGATGTAATATCGGGTTTTATTCGTCCTAATATTACAGCAAATGTTCAAGTTCCTGTGCTTGGTGGTTTAGGTACCATTAAATTAGAAGCATTTCTTGGTGGGGTTCGTACAATTGGCTGGCTTGATACTAAAACACTGGATCTATACAGTGTAGATGGTATAGCATCTGCTCTTATTACTGGCCCAGATGCTTTATTGAATCAGTCACCCCATGCTCAACTATTTCCAGTACAGTCCAATTATCTTGAGCATTCAAAGGCATTCTTTTTCAGTGTAGGAACACGGTCTATACAGTGGAGCTCTGTGCAGGGTTTTTCTCCTGATGTTACATCGCCTGGGTTCTGGATTAATATGGGCGGTGACGGCGGTTTGATTGCGAAAACTCAGGAAGGTGATCATCCAAATAATTATTTTCCGGGTCACCCGAAGAATGCCATCTATGGTGGCAATACCAACTATGGCAATATTGCTAACTTGCCCAGCTGGTCTCAGACTTATAACAATAATTGAGCTGCTTCGGCAGCTTGTTCCTCATATAAAAAAACCTGCGTTAGCAGGTTTTTTTATTTACAACGATAAATCAGATACTGAAGGTTTCTAATGTTTCGGGTATTGATCCCGGCACAGTGGAGGGGTTGTTGTGCGCTGTAAGATGCTTAAGAGCCGGGAGCGTGCCAATAAAGTTCAGGCTGCTGAGTTGATTATCGTTGATGTACAGCTTATTCAGTTTTGTGAGCTGTAACGTATCAATAGAATTCAATTGATTATGGCTAGCCTGCAGGCTGGTCAGTTGTGTCAGGTTATGCAGATAGTTGATGTCGTTCAGCTGATTATGACTGATATCCAGCCAGGCAAGTTTGCTCATTCCCTGCAGTTCTGCTACGGACTGAAGCTGATTATTGGTCAGATTCAGTACCCGGATTTCGGTGAACTGTTCAAGGCCTGCCAGCGTACTGATTGTCAGATGTGGGCATTCCAGCAATTGCAGCTGTTCCTGATATTCAATTCCTGTATCTGCAATGCAGCTTTGCAGGGCACTGTCCGTCAGGCGATTAAAATCTACCGGCGTCAGGGCTGCAGTGGATGGCTGCTTATTGGTGTCAGGTGTGTTTGAATCGATGCCGTTATGGCTGTTGCCAGCACTACTGCCTCCACCGCTGTTACATGCGGCGAGCAGGGTGCTGAGTGTTACAGCCAGTGCTGATCGGGTCCAGGACGTATTCATGGTAAGCCTGTTTTATTATTTTTTTAATGGATACCATCGTACCACAGCAACCAGAGACACTCTAGATTCGTATGAAAAACGGCCGATTTTGTAGCTCATTGATTTATAAGTAAAATTATCCGCTCTGGCGACACCTGAGCCGGTATTCGATGTAAAGGGAGCGTAATATCCACATGCTGGATCTGAATCAACTGACTGTGTTTATCCGTGTGGTGGATGAAGGCAGCTTTACTGCCGCCGGTAAGGCGCTGGGAATGCCCAAATCACGCGTCAGCCGTATGGTTGCCGACCTTGAGGCAAACCTTGGCGCACGCTTACTGCAGCGTACTACGCGTCAGCTTAGTATGACGGAAGTCGGCAGTGCTTATTACAGTCGTTGCCGGCATCTGGTACATGAAATCATCGAAGCTCATGAGATGATTTCTGACCGCGAGGGGAACCCACAGGGTTTATTGCGTATTGCTGTGCCAATGATGGCCGGCAGTGGCGTTATGGGTCATTACTTTGCCCGTTATCAGGCTCAGTATCCGGATGTCCGGCTGGAAGTGATTCATACCGACCGTCCGGTCAACCTGATTCAGGAGGGCTTTGATCTGGGGGTATACCTGGGCGATCTGCCCGATTCGTCGCTGATTGCCCGTACGCTGGCAGAATCCGATTCTGTACTCTGTGCCGCGCCTTCGTACCTGGCACGTGTCGGGCGGCCTTTACATCCCAATGATCTGACGCAGATGCGTTGTGTAAAAATCGGCGAGGGCAGCCAGCCGCAAAGCTATGAGCTGACGCATAATGAAACCGGTGAGGTTGTGGAAGTTAAAGTTGAGCCGACAATCTCAACAAACTCGGTGGTTGCTGGTCTGGGAAGTCTTGTGCAGGGCGCTGGCATTGGTGATGTGCATTACCTGCTGGCTGGAGAGCAGTTTCTTAATGGTCAGCTGGTACCGCTGTTTACCGACTGGAGCCTGCGGCCGCAGCCAATATCTCTGGCCTATCCGTCACGCCAGTACCTGCCACGCAAAGTACGGGTGTTTATTGATTTTATGGTGGCCGAAGCAGAGCGCCTGGAAAAGGTACTTGATGCCTTGCCAACCACTGAAGAGCAGATAACGGCTTTTGCCAGATTGCTGCGTAACGAAGAGCGTAAATCCTAGGGCCTGTTTAATTAGCGTTAACAGGCCCTGGCCGAGGAGTAGGGGCCGCAGCACATGTTTCCTCGTCAGGGTCTATTCTGGAAGCTGACACGGTAACGGCATGTGTGGATGGATACCCGAATGAGCACGGTACCTACGCTTTTTTTTCCTGAATCCTTGTCGCAGGAAGCAGCCCGCGTTGTACAGGCGCTGCTGGATGGCGGCTATATGGCTGTGGCAGACTCCGCGACTGCGGACATTGGTTTATATTCATCAGCATCAGCCTGCCAGCAGGCGCCGCAAGGCCAGATCCGCCTGCTGGAGTATGATCAGCACAGTGGCCTGGATCACAGCACCTTAGGGGCTGACATTCTTCTGCCGGTTTCTTTACCGGTACCCTTTTTAAACAATGCCCTCAAACAGGCCCTGCGCCTCTACCAGCAACAGCAGCAATCGCAATACCTTTCCCGCCAGCTTGCCCATCAGGAAAACCAGTTTGAACGTTTGATGGATATCGGCCTGGCGCTGTCAGCTGAACAGGATCATGCCCGCTTACTGGTGCGTATTCTGCAAGAGGCAAGGCGTTTTGCTAACTGTGATGCTGCGTCGATTTTTCTGATTGAACCCGGCGACAACGGCGAGCGGCAGCTGGTGTTTAAACTCAGTCAGAATGACTCGGTGGAATTTCATTCGGAAGAGCAGCATTTTACGCTCGACAGTTCATCACTGGCCGGCTTTGCCGCGCTGTCCGGCGAGATCCTGAATTTTGATGATGTCTACCACCTGCCGGCAGGCTCCGGCTTTGCATTTAATAAAGCCTATGACCAGCAGCTGGGTTACCGTACCCGCTCAATGCTGGTTATTCCGATGCGCACACACGATGGAAAAATTGTCGGTGTTATCCAGTTTATTAACCGTAAACGCAGTCCTCAGGTGCAACTGAGCAGCCCTGAGATCGTCGAACGTGAAACCCTGCCGTTTGACGAGCGGCTGGTAACACTGCTCGAAACCATGGCCAGTCAGGCGGGTATTGCGATTGAAAATAACCTGCTGATTGAACGTATCAATACTCTGTTTGAAGGCTTTGTCAGTGCGTCTGTGCACGCCATTGAACAACGTGACCCAACCACTTCGGGTCATTCCTTCCGGGTTGCCGAACTTACCATTGCACTGGCCGAGGCGGCGCACAGTGAAACTGCCAAAGAGTATCAGGCCATCCGTTTTCGCAGCGAAGAGCTGCGCGAATTACGTTATGCCGCATTGCTGCATGATTTCGGCAAAGTCGGGGTGCGTGAACATGTACTGGTAAAAGCCAAAAAACTCAGCCCGGAAGCCTGGGTACGTTTTCATTACCGTATTGCCCTGCAGAAAGAGCGGGTGCGTAATCATTTTCTGCAGCAAAAATTAACCGCTGCACGAGAGCGGCGGCTGAACACTGAATATGAACAGCAACTGCAGCAGGCTGAAGAACAGGCTCTGCAAAAACTGGATGCGATGCAGCAGGCCGTAGAACTGGCCAACGAACCCAGCATCCTTGATGAAGGTACATTCGGGCATCTGCAATTATTGCGTGGTGAGGTTTACGCCGATATTGATGGTTGTGAGCGGCCCTTGCTGGAAGATCAGGATTTTCTGGCGCTGGCCGTGCGCCGTGGCAGCCTGACCGAAGAAGAACGGCGTGAAATAGAAAGCCATGTCAGCCATACCATTCGCTTTCTGGCCACCATTCCCTGGACGCCGGAGCTTGAACGTATCCCGCAAATTGCCGGAGCACACCACGAAAAACTGGATGGCACAGGTTATCCCCACGGGCTGATTTCCGCTGATATTCCGGTCGGCGCAAAAATGATGGCCGTGTGCGATATTTTTGATGCCTTAACCGCCTCCGATCGCCCTTACAAAGCCGCGATGCCGGTCGGGCGGGCGCTAGATATTCTGCATGCCGATGCCGGAAACCATAAAATTGATGCATCACTGGTGCGCCTGTTCAGCCGTCTGCCATTGCTGCAGATATTACCCGGACTTAAATTCATCTGATTCCTGCCCCTGCCGGCTTTCGGTGCTTTGTAATCGAAATGTCATATAACCGCAACATACTGCACCGCACTTAAGGTGCGGCTGCTGATTCCAGCTTGAGTCAGAAGAGTATCACGGACGACAACAGTTAATTGACTGCCATTCTGTCACTCGTTTACGGCGCCGCCTGTTAATTCCTGTATTCCTCGTAGGGGGCGTAATGAAACCAACTCGTGTGCTGCTTGCCGCAGCATCGTCTTTATTCGTGTCTCAGCTGATGGCTGGCGAAGCCGTTTTGTATATCACCGAAGATGGCAGCGCGGTACGTGATCTTGCTGTCAGCGTTGATGGCCAGAAAAAACTGGTCGGTGCATCGGGCTTTGTCGTTTTTGATATTAAAAAGGGCGATCACAAAGTTGAGCTTTCCAAATACGGTGAGTGGTTAGGCGAATTTGATTTTGCTACCGCAGGCAGCACCCAGAATGCCGAAGTTCAGGTTGAACTGGTCGGCGGTGAGCCGATGCCGGAAATTAATGTCTACACCCCGGGTCAGGAAGAAGCTCCTGCTGTTGGTCAGATATCAGGTTATCTGCAATCTGATGAAACCGGCGGCCCGGTAAGCGGAGCACGCATTTCTGTTGCCGGCACCGAAATGGCAATGATGACTGATGCCGATGGCTTCTTCAGCTTCGAATTACCCCGCGGTGAATATGCGCTGAATATCGCGCACCCGAATTATGGTAAGCGCGATGTTTCTTCTGTACGCGTTATGTCCAACGTTAATACCGGCGTCAACATGACCATGAGCATGTCCGGTGATGGCGTGATTGAAGAAGTGGTAGCGGTTGGTTCTTATATTCCGTCAACTGCAACCGCACAGGAACGTGACTCATCAGCCGTACTGGATGCCATTGGTTCTGAGCAGATGGCCCGGTTTGGTGATTCCTCTGCAGCTTCTGCACTGAAAAGGGTTGCGGGTGTATCGTTGGTTGGTGGTCAGTTCGCGGTCGTGCGTGGTCTGCAGGGACGTTATATTTCCTCCACACTGAATGGCAGTCTGATGCCAAGTACCGATCCAATGCGTCGTGATGTCCCTCTGGATCTGTTCCCTGCCAGTGTATTGGGTGGGATCAATATTCAGAAAAGTTATACGCCAGACCTGCCGGGTGATACGACCGGTGGCGCGATCATGATGACGACCAAAGGCTTACCTGATGGCCCGGTCAATAAAATCAAAGTTAACGGTGGTCTGAATACCCGTACCACCTTCAGTGATGTTAATGGTTATGAAGGCAGTAGTACCGATTTTACTGGTATGGATGATGGTAGCCGTGACCTGCCATCACTGGTGGACAGTGCAACCAATGGCGGTAATGACGCTATTAATTACTGTAATTTTGCTGGTTGTACTCTGCCGTCAGAAGCTGCGGCTCTGGGTAAATCATTCGATAATAATTACCGTGTAGATCAGATTCAGGCAAAACCCGAGCGTGGGTTTTCTTACGCATTTGGTGATTTAATCAGTAAAGACGCCGGCGATGTTGGTTTTTACGGTGCTGTTCAGTACAACGATAAAACAGAAGCCCGTCATGATGCGAAAACCGACGATCAGAATATTTCTGGTACCTATGAGCGTAGTAAGCGCAAAATTGATGCTACAGGTTATTTTGTTGCCGGCTTTGAAAATGAAAACCATAAACTGAACAGTAAATCGATTTTACTGCGTAAAACCGATAATACTGTTCGTACCTCCTCCGTATATGACGCTGATGATAACCAGCAAACCAAAGAATATACACTGCAGTGGGTGGAGCGTCAGTTTCTGTCACAGCAGTTTTCAGGTGAGCACTTCTTTGTCGATGGCACCAACCAGTTAAACTGGCGCCTGGGCTACTCTCAGACAAGTCGTGATGAACCGGATCGCCGTACGTATCAGTACATTAACGGTAATCTGATTCCTTCGACGATTGAACGTCGCTATGCAGAATTAACTGAAGATGCGTTTGAATTTGGTTTGGATTACACCTTCGATCAGATGATTACCGACACCATCGGTATGAAGCTGAAAGCCGGTATGCTGATGTCAACTAAAGACCGTACCGTTGATCTGGTGCGTATTGGTTTTGAGATACCGTCGACCTCAACCCTTGATGTCACTCAGGATATTGAACATATCCTTACGGCTGCCAATTTCGATAGCGGAGATGCACGTATTCAGGTACGTACTTCACCAACGGACAGCTATGAAGCTACTGATGATATGTTCGCTTATTATGGTTCGGCTGAGCTGGATCTGACGGATGTGAAAATTCTGGCTGGCGCCCGTCTGGAAGATTCTGAACAGACCCTGAGCTATCCAAACAGCAGTGTTGTGGATGATACCCTGAGTGCGAATGAGGTTCTTCCGGTCGTTTCTGTCAGCTGGCAGGCAAATGAAGAAATGCAGGTTCGTTTTGGTGTCAGTCAGACGCTGTCCCGCCCAGGTCTGACAGAGCGTTCGCGTTCTGTACAGTACGATCCGGAAACCGATGAGCAGATTTTCGGTAATCCGAATCTTCAGATCTCAAAAATTACCAATATTGATCTGCGTGGTGAATACTACTTCAGTGAAGAAGAAAGCATTTCTGTTGCGTTATTCAGTAAAGATATTGCTGATCCGATTGAACGCAGTATTCCGGATGGTTCAGGTTCTGCTTCCGATGGTTCAACCTTCCGTAATGAAGATTCAGCGACAGTTCAGGGGATTGAGTTTGATTTCCGGAAAAACACTCTGGATGGTGATGCCTGGTCAGGTTTTGTCTCCGGTAATCTGACCTTTCTGGATGCGACGGTTAACCTGAGTGATGACACTGCCCGATTTGAAGGTAAAAGCAGTCGTAAACTTCAGGGACAATCAGAATATCTGGCTAACCTTCAGATAGGTTTCGATCACTTACCATCAGGCCAAAATATTACTTTCCTGGTGAATTACTTCGATGATCGTATCTATAAGACTTCTCGTGCACTGGATCCTGAAATTGAAGAAGGGCGTTATAGCGTCGATATCGTATATCAATACGATGCGACAGAAAATTTTATGGTAAAAGCTAAGGCTAATAATATCACCGATGAAAAAGTGGTTTTCAGTCGTGATGGTAAGGAAATAGAAAGCTATTTCGATGGTGCAAATATCAGCGCCAGCATTGAATACAGTTTTTAACTGAATCGTAAAAATTACTTATTAAATGTCATTTAAGTGTCATAAAGCCGGATCAGAATACGAGTCGGCTTTTGATGAACTCTCTGAGGAAAGATTAAATGGAACTGAAAAAGAACTACCTGGCTCTGGCCGTAATTTCTGCAGCACTGGTTGGCTGTGGTGGTGATGATGACAACAACAGCAGCAAGAAGAACGTTTCTGGTGTTTCTTGTGTAGACAATGTTTGTACTCTGGAAGGCCAGATTACTGAAGACGTGACCCTGACTGCGGATAAAGAATGGCGTTTAAATGGTTTTGTAACCATCGGTGCAGGTAACGTTGAACTGGCTGATGCTGCTGCCGTTGCAGCTGCTAAAGCTGCTGGTGTAACTCTGACAATTAAACCAGGTGTTCATGTTAAAGCATTTAACACCGGTGCTCTGTTGGTTACCCGTGGTTCAAAAATCATGGCAGAAGGTACAGCTGCTGCGCCAATTACTTTCAGCTCTATTCAGGATGATGACTTTGATGGTCAGGGCGAATGGGGTGGTGTTGTTGTTCAGGGCTTCGCTCCACAGTATGGCAAAGGCAATACTGAAGCTTGTTTCGGTACCGGAACAGTTTGTAATGTTGATGGTGAAGGCGGTGATGGCATTGGTAAATTCGGTGGTAACGATACTGCCGATAACAGCGGTGTGATCAAGTATGTTCGTATTGCTGAAGCTGGTCGTGTAGCCGGTCCTAACAACGAAATCAATGGTCTGACTCTGCAGGGTGTTGGTTCTGGTACTACTCTGGAGTACATCCAGATCCACAATAACCTCGATGATGGTATCGAGTGGTTCGGTGGTAATGCTAACCTGAAGCACGCAGTTCTGACCGGTAACGATGATGATGACATCGACTTCGATGAAGGTTACCAGGGTAATATGCAGTATGTTCTGATTGTTAAAGATCAGTCTAAAGATAAGCCAAGTGGTTCTAACGATCCTCGCGGTGTTGAAGCTAACTCCAGTGGTTCAGATGCTGTGTCGCACACGACTGCTGCTCTGGCCAACTTCACTGTTGTTGGTGGCCCTCTGACCAATAACGCCTCGTATACCGTTCCTGTAAAACAGTCAGATGGTACTTACAAAGACGAAGCCATTGGTTATCAGCCAGGTCTGAAGCTGCGCGGTCAGGTGAATGTTGAGTTTGTAAATACTGTAGTAGCTAACTGGGACAAAAACTGTGCAGAAGCGGATGACGTGGTAGCTAACTTCACTCAGGTGGAGTCTGACTGTACTGCAGCTAACGTTCTGAAAACGAAAAACTCTCCAACTGTAACCGGTACTATTGCGTCTGATCTGACCATCAGCTTCGACAGCAAACTGGCGTACAGCTCTAACTCTACTGTTAACTCCATCAAGCCAACAGCTGTTGGTGCTGGTAACGACAGCTTCTTCGAAGCAACCGACTACATCGGTGCTGTTGATCCAGATGCTGCTACCGCATGGTGGTCTGGCTGGACTCTGCCAAACACTGTACCAAGCCTGAATAACTGATTTCAGTTTCAGGTTAAAACGGCGCCTTCGGGCGCCGTTTTTATTTAATTTCCTGCATTTCCGTTACTTTCCTGCTTCGTTTTTCCCCGATCCTTATATTCAGCCGCTCCGGCAATAAATGACATCCTGTCATAAAAATGCAGCCTTTCTGTCATGTAATAGAACTGTCACAGAACTGCAGTATCTTGCGCTCTGAATTTGGGGAGTCTGCGTCACGCAGACGAATTGAGAACAAAACGGGTAATACACATATGCCGATGCAACTGCGAACTCGCAACCTTCTGGCGGCCGCCATGCTCAGCGCAGGCGTGGTAATGGGTGCTTCTGCCGCCACGGTAGACGGTGCTCTGGATCAGGGCGTTAACCGCGCCAACAAAGCACAGCAATCGCAGCAGAAAATTGATTCTGTTGATAACAGTATCCGCGCTCAGGAGCGTGAATACCGTGGTCTGGTCAAAGAAATTGATGGTCTGAATGTTTACGTAACACAGCTGAATAAGCAGCTGAAAGCCCAGCAGGATGAGCTGGCCAGTATTGAAGCCAGCATTAAAAACGTCACGCTGGTTGAACGTCAGATCACACCGCTGATGCTGCGCATGATTGATGCCATCGACCAGTTTGTGGCCGCTGATGTGCCGTTTCTGTCCGAAGAGCGCAGCAAGCGCGTAGCCAATCTGAAAAATATGATGGGCCGTTCGGACGTAACTGTTGCCGAGAAATACCGCAAAGTAACAGAAGCCTATCAGGCCGAAGTCGATTACGGCCGCACCATTGAATCGTACCGTGGCACGCTGGCGACCAATGGCCAGAGCCGTGAAGTGGATTTCCTGCGCGTGGGCCGTATTTCCCTGATGTATCAGTCACTGGACGGTCAGGAGCTGGGTGTATGGAACACCGCGGCTAATCAGTGGGAGCCACTGGACGCATCCTTCAAAAGCAAGCTGATGGCTGGTATCCGTATCGCCCGTGAACAGGCTGCACCAGATCTGATTAAAGTGCCTGTCGCCGCACCCACTTCAGCACAGCAGGAGACTAAATAATGAAACTGCAATCTTTGTTTTTAAGTGCCGCTCTGGTGCTGGGTCTGAATACTCATGTTCAGGCGGCGGAGCCGGTCAGTGTTGATTCTCTGCTGAATCTGGTTAAACAGGGTCAGGCCCGTGACGATAAAGAATTCAAACAGCGTCTGGCACGTTTTAATCAGTCAAAAGCTGAGCAGGAAAAAATGGTTGCGGATGCGCAGAATGAGCGCACCCGTCTCGAGCAGCTGAGTGCACAGAAAGAAAAAGAATTTCAGCAGAACGAAACCGCAGTGGCGGAAGCTCAGGAACGCCTGAATAACCGTCTGGGCAGTCTGAAAGAATTATTCGGTGTACTGCAGCAGGTGGCCGGCGATACCAAAGCGGTATTTGAAGGTTCAGTTATCAGTTCTGAATTACCGGGCCGTGAACAGTTCCTGACCGATCTGATTAAAACCGCAGGTTCTTCTTCCAAGCTGCCATCCATTGAAGAACTGGAACGTCTGTGGTTCGAAATGCAGCGTGAAATGACCTACAGCGGCCGTGTATCGACTTACAACGCGCAAGTGGTACTGCCAAGCGGTGACACAACGGAAGAGCAGGTTATTCGTGTTGGCGGCTTTAACGTTGTCTCCGCTGATAAATACCTGAACTGGGATCTGGAAGCCGGTCGCCTGGTCGAGCTGGATAAGCAGCCTGGCAGCCGTTACACCGATCCTGCCGCGGAACTGGCTTCTGCTACCGGCACTGAACTGACCGGTTTCTGGATCGATCCTTCCCGTGGTCAGCTGCTGAAAATCATGGGGCAGTCACCAGAGCTGGGTGACCGTGTTGATCAGGGTGGTGTGGTTGGTTACATCATTATTGTACTGGGTGCTATTGGTATTGCCCTGGCTCTGTGGCGCATGGTTGTACTGTACAGCGAAGCCGGAAAAATCCGTGCTCAGATGGATAACGACACGCCAAACGAAAATAACGCTCTGGGTCGTGTAATGGCAGTATTTAATGCCAATAAAAATGCTGATACCGAAACCCTGGAACTGCATCTGGGCGAAGCCATAGCCGCTGAAATTCCACGTTTAACCCGCGCGATTGGCTGGATCAAAATTATCTCCGTGGTTGCACCATTGCTGGGTCTGCTGGGTACGGTGACCGGTATGATCGACGTATTCGAAACCATGTCGCTGTTCGGTACCGGCGATCCGAAACTGATGGCAGGTGGTATTTCTCAGGCACTGGTAACAACGGTTCTGGGTCTGGTAGCGGCAATTCCTTGTGTGTTCCTGCATACCTTAACCAACAACCGTTCACGTGAACTGATGATGATTCTGGAAGAACGCGCCACCGGTATTCTGGCGCGTCAGTCCGAACAGCAGACCAAACCTCAGGCAACAGCGGCGTAACCCATGATGTTCGGTGAATTGTACGAACCGGTATATCTGTTTATGGAACGTGGAGGCGATGTCCTCTACGCCATCTTCGGACTGATTTTTATCCTCTGGTTACTGGTACTCGAACGCGCCGCTTATTTTATGTTCTCGTACCGCCCGGCTCTGGCCGCCGCGGTACAGGAATGGGAAGCGCGCAGTGAGCGCCGCTCCTGGCATGCGCATCAGATCCGTCAGGATCTGATCAGCCAGCTGAACATTAATTTAAGCGCCAATATGAGCACCATCAAAATGGTGATTGGACTGGCGCCACTGTTCGGCTTACTGGGAACGGTAACGGGCATGATTGAAGTATTTGATGTGATGGCATTTCTGGGGAACGGCAGTCCGAAAGCCATGGCCTCCGGTATTTCCAAAGCCACCATTCCAACCATGGCCGGGATGGTCGGTGCGCTGACCGGGGTATTTGCTCAGTCACTGCTCGAACGTTTTATCAAGCGCGAAAAAATTCGCCTTGAAGACCAGTTAACTTTTGACCACTAATTGGAATTAATAGTATGAGACGTGGTTTTTCGAATTTAACCCCGCAGGCAGAAGAAGGCGAAATCGACATTACGCCAATGCTGGACGTGGTATTTATTATGCTGATTTTCTTTATCGTAACGGCCTCGTTCGTTAAAGAATCCGGTATCGAAGTCAACCGTCCGGATGCCAGCACAGCGCAGTCCAAGCCGCGTGCCAATATCCTGATTGCCATTAACGACATGGGTGAAATCTGGATTAACAAACGCAAAGTTGATGAAAGCCAGGTACGCGCCAATATCGAACGCATGCACGCCGAAAATCCGCAGGGTACTGTCGTTATTCAGGCCGATGAGGAAGCCAAAACCCGTCAGCTGGTAGCGGTAATGGACGCTGCCCGTCAGGCCGGTGTTTATGATGTATCACTGGCGACTGAGGAGCGCTGATCATGCAATCCAGCTTGCTACGCTTCGGCGCTGCGCTGGCGGTTGCAGCCGTCGCTACCTTTGCGGTGTTCTGGATGATGCAGAGCCTGATCAGCACCGGAGGATCGGTGCTGAACGAACAGGACTTTGGCCGCATTCAGAGCTTCGTGATGGATAAGCCAGACGACGAAGTCCGCACCAAAGAGCGCAAGCCACAGAAGCCACCAACGCCGCCGGCCGAACCACCAAAACCGGATATGCCCCGCCCGGACATGGCACAGGCAAATACCGATGGTTTTGATATCGGTGGATTTGATCTTGGCGCCGATCTTAACGTTGATGCCGGACTCGGTGGCGGCAGTGGTGATGGTGAATTTTTACCGATCGTAAAAGTTGCACCTAATTATCCGCGCCGTGCCGCGCAGAAAGGTATTGAAGGTTATGTGGTGGTGGAATTCACCGTAACCACGCTGGGTACGGTGACCGAGCCGCATGTTATTGAAGCCGATCCTCCGGGTATTTTTGACCGTGAGGCGATGGCGGCGGTTACCAAATTCAAATACAAGCCGAAAATCGAAAACGGTAAAGCCGTTGAGGTAAAAGGCGTACGCAACATTATCCGTTTTGAACTGGATAAGAGTGGCAGATAACAGGAGTCCTTTATGACGAATGCTATGAAACAACCCGTTGCTGTGCTGATGACTGCGGTACTGGCCTATGGTGCAAGCATGCTTGCGCCGGCGGCAGCCTGGTCGCAGAGCAAGGATCAGCAGGCAGAAGAGCAATCTTCTTCTGCAGAAAAGAAACGTGTACGCCGTGCCCAGACTTTACGACCTCATATCTATAAAAAGCTGGATGCTGCCCGGGCGTTGTCTGATGAAAAGAAATACGCCGAAGCAATTGAGGCACTGAACGCGGTTGAGAAAATCAAACGCAACAGTTACGAACAGGCGATGACACACAATATGTTCGCCTATGTGTACTTTAATCAGGAAGATTATAAGAACGCTATTGGTGCCTATAAAAACGTCGTGGCAACCAAAAATATTCCGGAAAGTCTGGAGCAGACCACACTGTACAGTCTGGCTAAACTCTATCTGATTCAGGAAGATTATAAAAATGCACTGACGCAGCTGAATAAATGGTTCGCGATGGTTGAAAAACCGAATGCTGAAGCCTTTATTTTACGGGCACAGATGCAGTTCCAGCTGGAGAAATATCAGCAGGCTCTGCCGGATGTGAAAAAAGCCATCGCCATGACCAAAGAGCAGGGCAACCAGCCAAAAGAAAACTGGCTGCTGCTGGAGCGTGCGGTGTACTACCAGAACAAAGATTTCAAAAATCTGGCGCGCTGTCTGCAGGATCTGTCGACCCTGTATCCGAAAGCCCAATACTGGGTGCAACTGGCGGCCGTTTACAGTGAGCTTGGCCAGCCGCTGAAAGAACTGGCGGCGTTGGAAACCGCACACGAGCAGGGTTTGCTGAGCAAAGAAAGCGAGCTGGTGAATCTGGCGCAGGCTTTATTAGGGCAGGAAATTCCGTATAAAGCCGCTGCCATTCTTGAAGACGGCATGAAAGACAAAAAGATTGAAGCCAGTGCTAAAAATCTGTCTTTGCTGGGTGATGCCTGGATGCTGGCAAAAGAATACGATAAAGCCATTGTGGTAATGGCCAAAGCGGCTGAAGCCTCTCAGGCCGGTAAAGACTTCTACAAGCTGGCGCAGATTCATACCGAACGTCAGGAATGGAAGCTGGCACTGAATAATGTCGATAAAGCGCTGAAGCTGGGTAAGCTGCAGCAGCCTTCGGCGGCCTATATCCTGAAAGGTCTGATTCTGTTTAATCTGGATGATCTGCCATACGCACGCGACAGCTTTGAAGAAGCGCAGAAGTTTGCCGAAGCAGAAAAAATGGCTGATCAGTGGTTGCGTTATATCGATGGCGAACAAAAGCGCCGTGAGTATATGGCTGCGAATAACTGATTCTTTTATCGGCTATAAAACAGCCCCGGCAAGTTAATACTGCCGGGGCTTTTTTATGGAGCTTTTCAGGTATTTATCCTCGGATTTTTTGAATAAGCAGACATCCTTGTCCGGCTACGGTTCAGTGATTGACCTTGCCCGGTAAACTCAGATCACCCGAGGCTATATCCATTACATTCACCACACACAGCAGTGGCGAGTGCACACTCTGATTAACCCGTAAACCTGCGGTTACACCATCAAAGTTTGCCTGTTCAACAACGGCAATATCTGCAAAGGGAACACGAACCTCCACATGCTCGGCGGAGAACACCGGGTCCCAGCCCGGGCTGTCGAGCAGAATTGGCAGGCCCGGCCAGGTTGCCGGCAAACGCGGCTTAACACCTTCCGGAATATCGGCAACGCCCAGTGCACCTTTGCCACAGCGTTCATCGGGATGTAACACCACCCAATGACTGTGCCAGAGATTGCCGTCGTTGCCGGTATCGCCATCATTGTTTTCATCGTACAGCGGTGTGTCGTCAAAATCCGGATGGCTGGTTACCGCCAGAGCCAGAATACCGGCTTGTTTGTCAAAACCCACCTCGTAGCTGTCAATGGTTGTTGGCCAGACATAAGAAAATACATGGCTGCCGGCAAGCTGTCCGCTCGCCGCGGGAGTATTTTCTCCGGCATTACCGGATACCGCCATATGGAAGGTTGCGATGCTGCCTTCAGTGGTGATTTTGGTATGAATAATATCGAAAGGAGCCAGTTCAATATTTTTCTTTTCTGCCTGTATGCCGCCGTGATGGTGGCCGCCCGCACAGGCTGCGGCAGAAAATCCCGCCGCTATAAAGGCCAGCAACAGTGAATGATTAGCCATTATTGCGCTCCTTTTAAATCGTCTAATGAGGCTCCGAAATTGATATGGAGCACCTGACCGTTGAGCAGCAATGCGGGTACCGATTTTACGCCGGCTAGTTCCGCAGCTGTAATTTCGGCGGGCTCTTCACCCAGATGGACGATTTTCAGATTCAGGCGCTGCTGATCCAGTGCGGCCAGCAGAGCCTGTTCTGCGCTGACACATACCGGACAACCGGCGTGATAAAAAATGGCGTTGTTCATTATCTCTCTCCAAATTTATGTATCGACTCGATACCTTTTAAACCCTAAGGGACGGATTGCCCTGTTGTCAATAAAGTTTTTAGTCGATACTATGTGCCAATGATGACTGATCTGATTTACAACCACGTTGAGCGGCTTGGGGAATTACTCCGGGTTGACGCACGCCAGTGCGGCGCAGAATTCGGCCTGTTGCCGGTTCAGCTGGAGGCGCTGCATTACCTGTCGATCTGCAATCGCTATTCGGATACGCCAATGGCGGTGAGTGAGTATCTGGGGCAGACCAAAGGTACGGTGTCACAGACGCTGAAAGTGCTGGAAAAAAAGGCATTGCTGCAAAAGGTCGCGGATACCGCGGATAAGCGCGTAACGCATCTGCGCGTGACTGAGGCGGGTCAGCAGCTGTTGCAGCAGCTGATTCCCTCTCCGATGTTTGCTAAAGCCTGTGCGCATTTATCGGCTGCTGAGCAGCAACAGGTCAGCGCCGCCCTGAAATTATTGCTGACAGGATTTTTAAGCGCTAATCAGATGAAATCATTTGGTATATGCCGTTCGTGTCGCCATAACCGTGAGACAGAAGACGGGTATTTCTGCAATCTGCTGCAACAGCCACTGTCAGCAGAAGATGCAGAGCTGATTTGTAAGGAGCATGAACGGCAGTAGCGTTTTGCTCCCGCGTAATGGCTGCGGCAATTCCTTTGCCGCTGCATCACATACTTACTTCTTCTTCGGCGTCCACGCCCACACCATGGTGGCTTTGACGGTTTCGGTACCGCTGCCATCGGTGATTACAACCGGCACTTCGATATCGCCTTTTTCGGTGTTCTTCACATAGTCGAGCTGCTCATCGCTGAAGCTTGCCACCGCTTTCATATCACCGCTGGCACGCTTGAGGTATTCCAGCTGCATGGAGCGGATAACAATGATGCGGTCATCGGGTACGCTCATGCCGGTCATGAAACCAGTGGCCGACTCGGCCAGCAGACCCATCGCCGCGGCGTGCACACTGCCGATATGGTTCTGCACTTTCTTCTTGTTGCGCATAACGATCACGCATTCCTGCGGGGTCAGTTTTTCTACGCGGGTGCCGGCGGTGCCGGCGAAAGGAATCACCCGGCCCATTACCAGTGACAGTGCCTTGGCGCGCCAGGCTACCGGCAGTTTATTCACTTTGCTGACGACGGTGCTGAGTCGGTTAGGACGGTTTGCTTTATCTGTGTTTGCCATAGCTGGGTTCTTCGGTTTTGGTTGTAAAGGCGCGCAGTGTAGAGTGGCTGGCCTGTGTTGAATATGGCCGAAATGACGTTTTAACGGCCCGTGTATCAGGCTGTTTTGACGCCGTCCTGAGCCGGGTTGCGTTATATCCTCACCACTGGCCGGTAGTGTCCTTTTGAGATTGGTACCTTTGTGCTGTTATCCGCATTGCCATAAAACAAAAACAAAGCTGTAACATGGTGCCACTATGCTGCGGCGGCTTTCACAATGTTGTTCTCACCGCTGAATAAAGGAGATACCTATGAATAAAATGATGCTTCCCGTGCTGCTGAGCAGTGTGGTTGCCGCTCAGGCGCTGGCCATGTCGAAAACCCCGGAGCCGCTGCCGGATGTGGGTACTGTTAACAAGACCGTCCGCTTTATCGCTATCGGTGATATGGGGACTGGCGGCGATGGTCAGTATAAAGTGGCTGCGGCACTGGAATCTGTATGTGCCGAACGTGGTTGTGATTTCGCCATCGGACTGGGCGATAACATTTATGAAGCCGGCGTAGATTCGGTATCGGATATTCAGTTCCAGACCAAATTTGAAGACCCGTATAAAAACCTCAACTTCCCGTTTTATATGACGCTGGGCAATCACGATAACTCATGGTTATTCGGTGGTGACGGTCTGGATAACGATAAAGGCGATATTCAGGTGGATTATCACTATCAGCAGAACCGCCCAAGCAATAAGTGGCAGATGCCGGCACGTTACTACACGTTCTCCGCGCCGTTAAACGAAGAGCAGCCACTGATTAACTTCTTCTCCCTCGATTCCAACCCGCTGGCCGCAGTGGGCGATGCTGATGCTGAATACTGGCAGCTGCCGTACAAAAAGACCCAGGCAGAATGGATCGACCGCGAGCTGAATAACGCTTCCGCACCGTGGAAAATTGCCTTTGCCCATCATCCGTTTCTGTCCAACGGTAAGCACGGTAACGCCGGTATGTATGACGGCTTCCCGGGCGCCGGCGTGGTGTATTACGACATGCTGAAAGACCATGTCTGTAACAAAGTGGATGTGATGATTGCCGGTCACGATCATGAACTGCAATTCCTGCAGCCGGTGGATAAATGCGGAAAAACCCTGCACATGGTTTCCGGTGCCGGTGGCAAGAGCCGTGAGTTCAAAGACACCGAGCGCAACGCCGCTTACTGGCAGCAGGATAAAACGCTGGGCTTTTTCTATATCGAAATCGCTGGCGATGAATTCCGTGCAACTTCTTATACCGTTGACAGCGTCAGCGGTGAATTGACCCGTGCTTTTGATAAAACCCTGACTCGCCAATAAACCGGGCGTTAGTGCAATAACGCATAATCCGCTGTCACCCGTGTGGCAGCGGATTTTTTTTGCCTATGCTTTGATCATGGTCCGGCAAATGCCGGCTGCAGAATCAGCAAGGAGAACCGTTATGAACGTAATCGCAACGCAGGATCTGAAAATACTGATCACTGGCGGAGCCAGTGGCATTGGTGCCGCTACCGCCAGGCTGCTGGCAGCGGAAGGTGCTCAGGTATTGATTGCCGATGTACAGGATGATGCAGGAAATGCTCTGGCTAAGGAGCTGGGTTCACGGGTGCGTTACCGGCATCTGGATGTGGTCAGTGTTCAGGACTGGGAGCAGGCAATCGCTTTTGCCGAAGCAGAATTCGGCGGCCTGAACGCACTATTCAATAATGCCGGAGTCGTGGGTTTCAGTGGTGCAGAAAACAGCTCGCCGGAAGAGTTTAAGCGCGTTACCGATATCAATTTATACGGTGTGTTTCTCGGCATTCATTGCGTCACACCGGCGCTGAAAAAAGCAGGGGGCGGGGCCATTGTAAATACCTCATCCACAGCAGGTTTACAGGGTTATGGCGGTCTTGCCGGTTATGTGGCCAGTAAATGGGGCGTACGCGGGCTGACCAAGGCCGCGGCGCTGGATCTGGCGCCATACAATATCCGCGTGCTGTCATTACACCCCGGGCCAATACGCACTGCTATGACTGATGGCTTGCCCGATGCGATTGCTCAGGCGCAGCCCATTCCCCGGTTTGGTGAGGCGCTTGAGGTCGCGCGCATGGCGCGCTTTATGTTTACCGAAGCCACTTATTCAACCGGCAGTGAATTCGTCATTGATGGCGGCGCCGTGACCGGACAGGTATTATCCTGGGCGGACGAATAACTTCGTCATCGTATGTTGTCAGAGCTGCTCAGTATATTGTCAGAGCCACGCTCTCCGCTGTAAGCAAGCTCTGACATCGCCGGTTTCCGTCAGGAAATACGGTTGTATCCCCAGATTGGTATGCGGTTTAAACAGTATGAAAATTACTCTGGAAATGTGGCGCACTTTTGTTGCTACGGCTGAGCAGGGAAGCACCATTAAAGCGGCAGAATTTCTCTGCAAAAGCCAGTCGGCGGTGGTGCACAGTCTGAAAAAAATGGAATCTTTATTAAATCAGCCTTTATTTCAGGTTCAGGGGCGTCAGTCGCAGCTGACGCTGGCCGGTGAACAATTGCTGGTGCAGGCACGGGCTTTACTGGCCCGCGCCGAATCGCTGGAAATAAAAGCTACCGATAGTGCTTTGGCACAGCGTCAGGAAATCGCCCTGGCGGTGGATGTCCTGTTACCTCCGGCATATTGGTTACCGCGACTGGCGCAGTTCAGCGCAGAAATGCCACAGGTGTCGGTACAGATTTATGAAAGTGCGTTATCGGGTGCCGCGCAGCTGCTGGAACAGGGGCTGGTTGCTGTCGCCATCGCCAGTCAACTACCCCATGACATACTGAGTGAGCCTTTACTGGCGGTGCGTAAACACTGTGTCTGCGGTTTATCTCATCCGCTGGCGAGCGCCGGGCAACTCACTGACAGCGACCTTAAACAACACTGCCAGATCGTGTTGCGTGATAGTGGCAGCGCCAACCGCGACAGTGGCTGGCTGGCAGCACAGCAGCGTCTGACCCTTGATTCTGCAGCACTTGCTCAGCAGGCGGTAGAAGCCGGTGTGGGCTTTGCCTGGCTGCCGGAATATCTGATTACCGGGCAGATGCAGCGCCTTACTCTGGCAGCCGGCAATGAGCGGGAAGTGGCTTTGCATATCGGTCTGAACCCGGAGTTTGCACATCTGACTGCCGTTGCCCGCCTGTATGAATTGCTGACCCAGACCCCGCCTGCCGCATAAACATGCAAAAAACGGCGTATATTCAGCCGTTCTTTTCATTATTTTTTATTTTCCCCTGGCCGTAATCTGCTCTCCGTCCAATATCTGCAACAGGAGAGCAGTAATGATCACAATCGATTTTTTCCACGATGCTGTTTGCGGCTGGTGCTATGTGCTCAGCCCACGTTTACGCCGCTGGGCGGATCATCCGCAGGTTCAGATCCGTCAGCGCTGTTTTGTATTGCAGCGCAATGAGCAGGAAATGATTGAGCGCTTTGGCTCAATGGCGCTGGCAAAAGCCGAAATTCTGCGCCACTGGCAGCAGTGTCAGGCAGCTGCCGATGATCCGGCCCGTTTTAATACCGAGGGCATGCGCGCCAAGCCTTTTTCTTATCCGTCCGGTTGGCTGGCGGCACTGTTCGCCAAGGCCGCAGAAATAACCTACGGCACTGCTGCCCACTGGGATATGTTCGACGAAATTCAGCGTCGTCACCTGCTGCTGAATGAAAATATTGGAAGTGAAGACACTCTGATAGCCGCAGCCAATACGCTGGGATTTGACGGTAAGGCTCTGGCGGAACAGGTAAAAACGGAAGAACTTCGCCTGCTGGTGGAAGATGATATAGCGCTGGCACGGCGGTTGAATGTTCGTTCGATTCCAACCTTGCTGATTAATGGTAAAACGCTGGTTTCCAGCACGTTAACCAATGAACAGTTAGAACAATTAATTGAACAGCAACTGGCGGAGGCGGCATGAAAAAATTACTGGTTTTATATTATTCAAGTTATGGCCATATCGAAACCATGGCACAGGCCGTAGCAGAAGGTGCCGGTAAAGTTGAGGGGGTCGACGTCAGCCTGAAGCGTGTACCGGAAACCCTGAGTTCTGAGATAGCGGAAAAAGCCGGTATTAAAATGCAACAGGCCGGAGATGAAGCCAGCGTTGCCGAATTAGCCGGCTATGACGGTATTATTTTTGGCACGCCAACCCGCTTCGGCAATATGGCAGCTCAGATGCGAAATTTCCTCGATCAGACCGGTGGCCTGTGGATGCAAAACGCACTGGTGGGAAAACTGGCCAGTGTGTTTACCTCAACCGGCACCGGCGGTGGCAATGAAACCACGATACAGTCGTTTCATACCACGCTGCTGCACCATGGTATGTTGATTGCCGGCCTGCCTTATACCGCTCCGGGGTTAACGGATATCAGTACGGTAAAAGGTGGCTCACCGCTGGGCGCTGCCTGTATAGCCGGTGCTGATGGTAGTCGTCAGCCGTCAGAGCTGGAGTTGAGTCTTGCCGCTTATCAGGGAGAATATATGGCGCGGACACTGTTGCGTTTGCAACCGGTTTAAACGTTATTAAACAACATAAAAAAGCCCCGGGTAATGGGGCTTTTTGGCCTGCATTCTCTTTTTTGCCGAATTATTCAGCGGTTGCAATAAAACGGCTGTACAGTTCTGCGGCTTTCGCCGGAATTTCGACCATCGGTAAATGACCAATTCCCGGATAAATTTTTACCTGTGCCTGTGGCAGTTTTTCTTTGAATACCTGTGCGGCCGATACATCCAGTACGCGATCTTCCTCTCCCCAGATAATCAGCGTTGGCATGGTGACTTTTTCGCTCAGCTGTTGCTCAAACTGGCTGGCTGCCAGCTCTTCGCGGGTAGCGAGCATATCGCTGAATATTTCGCGGTTAATACCTTCGCGGGCGATGGTTTTACGTACAACCACCGGACGCAGCGGCCATGGCAATAGTGGTGGTTCGCTCATGACGAAATTCCAGCGGTATTCAAAACTTTCTTCGTCGGTAGCGATTAACGGATTTTTCCCTTCGGCCAGCGCCTGCATATATTCGCTTTGCTCTGGCGCATCAACACCGGCAGCATCAATTAAGGTCAGGCTGAGAATCTGTTGCGGATAGCGGGTGGCATAAATGGCGCTGATGGCACCGCCCATGGAATTACCGGCAATATGGAATTGTTCAGCGCCCGCCGCAGCCATCAGCTTATGCAGGCGTTCAGCCTGGCGGATTAAATTATAATCCTGAGTTGATGGTGCCGGGGTGTCACCGTGACCGGCCAGGTCGGGAATAATCAGGTGATAATCCTGTGGCATTTCGGCGGCAAATTTCAGCCAGGTATCTTTGTTGGCAGAAAAACCATGCAGCAATAAGACGGTTGGCCCTGTGCCCTGACGTTCCAGATAACGCATTTCCACATCGCCGGTATCGGCCTGTTTCAGGGTCAGGTCGGCGCTGCTGCGGGCCAGGTTAATGGCTTTGTCATAAATCACTTCCTGCTGACTGGCCGAGCAGCCGCTCAGCATTAATGCTGCGAAGGTAGCAGCGCCGATAAGCAAGCGGGTGGACGTCTGAAACATGGCTGAGATAGGCCGCATAAAAAATACCTGTAATTTTATTATTGAGAGACGCTGGTTCAGACCGTTCTGGCACTGTCCTGCAGACATTTGATCAGTTGCAGCGCATGTTGCAGGGCGTCTTCGATCTGCTCCGGTGGCAGAACATGGTGAGGCCGGCAGAGCAGCAGGATGCCATCTGCCCACTCAATGTGAAGGTGAGGATGCGCCAAAAGCCAGTCGCAGACCTCTGGTTTCAGTAAGGCCCACAGGCGTTCGCCATTCTGGCTGTGCAGCTGCCACTGGCGCAGCAGCAGGGGTTTCTGCTGTGCCGTTAATGAGGCGAGCTTCTTGTGCTGGCTTTCGGAAAACACATCTTCCTGCAACCAGCGCTTGCGACAGATGCTGAAGGCACTGGCCTCGGGCAGCGGGCAGGGCAACAGAATAACGGTCTGAGTCGACGCACCTCCGGCCCCGATCAGGCTGTAATCAAACAGATTAAGGTAGCGGCTGTCATCGTTCTCCAGTTGCCCTTCAAGCAAATGGCGGAAGTGCCGGAACTGGCCAATATCCAGCAGCTGAAAGTGCGCGTCGCGGATTCGCTGGCTGAGTGAGGCATAAGGCCGGTAAGCCAGTTTCAGCTGATCAGCCAGAGCCGATAATTCACTGCCTCTGCTACCTCGGTCGACTAGCATCAGCAGCAGTAACAGGCCGATAATGGCGGCAATTATGATCAGACTCAGTAACGGCGTCATGCTGGGTGTTCACTCTGGCGTACGGTTGCTTTCCGTGTGAGTGTAACACTCCTGTATGATGCGCGTACGGCAGCCGGATTGTCTGCCGGTTCTGCGCCGACTGAGCATTATCAGAGCCTGTTTAATAAAGATGAGCAGGCCCTGGGAACATTCAAGGAGACTGTTTTGACTGTTGAATCCCCGGTTTTGTTTGACACCCTGACGACCCGTTCTGGCCATAAGATTGGTGTTCTGACCCTGAATGCCCCAAAAGCCATGAATGCTGTCGATCTAACCATGGTGAATCTGATCGACAAGCAGCTGAAGCGCTGGGAAAAGAGCGACAAGCTGGTGGCGGTACTGATGCGTGGTGCCGGTGATAAAGCCTTCTGTGCCGGTGGCGATATCCGTCAGCTGTATGACAGCATGCAGGCCGAAGGCGATGAGCATTGCCGTTATGCCGACAATTTTTTCAGCGGCGAATATGGCAAAAACTACCGTGTTCACCTGTTTTCCAAGCCGCTGATTGCCTGGGGAAATGGCTTTGTCATGGGCGGTGGACTGGGGCTGTTTATCGGTGCTAATCACCGCGTTGGTACTGAGACACTGAAGCTGGCCTGGCCGGAAGTCCGCATCGGTCTGTTCCCGGATGTTGCTGCCACCTGGTATCTGTCACGTTTGCCGTATCCGGCCGGTCACTGGATGGGGCTGTCCGGCAGCCATATGAATGCCGTTGATTGCAAAGACCTGAAACTGACTCACTATTGCCTGCAGCACGCCCAGCTGGATGAGGTTCTGGCGCAGCTGCGTCAGCAAAACTGGAGTGATAACCAGGCCGAAAACCATTATTGCGTGCGTTCTCTGTTGCAGCAGCTTGAAGGCTCAGCAGCGGCGGAGATGCCGGCCAGCCAGCTGCAGCCGGTGCAGGCCGAACTGGATGAGCTGTTTGCCTGCGACAATCTGAGCAAAATAGCCGCGCGTTTTGCGGCGCACAGCACAGACAACGCCTGGCTGCAGCAGGGACTGAATAACTTTAAAGCTGGTTGTCCGGCAACGGCACATCTGATTATGGAGCAGTTGCACCGCGGCAAGCAGATGAGTTTAAAAGAGGTGGTGCAGTGGGAGCTGGTGCTGGCCTATCAGTCGGTGCGGCATCCGGACTTTGCCGAAGGCATTCGCGCCATGGTGGTGGATAAAGATTTCAGCCCGCGCTGGCAGCACGCTCATGTGGATGATGTGCCGGCCAGCTGGATTGAGGCGTTGCTGGAATCTCCCTGGCCGCAGGATAAGCACCCGCTGGCCGGTATTTAGTCGGCGCTCAGCGCAGCGCGTTTTGCGTGGCTTCGGCTTCTTCAGTCAGTTCCTGCCATTGGGTAACTTCATCGTCGGCATCCAGCCCCAGGCGCTGATAGGAACCCAGCTCACTGCGCTTGATCCGTGCCAGCGGGTGATCGCTGCCGTCGTAGCTTTGCAGCGTGGCAACCTGGATCAGGTCGCAGTAATCCGCACTGTCGGCCTGATGCTGCAGATTCAGATATTCCTTCGGTACATTGACCAGATCCGGCGAAAACTCCCAGCTGCGCAAAATATAGCTGCCCAGAGACGGGTGCAGTTTTTCCAGTACCAGATCCAGTGAGAAGCTGTCGTTGAGCAGGTCGCTGTGATTTTCGGCATAAGCCAGAATCGGCAGCATACCGATCTGATGTACCAGTCCGGCGAGCATGGCCTGATCCGGCTGCAGTTTAGTGAAATGCCGCGCCAGCACCTGAGCCGATGAGGCGATCTCCATGGCCCGTGCCCAGCATTCGCGCATGCGTTTATCAATAATGTCGTGGGTGGCCTGAAACATCTGCTCCATGGCCAGGCCGATGGCCAGATTACTGGTGAAATCGATACCCAGGCGCGAAATGGCGGTGCCAAGGTCGGTGACCGGGCTGTTGGCGCGGATTAACGGGCTGTTAGTGACCTTAATAATGCGCGCACTGAGCGCCGGGTCCTGAGCGATGATCTGACTCAGCTGGGGAATGGTGGCGTTGGCATCTTCTGCCACTTCGCGTACACGTAAAGCAATCTCGGGCAGGGTGGGCAGCACCAGTTCGTCCTTCTTGATCTGGGCTACGATATCGTCTTTTACCTGTTGTGCCAGGTTGCTCATGGGCCGGCCTCTTAAGCGCTCCGGCCCTGTGGCCGGATCAGTTGTCTGTGATGGCAGGATCAGCGTCGCTGTTATTCTGCTCAGTTGTGCCTTCAGTATAGGAAAGACGGGCGAGAGTGACGGGAATTTCCCCGGCTTTTATGCCGCTCTCTGGCCAGTCGCTGTTCATCACCGCCAGGCCAAGACGGCCGCACCAGGCGGCAATGTCGCCCAGCGTCTTACCCTGACTGTCCTGCAGGGCGGTCATAATGGCGATATTGGCATCCGCGACAGTGCTCACGGCGACCAGATTCTTTTTGCTTTTGCCCAGATACTGCAGACGCGCAACGATCTCCTGACCGGTATAGCAACCTTTGCGGAAGCTGATGCCCTCGTGGATATGCCAGTCGATAAACTGTGGCACCCAGGCTTCGCGGCTGGCTTCTTCGACCCAGACAATGCCTTCGGCAATGTCGCCCAGCCACCATTGCTGCTCGGCAGTAAGTTCCGGGGCCTGTTGGAGTTGGGCGTTGGCTTTTTCTGCTGGCAGCCAGTATTCAACGCGGCCATCCGGCCAGTGCAGGGTCAGGCTGTTATCACTGCTGTCGTGCTGCAGCAGGCGGCCATCGCTCAGGCTGTCAGGGTTGTCGTCGTACGCAGACAGCTCGGCAGGCACATCGGCAGTGACCAGCCAGTCGTCCAGATGTTCGGTCATGGTGACCTTAAAAAACACCGCGTAGCGTGCCAGATGCTGGCGTAGCGCGCTGACCTGAGCCCGAGGCAGGCGCAGCCAGACGCTGTCGCCATGGCGGGCAATCACAAAGTTCGCCACCATGCGGCCTTTGGCAGTACAGCAAGCGCCCAGAGTCCAGCGGTCTGCTTTAAGGCTGGTCATATCGCAGGTTAATTGTCCCTGCAGAAAGCGTTCACTGTCCGGGCCGCTGATTTCCAGCAGGGCAAAGGCGGAAAGCCAGGTCAGCCCCTGTGTGGCAGGTTGCTCCGGGATGAACCCCTGCGGGTCAATTTGGCCGGGAAGTACGATGGATGCTTCAGACATAATGAATACGGGTCTTGTGTCGGTGATAACAATATGGCCGCAGTTTACTGCAAATTGGTCATACTCTTAACGTTGCAGATTGTGTGGCTATCGGGCTTATACCACCGTCGGGATAGCGGTATCCGCTGCCAGCTTTGATATACTGCGGTTTTATCACCGGCGTGGCCGCACCCTGCGACTGCTGCCGTTTACCTTCTGTTGTTTACTTTTATTGCTTATCTGGGAGTTCCGAGTGTCTGACGAAATTGAAGCAAAACGCGTCCGCTGGCACAGCCGCCGTGGCATGCTGGAGCTTGATGTATTGCTGGTTCCTTTTGCCGAAGAAGCCTTCACCGGTCTGAGCGCAGACGATCAGGCCCGCTACCGTCAGCTGCTGGAATGTGAAGATCCGGACCTGTTTACCTGGTTTATGGAGCATCAGGTTCCGGATAATGCCGATCTGGCTCGCATTATTGAACTGGTGCGGGAGCATGCCCGCAACCGCTGAGTGGGTACTGCAGTCATCGCGTCGGCAACGCTGGCTCGATGGCGTCTTTCTGTTGTTTTCCCTGCTGATTCTTGTCTGGCTGCTGCCGTTTTTGTGGTGGTTATGTGCGGCATTTTTCCTGTTGGTTCTGACAGCCCGGGGCTGGCGCAAACCTGTGGTGCGTAAACTCGGTTATGACAGCCGTAGCTGGTGGCTTGAGTCTCGTGGTCGCAGGCTGCCGGTGCGCTGGCGCAGTGGCAGTGTAAGGCGGGCGGATGTGCTGATACTGGAGTGGTCGTTCTGGCCCTGGCAGCGGCTGATGATCCGGCCTGACAGTCTGAGCAGTGCGGAGGATTACCGCCGCCTGACGGCGGCGTTATATAACGATCTGCACTGATGCTCCGGGTTTGAGCGGGTTCAGATCCGGGCAGAGCCGGCTCAGAGTTCGCCCAGTTCTTTCAGATATTTAGGCGTCAGAACGGTATCGAAGGCGCGTGGCAGCGGTTGCGGATAGTCACGGCTGAAATGCAGGCCGCGGCTTTCTTTGCGCAGCAGTGCCGAGCGGATGATCACGTCGGCCACATCCACCAGATTACGCAGCTCAAGTAAGTCATTACTTACCCGGTAGTTGCTGTAAAACTCCTGAATTTCCTGCCGCAGCATCTGCACCCGGTGCTGAGCACGTACCAGTCGTTTGGTGGTGCGCACAATGCCAACGTAATCCCACATAAAGCGCCGTAATTCGTCCCAGTTATGGGCAATCACCACGTCTTCATCGGAATCGGTCACCTGGCTGGCATCCCAGGCCGGCGCTTTGGGGGCCGGTTCGTTACGGTCGATATTGGCGGCAATATGAGCCGCGGCGGAGCGGGCAAACACCAGACACTCAAGCAGCGAATTGCTGGCCAGGCGGTTGGCTCCGTGCAGACCGGTGCTGGCGGTTTCGCCAATGGCGTACAGGTTTTCGATATCGGTGCGGCCATGGATATCGGTCACTACGCCACCGCAGGTGTAATGTGCCGCCGGTACCACCGGAATCGGCTGGCGGGTGATGTCGATTCCCAGCTCCAGACAGCGCTCATAAATGGTGGGGAAGTGCTCTTTGATAAAATCGGCCGGTTTGTGGCTGATATCGAGGAACAGGCAGTCGGCACCGATGCGTTTCATCTCATGGTCGATGGCGCGGGCGACGATATCCCGTGGTGCCAGTTCGGCGCGTTTATCGAAGCGCTGCATAAAGCGCTGGCCGTTGGGCAGCAACAGCTTGCCACCTTCACCGCGCACCGCTTCGGTAATCAGGAAGGATTTGGCCTGCGGGTGATACAGGCAGGTCGGGTGGAACTGATTGAATTCCATATTGGCGACGCGGCAACCGGCGCGCCAGGCCATCGCGATGCCATCGCCGGAAGCGCCGTCCGGGTTGCTGGTGTACAGATACACCTTGCTGGCGCCACCGGTGGCCAGTACCACTGAGCGCGCGGTAATTACGTCGACATCGCCGGTATCGTTATTGAGAAAATAAGCGCCGATACAACCATGACCGCCGCTGCCGAGTTTTTCGCGGGTGATCAGGTCAATGGCGATGTAGTTCTGCAACAGCTTGAGGTTGGGCTTTTCTTTCGCCCGTGCCAGCAGCGTATCGGAGATGGCATGGCCGGTCGCATCGGCGGCGTGAATGATGCGCCGTGCGCTGTGGCCACCTTCGCGGGTCAGATGGAAATGATCCGGGCTGTCCTGGGTAAAGGGCACGCCGATATCAATCAGCCACTGAATGGCAGCGGTGGAGTTTTCTACGGTGAAACGCACGCTGGGTTCATGGCACAGACCGGCACCAGCGATCAGGGTGTCCTGCACGTGGGCCTCAACACTGTCGTCTTCATCCAGCACCGCCGCCACGCCGCCCTGAGCCCAGCGTGTGGAGCCTGCATCCAGGCTGTCTTTGCTGATGATGGCGGCATTAATGTGATCAGGCAGTGACAACCCCAGCGTCAGGCCGGCGGCGCCGCTGCCAATAATAAGAACATCGAAAGAGAAAGATTGGCTCATGCTGTATTGTACGTATCAAAGTGGTGGGCACTATAATGCCGCAGCGGTGGCTTATGCCAGTGCCGGACGGGCCATAACGGACGCTGTACGGGGAATAACTTTCTGTCCGTCATCGGCCACATATGCCAGCCATGATACACTCTGGCGGAACTAATCCGAACAAATCCCCTCTATCCTCCCAGAACCAGGTCGACACACTGGCATACAGGAGGCTGGGTAGATGAGCTTAGCAATGGCTGTAGAGACACAGCGCACGACAGCGGAAAAAAGCATGACAGATCAACAATCTACAGATCGGCAACTGGTTGCCCGCGTACAGAAGGGCGACCGGCGCGCATTTGATCTGCTGGTCATCAAATATCAGCACCGCATTCTGGCGCTGGTCGGACGCTTTGTCCCTGACTTTGCTGAGGCTCAGGACGTGACTCAGGAAGCCTTTATCAAGGCCTACCGGGCACTGCCTGGCTTTCGTGGTGAGAGTCAGTTTTATACCTGGATGTACCGCATCGCAGTGAATACGGCAAAAAATTATCTGGTCAGCCGCGGGCGCAAGACACCGACCCGCGATATTGATCTGGATGATGCCGAGTTTTTTGCTGACGAAGCTAATATGAAAGATATCGAAACTCCGGATGGTCTGCTGCAGCGCGATCAATTGCAGAAAGTGGTGTTTGACGCCATCGAAGCCCTGCCGGAGGAGCTGCGTATGGCCGTAACCCTGCGTGAGCTTGAAGGTATGAGCTATGAAGAAATTGCCGAGGTGATGGAATGTCCGATCGGCACCGTACGGTCGCGCATCTTCCGCGCCCGTGAAGCCATTGACCGCAAAATGCAGCCACTGCTGGCCGATACCGCCAGCGCCATTGCCTGACCGGGAGGATAGCAACCGATGAATGAACGCATGAATGAATCCTTATCCGCCCTGATGGACGGTGAAACCGACGAACTGGAAGTCCGCCGTTTACTTAATCAGCTCGAGCAGGACGATGAACTGCGCGGTACCTGGCAGCGTTATCAGATGATTGGTTCGCTGATGCGCGGTGAGCCTGCCGCTGCTGTTGATCTGTCGCGTGGCATTATGCAGGCGCTGGATGGCGAGCCAATGGATGAAGTGAGCCGCCCTCAGGTGGTTGTGGCCAATAACCACAAGCTGCGCTGGTTGGCCTCAGGAGCGGTTGCCGCATCGGTAACGTTGGCGGTACTTGTCGGGGTGAGGCTGAACAGCGTTGAGCCAGATGCCCTGGTCGCTGAGCAGCAAACGCAGATGCCTGCAGCGGTGCAACTGGCATCGGCGCCGGTACAGGCCATGTCTGAAGCCGATGCTGCCCAGCTTGAAGCCGCACAGCGCAAACTGCAGGAGTACGTGCTGCAGCATACTGAGCAGGCGACTATGACCGGCAGCCGTGCAGCCATTCCTTTTGCCCGTGTGGTGGATTTCCAGCAGCCTGCTGAGGGCAGCAAATGAGGGGAGGCAGACTACTGCTTACCCTGAGTTTCAGTCTGCTCGTGCTTAGCGCGCAGGCTGAGGAAGGCGCCCGGGGCTGGCTGGAACGCATGACCCAGGCCTTTCAACAACAGAATTATCGCGGTGTTTTAATCTATGGTGATGGTCAGGAGTGGCAAACCCTCGCCATCACCCACGCCGTCATTGATGGGGTGGAGCAGGAAAAACTGCAGCACCTTACCGGCCTGCCGCGTGAAATGGTGCGTCATGGTCATGACATCGTCTGTATTCATCCCGGCGACCACTCCCCACGCCTGAACAGCGAACTCAGCAACCCATTACACGGTTTTTCCCGGGTGATGGATATTGATGATGGTCAGTATCACTTTACGCTTGGCAATGTGGAGCGTATTGCCGGACGTTTTGCCCAGCGTTTACAGGTAACTCCGGTGGATGCGGACCGCTATGGTTATCAGCTCTGGCTTGATCAGGTTACCGGCCTGTTATTGCGCTCTGATCTGCTGAATCATCAGCAACAGGTGCTGGAGCGTTTCCAGTTTGCCCAGATTGAGATTGGTCCTGATATCCCGGCGACTGCCTTTGAGCCCGATGATCAGGGGCATAAACTGACTCTTTACCCTGTTTCCCCCGACCATGAGCAGATCAGTACGGCCGATATCGGCTGGTTACCTGGTTGGGTTCCGTCTGGTTTTCATATTACCGCAGTGATTCAGGCCGGCTCGCCGCAGCCGCAAATGGCGGCTGAGCAGAAGGATGACTCCGGGGCCATGAGCAAATTGCCGGTACGCCTGATGTACAGTGATGGTCTGGCTGCTTTTACCTTGTTTATTGATCCTGTCAGTCAGGAACACCTGCCGGAAATGACCAGCCGCTGGGGCGCCACCGCAGCGGTTGTGCGCTATCGTGAGCATTCTTCCGCAGAGGCCGATGGCGACAATCAGAGCCGTTTAAGGGTGACCGTGGTGGGTGAATTACCGGCCGATACCATGATCCGTATCGCGACATCGGTCGTTCCCGCAGCTCTGGCGGAACAGAATACCGACAGTGCAAACAGCGCGCTGTCCGCGGCAGAGGAATAAGCAGGCGATGAGTCAGGAAATCGTTGAAGTTATAGAACAGGGCGATGGCGGTATCTGGGTTGAAGCCGTGCAGCGCAGTGCCTGCAACAGCTGTAATGCCCGCTCTGGTTGCGGTCAGCACAGCCTGAGTAAACTTGGCCGGCCGATGCGCCTCTGGGTCAGTACCGAACAACAGCTGCAGCCGGGTCAGCAGGTGGTGCTGACGCTGCCCGATGGTAGTCTGGCACTGAGTGCACTGGCTCTGTATGGCCTGCCTTTACTGGGCCTGATTGGCGGCGCGGTTATCGGCCAGCTGAGCGGCAGCGATGGCTGGGCCGGTGTGGCTGCACTTGCCGGACTGGCGGGCGGTTTTGCCCTGGCGCGCAAGCTGGCGGCACGCTATCAGTCACAATGGCAGCCGACTCTTAAGCCCGGTTGTGAACGTATCCCTATGATCCACTCAGAACACCTTTGAGCAAGGAAAAACCATGACACAGATGATCCGTATGTTAGTGCTGCCTCTGCTGTTGCTGGCCTCTGTGGCCCGGGCGGAGTTACCCGATTTCCGTGACCTGGTGAAGGAAACTTCGCCGGCCGTGGTCAATATCAGTACTGTGCAACATATGCAGAATAACGGCTTCCAGCAGCGTTATGGTCTGCCGGAAGATGTGCCGGAAATTTTCCGCCACTTCTTTGGTGCACCGGGGCAGGGCCCTCGTGGCGGTGAACAGGAGCGGGCATCGCTCGGGTCCGGTTTTATCGTCTCCAAAGATGGCTACATCCTGACGAATAATCATGTGATCAAGGATGCCGACGAAATTGTTGTGCGTCTTAATGATCGCCGTGAGCTGGAAGCCAAACTGATTGGTGCCGATGAGAGCTCTGATCTGGCGCTGCTGAAAGTTGAAGCCAAGAATCTGCCTATTGTTGAACTGGGCGATTCGGATGCGCTGGAAGTGGGGGAATGGGTTGTCGCCATTGGTTCACCTTTTGGTTTTGATTACTCGGTGACGGCCGGTATTGTCAGCGCCAAAGGCCGCAGCCTGCCGAACGAAAACTATGTGCCTTTTATCCAGACCGACGTGGCTATTAACCCGGGTAATTCCGGCGGCCCGCTGTTTAATCTGGATGGCAAAGTCGTGGGCATCAACTCCCAGATCTACACCCGCTCCGGTGGTTTTATGGGCGTGTCTTTTGCCATTCCGATCAATGTGGCCATGGATGTCGCCGATCAGCTGAAAGAAAAAGGCAAAGTCAGCCGCGGCTGGCTCGGTGTGGTGATTCAGGAGGTTAGCAAAGACCTGGCCGAATCCTTTGGTCTGGAAAAAGCTGCCGGTGCGCTGGTCGCACAGATTGTGCCTGGCAGTCCGGCGGAAGCGGCTGGCCTGAAAAATGGCGACATCATTACCCACTTCAACGGCAAGTCGATTTACCTGTCGTCCGATCTGCCGCATCAGGTTGGCCGGGTGAAGCCGGGCAGCAGCGTCAAGCTGGACGTGGTGCGCAACGGTAAGCGTAAGAAAATCAACGTGACCATTGGCGTGCTGCCGGATGGCGATGGCGCCGAGCTGGCGCTGAATAATGCCAGTCCGAAAGAAAGCACCAGCAACCGTCTGGGGGTGGTGGTCAGCGAACTGTCCGACGCGCAGCGCAAAAGCGTCGGTGATGGCGTGGTCGTACGTGATGTGAAGCGTGGTCCGGCGGCTTTTGCCGGACTGGTCAACGGCGACATCATTACCATGATTGCCGGTGAGCCGGTGCGCAGCATGGACGATTTTAATACGGTGGTTGCCAAGCTGCCGGCTAACCGCAGCGTACCGATGCGCATTGTGCGCCGCGGCGCGGCAATGTTTATCCCGCTGCGGATTACTGAATAATTGCTGTAACAGATAGCCCGGCACTGGCCGGGCTTTGTCATTTATGGTTACTGGTAACAGCCGGATAGCGTACAAAATAGCCTTTGCCCCGCCTTTCAAGTAAAATCGCCCACCATTTCAATTAACAACCGGGTTGTATTCTGTGAGCCAGCTGGACCACATTCGTAACTTTTCCATCATTGCCCATATCGACCACGGCAAATCCACTCTTTCAGATCGTTTTATTCAGGTGTGTGGCGGCCTTTCCGACCGGGAAATGCAGGCGCAGGTACTGGATTCGATGGATATTGAGCGTGAGCGTGGTATTACCATCAAGGCCCAGAGCGTGACGCTGGACTATAAAGCCCGCAATGGTGAGGTTTACCAGCTGAACTTTATTGATACTCCGGGACACGTGGATTTCAGCTACGAAGTCAGCCGTTCGCTGTCGGCCTGTGAAGGGGCACTGCTGGTGGTGGATGCTGCTCAGGGCGTTGAAGCCCAGTCGGTCGCCAACTGCTATACCGCCATTGAGCAGGGCCTGGAAGTTCGCCCGGTACTGAACAAGATGGATCTGCCGCAGGCTGATCCGGATAAAGTCGCACAGGAAATCGAAGAAATTATCGGCCTGGATGCGACCGATGCTGTGCGTTGCAGCGCGAAAAGCGGTCTGAATATCGAAGATGTGCTGGAAGATCTGGTGGCTAATATCCCGCCGCCGGAAGGTGACCCGGATGCCCCGTTACAGGCGCTGATCATCGATTCCTGGTTCGATTCTTATCTGGGCGTTGTCTCCCTGATCCGGGTGAAAAACGGCAGCATCAAGAAAGGCGACAAAATCCGCATGAAATCCACCGGCCGTGACCACCTGGTGGACGGCATTGGTATCTTTACGCCGAAAATGACTCCGACCGGCGAACTGGGTACCGGTGAAGTGGGTTATATGGTCGGCAGCATCAAAGACATTCACGGTGCGCCGGTGGGCGATACCATCGTCAGCGCGAAATTCCCTGATGTCGATGCGTTACCGGGTTTCCAGAAAGTGAAGCCGCAGGTGTATGCCGGTCTGTTCCCGGTATCTTCCGACGATTTTGAAGCCTTCCGTGATGCGCTGGAAAAACTGTCGCTGAACGATGCGTCGCTGTTCTATGAGCCGGAAAATTCCGATGCACTGGGCTTTGGTTTCCGTTGTGGTTTCCTTGGCATGCTGCACATGGAAATTATTCAGGAGCGTCTGGAGCGCGAATACGACCTCGATCTGATTACCACCGCACCAACGGTAATTTATGAGGTGGTGAATAAAAAAGGCGAAGTGCTGATGGTGGATAACCCATCAAAACTGCCTGATCCTGGCGTAATCGATGAAATGCGTGAGCCGATTGCCGAATGTAATATTCTGGTGCCACAGGAATATCTGGGTAACGTGATTACTCTGTGTATTGAAAAACGTGGTGTGCAGGTGGACATGCAGTACACCGGCACGCAGGTGGCGCTGAAATATGAAATTCCGCTGGCCGAAGTGGTGATGGATTTCTTTGACCGTCTGAAATCGGCCAGCCGTGGTTTTGCCTCACTCGACTATAACTTTACCCGTTTCCAGGAAGCACCGCTGGTGCGTCTGGATGTGCTGGTTAACGGTGAACGCGTGGATGCGCTGGCGGTGATTATGCACCGTGATAACGTTCGTCGTCGTGGTGCGTCGCTGACCGAAAAAATGAAAGAGCTGATTCCGCGGCAGATGTTCGACGTGGCGATTCAGGCCGCGATGGGTAATCAGGTGGTTGCCCGGACCACGGTAAAAGCATTGCGCAAGAACGTAACCGCCAAGTGTTATGGTGGTGACGTTAGCCGTAAGAAAAAACTGCTGCAGAAGCAGAAAGAAGGTAAAAAACGAATGAAACAAATCGGCAGTGTGGAAATCCCACAGTCTGCCTTCCTGGCCGTTCTGAAAGTGGATGATTAATATGCGTCGTCAGCGTGGGATGTCTTTTGTGTCGGTATTGGTCGTTGTATTTATTGCCATTATTTTTGTTAAAGCGGCAATTACGCTGGTGCCTATGTATTGGCAGAACCAGATGCTGACGACCATTATCGATAAAATGCACGAATCCGGAGATATCAAAAGTGATACCCGTCCTAATCAGTTAAAAAAGCTGTTGGAAGAGCGGCTCAGTCAAAACGATATCCGGATGGCTTTTGATGATCTTACTATTCATACCAGTAGTCGTGGACTGACCCTCGACTGGCCCTATGAACAACGCGGAACCCTGTTCGGTGATATCGACCTGATCGTGCGTTTTCATCAGCAAAAAGATTTTACTCAGTGAATAATCCCCTCGTTAAATTATCTCAGCGCCTGGGCTATAACTTCCGCGATGAATCGCTGGTTATGCTGGCGCTGACACACCGCAGTAAAGGTATCAGCAATAACGAACGGCTGGAGTTTCTCGGCGACTCGATTCTGAATTTTGTCGTCGCTGAAGATTTATACCGCCGTTTTCCCCAGGCGAAAGAAGGCAAGCTGAGCCGCCTGCGTGCGCGCATGGTAAAAGGCGAAACACTGGCGGTGATTGCCCGTGAATTCGATCTGGGTGATTTTCTGTTACTCGGCTCCGGCGAATTAAAAAGCGGTGGTCATCGCCGTGAGTCTATTCTGGCCGATACGGTTGAAGCCTTAATTGGCGCTATGTATCTGGATGCTGGTCTGGAAGCCGCACGCGAGCGCATTCTGTCCTGGTACGCAACCCGTCTGGATGCCTTAACGCTGGAAGATCCGATTAAAGATCCGAAAACCCGTCTGCAGGAATACCAGCAGGGGCGTAAATCCAGTCTGCCGAAATATGAGGTTCTGAACGTCGAAGGCCCGACCAACGAGCAGGTATTTACCGTTGAGTGTCGTATTCCTGAACTGGCTGATGCCATTGTCGCCCAGGGCAGCAGCCGCCGTGGTGCCGAGCAAAGCGCCGCGGCTCAGGTTCTGACTCTACTGGGCATTGACGAATCAGCAGAGCCTGCGCATGACGCAGGAGAGGAAGAATAATGACACAACGTACCGGCTATGTAGCCATCGTTGGCCGCCCGAATGTGGGCAAATCCACGCTGCTGAACCGTATTCTCGGGCAGAAATTATCCATTACGTCGCGTAAACCGCAGACTACCCGCCATCAGATTTTAGGGATCAAAACCGAAGGTGATGTTCAGGTCGTATATGTCGATACCCCGGGTATGCATAAGCATCAGGAAAAAGCGATTAACCGCTATATGAACAAAGCGGCAACCACGGCAGTGAAAGACGTGGATCTGATTCTGATGCTGGTCGACCGTACACGCTGGACTGAAGAAGACGAAATGGTGCTGCAGGCTGTTAAATCCCAGCGCGCCCCGGTCGTTCTGGTGGTGAATAAGGTCGATTTCGTCCGCGAAAAAGAAGAGTTGTTGCCTGTGCTGCAGGAACTCAGCAGCCGGCATAATTTTGACCAGATTATTCCGGTCAGCGCCAAAACCGGCCATAACGTCGAGCGGCTGGAAAACCTGATCGAAAGCTATCTGCCGGAAAACCAATACTTCTTTCCGGAAGACCAGATCACCGACCGCAGCTCGCGCTTTCTGGCAGCTGAACTGGTGCGTGAAAAAATCATGCGTCAGCTGGGCGATGAGCTGCCTTACGCCATGACCGTTGAGATCGAAGAGTTTGTGCACACCGGTACGTTAATCGAAATCAGTGCTCTGATTCTGGTGGAGCGCGCTTCGCAGAAAGCCATTGTTATCGGCGATGGCGGTTACCGTATCAAGCAGATTGGTCAGGAAGCCCGCAAAGATATGGAGCAGCTGTTCGACTGCAAAGTCATGCTCAAGCTCTGGGTTAAAGTCAAAGCCGGCTGGTCTGATGACGAGCGTGCCCTGCGCAGTCTGGGTTACGACGACCGCATCGGTTAAGTTATGAAGACGCTGTTTGTACTGCAGCGTCAGCCCCTGCGGGAGCAGGAATGGCTGCTGGATATATTTACCGCAGAACAGGGACGGCTGAGTGTGGTTGCCGGGCGCAGCCAGCCACAACCCGATCTGCACCAGCGCTATCAGGGTGACTGGGCCCGTGCCGAAGACTGGCCGCAGTTACGCGGCCTGCGCAGTCTGCAAACTTACTCTCTGCAGGGGGCTAACCTGTACTGCGGTCTGTACCTCGCTGAATTACTGGTGCGCTTATTACCACGCTATGAAGCTCAGCCAGAACTCTTCCTGACTTACGTCAGAACCCTTGAAGGGCTGCAGCATCCCGGTTTACCGGACCCCTGGTTACGCCTGTTTGAATATCAGCTGTTGCAGACGCTGGGATATGGTTTTTCCTGGCAACAGGATCGTGATGGACGTCCGGTCAATGCTTCTGAATTCTATCGTTTTATCGCCCGTGAAGGCTTTGTGCGTTCGGATGCCTCCGTGGCTCCGGCGCTGAGGCAGCCGTTGTTCTCCGGTGAATATTTACTCGAGCTTGGACAAGGCCGGGCGCAGCGGCCACAATGCTGGGCGGCGGCCAAGCAGGTGCTGCGTTGTGCACTTGAAGACCTGCTGGAGCGGCCACTGATCAGCCGCGAACTGTTTCAGCCGGGCCGTTAAGCTCATCAGTATTATTAACATCATCCAGTAATGCCTGTTCAGACAAGAGGGAAGTCCCTGTGAAAAATGCTCAACGCGTCCTGCTGGGCGTGAATATCGACCACGTTGCCACCCTGCGTCAGGCGCGCGGCACCATTTATCCCGACCCGGTCCAGGCGGCATTTCTGGCCGAAGAAGCCGGCGCCGATGGCATTACCATTCACCCGCGGGAAGACCGTCGTCATATTCAGACCCGTGATGTGTATGTGCTGGCCGAAACCTTGTCCACCCGTATGAATCTGGAAATGGCGGTTACCGATGCCATGCTCGAGCTGGCCGAGGAAGTTTGCCCGCCCTGTACCTGTCTGGTGCCGGAAAAGCGTGAAGAGCTGACCACCGAAGGCGGACTGGATGTGATTGGTCAGGAAGCCCATATCCGTGCGGCGGTTGAGCGTCTGCAGGCGATTAACAGTGAAGTATCGCTGTTTATTGATCCGGATTTTGCCCAGATCGACGCCACACTGCGCGTTGGCGCACCGGTGATTGAACTGCATACTGGCCGTTACGCCGATGCCAAAACCGAAGCAGAGCAACAGCTTGAGCTGAAGCGTATTCAGGAAGCCGCCGCCTATGCCCATGAACGTGGTCTGATTGTGAATGCCGGCCATGGTCTGCATTACCACAATGTGGAAGCCATCGCCGCGATTCCCTGCATGAACGAACTGAATATCGGTCATGCCATCGTTGCCCGGGCGCTGTTTGTCGGCCTGAAAGAAGCGGTTCGTGAAATGCGTGACCTGCTGGCTGCGGCTACACAGCGCGGCTGAGGACTACTGTCGTGGCGCAGGCCGATGAGTTGAAACAGGTGCCGGGGGTGATTGCCATCGGCACCGACCTGCTCGACAGCAGCCGTATTGGGCAGGCGCTTGAGCGCCATGGTGAGCGTTTTGTGCAGCGTATTCTGACCCCGGCCGAGCAGACCTTGTATCGTTCGCGCGCCAATCCCCTTAACTTTCTGGCCAAGCAATATGCCGCCAAAGAAGCCCTGGCCAAAGCGCTGGGCACCGGTATTGCCAAGGGGGTGGGATTTCAGCAGCTGGAAATACTGCGCGATGAACTGGGGGCGCCACAGGTATTGCTGCATGCCGCCGCCGCAGAGCGTTTGCGGGTTCTGGGCGGGCAGCGTGCGCTGGTCAGCCTGTCGGATGAAGGCGACTGGATTCAGGCCTTCGCCTTGCTGAGTTAAACGCTGCCGGGTCAGGTGCAGGAGGGTCAGGCGCTGGTGAATTGCTCGCTGCGTTTGCTGGCGGCTTCAGCCAGCGTGGTTTTCCAGTCGTTACTTTGTGCCCACTGCTGCAGATTGGCGACATCTTCCACCAGTTGCCGCATCAGCGTTGGCAGCTCCGCCTGGCGGTTGGCTTTTAATGCTGTTTCAAAAGTTTCCAGTGTGCTGCGCAGGCAGGGAACACCGCAGTAGCGGGTAGCGCCGTGAACCCGGTGAACCCGTTCCAGCAGGTCATCCATATCCTCTTCTTCCCAAGCATCCACGATGTGCTGCATATCCTGCTGCAGTGAATCCAGCAGCATGCGGAACATATCCTGCGCCAGATCGACCTTGTGGTTCGCATGGCGTAAGGCCGTTGCCGCATCAAACACCCATTCGCACTGACTTTTCGATGGCGGTGAGGCTTCAGCCGCGGCTGCCGGGCTGAGTGAGCGGTAACCGGTCCAGCGCTCAACACAGGCGGCCAGCTGCTCCTGGCTGATGGGTTTGGTCTGGTAATCGTTCATGCCGGCTTTAATCAGGGCCTCTTTTTCATCGGCCATGGCATGGGCGGTGAGTGCAATAATTGGCAATGTTCCTCTGCCTGGCAGGGTACGGATCTGCTCGGTGGCTTCCAGACCATTCATGCCCGGCATCTGAATATCCATAAACACCATATCGACGGTCTGTTGCTGCACGATATCAATGGCATCGCGGCCGCTGCTGGCGGCTGTCACATGAATGCCCAGCTCCTGCAGCAGGGTCACCACCAGTTTCAGATTGGCGCTGTTGTCGTCAACGGCCAGTACACAGGGTGGTTTCTGCGCCGAGGAATGGCTGCTGTTGCCGGGCTGGGCGTCACGGAATTCCGTTCCCTCGTTGCCGAGAGCCCGGCACAGCGCCTGATACAGGCGTTTATGCAGGAACGGCTGGCTGAGACTGCTGCTGGCGCCCTGTTGTTTCAGCTGCTCCAGATGTTCGTGGCTGACGCTGTCGATCAGGGCTATCAGGGGCAGCTCATACTGTGCCAGCTGCTGCATAAACAGGCGTTGCTGTGGGTCGTTGATGTGTTGACGGCTGACGGCAACGATCAGTGCCTGCAGTTCATGCTCATTGCTGTTCAGTAATTCCAGTAATTGCTGACGGTTTTCGCAGTCGTGGTGTTCAACCTGCCACTGATTGAGCAGGGCACCGGTATTCATCCGGTTCAGCAGTGAGGGCTCCAGCAGGGCGATATGCTGACCGCTCAGCAGGGGCAGGTTATTGACCGTCCCGGCATGCATACCTACCTGGATATGGAAGCTGAAAGTCGAACCGCGGCCTTCGTGACTGCTGACCAGTATCTCACCGTGCATGGCTTCGACCAGAGCGCGGGAGATAATCAGGCCCAGTCCGGTGCCGCCAAACTGGCGCGCAGTACTGGCGTCGGCCTGGGTGAAGGCATTAAAGATCTTGTTGATCTGCTCTTCGGACATGCCGATACCGGAGTCCTGGATTTCAAATTTGATGCTGGCGCGGTTATCTCCCTTACTGATCAGCGATACGCGCACGCTGACGTTGCCGCGCTCGGTAAATTTGATGGCGTTATTGACCAGGTTGGTGAGTACTTGTTTAAGGCGCAAGGGATCGCTTTCGATCTGCAGCGGTACATCTGAATAAATCAGGTGGCTGAGTTCCAGTTCTTTCTGAAAGGCGGCCGGAGCCAGTACCGTCATTACATCTTCCAGAACATCGCGCAGATTAAAGCTGGTGTGCTCAATAATCAGCTTGCCGGCATCAATTTTTGACAGGTCAAGGATGTCGTTAATGATGTTCAGCAGATCGCCGGAGGATTTGCGGATGGTATCCAGATAGTCAGCCTGGCGTTCATCCACATGAGTGCGCAGCAGCAGGTCACTGAAACCGATAATACCGTTCAGTGGGGTGCGGATTTCATGGCTGACATTGGCCAGGAACTCTGACTTCATGCGGCTGGCTTCCAGTGCTTCTTTACGGCCGATAGTCAGTTCGCGGTTGCGGATTTCCATTTCATCCAGCGTTTCCTGCAGATCCTGTGTCGCCTGTTCCAGGTTTTGCTGATGTTCGGTATTCACGCGCTGCAGTGCACTGGCCATGGCATTGATGCCTGAGGCCAGTTGCTGGAACTCGCCGCCGCTGTTGATATGAATACGGCTTTCCAGCTTGCCGTCTTCCAGTTCGCCAATGGCTTTGACGATGCGCCCCATAGGCTCAGATACCTGACGGCTGAAGCGGATAGCCACAAAGGTACAGCTCAGCAGGGCCAGCAAAATAACGCTTAGCGAAGACGCAATATGCTGATAGCGCAACAGCAGGGTGTTGCTGTTTGACAGCTCCAGTTCGGCCCAGCCCAGCAGTTTGATCTGGCGGCTTTCTTCGGCATAGAACTGATCGGACAGCTGGTCAGGAATCACCAGGTTCTGGGCAAAAATCGGTGCCCGTACCCGGACCGACCCTTCGGTACGCAGCAGCTGTAACTGGTTAGCCTGCAGTTGTGCTGAGCCGATGCGCTCGGTCAGCATTTTCGGTCCGGCATGGGCCAGAATTTCCACATCCTGGTTATAGATGCTGACCGAGCGGACGTCCTTTTCTTCCAGCATGTTGTTAGCGATGTTCTGCAGAATACCGACATTGCCGGTCATCACGCCGTATTCACAGGTCGGAGCCAGCTGCTTGGCCATCGCCAGCGCACGCTGATCGAGCAGGTCATTCAGGTCGCGTGCACGCTCGGCCATAAAGAAAATACCGAGCACAACGGAAACAATAACGCCGGGTAGCAAAGCGAGAAACAGAATACGGCTCTGGATGGTCCAGTTTTTCATGCACACAACTTAAAGAAAGGTAAAGCCGTAGAGTAAAGGGCAGGCAGGATGGGTGCAATCGCAGCCTGCATTGCCGCAGCAGGACTGTGCGCTGGTATGCACAGCGATATAACGAAATCACCAATTGATATTACGTTCAGGTGAGGTGCAAAGGTAAACTACGCGCTCTTTGGTTATAAGTAGAGATCGCCGTGACCGATATTCAGTACCCGACCATCGCCGACTGCGTGGGCAATACACCGCTGGTACGTCTGCAGCGTTTATTACCGGCAGACAGCAGCAATACCATTCTGCTCAAGCTGGAAGGTAATAACCCGGCCGGCTCGGTGAAAGATCGTCCGGCGCTATCCATGATCGAACGCGCCGAACAGCGCGGTGATATTCAGCCCGGCGATACCTTGATTGAGGCCACCAGTGGCAATACTGGTATCGCGCTGGCGATGGCGGCTGCCATTAAGGGCTACCGCATGATTCTGATCATGCCTGACAGTGCCACCATGGAACGGCGCTGGGCAATGGAAGCCTATGGTGCCGAACTGATTCTGGTCGACAGTGGTATGGAGGGCGCCCGCGATCTGGCGCTGGCGATGGAGTCGCGTGGCGAAGGCAAGGTGCTGAATCAGTTTGGCAATGGTGATAACCCCGAGGCGCATTATCACAGCACCGGACCTGAAATCTGGGCGCAGACCGGTGGGCGCATCACCCATTTTGTCAGCTCAATGGGTACCACGGGAACCATTATGGGAACCTCACGTTACCTGAAGGAACAGAATCCGGCGGTGCAGATTGTTGGTCTGCAGCCGGAAGACGGTTCGGCTATTCCCGGTATCCGCCGCTGGCCGCAGGAATATCTGCCGACCATCTTTGATGCCCGTCAGGTGGATCTGGTGATGGACATCAGTCAGCAGGAAGCCGAGCACTGCATGCGCGAACTGGCGCGGCGTGAGGGGATTTTCTGCGGAGTTTCCTCCGGTGGCGCGGTGGCCGGTGCCCTGCGTCTGGCGCAAACGCTGGAAAATGCCACTATTGTTGCCATCATCTGCGATCGTGGTGACCGTTATCTGTCATCCGGTGTCTTTGCTCCTGAAAAGTGAGCGTTATGCAGCGGCTGATAACCGTCAGTCGCTGCACGATTTGTTCCTCCCGGACCCTGGGCACCTCTGAATCATTCTGCACAGCTTCGCGTGAGTGCTGCAGAGTTATTCGGAGGTACCCTTGAATCTTTTCCTCTTTGCCCCAATCTTGTGCGCCAGATACCGCGTCGCGTTGCCGCGCGGACGCATGAAAAGGAGTGCCTGGTGAAACCAGCAGATAAACAACGGCGCCTGACGCTGTCGGTGGATAACCTGACCTCGGAAGGGGAAGGGGTGGCGCGGCTGGGTCGCGATGTCTATTTCGTTCCCGGTGCTTTGCCCGGCGAAGAAGCCGAAGTGGTGCTCGATGGTCGCCGTCGCAAGGTGTGGCAGACGCGCCTGCTTAACCTGATTAAAACCTCCCCTGAACGCGTAACTCCTGACTGTCCGCATTACCAGCGCTGTGGCGGCTGTGATCTGCAGCATCTGGCCTATGACGCTCAGGTGGCGTTTAAACAGGAGCGCGTGGCGCGTGAGCTGAGCCGTCAGGGCGTAGAGGTGCCAGAGTGGTCGGCGCCGATTGTGGCTGAGCCCTGGCATTACCGCCGCAAAGCGCGCCTTGGTGTGCGTTACAGCAAAGACAGCCGTGAGAACTTTGTTGGCTTCCGCGAAGCCTCGTCTGCCCATATCAGTAATATTGACCGTTGTCTGGTGCTGCCCGAACACCCGGCCCTCGACTGGGCAGCCTGGCGTGAACAGATTAACCGCCTTGATGCGCGGGCAGTCATTACCCAGATTGAAGCCATTGCCGCCGATAATGCGCTGGCACTGGTATTGCGCATTCTGAAGCCTTTATCGCCGGGTGATGAGAAAAAACTGTGCAGCTTTGCCGCAGGGCTCAATATTGATGGCCTGCTGCCGTTACAGCTGTGGCTGAAAAGCGAACGCGATGCGCCGGCGCAGCTGCTGTGGCCAGAGCAGGCTGAGCCTTTGCATCATCAGGTTGATGATCTGGCACTGCGGCTGGAACTCAGCGACTTTGTGCAGGTCAATGGCGCGGTCAATCGTGCCATGGTGCAGCAGGCGCTGGACTGGCTGCAGCCCGGTGCCGATGAAGTGATCTGGGATCTGTTTGCCGGTCATGGCAACTTCAGTATGCCGCTGGCGAAACGCTCGCAGCAGGTACTGGCGGTGGAGGTAGAGCAAAGTATGGTAGACAGCCTGGCCGCCCAGGCGTCCAATCTGGCCTTACCTTTGCAAGCGATTCAGGCCGATTTAAGCGGCGCCGGTGGTCTGGCGGATTTGCCTGAGCCGCAGGCGGTGCTGCTGGATCCGCCCCGCGCCGGAGCGGCCGGAGTGATGAACGAACTTATTGCACGCCGGGTGCCGCGCATTCTCTATGTGTCCTGCGATGCGGCAACTCTGGCACGGGATCTGAATGTGCTGGCCGCGGCCGGTTATCAGGTCCGGCAGGCGGGAATTATGGATATGTTCCCGCAGACTCACCATGTAGAAACCATGGTATTACTGGAAAGAAAGGCTAAGCGTCATGGTTAAGGTCAGAGATGATCATCCGTTGTTACATGATGGATCGCTCGATGTTTCACGTTGGCTGGACAGCATCCAGCAGGCGTACGATGTAAAAGACCCGGAAACACTCGGGCGCGCGCTGACACTGGCGAAACAGCTGTCAGACGAAGCCATTGCCAACCGCACCTACTGGTCAATCGACAGTGTGCAGATGGGTATTGAGATGGCGCAGATTCTGCTGGATCTGCGTCTCGATACCGAGTCGCTGGTGGCTGCCATTCTCTACCGTGCGGTGCGTGAAGGGCGTCTGGCCCTGCAGCGTGTGGAGCGCGATTTTGGCGCCGAAGTGGCCAAGCTGATTGAAGGCGTGCTGCGCATGGCGGCGATCAGCGCAATCCAGAACTCGCGCGACGAAGTGGTGCTGGGCCAGCGTCAGGCACAGGTTGAGAACCTGCGCAAAATGCTGGTGGCAATGATCGATGATGTGCGTGTCGCGCTGATCAAGCTGGCCGAGCGGACCTCGGCTATCCGGGCGGTGAAAGATGGCCCGGAAGACAAGCGCCGCAAGGTCGCCGAAGAAGTCTTCAATATCTATGCGCCGCTGGCGCACCGTCTGGGTATTGGTCATCTGAAGTGGGAGCTTGAGGACCTGGCGTTCCGCTATATGCAGCCGGAAGCCTATAAAAAGATTGCCGGCCTGCTGGATGAAAAACGTCTTGCCCGTCAGGACTATATCGAAACCGTGGTACAGCGCCTGCGTGATGACCTGCTTGGTGCCGGCATCAAATGCGATGTCTATGGCCGTGCCAAGCATATCTACAGCATCTGGCGGAAGATGAGCCGCAAGAACCTCGATTTCTCGCAGATTTACGATATCCGTGCGGTGCGTATTCTGGTGCCGGAACTGAAAGACTGTTACGCCGCACTGGGCATTGTGCACACCCTATGGCGTCATATTCCGAACGAATTTGACGACTATATCGCTAACCCGAAAGAGAACGGTTACCGCTCGCTGCATACTGCCGTGATCGGCCCTGAAGGCAAGGTACTGGAAGTGCAGATCCGTACCCACAATATGCACGAAGATGCGGAGCTGGGGGTTTGTGCGCACTGGCTGTATAAAGGCACCGACCTCAACGCCAAAGATCAGGGCTACGAGCAGAAAATTGCCTGGCTGCGTCAGGTGCTGGAATGGCACGAAGAGCTGGACGATCTGCCGGAGCTGGTGGGAGAACTGCGCGCCGACATCAACCCCGACCGCATTTATGTGTTCACCCCCGAAGGCCATGTGGTGGATTTACCGCCGCGCGCCACGCCGGTGGATTTTGCCTATCGCGTGCATACCGAAGTCGGTAATAAATGCCGTGGTGCCAAGGTCAATGGCCGTATTGTGCCGCTGACCTATCTGCTGAAAAACGGCGAGCAGGTCGAAATTCTGACCAACGCCAATGCGCACCCGAGTCGCGACTGGCTGTATCCGGAATCCGGTTATATTCACACCACCCGCGCGCGCGCCAAAGTGGCGCACTGGTTCAAGCTGCAGGCGCGCGATCAGAATATCGATGAAGGCCGCCAGCTGGTCTTGCGTGAGCTGGATCGTCTGGATCTGGTGAACGAACCGCTGACCGATGTCGCTAAAGACATGAATATGAAGTCGGTGGACGATATGTTCGCCGCCGTCGGTGCCGGTGATCTGCGCGTTGGCCAGATTGTGCATAACGTGCTGAAAAGAGCCGATACCGGCAACAGCCAGCAGGAACTGCCGCTGGCGCGTAAGCCGGAGCACAGTGAGCGTCATGCCAAGGCCGACGATATTTATATTGAAGGCGTTGGCAATCTGCTGACTCAGCTGGCGCAGTGCTGTCAGCCGGTGCCGGGTGACGACATCCGTGGCTATATCACCGTGGGGCGTGGCGTGACCGTACACCGCAGTGACTGCGATAACCTGCTGCATCTTGAAGCGATGGAGCCACAGCGTCTGTTGCAGGTCAGCTGGGGGAATAAGCCGAACAGCACCTATCCGGTGGATATGCTGATTCAGGCCTATGACCGCACCGGTCTGCTGCGCGATGTCAGCTCGGTACTGGCGAATGAACGCATTAATGTACTGTCGGTGAATACCCAGTCCAATCAGGGGGAAAATACCGCCAATATGCAGTTGACCGTCGAAGTGGAAAGTCTTGAGCGCTTTGCCCGGCTGATGAGCAAAATTGCGCAACTGCCAAATGTGATTTCTGCCCGCCGGGTACGTGGAGGCCATGGCTCATGAGTTATGGCCTTGATGATCTGCTGTACCTGATGCGCCGTCTGCGTGATCCGCAGACCGGCTGCCCCTGGGATCTGAAGCAGGATTTTGCCACCATTCTGCCGCACACCCTGGAAGAAGCCTATGAAGTAGCCGATGCTATTGAACGTCAGGACTGGCCGCATCTGGAAGAAGAGCTGGGCGATCTGCTGTTTCAGGTGATTTTTTACGGTCAGATGGGCGATGAGCGGCAGTTGTTTAACCTCAACTCGATTATTCACCGTCTGGTGGAAAAGCTGATCCGCCGTCATCCGCACGTGTTTCCGCAGGGCACACTGCACAGCGAGCGGGACCCCTCGGTCAGCCCGCAAGAGGCAGAGATCAACGCCAACTGGGATCTGATCAAACAGCAGGAAAAAGCACTCAAACCCGTAGCGCAGAATATGCCTTCCGGTTTACTGGCCGATGTCCCGGCCACGCTGCCGGCTCTTAACCGGGCGGTCAAATTACAGAAAAAAGCCTCAAAAGTGGGCTTTGACTGGCCTGATGTGCAGGGCGTGCTGGATAAAATCCGTGAAGAACTGGCCGAGGTTGAAGCCGAAATCAGCCCAGCCGACCCAGAGCGGCTGGAGCACGAAGTGGGCGATCTGTTGTTTGCCGTCAGTAATCTGGCCCGACATTTAAAGGTGGATGCGGAAGTCGCGCTGCGTGGCACCAATGCCCGTTTCTGTTCGCGCTTCGCTCAGGTCGAAGCGCAGGTTGAACGCCTGGGAGGCTGGGACAACGCCAGCGCCGCCGAGATGGAAGCTGCCTGGCAGGCTGCCAAGCAGCAGGAAAAACACTGAAGCAGTACCGCTCAGTGTTTGCCTTTTTGCAGGCTGTTCAGATGCTTGCGGGTCAGCTGCAGGAATTGCGGTGTCGGCCCAACATCTTCAAATACCGGATACCCTTCTTCATCCTGAGCAACGACTTTATCCCCGGCAATATAAGGAAAACCGCTGGTCAGATCCGATAATGCTGCACTGACCAGATCGCGCAGAATGCGTTCTTTTGTGCTGCCGGGAAACATTTCTGCAAGTGCTTCAAGCCGGGCCGCATCTTTTACATTTAATGGCAATTCATAGCGGGCGGCAGTCAGCGGTTCACCGAATTCTTTTTCCCAGTGGCGTAATAATTCTGAGGCTTTCATCGGGCGTTCCTTTTTCTCTGGCTGTTTTATCAGAATAGAATGAAAAAAAGCCGCTGCCCTGTAACTGAACAAAGTGTTACCAAAATGCAGTGAAAGTCACCCTGCGTAACTCCTTGCTATCTGTCTGTTTTTCCGCACACTGAATAAAACGATCTGACAGGAGTAGGTATGAGTGCTACGGATGCTTTTGAATTGGATGCTTTGTTACGCGACAAAGTAAAACTGCTGGGCAACCTGCTGGGAAAAACGATCGAAAATCAATACGGCAGCAGTATGCTCAAACGTATTGAGGATATCCGTAAGCAGGCCAAAAAAGCCCGCAATGGCGACGATGCCGAACGCGACCGTTTACTGGCATTACTGAAAACCATGCCGGATGATGCACTGGTGCCGGTGGTGCGTGGTTTTAATCAGTTCCTTAATCTGGCCAATATTGCCGAACAGCAGCACGGTGCCAGCTGGCGGCGCAGTGATTTTCTGCACGATGATGTCGAGCAGATGTTCAGTAATTTACTCGACCGTTTACAGCAGAAAGGCATCGCCGGGCTGAATCTCAGTCAGAAAGTCGCCGATGTGAATATTGAGCTGGTTCTCACCGCTCATCCGACCGAAATTACCCGCCGTACCCTGATCCAGAAATACGATCTGATTGCCCGATTACTGCAGCAACGTGATGACCTGCGCGACGGCCATCCGCAATTGCTGGAAATTGAGCAGCAGCTGGCTTCGGTGGTGGAAGAAATCTGGCACAGCGATGAAATCCGTCAGGTAAGGCCAACCGCTGTGGACGAAGCCAAATGGGGTTTCGCGGTGATCGAAAATTCGCTCTGGTACGCAGTGCCGCAATTATTACGCAATCTGGATGATGAACTGCGTCAGCGTGGCAGCAGCGCATTACCGCTGACGGCGGCTCCGGTACGTTTTTCTTCGTGGATGGGAGGCGACCGTGACGGCAATCCGAATGTCACTTCTGCCGTTACCCGTGAGGTTTTATTTCTGGCACGCTGGATGGCGGCGGATTTATTCCTGCGTGATATTGAACAATTAGGCATGCAGTTATCGATGACGGCAGCCTCGGCGGAATTACGCCGTGCTTATCCGGATAATCTGCACGAACCTTACCGCGCCTGTATGCATCAGCTGCGCCATCGGCTGGAACAGACCAAACTCTGGGCGGCCGCCAAAGCCCGTGGGGCGGAAAGCGATTACGAACCTCTGCTGGAAGACGATGAATTACTGCAGCCATTAATGCTCTGTTACAACAGCCTGGTAGAGCAGGGGCTGGATACGGTGGCCAATGGTTCATTGCTCGACACCCTGCGCCGGGTCGCCTGTTTTGGTCTGGCGCTGGTGAAACTGGATGTACGTCAGGAATCGACCCGCCATGCCGATGTGCTGCAGGAAATCTGCGCCTTTTATAACTGGGGTGATTACAAATCCTGGGATGAAGAAAAGAAACAGCAGTTCCTGCTGAACGAACTCGCATCCCGCCGCCCGTTAATTCCAAGCCGCTGGACGCCAACGGCCGAAACGCAAGAAGTGCTCGACACCATGAACGTGCTGGCGACCCGCGCCGGTGACGGTGTGTCCTGCTACATCATTTCCATGGCTAGTGAGCCGTCGGATATTCTGGCGGTAGCTTTGTTATTACAGGCCTGCGGTGTGCGCGATCATATGCCGGTGGTGCCATTATTTGAGACCCTCAGCGATCTTGAACAATCGGCGCCGCGCATGGAAAAACTCTGGTCGGTGGACTGGTACCGCCAGTACTGTAAAGGTCATCAACAGGTGATGATTGGTTATTCCGATTCCTCTAAGGATGCCGGTCAGCTGGCGGCTGTCTGGGCGCAATACCGGGCACAGGAAGCGCTGTCAAAAACGGCACAGGATAAAGGTATTAAACTGCGTTTATTTCATGGTCGTGGCGGTAGTGTTGGCCGTGGCGGCGGTCCTGCTCACCGGGCGATTTTATCGCAGCCGCCAGGGTCGGTACTGGGTGGCTTGCGGGTAACCGAGCAGGGTGAAATGATCCGCTTTAAATTCGGTTTACCGGAAGTGGCGGTGCGTAACCTTAAGGTTTATGTTTCTGCGGTCTTGGAAGCCAATCTGTTACCGCCGGAAGCTGCACAGCCGCAATGGCGTGAGCGTATGGAGCAGTTAGCGGGTGCCGGGGTTAAATCTTACCGGACTATGGTGCGTGATACGCCGGATTTTGTCCGTTATTTCCGCGCCGCAACGCCGGAGCAGGAATTGGGTAAATTATCATTAGGCAGCCGGCCAGCGCGCCGTAAAAGTGGTGGTGGTATTGAAACACTGCGCGCTATTCCGTGGATTTTTGCCTGGACACAAATGCGCTTAATGCTGCCTGCCTGGCTGGGTTCGGATGAAGCTCTGGCGCAGCCGGTTAATCATGGTGAGCTGCCACAGCTGCAATCGATGTATGCGCAGTGGCCGTTCTTCCGTACCTATATCGATATGCTGGAAATGGTGATATCGAAAGCCGATCCGGCTATTGCTCAGTATTATGAAAGTCGTCTGGTTGAAGCCGAGTTACAGCCGCTTGGCAGCCAGCTGCGTATCCGTTTGCAGAAGATCCGTGAGCTGGTGCTGGCGATTAAAGATCAGCAGACTCTGCTGCAGGATAACCTGGCCTTACAGCACTCCATGAGTGTGCGTAATCCATATACAGATCCACTGCATTATTTACAGGCCGAATTACTGTACCGCGAGCGGCAGGATCAGGATGTGGTCAGTAAAGAAGTGGAGCGTGCATTGAAAGTCACAATGGCTGGTATTGCTGCTGGGATGCGTAATACCGGTTAATCCCTTGTCGTGGGCGTGGCATCACTTCAGGTGCTGCGCGGTCTATACCAAAGTCGGGCATTATCTGCCCGGCTTTTTCATCACAATCACTTGAGCAAGAGCCCGGCTCGGAGTAAGGTTAGGCCTATTTTTTCCGTGACTGGTTGAAAAATAACCAATTTTTTGACTCGCCGGACAGTTTCTATTAACCACAAGGGGTATGCGCATGCGCGTAATTCTGTTGGGTGCGCCCGGTGCAGGTAAAGGCACACAGGCACAGTTCATTTGTGAAAAGTTTGCTATTCCACAAATCTCTACCGGCGATATGCTGCGTGCAGCAGTAAAAGCCGGTAGCGAACTGGGTCTTAAAGTAAAAGAAATCATGGAAACCGGCGGTCTGGTTTCTGATGAAATCATTATCGGTCTGGTAAAAGAACGTATTCAGCAGGATGACTGTGTAAACGGTTTCCTGTTTGATGGCTTCCCGCGCACTATTCCTCAGGCAGAAGCCATGCTGGAAGCGGGCGTTGATATCGACCACGTTGTCGAAATTGACGTAGCTGACGAAGAGATTGTTAAACGTCTCAGTGGCCGTCGTGTTCATCCGGGTTCTGGCCGCGTTTACCACGTTATTTACAACCCACCTAAAGTGGAAGGTAAAGACGATGAAAGCGGTGAAGATCTGGTGCAGCGTGATGATGACCAGGAAGAAACCGTACGCAAGCGTCTGGCTATTTACCATGATCAGACTGCACCACTGGTCAGCTTCTACAAAAAACTGGAAGCAGAAAAGGGCGCTAATGCACCTAAGTACAGCCACATCCAGGGTGTTGGCTCACTGCAGGAAATTACTTCTCAGGTTCTTGAGGCCTTACAGGGCTGAATAACCGGATAAGTTAAAAAGGGCCTCGGCCCTTTTTTTATGTCCGCGTTTTACATCCGGCGACAGTTGATCGTGATGTTGTTCCGGTAGGCCGTTTAAATCATAGCGGGTGGTTTTCATCTTTCCTTTATGCACCGGCTAATGTCATTGAGCTTTATTTGTCTCTATTGCGACCTGATCTGTGCGTGCTGATGGTGTTGCAGAGATTAAAAAGTACCTTCTGAAGGCCGGGGTCGACTGCACTTAGTGCAGGAGATACCTAGGGCCTGTTGACACTAAGTTAATCGGGCCTCAGCCCGAAGGGTTATGACTAAAAATCCCTCATCCTGCGTTGCTGTTCGCTCGCTTAACCCGTTACCAATCTGTCTGGAACAGATTGGCGTGCCAACCCCGAAGGGGTGAAGCACAGGGATGTGCTGAACATCCCACACTCTCAGCGCCTTGTCTGAGGCATTTTTATCCGATAACAGGCCTGTTTAATTAGTGTCAACAGGCCCTGGGGTCGTATCGGTTTTTTAATAGAATCAACAACTTAAAAACAGGTGTGTGCACCATTAAGGTTCATCTTTATTTGCTGAGTCAGAACATAAATGCGTGATTCCGTATTTGCTTTTGCCATTACCGGGTACCAACAGGCAAATATTGTCAGCTTTTAAACTACCGGGATTAAACTGATCCGTAAAACTACCAAGACGCTGCTTATTACATTATCGATCGATGAACTTCCTTTCAGCGGAATTTAAGACACGGCTGAATTATTCGGAAGTACCTTAAGAAGTATCTTAAGAAGTGCCTTAATAGTAATCCGGGAGATTAATAGGCAGGCTGTTAAATACGTCATTGCAAGTAACGCGAGGATGCAAAAATCATATCTATTTTCAGTAATGGCAGCGGAATATCACAGAACAATGACCAGAATAGGCAAAAACAGGTCATAAATAGCATTGTTGATTCATTATTTTTTGGTTTTCGATAATAAAAATACTATTATTGCTCCCGTTAGCTTATGCACTTATATATTTTGTGCTAGCGTTACCCTACCTGATCAGGAATATTAGAGGAATTCACCTATGGCCAGACCTAAAAAAGCTCCAGCCAAACGCGGTCGTAAGCCTGCAGCTGCTAAAGCAGTTGCGGCTAAAACTGCAGAGGCAGTACCAGCGGTTGTCGCTTCAGCAGTAAAAGCATCTGAAAAAGCCCATGCAGCGGTTACCGCTCAACAGGCTAAAGTCGATGCTGCTGCAACTAAAGCAACCGCTGCAAAAGAAAAAGCAACCGCTAAACCAACGCCTGCTGCCAAGCGTGCAGTTGCTGCAGCTAACGCTAAAGTAAAAGCAGAAAATACCAAGCTGCAGGCTCTGAAAGCTGAAGCCCGTACTGCTACTGTTGCGGTTAAAGCTGCACAAATTGAAGCGAAAGCAGAAGAAGTGGCAGCAAAAGCCATTGCGGCTGTTGAAGCGTTTGAAGCGTCACTGGTTGCTAAAGCAGAAGCCGATCTGGCGAAAGCCGTTGCTGCATTTGAAGCCAAATGGCGTAAAGCCCGTGGCAAACAGGATGCTGCAAAAGTTAAAGCTCATGCCACTAAAGAACATGGCAAAGCCTCTGTTGCTGCTAAAAAGCTGAAAGCCAAAGCAACTGCAACCGCAAAAACAGCAACCGCTGCTGCGCCTAAAAAGCGTGGCCGTCCGGCTGCAGCAAAAGCAACAACCGCTGCTGCGCCTAAAAAGCGTGGTCGTCCGGCTAAAGCTGCGCCAGCAACTGCTGCTGCTCCTAAAAAACGCGGTCGTCCGGCTAAAGCAGCCGCTGCACCGGCTGCTGCAGGTGCCGCTCCTAAGCGTCGTGGTCGTCCGGCTAAGGCCAAACCAGCAGCTGCGGCTGCCGGTACTGCGCCTAAGCGTCGCGGTCGTCCGCCAAAAGCAGCGAGCTGATTGCTGCATTGAAAAACCCGGCAATGCCGGGTTTTTTTTCGCCTGTCATTTTTGTTCTGCAGGGACTGTCTGTCAGCGTTGGGCAGCAGGATGGAAGAATCATGCCCTGTGTTATACTGCCGCGCCTGTTCGCTGCGGAAAGTATTATGTCCTGTTTATTGATCGTTGATGCCTCATCCTCTCTGTGTTCTGTTGCCCTTAGCCGTGGTTCGGAATCCTGGTCGTTGTGTGAAGATCAACCGCGTCGTCATGCACAGCGCTTATTGCCGATGGTGGATGAGTTGTTAATCCGGGCAGGGGTGAAAAAAGCAGAGCTGGAGGGCATAGCTTACGGGCGTGGACCAGGCTCTTTTACCGGTATCCGGATTGCGGCTTCGGTATTACAGGGAATTGCTTTTGCACTGGAGCTTCCTGTTTGCGGTATTTCCTCATTGCAGAGTGTGGCATTAAAAACTTTACGCAGTTCTCAGGCTGACCATGTGATGGCGGTAATGGATGCCCATATGGGAGAGGTATTCTGGGGGCATTTCCAGCGTGAAGGTGAACTTTGCCGATTGATCGGAGCCGAACACGTCGGCAGTCCGGAGCAGTGTCTGCAGGCGCTGAAGGCGTTTGACGGTATCGTTGCAGGGGATGGCCTTACTCTGCCGGCATTTGCTTCCTGCGCTCAGGAGTGGGCTGATGTGCAACCTCAGGCCGATATTATGTTGGCGCTGGCTGAGGACGCATGGCAACGCGGTGAATTTGGCAGTGTCGAACAACATCCGCCGGTTTATTTGCGTGATTCTGTTGCCTGGAAAAAACTCGATGAGCAACCGAGCCTGTTGCGCCGGGATTAATACTTTTAAGGAATCAATTTATGGATCTTATTGAGATCATCGTACTGGCGGTACTGCAGGGATTAACTGAGTTTTTACCTATTTCCAGTTCGGCACATCTTATTCTGCCTTCACAGGTTCTTGGTTGGCAGGATCAGGGACTGGCATTTGATGTAGCCGTGCATGTGGGCACACTGGCAGCAGTCATGTTTTATTTCCGCCAGGATATTCACAGACTGATAAGTGCATGGTTTAAAAGTGGCTGGACGGCAAAGCCCAGTGCTGATGCAAAACTCGCCTGGTATGTCGGGCTGGCAACAATTCCTGCCGGTTTGGCCGGGGTATTATTAGGCGACTGGATTGAAGCTAACCTGCGTTCGGTTGAAGTGATTGCCTGGGCCACGATCGGATTTGGTATTTTATTGGGCATTGCCGACCAGAAACGTGGGAAGGGCATCAGCCTGGCAAAAATGACGCTGGCGATGGCGCTGATTATTGGTGTCGCCCAGGCGCTGGCATTAATTCCCGGTACGTCACGTTCAGGCATTACCATGACGGCGGCGTTATTGCTCGGCTTACACCGGGTTGATGCGGCGCGTTTTTCTTTTCTGTTATCGATTCCGTTAATTCTGGCAGCCGGTGGTTTAAAAGCGCATGAGCTGAGCCAGTCGCTGTTGCCGGTTGACTGGACCTCACTGGCTCTTGGTGCGGTATTGTCGGCGGTCAGTGCCTGGGTCTGTATTTATTACTTCCTGGCTTTTATTAACCGGATTGGCATGCTGCCGTTTGTTCTGTACCGCCTGGCATTGGGTGGCGTATTGCTGCTGTTTTTTGTCTGAGAACGGATAGGTTGTGACTGAACTAATCAATCTGGTGCGTGAATCGGACAGTGAAGTCCGGGAGCTGTGTGAACGCTACGGTCTGACACTGGCACCTAAATCCCTGTTGCAGCAGGATGGTTTTCATCTGTGCTTTGACTATGACGGTCTGAGCCTGCGTCAGGGCAATAATCTGCGCACCGCGGTACGTGTTGATTTTTCTGCCGGAGCTGCGGCGCACCGGCGTAAATTTGGCGGCGGTCTCGGGCAGGATATTGCCAAAGCGGTGGGAGTGAGTGGTTCGTACAAACCCTCGGTGCTGGATGCCACCGCAGGTCTTGGTCGTGACAGCTTTGTGCTGGCGACTCTGGGTTGCAGCGTACGTGCTCACGAACGTCAGCCGGTGGTCGCGGCCTTATTGGCCGATGGTCTAGCGCGGGGCGCTAACGATGCAGAAGTGGCCGATATTATTGCCCGTATTGAATTGCACTTTGGCAGCAGTCACGATCTGCTGGTGCCTGAATCCGATCCGCAGCGGCAACCGGATGTGGTGTATCTCGATCCGATGTTTGATCACGACCCGAAAGCAACGGCGCAGGTTAAAAAAGATATGCAGGCGTTCCGTGATGTCGTAGGGCAGGACACCGATGCTGATGATCTGCTTGAACGGGCTCTTGCCTGTGCCCGTTGCCGGGTAGTGGTGAAGCGGGCACGTAAAGCCGAGCCTCTGGCGGGTAAAAAACCAACCTTTGCCTTAACCGGTAAATCCAACCGCTTTGATGTTTATGTTAAAGCCAAAGTTGCTCCCTGGAATCCAGAAGATACTGACGCTGAATAAGCGCTTTGCTACAGATTACAGATATAAAAAAACCGGCAGATGCCGGTTTTTTTATGCTCTGAGCAGGTTTAAACGCTGCGCAGAATGCTCTGACGCAGAGCGCCATCCAGCACTTCTTCCAGTGCGCTGGTCAGCGCATCCAGTTCATTGCTGAAGGTCAGTTTGTCATCGCTGTTTTTTGCCAGCAGTTTTTCACTGACAAGTTGCTGAATCAGGGTGCGGAACAGCGATTTATCAAAGAACTCCGGCGCGTTAATGCCGTACAGCAGGCTGATACGCTGTGCCAGCAGGGTGCATTGTTCTTCCAGTTCTTTGGCGCTGAGTTCGCCTGAACCTTTACGGCTGAGCACGCTCAGGGTGAGGAAGTAACGTTCCAGCGTCTGCATCACGTTAGCCGCCAGTCCTTCGAGCAGAGCATATTCATTACTGCTGGCCGGCGTGGCGTGGTAGCCCTTATCGTTCAGATGCAGATAACCACAATCCACCAATGCATCCAGCCAGCGCTGTACTTCGCTGCTCAGCTCGCTGCTGTTCCAGTGCAGGAATAATTCAGCCTGCAGATAAGGATAGAAGCTGGCAACCATGGCCTGAACCTGTTCGCTGCTGTAGCGCTGGTTGTTCACAAACAAACAGGCCAGCAGTGATGGCAGAGCAATTAAATGCAATACGTTGTTGCGGTAATAGGTCAGGGTAACGGCCTGACGGTCGCTGGTCTGAATCAGATCGCCAAGTGGGTGCTTGGAGCGCGATACGGCATCCAGTTTTTCGGCATAGGCCAGCCACTCAGCACCATTGCCGTCTGGCAGGGCCGTCAGTTTGCTGTATGGGGTTTGTGCCAGCAGATTGCGGTAGGATTCCATCTGCACAATCAGCTGCTGCTCATCCATCGCCTGACGTGGTGCCGACAGAATGCTCAGGGCAATCAGGTTGATCGGGTTAACGGAGGTCGCGCTGTTGATACCGGTGACCACTTCTTTTGCCAGCTGATCAACTACCTTAGGTGCCCATTCCGGACGGTAATCACAAGTGCTGTAATCTTCCGCACGCCAGTCCGGGCGCTGCTGATTAAGGAATTCGGTGAAGTAAATCGGCTCGCCGAAAGTAACGTTTACTTTTCCGAAGGAACGTTTAAAAGAACGCAGTGTACCCACAACACCCAGCAGGCTTTCTTTTTTCTTCTGTTGGCCGCGTAATTCGCCCAGATAACTGTTGGCTTCGAATACTTTCTCGTAACCGGTGTATACAGGCACAAACATAATCGGCTTGCGCGAATCGCGCAGATAGCTGCGTAGGGTCATGGCCAGCATACCGGCTTTCGGACTCAGGGTGCGGCCGGTACGTGAACGTCCGCCTTCAACGAAATATTCGGTGGCGTAACCACCGGAAAATACCGAGTGCAGGTATTCATCAAAAACCGCGGCATAGAGTTTATTGTCACGGAACGTCCGGCGCATAAAGAAGGCACCGCCACGGCGCAGGATGGGGCCAACAACCGGCATATTAAGGTTAATGCCGGCGGCAATCTGCGGCAGTTGCAGACCGTGGTGATACAGAACGTAAGACAGCAGCAGGTAATCAATATGGCTGCGGTGGCAGGGCACATAAATAATTTCGTTGTCTTTGCTGATGTTTTTCAGGTTTTCGATATTGTGCAGCGAAATACCATCGTAAATTTTATTCCATACCCAGGTCAGCAACACATCCAGGAAGCGCACGTTGGTGTAGGAAATATTGGAGGCAATTTCGTCGGCATACTTCAGCGCCTTCTGCTGCGCTTTGGCTTTACTGATGCCCTGAGTCGCTACTTCTTCTTCAATGGCTTTGAGTACCAGCGGCTTGTGCGGAATCTGATGCACCAGAGTGCGGCGGTGGGATAAATCCGGTCCCAGTACCGAGGCGGAAACCTGACGGTTATGCACACGCAATACGCGGGCTACTTTACGCGCCAGCATTTCCGGCGATTTACCCGGCTCGTACAGTTCACGCAGCGACATTGGCCGGCTGAAATGCACAAAGGTATTACGGCCGTTGAGCAGGATGGCCATCAGAGTAAATAAACGGCCACCCAGAGTACCGCTGTTCTGCAGCCAGATACGCAGGAAAGAGCCTTCTTTTTCCGGTGCCCGTCCCCAGAAAACCCGCACAGGCACAACCTGAATATCGCGCTCATCCTGTTCTGCCAGCCATTCGGCCTGACGGATCAGCTGCTTGGCGACAATCGGTGTGCCCTGTTTACGGAAGGGGGTTCCGGCGCGGCGGTAAATATTAAAAAACGGCTTACCCGGCAGGCGGCGCTCAATGCGGTCCTGATGAGGACTGCCCCAGCCCAGTTTATTGACTTCGGCGTCTATCACCAGCTGCTCAGCATGGGATGGATAGAGCATGGCATAGATGATTGGCTTGTCAGGGTCCAGGTTGAAATCTTTAATATCCGGCCCGATGATCTGGGTTTTGATAACGCCATACAGCCATTTTTGTTGCCAGCGGAACAGGGTGCTGCGGATTTTTTTAATAATATTCATAGTCAGTCTCTGGTGTGTCTGCGGGTCGTGACGCCCCCGCGTTGTAAATGCCTGCGGAGTTTACCCTGCAAGTCTGTAGGTTTAAACGGTCTGATCGCGCGGGCTGTGACGTAATAGGCAGTCATGGCGCCTTTATCGGTGGTTGTACAGGTTATTGTCCGGAAATGGCCCGGTTGTCGCTGTTTATGGCGCAGACCGGCTGTTTCAGGAAACAAAATGCCATCTTTATGGTCTGGTTTTTACCTTTTAGGTTGTTCTGTGCGGCAGGTGGTTGCGGCCTGCCGGCGTTACTGATCATGGCAAAATAGGGAGTTGATATGATTGAAGTGCAACATCTGACCAAGCGTTTCGGCGGTTTTACCGCTGTAGACGATCTCTCTTTTGAAGTCAGGCCCGGCGAAGTGCTGGGTTTTCTCGGGCCAAATGGTGCCGGTAAATCAACCACCATGAAAATGCTGACAGGTTTTCTGCCGGCAACTTCCGGTACGGTTTGTATTGGTGGTTATGACGTGGCACAGCATCCGGTGGCGGTGAAACGCCAGATCGGCTATCTGCCGGAAGGTGCCCCCAGTTATGGCGATATGAGCGTGCTGGCATTTCTGCGTTTTATTGGTGAGGTGCGCGGTTATCGTGGTGCCGAGCTGCGTCAGCGCCTGGCCCGTGTGGTTGAACAGGTTGGCCTGCAGGACGTACTCAAACAAGCAGTGCAAACCTTGTCTAAAGGGTATAAGCGCCGCGTTGGTCTGGCGCAAACGCTGTTGCATGATCCGGCCATTATGATTCTGGATGAGCCAACCGACGGTCTCGACCCTAACCAGAAGCAACAGGTCCGTCAGCTGATCACTAATCTGGCGGAAGACAAAATGGTGATTATTTCCACCCATATTCTTGAAGAAGTTTCAGCGGTTTGCTCGCGGGCGATGATTATTGCTGCGGGTAAAAAAGTCGCCGATGGCACTCCGGCCGAGCTGGAAGCCCGCTCGCGTTATCACCAGGCGATATCGGTGCGTTTTCAGCAGCCGGTAAATGCTGCCGCCGCCTTTTCTGCATTGCCTGAAATCAACGAGGTTGATGAGCTGGAACAGGGGCAGAGTTATCTGTTGTTTCCGCAGCCGGGTGCGCGTCCGTATCACGCGGTGAATGCCCTGATTGAACAGCAGGGCTGGGATCTCGACACGCTGCATATTGAGCGTGGACGTCTGGATGATGTTTTTCGTCAGTTGACCGGAGTCTGAACAGCACTATGAATACATTAATGACGATTTGTAAGCGCGAATTTTCTGCTTATTTTGCAACCCCGGTTGCCTATGTTTTTATTTTTATCTTCCTGGTGATGTCCGGCGTCTTTACCTTTTATCTGGGTAACTTTTATCAGCGCGGGCAAGCCGATCTGCTCCCATTTTTCAACTTTCACCCCTGGCTGTATCTGTTTTTTATGCCGGCGGTGGCGATGGGGCTGTGGTCGCAGGAGCGCCAGCTGGGCACCATTGAACTGCTGATGACGCTGCCAGTTACCCTTTGGCAGGCGGTACTGGGAAAATTCCTCGCCGCATGGCTTTTTGCCGGTCTGGCGTTGTTGTTAACCCTGCCGCTGTGGCTGACCGTTAATTATCTGGGCACGCCGGATAACGGCGTGATTCTGGCCAGCTATCTGGGCAGCTGGTTAATGGCCGGTGCCTTTATTGCTGTAGGCTCCTGTATGTCGGCACTCAGCCGTAATCAGATCGTTGCCTTTATTCTGACCGTGGTGGTTTGCTTTGTGCTGATGCTGAGTGGTTTTCCGCTGGTGCTGGATTTTTTCCGCGGCTGGGCCTCTGAAGGTTTGCTGGATCTGATTGCCAGCCTGAGTTTCCTTACGCACTTTGAAGCCCTGGCGCGTGGTGTGGTCGATATCCGCGACCTGCTGTATTTCGTGTTGGTTATTGCTGTGTGGCTGCTGGCGACAACACAGGTTTTAACCGTTAAAAAATCTGCATAAACAGGACAGGAGAGCGATATGAAATTCAAACTGTTTTCACTTCTGGCACTGTTGCTGGGCTTTATTGGCGGAGCGTTTTTGCTGAACCAGCTGGGCAGTGGTGCGCGTCTCGATTTAACCGAACAGAAACTCTACACCCTGTCAGAGGGAACGCGGAATATTCTGGCACAGCTGAACCAGCCGGTTGAGCTGGAGTTGTATTTCTCGCAGAAGGCCAGTGCAGATCTGGTGAAAGTGCGTGCTTATCAGCAGCGTGTGCGGGAATTACTGGATGAATATGTGATGCTTGCTGGTGGTAAGCTCAGTCTGAAAATTATCGACCCGGCACCCTTCTCAGAAGAAGAAGATCAGGCCACCGCTTATGGTCTGCAGGCCGTGCCGGTATCGGTCAGTGGCGATAACCTGTATTTCGGTCTGGTTGCGAAAGCCCAGCTGCCGCAAGCCGCAGAAAATCAGGGCTCAGATGAGAAAGCCGAAGACGCAGGCAAAGAGCAGGTGGCGCAGCTGCCTTTTCTGCAGCCTGACCGCGAGGCCTTTCTTGAGTATGAAATTACCCAGCTGATTTATCAGGTGCAGCAGAGCAAGCCGGTGGTGATCGGCTTACTCAGCGGACTGGATGTACGCGGCGGCTTTAACCCGCAAACCGGCCGCCCGGCGCCGGCCTGGATGGCGATAGATCAGCTGGATGGCCCTTATGAGTTGCGCTCACTGACGGCCGGACTGGATCATATCGATGACGATATTGACCTGCTGCTGCTGGTGCAGCCGCCGGAGCTGACCGACAGCGCGCTGTATGCGATTGACCAGTTTGCGTTAAAAGGCGGACGCGTATTGGCGTTTCTTGATCCGGTTGCTGAAACCGCACCGAATGGCGGCCTGATGGGAATGGGCGACAGCGGCTCGGCCAGCAGTCTTAATAAACTCCTGCAAAACTGGGGTGTGGGCTGGAACCCGGATCAGGTGGTGCTGGATGCTGCCAATGCGCTGGTGGTGAATCAGGGGCCGGGGCGTCCGCCGCTGCGCCACTTTGGTTTGCTGGCGCTGCATCCGGAAAGCCTGAACGCCGATGATGTGGTCACCGCTCAGCTTGAAGCCATTAACCTCAGCAGCGTTGGGCATTTTACCGCGCTTGAAAATGCGCTCAGCAGCATCGAACCCTGGCTGTACAGCAGCACGGAAGCCATGCTGACGGACGCCAACCGGCTGCGCATGGGGGGCGATTTAATGGCGCTGCAGCGTGACTTTGTACCGGCCAATGAAGAATTTAATCTGGCTGTGCGCGTGCAGGGCAAAGCGGATTCTGCTTTCCCGGATGGTGTTGATGGCGTAAAAGCCGACACTCATCTGGCCTCAACGGAGCGCCTGGCGGTCACGTTGGTGGCCGATACCGACGTGCTGTCTGACCGTTTATGGGTGCAGGTGCAGAACTTCTTTGGTCAGCGCATCGCCTCTCCCTGGGCAGATAACGGCGCCCTGCTGGTGAATCTGGCCGATCATCTGGGCGGCAGTGCTGACCTGATCAGCCTGCGTGCCCGTGGACAATACAACCGTCCATTTGAACGGGTAAATACTTTGCGCCGCGATGCCGAGCAACAGTTTCTGGCCAGCGAGCAGCGTCTGCAGCAGGAACTGGAAGAAACCGAGCAGCAGCTCAGTGCTCTGCAGGACCAGCGTGACGGTGATAATGGCGTGCTGACGCTGTCGGCAGAGCAGCAGGCCGCGCTGGAGCAGTTTCAGCAGAAGAAAATCGAAATCCGCAAAGAACTGCGTAATGTGCAGCATGAGCTGGATAAAGATATCGAAGCGCTGGGCATGCGCCTGAAAGTGCTGAATATCTTTGTGCTGCCGTTGTTGTTTACCCTGTTATTGTGGGGGCTGGTGGCCTGGCAGCGGCGCCGGCAGAGCCTTTGATCATTTGATTAATAGTGCCAATAAAGAAGCCGGGCTTAGCCCGGCTTCTTTATATCTGCCTGTTACTGCTCCGCTATGGGCTATCAGTAATGCGGCGGCGGCGGTTCATCGGCCATTGCTTCGCCGGCAGAAGGGTTCTGCTGCAGTTGCTCCAGCTTACGGTGCATCAATTGCATGGCCTGTTTGGCCAGCAGGAATTCCTGGCTAAGGGTCGATACCTGGTCATTCAGGCTATCGATGGTGTCTTCCAGGAAGGCAATACGCATTTCCAGTTCGTCGATACGTTGTTGCGCCAGCGGTTGTTTATCAGGCGCTGCAGCGGAAGCCGGTGGCTGTTGGCTCATAGGTGTGTTTATACCCTTTAGCTATCGTGTTGATTTTTTTAATGAATTGGGCTTTCATAGCCCACTTGTCAAAGGCCCGCGGGCCAACGATTTTGTTACAGCTGTGATATTAACGAGTGATACGAGAGAACGCATGGGTAAATTGATATTACGTAAAATTATTGTAGCGCTGGTGTTTGCTGCAATTGTTCCTTTCATTGTTGCCGGCATCTTTACTTCGCTGGTGACAGGTCTGCAATTGACCGACGGTACGGCGCTGACCGCCGATAACCTGATGAATGTCGCCGGTATGACCGAGCTGCTGCTGGCTGTTGCCGTTCTGACACTGGTTACCAGCCTGCTGTCAGCGCAGTTGGTTCCTTCCCGTCGCCGTCGTTTCCGCTCCAGTGGTACCGTTGTGGAAAGCGATGTTGAAGATGGTCGCGAGCGTGGTGTGGTTAAGTGGTTCAACGTGAAAAAAGGTTTTGGCTTTATTACCTGGGATCAGGGCGAAGATGTGTTTGTGCATTTCCGTTCTATCCGCGGTCAGGGGCACCGCTCTCTGACTGAAGGTCAGCGCGTGAAATTCACCGTAGTGCGTGGTCAGAAGGGCCCGCAGGCGGAAGATGTTTCAGCGGTTCGCTGAAGCCTGAAACCGATACAAAAAAAGCGGCTGTTGCCGCTTTTTTTGTATCTGCAGTTTTTAGTTCTGCTATGCCTTGTGGCTTTGTGCCTGACTGATGGACCGGGTATCGGTCTGATGCAGGCCGGGTTCATCGCAGCCCTGGGGCTCGGCGAACCATTGCAGAATCAGAGTGAAATATTGCCAGAGCAGTGTCATAGCGAGTCCTCCCGCGTTGTCTTATCTGAGTGTAGACAGGGCTCGGGAGGTTGCCAGCAGGCCGGTTTTTCAGGAACTGGCGCCTTGCCGACTACCGGCCGCCATAATCTTCCACAGACAGCTTATTTGGAGTACTCAATACTCATTATTAAATACGAATGATTATCAAATATTGTAATGACTGTGATAGTCGCATACTATCTGCCGAGTTCTAAATGATAATCAATGTTATTTATTGGGGAGGAGTACATGAACTTCAGATATTCAGTACTGGCATTTGCTCTGGCAAATGCATCAATGGTTGTCGCCGCAGAAGAGCAGACCAGAGAGTTAGAGAATATGGTGACGACAGCAACGCTGTCGGCCCGGGATTCGGCAACCGTGCCGGCTTTTACTACGGTAGTCACCGCGGAAGATATTGAACGGTCGGCGGTAACCAGCCTGGCAGATCTGCTGCGCGATACCGTAGGTGTGCATAATTCCAACGACAGCCTGGGACGTGATGAATTACGTATCCGTGGCCTGGGGGGCGATTACACCCTGATTTTGGTGAATGGCAAACGTGTTTCCTCTGGTTCTGCGTTCGCCAAAGGCAGCGATGTGGATTACAACTCAATTCCGCTGAACAGTATTGATCGCGTTGAAATCATCCGTGGCCCTATGTCTTCTGTTTATGGTGCCGATGCGATTGGTGGTGTACTGAACATTATTACCAAAGCACCGACTCAGGAATGGAGCGGCAACGTATCTGCTGAATACCGTACGATTGAATCGGGTGAAGATGGTCAGCAGCAGCGCTTGGGAGCTTCTGTCCGTGGTGAGCTGGCACCGGGTTCGCGTCTGTTTGTGGCCATTGAGCAAAAGCAACACGATGCCTGGTATGAAGATCGTGCCGATAAAAAAGCGAATGAGCCTCCGCGATTGGAAGAGAAAACCTCGACCAATCTGTTTGTCACACTGAGCCAGGATCTGAATGCAGAACAAACGCTGGATGTTGATCTGGCGCTGAATAAAGATGATCGTCCATTGGGTGTTTATGCTTCCGGTCCGCGTACTCGTGAACAGGAGTTGGAGCGTATGGAGCTGGCTCTGACTCACACCGGTCGCTGGGGTTGGGGTACAACAACAGCGTTCGTCAAACATGAAGACTCTGAGGTAAAAGACTTTAACTCATCTTATGCTGCTCCACAGACTCACAATACCGGTGAACAAAATCTGTATGCCAAAGCTTACGCCAATGTAACGGCCGGCAGTAATGCCATTGTTGCCGGTATGGATTACCGCCATCAGGAAATTGAAGACAAAACGACCTACCTTAAAACCGGTAAGCTGTCGATTGATGAGCTGGCAGCTTTTGTTCAGGATGAAATTACCGTCGCTGATAATCTGTTCGTTACTCTGGGCGGACGTTTGGATAATCACGAAATTTTTGGCTCGAATTTCTCACCGAAAGCTTATGTGGTGTATCAGATTAACGATGCGCTTACCGTTAAAGGTGGAGTGAGTAAAGCCTTTAAGGCGCCGGATGGCAGTTACCTGAGTGCGGAATACAGCATTAGGAGTTGTGGTGGTGCCTGTGATCTGGCCGGTAATCCGGATCTGAAAGCCGAAACCAGTATTAACTATGAAGCGGGTATCGAACTGCGTCAGGATACCTGGGAAATGGCACTGAGCTGGTTCAATAATGATATTGATGATCTGATTGAGCGCCAGATTACTTATGATACCAACAATGATCCGGTTGCCGCTGAATGGATCAACGTTGCTAAAGCAAACACCAATGGTTTTGAACTGACAGCCTCTGCCGATGTGCTCAGTAATCTGACTCTGTCGGGCAATATGACGTATCTGGACACCGAATATGAAGATGCAGCCGGTGAGAAGTTTGTGCTTACCGGCCGCCCTGAATATGAAGCCAATACGACAGTCGACTGGCAGGCCAGCGATGCAGTTTCTGCTTTGTTGAGTGTGAATTATCTGGCGGGTATGCAGTATTCCAGCTGGGCAAATAATGGTGGTACCTGGGTGCAGGAGTTTCCGGTTGCAAAATCTTACTACCGCACCGATCTGGGTGTTGTGGGTAAGGTTTCTGATACCTTTACGCTACGTGGTGGTGTGAAAAACCTCACCGATGTGCAGCTGAGTGAAATCGATCCAAGTTATACCCTGTTCGAACTGGGCCGTAACTACTACGTCAGTGGAACTTATAACTTCTGATAGTCAGTAGCATCAGGATTACTGAATCCGGGTAAGGAAAAAGCACACATAAATTCTTGTGTGCTTTTTATTGCCCATCAGAATGTTCGTCAGGGAGAGATCATGGTTTTTACACAGGGAGACGTATTTCTTTGCCGGCAGATGTTGTCGCTTTCGGATTTTAACGCGGATGATTTTGAGCGGAAAAATATTAAATTGCCGCAGAAAATAGCAACGGCTTCACCTGTGCGTCAGGCGTCTTATCTGGCCGGACGCCAGGCAGCCCGGCAGGCTTTGCAGATGGCGGGTGAGTGCGGGGGATTTAATATTGGCAGTGATGCTGGTGGTTGTCCGCAGTTCCCGCCAGCGGTGGTGGGGTCGATCAGCCATGTGCGTACGGGCGAGTGTATTGAGGCGGTTTGTCTGCTGGCCAGAACAACGTCGGCCAGATCCCTGGGTGTTGATCTGGAAAATATAATGAGCCGGGATATCGCTGCGGCGGTGTTCAATCAGGTATGTGATGCATCTGAAAAACTGCTGTTAAAAAGCAATCTGAATTTTACTGAAAACGTGGCATTAAGCCTGATCTTTTCTGTTAAAGAAGCGTTATATAAAGCCCTGTGGCCGGAAGTGAGGCAGGTTTTTGATTTTACCGATGTCGCGGTAATTGCTGTTCATCCGCTTTGTCAGACTCATCATTATCTGTATTTACCTGATCAAATACAGTGCGGCTATTGTGATATAACGCTGAAAAGAACACTGGCTCCGGGAGTAACACAGGGACGCTGTTATCGCGCTGACTGGATTCTGACAGATAAACAGGTTCTGACTTCAGTTCTCGTCAGCTGAAAACCAGCGGTTCATCAAAGCTACATCTGTTTCATCAAGAGCGCCGGCATAATATTTCAGTTCCATCAGGTGAGTCATATAGTCGCTGCGCGCATTGGCGAACTCTTTTTCTGCCGCCGATAATGTACGCTGAGCATTGAGGACATCCACCATGTTGCGGGTTCCAATGCGATGGGCACTGCGTGTTGCGTTCATGGCAGACGTAGCGGAAATAATTGCTTGTCGGCGTCCGTTAATATTCATCACATCATAGCGTATCTGTCGTAACAGGCGGCGTAGCTCAAAGCGTACTGCCCGCCGGCTTTCTTCCTGCTGATGTCCGGCAGCGATAGCTTGCCAATGAGTTTTCTGCTGCTCACCATAGTGGCTGCCTCCGGCCAGTAATGGCAGGGTGATTTTGGCCGAGAGCATCGTTGTCGTTCCTTCATCATGTTTATTACCGTAACTCTGCGTATGCTGAACGGTGGCAGTAAAATCGGCCTTGGGAAAATGTGCGGCTGCAGCTGATTTATTCAGCAGCCGCATTTTAATTTCTTCCTGTTGAGCCTGTTGAATCTGTGGATGATTAATTCCATCCGACAGCAACCACTGGTTCAGCTGTTGCTCATCAGGCAGCTGTAATTCAAGGCCGGGTGTAAATGGTGTAACAGCACTGACCGGCTGACTGCTGATACGGCTTAGTATTTCCAGTTGCAGGCTGAGCTCTGCCTTGGCTGAATGAGCCGCTGCATACGCATTATCGAGTGCGGCCTGTGCTTCCAGCACTTCTGTTTTTACAACAAGCCCCGCAGTATGGCGCTGGCTGGCATGGTGCAATGCTTCAGTAAACGCCAGGGTATCAGTGTTGGCGGCTTCCTGTGCGGCGATTGCCCGCAGGGCGTCTGCGTAAGTCCGGATAAGTGTCAGCAGCCATTGTTGCTGAGTGTCACTGAAGGCTGTTTTTGCTGCTGCGCTTTCTGCATAAGCTGCGCGGTAGTCATACCAGGCAACCGGATCGAACAGACTTTGTTGCAGAATTATTTCCCCTGACCGGCTGCCGCTATTACCTGTCTCATCATCTGTACTGGTCACTTCCAGCCGTGCATTTATCTGCGGCAATAATTTACCAAGAGCAATATCTGCGGTGAGTTGGTCAGCGGCCAGTTGCGCCCTCGAGCTGTTTAAAGTTGGGTCTGTCATCTGGCCCGCTTTAAATAGTGATAATAAATCATGGGTTTCAGCCTGGGCATGATTTGTAAGAAGAATTAGTGAGAGAAAACCTGAAGAAAGCGGAACAGGAGAAAAAATAAATCCCGGTTTCTGGCGGCGGAATGGATTAAAAAAGAATTTCATAAAATCCGTTTAAATAGCAGAAGAAAAAAATAGCCAATTCTTGCTTGACGTTTGTTGACACTCATCCTGATGGTGATGTACCGTAAAATGATAAGCATTATCATTAGCGTTTGAGGCTGAGGTGTCAAGTGAATAACCCTGTATCCGGTATTGAGGAAAATTCCTCTCATCCTGTTTTGGCTTCTGGCATCAGCGCTCATCCTGATGCGGAAAACGCCTGCTTTTTTTATGCTTCATCTCAGGGGTGCATTCAGGCGCGGGGTATCGCAGAGGCTGTTTGTCAGCCTGTAGGTGTTGATGCTGTTCAGCGGCTGCAGTTTTTACGTTCAGTTGATTCAGCATTAAATCGTGCGCGCGCTTATGGTCAGAAACGCCCCTTGGTAATGGGCTGTATTCCATTTGATCGTACGCAGCCAGCCACTCTTTATGTACCCCGCGAGAGCGAATTTCTGACGGAGTCGCCAGTTTTACCTGTGCCTGATTTGGCAATAAGGTCGCGTGTTATTTCCTGTGACAGCGTGCCGGGTGAGCAGCGTTTCCGGCAATCTGTAGAGCAGGCTGTGGCGAATTTCCGTCTTAGTGATATTCGCAAAACGGTTCTGTCTCGGGTTCTGAATGTGGACCTTGACCGGCCACTGGATGCTGGTTCTGTTTTTCAGCGATTACGTGCACAAAATCCATCGGGATATCATTTTCGTTTTCCACTGGCCGATGGCTCTGAGCTGATTGGTGCCAGTCCGGAATTATTACTGCGCAAGCAGGGGCGGAAAATTATTTCGAATCCTCTGGCGGGTTCAGCACGCCGGCGTGCAGATGCAACAGAAGATCGCCAGGTCAGTGAGCAGTTATTACGTTCAGCGAAAGATGCATACGAACATAAGCTGGTAATTGATGATATTCGTCAGGTTTTATCCCCCTGGTGCGAGGAACTTGATATTCCCGATGCTCCGTCGTTAATCAGCACTCCGGCTATGTGGCATTTATCAACCTGCATTCACGGTCAGGTTAATGATGCGACTATGAATCCATTGAAAATCGCTACTGAGTTACACCCTACGCCTGCTGTTTGCGGCTCTCCTACCGCTCAGGCATATAAACTTATTCAGCTTATAGAACCCTATGAACGAGGGCCATTTGCAGGAATGGTCGGCTGGTGTGACGGTGAAGGCAATGGTGAGTGGGTGGTGACTATCCGTTGTGGGCGTATCACTGCAAACCGGATCCAGATCTTTGCTGGTGCGGGTATCGTCGCAGACTCGTCGCCGGAAAGTGAATGGGCAGAAACCCGCGCAAAAATGCAGACCATGCTCAATGCGCTGGATGCCGATTTTTCCGGAGTAACACTATGAGGCCTTCTCTGCCGTTTAACCGTTGGCCGCAGGTTCTGGAGGATGAATATCGCGGGCAGGGATTCTGGCTGGACTTACCGCTCAGCAATATTCTGCAGCGCCATCGTGATAATCAAGGTACTGCTGTTATCTGTGGTGAACGACATTTTTCTTATGCAGAGCTGAATCGTTTAAGTAATAACCTGGCAGCGCAATTTGTCCGTCGTGGTTTAGGTGTTGGTGATACTGCACTGGTGCAGCTGCCGAATATCGCTGAATTTTACATTGTTTTTTTTGCCTTACTGAAAGCCGGTATTGCCCCGGTTAATGCACTTTTCAGTCATCAGAAACTGGAGTTGCGTGCTTATGCCAGTCAGTTGAATCCGGCATTACTGGTGATCAGCCATGAGCACCCGTTGTTTACCGATGAGGTCTTTACTGCTGAATTAAAGACACTGGCTCCGGCACTGGATTTGGTCTGTTCTGCAGGGGAAAGCAATTTTGCACTGCATCTCAGCAGTCTGTGTTCCATGACCGTTGGTGTTGACGTTGACGTGGATGTTGACGCGGATATTGACTGTAACAGTGCAGCAGAAGAGGTTGCATTTTTTCAGCTCTCAGGCGGCAGTACAGGTACACCCAAATTAATTCCCCGGACACATAACGATTACTACTATAGCGTACGCCGCAGTGCAGAAATCTGTCAGCTTGATGGTGCCACACGTTATTTGTGCGCATTACCTGCGGCGCATAATTATCCGCTCAGTTCGCCGGGAGCATTAGGTGTCTTCTTTGCCGGTGGCTGTGTCGTTATGGCGCGTGATCCTGAACCTCTGCGCTGCTTTTCCTTAATTGAAAAATACGGTGTGACTATGACTGCGCTGGTGCCATCAGCGGTCATTCTGTGGTTACAGGCGGCCCCCGGTTATCAACAGCAGTTAAGCAGCCTTAAATTACTGCAGGTAGGCGGAGCCAGTTTTGCTGAAGCTTTGGCACGACGTGTCCCTGTTGAGCTTGGCTGTCAGTTACAGCAAGTGTTTGGTATGGCCGAGGGTTTGGTGAATTACACCCGCCTGAATGACAGTGATGAGCGTATTTTCACTACTCAGGGATGTCCGATGAGCAGCGCTGATGAAGTGTGGGTCGTTGATCCTGAAAGTCACACACCTGTGGCCTGTGGTCAGACCGGAATGTTAATGACCCGTGGTCCTTACACGTTTCGCGGTTATTTTAACGCCGCAGAGCATAACGCCAGCGCCTTTAATCCGGATGGATTTTATATCTCCGGAGATCTGGTGACACAGGACGAAAACGGCTACCTGAGAGTAGTCGGCAGGGTAAAAGATCAGATTAACCGTGGCGGTGAAAAAATCGCCGCTGAAGAAATTGAAAATATTCTGTTGCGTCACCCTGATGTATTGCAGGCAGCGTTGATTTCTGTGCCGGATGCTTTGCTCGGTGAAAAAAGCCTGGCCTGTATCGTTGCGCGCCAAACCGCAGGGCAGAGTGAATTAAAGCCTGTCGCGCTGCGCAAATACCTGCGTGCTCAGGGGGTCGCTGAATTTAAGTTGCCTGACCGCTTTCAGTTTATGGCCTCGCTGCCACTCACCGCCGTCGGTAAAACCGACAAAAAAGAATTACGTCAGCAGATTTTTACTGCTGCACCTGCTATCTGAGGTTTTTTTATGAGCATTCCCGATATCACCTCCTATTTATTGCCCGCAGCCGACGAGCTGCCAAAAAATAAGGTTAACTGGACGGTCGACAGCCAGCGTGCGGTATTGCTGGTGCATGATATGCAGGATTATTTTCTGCGTTTTTACGGCAAAGACAGCCCGCTTATGAGCGCTCTTACCGACAATATTGCACGTATCTATCAGTGGGCAAAGCAGCAGGGTATTCCTGTGGTGTATACAGCACAGCCGGTGGAGCAGAGCGATGCCGAGCGTGCGCTGTTAAATGATATGTGGGGGCCGGGTCTGACTAAGGCCGATCCTGCGCAATGCAAAATTGCTCAGGCCATTGCCCCGGCTACAGATGACACTGTACTGGTTAAATGGCGTTACAGCGCTTTCCAGCGTTCTGAGTTGCAGGAAAAAATGCTCGGCTGGCAGCGTGATCAGTTAATCATTGTTGGTGTTTATGCACATATTGGCTGCCTGACCACGGCGCTGGATGCCTTTATGCGTGATATTCAGCCTTTTATGGTGGCGGATGCGGTCGCTGATTTTTCCCACGCTGAACATGTCATGGCACTGAAATATGTGGCAGGCCGCTGCGGTTCTGTGATCACAACTCAGGATTTATTTGCTGAAAATAACAAGGCCGGAATACTGACCCGTGAAGGTCTGCAGACGCGTCTGTTGCAATTACTGGAAATCAGCGCCGATGAATTCGACGGCGACGAACTGCTGGTCGATTACGGTCTGGATTCGGTGCAGGTAATGCAGCTGATTGGTGAATGGGATAAAGCCGGTATCCGCGTGCAGTTTGAAGAGCTGGCGCGCCAGGCCACCTTTAATACCTGGTGGGATTTACTCAGTCGCCGGCAAGCGGCAAAGGCGGCATAAATATGGCCGCATTTGATTTTTCCGGACGCCATGCCTGGGTTACCGGTGCCGGTCAGGGGATTGGCTGGCAGGTCGCGCAGCAATTAACGGCGCTGGGTGCTGACGTCACAGGTTTTGATCTGGCTTTCAGTCAGCCGCCGGCAGCCTATGCGTTTCGCCGGCAAACACTTGATCTGAGTCGTGACGGCGATGTGCAGGCCTGTGTGGCGGATCATCTGCACCATGCAGTGCCCGATATTCTGATTAATGCGGCTGGTATTTTACGTCTGGGCGGTCTCGACAATCTGACGATGGCCGATTGGGATGCCTGTTTTGCCGTTAATGTGCGTGCCGTCTTTTCTATGATCCGTGCACTCAGTCCGGCGATGAAAGAGCAGCGCCGTGGCAGCATTGTAACGGTGTCGTCCAACGCGGCCCATGTGCCACGGCTGAATATGGCAGCGTACTGTGCCTCTAAAGCAGCCGTGCGCAGTTTTGCCCAGTGTGCGGCTCTGGAGCTGGCGCCTTTTGCTGTGCGCTGCAATCTGGTTTCGCCGGGTTCCACCGATACCCCAATGCTGCGTGCCATGCTCCCCGATGGCTATCAGCGCACCATCGGCGGTCTGCCCGAGCAGTACAAACTCGGTATTCCGCTGGGCAAGGTCGCGACCCCGGCCGACATCACCAACGCCGTTATTTTTTTAGCCTCTGATCTGGCAGGCCATATCACCATGCATGATCTGGTGGTGGATGGCGGTGCCACGCTGGCGGCATGACGCTGCCATCTTTTGTGAAGGAATTTATAACCACCATGAGTTATTCGATATCCATTCGGCGGAGGCTGTGTCAGTTGTCTCTGCTGTGGTCGCTGCTGTTATTGACCGCCTGTTCGTCCGCTCCGGAGCCGGCTCCTGAAGAAGAAACTCCGGCAAAGGTTTCGGTGCTCACTCTGCAGTCCGGCCCGGAAATTCTGACCAGTGAATTACCTGGTCGGGTATCGGCTTTTCGTTCGGCGGAAGTGCGTCCACAGGTGAGTGGCATTGTGGTGCGGCGCCTGTTTGAGGAGGGCGCTGATGTTACGGCAGGGCAGCTGTTATACCAGATTGATGATGCCAGTTACCGTGCGGTGGTTGCCCGTGCTGAAGCCGGGCTGGCCGTCGCGGAGGCCAGTCTGGTGAACTTAAACATCAGTGTGGAGCGCTATCGTCAACTGGTGGACAGCGAAGGGGTCAGTCAGCATGAATATGAGCTGGCGCTGGCGTCTTATCAGCAGGGCGTGGCCGAGGTAAAAGCGGCGCGTGCCGAAGTGGATGCCGCACGTATTGATCTTGAACGCACCGGTATCCGCTCTCCCATTGATGGCCGTATCGGCCGCTCACTGATCAGCGAAGGCGCGTTAGTGGTGGTCGGGCAGAATGAACCGCTGGCAACGGTGCGCCAGTCTGATCCTGTCTATGTGGACATCGTTCAGTCCAGTCGCGATCAGGTAAGTATCCGCCGTCGCCTGGCTTCCGGCGAGCTGTTGTCAGGCAGCCAGCAGGTCAGATTGACGCTGGAAGATGGCAGCGCTTACCCACTGGCCGGAGAGCTCAAGCTGACGGAAATGAATGTCGATGCCGATACCGGCGTGGTCACCATGCGCGCCCAGTTTGCCAATCCACAGGGCCTGCTGTTGCCTGGGATGTATGTCCGCACCCGGGTTGAGCAGGGCGTGGCACCTGCACTGTACAGAATCCCGCAGCAGGCCGTACGTTACAACGAGCGTGGTGATGCCACAGCCTGGATACTGGACAGTGATGGCCGGGCGCAGCTCAGTGTTCTGAATGTTCAGGGCCAGTCCGGCAGTGACTGGCTGGTGTCGGCCGGAGTGCCGGATGGTGGGCGGCTGGTGATGGAAGGCAGTCTGCGCCTTTGGCCGGGGCGGATTACCGAAGCCCGCAACTGGGCAGATACCCTGCAGATACAGGCGGAGGCTCAGTAAATTATGGTGTCGCATTTTTTTATTGATCGTCCGGTTTTTGCGTGGGTGGTGGCCATTGCCATTATGCTGGCCGGCCTGATGACCCTGCGTACATTGCCGGTGGCGCAGTATCCGGATATTGCGCCACCGATTGTGCGCGTGGGAGCGATGTATCCCGGTGCCTCAGCCGCTGTTGTTGAAAACAGCGTGACTCAGGTGCTGGAACAGGAGCTGAAAGGACTGGAAGGACTGCTGTATTTTAATTCCACCAGTTCTTCCAGTGGTGAAACCGACATCATGCTGTTTTTTCAGCACGGTCAGGATGCCGAAGTCGCGCAAGTGATGGTGCAGAACAAGGTCAATCAGGTGACCTATCGTCTGCCGCAACAGGTTCAGCAGAACGGCCTTTCGGTGACGGCGATGCAGAACACCTTTCTGATGGTAGCGGTGTTTTATGACGAAAGCGGCGCGCGCAGTAACTCGGATATTGCCGACTGGCTGAGTAACAGCATGCTGGATGCGTTAAGCCGCGTACCGGGTGTTGGCCGCATACAGAATTTCGGTTCACCTTATGCGATGCGTATCTGGCTGGAACCGGACAAGCTGGCCAGCTATAGCCTGATGCCACAGGACGTTATCGCCACTATTGAAGCGCAGAATGCGGAAGTGCCGGTGGGCGAACTGGGCGCTCTGCCAGCGCCGGATCAGCAACAACTCAACGTCACGGTAACGGCGCTGTCGCGTTTGCGGACGGTGGATGAGTTCCGCAATCTGGTGTTGAAAACCAGCACTGACGGTGCACTGGTGCGGCTGCAGGATGTTGCCCGGGTCGAAATCGGGCAGGAAAGCTATGGCAGTATTTCGCGTTTAAATGGTATGCCGGCGTCCGGACTGGCGATTATGACAACCCCCGGCGCCAATTCACTGGCGACGGCTGCCGCAGTAAAAGAGCGGATTGAGCAGCTCAGCCGTTCATTTCCCCATGGCGTTAAAGTGATGTATCCGGAAGACGCCACCCGTTTTGTCAAACGCTCCATCAGTGCGGTATTTAAAACCCTGGCCGAGGCCGTGGCGCTGGTGGTGCTGGTGATGTTTCTGTTTCTGCAGAACTGGCGCACAACCTTAATTCCCGCCATTACAGTGCCTGTGGTTTTACTGGGTACCTGCGCAGTGCTGGCTTTGGGCGGATTTTCCATTAATACCCTGACGTTATTTGGCATGGTGCTGGCGATTGGTCTGCTGGTGGACGACGCCATTGTGGTGGTGGAAAACGCCGAACGCATTATGCAGGAAGAGGGTGTGGATGCCCTGACTGCTACGCGGCGCAGTATGAAGGAAATCACCAGTGCGTTAATCGGTGTGGCGGTGGTACTCGGCGCGGTATTTTTGCCCATGGCATTTTTCCCCGGATCTGTTGGTGTGATTTACCGCCAGTTTTCTGTGACGCTGGTATCGGCAATGGGCTTGTCCGTTCTGGTGGCACTGACCCTGACGCCGGCATTGTGTGTCAGCCTGTTACGCACAACGCAGGACGCTGCACCGGCCACTGGCTGGAGCGCCCGTCTGGCCCGGGCAATCGGCGGGCTGCAGACTGCTTACCGCCGGCGTTTACAGGCATTTCTTAACCGTCCGCGCCGTTTTGCTGTTATTTATCTGTTGTTGGGACTGGGCGTTTATTACGGGTATCAGAAATTACCCACCACCTTTTTACCGGAAGATGATCAGGGTACGGTCATGGTGCGCTATATGCTGCCACCGGGGGCGACCTATGAGCGCACGGCTGAAGTAATGCGCCAGATCGAAGACTATTTTCTGACCCGGGAAAAAAATAATACCGCTGCTATTTATACCGTCTCCGGCTTCAGCTTTTCCGGCTCAGGTCAGAACGCCGGTATTGCTTTTGTTAACCTGCGCGACTGGGATGAGCGTCCTGGCAGTGACAATACCGCACAGGCGATTGCCGGACGGGCAACCCGTATTCTGAATGAAGAATTACGCGACGGGCGCATGTTCGCAATGGTACTGCCACCGGTGGATGGTCTCGGTGACAGCGCCGGTTTTGAATTCTGGTTGCAGGATACGGCAGCGGTGGGAATTGAGGCTCTGACCGCCAAAGCGCATGAGCTGGTGGAGCGCATCAGCGAATCACCGGACGTTCTGTTTGCCGATGCCGAAGGCAGCGACATTATTCCGCAATTACGCATCGATATCGATCAGCCAAAAGCGGCGGCTATGGCGTTGCGTCCGGCCGATGTTAATTCCACGTTAAGTACGGCCTGGGGCGGCGCCTATGTGAATGATTTTATTCATCACGGCCGGGTAAAAAAGGTCATGGTGCAGGCCGCCGCCGAATACCGTGCTCAGCCGTCGGATCTGGGTGAATGGTATGTACGTGGTGTGAATGGCAGCATGACACCATTTTCTGCATTTGCCTCCACTCGCTGGACCTCCGGACCGGCGCAGCTGGCACGCTTTAATGGGTTGCCTGCGATTGAAATCAGTGGCGCCGGAGAGGCCGGAGCCAGCTCTGGTGACATCATGGCCATGATTGAAAAAGCGGCGGCCAGCATGACGGATACCAATCTGGAATGGGCAGGGCTTTCTTATCAGGACAAAATTTCCGGCGATCAGGCCCCGGTGCTGTATGTCGTATCCGTTTTGTTTGTTTTTCTTTGTTTGGCTGCGTTGTACGAAAGCTGGAGCATTCCGGTTGCCGTGATGCTGGTGATTCCGCTGGGCCTGCTCGGTGCCGTGGCGGGGGTCATGTTGCTGGGTATGAAAAACGATATTTTCTTTCAGGTCGGCGTGCTCACCACCATCGGCCTTGCTGCTAAAAATGCCATTCTGATCGTTGAATTTGCCGAAAGCGAAATTGCCCGCGGAGAGATGCCAATGGCTGCCGTCGTGCATGCCGCCAGCCAGCGCTTACGACCGATACTGATGACCTCACTGGCCTTTGGTGCAGGCATTATTCCACTGGTATTTGCTACCGGCCCGGGTGCTGCGGCACAGAATGCCATTGGCGCCAGCGTGCTGGGTGGCGTCATTTCCGGCACGGCGCTGGCTATTTTCTTTGTGCCTCTGTGTTACCTGCTGATTGCCCGTCTGCGTCAGCGGCTGAGCCTGTCAGGAACGTCTGTGGCGGGTGAGCTGCAGCCTCCGTGTCAGTGAGTGTGTGGGTCGTAATGAACGCCGGGAATATTATGAACTCAGGAACTGTGGCTGAGGCTTCTGCCGTAATGCAGGAGAGCGCTTTACTACAGGTTTTTTCTGCCTCAGATATAACCGCAGTTCCTGGTTCAGATGCATTCTGGAAACAGATAAAAAAACAGGGTACGCCACTGTTAACCAGCCGTGCTGATAACCAGTGCGGTATCACCTTTCTGTGGCGTGATCCGCAAGGTGCAGAAAACTGTTCACCTTATGAAGCGGTATTCATTGATGTGTATTCACACACTCCGCATCCGACCCGTCAGCTGACCAGTCTGGTGCGCCTGACCGGTACCGATGTCTGGTATTGGCAAACGCAATTACCCGCCGACTGGCTTGGCAGTTATGTGCTGTTGCCAGTAAAAAATACGCAATTACCACCGGCCAAAAGTGCGCAGCAAAGCAGCAGTGATGTTGCCGCAGCAGTGCGCGGCTGGTGGATAAATTTATTGCAGCAAAGCGGTCAGGCCGATGTGCTGAATCTGCGCGCCCCACATGTGGATGGTAATGGCCGTGAATTATCGGCGCTGATATTACCGGGTGCTGCTGTGCATGCGCAGCTACGCGATGAAAAATGCCTGCCTGCGCAAGGCAAGCTGCATCACTGGCGCTGGCATAACGCTCTGCTCAGCGCAGAGCGCGATGTGTGGTGTTACCGCTGTGGTACGGGCCGGGATTTACCTCTGGTTATTTTTCTCGACGGACAGCGCTGGGCACGCAGCAAAGGCTTTTTCGCCCAGCTGGATGCCTTAACTCACAATGGCGAATTTCCGCCCGCGGTGTATTTATTTATTGATTCGGTCAGCAGTGATGTGCGCTCGCGCGAACTAGCCTGTAACCCGGCGTTCTGGCTGATGCTGCAACAGGAATTATTAGCCGATGCGCAAAGACTGGAAGCCTTTTCCTCTGCTGCGCAAAAAACCATCGTGGCCGGTCAGAGTTTTGGTGGTTTAGCGGCGCTGTACGCCGCACTTAACTGGCCACAACGCTTCGGCAACGTGCTCAGTCAGTCGGGCTCTTTCTGGTGGCCGGATGTTAATGAGGAGGCCGGTAATGGTCTGCTTACCCGCCATGTGCGTTCGTCTGCCCCTGTGCTCAGTGAGCTTAATGTGGAACTGCAGATCGGCTGCTACGAAGACAGCATGCTTGGGGTTAATCACGCCATGCACGATGCCCTGAATGCTGCTGGCGCGCATGTTTCTTTTCAGCAATTCCGTGGTGGTCACGACTGGCTGTGCTGGCACAGCGAATTACTGTCGGGATTAAAACGCCTTTTTTCGGTTATTTAAAAATCAGGATCTGTTATGAGCAATAGTGCCTATTTAAATCCGTTCGACGATGACCAGCATGAATTTCTGGTGCTGAAAAACAGTGCGGGGCAATACAGTTTATGGCCGGTATTTTCCACCGTTCCTGAAGGCTGGCACCCGCAATTCGGTCCGGCGGCGCGCAGCGCCTGTAACGATTTTATTGAGGCGCACTGGCTCAGCATTAATCCGTTTACCGCAGGTGCCGGGCAATGAGCGGTGCAGATATTAACGGGCAAGCACTGACCGGCACCCAACAGGGAATCTGGCTGGCGGATCAGGTCAGCGAAAGCGGCGACCTGTATAACATTTCCCATGCGGTGGAAATCCGCGGACCGTTAAATGCGGCGCTGCTCGATCTGGCCATTCGCCAGGCCATGACGGAAGCCGATACGGTGTGTGCGTTGTACCGCGATGGTCAGCAGACGCTGCGTTGTTTAAGGGCAGAGAATATTCCCGCCTGTGAACGGCTGGATTTCTCGGCATTGGCGGATGGCCGTGAACAGGCCTTTGCATATATGTGGGCCGACAGTCACGCCCATCTGGCGGTGGACGGTGAAGCCCCTCTGTTCCGTCATCTGCTGATTCAGCTCGCGCCGGAGCACTGGCTCTGGTACCAGAGATACCATCATATTCAGCTCGATGGGTTCAGCATTAATGCCTTGAGCCGGCGTATTGCCGCTCTGTATTCTGAGCGTCTGGCGGGTATCGCCTGTGGGCCATCGCCCTTTACTGCGGTAACTGAGGTGACGGCGGAATACCAGGCTTACCGCGCCTCGGACGCCTGCCAGCGTGATAAGGCTTTCTGGTCAGAGCTCTGTGCCGACCTGCCCACACCGGCATCTTTATCGGCCAGGCCGCACAGCACTGCGGGGGCCGCATCGTTATTAACTGTGGAATTACCGATGGCCGGCGATGTGCTCAGCCGGCTGAAAACCTTTGCCGCGCAATGCGGTAAACGCACCGGTCTGCCGGATGTGCTGATGGCCCTGATTGGTGCTTATCTGGCCCGCATGACCGGCCAGAGCACTCAGGTGCTTGGCGTGCCCTTTATGCGCCGTCTGGGTTCGGCGGCCATTACCTCTGCGGCTCCGGTGGTGAACGTGTTGCCATTACCACTCAGCATTGCGCCACTGACTTCGCTGGCAGAATTAACCCGTCAGGTGCACGAACAGATGGCCGCCGTGCGCCGCCATCAGAAATACGATGCCGAACAGATTGCACGCGACCTGAAGCGCGTGGCCGGCGACCCTTTATACGGCGCTGTGGTGAATTACAAACACTTTGATTACCGCCTGGATTTTGCCGGAGCCGAAGGTATTACCCATCACCTCGCCACCGGTCCGGTGGACGATATTGAATTCGGTCTGCTGGTGCATGAGCAGCACTTATTGCTGGAATTACGCGCCGGTGCTGGCCGTTACACTGCCGCTGAATTAGCTGCTCATGCTGAACGTTTTGTGCGCCTGCTCAATTACTGGCTGGCGCAGCCGGAATCTCCACTGGCCGATGTGCCCCTGCTCAGCGACGACGAACGTCACAGCCTGAGCCTGTGGCAACAGGGGCGGGTATTCCCGCCACCACAGGATCTGCACAATATCGCCGATCTGTTCTGGGAGCAGGTGCAGAAAAAACCGGCGCACACCGCGCTGGTTTTTGCCACTGGTAGCGGCGCCGACGAGCGCCTGAGTTTTGCTGAAGCCGGCGCAGAAGTCGCACGTCTCAGCCGCTGGCTGCGGGCTCAGGGCATAGGGCGTGGTCAGGTCGTGGCCACTGCGCTGCCAAGGTCGCGCTATTCGGTACTGGCCATGCTGGCGGTGCTCGACAACGGTGCCAGCTGGTTGCCGCTGGATCTGGATTACCCGGCCGGGCGTATGGCCATGATGTGTGAGGACGCCCGTCCGGCGTTGTTGCTGACGACGCAGACGGTGACGGCACAGTTTCCGGCACAGCTTAAGCGGGCGAATCTCGACGATATGGCGTTGCTGGCAGAGTTGCAGGCCCAGCCCGCCGTGCGGCTTAACGCTGATGAGCGACCGCTGCCGGGGGACGATGATATCGCCTATGTCATTTTTACCTCGGGCAGTACCGGGCGGCCGAAAGGGGTGATGAATACCCACGGCGCGTTGCTTAATCTGATCAGCTCACACCGCAGCGCCTTTTATGAGCCGCTGCGCGAGCAGATCGCGCAGCGCTGTCCGGGGCGGCCACTGCGTGCCGGTCACACCCATTCGTTTTCGTTCGATTCCAGCTGGCTGCAGATTTTCTGGCTGCTGCTGGGCGAAGAAGTGCATGTGTTCGACGACACTGTGCGGCGCGACGCCAGCGAGCTGGTGCAGCAGATCCGGCAACGTGGCATCGACACCCTCGACCTGCCACCGTCGTTTCTGGCACAACTGCTCAATCAGGGCCTGATGGACGCTGACCATCATCAGCCGTCGCTGATTCTGATCGGTGGCGAAGCCTGCCCGGCTAACCTGTGGCAGCAGCTGAATCAGCATCCGCAACTTACCGCCCACAATTTGTACGGCCCGACCGAATACACAGTGGATACCCTGCGTGCCTGTGTGCGTGACAGCGAGCGCCCGCTGGTGGGCCGCCCCATCGGCAATACCCGCGTTTACATTCTTGATGCCCGCTTACAGCCGGTGCCGCCGGGTGTACTGGGCGAACTCTATATCGCCGGTGCCGGTCTGGCGGCGGGTTATCTGGCCCGTGGCGCACTCTCGGCTGGACGTTTTGTTGCCGACCCTTATGGCCCGCCAGGCAGCCGCATGTACCGCAGCGGTGATCTGGTGCGCTGGACCAGCGATGGCCGCGTGGAATTTGCCGGTCGTGGTGACGATCAGGTGAAAATCCGTGGCTACCGCGTCGAAATCGGTGAGGTGGAAAACGCCCTGTCGCTACTGCCGGCGGTGGAAAGTGCGCTGGTGCTGGCGGAGTCGATCAACAACAGCCAGCGTTTGCTTGGCTATTGCGTGATTCCGGGACTGAGCGGTGACGAGCGCACACAGCGCAGCCGCGAGCTGCTGAACCTGCTGCGCGAGCGGCTGCCGGATTACATGGTGCCGTCGTTGCTGCTGGTGATGGATGAATTCCCGCGTAATGTCAGCGGTAAGATTGATCGCAAGGCATTACCGAGCAGTCAGGATATGCACGGCGGCAGTGTCCACACCAACAGGGCACTGAGCGACGATGAGGCGCTGCTGTGCATACAAATGGCCGCTGTGCTTCGGCTCGGGCAGGTGGGCGCGGATGACGATTTCTTTGCCATCGGTGGCGACAGCATCAGCGCCATTATTCTCTGTACCGCAGTGCGCGAGCAGGGCTGGCTGCTGAAGCCGGCGCAGGTGTTCAGCCTTAAAACCCCACGCGCACTGGCCACTGTAATGACGCCCCTGCAGGCAAACACGGCTTCTGAGCTGGAGTGGCTGAGCGCGGCGGAGCGCCAGACCCTGCAGCTGCGCTATGGGCGTGAGGTGGAGGCCGCACCTCTGCTGCCGCTGCAGCAGGGCATGCTGTTTGAAACCCAGTTGCACCCGGACGGCGGTAACTACAACGCCTTTACCCGCCTGTCTCTCAGTGGCGTGGTGGACAGTGAACGCTTACAGCAGGCGCTCAATCATGTAGTGGGCCGCTATCCGCAACTGGCCGGGCTGTTCGACAGTGACAGTCTGGAGCAGCCGTTACTGGTAATGCCGGCCGTTACGGAACGGCACTGGCCGTTGAGCGAACACGACCTCAGCATCCTGCCTGCCAGCGAGCGCGCCCGGGCCTTTGCCGAGCTTGAACAACAGCTGCTGCAGGCGCATTACCCCACCGGCCGTGCTGGTGGGATGCTGGCAGCGGCATTGGTGCATCTCGGGTTGAATGAAGACAACGAACCGCGCAGTGAACTGATTCTGGTGATTCACCATCTGGTGGTGGATGGCTGGTCGACGCCGCTGCTGCTGCGCGATCTGATCACCGCTTACCAGACACAGGCGCCGCTACCGGCGCTGGATGTGTCCTACCCGCAACTGCTGCAACAGCTGCTGCAACGTGATGACACTGAAGCACGCGCTGTGTGGGCGCAGGCGATGGCGGGGGCCAGCCCGACCTGTGTATTCGATGCTGCCGACAGCCGCACAGCGGTGGCCGCTGTCAGCGAATACACGCTCACCTTAACCACGACAGAAACCCAGGCGCTGACGCAGAGGCTGCGGCGTCAGGGGATTACCCTCAACGTGCTGATGCAGGGCATCTGGGCTCAGGTCCTGCGTGGCATAACCGGGCGCGACGATGTGCTGTTCGGCACGCCGGTGTCCGGGCGCAGTGCCGCCATTACCGGTTTGGGCGAGCAGGTGGGGCTGTTCCTCAATACCCTGCCGGTGCGGGTTAAGGCCGACGCTGATCAGGCCTTCTGGCCCCAGCTTGCGGCCATACAGCAGCAACACGCGCATCTGATGGAACAGGACAGTCTGGGACTGGCGGACATTCAGCGTCAGGCCGGACTGGGTACTCTCTTTGACACTCTGCTGGTGGTGGAAAACTACCCCGACTCCGCCTGGGCCAGCGCCGAGCTCAGTGGCAATGGCAGCCAGCCGTTGCATATCCGCGCTATTCATAACCGTGGCTACAGCCATTACCCGCTGGCGCTGCTGGTGATTCCCGGCGAGCAGCTGACTCTGCTGGTAGAAGACCGCCAGGCACTGGCGACGCTGGGCCTGAACGCAGCTCTGCTGGCGCAGCGCGTGGCCCATGTGTTGCGTCTGGCGTTGGCTGAAGCCGATAGCAATTCCGCTGTGCCGTTGGCCCGCTGGCCAGCGCTGAGTCCGGTGGAGCAAAGCCTGCTGACAGAGGCTAATAACACGCAGCGGCCATTGTCCGGCGCCACCCTGCAGTCGGCGCTGCGCAGTCGGGCTGAGCATCATATGCAGTCGTTCTGTGTGGCCGACGAGCACCAGACTCTGACCTATGGCGCAGCGCGTGCGCGGGTGGATGCTATGGCTGCAGGTCTGCAGCAGGCCGGAGTGACGCCGGGCAGCATTGTGGCGCTGGCCCTGCCGCGCTCGGTGGATCTGACTCTGGCCATCTGGGCGGTGATTGAAGCCGGTGCGGCCTATCTGCCGCTGGATACCGGTTATCCGGATGAGCGTCTCGGCTTTATGTTGCAGGATGCTGGTGCGGCGGCGCTGATCACGGCAGAAGCCCTGTTTGCACGGCTGCAACCGCTGGCTGGCAACAGCCCGCTGCTGGATGTGAACGACCTGCAGACCAGCGACCCGGCGCAGCTTAAGCGGGTGAATATCACTCCGGCGCATCCGGCGTATCTGATTTATACCTCGGGCACCACAGGACAACCGAAAGGCGTACTGGTCGGCCATGCAGCCATCGTTAACCGGCTGGAGTGGATGCAACACCAGTACCCGCTGACGGCAGCGGATGTGGTGTTGCAGAAAACTCCGTGCAGCTTTGATGTGTCGGTGTGGGAATTTTTCTGGTCGGCGTGTGTGGGCGCCGGGCTGGTGATGGCCGCGCCGGAAGCGCACAAAGATCCGCAGGCGCTGATCGACACTATTAACCGCTGGCAGGTGACCACACTGCACTTTGTACCGTCCATGCTGGCGATTTTTACCAGCACAGCGCGGGCGCTGTACGGTGAAGAACAACCGCTGTGTACATCATTACGTCAGGTCTTCTGCAGCGGTGAAGCCCTGACCTGGGCTCAGGCCGATGCCTTTAACCAGCGTTTTGGCGCTCGCGCCGCGGATGATCAGGGCGTGCAGCTGCATAACCTCTACGGTCCGACCGAAGCGGCGGTGGATGTCAGTTACGAACCGGCCTCGCAGGCTGTGTCGTCTGCGGGCAACCCGGTGTCGTTGGGTAGCCCAGTGTCATTGGGTAACAGTGTGCCGATAGGACGTCCGGTGTGGAACACCCGTCTGCAGGTGCTGGATGCGACATTACGCCCGGTCCCTGTGGGTGCTACCGGCGAGCTGTATCTCAGTGGTGTGCAGCTGGCGCACGGCTATCTGGGCCGTGCTGCACTCAGCGCCGGGCGTTTTGTTGCCGATCCTTATGGCCCGCCGGGCAGTCGTATGTACCGCACCGGCGACGTGGTGCGCTGGCTGAGCAATGGCGTGGTGGAATATCTGGGGCGTGCCGACGATCAGATCAAAATCCGCGGTCAGCGCATTGAGCTGGGTGAAATCGAAACCTGTCTGCTGGCGCAACCGGGCGTGGCCAATGCCGTGGTGCATGCAACGGTGCTGCACGAGGGCAATAACGGCTCCGGTGAAGACAACCGCCAGCTGGTGGCTTATCTGGTGGCGCAGCCCGGCGTAACGCTGGCAGAGGATGCACTCAAAGCCGCCGCCAGTGCTGCGCTGCCTGCGCATATGGTGCCGGTGGCCTGGGTAACGCTGGAAAAGCTGCCATTAAGCGCCAACGGCAAACTCGACCGCAAAGCCCTGCCCAAACCTCAGCTCAGCAGCGCTGGCAGCAGCAGCGGGCGCGCACCGGCACGCGGGCTGGAGCAACGTCTGGCGCAGCTGTTTATGCGCCTGCTGGAGGTGACGGAACTCCGTGCCGATGACGACTTCTTCGCCCTTGGCGGCCATTCGTTGTTGGCCATGCGCTTAGCGGCCGATATCCGCCGGGAACTGAAACGAGCGGTGACCGTGGGGCAGATTATGGGCGCACCCACCGTGGCGCGACTGGCAGCGTTGCTTAACGAAAACGACCAGCGCAACGATTTTGGTCACGATGGTTTTGCCGAAGTGATAAGGCTTCGTGCGGCGCGTAAAGACGTTCACGGTCACACGCCAGAGCCGCTGTTCTGCTTCTGTCCGGGCTCGGGCTTTGCCTGGCAGTACAGTGTGCTGTCGCGTTACCTGCGTGAAGGCCGCGCCATCATCGGCCTGCAGTCACCGCGCCCGCACGGCCTGATGGCCAGCAGCGCCAGTATGGAAGAACTGGTGCAGCGTCAGCTGAGCATTATCCGCCGCGAACAGGCTCACGGACCTTACTATCTGCTGGGCTACTCGCTGGGTGGCACGGTGGCCTATGCCGTGGCGGCGCAGTTGCGCGCTCAGGGCGAGGAGGTGGCCTTCCTCGGTCTGCTCGATACCTATCCGGCGGAAGTACACGACTGGAACGATCCGGAAGGTGCAGAAGAAGCCTTAGGTGCCGAGCGGGAACAGGCGCAACTGCTGAATGATGCCGTCGGTGCGGAAACAGACAGTGCCACGCTGGCGCAGGACGAGCAGCAGGCCATGGCCCAGGCTCAGGCAGAAAAAGACGCCATGCTGGAGCAGATCTTTGCCAACTACAAAGATGCGGTACGTCTGCTGAAACAGACACGCACTCCGGCTTACGACGGTCGCTTCAGCGTGTTTGTCGCCGCCCAGGATCTGCCCGCTTATATCCGCCCGCAAGCCGACTGGCAGCCTTATGCACCGGGAGCCGAGTATGAATTTCTGCCCTGGGCCAGTCATGAAAATATCCTTTCGCCACAATCCCTGCAGCAGCTCGGCCCGTTACTCGACCGTCTGCTTGCTGAGGGAGACAGTGAAGCCGCAGGTTCCTCCCGTCATTACCCGCCGGTCAGTGCATGACCGGCCTTAGTTTAAGTTGATGCTATGAATAAAAAATCGTTCTTTGTTGATTTCAGCCTGCTGAAAACCAACCGTCATTTCCGCAACGTATTTATTGCCCGTACTATTTCCCTGCTGGGGCTGGGCATGCTGGCGGTTGCCATACCCATGCAGGTGTATCAGCTCAGTGGTGATTCGTTTCAGGTGGGGCTGGTAATGGCGCTGGAAGGCGCGGGTATGTTTGCCGGACTGTTGCTGGGTGGCGTGCTGGCCGACCGTGATGACCGTAAAAAACTGATTCTGTTTGCCCGCGCTGTGTGCGGCATTGGTTTTCTCGGGTTGGCGGTAAACGCCTGGCTGCCACAGCCGCAACTCTGGGTTATTTATCTGCTGGCGGTCTGGGACGGCTTTTTCGGTGCTATTGGTGTAACCGCTTTGTTAGCCTGCATGCCTTTTATTGTCGGACGTGAAAATCTGCTGCAGGCGCGTGCCGTCAGTATGTTGTCGGTACGTCTGGCGACGGTTATTTCCCCGGCGCTGGGCGGGCTGATCATCGCCTTTGCCGACGTCGGCTGGAATTATCTGATTGCCGCACTGGGCACTGGTCTGACCCTGATTCCTTTGCTGGCGTTGCCTTCCATGCGTCCGCAGGAGGTGGAAGAGCATCATCCGCTAAAGGCGCTGGCGGCGGGTTTTCGTTATCTGTTTGCTAACCGCATTGTGTTTTACACCGTACTGGCCGGAACTCTGGTGACGTTAACCACAGCCATTCGTGTGCTGTTTCCGGCACTGGTAGAAGACGCTTTTGCCGGTGGGGCGGCTGAACTCGGGCTGATGTATTCCGCAGTGCCGCTGGGGGCAACCTTAGGCGCACTGGTGAGTGGCTGGGCCAGCCATGTGCAGAAACCCGGGCAGGTGATGCTGTTTGTCAGTCTGGCGGCCTTTGCCTGCATGATGGCGCTGGGGCTTAACCACAGTTTTATGACTGCACTGTTTTTGCTCGCCGCTTTTGGCTATCTGGTGTCCATCGCTTCCTTACTGCAATACAACCTGGTGCAGATTAATACCCCGGATCAGTATCTGGGTCGTATTAATGGTATCTGGACGGCGCAGGATGCTTCGGGGGATTCCCTCGGTACTCTGGGGATTGGTGTGCTGGGCAAGTTTATGTCATCGCTGGGCAGCATTTTTACTCTGGGGGCCGTCGCGATGACACTGGGAGTGCTGCTGCTGGGTAACAAAACACTGCGTGGTATAGAGAAAACTGACGGTTAGTGATGGTGCGGCAGGAGGCAGGGCAAACCGTGATCACCGGCAGTGTCGTTATCTGTTGAAAACAACATGCTGCCGGTGATGGCTTGTATATCAGTCTTTGGCGAGCAGGGCTTTCAGCAGACGTGGGTTGCTGACCACCAGGTTGGCCGGAGCGCGCAGCAATGGCTGACCACTCACTTCAGACAGCAGACAACCGGCTTCGGAAGCCAGCAGGCCGGCAGCGTTCAGGGCAAACTCATCAACGTTGCTCAGCAGGGCACCCTGAAAACGGTCGGCGGCTACGTAGCAGATAGACAGGGCGTTGGAGCCGATATTGCGCAGGTCAAAGCTTTTTGACATCAGACGCTGTAAACGCTGCAGCTGATCGAAGGCGGCTTCGTTGTTGCCCATAGGCTGGGTGTAACCAACGATGGCGTCGCTCAGGCTGTTAACGTTACCGCTGCGGATACGGCGGTTGTTCAGCTGGGCACCACGGCCACGGGAAGCTGTGAATTCATCACCATTAATAGGATTGAGGATCACCGAGTGTTCTGCTTTGCCGTTTTGCATGCAGCAGACGATGATGGCAAAAGATGGGATACCTACGCGGAAGTTGGAGATGTCGTCGATGACGCACACCTGCCACACAGGCTGGTTGGCCTGTTCGCCGTTCTGACCGGTTTCACGGCCGTAAAAGTTGTGTTCAGGCAGGGCTTTCTTCAGCTCAAAAATAATGCCTTTTTCCAGACCAATGGTGCAGTCTGCCACAAACTTTGCTTTCTCCTGATCCGTGCTTTTGTACGAATCGAAGCGGTCCAGGCGACGGACCAGATCTTGACCAGCATTACGCGCAGCGCGCAACGCCAAGTTCACCATGGGTTGCATAGGGATCGCTATCTCTTAAAGTTAAAGAACATTTTTCGGGCGCGGGATTATATCAGCACCTGACTGGTTAGCGAAGCCCGTTTTGCGTTACACTTCGTGCCCCTTATTCTGTACCGGCCTGGCTCCCGCAGATGCTCCGTTGTGAGGTTAACCTGCGGATTGCACGGGTTTCAGACCGGCCGCCATTCTCCGATAAGCGCCGTTGCGGCGCAGACAAGGCGTTATGCTCGATAAAATCCGTATCGTAATGGTTAATACCACCCACTCCGGCAATATCGGAGCGGCCGCCCGTGCGATGAAAAACATGGGCCTGAGCCGGCTGGTGCTGGTTGATCCGATCGCCAGCATTGACGAAGAGGCGATCCAGCGTTCCTCGCGCGCAGAAGATATTCTGCACAACGCGGTCATCGTACCGACGCTGGAAGACGCCATTGCCGACTGTGGTCTGGTGATTGGCACCAGCGCCCGCAGCCGCCATATTCCCTGGCCGCTGATGTCGCCGCGCCAGTCGGCCGCGAAAGCTGCGGAAATGATTCCCGCCGGTAATGAAGTGGCGCTGGTGTTCGGCCGTGAATCCCGTGGTCTGACCAATGAAGAGCTGCACCTGTGTACCGCGCACGTGCATATTCCTACCGACGAAAACTTCTCATCCCTGAACGTTGCCCAGGCCATTCAGGTGCTGTGCTATGAAATGCGTTTGGCACTGGTGACGGATGATTTCCGCGCCGAAGCCGAACCGGAAGATGAGGCCGGAGCCTGGGGCGTGCCCTGGGATTATCCGCTGGCAACCCAGGGCGAGCTGGATGGACTGTTCCGTCATATGGAAACTGTGCTCATTGATATCGGCTTCCTTGACCCCAATACTCCGAAGCACCTGATGTCCCGTATGCGCCGTCTGTATCAGCGCGCTGCACCGGACAAAACAGAAGTGAATATTTTGCGTGGCATTCTGGCGGCGGTACAGCGTCAGGGCGACACCAGCCATAAAACACAAGGGGATACTGAGTGATCAGACAACTGCGTGAAGACATTGCCAGTGTATTTGAGCGTGACCCGGCAGCGCGCAATACCTTTGAGGTGGTCACCACCTATCCGGGGTTGCATGCTCTGCTGCATTACCGGGTGGCCAACTGGCTGTGGCGCAAGGGCTTTAAATGGCTGGCGCGCATGCTGTCGACCTTCAGCCGCTGGATGACCGGTATTGAGATTCATCCGGGAGCAACCATTGGCCGGCGTTTCTTTATCGACCACGGTATGGGCGTGGTGATTGGTGAGACCGCTGAAATCGGCGATGACTGCACCCTGTATCACGGCGTGACGCTGGGTGGTACCACCTGGAATAAAGGCAAGCGCCACCCGACCCTGCAAAATGGCGTGGTGGTCGGTGCCGGCGCCAAGGTGCTGGGGCCGATTATCGTTGGTGAAAACGCCCGTATCGGCTCCAATGCCGTGGTGACCAAAGAAGTTCCGGCGGGGGCGACGGTGGTCGGTATTCCGGGCCGTATTGTGCGTAAAGCGAGTACGGCTGAAGATGAGCAGCGGCGCAAAATCGCCGAGAAAATTGGCTTTGATGCCTATGGTATGGCCGACGAAATGCCCGATCCAATTGCCCGTTCCATCCATAACCTGATGGATCACATGCACGCGGTGGACCGTAAAATCGACACCATGTGCAAGGCGTTGCACGATCTGGGTGACCGCACCTGCTCTGAGGCGCTGCCGCAGCTTGAGGCGGAAACCTTTGTCAGCCTCAGCGAAGCGGTCAGCAGTGACGATGCTGACAGTGCCGAAACGGCTGACAGTGCTGGTCCGGGTGTGGAAAAGCACTGAAACCAGTCCGGCGTGTTTTGTTGTGTAAAGGCATGCAGGCTAAAGTTGACTGAAATAGTCGGATATACGCATAATGCCACCACGATTTATGTGGGGGATAGACCATGCGTTTAACGACCAAGGGCCGCTATGCGGTGACGGCCATGCTGGATCTGGCGATTCATGCGCAGGACGGGCCGGTAAGTCTGAATGATATTTCCGGTCGTCAGGGCATTTCCCTGTCGTACCTGGAGCAGTTGTTTGCCAAGTTACGCCGCGGTGGTCTGGTAGCCAGCGTGCGTGGCCCGGGTGGTGGTTATCGCCTGAGCCGTGATGGCAGTGATATTAATGTGGCTGAGGTGGTGGACGCGGTAAACGAATCCATGGATGCCACACGCTGCAACCGCCGTGGTGATTGTCAGGATGGCGAAGAGTGCCTGACCCATCATTTATGGCTGGAGCTGAGTGATCAGATTCACGCATTTCTGCGCGGCATCACGCTGGCGCAACTGATTCAGCGTAAAGAGATCCGTAATACCGCCGACCGTCAGGACAGCAATACACGAAACCGTATTGATGCAGTACTGAGTACAGAAGACATTACCGGCTGAATGGCCGGTCCTTGACCGGAGTGCTCCTCTTGATCTGAGCGCCCCTTGACCTGAGCGCTGCAGCGCGGACAATGCGCCGCCTCAGGTTTCAGATTTTCCAGCGGTGACCCATGAAATCCATCTATCTCGATTATGCAGCGACCACGCCGGTCGACCCCCGTGTGGCTCAGGTGATGGCAGCCTGCCTGACTCTGGATGGTACCTTTGGTAATGCGGCATCACGTTCCCATCGGTATGGCTGGCAGGCTGAGCAGGTGGTGGAAAATGCCCGGCGCCAGCTGGCTGATCTGCTCGCCGCCGATCCGCGTGAAATCGTCTGGACCTCAGGTGCAACCGAATCCAACAACCTGGCCTTAAAAGGTGTGGTCGAAGCGCTGCGTGCTGACGATGCCGGCCGTCCGCTGCACATTATTACTTCGGCGATTGAGCATAAGGCGGTACTGGATGTCTGTGCCTGGCTGCAGGCGCGGCAACAGGTTGAGGTTACTTACCTGACACCGGATGCCGATGGTCTGATCGGTGTGCAGCAGGTGGCTGATGCCCTGCGTGACGATACCTGTCTGGTCAGTCTGATGGCGGTTAATAACGAGCTGGGCACCATTACCGATATCGCCGCCATCGGCGCGTTGTTAAAAGATCACCCGGCGTATCTGCATGTGGATGCCGCTCAGGCGCTGGGTAAAGTTGCTGTGAACGTCAGAGACTGGCAGGTCGATCTGTTGTCGGTGTCCGCGCATAAGTTCTACGGCCCGAAAGGCATTGGTGCGCTCTATGTGCGCCGTGAACCGCAGGTGAAACTGGCGGCCCAGATGCACGGCGGTGGCCATGAGCGCGGTATGCGTTCCGGCACGCTGCCAACCCATCAGCTGGCGGGTCTGGGTGAGGCTGCACGTCTGGTGCAGGAAGAGCTGGCGGCCGATGAAGCCCGTATCGGCGCATTACGTGATCAGCTGTGGAATGGATTGCAGGCGCTGGGTGGGGTGTATCTGAACGGTCATACGCAGCAGCGTACCGCCAATCATCTGAACGTCAGCTTTGACGGTGTGGATGGTGAGATCCTGCTGGCCTCGCTGGCGAAGGTAGCGGTGTCTTCTGGTTCGGCCTGTAACTCGGCGACGGTTGCGCCGTCCTATGTGCTGAAGGCCATTGGCCGCAGCGATGCGCTGGCACATGCCGGTCTGCGCTTCAGTCTCGGGCGTTTCACCACGGCCGAAGAAATCGATTTTGCCCTCAGTGAAGTTACGCGTGTGGTGCAGATGCTGCGCGGCTGATCGCTGAGTTCCGTATTTCCTGCCGCTGGCGGTCAAATAATCCGCCAGCGCGCCCGCGTACGCGTACAACTTTAATGAAAAGGTGCGTATAATCCGCGGGTTTTATTTTCCGTAACCCTGATAATTTACCCTTGGGAGCTAAAAATGGCTGTTGAACGCACTCTGTCCATCGTTAAACCAGACGCTGTGGCCAAAAACGTAATCGGTGAAATCCTGACCCGTTTCGAAAAAGCTGGCCTGAAAGTTGTTGCCGCTAAAATGATCAAACTGGACGACGAAAAAGCGGGCGGTTTCTACGCAGAGCACAAAGAGCGTCCTTTCTTCAAAGATCTGGTGTCTTTCATGACTTCTGGTCCTGTTGTTGTACAGGTTCTGGAAGGCGAAAACGCTATCGCTGCTAACCGCGAACTGATGGGTGCTACCAACCCTAAAGAAGCGGCTGCCGGTACTATCCGCGCTGACTTCGCTGAAAGCATCGATGCTAACGCAGTACACGGTTCTGACTCTGCAGCTTCTGCTGAGCGCGAAATCGCTTACTTCTTCGCGCAAGACGAAATCTGCTCACGTTAATGAGCGGAACTCAGAGGGCAGGAATGCCCTCTGATCAATCCTCCGGGATGCACCAGTGCCAACAGGCCTCAGGTAACCAATTGATGTCCGAAACACCAGAAAAAATTAATCTGTTGGGCTTATCGCCCGCCAAAATGGAAGCCTTCTTCGCGGATATGGGCGAGAAGAAATTCCGTGCTCAGCAAATGCTGAAATGGATTCATCAATATGGCGAAGCCAACTTCGACAACATGACCAACATGGGTAAGCCCTTGCGTGCGCGCATGGCCGAAGTGTGTGAGATCCGCCTGCCGGAAGTGATTTACGAAGATTTTTCCAAAGACGGCACCCGTAAGTGGGTGATGCGTATGGATGGCGGCAGTGCCGTCGAAACCGTTTATATCCCGGAAAAAGACCGGGGTACCCTGTGTGTGAGCTCGCAGATCGGCTGTTCGCTCGACTGCAGTTTCTGCTCCACCGGTAAACAGGGTTTTAACCGCGACCTCAGCGTGGCGGAAATTATTGGTCAGGTATACGTGGCGGCTATGAGCTTCCATGCACCGGGCGAGCGTCGCGAACGCCGTATTACCAACGTGGTGATGATGGGCATGGGCGAGCCGCTGCTGAACTTCGACAACGTGGTCGATGCGATGAACCTGATGATGGACGACAACGCCTATGGCTTGTCCAAGCGTCGTGTCACCCTGAGCACCTCCGGCGTCGTGCCGATGATGGATAAGCTTGGCGATGTTACCGATGTATCACTGGCGGTATCGCTGCACGCACCGAATGACGAGCTGCGTAACCAGCTGGTGCCAATCAATAAAAAATATCCGATTAAAGAGCTGATTGCGGCCACTAACCGTTATCTGGCGAAACTGCCGGACCGTCGAAAGGCCACCATCGAATACACCATGATGGAAGGCGTTAACGATGAGATGGAGCACGCCGAACAGTTGTCTGTGCTGATGAAACAGGTGCCGTGCAAAATCAACCTGATTCCGTTTAACCCGTTCCCTAACTCCGGCTACAAACGCCCGAGTAACAATCGTGTGTACCGCTTCCGCGATTATCTGGTGAATCAGGGGCATATTGTCACCATCCGCTCGACCCGTGGCGATGACATCGACGCCGCCTGTGGTCAGCTGGTAGGCAAAGTTCAGGACCGCACGCGCCGCAGTGAGCGTTATATCAATGCGGTGCAGATCGACGAGTCTTCACAGGGCAACCAATAAAATGACCGGGATGGGCATGAAAAAATTAATCACCACACGCGCAGCGAGCCTGTTGATAGTGCTGCTGAGCCTGACGCTGGCTTCCTGCGTTACCGTCACTGAAAGTCGTTTTACCAAGAAAAAATCACCGGAAAAAGCGGTGGAGAATTATACCCAGTTAGGTTTGGGCTACCTGCAGAAAGGCCGTCCGGACTGGGCGCGTCAGCGTCTGCAAAAAGCACTGGCGATTGATCCTGATCATGCACCGGCCAACGACGCCATGGGGCTGGTCTGGCAGACCGAAGGCGAGATGGATCTGGCGGAAGAATATTTTCAGAAAGCGCTGAGCAACGACAGCAGCTTTACTCTGGCACGCCACCACTTAGGCCGCCTGTATTCACAGCTGAAGCGTTATGACGAAGCTGACGAGTATTTGAATAAAGCCGCCACCGACCGCTATTACGATAATCGTGCTTCGGCTTATAACGATCTGGCGCTGAATGCTTACCGCCAGGGCAACACTGAGCAGGCAATCGACAGCTACGGCCAGACCCTGCGTATTGCGCCTTATAACGTTGATGGGTTGGTTAACATATCGACCCTGCTGTTTGAAGCGCAGCGTTACGATGAGTCACTGAAATACTACGATCGCTTTGAGCGTCTGGTGCAACGTGAGCAGACCCGTCAGACCGCACACAGCCTCTGGCTGGGCATTAAGCTGGCAACGCTGCAGCAGAACACTCAGAGGGCAATTGCGCTGGCGACCGACCTGAAGCGTAACTTCCCGGAATCGGTTGAATACCGTCTGTATCAGGACTCCCTGTCCGGAGCCAAATAATGAGCATGCATTTCGAAAATCCCATTAAGCGTCGTCAAAGCCGCAAAATCTGGGTTGGTGATGTGCCGGTCGGCGGTGATGCGCCGATTGCCATTCAGACCATGACCAATACCGAAACCACCGATGTGGCGGCCACTGTGGCGCAGATTCAGCGCGCTCAGGATGCTGGTGCCGATATCGTGCGCGTTTCTGTGCCGACCATGGACGCGGCGGAAGCCTTTGGCAAAATCCGCAAAGAAGTGAATATTCCGCTGGTGGCAGATATTCACTTTGACTACAAAATCGCCCTGCGCGTCGCTGATCTGGGTGTTGACTGTCTGCGTATCAATCCCGGCAATATCGGCCGTGAAGACCGTGTGCGCGCGGTGGTGGATGCGGCGCGTCATAACGGCATTCCGATCCGTATCGGGGTGAATGCCGGATCACTGGAAAAAGACCTGCAGAAGAAATACGGCGAGCCGACCCCAGCCGCGCTGGTGGAATCGGCCATGCGCCATATCGATATTCTCGATCGCCTGAACTTCCCGGATTTCAAACTCAGCCTGAAAGCCTCCGACATCTTTATGACCGTGGCGGCTTACAAGCAGATTGCCAGCCAGATTGAGCAGCCGCTGCACCTCGGCATCACCGAAGCCGGTGGCCTGCGTGGTGGTACGGTTAAATCGTCTATTGGTCTTGGCCTGCTGCTGTGGGAAGGCATCGGTGACACCATCCGCGTATCGCTGGCGGCCGATCCGATTGAAGAAGTCAAAGTGGGCTGGGACATGCTCAAATCGCTGAAGCTGCGTTCGCGCGGCATCAACTTTATTGCCTGTCCGAGCTGTTCACGTCAGAACTTCGACGTGATCAAAACCATGAACGAGCTGGAAATGCGCGTTGATGATATCCGCACTGATATGAGTGTGGCGGTGATTGGCTGTGTGGTGAATGGCCCCGGCGAATCCAAGGAAACCGATATTGGTCTGGCCGGTGGCCAGCCGAATCTGGTGTATATCGACGGTAAACCAGCCGGCAAACTGAGTAACGAGACTCTGGTGGATGACCTTGAGCGTATGATCCGCGAACGCGCCGCCAGCCTCGATGAAGAACGCAAAAATCTGATTGCCAGCGACAGCTGAGCGCTGACCCAGACAAGAACGGACATTATGGCAACGAAAATCCAGGCCATTCGTGGCATGAACGACATCCTGCCGGCTCAGAGCCCGGTATGGCAGTATCTCGAAGGCACAGTGAAAGACCTGCTGGCTTCTTACGGTTATGACGAAATCCGCATGCCGATTGTGGAGCAGACCGCGCTGTTCAAACGCTCTATCGGCGAAGTCACCGACATCGTCGAAAAAGAGATGTACACCTTCGACGACCGCAATGGCGAGAGTCTGACCCTGCGTCCGGAAGGCACTGCCAGCTGTGTGCGCGCCTGCGAGGAAAATGGTTTGTTGTACAACGCGACTCAGCGTCTGTGGTACACCGGCCCGATGTTCCGATATGAAAAGCCGCAGAAAGGCCGTTACCGTCAGTTCTACCAGATTGGTGTGGAAACCTTTGGCATGGCTACCGCCGATATCGATGCCGAAGTTATCCTGATGACCGCGCGTCTGTGGCAGCAGCTGGGTCTGACCGATGCGGTTACCCTGCAGCTGAACACCCTGGGCTCCAACGAAGCGCGTGCCAATTACCGCGATGCATTGGTAGCTTATCTGAGCGAGCGCAAAGACCAGCTGGATGAAGACAGCCAGCGCCGTCTGGAAACCAATCCGCTGCGCGTGCTCGACAGCAAAGATCAGAACACCCAGGCACTGCTGGCCGATGCGCCACAGCTGCACGATTACCTCGACGACGAAAGCCGCGAGCACTTTGCTCTGCTGCGCAGCATCCTTGATGCCGCCGGGGTGAAGTACGAAATCAACCAGCGTCTGGTGCGCGGTCTCGATTATTACTGTAAAACCGTGTTCGAGTGGGTCACCGACAAACTCGGTTCGCAGGGCACCGTCTGTGCCGGCGGCCGTTACGACGGCCTGGTCGAGCAGCTGGGTGGTAAGCCAACCCCGGCGGTTGGTTTTGCCATGGGCGTTGAGCGTCTGATTCTGCTGCTGGAAACGCTGGAGCTGATTCCGGCCGAAGTGCTGCAGACCATCGATGTATACATCTGTCCGGTCGGTGAGGGCAGTGCTCAGGTGGCGCTGCTGCTGGCAGACCGTCTGCGCGACGAGCACAGCTGGTTACGCATTCAGACCCACTGCGGTGGTGGCAGCTTCAAGAGCCAGATGAAAAAAGCCGACAAGAGCGGTGCACATCTGGCACTGTTGCTGGGCGAAGACGAAATTGCCAACGGTACTGTGACCGTTAAAGATCTGCGTGGTGAAGGTGGGCAGCAGACGCTGGCGCTGAACGACGTGGGCGAATGGCTGGCACAAGAAACTTTTTAATAACCAATAACTCACAATATTCGTTTTTTTGGGGAAGTGGACGCATGACTGAATATCGTACGGATGAAGAACAGGCAGAACTGCTGAAAAAATGGTGGGCAGAGAACGGTAAAAGCCTGCTGGCGACCATCGTGATTGTTGCCGGTGGCTGGTTTGGCTGGAACAGCTATCAGGCTAATCAGCAGGCAACAGCCGAAGCAGCTTCCATGCTGTACTCACAGCTGGTCGACAAAGTCGCACAGCCGGCAGCGCAGCAGGATGAAGCGGCTAAAGCCGAAATGGAAGCACTGGCGACTCAACTGAAAAAAGACTTCGGCAATACCAGTTATGGCCAGTTTGGTGCTCTGTTCCTGGCGCGCTTTGCTGCCGATGCCGGTGACTTTGATACCGCTGCGGCAGAACTGAACAGCATCATTGCTACGGCTGACGAAGGTCCGATCAAATTTACCGCTCAGGCGCGTCTGGCCAATGTCCTGATTCAGCAGGAAAAAATGGACGAAGCGCTGGCGCTGGTTGCGACTGTACCGGACGCTGCCTATGCCGCGCAGTTTGAAGAAGCCAAAGGCGATGCCCTGTTCCGTAAAGGCGAACTGAGCGAAGCCCGTGCGGCTTATGTCCGTGCGCAGGAAGCCGCTGCGAATCTGGGTCTGAACACCCAGCAGCTGCAGCGTAAGATTGATAATCTGGCTGCGAGCGGAGACGCCTGATGCGCCTGAGTCCTGTTGTCGTCCTGTTGAGTGCTCTGCTGGCTGTGCAGCTGAGTGGTTGTGCCAGTCAGCCAGCCAATCAGGCAGAAGCGGCTGACGCTGCCGACGAGACAGGGCTGCCTGATTACAACGATGAAACCGATATCTCCATCGAGTGGCGTAAGCAGCTTGGTGTGGGGGCTGGTACGGCTTATACCCGTCTGCGCCCGGTGGTGAGCGGCGATACCGTGTTTATGGCTGACACCTCCGGTGAGGTCTACGCGCTGGATCTGGCCGATGGCAGCGAACAGTGGAATGTGGACCTGGAGCAGGCGGTAACGGCAGGTGTGGCGCAAGACAACGGTCAGTTGTTTGTTGCTACCCGTGACGGTTTTCTGCATTGCCTGAACAGTGCCGACGGCTCTGAAATCTGGCGTTCACGCATGACCAGTGAGTCTGTCGCGCCGGCGGGTACTGACGCTAAGCGGGTGTTTGTACACACCGTTGACGGTCGTGTTACAGCCTTTGAACGGGCCGATGGCAAGCAGGCCTGGTCTTACGAAACTGCGATGCCGGTACTGACCGTGCGCGGCACCGGCACGCCGCTGGTGCTGGATCAGCTGGTGATCACCGGTTTTGCTACCGGCAAACTGGTGGCACTGGATAAGACTCTCGGTATTCCGCGCTGGGATGTGCGCCTGGCAACGCCGGATGGCCGCTCTGAACTGGAGCGTCTGGTGGATGTTGATGGCGCGCCGATCTGGGATAACGGCATTATTTATGCGGCCAGCTACCACGGCAAACTGGCAGCCGTTTCGCTCAATGGCGAAACCCGCTGGGAAGAAGAAGGTTCAACCTACACCAGTCCTGAACTGGCGCTGGGCAACCTGTACCTGACCCTCGACAGTGATCACATCCAGTCCTATGACATGGCCAGTGGCGCGCCGGTCTGGACTCAGAAAGCACTGCATGGTCGCCGCCTCGGGCAGACCAGTGCTTATGGCAGCTGGTTGGCAGTCGCTGATGGTGAAGGTTATCTGCACATTATGAATCAGGTGGATGGCGAGTTGGTGGGACGTAAACTGTTGCGCCCTAAACCACTGCACGTCAACTATCCTAATCAGACTGAAGGCACCAACTGGCGTGCGCTGCGTGGCCGCGATATGGGCATCCGCAGTCCGTTAGTTGCCACTGATAAAGGTCTGCTGGTGTATACCAATGCCGGTGAACTGTTGCTGCTGAGCGTTCAGACCGACTGACGCTGGCGGTATCAGCCAATGTTTTTTACCGGGCGTCGTATAGCGACGCCTGTTTTATTTCTTAAATGAGGTTTTCTGATCATGGTCCCTGTGATTGCTCTGGTCGGACGTCCCAACGTGGGCAAGTCCACGCTGTTTAACCGTCTGACCAAAAGCCGTGATGCGCTGGTGGCTGAAATTGCCGGCCTGACCCGTGACCGTAAGTACGGTGAGGGCAAGGTTGGTGATGTGCCATTCATCGTGATTGATACCGGTGGTATCAGCGGCCAGGAAGAGGGCATCGACGAGGCCATGGCCGCGCAAAGCTTTCAGGCCATTAAAGACGCGGATATCGTTTTCTTTATGGTCGATGTTGGCGCCGGTATTACCAACGGTGACCGTATGATTGCCGAATATCTGCGCCGCAGCGGTAAAGACGCCTATCTGGTGGCCAACAAGATTGACGGTAAAAACCCCGATCTGGTGCTGGGTGAATTCTTTGAACTGGGTATGGGTGAACCGCTGCCGATTGCTGCGGCGCATAACCGTGGCATCAGCGCATTGATCGAATACGTGCTGGGCGAACTGCCGCAGGACGATGACGACTACTTCCGTGAACTGGCCGGCGAAGAAGCCCCGGTACACGAAGAGCTCGACGTTAAAGGTATTAAAATTGCCGTGGTAGGCCGCCCGAACGTGGGGAAATCGACTCTGGTTAACCGTTTTCTCGGTGAAGACCGGGTGGTGGTATTCGATGAAGCCGGCACCACGCGCGACAGTATTTATATTCCCTACGAGCGTCACGGTCAGGAATACACCCTGATTGACACCGCCGGTGTACGCCGCCGTAAGAATATTTCCGAAGCCGCGGAAAAATTCTCCATTATTAAAACCCTGCAGGCCATTCAGGACTGTCATGTATGTATTCTGGTGCTCGATGCCCGTACCGGTATCGTCGAGCAGGACTTACATATGCTCAGCTTCGTACTGAACTCCGGCCGGGCGCTGGTGATTGCCATCAATAAATGGGATGGCATGGAAGCGGACGCCAAAGAGCGGGTAAAAACAGAAATTGACCGTCGTTTCGATTTCTTAACCTTTGCCGAAATGCATTTTATTTCGGCATTGCACGGTACCGGCGTGGGTAATCTGTACGATTCGGTTGATCAGGCTTACCAGTCGTCCATGGCGAAATGGCAGACCAATATGCTGACCCGTATTCTGGAAGATGCCACGGCCAGCCATCAGCCACCGGTTGTACGCAACCGCCGGCCAAAACTGCGTTATGCCCACCAGGGTGGCTCTAACCCGCCCATTATTGTGGTGCACGGTAATCTGGCGAAAGAACTGCCGGAAGACTACAAACGCTATCTGGCCAATACCTTCCGCCGCGTGCTGGAAATTAAAGGTACGCCGATCCGTATGGAATTCCGTCAGGGCGATAACCCGTATTCCGGCAAAGAAAAAGAAATCCGTCACAGCAGTAAAAAGCGTGCGGATGCGGTGGAACGGACAGAAAATAAACGTAAGATTAAAATTGAAAAAGCACGTAAGCAATTACGTAAAAGCTATAAAAAACCGACCTGATAAAGAGCGGTTTTTGCCAAAAAAAGGAGCTTCGGCTCCTTTTTTATTGTGTGTATGTTATGGAAGTTTTTGGTCAGTCGCGTATCAGCGTCATGGGTATAAAGCGGATGCCATTGAATGCTGCTTCCTCGCCCGTCGCCTTAAAACCATAGCGGCGGTAGAAGCCGGCCGCATTCAGTGACGAGCGCAGGCTGATTTCTTTAGCGCTGGTGGATGCCAGTACGGCGTCCAGCAGTTGCTTTCCGAGCCCGCAGCCCTGAGTCTGTTTCGCCACGAACAGGTGGGTCAGATAATTGCCATCACGCAGGGCTGCAAAGCCAACCAGTTGATGAGCGTTCAGCGCCTTCAGTGTGACGAAACGGCTTTCATCCATGGTTGTTGCTATATCCGGCAGAACGCGCTGTTTATATTCACGCTGACCGTCGGCGCTGAATAAGGGCAGTACATCAATCTCGGAGATCGCTGAAATTAATGCCTGAATAGTTTCGGTATCGGCGCTTGTTGCTTTCTGAATATCCATTTTCTTTCTGCTGTGTGGTAACAGGGCGGCGCTTATCGTCACCCTGATGCCGGAGAATAACACGGCTTTTTCAGCTGTGCGGATGCTCCTGAAATTGTTTTGCTTCATCGCCTATCTTATACCAGTGCGGCTTTTCTTTAACGAACTCATGAAAGCTGTTACTGAGATTCAGTTCATCGTCAAAGCAGTTCGCAGATACCGGAAAGGTTTCGTTGTCGGAGGTTACCTCGCCCAGCGATGTACCGCATTTTGAGCAAAAGCAACGGTTGTACATATAGGGCGCTTCCGGTTTGTAGGTGCTGATTACATCAGCGCCGGAGGTCAGCTGAAAAGCATCGCGCTTAACAAATACCAGAGCACTGGCCCCGACTTTGCGGCAGCGGGTGCAGTGGCAGGTTCCCATCATGGTCGGTGGGCTGGACAGGGTGAATTTTACGGCTCCGCAGCAGCAGCTACCATGCAACATAATGTGATCCCTCGGTTATGAATAAGGCTTGTACTGTATTTATATACAGTCCTTATTGCAAGGGGCAGGGAGACTTTATTCAGCCTTGTCTGCCATGCTGCTGTTTTCCGGCTTCAGGGCATCGTAAGGCAGCAGGAGAGTATCAAGGGTTATATCAACCGGCAGAGCAATCAGGGTGAACAGCGGGCAAACAACAGACATCCAGCAAAACACCATTTCGCCGCTGGCTTCGCCTGTATGGCCGTCCAGGCCAAGCAACAGCAGACTTCCCTGAGTACCCGGATAGTAGCGGGCATCAACCGGGCTGCTGTCCGAGCGGGCAATGAGTGTGCCGCAACCATTTAACAACGCCAGGCTGATAAGCATCACCATGGTCAGGATTCTGCTTCGCAGGCCGCAGCCCTTAGTGGCGAACCGGTGCATTACATGTGTATCCCTGCAGTTTTCGGAAGGCTGATCATAGAGTGCTTTGTTGTTCAGAGCGAATTCCGCGCGGGGGCAGAATAAATGGCCGAGTAAAAGCTTTATCGTCAGCAGCAAAAAATTTCGCTGAGCCGGAATCCGGCCATTGCTAATATCGCTGCCCCTTTACTCAGGCTCCGACTGCGCCAGTGTGATCCATGCAGCTGATCTCTTTTGATCCTTACCGCACCCTTCATTTTGCCCAAACCCAGTATCTGAAACCGGAACTGATGAATCATCATCTCGATCTGCTGATCGCGGCTGATGGCATTCTGTTTCCGCAATACTGGCAGGTGAACGCGCTGCTGTATGGCTTAAAAAAGCGCATATTTCCCAGTCCGGCGAGTTACTACATCGGCCATGATAAGGTCGAAATGACACGCTGCTTTCAGACCATCGCGCCGCAGCATGTGCCCTGGACCCTGATCGAAGCCAATACCCCGGCCAATGCCGAACGGGTACGGGATACCTTACCTTTGCCTTTCGTCGCCAAAATTCCCAAAAGCAGTATGGGAGATGGTGTATTCCTGATTGAAACCCAGGCCGACTGGAACCGCTATCTGGCACTGTCACCGGTAATTTATGCGCAGGAATATCTGCCCATTGACCGCGACCTGCGCATCGTCTGGGTGGGCGATCGCATTATTGGCGGTTACTGGCGGATTCAGGCCGATCGTGGTTTTTATAACAATGTCGCCAAGGGCGGCCAGATCGAAGCCGGTATTCTGCCGCCGGAAGCCTGTGCGCTGGTTGAGAAGCTGGCTCTGGGGCTTGGCATTGACCACGGCGGGTTCGATATTGCCATGGTCGGCCATTATCCCTATGTGTTCGAATTCAACCGCCTGTTTGGTAATCAGGGCCTCAGCGGCCTGCAGGGCAGGATTGATGACGCTATCCACGACTATCTGGGGCGCATCTGGCACGACGGCGAGCCGGACTCTCCTGACCCTTTCAAAAACCCGGATCAGCCTCCCGGCATGGGCGGGCCGGACTTACCTCAGGTGGTGTAAGCCGCAGCTCTATGGAGCTGTGCTGAATCCGGCGCACAACTGAATCCAATGGGCGCAAAATCCGTTACAATGCTCCCTTTTGCTGGTCAGGGCGTCCGTTCATGTCACAGGGCTTTGTACACCTCCGGGTTCACTCCGAATTTTCGCTGTACGACAGCACCATCCGCGTTAAAAAGCTGATCGGTAAAGTCGCGGAGCTGGGTATGCCGGCGGTCGCGCTGACCGATCAGGCGAACATGTACGCCCTGGTTAAGTTCTATAAAAGTGCCATGGACGCCGGGGTTAAGCCGGTACTGGGCGCTGACCTGTGGCTGGAAAACCCGGATGACAACACCCAGCCGTTCCGCATCACCGCACTCTGTCTGAACCCCGATGGTTATCTGGGGCTGCGCGAACTGATCTCCCGTGCTTACGCCAAAAACCAGCATTACGATAAAGCCATTGTTAAAAAAGAGTGGCTGTTCGAGAAAAATGCCGGACTGATTATTCTATCCGGCGGGCGCGACGGTGATGTCGGCCAGCGGGTTATTAAAGGCAAAGTTTCTGACGCCGAAATTCTGGTGCGCGAATATCTGCAGCACTTTCCCGACCGTTTTTATTTTGAATTACAGCGTACCGGCCGTCCCGGTGAAGAAGCGGTTATCCGCGCCGGTATCGCCATGTCAGCGCGCTGCGGTGTGCCTCTGGTTGCCACTAACGATGTACGCTTCTTAGCTGCCGAGGATTTTGAAGCGCACGAAACCCGTGTTGCGATCGGTCAGGGCTATGCGCTGGAAGATAAACGCCGGCCGCGCGAATATACCGAGCAGCAGTATTTCCGCAGTGCAGAAGAAATGGCGGAACTGTTTAACGATATTCCATCGGCCATCGACAATACCGTCGAAATTGCCAAACGCTGTACGGTGGAAGTGTTACTGGGTAAATATTTCCTGCCGGATTACCCGATTCCGGAGGGCATGAGCGAAGCAGACTTTTTCCGTAAGATTTCTCAGGTGGGTCTGGAAGAACGACTGGACGTGGTGCTGGCCGGTATTCCGAAAGACTCAGCGGAATATGCCGAGAAGCGTAAACCCTATGATGACCGTCTGAACTTTGAGCTGGATATTATTATTCAGATGGGGTTCCCCGGTTACTTCCTGATCGTAATGGACTTTATTCAGTGGGCGAAAGACCACGATATTCCGGTCGGTCCGGGCCGTGGTTCCGGTGCCGGCTCGCTGGTGGCTTATGCGCAGAAAATTACCGATCTTGATCCGCTTGAATACGATCTGCTGTTCGAACGATTTCTGAACCCGGAACGGGTATCCATGCCCGATTTCGATATCGACTTCTGTATGGAAAACCGTGAGCAGGTAATTGCTTACGTAGCCGACACCTATGGCCGTGAAGCGGTATCGCAGATTGTGACCTTCGGTACTATGGCGGCAAAAGCGGTGGTGCGCGATGTGGCGCGGGCACAGGGAAAATCCTTCGGTCTGGCCGATAAATTATCCAAATTAATTCCCGGCGATCCGGGCATGACGCTGGAAAAAGCGCTGGCGTCTGAAGCCCTGTTAAAAGAATTCCTCGACGAAGACGAAGAAGCCCAGGAAATCTGGGAAATGGCGCTGAAGCTCGAAGGTATTGCCCGTCAGACCGGTAAGCACGCCGGTGGTGTGGTGATTGCGCCAACCAAATTAACCGATTTTTCGGCCACCGCCTGTGAACCTGACGGTACCGGTCTGGTGACGCAATTCGATAAAAACGATGTGGAAGAAGCCGGCCTGGTGAAGTTCGACTTCCTCGGTCTGCGCACCCTGACCATTATCGACTGGGCGCTGAAAACTATTAACAGCAAGCGCGCCAAAGAAAATCTGCCACCGGTCGACATCAGTCAGATTCCGCTCGACGATGAGCCGTCGTATAAATTATTAAAAGCCGCCCAGACCACCGCGGTATTCCAGCTGGAATCACGCGGGATGAAAGATCTTATCCGCCGCCTGCAGCCGGATAATATCGAAGATATGATCGCACTGGTGGCCCTGTTTCGTCCGGGGCCGCTGGAGTCGGGCATGGTGGACGACTTTATTAACCGTAAACATGGCCGCGCCAAGGTGGCCTATCCGCATCCTGATTTTGAACACGAAAGCCTGAAAGAAACGCTGGAACCGACCTACGGCGTTATCGTTTATCAGGAACAGGTTATGCAGATCGCCCAGATTCTGGCCGGTTATACCCTCGGCGGCGCGGATATGCTGCGTCGGGCGATGGGTAAGAAAAAGCCGGAAGAAATGGCCAAGCAGCGCGACACCTTCCGTGACGGCGCGGCTTCGCAGGGCGTTGATCCTGATCTGGCGATGAAGATTTTCGATCTGGTGGAAAAATTCGCCGGTTACGGTTTTAACAAATCGCACTCCGCGGCTTATGCGGTGGTGTCCTACCAGACACTGTGGTTAAAGCAGCATTACCCGGCGCCGTTTATGGCCGCGGTTCTGACCTCCGATATGCAGAATACCGATAAGGTTGTGACCTTTATCGAAGAATGCCGTGAGATGGAACTGGAGCTGGTACTGCCGGATGTTAACCAGAGCCAGTTTGGTTTTACCGTAAATGATGATGGTGCCATCGTTTATGGTCTGGGCGCGGTAAAAGGCGTGGGTGAAGGCCCGATAGCGGCCATTATTGCTGCCCGCAGCGAAGGCCCTTTTAAAGATTTATTCGATTTCTGCCAGCGTGTCGACGGCAAAAAAATTAATAAGCGTGTGCTGGAAGCTCTGGTGCGCTGCGGTGCCTTTGACCGTCTGGAAAGTACAGCGCCACGTTCTGTATTAATGGCCAGCCTGGAAGATGCGATTAAGAGTGCAGGCCAGACAGCCGCTAACGAAGCGGCCGGTATGATGGATTTATTCGGTGAAGTGCAGGAGGAAGAAGCCGTTGGTGCCGACCCTTACGAACGTTACCGCCATCTGCGCGACTGGTCTTTGAAAGAACGTTTGCAGGGCGAAAAAGATACCTTGGGTTTATTTGTTACCGGCCACCCGTTCGATGAATACGAGCACGAAGTACGCAAGCTGGTGCCGAATAAATTGTCGCATTTACAGGAAGCCAAGGCGCCGCAAAAACTGGCGGGGCTGGTGGTGGATATGCGCGTGATGAAAAATAAACGCGGCGACAATATGTGCTTTGTGACCCTCGATGACCGTACCGGCCGGGTTGAAGTAGCGCTGTTCTCGGATATTTATGAACAGGTGCGCGAAGTCGTGGCGAAAGACCGTGTGCTGGTGGTCGAAGCACTGGTTTCCCACGATGATTATTCCGGCGGATTAAAAGCCACCGGGCGGGCGGCCATGGAAATCAGTCAGGCGCGTCTGACCTTTGCCAAAGCGCTGCGTATCCGTGTCGATGGTGAACGTTCGGAAGATGAATTCTGCAATGATTTAAAACGCCTGCTGCAGCGTATGGATAACGGCTGCCCGGTGGTGCTGGATTTCTATAACTCGGTTGCGCGCTGTGATATTCAGCTGGGTGACAGCTGGCGCATTAATCCCAGCGATGAGCAACTGCAGGAACTGCGTTATGCCTATGGCGATGATGCGGTGGAATTATTATTTGCATAAGCTTGTGGGGGCGACAACGTGGGTGTGAAAAATACCGCTGTTGCCCCGATAACCAATATGCGGCTGGCTAAACGGGAAAACTGACCTCAGGCAGGGTTTCAAAGCCGGGGCTGGCAAACAGGTAGCCCTGCATCAGTTCAATACCGGCATCCCGCAGCCAGTCATATTCTTCAGCGGTTTCAATTCCTTCTGCTAATGCGGTGATATTCAGCTCGCTGAACATCGCCAGACAGTTACGTACGATCGTTTGTCGTGCGCTGCTCCGATGAATATTACGGATTAATTCCATATCCAGTTTTATGATATCGGTCTGAAAGTCTGCCAGCAGATTCAGCCCGGAATAACCGGAACCAAAGTCGTCTGTCGCGGTTTTGAAACCCAGATCATGGTAATATTCAACAATGCGTTTTATATGACCGCTGTCTGAGATTTTTTCGACTTCGGTGAATTCGAACATGATTTTATCGGTGGGAAAGCCATATTTCCGGGCGGCTTCCAGAGTGGTGCGGATACAGCGTTCGGGCTGATAAATCGCATTGGGTAAAAAATTGATGCTCAGCATGGAATCAATACCCAGCCTGGCCGCCAGTGCGATGGCCTTGATGCGGCAGAACTGATCAAAGGTATAACGGTTATCGTCATTAACGCGGGAAATGACTGAGTACGCTGATTCATTATTCAGCCCGCGCACCAGCGCCTCATAACCAAAAATGCGCTGTGTCGTACAATTCACAATGGGCTGAAAAGCCATAGTGAAATCAAAACCCAGATTGGCGGCATCAGCGCATTGATTGCAAAGTAATCGTTCACAATCGGCGTTTTTATCTGCCATTACTCTTTCCTGTGTTCAGCATCGTCCGCTAAGCCTAGTCAGTGGATGACATTGCCGCAATGCATAACCCGCTGGTCTTGGCTGCGCAGGCTGCCTACAATCCCTGCTTTATTCTTCTGAAACAGCGCTATGTCCGAAGCTTTGCTGAACACCCTGAATCAGGCACTGGCATCATTGTCCGCAAGTCAGGGACGACTGCTGGTTGGCTACAGTGGCGGGCTGGATTCCACAGTGTTGCTGCATCTGCTGGCACAGAACGCTGCGCTTAAAGACCGTTTGCTGGCGCTGCACGTACACCATGGTTTATCGGCTAATGCTGATGCCTGGGCGGCTCACTGTGGGCAGCAGTGCGCGCAATTACAGGTTCCTTTTGTCTGCGAGCGGGTGGTGGTCAGCAACCATGGCGCCGGTATTGAGCAGGCGGCCCGGGAGGCCCGTTATCAGGCCTTCGCCCGCCACTGTCAGCCTGGCGATACGCTGCTGCTGGCTCATCATGCTGATGATCAGGCAGAAACCTTTTTTATGCGTTTACTGCGCGGCAGTGGCCTGACCGGTCTGGCGGCAATGGCTGCCGTGCGTGAGCTGCAGCCGGGGTCTGGCATCTGGCTGTTAAGGCCTTTATTAAACATCCACCGCGCACAGCTGGAAGACTATGCCGCAGCACAGCAGCTGAGCTGGGTTGAAGATGAATCCAACGGTGATGAGAGGTTTGAACGCAACTGGTGGCGACAAACGCTGCTGCCGCAGATATTTGCCCGTTTGCCGGGCAAAGACGCCGCACTGCAGCGCTCTATTGCGCAGCTGCAACAGGATCAGCAGTTGTTAGAGGAATTATTGCAGCCAGTGGTAGAGGCCTGCCTGTGTTCCTGCCACTGGCCTTTTGCTGCAGCCTATACCTGTTCGGTTACGGCTTTACTGGCCGCCCCGGCGCATCACCGGCCTTATCTGTTGCGCGGCTGGCTGGCACGCTGTGGTCTGAATGGCGGTATGCCGGGCGCTGAATTTCTGCAACGGGTCGAACAGGAGGTAATTGCCGCCGCTCCCGACCGTCAGCCGCGGCTGCAGCTCGGAGATTTAACCATCCGCCGTTATCAGCAGCAGTTGTATCTGGTGGCTGAAATACCACCGTTCAGTGCTGATCCCCGTGACGTGGTTATTGCGGACGACTGCCACATTCCATGGTACGGAGGTGCGCTTGTCACTGCACCTGCGGCAGAGAGCAGGCATGACGTGCTTGTGCAGCCTGGGAACTACCACTTAGTGCCGGCAGGGACCTGTCAGGGCATGACGCTGAAAATAGCCGGCAGGCCACGTAAAACACTGAAACATCTCTGGCAGGAGGCCGGCGTTCCTCCCTGGTTGCGGGAATGCTGGCCAGCCCTGCTGCGCGATGGTGAACTTTGTGCTCTGACCGGGCTGTATGTAGCTGAATCGGCACAGCCGCCTGCTGAGCGACGTGAGGAAGAGGGCAGGTTTCTGCGCTGGCAGGGAATCTTTTAGGCTTTGAAGGATCTTAAAAGGTCAGCTGTGCGCTTTGCAAATGGCTTATCCGGCGCTGTTCTTCAGCGTTATTAGAGGCTATTTTGCGCACCAGCCGAGCGTTATCCGGAATCGCCTGTGGTTTACTGACACTCAGCCTGTTGTGTGTGCTTGCTTTTGGGCGGTTTTGAAATTTATCTGCGGGAGCAGCTTTTAGTCTTTATGCGTTATCCGATCGTATTTGCAACACTGGCCGCCACTTTGGTACTGGTCACTCTGAATGAAACTGACAACCGTATTCTGCGTGGCAGCAGAACCCCGGCACAATTGTTTAATCAGGGGGACGCTTCCGTTCAGGTCGAAGTAAATACTCCGCAGGCACCGGCAGAGAAGGCCGTCGTTTCTGACGGTTATGACAACAACATGGGTGAAAAAACAAAAGAACCTGTGCGGCTTAATCTCAAATTGCCGGATATGGAATGGGATGATTACAGTTACGGTAACAGTGATGCTTTTCCGAATGTATTTGGCAAGCAACCAAGCGAATCTGCCGTGCACTGGTCCGGTCGTCTGCATCTGGATGAGTCGGAAGAGGCAAAAGCCAAACCGCTGAATGAAACCATCCTCGGCGCAGAACTGGAACTGCAGCTTAAGCTGCCCTGACAGCGCTGCCGTGTTTTGTCTGCTTCCCTTCCTGAATCATTATAGTCATAAAACAGTTCTTCAGTACCAAAAATAGCCGGCTGCTTTTTTAAAGTCGTCAGGCCTGTTAAAGTCCGCCCATAAAAAATATAAAGAGGTTTTGTGATGCGTATTACGCTGTATCAATTCCCGATTTCTCACTACTGCGAAAAAATCCGCTGGGCACTGGACTATAAAGGTATCCGCTATAAAACGGTTAATCTTGTCCCGGGCCGTCATATTGCGTTGATGCAAAAACTCAGTGGCCAGACGTCGGTGCCTGTGTTGAAACACGGCAGACAGGTTGTGCATGGTTCATCAGCGATTCTGGATTATCTTGATCAGGTTTTCCCGCAAAAACCACTGCTGCCAAAAAATCCGGAACTGCGTGCTCAGGTACTGGAGTGGGAGCGTCGTCTGGATGCCGAAGCCGGGCCGGATGTCCGTCTCTGGAGTTACCATCATTTATTGCAACAACCAGCTCAGGTCATTCCTTTGCTGGGGGCACGTAAACCGTTCTTTTATCGTTGGTTATTGCGTTCAATTTTTCCTAAGCTGGAAAACGGAATGCGTCGCTGGATGAAAATCACACCGGATAATGCCGCTAAAGCGCAGCTGCGTATGGAAAGTGTATTAACCGATTTACGCCTGGCCTACAGCCAGTCGCATTTTCTGGTTGGCGAACATTTCACCCGTGCCGATCTTACGGCCTGTGCGTTATTTGCACCGCTATTTCAGCCGTTTCAGTATCCGGTGCCCTGGCCGGGGGTGGAGTATGCACCAGCGACGATGCGTGAATGGATTGAGCAACATCAGGATATTATTGAGCCGCTGCGGCTGCGTTATGCTCAATATCGCTGATGTCTGACAGTAAACCGATTAAATAAAAAATGCCCGGTAAATACCGGGCATTTTTTATACAGTCTGTAATGGCTGTTTAAAGTACATAGTGGCCAAGCAGCAGCACACTGCTATAGCCGACGCTGTAGGCGATAATCAGAGCAATAAAAAACTTCAGGTAGCTGCCAAAAGTCAGCTCATCAATTTTGCTCATGGCCACAATGCCAGCGGCAGAACCGATAATCAGCAACGAACCGCCTACGCCGACGGCATAGGTCAGTGCCATCCATTCCTGCAGCGTCATCGTTACATCGGCTTTCAGCAGAGCGGCCGTCAGCGGAACGTTATCAATCACGGCAGACAGCAGTCCCATCAGATAATTGGCGGCCCAGGCTGGCATATGCTGGTACAGCGCCACAAAGCTGTCGAGCGCATGGATTTCTTTCAGTGAGCCGACAATCAACAGGATACCGAGGAAGAACAGCAAAGTGTCGAACTCGATCTGGCGGATATAGTTAAGGATCGGATGGTTTTCAGTATCTTCGCCGTAAGCCCGGGCTACCAGAAACATTACCGACAGCCCAGTCAGGAAGCTCAGTACAGGCGGAATATCAAACATGACATTGCCGGCAATCGTGGCAAGAATAGTCAGAATAAAAATAGCGGCGATGGCCAGATCGACCCGCGCCAGATCGTTTTCTTTATGCTGAATAATGGCATGATCACGCAGCGACCAGGACAGCATGGCGGCGAGTAACAGTACTGCGGTCAGGGCTGGCAGTGATAACAAAAGCAGATTGGTAATGCTGACTTTACCGGCGAGGAAAATCATCAGCGTGGTAACGTCACCGGTGATCATGGCAACACCACCAGAGTTCACTGCAAACACCACCACGGTGGCAAAGCGCAGGGTTTTAGCGGCGGATAAATTCAGCGATAAAATCAATGCAACAGAAATTAACGTCGCCGTAATGTTGTCGGCCAGCGACGAAAATACAAAGCTGAACAGACCAGCCATAATCAGCAGTTTGCGTTCGGATACCTGCCTGGGCAGGAAACGATAAATCAGACTTTCAATCAGCCCTTTTTTGTTGAGGTAGGCAACAAAGGTCATAGCGGCCAGCAGGAACAGCCAGAGGCTGGCAATTTCTCCGATATTTTCCTGCAATCCTTCCTGGACCAGCTCATGGGTGTGGGTGTCTGAGGAAAACGCAAACAGCAGAACCCAGGACAGTGCACCTAAAAACAGTACAACCTGAGCTTTGTTTACGTGGATAACTTCTTCAAGTACAACGGCGAGCAGACCAAGAAAGGCCAGTGCGATCAGCAGGTAGGGCAAAAAATCGGGCATCAGGTAACCTCGTTGTCGCCCGGACGGAGTGTCCGGAAGGGAAAGACATGGGTCATAAAGCGCAGGCATTGTAGGACTGTAAAAGAACGCTGCAAAGTGCTTTTTTACCGCAGGGTTAAGACCTTAGCCGGGCATTGCCGGTGGTGTCCGGTCAGACTCTGGTGCAGCCACGGATCAGACTGTTGCGGGCAGGAAATCTGTGCACTACCAGAAATTAATGAGTACCACCGCTGGGTATCAGTACTCCTTCCATTCTCCGCCGTCATTCATTGCATCGTTCCATTCGCACAGCAGTTCGGACAGGGCATGCGCCTGGTGATGAAGGGCGTGCAATTCTTCCAGGGTGTTTTTTTCGCCGGTATAGAGGGGCAGTGTGCGTACTTTGCCGACCAGCGGGTGATCGGGCAGCTGCATTTTATTGCGCTCCAGATTCCAGCGGATATTGTTGGTCAGCATGCGGAAGAAACTGATTTTGGTGCGCAGCGTAAACAGGGTGAAATCATCAAGGTCGCTGAAGTGCTGGTAGTCAATACCGGCCAGTAAGGCAGTACGGCCATTCACTTTAATCGAGGCTGAACGTTTGAAGTTCAGCACCATGGCCATCACGCCGAACATTTCGCCGGCATTGATTTCGTTGATCACTTCACCGCTGTCATCATCGGCTAACACTGCAAGCTGACCCTTCAGCAAAAAATACAGCACGTTGGCGTCATCGCCGTGGTGCAGGATGATTTCGTCCTGATCGGCGGTCACAAACTGAGTAACACTCATCAGTAATTCAAACTGAGTCGGGTCGCTGTGAATCAGGTCCTTGAAGAAGGTGACGCCATTGACAATACGTTGCAGGGTGTCAATGGGATACTCTTCACGGGTGATACGACGCATGTTTGCTCCAAAAACTGGCAAGGATGTCAGTGGCGCAATATAGCATGCCCGCCGGGTGAATAAAGGGCAAAACCATGGGTTGGCATGATCAGGGTCAGTTCGCAGCGATGGTTAAATCGCTGCGGTTTTTTCTTCATCGCGCAGAGTAAGTACTTCATAACCTGTCGCCGTAACAGCGATGGTGTGTTCCCACTGAGCCGACAGTTTTTTGTCGCGGGTAATGACCGTCCAGCCGTCTTTCATATGTTTTAAACGGTGATCGCCCTGATTGATCATGGGTTCGATGGTGAAGGTCATACCTTCTTCCAGCTTCATGCCACTGCCGGCTTTACCGTAGTGCAGTACCTGCGGTTCTTCGTGCATTTCGCGGCCAATACCGTGGCCGGTATATTCGCGTACCACGCTGAAGCCTGCGCGTTCGGCAACCTGTTGAATGGCCTGGCCGATGTCGCCCAGACGGGCGCCGGGACGTACCTGACGAATGCCGGCCCACATCGCCTGATAGGTGGTATCCACCAGACGCCGGGCCTGTGGGTTAATCTGGCCGACGCAGTACATTTTGCTGGAGTCGGCAATAAAGCCGTTTTTTTCCAGGGTGATATCGAGATTGACAATATCACCGTTGCGCAGCAGCTGGCTGGCTTTGGGCATGCCGTGGCAAACCACATGATTTACCGATGGATTCAGTACATAGGGAAAATCGTACTGCCCCTTGCTGGCCGGTCGCGCCTGCAGGTCGTTGACGATAAAGTCTTCGACCCGGTTGTTGATATCCATGGTGCTGATGCCGGCTTTGACGTAGTCATCAAGCATGGCAAACACCTGCGCCAGCAAGCGTCCTGATTCACGCATCAGTGCCAGCTCTTCCGCGGTTTTGATTTTAACCAGCATGTTGCAGTAACTCCTTCAGTGGCAGTTCTTTACTGCTCAGCAGCTTGCGTGTCAGCTGTGGGTAAGTGAGGTCAGGATAGAATTCGGCCAGCATGCCGATTTTGATCCAGAACTCAGCCTGGGCATTAATTGAGCGCGACATAGACGCGCTGGCGTCACGGATCTCTTCGTGCAGATCGTCAGAAATTTTAACAATACCCATCAGCAGGCTCCCGGTTGAATTACACGAAGTATATACGTTTCGTATATTTCGGGCAGCAATGAACATACTGCTTTTTTGCAACAGAGTGTTTGCACTGTGTGCAGGAGTATCTGGGAGGGGGGAATAACTGAAGTACGAAACAGGCTGACGTGCAGTCGTCAGCCTGCTGGCAAGCCTTAATCCGGCAGCTTGATCTTGCGGTCGGTGGTCATCTTGGCGGCGCGGATGGTGTTGTCTTTGATCTGCAGAATTTCTACGCGGTAATAACCAATGCGCAGGCAGACCGGCGCATCGGGAATATGCTCGAGAATTTCGACAATCAGGCCGCTGATGGTTTTCGGGCCATCGGTCGGCAGATCCCATTTCAGCGCTTTGTTCACATCGCGCACATAGGCAGCACCATCGACGATATAACTGCCGTCTTCCTGCGGATGTACGTCCGGAGAGGCGGCGGAGACCACGTCGGTGGTAAATTCGCCGACGATTTCCTCAAGAATATCTTCCAGTGTACAGATGCCCTGCACATCTCCGTATTCATCGACGACCAGAGCAATACGGCGCTTATTCTTCTGAAAGTTAAACAGCTGGGTATGCAGCGGTGTGCTTTCCGGAATGAAATAAGGCTCACGGCAGATTTTTTCCAGATCTTCTTTGAGGAATTCGCCGGAGGTTAAAAAGCGGCTGATATTACGGGTGTGCAGTATGCCAACCACATTGTTGATATCACCACGAAACACCGGCAAACGGGTGTGCTGGGTGGTGCGCAGTTGTTGCAGCACGGTGTCGAGGTCATCGTTGAGGTCGATGCCCACCAGTTCGGTACGCGGCACCATGATGTCGTTTACCGTCATCTTCTCCAGATCAAGAATACTGATCAGCATATGCTGGTGACGCTTGGGAATCATGGAGCCGGCTTCACGCACGATGGTGCGCAGTTCTTCGGTACTGAGGTTATCCGGCGTGGTGTTGTTGACGTCCACCCGAACCAGACGCAGCAGGGCGTTGGCAATGGTGTTTACAAACCAGACAAAAGGCTGCAGCAGCCACTGAATCGCCAGCAATGCGCGCGAGGCAGGAAAGGCAATTTTTTCCGGCGCGATGGCGGCGAGGGTTTTTGGCGTCAGCTCGGCAAAGATCAGCACCACCAGAGTAAACAGAATGGTGTTAACAAAGACGGCGAGATCGGGGTTATCCGGCCACAGGCGCTGGCTGATGATGGTTGCCAGAGCGGCGGCAGCAAAGTTGACCAGGTTATTACCGGTAAGGATGGTACCAATCAGACGATCGGGCTTTTCCAGCAGTTTGGTGGCACGCAATGCCCCCTTATGCTTACTTTTGGCCAGATGGCGTAACCGGTAACGGTTAAGCGACATCATGCCGGTTTCGGAACTTGAGAAAAATCCAGATAAGATGATTAACAGAACCAGTATGCCGAAGAGCACACTTAAGGGAACGTCACTCAAGACGGGATCCTTTTAACATTAAGATCCCGCCATCATAGGGGCGGATGTTGGGCTGTCAACTGCGCCAGCAGGCTTGCTGGCGCAGAAAGCGGCTGAATCAGCGCTGCAACACCATTTCCAGCACAAACTTGGTGCCGAAATACGACAGCACCAGAAAGCCTGTGCCAATCAGGGTCCAGCGGCTGGCAATCACGCCACGCCAGCCAAAACGGTAGCGGCCAACCAGTAAAATGGCGAACACGATCCAGCCGAGGCTGGCGAACACCACTTTATGCAGCAGATGCTGGGCTTTCAGATCGAACACATAAGGCCAGCCGATGGCAAAAGCGGCGGTCAGCAGGATCATGCCCAGCCAGACCATTTCGAACAGCAGTAAATCCATGGTTTGCAGTGGCGGCAGCGCCTGTACCAGTCCCCGTGTCTGGCGTTTTTTAAGTGCCAGATCCTGCAGATACAACAACACCGACTGTACTGCGGCGATGGTAAAGACGGAATAGGCCAGTATCGACAGCAGAATATGCCAGGCCAGGCCATAACTCAGATGCTCAAGTGGCATTTGCTGACCGGAAACCGCCGCCAGCAGCAGAATTACGGCGGCCATTGGCAGCAGGCCGATAAACAGGTTGTCGACCGGTTTCTTCCAGCCGGAGAACAGCAGCAGCAGGGTGATGACCCAGCAGATCAGTGAGCCGACTTCGAACATGGCGAAGTTGATGTGATCGCGTCCCAGCATCTCCATGCCGATATAGCCCAGGTGCAGCAGGGCGGCGATCATGGTGCTCATCAGCACCGGCATGCGGCTGGCGGTTTTCTGGCCGCTGACGGTCTGCCACTGGCGCCATGCGGCAAACAGATAAAACCCGGCGGCGGGCAGCGCCAATACTAATCCTGACATGAAAAATCCTCTTCAGAGGGCGGCAGTTTCGCACATGCCGCAAACGGGTAAAAGAGTACTGTGTCACCGTATCCGGCAGAATCCGTCGGTGCCGGCAGGTACGGAGTTTGGGGCCTGCGCTTTGCCGGGGTATACTGCCGGCTGTTTTGTATCTGGGTACGAGTCATCACGATGTTTGAGAGCCTTACCGACCGCCTGGGGAATGCCCTTAAAAGCATTACCGGCCAGGCCAAGCTGACGGAAGAAAATATTAAAAGCACCGTACGCGAAGTGCGTATGGCGCTGCTGGAAGCCGACGTAGCGCTGCCGGTGGTCAAAGCCTTTACCGAACAGGTAAAAGAGCGCGCCATCGGCACCGAAGTGCTTAAGAGCCTGAATCCGGGCCAGGTGTTCCTGAAAATTGTTCATGACGAATTACAGAAGGTCATGGGCGATGCCAACGAAAAGCTGAATCTGTCGGTTCAGCCGCCAGCAATCGTGCTGATGGCGGGTCTGCAGGGTGCCGGTAAAACCACTACCGTGGGCAAGCTGGCCAAATTTTTGGCTGAGCGCGAAAAGAAAAAGGTAATGGTGGTTTCGGCCGACGTTTACCGTCCGGCGGCGATCAAACAGCTGGAAACCCTGGCCAACGATGTAGGGGCGCTGTTCCACCCGTCGTCACCGGATCAGAAACCGCTGGATATTGCCCGTGGTGCTATCGATGCCGCAAAGCGTGCCCATGCCGATGTGCTGCTGGTGGATACCGCTGGTCGTCTCGCCGTTGACGAAGAGATGATGGCCGAAATCAAGGCGCTGCACGCCGGTATTAATCCGGTGGAGACCCTCTTTGTGGTTGACGCCATGACCGGTCAGGATGCTGCCAATACCGCCAAAGCCTTTAACGAAGCGCTGCCGTTAACCGGTGTGATTCTGACCAAGGCTGACGGTGATGCCCGTGGTGGTGCTGCGCTGTCGGTGCGTCATATTACCGGTAAGCCGATCAAGTTTATGGGTATGGGCGAGAAAACCGATGCACTGGAGCCTTTCCATCCGGATCGTGTGGCCTCCCGTATTCTCGACCTGGGTGACATCCTCACCCTGGTGGAAGAAGCCGAACGCACCATCGATAAACAGAAAGCCGAAAAACTGGCGAAAAAGATAAAAACCGGTAAAGGCTTTGATTTGGAAGATTTCCTCGACCAGATTCAGCAGATGAAAAACATGGGCGGCCTGACCTCCATGCTCGATAAATTACCGGGCATGGGCAATATGGGGCAGATGGCCAAGCAGACCGATGCGGCAGAAAAGTCCTTCAAACAGATGGAATCCATTATCTATTCCATGACCCGTGAAGAGCGCCGTTTTCCGGACAAAATCAACGGCTCGCGTAAAAAGCGTATTGCCGCCGGTTCCGGCACCCAGATTCAGGATGTTAACCGCGTACTGAAACAGCACTCACAGATGCAGAAAATGATGAAAAAAGTGACCGCCAAAGGTGGCATGCGCAAAATGATGCGTGCCATGGGCGGTATGGGTGGACCAGGCGGCCCGATGGGTGGCGGTGGTCCGTTCGGTGGTGGTATGCCGCCGATGCGTTGAGTGCCGGTAAGGTGCTGACAGGCCCGCTGCTACGTACTGCGTAGTCGTGCCTGCTGCCTGAGAGGATATAAGACGACTGCTCCGGCAGTCGTTTTTTTTGGGGGTGTTGGAAGGCGTTGACTCGCTACTACGCTCTGCGTAGTCGTGCCTGCCGCCTGAGAGGATATAAGACGGCTGCTTCGGCAGCCGTTTTTGTTGGTGTTGAAAGGCGTTGTGTTCAGAGTTGTAGCCGCTGCGCGGGCTGGCTTTTTGGTTAAATTGAAGCCAATGCGGGGCTGCCTGACCGCCATGGATGGCGGAAATGCCGATTGTACAGGAGCACGCAATCGGCCCTGCGCCGGGCCTCGTGCGCATGAATTCAGCCGCAACGCCGGATATAAACCAAACACCGAATTGTAGGAGCGGGCCATGCCCGCGATACCGCTCGATTAAGCAGGCCGCAGGCGCATGAATTCAGCCGCAATGCCGGATATAAACCAAACGCCGAATTGTGGGGGCGGATCTTATCCGCGACGAGCCCCACATTCACTCTGATATGTAGGGTGGGCACTGCCCACCAAATGGCCTGTGAAGAAAGCCGCTACTCAGCAATGAGTGGCGGCTTTTTTGCAGGTATCAGCGATTCGTCCACGAAGCCCCGTATATAAAGAATCGGTCGAACGATATACCGTATATTTCCGTGTTATACGCAAATCAGGCGCGCTGATTATTCGTACTTGCTCATATTGCCAGAGGCTAGTAATGGGTGGTATCGATCTGGGGAGAGTTGCAGTGCTATCCAGTGCATCAATCTTCTGTTTAACATGTATTGTTGGCGTAACCTAGAGCCCGTAAAGTGGTATTGACGGAACAAACAATGAGGAAGTAAGGGCTACTTATGAAAAACCTGCCTATAAACAAAATAGTTGTGTTCGTGTGTGTGGCGGCATTAGCTGCATGCGGTGGAGGGTCTGGTGGCGGCTCAGATGATGGTGACTCGCGTACGCCAACGGTACTGACTGGTGTTTTCCTGGATAGTCCTGTGGCTGGCATGACCTACAACACAGAGACTCAAACTGGCACCACCAATGCGGACGGTGAGTTTCGCTTCGTTGAGGGTGAAACCATCACGTTTAGCATTGGCCAAGTACAACTCCCTTCCGGTCCGGCGAGTAAAACGGTAACGCCAATCGATTTAGCAGCAGATGCAGCAACGCCCGAGCAGAAAGAGAATGAAGTAACAAACATGCTTCGTTTACTGCAAACCCTGGATGCAGACGGTAATCCAGAAAACGGCATTACCATTTCAGCAGACGCTACGGCTGCGGCTACTCAAGCGGTGGATTTTTCTGTGCCAACAGACGATTTTGCACAAAATGATGCGGTCGTGGCGTTGGTCACCGACGGTGGTCAGGCTGTTCCCGTTACAGGGCTGGTTTCGGTAGAGGCCGCGACCGAACATTTTGAAGATCAGTTGAGTAATGACCTGGCCGGCGCCTGGTTGCTCGGTAATCCCGACGATAACACGGATTATAACGTCGTATGGTATATGGAGGACGGTCGCTATTATGTCGGTCACACCAAAAATAGTGAGCCAATCAATCCCTACGCTGCAGAAGCAGATCAGATTACCTATCCCGTTTCTGGTGAATACGGAACCTACACCTGGGACCTGGCAGCAGGCAGTATAACGGTTACAACCATCGACGATAGCGATGGTGAAGGGGGAATAACGGGCGAAGCACCTAAAGTTAAAGAAGTCCCTCTGAAGCTAAATGGCGATAGCATCATTTTAACTGACGAAGACGAACGCTTCGAAGTTTCTAAAGTTAGGTCAGCGACCTCAGGGATCGTGGGCGGGTGGCTGCATGAGCCATCTGATGATCCAAATGACTATAACGTCATCGTGTTTACAGCAGATGGTCGCTATTTTAATGGCCATACCAAGCAATCCGGCTCTATTGTTGCCTCAGGTGAATATGGTACCTACAGCTGGAATGCATCAACGGGTGCATTCCAAGCGACGCTTATTAATGAAAGTGATGATGATGGCGGCATAACACAGGGGAACAATTCTATTACAGGCACGTTAACCATTTCGGCGGACGGTTTGACACTTTTTGACTCCGGTGAAGAACTGGCTAAGAGAGTGGGCAAATAGATACCGTATTAAATTGCGAAATCAATGATTGTGTTGATTTCGCAGCTAAAGCCGAATACAGCCTTCTGCATCTATTCACGCAACGGGGTCTGGCCAGTCGCGACCGTGGCGCTTACTGGTGACTCTGCAGGGCGTCTGAGCGCTGCTTATTTGCTCAGGCATCCGGAGCGAATCCGGTCAGTTATGCCCTCATAATTATTTGTTCTTAGGGATAGCGGGTGCTTCCTTTACAATGCCCGGCTTTCATCTGCTGGCAGGACTGCTCCCGTGAGTCTTAACACTTCTTCTGAACCTGGCGCTGTGGCGTCTTCTTCATCGGCCACTTCTTCAGCGGCTGCTGTGGCCCCATCTGCGCTGGCATTGTTGCCTATTGGTTTGTTTCTGGCGCTGTTTATTGGTGGCGGTCTGTATTACCAGCAGGCCGGGGTGGACTTCGCCTTTTATCAGGTGCCGGCCCCGGTGGCGATTCTGCCGGCCATTCTGCTGGCACTGTTGCTGGCCCGTGGCACGCTGAACCAGCGCGTCGATGCCCTGATTCGCGGCTGTGCCGATAACACCCTGATTACCATGGTGCTGATTTTCCTGCTGGCCGGTGGTTTTGCCAGTGTGGCCAAGGCCATTGGCGGTGTGGATGCGACGGTGAATTTTGGTCTCAGCCTGATTCCGGCGCCACTGGTGTTGCCCGGTCTGTTTGTGATGACCGCTTTTATCGCCACTTCCATGGGTACCTCTATGGGTACCATTGCAGCCATTGCCCCCATTGCGGTGGGCATCAGCGAGGCCACGGAATTATCGACGGTACTGACCATCGGTACGGTGATGGGCGGTGCGATGTTTGGCGATAACCTGTCGATTATTTCCGATACCACCATTGCCGCAACCCGCACCCAGGGTTGTGAAATGCGCGATAAATTCCGCATGAATTTCAAGATTGCCTTACCGGCGGCGATCATCACCCTGTTATGGCTGGCTTATCAGGGCGCGGCCAGCGAGGCGCAGCAGGTGAGGGGTTATGACCTCTGGCTGGTGCTGCCTTATATCGCCGTGCTGGGGTTAGCGCTCAGCGGTCTGAATGTTTTACTGGTGCTGTTCGCCGGTATTGTTCTGGCCGGTGTGATCGGCCTGGTCCGGGTAGAGGATTATCATCTGGCGAACTGGGCGAAGGATATTTACGCCGGTTACGGCAGCATGCAGGAAATTATGATTCTGTCGATTTTTATCGGTGGCCTGGCGGCACTGATGAAAGCCGGTGGCGGCCTTGCCTGGATCGGTGCTTTTATTGATCGCCTGAGCCGTAAAGGCAGTGCTCCGAAAGATCACCGCCGCGCCGGTGAATTCAGTATTATCTCGTCGGTGGCGCTGGCCAACCTCTGTACCGCCAACAATACAGTAGCCATTATTATTTCCGGCAGCCTGGCGAAAGATATTGCCGAGCGCTACGGCGTAGACCCCAAGCGCAGCGCCAGCCTGATGGATATTGCCTCCTGTGTGGTGCAGGGCATTATTCCTTACGGTGCGCAGATGCTGCTGGCCGCCTCGCTGGCGGCACTGTCACCGCTGCAGCTGGTCAGTGCCGTTACCTATTGCTGGGCGTTGGGCGCTGTTGCTCTGATCTCTGTTGTTATTGGTAAACCCGCAGGACGTTAAGTCCTGCCTTTAAAAAGGCTGTTTTATGATTGTCCGTCCACGTCCCAATGCCATTGCGCTGCTGTTTGTGATTCGTGGTTCGGTTGTGCCGCGTATTTTTCCGCACCTGCTGGCGGTTGGATTATTTGCCGCCGCGGTCAGTGCGCTGCATGAACTGCGCTGGCTGAGTGTTCCTGAGTTTTCTCTTGCGCCATTTACTCTGCTCGGTGTGGCGCTGTCGATTTTTCTCGGTTTCCGTAATAACGCCTCTTATGAGCGCTGGTGGGAAGCGCGCAAGCAGTGGGGCGCGATGGTGTACGAAATCCGCAGTCTGGCACGCTCCAGCGAGACGTTGCTGGATCTGCAGGCGGAACATTCGGCGGCCGGACAATTGCGCCACGATTTACTGCACTGGTGTGCTGCACATTGCCATGCGCTGCGCGGTTCATTGCGTAAGCAGGACAGCCGCAAAGAGCTGAAACCCTGGTTAAGTGATGAAGATATTGAGCGCGTATTCAGCCACCAGAATCCGGCGGAGTACTGCCTGCGCCGCGCTGGGCGGATTATTGGTGAACTGTACCGCCAGCAGCATATCGATGCGGTGGGTCTGCGGATTCTGGACGAGCATTTAACCCGCTTAGCTGCCGTGCAGGCCGCCAGTGAGCGCATTGCCACCACGCCGCTGCCGTTTGCCTACACGCTGCTGACCCACCGTACCGCTTACCTGTACTGTTATTTACTGCCCTTTGGTTTGGTGCCATCACTGGGATGGTATGCGGCGTTATTTACGGTGATTGTGGCGTACACGTTTTTTGGTCTGGATGTGCTGTCCGAAGAAATGGAAGAGCCTTTTGGCTGCGCCGCCAATGACCTGCCGCTGGATGCCCTGTGCCGGATTAACGAGATATCCATTGCTGAGTCGCTGGGTGAAACACCGCCACCATTACTGCAGCCGGTTAGGCATGTGTTGCAGTAATTAGGGCTGATCAATCACTGCTTCCCATAGTTTGGAGTGACATTAATCGATTACTCTATTTCAGTCTGAAACCCCTTTGCGGGGCAGGCCCCTGCGCCCCAATTTGTGGAGCCGGACCGCTTACGCATCTGACCGCCAGGGATGGCGGAAATGTCGGTTTGGCAGGAGCATTAACCGACCCTGCGGACAGACCAGACATATCAGCGGTTTCTGCGGCGGGCCCAGAGGCGCAGACAACCATCGCCGCGATGCTGTTTTTCATAGCAAACAATTGATCTGAAATTTCACACTTCAAAGTCAGTCATTTTGAAATACGGCTGAGCGGATTACTGTAACCGGCGATCGTGCGGCGCCAGACAACCAGATGATTCTGCGGCCTTCAGAGCAAAACCCTGCCCTGGAACGATACAACTTATTGGTATTTTAAAACGTCGTTCCGGGGCGAATTGTTTTGCGTGCCGCATAATCATTGCAGTTGGCTGGATGAAGCCGGACGCGCCGAAAAGAAAGGATCGGAAGGAGATACCTCTCCTTGCAGGGGGCCAGGGGCGTAGCCCCGGAAAGGCGGTTCAGATTGAAAAACAGTAGTCGATTTGCAGTTTGGAGTGACAGCTCCAAGCTGTTGGACAGTAGTGGGTAGCGGCTGATCAGCGGAGATTATTGAGAGGCTGTGAAAGGGAATTATTGAGGGGTGTCGGGAATAACTGCATCTGGCGGGAGCATTCAGGAAAGCACCAGAGCGGTTATTTCCTGAACGTCTGATGACGCTGCATCAGAACTGATGCAGCGTATCGCGTGGTAAAACCGGCGCTTATTCCACGCCCTGAGACTTCAGGTACTCATCATAAGTACCGTGGAAGTCGACGATCTCGTGATCGCGGATTTCGATAATACGGGTCGCCAGCGAGGATACGAACTCACGGTCGTGGGACACGAAAATCAGCGTACCTTCGAACATTTCCAGCGCCGCATTCAGCGACTCGATGGATTCCATATCCATGTGGTTGGTCGGTTCGTCCATAATCAGCACGTTGTGGTTGTGCATCATCAGCTTACCGAACAGCAGACGGCCTTTTTCACCACCGGAGCAGACTTTCACTGATTTCTTGATGTCGTCCTGGTTAAACAGCAGACGACCCAGAGTTGCACGTACCGCCTGATCATCGTGCTCGGTGGTCTTCCAGCGTTCCATCCAGGCAAACAGATCCATGTTTTCGGCGAATTCGTATTCGTGATCCTGAGCGTAGTAACCCAGGTTCGCGTTTTCCGCCCACTTAATCGTGCCGGACTTCGGTGTCAGGTCGCTCACCAGACACTTGAGGAAGGTGGTTTTACCCGCGCCGTTAGCACCGATAACCGCAATCTTCTCGCCGGCTTCAACCATCAGGTTGGTGTTTTTGAACAGCAGCTCATCGCCTTCATAACCGTGGCTCAGGCCTTCCACTTCCAGCGCCAGACGGTGCAGTTTCTTTTCCTGAGTAAAGCGGATAAACGGGTTCTGACGGGTAGACGGCTTGATATCGTCCAGCTTGATCTTGTCCATCTGCTTAGCACGGCTGGTGGCCTGCTTGGCTTTGGAGGCGTTGGCCGAGAAGCGCGATACGAACTGCTGCAGTTCAGCAATCTGGGCTTTCTTCTTGGCGTTTTCTGATTGCATGCGCTCGCGCGCGGCGGTGGAGGCAATCATAAAGTCATCGTAGGTACCCGGATAAATGCGGATATCGCCGTAGTCAATGTCGGCCATATGGGTACAGACGGAGTTCAGGAAGTGACGGTCGTGCGAGATGATGATGATGGTGCACTTCATGTCATTGAGGATACCTTCCAGCCAGCGGATGGTGTTGATATCCAGGTTGTTGGTCGGTTCGTCGAGCAGCAGGATGTCCGGGTTAGAGAACAGCGCCTGAGCCAGCAATACACGCAGCTTCCAGCCCGGAGCCACTTCGCTCATCGGACCTTCATGCAGTTCGGTTGCGATACCGGCGCCCAGCAGCAGCTCACCGGCACGGGATTCGGCGGTGTAGCCACCCATTTCAGCGAATTCACCTTCCAGCTCGGCGGCACGCATATAGTCGTCTTCGGTCGCTTCCAGGTTGGCGTAGATCGCATCACGCTCTTCCTTAACGGCCCACAGCTCTTTGTTACCCATCATCACGGTGTCGATAACGCGATACTGTTCAAAGGCGAACTGATCCTGGCTCAGCTTGCCCAGACGCTCGTTCGGCGTAATGCTGACATTACCGGCGGTCGGCTCCAGAGAACCGTCCAGAATTTTCATAAAGGTGGATTTACCGCAGCCGTTGGCGCCGATCAGGCCATAGCGATTACCGTCACCAAACTTGACGGAGATGTTTTCAAACAGAGGCTTGGCACCAAACTGCATGGTGATATTAGCGGTGGAGATCACGGGTCAATCCTGATAGAAGAAGGGTTTTACGAAAGGGCGCGACTATACGTGTTTTTCGTGCAAAAAACGAGCATCTGAGGCGTTTTTGCGCCGCATTGGGATGATTTCACCGTCTGGTTTGAGGCTGGGTGAAAGCCAGGGGAGAGTCCGCCAGCCGCCCGGACATTCAGGAGAAAAATCATGGATACAGACAATATCAATGAACAGACCGTACTGGACTTCTGGTTCAGCGAACTGAGCCCCAAACAGTGGTGGGTGAAAGACCCGCAGCTGGACCGGGAGATTGAGCGCCGCTTTGGCGCAGTGCATGCCGCGGCCTGTGCCGCTGAGCTGTATCACTGGCGTGTCAGTGCGCGCGGACGGCTGGCTGAAATCATTGTGCTCGACCAGTTTTCACGCAATATCTACCGCGACAGCGGGCGTGCCTTTGCCGCTGATCCGTTAGCACTGGTGCTGGCACAGGAAGCGGTGGCGGCAGATGCTGATGCGGGTCTGGCGGTGAGCGAATGCCTGTTTCTGTATATGCCTTATATGCACAGTGAATCGTTGCTGATTCATGATGAAGCGCTGCGTCTGTTTGCCCGTCCGGGGCTGGAAGATAACCTTAACTTTGAACACCGCCACCGCGATATTATTGAGCGCTTTGGCCGCTATCCGCACCGCAATGCCTTGCTGGGGCGCGAATCGACGGCAGAAGAACTGGCGTTTTTACAGCAGCCGGGGTCGTCATTTTAGGATTTGTTCAGAATACAGGTACAGGGAATCGTTATGTTTACGCTTGATATTAATGAGTCAGTCAGCCTGGCTCTGGTTCAGCCGTCGTTCGCCGGCCGCTATCTGGCGATTGTTGAGGCTGAGCGCGACTATCTTTCAGAGTGGCTTGCCTGGCCGCCCCACGCCGATTCGGAAGAGTTTTTCCTGCGCTTTATCCGTGGTGCTCTGCATGATTATGCCGATGGTAAATCGATGACATGCGCGGTGTTGTATCAGGGCGTTGTGGTGGGCAATGTCAGCTACAACAGCATTTGCCGAAACCTTGGTAAAGCAGAAATCGGCTACTGGCTGAGCAAGGAATATCAGGGGCGGGGAATTATGACAACGGCGGTCCGCTATCTTATTGATGATGCTTTTAATCGGCTGAAGCTGCATAAGGTGCAGATATCGGCTGCCGCAGAGAATGAACCGAGCCGTGCATTATGTGAACGTCTGCATATGACCCTTGAAGGCATTATCCGCAACAGTGAAAACCTTAATGGCCGGGTAGTGGATCATGCCATCTACGGGATACAATCCGCGCAATGGCTGGCCTTAACGGCCGCTGAAACCTGACAGGAACCCCTATTTTTTATGGCTGTTTTAACCGTATTACAAGCACCTGACCCCCGCCTGCGGGAAGTTGCCCGTCCGGTAACCGATATCCGCAGCGTACAGACGCTGATCGACGATATGTTCGACACCCTGTACGCCACTGACGATGGCATTGGTCTGGCCGCGACTCAGGTGGGCCGTCGTGAAGCCTTGCTGGTGATTGATCTTTCTGAAGAACGTAATGAGCCGCTGGTGCTGATTAATCCGGAAATTATCCGTGGCGAACATAAAGAAGCCGGTCAGGAAGGTTGTTTATCGGTGCCTGGCTATTATGCCGATGTTGAGCGTTTCACCTCGGTAACGGTGTCGGCGCTGGATCGTGATGGTAAGGCCATCACGATTGAAAGCGATGATTTTCTGGCGGTTGTCATACAGCACGAAATGGATCATTTAAAAGGCAAATTATTCATTGATTATCTGTCGCCGGTTAAACAACAGATGGCGTTGAAAAAGGTGAAAAAACAGCAGCGGGAAAGTGTTCGCGGTTGATTGATTGGATTCGCCGTCAGCAGGACGCTGACGGCCGATATGTATTATTTTTCCTGCAGCACCTCTTTAAAAGCTAACATGGCATTCAGTGCCGCCGGAAAGCCGGCATAAACCGACATCTGTAAAATCACTTCTTTTATTTCATCGGCGCTGCAACCAACATTCAGTGCGGCCTGTAAGTGCACCTTCAATTGCGGCTGGCAGTTACCGAGCGCCGTGAGCGCGGCAACGGTGGCTATTTCGCGTGATTTAAGATCCAGCCCCGGACGGGAGTAGATATCTGCAAAAGGGTATTCGATGGTGTAGCGCGCCAGATCCGGACAAATATCCTGAAGGCTGTCGATCACCTTATGCCCGGCTTCACCATCAATTTCGCTGAGTTTTTTCAGTCCCTGTTCAAAGCGTACGCTGGTCATATTCCTGCTTCCTGTTAATTAAAGAGAAAGCAGGTTAGGGCTTTGAGTTAACTCTAAGTCAAGCGGATTTCAGACCTTGCCGGTCAGCTGACGGTAATAACCGATTTTGTTATCCAGAATCTGCAGATGCTCCAGTTCACGGGCAATTCTTGCCTGCAGAATATCGCGGTGCTGTTGCAGTAACTGCTGGCGTTCAGCCATTGTGCTGTCGCCCTGTGTACGGAATTCTGCGTATTTAATAATGTGCTGCAGCGGCATGCCGGTGTCTTTGAGGCGCAGAATAAAGGTAATCCATTCCAGATCTTTATTGCTGAATACCCGGTGGCCACTCTGGTTACGCTGTACCTGCAACAAACCGATTTTTTCGTAATAGCGCAGGGTATGGGCAGAAACCCCGGTTTGTTCGGCAAAGGCTTTGATATTCATAAGCGGAAGAGGGGTGTCTGAGTGAATGTTTGGCTGGTTGTGACTGACCAGCAAGGCCACCGCATGGTTTGCCGGCGGCCAGAGCAACTTTTTACAATGGAACGGCTTTTTACAATGGAACGGCGGCATCCTGCGATGCCTTAAGTTTACCATTTGCCACGGCAGCGCTGAGACCACAAACCAGTGCCATGGTGCAGACAATGGTTGCTCCTGACGGCAGATCCCACAGCGCCGACAGCATCAGCCCGGCGGCATAAGCACAGGCCCCGGTAACGTAAGCACGCAGCAGCGGATGCTGGCGGACTTTCTGTACGGCAAGTGCCGGCATAATCAGGCTGGCAAACACCAGATAGACACCAACCAGCTGCACCGAGGTGGTCACACTGATGGCAAACAGGGAATAAAACAGCAGCGGGCTCTGTTGTTTGCCACGGCCAACTCTCAGGCCAGCCCCAAGCCCGAACCACAGCGCCAGTACCGCCGCATAAATAATGGCAACCGGAATTAACTGGCCGTAGCTGACCCACAGAATCTGCCCGGCGAGCAGGTCTTTTAACGCTTCACCGCCGTGCGGGTTGCTGCTCAATACCAGCAGGCCACCGCTGGCGGCAAGCACAAACACGCAGCCGATAATGGCTTCCTGATTGTCTTCCCACAGCGTCTCGGTGGCATACAACAACAGTGCACCGGCTAAGGCGGCAGCCATGGCGATCAGCTGTACCTGCCAGCCACCGGCTTCCCAACCCAGACTGTAGGCAATGATGACCCCGAGTCCGGCAATCTGGGCAATGGCCAGATCGAGAAAAATAATACCGCGGCTGAGTACCTGACGGCCCAGTGGTATGTGGGTGGTCAGCACCAGCAACCCGGCGAGAAACGCCGGGGCAATAATGGATAACTCCAGATTGCTGAACAGACTCATGGTGCGAGTCCGTCTAACAGGCGTGAAATGGTGTCGTCGTAGAGGCTGAACAGATCCTGCGCCTGCTCGCTGCCACCCACGGTAAAGGGCAAAGCAATGGCCGGAAGGCCGGTTTTATCCGCCAGCCATTCGTCAGCACGGCCATCCTGATAGGCCGCGCGAATGATCATTCTGGCCGGTTGGGCATCCAGCTGCTGCAATACCTCCGCCAGATGTCCGGCGCTGGCAGGAACGCCGGGTTTCGGCTCCAGCGTGGCTACTTCGTTCAGCCCCAGCCACTGTTGCAGATAACTCCAGCTGCGGTGATGCACCACAACGGCAACACCGCGCAAGGGTGCTGCTTTTGTTTCCCAGCGCTGCATGGCGGCTTGCCAGCGTTGGCCGAAATCATCGGCGCGCTGTTGATAGGCGGCGCTGTTGTCAGCATCCAGCTGTTGCAACAGTGGCAGCAGGGCTGCGGCAACCTTGCTGATATTGTGCGGGCTGGTCTGAATGTGAGGATTGCCACCCGGATGCACATCGCCCTGTGAGCGGTCGATAATCTGCGGTTTATCCAGGGTTTCGACAAAACGGCTGGCTTCAAAATAGCCGGGTTTGCCCGGTTGCACCTTGCTGTTGCCGGACTGGCGCAGCAGCAGAGGCAGCCAGCCGCTTTCCAGCTCGGAGCCGGTGCAGATCAGCAGGTCGGCTTTGCGCATCTTCGCAATCAGACTCGGTCGTGCCTGAATATGATGCGGGTCCTGTAATGCGGTGGTAGCGGTGAACACCTCAACGTTATCACCGCCCAGCTCCTGCGCCAGTGCGCCCCATTCCGGCTCGCAGGCGAAGATATTCAGCGCTGCAGCCTGTGCAGTGGTACAGCCACCAACCAGCAGCAACGGCAGCAGAACAGCGCGTGCTTTGTGTAATATTTTTTTCATCACGCTCTCCTTAAAAACGGTGTGCGCCGTGGGCGCCGAGGCTCATGGTGTATTGCAGCAGCCACTGGTGATCGATCTGTGGCTGCGACTCATCGCGGTTGTATTGCAGACGCAGGCGGCTGAACTCGCTGTTGCTGTAATCCAGCATCAGGCTGTTGCGTTGTGGGGTATGGTTTTGCGCGTCGAGCATGGTGCCGGCAAAGGCGGCATCATTCTGGCCAGCGTCGAGCTGATCGTGGCGCACACCGGCACGCCAGCCGTGGGTAAACTGATAAATTGCCTGCAGATACCAGCCCTTGGGTGTGGCCGAGTAGGGCAGTTCGCTGCCGCCGGCGGGGGTAAAGTCACCGTCGTTTTTACTCAGCAGGTACTCGCCCTGCAGTTTCAGGCTGCGGTTGTAAGCATTGCCGCCCGGAGACCATTTCCACACGAAATCAGCAATGGCGACCTTACTGCTGCCGCTGAACAGATCCGGGTTATCTTCGTCGCCGCTTTCACGTGCATCGGCATTGGCATTCAGGTACGACAGACCGGCGCGCCAGCTGCTGCTCTGGCCAATATCGCCACCGCTGTGCACAAACACCGACCAGGCTCCCTGACCCTTGCTGGCACTGCCGCCGGCCGGATAAGCGCTGCCGTTAAACCATTCCGCGCCGACTTCGGTGTACAGCTCGGTCGGTGCCAGCCAGCGTAACTGTACGCCGTCGTCTTTATATTGCGTACCCAGCAAGGCACGGTACGCCAGCGCAGTATCGGCAAAATCCCAGGTGTGGGCATGCTGTTCGTTGAGATAACCGATACCGGAGAAGAAGCGTCCGCCGCGGAAGGTCAGGCCGTCTGCCGGGCTGGTTTGCACGTAGGCGTTTTCTACTTCGGTTTCATCACCGAGCGCGACGGTAATGGCACCGAACCAGTCGGGGTCAATATTGGCGCTGATGTTTAATTCCGACTCGCCCAGCGCAAAGCCCTGGCTGCCGGGTTCGCTTTCTCCGCCTAAGGGCAGACCGGCGATGGCGTAGTCATCGGGTTCACGGGAAAAATGGCCGAGTGTGCCATTCAGAATCAGGCCAATAGCCGGATTAAATGCATTGGCAGAATCGGCGGCCCACAGTGGAGCGGGCAGAATAGCGGACAGGCTAAGCAGGGCACAGCAAGGCAAAATGCCGGTACGGGATACAGACATGGTGTTCTCCTGAAAAAATACACGCATTACCGGTATGCGCTAATACATACCGGTAACGATTCTGGGTTTAACGGATTCAGGAAAAACGGGGTGGGGCGCGTGCCTGTGAAGCTGTTAAAACGGTCGTTGCAGTGCCAGGCGCTGGTGGACAGATGGTGCTGTGCTGGCCAGGAATGCAGGGGGCTTCAGGACTGACGCCGGACAGGCCGGGTGTGCTGAGGTCGGATGCCTGCAGGCAGTAACTGCAGAGCTCACCGGCGGGATGCTGTTCTGAGTGAGTCTGATGCCATAGCGCAGCCGACTGACCGATAAGCAACAGCATCGTCAGTAACAGGACATGGTTCAGAGAAAGCAGGGTTCGTTTCACAGCATCGGCACCAGAGACAGGCGCGCTCAGACTAACACGCCGTCAAAGTGGGTCAACCGGCAATCGGAGCCAGTCTTATTTGCCGCCACACAGAAAATGACATGTTGATTTGCGCCATTTCCCGGACGCTGTCTCATCCTTCCGGACGAGGCCGGAACAGATATGGGCAGCTTCTGTTGTGATAAAACCGGGCAGAGGAGGCAGCCTGATCAGGCTTAGCGCGTATTTTTCTGCGGATCCCACCGGCACATATGAATTGTCGTTTTGATACGTAAGTCTGATTCTGACAATAAAACATATTGTTTCTAACCGCTTTATCAATTGATGTGAAAGGATCGGCTGTCTAGAATGGCCGCTTACTGCTCAGTCTGTTTTATAAACCATATCATCAATAAGCAGTTTGTCTTTTTCTGGTTGCTCTGTGCGCTGATAGCGGCCGGGAATAATAATCTGTTGTTGATGTGAGTTTTGCAGGCTGATTTTCTGACAACTTGGAACGTTAAGCAGGTGCAATCAGTGAACGTCGAGGATGCGATCCGCTTTCAGTCTGACCTCAGTTTTTTTAATGAACTGCTGGCTGATAAAAAAATTCAGGTGCTGGCTGAAAAACGTATTAAAGAGGCCCGCCGTGATTCCTATCGCCGCAGTCTTCTTGGCCACAGCCTGAGGGTTACGGCCAGACTGGCGCCCGATCTTTTTAAGTATGTGCGTAATGCACAGGAAGCCCTGAATCTGGGCGATAAAAATGTTGAGGTCTACATCTATAACAGCCCTGAGCCTAATGCCAGCTGCAGTTACTCCGGTGGCGATGACATTATTCTGACCTTCAGTTCCGGTCTGTTAACCTCAATGAATGAAGACGAAATCAACTTTGTCGTTGGCCATGAACTGGGTCATGCTTTATTCAGCCATTATGCCTTACCGACCCATGCGATTCTTGAAGAAGGCACGCTGAATGCCAGTGATGCCATGAAGCTGATGTCCTGGAGCCGGCGCGCAGAAATCTCTGCTGACCGCGCTGGTCTGTTTGTCTGTAAAAGCCCGGAAGCTGCCATCAGTTCTTTCCTGAAGCTGTCCTGTGGTGTTGCTCATCCGATTATTGAATTTGATCTGAAAGAGTACTCGGCGCAAATTCAGGATTTATCTGAGTTGTCAAAAAACACAGAAGACACATCCCATTGTTATTCCAGCCATCCGTTTAACCCTATCCGTATTATGGCCGTTGATTTATACAGCCAGTCGGATGAGTTTCAGCGTTTAACCGGACAGGGAACAGGGAATAAAACGCTGGCCGATGTTGATGACGGTATTCATAAAGTACTCGAGTATATGGAGCCTGTCAGCGATGAAGAGAAACAGGCCCTGCATAACCGGGCAATGTTCTGGGGCGGCGCCTGGGTGGCTTATGCGGACGGACATCTGGCCGATGCTGAAGCAGAAAACCTGATCGAGCAGGCCGGTGAAGAAATATACCGCGAAGGTATTCAGCTGCTGGAACAGGCTGAAGATCCTATCGGTCTTGCCCGTGAACAGTTTATTGAGAGCTCAAAGCCGCTGCTATCCCTGGGAGCTTCAAACCGCTGCGCCTTTATTCAGCGTCTGGTTGTGGTCGCCAGAGCCGATCAGAATATTGATGATCGCGAACTGGATGCCCTCACGGAAATGGCAAAAATTATGAATGTTGAACCTTCTTTTGTTCAGCAAATTTTAATGTTTCTCGAATAAGGAGAATCTTGATGACATCGAATGGAAGCACAAATCCATATCCAAACCCGTTCACCAGTAAGATTGTTGCTTACTGTGAAGAGATTGGCTGGAACTTTGAAGTCCGCTCTGAAACCTCGGTTAAAATGCTGTTTGTTGAAGATGACGGGCGTTCGCAGCTGGTCTTTTTTAACCGTCAGCAGGCGGGTAATGGCAGTGAAGTTGTATGTATTTCTTCGCCGGTTGTTCGCCTGAGTACCATCCAGGAATCTGATATCGATCAGAAAGCTTTCTTCAACGAATTGCTGGAGCTGAATGGCCGCTCCGCTAACTATCGCTGGGCATTTACCCGCATCAGTGAAGAAGATGAGCTGCTGATCGCTGTTGTGGATATGCTGCTGGATACTATGGATCTGAAAGAAATGGCGATGGCAGTATCTGCCGTATCAACCGTTGCAGACCGTATGGAAAGTCGTTTTGGCGTGGACGAGTTTTAAAGGAGATTAAAATGTCGAACAAATTTCATGAAATCATTGCAGGTCACGCCGACAAACTTGGCATTAATCTGAAAATTGATAATGAGCGCATGATCAGCGCGATGTTTGATATGGGCGAAGGGCGCTCACAGCGTGTTCTGGTGCTGCATCACCCAAGCGAAGACGGTACTAAAGACATTGTTGAAATTGCCTCGGCGGTACTGGATTTAAGTGGTATGCCGGATCAGCAAGTGGGTGCTTCTATGGCACTGAAATTGTTGCGTGAAAATGACAGTACACTCTGTGCATCCTGGGCCATCGACAAGGTTGGCGGATGTCACCTGGTGGCGATGGGCAACTGGTGGCTGGATGAAATGGATACTGATGAATTCGGTACCACGCTGTATGGCGTAGCCGCAATGGCGGATAATCTGGAACAGCAACTCGGGGTTGATAACTTCTGATGCTGTAACGAAAACGGCCGCGGATAACAGAGTTATGCGCGGCCGTTTTTTATCCTGCTGCTTTGTCAGGATATGTTCTTCAGGATTTCTTTTTCAGACTCAGTGTTTTTTCCGTTTTCGTCTTTGGGTTACGGTACACTTTAGGCGCTGATTTTTTCTCAGCCGGTTTTTTATCAGCCTGATCCTGATTCCTTTCTTCTTTCTTTGTACCTGTTTTCTTCGTGTCTGGTTTTTCTGTTTTCTGCGTTTTTGCTGCAGATGTTTTTTGTTCTTTAGCCGGTTTTCTGGCGTCTTTACCCGACTCTTTTTTCGCTTCTTTTTTCAGGTCTTTATTGACCACGGCCTTCTGGTCAGCCTCTGTTGCCAGACGGATACCACTGTCTTCGATCACAATTTTGCGTTCTTTATACAGTTTGCCGATGGCCATTTTAAAGGTACGTTTGCTGACCCCGAACTGCAGTTCGATCAGCTCTGCCGGAGAGTGGTCGCTGAGGCCTAAGAGGCCGTGGTTATCTTCCATTTTCTGCAGGATTTTTTTCGCCAGCGGGTCGGCTTTGGTATGGCCTACCGGCTCCAGCATCAGATCAAGTTTATGATCGTCACGCAGACGTTTGATATAGCCTTCAACCCGCTGGCCGGTACGAATGGCTTTGCGGATATCGTCGTTGTGCAGCAAACCCCAATAGGTGTCGTTGACTACGGCTTTGTAGCCGATGTCGGTACGCTGGGCGATCAGTAATTTTACTTTATCGCCGGTGGCCAGCGGTACCGGAGCACCGGGCCAGTTGGCTTTGACTTCGTCTTTGATAAAACGGTTTAAGCGCGCGCTGGCAACGATACGGTCGGTGTTATCGAGGTACAGATAGACCGCATAGGACTTACCGGCTTCCATGCGGTGGGTTTGCTCGGCGAAGGGCACAAACACGTCTTTGGCCAGGCCCCAGTCGAGAAAGGCTCCGGTTTGATTTACATCCACGGCTTCCAGCCAGGCGACCTGATGCAGCTGTGCTTTAGGGCGCAGGCAGGTGGCAATCGGACGGTCGTCGGAATCAAGGTAAACAAAGACTTTAAGACTGTCGCCGATTTGGGTGCCGGCAGGAATTTGTTTGCGCGGCAGCAGAATTTTGCCGCCGTCGTTGTCATCCAGATACAGGCCGTGGGGCTGTTCATCGAGTACGGTCAGGGTGTTGTAGCGTCCGAGTTCGGCCATGATGGTATTCCGCGGCAAGGTGTTTCGGGGGCAGCATTATGCTGTCGTTTGTATCAGGATAGGCTGGCCTGTGGCCGGCGGCGCGCAGTTTATCACAGCCATGGGCGGAGGCAGAGTCCGGGTTCGGGCATTTCCATCCATGCGGGGCCGATAAAAAAGCCCCGCCAATGGTGATTGGCAGGGCTTGTGGCTGTTGCGGGTCTGCACTCAGGTACGCAATGCGCCCAGCTGTTTATCCAGACGGTCGAGCTGTTCGGTAACGTTATGGCTGCTCTGGTTGGCTTCCTGCGCCAGCTCGGCCAGCATGGTGGTGGCATCACCGATAACAGTGAGGTTGCGGGTAATTTCACCGCTCACCGAGCTTTGCTCTTCGGCTGCCGTGGCCACCTGACGGATGTGGTCGGCAATTTCGCTGATCGCCTGTACTACTTCTTGCAAAGAGCCATGGGCTTCGCGGGTGGATTCCATCGCCAGCCCGGCTTTCTGGCTGCCACTGTCAATGATGCTGACGGCGGCTTTTACCTCGCCCTGCAGGCTGCCAATCATATTGTTAATTTCTTCGGTCGATTCCTGGGTTTTGGAGGCGAGGGTACGTACTTCATCGGCCACCACAGCAAAGCCACGTCCCTGTTCACCGGCACGGGCGGCTTCAATGGCAGCGTTCAGTGCCAGCAGGTTGGTCTGTTCGGCAATGGAGCCAATAACCACCAGGATGCGGTTAATATCGTCGGAGCGGGCAGATACTTTGGTGATCGACTCGCTTGCGGTATGCATGTTTTCGCTCAGCTCCAGCACCGTATCTACCGCGGAAGACAGGTTCTGCTGCGATGCGGTGACGGTCGAATGGATATCGTTAGCCCGTACCGCAACATCGGAGGCAATGCGTGATACTTCCTGCGCTGTGGCCGACATTTCCTGAGTCGCGGTAACCACGTTATCCATTTCACTTTGTTGCTGATCGGTGGCTTTACGGGTTTTCTGGCTGATTTTCAGGTTCTCGGCTGACTCGCTGCGCACTTCGTGACTGACTTCTTTCAGCGCCAGTACCAGATCGCGCAGTTTGCTGAGGAAACGGTTAAAGCCGCCACTCAGGCTGATCAGTTCGGCGTGGGTATCAAGTTGCAGACGCTGGGAGAGATCGCCATCGGCGCTGGACAGTTGCTCGACCTGCTTATTCAGTACTTCCAGGGGCTTGGTAATGGACTGAATCAACAGGGTTATGGCAACCAGAGCGGCCCCGGCGAGAATCAGCGCCAACAGCAGCTGGCTGCTGAGTACTGAGGTTTTTTCATCGGCGACCAGCGCTTTCAGGGTTTCAAGATCGGCGAGGGCAACGTTCAGCGGCAGTTCGATCAGCAGTGACCACTCACTGTTGGAGGCCGGAATTTTCAGCCCACGGGCAACATACAGGTTATCTTTTCCGCTCAGCAGACCGTCGCCTTTATGCAGTTTGCTCAGCGTATCGCCTCTTTCCGGCAGAGACTCTTTTAAAGGCCGCATCAGCTTATCTTTGTAGTGGCTTGAGGCGACCACCAGACCTATTTCACTGAGTAATGTTACCCGGGCTTTGCCGCTGTAGAGCGACTGGCTCAGTTCATCCACCAGTTTCTGGAAAATGGGCAGGTTAACGTCGACACCGGCAATGCCGCGGAAAGTACCATTGGCGATAATCGGCGCGGTGAGACTGGTCATCAGTTCTTCATAGCCGGGGCTGATCTCATACAGGTAGGGTTCCATCAGGCAGGGAACTTTTTTATCGCGGCTGCAGAGATACCACTCGGATTGACGGATGCCGAATTCATTACGGGCATCGAGGTATTTTTCGTCCGGATCGTCGACTTTCTGCTGTTCGACCTGACCGGACTGATTGCGGATCCAGTAGATTTCCAGTGAGCCGGTGCGTTCGGCGTTGTAAATCAGGCCTGAGTCGACGAACTCGCTGTCACGACCATCGAAGCCGTTACGCTCGAACTGGGCGTATGTGGAGCTGACATCCTTATTGGCTGCGAGTGCGGCACCCATCATTGCGCTGACCTGAGCGCGGCTGCCATCACCATTTTCAATCGCGGTTTTAATGGCGGCAGCCATTGTCATAGGAATGCGGTAGGCGGCGTTGATGTAGTTACTGATCTGCTCGCCATAGGCCTGGGTTTTGGTCTGCAGTTGGGTGATAACGGCCTCGGTCAGATTTTTTTCACTGTGCTCCTGCAGTTGTTCGCTGAGCGAACTGATGCCCTGATAACTGCGCCAGGTCAGGGCTGCGGCCAGCAACAGAATGGCTGACAGCGTGATGGCAAACAGCTTGGTTTTAAGGGGTAAGGATTTCATGCAAGGCTCCGGAAGGCGTGGTCATACCAAATCAGTATAGTTTCTGATCTGATCTCTGCGTCCGGTTTGCCCGATTTGTCCTCTTGGGCTGCTTAACCTGATGAAAAAACAGGAAAAACCGCCGTCATCACGGTTTTTCCTGTGGCGCTGTTGCTGTTTCAGCGACCGCTGAACTTTGCCGCACGGCGTTCCATAAATGAACGTACGCCTTCGGCGGCATCGTCACTCTTCAGCACCTTACCCATATCGCCGAAGACGGTGCTCAGTGCAGCGGTATCACCGTGCAGACGCGCGGTTTTTGATGATTTCAGTGCGGCGCGCACACCCAGCGGGGCAGCAGCGGCCACTTTCTGTGCCAGTTCACGGGCACGGCTGTGCAGCTGGCTGAATTCACAGAGTTCGGTCAGCATGCCCCAGTCGTAGGCCTGCTGGCCGCTGAATTCATCACCGGTCAGCAGATAACGCTGTGCCCGTGCCCAGCCGATTTCTTCCGGCAGGCGCACCGTACCGCCGCCGCAGGGGTAGATACCACGCTGTACTTCCAGCTGGGCAAAGCGGGTATCGGCGGTGCCGAGGCGGATATCGGTATTCAGCAACAACTCCAGACCGGAGGTGTAGCACAGACCATGCACGGCAATGATCAGTGGCTTACTCAGGGTTTCGCCGGAAATACCGTAGGGATCAATTTCGCCTGCGGCCATCTGCGGGGCGCCGCCCTGAGCAAAGATCGGAGCCCATTTATCCAGCTCCAGGCCGGCAGTGAAGTGTTTGCCATCGGCCAGAATCACACCGACGCGTAAGTCATCGTCGTGTTGCAGGCGGTACAGTGCCTGGGCCAGCAGATGGTAACTCTCCGGGTCGAGGGCGTTCAGTTTGTCGGCACGGTTAAAGGTGATGGTGAGGATATGCTCACTGGTTTCAACGAGTACTTTGGCAGTCATAGTGTGTTGTCCTGTGCTGTTGCTGATTAAAACCAGTCCGGGTTCATGGCGGTGCAGGTATCGTCAAACCCGGCTAACAGTTTGGCCTGATGCTCAATTTCAGGCAGTTCCCAGCGGATAAAGTAGCGTGCCGCCTGCAGTTTGCCGGCGAGGAATTGCTGGTCGTCTTCTGCCGCCGAAGCGCCAAAGGTGTCGATAGCCTTGTCGGCCATTTCCAGCCACAGCCAGCCGATCACCATCTTGCCCATCATGTCGAGATACAGCGCCGAGTTGCCCAGCGCCGCGCTGACCTGGCCGCTCTGCAGGGCTTTGCCCAGCGCCATAGTGGTTTGCAGCAGGGTGTTCAGATGCTTCTGATAGCTGGCGGTCAGCTCGCTGAGCTGTTCTTTGCCCTGAGCGGATTTCAGCGTGGCCTGTACCCGCGCCATTAACAGCTGCTGGCCTTTGCCATTGTGCTGCCACAGTTTGCGGCCCAGTAAATCCAGCGACTGAATACCGTGGGTGCCTTCGTGAATCGGATTTAAGCGGTTGTCGCGGTAGCACTGCTCGACCGGATATTCGCGGGTATAACCGGCGCCGCCCAACACCTGAATGGCCAGATCGTTGGCGCGTGGTCCGTAAAACGATGGGAAGGATTTCACCACCGGCGTTAATAAATCGAGCAGAATGCCGCTATCGACGTTTTCTCCGGCTTCCTGTTCATCCACTAAGCGGGCGGCCAGCAGACAGAGCGCCAGCGACCCTTCAACGTAGGATTTCTGGGCCAGCAACATGCGTTTTACATCGGTGTGTTCAATGATGTTCAGCGGTTTGCTGAGCGGATCTTTCTCTGCCGGAGAACGGCCCTGCGGACGGTTACGGGCGTAGTCGAGGGATTCGAGATAACCGCGGTAACCGATCATGGCGGCCCCCAGGCCAACGCCGATGCGCGCTTCGTTCATCATCTTGAACATGTACATCAGGCCCTTACCGGCTTCACCGATCAGGTAGCCGTGGCAGTCGTCTTTTTCGCCAAAGCTTAAAACGGTGGAGGTCGTGCCACGGTAGCCCATTTTGTGCAGCAGACCGGCCAGCTGCACATCGTTGCGCGGGCCCAGCGAACCATCGGCGCTGGTGTGGAATTTCGGCACGATAAACAACGAAATACCTTTAACACCCTGTGGCGCGCCCTGAATACGGGCCAGCACTAAGTGCACGATATTTTCGGTGATGTCCTGATCGCCGCCGGAGATATACATCTTCTGACCTTTAATGCGGTAGCTGCCGTCATCTGCTGGCAGGGCGCGGGTAGTCAGATCGCCCAATGATGAGCCAACATCCGGTTCGGTCAGCGCCATAGTGCCGGCAAAACGGCCGCTGAACATGTGCGGTACAAAGGTGGCTTTCTGTTCATCGCTGCCAAAGGCATGGATCACATTGGCGGCGGCGCTGGTTAAGAAAGGGTAACCAGCGGTGGAAGGATTGGCCGACATAAAGTAAGCGTTGGCGGCCATATGCAGCAGTGAGGGTAACTGCATGCCACCGTCTTCATAACGATGGCGGGCGCACAGCAGACCGGAGTCGGCAAAGTGTTGCCAGGCTTCTTTTACTTCCGGGATGGTGCTGACCTTTTCACCGTCGAATTGTGGCTCGTGTTCGTCCGCTTTGGCGTTATGCGGGGCAAAGTAATCTTCGGCAATGCGGCTTGAGGTATTCAGAATGCCATCGAAGGTGGTGCGGTCGTGTTCACTGTAATGTGGCAGTTCGGTCAGCTGCTCAGCCTGAAATACCTGATACAGCAGAAATTCCAGATCTTTCTGATTAATAAGTTTCGACACGGTTTGGCTCCCCGCAGGGTTAATAGAAAGTGAATCATGAGTTCTATGACGTATTTCACCAGTATCAGGCTTGTCATGCCGCCGGATAATCGTCAATATAGCCACACTTGATGCTAATAGTGACATAAACCCTGCCGTCAGCCTGATTTCGCAGATGACAGGTATCAGAGTGCAGTGCAGCAGAGACTTTAAAGGGGGCCATCCATGCTTAATGTAGTGATCGCGGGTTTTGATAAAGCCTTGTCATCGGCCATGACCGGTGTCGCCGATCTTTTTGGTCTGGCAGGGGTAACCTGGAACCGCATTCAGGGACAGGAACCGGAGCGCCTGTTTAATGTGCGCATTGCCAGCCCGGATGGCGGCCCTATCCGCTGCATTAACGGCATTCAGCTGCTGGCACATATGAGTTACGACGATGTGCAGGATGTGGATGTGATTGTGGTGCCGACCATCGGTGGCCCGGTTGAGGATGTGATTGGTGTGAATCCACAGTTGCTGGCACTGCTGCGCCGCGCCGATGCTCACGGCTGGACCATTGCCGGTAATTGCACCGGTAATTTTTTACTGGCCGAATCCGGCATTCTCAACGGCAAAGTGGCCACCACTCATTGGGGTTTTAAAGATCTGTTTGAACAGCGTTACCCGCAGGTAGAACTTAAGGCAGATCAGCTGATTACCCGCCATGATCATATTTATTGTGCCGGTGGCGGTCTGGCCTGGTTTGATCTGGGGCTGCATATTATTGAGCGTAATTTTGGTTTTGAAACAGCCATTCAGACTGCCAAAGCCTTTGTGATCGATTATCGTCGCGACAGCCAGCTGTCGTATTCGCTGATGCGTTTATCAAAACCGCATAAAGATGATCTGGTAAAGCAGGTTCAGGCCTGGCTGGAAGAACACTACGCCGGTAATTTTACCGTGGATGAACTGGCCGACCGTTTCAGTGTATCCAAGCGTACTCTTATCCGTCGCTTTAATGCGGCGCTGGATATGCCACCAAATACCTATGTGCAATCCATCCGTATCGAAGCGGCGCAGAAATTACTGGAAGAAACTGAACGTACAGTGGATGTGGTGATGAATGATGTGGGCTATGAAGACGCCAGTTCATTCCGGCGTTTATTCCGCAAAAAAACCGGCTTAACACCAACCGAATATCGCCGCCGTTTCAGCCGCCGTTTCTGATGACTGAACGCCTGTATATGCCGGACGTTACAACTGGTTACGGCTGAAAGGGAAATTCTGACAAATAAAGGCGATCATTGACAAAATCCGGCAGGGGTCGCAACCGGTCTTTTACAGTACAATGCGCGCATGTCAATGGAGGAAAAATACAATGCGCGGGTTGTTCTGGGTTTTACTGATGGTGGCAAACAGCAGTTATGCCGGACTGCTTTGCGACTGGCCTTACCGTACACAACTCAGTGTGCAGGAAAACTCGGGTACAACCCTGACCGATTACCAGGTATTGCTGACCATTAACAGCAGCAATCTGCATCCTGATTATCAATGGACCAGTAATGGTTACGATTTACGCATTATCGATAGCGATGATAATACTGCGCTGGATTTCTGGATTGACAGCTGGAATCAGGCCAGTAAAACCGCCAGTATCTGGGTTCGTTTTCCATCTCTGGTTGCCAGTCAGAACCGTTCTGTCTATCTCTACTATGGTAATGCAGCAGCATCGAATCAGACTCAGGTTCCGCCCGTATTTACTTATCCGGGTATTAAATTTCATACCCGCCGGGTAACCGCCGACCCTTCGAGTAAAAACCAGGCTTTCAGTATATTTAACGCCGCCAGTGATGATGTCAGTGGGTATGGTTGTAAATTTATTACTGATTTTACCAATATCAGTAACAGCAGCAGCTTCCCTGGTGGCCAGGATGGCAACTTTATTGCCTATTCCGAAAGCTATTTTCAGGTACGTGCTAATGAAGCCGGAACCTGGCGTTTTCGTTATGGTGCTGACTTTGGTCGTGGCGGCGGTTTATATGTGAATGGCACAAGGCTTGAAGAGCAATGGAATGCAAACTTATGGTGGAATAATAACTGGGGTAATACCAGTCAGACTCTTGAAGGCAGCATCAGCTTGTCAGAGGGCTACCATAAACTGGAAATTATTGGCGCCGAAGACTGTTGTGATGGTGGTATTACCGTACAGTTCCATAAGCCTTGGGGGAGCTGGACAACTTTCCGCACCAGCGATATTGATATTCGCTCACGTTCTTGCCCGGTTGCTCTGCCAACGATTACCTTTGGTGCTCATGAAAGCTGCAGTGCGGATTTATCTGTTACCGCCACAGCTCCGGCGCTTTGGGTGCGTAACAGCCCCCGTGAATTGATCTTGTCCATTGTCAACAATGGGCCGGATAACGCTCCGTCTGATACGGCTCTGACGCTTAATCTGGATTCTGGTTTATTGCTGGAGCAGGTACAGGGCAATAGCTGGTCGTGTTCCGGCAGCAGTGGCAGCATCAGCTGTGCTTATTCGGAGCTGGTGGGCAGCGGGGATCATTATCCGGATTTGGTTCTGGGTATCAGTGCACAAAGCGGCTCAGCCAATAATGCCGGATTCAGTGCCACAGTTGACGGTAAAGCATATGATTTTAATACGGCGAATAACACGGCATCAGGCTCTGTTGCCGTACGTACATTGATTCTGCCAGCGGGACGCAGCTGTGCAGCCTCGTCCGGATTATGGACACGTTTTTTTAATACCCAGAGCAGCAGCGTTAATTACCCGACCAGCGCCAGCCAGTTTCAGACGATGGTGGATACCTTTGCCAACGAAACCTATCTGGACGGGCAAACCATATTCAGTCAGGTCGATGGCTCAGGCAATCCGTTTGATAACCGCGGTGATGAGTATTATCTGACGATTTTTGATGGTTATTTATATGTGCCGACTGATGGCGACTGGTGGCTGGCGCTGGATGGTGATGATGCGGTTGAACTGCGGCTGAACGATACAGTGCGCGTTAGCTGGTACGGTGCTCATGGGGCAAATAATGGCCCGAATACCAGCAATGATGTCCGTCTGGGTCTGGCCCGTGGTTATCATAAATTTGAATTCCGCCATCAGGAATATGCTGGTGGCGATGTGTACCGCGCCTACTGGAGCAGCACAACAACGGGAGCTTACCAGATTATTCCGGCAGCCAGTTTTTCGCAGTGCAGTGGCGTGTATGATCTGCAGCTGAACAGCACCGCGCAGGTGATTTCTGATCCGGTTAATGGCAGCAGTAATCCGAAAGCCATTCCTGGTGCTGTGATTGATTACTCGGTACGGGCCAGTAATGCCGGTACACTGAGTTCTGATCCGGACAGCACCGTGCTGGTGCAGGCTATTGCCGCTGACTCAGAGTTTTATGTGGGTACCGACAGCACCATCAGCCCGGTCACTTTTGTTAATGGCAGCGGTAATAACCGTACCGGACTGACGTTTACTTTTGACAGTCTGAGCAGTACAACAGACAGTCTGGATTTCTCCAGTGATGGTGGTAACACCTTTGGCCATACCCCTGTTGTAGGTGCCGATGGTTTTGATCCGGCGATTACTCATTTCCGTCTGATTCTGAATGGCAGTATGAATCCCACGCTGGGCAATCTTCAGCCATACTTCGATTATCAATACCGGGTACGTTTGCACTGATACGACAACTGACACAGGAAAAGCATGCAGGATAAACCGCAGCCATCCGTGCACACAGCGGATGCCACTCTGACAGACGCGGATACAGAACTGCATTCGCAGCTGGCAGAAAAAAAAGCGATACGTCAGCCGCTGCTGCGGGCGCTGGTGCTTGGCTGCGGTTGGCTCAGTGTATTGCTGGGAGTGTTGGGGATTTTTCTGCCGTTGTTGCCGACAACGCCTTTCCTGTTGTTGGCCGCCGCCTGTTTTCTGCGCACATCACCACGTTTTTACTTATGGCTGATCCGGCATCCGAAGCTGGGCCGTTATGTGATTTATTACCTTGATGGTAAAGGTATTCCGCTGCGCGCCAAAATCTATACGCTGTTGCTGATGTGGAGCACCATGCTGCTGACGGCTTTTGTGCTGGTGGATCGCCTGCCGGTTAAAATTATTCTGCCTGCCATCGGTGCGCTGGTCAGTATTTATATTCTGCGCCAGCCAACGCTGGTGTTATCAGATACCCATCCTCATTCCGCTCCGCACTCAGAACAGCAGCGCTGACCGTCCGCTCAGCGCGGTACGCCAGCCGGGCCGGCAATTGTCTCCAGAGCGCCGCTGTCGAGAATATCAATGCGGTTATAGTGTGTGCTGATCCAGCCTGCGCTTACCCAGTGAGCCAGCACCCGCGCGACTGACTGCCGCGACACACCCATCATTTCTGCCAGCGCCTGCTGCGACATCGAATGGCGGGTATCCATACGGTGTAACTGCAATAATTTACGCGCCAGCCGCGCCGGCATTGGCAGCAGGGTGGCTTCTTCCACCGCATCCATCAAAAGGCGCAAACGCTGGCATAAGTGTTTTGCCAGCGTCGGCCATAATTGCGGATAACGCTGCAGCAACGACTGAAAATCCGTTGCGGCGATCAGCAATAATTCGCTGTCTTCCATCGCACTGGTGTCGTGGGTGCGTGGCAGTCCATCGATCAGGGAAATTTCTCCGAACCAGTCGCCGGGTAAAAAATAGGCCAGTGTCAGCACTTTACCGTCATCGGTCAGGGTGCTGACGCCCAGCCGCCCGCTGATAACCCCCATATAGCCTTTCGCCAGATCGCCACGGGCATGTACCTGCTGGCCTGTGCTCAGACGCAGAATGGTACTGGCACGGGCCAGTTGTTCCAGCTCCGCGTCCGGCAATTCGGCCAGCCAGCTTTGCCGCAGCAGTTGCAGACGCTGCTGTACGGAGGGTTCGGCGGGTGCGGATAACGGCGGATTGTCAGGCACAGGATTGTCCAAAAATTTACAGAGTTTGCCGCTCAGGCGGGGTATGTTGCTGGTGAGAATAATAACCAGAGGAGTTTAAGATGACCAAGCAAAACGCCGTCAGCGTCCGTGAACAGGTATCCGCCGAAGAATGGCAGATGCGGGTTGATCTGGCCGCCTGTTATAACCTGGTCGCCCATTATGGCTGGGACGATCTGATTTTTACCCATATCTCTGCCCGTGTTCCCGGTCCGGAGCATCATTTTTTGATTAACCCTTACGGAATGATGTTTGACGAAGTATCGGCGTCCAGTCTGGTTAAGGTGGATCTGCAGGGCAATAAAGTGATGCCGTCGGAATATGAAATTAACCCGGCCGGTTTCACCATTCACAGTGCGGTACATGAAGCCCGTGATGATGCTAAGTGCGTGATCCATTTACACACCAAAGAAGGTGTGGCGGTTTCGGCACAGAAAGACGGCCTGCTGGCAATCTCCCAGCAATCGCTGTTTCCGTTGTCTGGCCTGAGCTATCACGCTTATGAAGGCGTGGCATTAAACCCGGAAGAAAAAGTCCGCTTAGTAGCGGATCTGGGTGAAACCCAGTTTATGATTCTGCGTAATCACGGTTTACTGACCTGTGCCGATAACGTTGCCGATGCCTTCCTGAATATGTTTATTCTGCAGCGTGCCTGCGAAGTGCAGTTACTGGCGCAGTCCGGTGGCAGCGAATTAATTATGGTACCGGATGCCATTGTGGCCGGTATTAAACAAGCAGCACAGCAGGTAACCCGCAATGCCGGTGGCAAACTGGCGTGGCCCGGATTATTGCGTAAACTGGAGCGTATTCAGGCACCTTATGCGCAGTAATATTGTGCGCAGTAAACCTGTGCGCTGAAAGGTTATTGCCAGGGTCTGTTTAATTGGTGTTAACAGGCCCTGAAACAAAGAGCAGAGCTGAAATTAAGCTCTGCTCTGTTTTTATAAGAATAAAAAAGGGTTTTTATGAGCGCCAACGCACCGTCGTTAAACCAGTGGCAACAGCAGGGGAAACGTATTTCCTTACTGGGTCAGGATATTTTCTACTGCACCGCCGGCGATGAAAAAAAACCGGCATTGCTGCTGATTCATGGTTTTCCTACTGCTTCCTGGGATTGGCGTTACCAGTGGCAGGCGCTGAGCGAGAACTATTTTGTTATTACGATGGATATGCTTGGTTTTGGTTTCAGTGCCAAACCGCAGAATGGCGATTACCGTATCGCCTTTCAGGCGGATTTACAGCAGGCCCTGCTTCAACATCTGAATATTCAGCAATACAGCATTCTGGCACACGATTATGGCGATACCGTGGCACAGGAATTACTGGCCCGTGATCTTGATCAGCATGGCACCAGTAACGGCAGCAAAAAAAGCAGCATAAGCGCCTGTATTTTATTAAATGGCGGGCTGTTTCCCGAAACCCACAAACCGGTGCTGGTACAGAAATTACTGATCAGTCCACTGGGACCACTGTTTGCCCGTTTGTATTCTTATAAAAAACTGCAGAAAACCTTTGCCCATATCTGTGCGAAACCACTCAGCGATGAAGAACTGCAGGGCTTCTGGACATTGATTTCACAGCAACAGGGGCTGCGGGTTTTTCATAAACTGATTCGGTATATGAGTGAGCGGCGGCAATTCCGTGAGCGTTGGGTTGGTGCCTTGCAGAACACCAGCGTACCTCTGGCGCTGATTAATGGCTCTGCTGATCCTATTTCCGGTGCGCATATGGTAGCCCGTTACCGTGAACTGGTGAGCGGGGAAAACATTGTGCAATTGCCGGGTATTGGTCATTATCCTCAACTGGAAGACAGCCAGACGGTATTGGCCGCTGCGCAGTCTTTTCTGGCCGGAGTTATGTCGTCCGGCTGATCACTGCGTATTAACAGGCCCCAATACAGGTTCGCCATGAATCAGCCTTCTTATTCCACTATTGCCGCCTGGGCGCTGGCCATCTGCAAAGCCCTGCAGGAATCCGGTCGCGACCCTGTGCCTTTGCTGCAGGACGTCGGCCTTAACCTGCAGGAGCTGGAGCAGCATCCCGACAGCCGTGTTGCCATTGCCACCATGACTGCATTCTGGGACCGGGTGGAACAGATTACTGCGAATCCGGCTTTTGGCCTGGAAGTTTCACGTTATGTGCAGCCGATGCATTTCCGTGCCCTCGGTCTGCTGATGATCAGTTGCCAGAATATGCAGCAGGTGATCGAAAAAATCGGGCGCTATCACGCCATGATTTCGAACACCGTTAATATCCGCGTTATTCATCAGCCACACCGTATCGGTTTTGCAATCGATCCTCTGGCTGGAGTGCCGATCAGCGCCCTCGCCGTTGACGGTTTTTTTGCCACCATCGTTACCTTTGCCCGGCAATTAACCGGACAGAATCTGCTGGTTCAGAATGTTGAATTAATGCGGTCTTTACCCGCAACAGGCGGCGAGCGCTGGAGTACGTTTTTTCAGTGCCCGGTCAATTTTCAGCAGGCCACCAACTGCCTGTGGTTTGAGCGTGCTCAGCTGATAAAAATGGCATTGCCTGGTGATTCACAACTGGCTGCCGCCAACGAAGCACTGGTTGAACAATACCTGCAAAAAATGAATGCCCTTAACTGGCACGAGCGGATAAAAAACAGCATTCAGGCGGTGCTGGAACAGGGCGAACCGACGCTGGCCGATACCGCACAGGTATTTAATCTGAGCGAACGGACACTGCGGCGTTATCTGCAACAGGAAGGCACCAGTTTCCGTCAGGTACTGGAAGAGGTTCGGCGTGAAATGGCGGTACATTACCTGCTACAGACAGCGGTGCCGGTAACGGATATCGCGTTACGGCTGGGCTTCAGTGACAGCAGTAATTTTAACCGCGCGTTTCAGCGCTGGTTTGAGCAGACGCCGGGGCAATACCGTAAGGAAAAGAAAAGCGCCGGAGCGTAAAAAATGCCCCGCAGGAATCTCTTTCTACAGGGCTTCATCTGCCTCCCACGCTCTGCGTGGTAGCCCTTACCGGTACTGTTGCATTCCCCACGGAGTGGGGTGTTCCCTCGCTGGGCGTTCCCACGCGGAGCATGGGAACGAGAAGAATGAGAAGAAACAGAGAGTCTCTTGCCATCTGGCTCCCACGCTCTGCGTGGTAGCCTTTGCCGGTACCGTTGCATTTCCACGGAGCGGGGTGTTCCCTCGCTGGGCATTCCCATGCGAAGCATGGGAACGAGAAGAGCAGAGCATGGGAACGAGAAGAAAATTTAATCCGGCAACACAATCGCAAACGATGTTGCAGGCTTTTCAAACAGACTGAAAAAACGCACCAGATCAATCTTGCTGCCATCAATGCTCAGGTCATCGGAGAACAGAGTGTCTTTTAAGCCAGCCTCACCAATCAGCATGCTGATAAACAGCGGGTGAGTCAGGTTCAGGGTGGCGTTGATTTCGCCTTCCAGCGGCGTGTCTTTGCTCAGCTGATGATGATGCAGTACGGCATTTTCAACCCACAGCAGATGGCTTTCATTCAGATCTGTGAAATTAATTTTAATGCGCCAGTTTTTATCGGCGGCATCTTCGGCTTTTAAGCGTACAGCCAGAGTATCGAAGAAGTTGGCCACCGGTGTCTGCAGCAGCATATCTTTCATGGTGGCGATATTAATGCCGGTTTCTGGTGTGCCGGTACGTAATTCCAGTGCCGCGGTTAAATACACATCACGCCACGGACCGGATTCGGCCTGATAACCCAGCTGATCATAATTACGTGCCAGCAGTTTACGCGCGGCCCGGTTTTCCGGTTCAGCAAATACCAGATGGTTGAGCAGCTCGGCGCTCCAGCGGTAATTACCGGCATCAAACGCACTTTGTGCTTTTTCCAGCAGGGCACCGGCGCCACCGGCAAGAGCAACATAACCGGCGGCCCGTTGCGGATCGGGCAGCGGATCAAGGTGGGCCGGGTTGGCGTCGTACCAGCCTAAATAGCCCTGGTAAACCGCACGTGCATTGTGTTTTACCGTGCCGTAATAACCCCGGCTGGAAAAGGCCTGGGCGAGAGAATCGGGCAGGACCAGATCTTCGGCAATTTCACCCGGTGTCATGCCCTGGTTCATACGGCGCACGGTCTGGTCGTGAATAAATTTATAGGTATCGCGCTGTTGTTTCAGGAAGGTCTGAATCCGCTCTTTGCCCCACATCGGCCAGTGATGGCTGGCAAAATAAATATCGGCATCGGCAAACAGGTTACGTGCTTCTTCAATATAGGCACTCCATTTCAGTGCATCGCGTACCTTGGCACCACGCAGGGTATAGAGGTTGTGCATATTGCGCGATACCACTTCGCCACCGCAGAAGGCTTTATATTGCGGTAAATAAAAGGTGAACTCGGCCGGTGCTTCGGATTCCGGCGTGTACTGGAACTGAAACTGAACACCGTCAATGGTCAGCTCGGTCGGGGTTTCACTGACCAGCTGATTGGGTTCTATAATACTGAATTCACCAAAGGCCGGGCTTTTACCTAAGCCGGAATCCACATGGCCAAATTCATCGCGGGCCAGATTTTTACCGTACATATACACCGCACGGCGACTCATGGCGGTACCGGCAATAATATTTTCGCTGGTGGCCTCTTCCATAAATCCGGCCGGTGCAATCACCGGAATATTACCCTGCTCTATTTCCTGCTGGCTGATAATGCCGAGCACGCCACCAAAGTGATCGATATGGCTGTGGGTGAATAAAATGGCGCTGATATTCTGTTTACCCGGGTAACGTTCTGCCAGTTGTTGCATGGCAAAATTAAAGGCGGTGCGTGCAGTTTCTTTAGCGGTGATCGGGTCGATTACAATCCAGCCACTGTCACCTTTAATCAGTGTCATATTGGATAAATCGAAGCCACGCAGCTGATAAATGCCCGGCGTTACTTCAAATAAACCATGAATATTATTCAGCTGCGCCTGACGCCACAGGCTGGGGTTGACGCTGTCGGGCGCATCGCCCTGGACAAAACCGTAGGCGGGCATATCCCAGACCTTTGTCGCCGTGTCGGCCAGCGAAGTAACCTGCAGGTTTTCCGGGCTGGCAATCAGGCCACGGCGGGCATCGTTAAAATCCTGCTGATCATTCAGATTCAGTTGCTCTGCCACCTTGCGGTTGGTCGCAATGGTGGTGGCGGTAGCTGCGCGTTCGTCGCTGCTGATGCTGATCTGGTTATCGGACTGACCGCAGGCGCTCAGTAACAGACCGGCGCTGAGCAGCAGTCCGGCGTTGAGGCATTGCTGGCCAAGGGGTTTGCGCAAGCGCAAAGCAGGGAAAGGAAGTTTGATTGTCATTATAAGCTCCTGTGCTGATCCCTCAGTGTAGGAGCCTGAGTGCGGCGTTGCCGGTTCGCGCCGGTCAGTCACTTGTCTTTACTGACCACTCTGAAGTGGCCAGTTTGCTGATGCTGCCGGTTTTAATGCTCGTGGTTTAATGCTCGCGGTTTAATGCTGAGTCGTTAACGACAAGCGGTAGGCCGACAGCGCCGGTAACAGGCCGGCGAGCAGTGCCAGGCCCAGACTGAGCGCAGCGTAGAGCCAGACGTCCTGCAGGTTGAGCAGTGGTTCAATGAGCAGGCCGTAATGTTCGGCCAGTAGCGGCTGTGCCAGCCACTGAGTAGCCGCGGCCATGCTCAGGGCCAGCAACCAGCTGAGCAGCGTCAGCAGTAATACCTCGGTTTCCAGCAGCACAAAGAGGTACAGCGGGCGGGCGCCAATAATACGCAGCAGGGCAATTTCCTGACGCCGTCCGGCCACGGTGACCTGCAGCATGGCCACCGAGCCGAGCAGACTGGTGATTAACATCAGCAGGCTCAGTGCCTGCAGCAGTTGTTCGGCATTACCCAGCAATTGCCAGAATTCGCTCAGGGCGACGCCGGGAATCACCGCGGTTAACGGTTCCTGATGGGGCTGGTTTAAAACGTTCTGCAGCTGAAATAACAGCGGCCGTGAGGTCAGCCCAACAAAGAGGGCCGAGATCGCATCAGCCTCAGGCAGATCCTGCCAGTCGGCCGTTGCCAGACGCCCGGCCTGTTGCAGATCGTGCAGCGCTTCCAGTGTCTGCAGATGCACATGCAGCGAGCGGTCAACCGGCGTGCCGGTTAGCTGCAGGATACCGGCAACCACAAAATCCACCTCTTTGTGTTGCATAAAGCTGTGGCCGTGGCTGCCATGGCTGAGGTGCAGATGATCGCCGGTTTGATAGCCACGCTCGCGTGCCACGGTGGCACCAATAAACACCTGCAGCGGTGCGGCAAAGTGCGGTTGCTGCAGATTGATCGCCGGCAGGGCGCTGCTTAATTGCAGCGCCTGCTGGCGGCCATAACGGAAGTGGCGGAAGTAATCGTCGTTGGTGCCGATCACCGCATAGCCCTGATGGGAGTCGCCGAGCACGATGGGAAAGGTCCAGGCGGTTTGCGGCCGTTGTCCGATTTCATGCCAGCGCTCTGCCGACATCGCCTGAGTCGGCGTGCCCATGCGGAATACCGAATACAGCAACACCTGCAGCGGATGGCTGCGGGCGGCCACAATCAGGTCGGTGCCGCTGATGCTGTTGCTGAAACTGCTGCGTAACTCGCTGCTTAAGCTGCGCGTCAGTAACAGGGTGGCGAGACTCAGGCTCATCGCCAGCACAATCAGCGCGACCGCCAGTTTACGCTGCAGCAGACTTTTAACGGCCAGACGCATCAGCATGGCAGTGGCTCCTTATCTGATTCCTGTGTTGCGCGGTAACCGGGTTTGCAGCTGGCGATATCCAGCACCCGGTCAAAATGCGGCTGCAGGCTGAGGTCGTGGCTGACCAGTAACAGGCTGGCACCGCTGGCGGAACACTCCTGCAGCAGCAGGCGCATAAAGGCCTCTTTGTTGTCGTTATCCAGTGCCGAAGTCGGCTCGTCGGCGATGATCAGCGCCGGACGGTGTACCAGTGCGCGGGCAATAGCAGCGCGCTGTTGCTGGCCAACGCTCAGCCGCGCCACGGTCTGGTTTGTCTGAGCGCTCAGGTTCAGCTGTTGCAGCAGATAGTTCTGCCAGTCACGGTCATTGTGTTGCCCGGCAAAATTCTGCATCAGCTGCAGGTTTTCGCTCACCGTCAGATAGGGCAGCAGGTTAAAGGTCTGGCTGATCACTCCGGTTTTGCTGGCACGCAGGTGGTCGCGCTGACGTGCGCTCAGTTGCCACAGCGATTTACCGGCCAGCCATACCTCTCCGGTACTGGGCTGACATAAGCCGGCAATAATATTCAGCAGGGTCGATTTACCGCTGCCCGACGGGCCATGCAGAAAACAGCGCTCGCGGGCCTGTAATTGAAAATGGCGGATATCCAGCAGCGTTTCCGCCTGTCCGGATTGTGCGTCCGGCCAGGCGTGCAGCAGATGGCGGATTTCCAGCACCGGCTGTGCGGCTGCTGGTTGTTGTACTGGTTGATCCGCAGAAAGACCGGGGTTGTGCATGCTGATCAGAAGCTCCAGTTCAGCCCTAACTGCACATTGCGTCCGGCAAGCGGCGCAGCATGTTTCAGGTAGGACACATGATTAACGGCGTATTGGTCGGTCAGGTTACTGGCGGCGAGGCGCCAGAGCAATTCGCTGTGCGCTAACAATTGGCGATAACTGAGGCTGGCGTTCAGAAGCGTATGGCCGTCGCTGGGGTCTTCGTTGGCAGCGGTGCGCTTCTGGCTGGCTGTTGCCTGTCCTTCCAGACGCATCAGCAGATGCCCGCTTTCCCGGTTGATGGCAAACAGGGCACTGGCCGGTGGCGTACGTGGCAGATGATCACCGTTACGCAGACGCGCCTGAACTACGTCGGCATTGATATCCAGATGCCAGAGTTCGTCAATGTTGTGCTGCCAGCTGAACTCCGCACCGAGAAAACGGGCATCGTCCTGCTCATGGCGATACACATGATTATCGTGGAAGGGGTCGGTAAAATCTTTCAGCTCGTTGTAGATGTAATCCTGGAAACGGTAGTGGAACAGGGCGATTTTTACGCGGTCATGTTCGCTTTCACGCAGCCAGTTAATATCCACTGTCCAGGCGGTTTCCACGCTCAGGTCGGGATTATCGAGCTGGAACGAGAAGGTTGCATGATGATCACCATTCCAGAACAGCTCGGCGGCATCCGGTGCGCGCTGTACCCGTGCCAGATTCAGTCCCAGACGCTGTTGCTCATCCAGCACCCAGGTGCCTGCTGCCGACAATGTCGCCGGATTGAAATTTTTGTCGTTGTAGTAGCTGCGTTGCTGGCGATAGTTGGGGTCAATCGGGTCCGGGTCTGAGCTGATACTGACAGAATCAAGGCGTGCCCCAAGTTCCAGCGTGCCCTGTGCCCAATCTCGTTGTTCAACCAGAAACACACCGGTTTGCCTGGTTTCGTTCAGGGGCATTGGCGTTGAGTGGGAATGCAGAAAGCCGCCACGTTCACGGTTTAACAGGTTGAAGCCGGTTTCTCCGTCCCAGACGGTTGCCGCAAACGAAGGGATGCCGCTGCAGCCGCTGTGATTATGGCATAAGGCCAGTTTCTGATATTTCATTTGCAGGCCAAAGGTTCCCTGCCACTGGCCGAATGCCGCATGGCGTATACGGCTTTGCAGCTCCCGGCTTTCCTGCTCAAACAGGCCGATATCCACAGTGGCAGCACCGGGAATATCATTCCGGGCCCCGGTTTCTGCGTGTTCATAATCGTTGAATGACAGCTCGGTGCGCCATTCATCCAGCCAGCTGAAAGCGCCGGACGGGTCAGGACGCCAGGCACCTTTCAGGTCATAACGGACTTGCGTGGGCTTAACCCGGAAAGCCTCGCCATCGGTATTGGGCACGCCGTAGTCATATTCCAGAGTGCTGATGCTGCCACCGATAAAGCCCCGTTTACCGTCGGCCCAGCTCAGCGCAACAGCACCACCTGAGCCTTCGCTGTCGCTGTTAGCAATGCGGCCACGGTTACTGGCAGCGGGAATGTCGCCGCGCTCGCCGCTATGGTAATCACCGGCCTTACGCTGAAATCCATCAAGGTGCAGTGTCCAGTTGCCGCTGCTTGTATCCATTAAGCCATCAGTGCTGTAACCGCTGTCGTTGCTGCTGCCTTTAATATTCAGTCCGCCGCTCAGGCCTGAGCCTGGTTGTTCATGGATGCGGCGGTCAATCAGGTTAACCACGCCGCCAATGGCGCCACCACCGTACATCAGGGTGGCCGGGCCGTAGATCACTTCAATCTGTTCTGCGGAGCTGGCTTCTGCCATGGGTGAGTGGTCAGAGCTCATGGCGGATAAGTCGGCACTGTCACTGCCATTCTGCAGGATTTTTACCCGGCTGCCGCTCATACCGCGAATAACCGGCCTGCCAACGCCGGGCCCAAACGAGGCGTTGGCAATACCTGGGGTGCTGTCGAGTAATGTACCGAGGGTGTCACCCGGGTTGTCGTTGATCGCGTCCTTATTGAGAACGGTCGCAGGTTGGGCAACATCATAGATTGAATTCTGTCCGGCACTGCTGACAACGACGGTATCAAGTTCAGCGGAATGAGCGAGTGCCTCAACGGACAGGCAAGCGGAAGTAAGACTTGTAATAACGAGAAACAGACGAGGCATAAAAAAGAACCTGAAACGTAAGGGCCAGCAGATGCTGGCCCGGTTATCTGAGCAGAGGTTACGCAGAGCAATTAATGATCGTGATCATCATCCGCGTGCTCTTCCTCTGCTGCATGAGCGAATACAGCACTGAAGGCATTGTTCAGGTTGCTGTTGGCAGTCGTTGAGTGCAGGTGATAATCGTCTTCAGCACTATGGGTATCGACTTCGTACAGTGTGCCTGTTGCACTGTTTACAACCAGAAACTCAAAAGCACCGGCCAGCAGCTGAGCATTAGCTGTGTTCCAGATTGCTGCAGCAGCTCCCAGTTGCTCCCGTGCAGTTTCTCCGCTGGCTACCGGATTACTGCTCTCATCGACATCAAAGCGGCTCACGGCCAGCTTGCCGCTGTTACTCAGAAGAGCGATGGCATCGTCTTCGGTTGTTGTTGTCACCGCGATAATGTCACCGAAGTTTTCACCGGTAACGGACACTAAATCGCCACGGTGTGGATGATCGTTGTGCGCATTGACCAGCCACAGCTGATCGGCAGACCAGGCAGCAATAACACTGTGTTCATGGTTCGTTTTGGTTAACCCGGTAATGTTTTCGATAAAGCCGGTACTGCCTGTTGTGACTTCACCGACAGCACCTTCACGGCGGGTTTCGGTGGCAGGGTAGCGCTGGGTGACATGGAGGGTTTCACCGGCGCCTTGCGGATGGCCGTCAATGGTTACATAGCCGCTGATCAGCCAGCGCAAGGTGCCATCACCGCATAAAATAAGCGTGAAGTTTTCAGTCTGAGCAGTTTGTTCTACGCCATCGGCGCAGGTCATGGATTCTGCAAAGTAGCCACCGTCGTGCGGGCGTACCCAAATCAGACCATCGGTACCGGTTGTGCCGTCAGCATTAACCACGGTGATGTCGGTATTGGCCGGGGTTACAGCGTTAGCCGTAAAGGTCATGAACTGACCGCCCTGTAAAGCCAGAGCCGGGTAGACAAGGTTGTTGGGTAAATTCAGCCCGCTAACGACTTCGCCATCGGCGGCTTCCAGCAGCAGGCCGCTGCCATCATTTTTCAGCACAGAGAAATGATCCGTCGTGGCGACGACCTGAGCGACATCGGCAATATGGGCTGCGGTTAATGTTGCAACAGCATGAGCGTGAGCATCTTCACCGTGCATATGCTCCAGACCCGAACTGACAATGCTCAGATCACTGCCATTCAGCATGGCGAGGGTGACACCATCGTTAGACAGAACCAGCTGAGCATCGGCACCTGTGGCTACGGTGGTGGAGGTGAACTGCTCGCTTGTAACCGTCTGATCAAACATTTTCAGGGTGTCAGCAGAGCCGGACAGAGAGTAAATCAAACGACCACCTTCGGCGTGATCATGGTTATGATCGTTATCACTGCTGTCACTGCTGCTGTCGCCACCACAGGCGCTCAGGGTCAGGGCCAGCAAGGTGGTTAAGGCGGTGGTCGTTACCGGCTTAAGCAAATGGCGGTGACGGAAGCGTACCTGGGGTTGTGCTCGTAGGTTCATGCTGAATTCCTTATAGTCTGCGTCTTGTGTCAGTAACGTTGGCGCTGCCTGGCTTGGCAAGGTGCGGCGCGCCAAAGAAATGATATGTTATATTATAACTTTAAGAATAGGAAACCCTGAGATGGCTGTTTTTCGTTCTCTGCTGTCGGGCAGTCGCCGGACTGCTGGCTTCTGGCTGCTGGTACTCGGCTATGCCGTTTGTTTTACAAGCGCGCAGGCTGCAGACCCGGTCTACCGCGAAATTGAATTTGCCGATTTGCTGCCGGATGAGGATTTTAAGGCGCTGTCGAATCCACCGGCTGAGCTGGCGGCGATTGCCGATGGTTCAGAAGAAGATCAGATTGATGCGGCGCTGGGACAGGGCGAAGCGGGGAAAAACCCGGATCAGCCGCAGACTGACTGGCACCGGGCGTTGCAATCAACCAATATCCGCGCTGAATTTAACGGCCAGAAAGTCCGTATTCCGGGCTACATAGTCCCGCTGGAGTTTGATGACCAGCAGGTCGTTACCGAGTTCTTTCTGGTGCCTTACTACGGCGCCTGTATTCATCTGCCGCCACCACCACCGAATCAGCTGATTCTGGGCAAAAGCAGCGATGGGGTAATGCTGGAAACCATCTACGATCCGTTCTGGATTGAAGGCACGCTGCTGACGGAGGTGAATAAAAATGACGTTGCGACTTCGGCCTACCGCATGACGGTTGAGCAGATTATTCCGTATAAAATGCAGTAAGCCTGAGCCGTTGTGAGCGGGGTTACTCCCAGGCCGGGAATGGGTCGGGCAGTTGTTGCCAGAGCTCTTTCCCGGCCAGCAGTTCTTTATCGTTCAGCAGGCAGGCATCCAGCTGGGCTGTGACTTCAGCAGCGTCCAGCCCTTGCCCGATAAATACCAGCTCCTGGCGCATATCGCCAAAAGGCTCCACCCATTTTTCGCGGATATAGGCGAGGGATTCTTCATCCTGTGGCCAGCGCTCATCGGGTACGGCTTTCCAGAACATGCCGGCAAAACCATGGTGGGCGATACCACCAGCCTGACTCCATTGACCGGCAAATTGCGGGCGGCTGGCCAGCCAGAAATAGCCTTTGGAGCGCAGCAGCTTGCCATCTGGCCAGTCCTGATGCAGAAAATCCCAGAATTTTTGCGGGTGAAAGGGTTTGCGCGCGCGGTAAACAAAACTGCCGATACCGTATTCTTCTGTTTCCGGATTATGCTCGCCGCGTAGTTCCTGCAGCCAGCCCGGTGCCTGAGCGGCCTGATCAAAATCAAAACTGCCGGTGCCCAGTACTTTGTCCAGCGGCGCATTGCCTTTAACCATAGGGATCTGTTCAGCGCGTGGATTCAGACTGTGCAGAATGGCCTGCAGGCGCTGCAGTTGCTCCGCGCTGACCAGATCGGTTTTGCTGATCAGCAGCTTGTCGCAGAATTCAATCTGATCAATCAGCAGGTCACTGACACTGCGCTGGTCGTCTTCACCCAAGGATTCACCGCTTTCCTGCAATGAACGGGCGGCGTCAAAATCCTGCAGAAAATTCACCGCATCGACCACCGTGACCATAGTATCCAGGCGGGCAATATCCGACAGGCTGACGCCATCTTCATCGGCGAAGGTAAAGGTTTCAGCTACCGGCAGAGGCTCGGCGATGCCGGTGGATTCAATCACCAGGTAATCAAAGCGCCCGGCTTCCGCCAGTTGGCGTACCTCAATTAACAGGTCTTCGCGCAGGGTGCAGCAAATGCAGCCATTGCTCATCTCCACCAGTTTTTCTTCACCACGCTTCAGCTCAACTTCGTCTTTTACGAATGCAGCATCGATATTCACCTCGCTCATATCATTCACAATCACCGCCACCCGACGGTTATCGCGGTTATGCAGAATATGATTGAGCAGGGTGGTTTTACCGGCACCGAGAAAGCCCGACAGCACGGTAACCGGCAGGCGGGTATCGGCCATCGCCGGAGTTGAATGGGCGGGGGAAGTCGCAGGAGCGTTCATTGAATCCTCGTACTGGGTTGCGTGAGTTATTACAATTAATATATGTTATAACGTAACATTTATACTTTTGAGAAAGCAAGATAAGAAGAGAACGGTGAGCCGAAAGTAACAGAAGGGCGCCGGAAGAACGCGCAAGAAAGCCTGGCAGGAGCCGGTCACTGGGCTGTTGGCATTAAAACCGTTATCCTTGCGCTCTTTATGTTTAACGCGGATTTAACCCACATGGCTTTTGCAAAACAGCACATCGATTGGATTTTATTTATTCTTCTGGCCGCTATTTTTGTCATTTTTCCGCAGATTGATCTGAGCGTCAGCCGCTGGTTTTACGACGCAGAACAAGGCCGCTGGCCGCTGGCCAATCACCCGGTCAGCGAGTCTGTGTATGCGTTATTCCGTTATGTGCCCTATGTGCTGGTGCCGGTATTACTGATTGCCGTTGCACTGACCTTTGTTAAAGGTGGTATTGCACAGGCGCAGCGTAAAGCCTGGGTATTTATTCTGGTGTCGTTGCTGGCGGGCCCCGGCATTCTGGTACACGGAGTGTTTAAAGAAGGTTTCGAGCGCGCACGGCCAAAACAGGTGCAGGAATTTGGTGGCCACAGTGGTTTTACTCCGGCCTTTGTGATTTCTGACCAGTGTGCAAAAAAATGTAAATCTTTCGTCAGCGGACATGCGGCGATGGGATTCTGGCTGATGGCTTTTGCCTGGGTCTTCCGTCGTCGCAGCTGGTTCTGGGCTGGTATGGCCGTGGGTATTGTGGTCAGTGCAGGGCGTATTGTGCAGGGCGGACACTTTTTAAGTGATACGATTTTTGCCGGTTTTGTCTGCTATTTTACCTACCGGCTGATGAGCTACTGGATTCTGGGTTACAGCCGGATTCAGGACGATAAAAAAGCCTGAAAAAACCTCTGATTATTTTCTGGCAACAATAAAAACGGACTGTGCTGCCGGTTGCCAGAGATGATCGATACTGAATCCGGCCCGGGTCAGTTTTTCCACTAACTCCGTTTTATTAAAACGACTCACAAAGGGCGCCAGATTCAGCACCTGCATAACCGGAATCAGCATACGCCAGAGGATATTCATTTCCTTCACCAGTGCTGTGCTGGTAATAAATACACCGCCTGGTTTTAACGCCTTATAACTGGCGCTGATAGCGGAATCCGGATCTTCCAGCAGGTGCAGGATATTCAGCCCCAGCACGGCGTCAAAGCTGGCCGCGGGTGGATTAATACTTTCCAGCGTTCCCTGCTGAAAACGGATATTACCGATACCAGCATCTTTGGCTTTCTGTGCCGCAATGGCCAGCATATTGTCGGAAATATCCGTTGCCAGAACCTCTTTAACATACGGCGCATGAACCATCGCGGTGCTGCCGGTGCCACAGCCAAACTCCAGTACTGACCAATCGGGTTGCAGATAGTGCTGGGTTATTTCCAGCTTCTTACGGTAGGCCGCTTCATCCTGAATCCGGCTTTTGGCATAGCGCTGTGCACTGTTATCCCAGAATGTCTTTGAATCCTTCATCGTCATCTCCTTTGCTTACGTGTGGCGGACTACGCCGTAAAGTGCAGCAGTAATTCAGTGTGTCCGGTATGACTGTCGGTTTGTTCCCGAACCAGTGTAAAGCCCTGACTCCGGTAAAAACGACAGCTGGGTTCGTTGGCTTTATATACCGTAAGATGCAGCTCATTGCGCTGCTGTTTGGCGTGATTTAATAATTGTTTACCAATGCCCCGACCCTGCTGTTGCGGAGCAACAAATATGGCGGCCAGCGTGTTGTTATGCAGAGCATAAAAACCGACAACCTGTGCGTTCAGCTCAAATACCCAGACATCGGAGTCGGGTAAATACACATCGCGCATAGTATCCAGCTGAGACTGCCAGAATGATGACTCAATAAAATCATGGGCTTTAACGGACGCATCCAGCCAGACTGTCAGTATTGCGTCGATATCACTGCGGGCTGCCTGTGTGCTGCCTGCGCCGGGTGGGGGCAGCGTAGCGGGGGAGGTTGTGGTATCCAGACGGATACCGGCAGCGGGTCTGATCATAATTATCCGGGGGAAGTTTTAACAACAAAGAGAGTTTTAACAACAAAGAGAGTTCAGGGCATATCAAGGCAACTGAAACTGTCTGGCAGAATCTGCTGTTGGCTATCGCGCTCAAATTTTAAAAATCGGGTGGAACATTCCTGATTCTGCCAGGGTTTGCAATCGGAAACCGATAGCGTACAGACTTCGTTATAACAACCGTAACTCAGACGGTTTCTGCTGGTTGTATTATTCATTTCCAGCAGCGAGGCAATAACAGCGCCCACTGTGGTGACCGGGCTGCCTTCACAGGCATAATTCTCTGCGGCAATTTCTGTGCTGGCATGGCGCATCACATTTTCCAGTAATGGCTGTTGTTCTGCTGCAGGCGGACTTTCGCGATAGGAACAGACCCAGGCACTGAACAAGCCAGCGGTAGCTCCCAACAGGAAAATAATAATATTCAGTGTTGTACGTTTCATCGCATCACTTTCCGCTTATAAACCGGCTTTGGCCCGTTCAATCGCGGCATTAATTGCCGCTTTCGCTTGTGGGCTGTTTTTCCAGCAGGTGGTTCTCAGCATCTGAGCCACTCTCTCGGCGATATCTTCTGCGTTGTAAGCGGCCAGCTCAGCCAGCGAACTGATACCAATTTCCTCAAAGCGTTTGATCACGGTCGGGCCAACGCCTTTTACTGCCAACAGGGCTTCTTTTTCAGGTTCAGAAAATTTCATAGATCACTTCATTTTAAGGGGAACGGAGCGGGGGATATTAATTCAGCTTTGGTGTCTTTAAACCGGAGAAAGCTTAAGGTGACATTGAGCAATTTGTTATATGCCTGAATCAAGATGTTAACTCCTATTTTTGAGTATTGTTTCAATGTTGTTAACGCTTTTCTTTAAATCTACAATCAGCATGATAGGGCCAAAGAATATTACTGAAAATATGAGAGAAGAAATAAATCCAATGCCCGCATCAAAAATTGGATTGCCAGTAATTTCAGAACTGACAGCACTAAGTGTTCCCATGAGTACGATCAACCACATTAGTATCTCAAGAATACCAGCGAATGAATTTGCCAAAAATCTAGTTAACATAATTATTCTCCTTTTATAAACCTAATGGATTGTGCGGACTCCATACCCCGTATGCACATAACGATCAAAGCAGGCGCGCGGTACGTGTTGCTTTGCCTTTGCTTGTTAACTGCTGCTCCATGAAGGCGTCACCAATGGGCGATTTCTTAGTGAAGCAACAAAATTTTCATATATTTCCGGCTCGTGAATATGGCCGCACCAAGATATAAGGGAACGCATCTCCTTCACTAGATACTCAGGCCGATTATTTCCGTAAGCTAATTTCGCCAACTCAGAAGCGTACCAATCTAGATCCTTGACCTGTTGATTGGACGCAGGCTGAGTTTGCGAGGCTAACTCCTCCAATAAGTCCGTAGCACTATCGGTCAGTTCAGTTATTCGTTTATTCAAGTCGGGCTCGTTTCTCATGGCCAGTTAACGCCGCGCACAGCGGCTGGCAAAGCTGGCGGTTTTTGTGCGGCGAAGCTGCACAAAAAGTGACAGGTTTGACAGTCCGTTGCTGCGCCTTGTTACACGTTTTTCGTTTCATTCCAATTCTCAGGAGCCCATATCGCTAAACCACCGCCAGGACACGCTACAACCAACCACTCATCTGCATCATTTCCAAAGCTAGTTAAGCCTGCAGTCCATGGTTCATATGCCTCGTCTTTTCCATTCATATAAAGTACACGACCACTTTTGAAATAGACAACAAGATGGGGCCAAGGTGAAAGTATCTCGATTCTTTCTACTTCCTCTTCCCTCAATTTATGAATCTCTAACTCTTCCTCTTCTTGGGTGAGTTCTTTAAAAGTCGCAGGAAACTCAGGCAGAATTTTTTCATAGATATCCCACTCTGAAGATAGGTTGATAAATGCTTCCTGTCGGATATCTTTCGGGCCGTCTAATAATAGTTGCGGTGTAAAGAACCTTAGGCCAGATACAGCGCTACCTTGCATTAATCGATTTAATACATCCTCTGCTAGTTTTCTATCTGATTCTTCCATCTCTCACCACGTGTAACGCCCCACTTAGGGGCAAATACCGCAGGCTAAACTAAGGAGCGCAGCGACTGGGAGCCTGCGAGTATTTGTCCCAGTGTGCGCAGCACACGACTACAGTGGCTTGTTATATGGCATGAGCTTCAACGAAGTAGCTACTTTTATCAAAATCCCAGCTGATTGGTTTTACCAAGAAAGGATTGAGAAAGTCCGTATTTGCTGCAAGAACTGGATAGCCCTCAAACATGGGTTGATCAGGGTTGGTTTCACCAAACTCTTTCTTAAACGCGTCCAACTCAAAATCCAAAAGCTCGTGTTCAGCAACAAGCTCTTCTGTTTCCTCTGAGTACTCAGCGATATAACGCCTCACTTTATACTTTTCGTCGATCATCTGCTTGCCATATAACGCCGCAAGCAACGGCCGCAATGTAGCAGCGAAGCTGCGGAATGGAGGTCCAGCCCACGGAGTGGGCGATGTTGCCTTGCTTTGTTATGCATTATCTTCTGTGCCAAATTCGTTCTGGTTTTTGCCCAAGTTGCCACTCTATATAGTCGTCTGGCGGCCGATCAATATCAATTACGTGTTCGTGGGAAAACGGTATTTCCGCGCCAAAGCAGAGATATACATCATCTTGGTCTTTCTCAATGCACAGCGGCTGGAAATCGAGGATGCCGATATATTTATCCCCAACCACTTCGGAAACGATTAAATAGCCCCGTTCACCCTCTATGATGATTTTTCCTTCCTCATCTTCACACTCAATTTCTAGAATGACCTTTGCAGCATCACCAACTTTTAAAGACTTTCTCAGCTCGAGCTCTGGAATCCAGAACGTATCTGGATTCTCTCGATGGGCATCTTCGCCGTTTCTTAGTTGCCAATAGTCTTCTTCAAAATTGGCTAATTGCATGAACTCTCCTTGATGCATAACGCTGAGTGCAGTGGCAGTTTATGGAGTGGCGTTTTGTGCTAGCGTAGCGACCAACACAAAAGAAGCCACGGAAAAAACTGTCCGACTGGCACGACTTGTTAGGGCTAGTCACTGCTTGAACCAACAAATATCCAGCGCTGACCTTTCGAATGGATGTCATACGCAAAATCCCAAAATACTGGATAAGCAGGATGACCATTTTTAAAGCCAAACTCAACAACCATTTCTGCATCTTCGATACCGATACTTGAAAATACCCTGCTCATCAATTCGGATATTTCAATCTTTTTGGATTCTAGCTCTAAGGGACCTGAACCTGTATCACCTTTATATAAAACCATATTCATTATTTCAGACATCGCCTCTTTCGGAGTAGAAGGAACTACACCTGAAATTTCGCTGTCTTTCGAAACCAACATTTTAAGAGTATCGATTAGGCCCGCCCCTGGATCGGCAGGACCATAAAGATTAAACCAAACTTCGTAGTTATTTCCGTAAAGAAGATATTCAATTCTTTTGAACTCTTCCAATCTAGTATCTCGCACGATTCTCATAGAGCCCTAACAGTTTCTTAGTAGGCATGCTCATTAACACACCTAAGCCCTTATTCAGATTTCCAGCCTAACCCATTGTCCAGGCTGTAAAAATCATCGTTATTTTCTTTCTTGTCTGGATATAAACGCACATGCGCGCTTTTACCCTCAAGCGCTCTTTACACTTTGCGCGTTATCACTTTTCGCAGAATCTTAAGTGATTGATTTTCTTCCATTCTTTCTGAACTGAAGGTGTCAATCTGCGCATGCGCGTTTTTCTGCCGGAGCGTAAACGCGCATCAGATTCCATAAACAGTAAAATATACTGGTTGTTTGTATATTATTTTGCGTTGGTGATTTTCAGTGCTTTTCTGGCAGTGAAAATCGTTCTGGTCTGCTTGTATTCCAGACACGCTGCCGCCCGTCCTTGTATACGCAGGGCAGGAATCGCGTGGTTTTATCATTCGGGATTGTAAGCGGGGAGGGCGTGTGTCCGGACGGTGTGTTCGTACGATATGGCGGCATCCCTGCAGAGGTCTGAGAGTACTGAACTTCATGGAGCGATTCAATAATTGATAGAAACAGTTACAACTGGCACAAGGCGGCAATGCCGTATTACCCATAGTCGGGCTGGTTCAGGCTCTGCTGAGTAGCGCTGTGCGGGCGGCCATAAAAAACAGGGCAGCACATTGTGCTGCCCTGTTTCTGTCATGCTAAAAAGCATTTGCCGGTGTTCCGGCAAAATAACCGCGACGGTTATTCGGCCTGAATGCCCACAATTAACCATGGCGCGTTGTCTTTGCTCAGATCGCGCTCCAGATGCCAGATATCAAAAATACCGTCTTCGGATTTTTCCAGCAGGTCGCGTACGCGGCCTTTAAACAGCAGGCTGATTTCGGCGTTGTCTCCGGCCTGACCGGCGGCGACGATTTCGGCGCTTAAATCCAGCACTTCGGTTTGTGGTGGCACCATCATGCGGTTGCGCTGGTTGGCGAGGGCGGCATACAGGCCCGGGCTGACGTATTCAGCGATGGTGTCGAGGTTGCCCTGATTCCAGGCTTCCTGCACTTCACGGTAGTGCTGTAAGGCGCCGTCGATAAAGGCTTGCTGATCAAAACCTGCTGGCAGATCAATGCTGGCTTCGGTAGCAAAAGCGGCGCTGTTGCCAGAGGCCGGAGCAGCACCGCTGTCGGCCAGGTTGCCCATATCGAAGCTCTGACGTTGCTGGGTAGCATTACCGGCAGCGGAATAAGCACTCTGTGGCGCATTGTGCTGAGCGGCGCGGCCACGTAACAGCTTAAACAGAACAAAGCCAACCAGCGCCAGCAGCAGAATATCCATCATCTGAATGCCTTCAAACGCGCCGCTGCCCAGCAGGTAGGCGAACAGACCACCGGCCAGAAGGCCGCCCAGCAGGCCTTTACCCAGGCCACTGCCCGGACGGGCGCTATTGGCTGGCTGCTGTTTCTGGGTCTGATCCGGGGTGGCTTTTTTCTGCTGGAAAGGTACAGATTTGGTTTTGCCAAAACCACCGGAGCCAAAGCGTGCCGCATCTGCGGTGCTGGCGAGTCCGAAGGTAAGCATCAGGGCGGTGAACAGGGTCCAGAAGGCTTTCATAGTATCCTCGTTGTATTTTTATGCCGGTCTTTCTGCATAGTGTTTCCGCAGAAAAGCCATTTTCAGGCATGCATCATAGGGCAGTGAGAAGGGGGCGTCATGCAGGGAATTGGCAGGAATCGTAAATGTGATGGACGTTTTATTTTGCGTGAATTTAACCATTCAAAGTGTGTGTGAATTGATTCAGGTCAATTTCTGATCAGGCCATTTCTCTAGACTCGCCGGAGTCTATTAATAAAAACAACAGCGACAGGATGTTCCGGCTATGGATATGTATGAGTGGACCGCTGACCTTAATCTGGGAATTGAGGTAATTGATGCTCAGCATCGGCAGATTGTGCAGTACATCAATGATCTGACCCATGCTATTGGTTCTGAAGATGTTGATGAAGTCTTTGATGTTATGGAGCGCCTGCGCGACTACACCCTTGACCATTTTGCCTTTGAAGAGCAATTAATGAATCAGGCGGGCTATGTTTTGCTGAGTGCTCACCAGATGGTGCATCGCCGCTTTGAAGATAAAATTTCCCGTATGCAGGAAGAGCTGACCAGCGGTCGTGATCCTTTTGGTATCGCCCGCCGGGTACGTACTTCATTAATGGCGTGGCTTATTCAGCATATCCGCCACGAAGATGTTGATTATGTGCCGGTGGTAAAAAAAGTACTGAAACGGGAAGAAGGCTGGATTAACTCGGCCTTAAAGCGGATTTTTGGTAACAACACCTCCAACGCCTGATCATACTCTCTGGCATAAAAAACGGCTGACGCTTTTGGCGGACAGCCGTTTTTTTATACGTTTTTACGGGCTTGTATTTACCAGAACAACCAGGCGAACAGGGTCAGTACAATAATACAGGCCAGGTTCAGCCAGATGCCTGCTCGCATCATTTCGCTTTGCTGCACATAACCGCTGCCAAACACGATGGCATTGGGCGGCGTGGCGACCGGCAGCATAAAGGCGCAGGATGCGGCGATAGCAATCAGTGCCGACAGAATAACCGGTGATACACCCAGACTGTCAGCAATGGCCGCAAACACCGGTACTAACAGTGCGGCGCTGGCGGTGTTGCTGGCAAACTCGGTAAGAAACACCACGAAGGTCACAATACTCAGCAGTGCTACGAGAGTGCCGCCGGAGTGAAGAAAATCGCCGATACTGTGCGCCAGAAATTCACTGGTGCCGGTGGTTTTTAAAATTGCGCTGAGGCACAGACCACCACCGAACAATAACAGCACACTCCAGTCGGTGGTTTTTTCAATGTCTTTCCAGGTTACAACGCCGCTGACTGCGAGTGCGATTATTGCGCTGATGCCAATAACGCTATCAAACGAGGCAAGGCCACCAAGCCAGGAGTTTAACGGCGCACTGAATATCCAGCACAGTACGGTCAGGGTAAAAATGGCGAGGGTAATACGTTTGTTGTTATCCCAGACCAGAGTACTTTTCTGCACGCTGAAGCGTTGGTTCAGATCGGGCTTAAGTACCCAGTACAGTACGCCGACAGCAACCGGCAGCAGAACCAGCGTAACCGGCAGCGCCAGTTTCATCCAATCCACAAATGTCATGCCATTTTGTGCCGCTGCAATGGCATTCGGCGGGCTGCCAACCAGTGTGGCAATACCGCCAATACTGGCGCAGTAGGCAACGCCGAGCAGGGTAAATACATAGGTGCGGTGATGTTTTTCCCGGTCAAGCTGGCTGAGCATACCCAGCACCAACGGCAGCATCATGGCAGCCGTTGCTGTGTTACTGACCCACATCGACAGGCCGGCCGATACGGCAAACATCATCAGTACCGCAATGACCAGACGGCCACGGGCAATATTCAGTACTTTATTGGCGATAGCTCGGTCGAGTTCCTGAGCATGCAGTGCTGAAGCCAGGGCAAAGCCGCCGAGAAACAAAAAGATAATAGGGTCGGCAAAGTTACCCAGTGCCTGGGGTGTTTTAAAAATGCCGAAACCGACGGCCAGAATGGGTACCAGTAATGCGGTTACCGATACATGAATGGCTTCGGTCAGCCACAGCACGGCAACAAACACCAGAATACTCAGCCCGGTGACCACCGCCGGAGCAAAGGGCAGGGTTTTGAGTAACAGCGCAAACAGCAGAATGTCGGCACCTAAAATCAGCGGCCCACGCCAGCGCCGGAAAAAAACGGAAGAAAACATACCCCTACCTTTATTAATGGTAATAGACCAGCATACTGCGTGGCTCGGGCGGCTGCCAGTCGGGTTTATAAGAAGGGGCGCTAGGTATAAATACGGTAACAGGCGGCAGGTTTTAGTCTGATATGAGTAAAACCATGCTGCCGTGCGGAGTCTTTAGCGGTTTACTCTTCTGTGTATTCTGCTGTTGGCAGAAAATCAAAATACTGATCGGGGTAGGGTTCATCGGCAAGAGTAAAGTGCCACCACTCTTCCCGCACACCTGTAAAACCGTGGCGACGCATAACACTCTGCAGTAAATCGCGGTTGGCGCGCTGGACTGGGCTGACGTCCGCCGACTCCGGCCAGGATTGCGGGCCAAAGAAATCAAAGATGGTACCCATATCCAGCTCCCGACCGTCGTTGTCGGTCAGTGTCAGGTCCGCGGTACTGCCGCGCGAGTGCGAGGAGTGGCTGAACAGATAACCCTGTTCAAACAGTTGTGGTTTTTCCAGTGAGGGATAAAAGCGGTCTTTGGTGCGGAAGTCTTCGGCACGGCTGGCCCAGCGTAAAAAATGGTCGACCGCACGTTGCGGACGATAAGCATCAAAGATTTTTAAGCGCAGGTTTTGCTGACGGAGTTCTGCTGCCACATTGGCCAGAGCTTCTGCCGCCGGACGGCTGAGCAATGCACAGGCCTGCTGGTAACCATCCACCACAGCACCAATAAAGTTATCGTAACCGGCGTATTTCAGGTCGATCAGAATGTCAGGAATATGCTGGTCGAGGCGCACAAAGGATGGCCGTAACTCATGTGCAGAAAGTGGTGGCTGGTGGTTTGCGGAGGAATTGCCATTCTGGGGCTGAGGCATTGTTGCGTGTCGCGGCTGTTGAGGTAATGGCTGCAGTGTAACGCTTTTTCTGCCCGTTGACTGTTCAGCTTATGTATAAGCCGGATAAGCGCTGGTCGCGTCTTGTGTTAATCGGAGCAGGCGGCTTTTATCTGCCGCCTGCCTGCGGACTACTGCTGCATATTTTTCTTATGCATGTTCTGCATATTCATCATTTGATCTTTACGCATATCCATCATTTCCTGCTGATGCTGCATTTGGCCATTCTTCAGCTCATCGGCGCTCAGCTTACCGTCGTTATTGGTATCAAACTGGCTGAACATGGGGCGGTTAGCGGCGCCTTTCATCGGCATACCGGCGGCAGAGTTGTTTTGCATGCGTTTGTCATGGGCGGCATTGAATTCGGCTTCAGAAATACTGCCGTTTTTATCGGTGTCGTAATCGCTGAAGGCCATAGGCCCACGGGCAGGAACATCGGCGGCCTGAGCACCAGTGCTCAGTAAAAATGATACGGAAAAAAAGACGGATAAGACGGGTAGGGCAATATGACGTGTTTTCATGGGAGCCTCCTTTAAGGGCTGCAAACACAGGTGATACCTGTTTACTGTAGCGCTATGACGGAGACATGATCACGACTCAGATCAATAAATGATCAGCAGGTGGCTGCACCGTGAAAAGCGGTTATTAGCGTTCACGGCACAGGGGCTCAGTTATCTGCTGCATAACCCTTTGCTGGAGAAGCGTTTATGCAGCAGATAACCGTTCGGCAGCAACTCAGGCCGGCCCTCAGGCTGCGCCTAAAGCAATACCGGTCAGAGCAATCGCAGCACCGGCAGCGCGGCGGCTGATATCTGCTGCTTTGCTGTGACCAAAGGCGGCCAGTGCATAGCCAGCCGCATGCAGAACAACAGTCGCCAGCAGGAAGCCTGCGCCATAGGTTGCCAGAGTGCTCATTGCCGGCATTTCCGCGCCGTGGGCAAAACCGTGAAAAAAGGCAAAACCACCGGCCAGCAAAGCACCGGCCAGAGCGCCTTTTTTCAGGTTAAAGGCAATCAGAGACCCGAAGACCACCACAGAGGCGGCAATCATCAGCTCGGTAAACGGCAGCTGCAGGCTGCTGGCGCCGGCCAGTGCACCCACCGCCATCATGGCAACAAAGGCCAGTGGCGTCGCCCAGCGGGCAGCACCACTCTGGCGTGCGGCCCACAGACCCACCGCCAGCATCGCCAGCAGATGATCAAGCCCGGTAAAGGGGTGCGCAACACCGGCAGAAAAACCAGACACTTCATGGCCGGTGTGAGCAAAGGCCGCAGCTGGCATCAGCAGGGCGGCGGCAGAGATCAGAACTTTTTTCATAGGATTCTCCTCAGGAGTTTTTTACAAATTTAAATAACCGGCAACACAGATTGTCTGAGCGTCGCGAGCGCCGGTGAGACAAGGCAAAAATAACTGAGGGAGCGGAGTGCAGTTGGCCTGCATGAGCATCCCGAAGGCATTTTTAACGCCGTATCACCAAGCGCAGCAGCCCAGATCAGACGACTGCCTTGGCTGGTGGGATCTCTTTTTGCTCCAACATCCCCTCGGTCACAATAAACTGAATAATATCGTCCAGCCCCTGCGCCTTTTTCAGGTTTGAAAATACAAAAGGGCGTTCACCGCGCATTTTTTTCGCATCGCGGTCCATCACATCCAGATCGGCACCCACCAGTGGCGCCAGATCGGTTTTATTAATCACCAGTAAATCGGAGCGGGTAATACCCGGGCCACCCTTACGCGGAATTTTGTCACCGGCGGATACGTCGATCACATAAATGGTCAGGTCGGATAATTCCGGGCTGAAGGTTGCACTCAGGTTATCGCCGCCGCTTTCAACAAACACCACATCCAGATCGCCGTGACGCTTCATTAATACATCGATAGCCGCCAGGTTCATTGAAGCATCTTCACGGATCGCGGTATGCGGACAACCACCGGTTTCCACCCCCATGATGCGGTCGGCTGACAGCGCTTCGTTACGGGTTAAAAATTCGGCATCTTCTTTGGTGTAAATATCGTTGGTTACTACCGCGATATTGTAGTGATCACGCAGGGCAGAACAGAGTGAGCGTAATAATGCTGTTTTGCCGGAACCGACCGGACCACCGACACCGACGCGTAATGTTTGTTTTTTCATTTTTTTCTCCAGTAATTCTGAGTCTTGCTTGAATTTTTAATCGTGTAATGCAGCCAGCGATGAGGGTGTTAGTGAAGCAGTCAGGACGCGGCAAAAATTATCGAAGGAGCGCAGTGTAGTTAGCCTACATGAGCATCCTGAGAAAATTTTTAACAAAGTCCTGACAATGCAACCAGCCCTCATGATCGGAACAGGCGCGTGTATTGCGTCTCATGTTTCGCACTGGCAATCGCCAGTGCCGGTAACGAGCCGCCAATTTCTGCTTCATCCACGTCTTCTGCAGTGCGGATAGTGGCCGGAATCAGCGTCTGTAAATCACTTAATAATTGCTGCGCCTGAGTCTGACCCAGAGGTACCAGCTTGGTGGCGGCGGCAATCTGATTTTCCAGCCAGGCGAAGGTCAGACCGGTGGCGGCGGCAGTAAACGGAATCTGCCACTGCACCGCCGGATAGGCATACAGCGCAACAAAGCTGACATCGCCCTCTGCCTCACTGGCATAACGCGGCAGGGTAACGTCCAGCTGTTTTAATAAACGCACCAGTGCTTCGCCCATGGCGGTATCGGTAAGGCGTAATTCGCTGGTTTCGCGGCTGGCCAGAATTAAATCGTTCCAGCCTTGCCAGGCTTTTTCATCGGCCGCGCTTACCGCCTGCATCGCGCCTTTTAATACCGGTAAATCAATCAGCGCCTGGGTTTCGTGCAATTGCAGCGCAATCCAGTCACGGGTCTTTGCCATATTACTCACCCAGCCTTTTTCCACGGCGTATTCCAGCCCCTGGGAAAAGGCGTAACCACCCACCGGCAGGCTGACACTGGATAGCTGCAATAAACGCAGCAGCCCCGGTGTTGTCAGCGCCGCGTGGTTATCAGTGGTCATATCCGTCACCGTGCCCTTTATCATGACCGTCGTTATGGCTGTGGCCGCCTTTATGGCCGTGGTGGTGATCATGATCGTGGGAATGACCATGCGAATGCCCGTACCCGGGTGCATAAGCGCCGGACTCAGGTACAAAGACGGCGTGTTCATGGCTGACCATCAGTCCAAGTAAATGCAGCATATCTTCCAGCACATGATCCGGTTTTATCCGTAACCAGCGCTCACCCACTTCTACTTTTACATGGCGGTTGCCGAGGTGATAACAGGCTTTGGCAAAGGTTTGCCAGTCGTCGCAGCTGGCGTGGGCAACATCTTCTTCAGCGCCTTCAATTTTTACGATTTTGCCATCAGTGGCGCGTAAAAATTCTCCAACCAGTAAGGGTTTACCACGCTCCAGAAACAGACGTACTTCTTCGCCGTCGGTACTGGTCAGACGCAGACGGCCACGGTCGCGCTGTTCATAGTTCAGCACTACCGTAGCGCTGACCGGATCATGGCAGTGAGTGCCAAGGCGTTCATAAACTTCTAACATAAACAGTCCTTAAAACGATGCTTTTAAATTGCACGTTTAAAATAAGTTATACAGTTGCGCCAGTGGCAGTTCGCTGGCCGGTTCGCAGGTCAGTAATTCACCGTCGGCACGTACTTCATAGGTTTGCGGATCAACGCTAACGTCCGGCATCCAGTCGTTCAGAATCATGTCTGATTTACGGATATTGCGGGTGTTTTTACAGGCCGCTAAGGTGCGTTTGACGCCCAGTTTCTCACCGACGTTATTAATTAATGCCGCTGCCGATACAAAGGTCAGACTGGTGGCGGCGGCAGCTTTACCAAAGGCACCGAACATCATGCGGTAATGCACCGGCTGTGGGGTTGGGATGGACGCATTCGGATCGCCCATCGGCGCAGCGGCAATCATGCCGCCTTTAATAATCATGCTCGGTTTGGTGGCAAAAAAAGCCGGTTTCCATAACACCAGATCGGCCAGTTTTCCTTTTTCGATGGAACCCACTTCGTGGGAAATACCATGAGCGATGGCCGGGTTAATGGTGTACTTGGCGATGTAGCGGCGCGCGCGGAAATTATCGGCGCCGATCTCCAGATCTTCTTTTAATAAGCCGAACTGGGTTTTCATTTTATGCGCCGTCTGCCAGGTACGGGTGATGACTTCGCCCACGCGACCCATGGCCTGAGAGTCGGATGAGATCATGCTGAAGGCGCCACGGTCGTGAAAAATATCTTCAGCGGCAATGGTTTCTTTACGGATGCGCGAATCGGCAAAAGCAACGTCTTCAGGAATGCTGCTGTCGAGGTGATGACAGACCATCAGCATATCCAGGTGTTCATCCACCGTATTACGCGTATAAGGACGCGTTGGGTTGGTGGAAGAGGGCAGCACATTGGGATAAGCACAGGCGCGGATAATATCCGGCGCATGGCCACCACCGGCACCTTCGGTATGGTAGGTGTGAATTACGCGGTCTTTAAATGCACCAATTGTGTCATCGACAAAACCGGATTCATTCAGGGTGTCGGTATGAATGGCAACCTGCACATCGTATTTTTCCGCCACGCTCAGACAACAGTCGATGGACGCCGGTGTGGTGCCCCAGTCTTCGTGTAATTTCAGACCGCAGGCGCCGGCTTCCAGTTGTTCTTCCAGTGCCTCTGGCAGGCTGGCGTTGCCTTTGCCTAAAAAGCCGAAATTCATTGGCATATCGTCGGTGGCCTGCAGCATTTTGCCGATGTACCAGGGGCCGGACGAACAGGTGGTGGCGTTGGTGCCGGTCGCAGGCCCGGTGCCGCCGCCAATCATGGTGGTGACGCCGCTCATTAAGGCTTCTTCGACCTGTTGCGGACAAATAAAATGAATGTGCGCATCGATACCGCCAGCGGTAAGAATGGAGCCTTCACCGGCAATCACTTCGGTGCCCGGGCCGATAATAATATCGACGTTATCCTGAATATCCGGATTACCGGCTTTACCTACGGCAAAAATACGGCCGTCTTTAATACCGACATCACCTTTCACAATCCCCCAGTGATCCAGCACCACGGCATTGGTTATCACCAGGTCGACGGTTTCAGCACTGCTGCGCTGGCTCTGGCCCATACCATCACGGATGACTTTGCCGCCGCCGAATTTCACTTCGTCGCCGTAGGTGGTGAAGTCTTTTTCGATCTGAATCAATAATTCAGTATCGCCGAGGCGCACTTTATCGCCGGTGGTAGGGCCGAACATCTGCGCGTAGGACGTGCGGTCCATGGTTTTATTACTCATGTGCTTTCCCTGAGTTATCTAGGGCCTGTTAACACTAATTAAACAGGCCTGTTATCGGCTAAAAAATTCTCAAACAAGGCGCTGAGAGTGTGGCCTAACGGGTTAAGCGAACGAACAGCAACGCAGAATGAGGAATTTTTAGCCATAACCCTTCGGGCTGAGGCTAGTTTTCCCCATTAACGTCGTCGTTCGTCATTCATTTAGCCCGCTAATATCACTCCTCTCTCCTTGTTCTGAGAAAAACTGGCTCTCAGCAGGCCCGATTTACTTAGTGTTAACAGGCCCTAGCTTGCCCATTATTTCGCCGCGGAAACCGTACACAATACGGTCTCCGGCGTAGGCGACTAATTCCACTTCACGGCCCTGACCCGGCTCAAAACGCACGGCGGTACCCGAGGCAATATTCAGACGAAAACCCCTGGTTTTTTCCCGCTCAAATGACAGTGCCGGATTGGTTTCGTAAAAATGATAATGGGAGCCGACCTGAATCGGGCGATCACCGATATTTTCAACACGCAGACGAACCGTTTCACGGCCTGCGTTTAATTCGATATCGCCTTCGCCGACGATAATTTCACCTGGGATCATGTTCTTTCTCCTGTAAACCGTTAAGCATCTCGGCTGAAGCCGTTTAAACGCAGGCAGTTTTAAACAATGGGTTCATGCACAGTGACCAGCTTGGTGCCATCCGGGAAGGTCGCTTCTACCTGTACCTCATGAATTAATTCCGGCACACCGGGCATCACCTGATCGGCACTCAGCAGTGTTTTTCCGTACCCCATCAGCTCGGCTACGGTTTTGCCATCGCGTGCGCCTTCCATTATTTCCATGGTCAGGTAAGCCATGGCTTCCGGGTAATTTAATTTCAGACCACGGTTCAGGCGGCGTTCTGCCAGCAGGGCTGCGGTAAAAATCAGCAGCTTATCTTTTTCGCGCGGTAGCAGTTCCATCGTTCACCTCAGTTAATCAATCAGTTCTTTAAATAGTCAGAAATAATCAGGTTGCCCAGATGCGTGGTGCGCAGGCCGGGCGTTGCATTAATTGCGGGCGGATAATCGCCCAGGCGTCACTCAGCAGCAGACGGGCTTGTTCGCTGCAGGTGCCGAGATAACGCACGCTTAAAAATTGGCCGTTCAGGCTGACACCGGCCAGTTGGTCGGCGCACAGCTCCTGAAGTTTCTCCAGAGCCTGTTCACAAAAACCCTGAGTAAAAGGTCCGGCCACTAACAGACCGTGTACCGGCATGCCACGGAAACCGGCGGCGGCATTTAATAATTCGCTGTTACCCGGATGCAGGCTCAGGCGCTCATTCAGCAATAGCTGTTGCTTATAATAAATACGCAGTCCCTGCTTCAGCGTGGTGTGCTGACCAAGGTCATCCAGACGGCTGCCATTGGCGGGCAAACCGAGGCTGACAATATCCCAGCCGATATAGCGGCTGTTTTCACCCAGATGGACTTCGGTTTCCAGCTGCGCACGGGATGACGGAAATAAAATGGTTTCCAGCGGCATCCATTCCAGTGCCGCGTTGTTATCAACCCTCAGCTGTACTTTCTGCTGCTGCAGCAAACCATCGGCACGGGCGCGGTAAACACGTCCTGCTCCGGGTGTTGTTACCAGCACATGGCTGTTTTCACCGGCACTGACATTAATAGTAAGAAAATCACCCGACACCATGCCGCCGGGGGGATGCAGCAGATACAGATGCGCACAGTCCGGCCCTTCCGGATAAAACGGCTTTTGCACATAAAGAGGGCCGTTATGCTCGCATTGCACCAAACGGGTGCCTCTTTCTGTCTGGCGCGTACTCAACTGTAACTGCGCGTTCCAGTATGGTGCATCAGCCTGCGCGCTTAGCAGCGGCTGAACGGGGTGATTCAAGCCGTATCTCCTCTGTTTAGTCAGAACCAGCCCAATAACAACGGGCCGCAATGGGTTATGCCGGGTTGTTAAGCAAGAGGGATACCATATTGACTGCTTAGTCAGTTTTTTTAGCGGCAAGGTGCCCGGTTAAGGCCTGCAGATAGGCAGAGATGTGCAGGTACGGCGCAGGTAAGCAGGCGTGCACAACATAAGGGATCACTGTGCGCCAGGAAGGCGCACAGAGGCCGGACAATATCAGAGGCCGGACAATATCAGGGGCCGGACAGCCACCGGATAAAAAATGGAGCATTTATTAAAAACAGATGAAATCTTCTGCACAGGTTTTTCTGTTGAATTGATCAGGTTATACAACACCCAGACTTATCCACAATGCGTGACATATAAAATTCATGTCGCACTTCCCCCTTATTTACCGTCTTCAGTGGTAGCTGCCGGTTGCTGCATTCAGGCCGGAGTCATTCACATATGATCAGGGGAAGTAAAAATGGGGGTATCGAACAAGCATTTACTGACTGGCTTTATCAGTTTGTTAAGTGCAGGACCATTGTTTGCTGCGGGTCTTAAAGCAGACATCGTACTCGACGGAAAACCACTGGCAGAAGCCATTATTTTGCTGGATGGAAAAGAAATAGGGCGCAGCAACGCCGATGGCAGTTTCTGGTATGAAGGCTTTGGTGGTGGACGGCATACATTAACGTTGCAGCTGCCGGATCAATCTGTTCCTTACAGCTTTACGCTGGCAGATGATGAAGCGGCTTTTATCAGCATCAGCGCAAAGCGCGGTGAAAAAACAGTGGATGCGGCTATTGATCGTGTTCCGCTGGCGGCAGCCAATCGTAATAGTAAAACAGAACTGGCAGGCATTGGCGTGCTGACAGGCGAAGTTTTCGGACTTGAAACTAATGGTCCGGTTCGTAATGCAATGATTAGCGTTGTTGGTAAAAATATTACTGCCCGTACCGATCGTAATGGCGAATTTAAAATTGAATTACCAAAAGGCGAATACAGCCTGCTGATTGAACATCCGCAATATATGTCGCGCACCCTGACATCGGTAAATGTGATGCGCGGTATGGAAGTGAGTGTCTTTACTGAATTACCGATGCTCAGCAGTGATGACAGTGAATTTATTGAAGAAGTGGTCGCAGTGGGCAGCTATCAGGCATACAGCCCGGTTGATGCTGAGCGAATGTCATCGGCGGTAATGGATACCATGGATTTTACGCAGATCGCCCGCTTTGATGACAGCACCGTCAGCTCCGCCATGACGCGGGTCGTTGGGGTAAGCATGGAAGACAGCCGCTATGCGATTGTCCGTGGAATGAAGAGCCGTTATCAGTCCACTTTTTTTAACGGCGCTATTCTGCCCTCCACCGATCCGGCCCGTCGTGATTTACCGCTGGATATCTTTCCTGCGGATATTATGCAGTCGCTGTCACTGCAAAAATCGGCCACCGCAGATGTACCGGGAACAGCAACCGCCGGTCATATTGATATGCGTACCAAGCCTACCCCGGATGAAGGATTCTTTAAAATCTCAGCCAGTCTGGCCTATGGTAAAGCCAATAGTGAAGACGGCTATATAAGCAAAGAACATGGTGGCCGTGACTGGACAGGGTATGACGACGGTTTCCGTGAAATGCCGGACATTGCCAAACAAGCGCGCGGTGCTTATTTTTTTGGTGATCCGGATTCTGCGGGCAGCAATGGCCTGGGCGACAGCGAAGAATTTCTGCAGTTCCGTGAAGAGCTGGGAGAGTCCTTTGAAAACTACGGCGTGTATAAAGGGGATTTACCTGCCGATATGTCCATCAGCCTGTCCGGAGGTGACAGCATTATAACGGATAGCGGACAGCGCCTGGGGATGATTGGCGCAGTGCGTTACAGTAACAAATGGACCAATGATGAAAAAATTCAGAACGGTTTTGAGCTGTATACCGTTAACAACCCTGATACAAATGAACCAGAAGATCTGCTTGCGCTGACATCTTCAAAAGTGACCTACGATACCAATAATGTTATCGACCTGAGCGCCATGCTTAATCTGGACTGGCGCATTACCGAAAATCATACACTTGGCCTGAATAATATTCTGTTACGCCATACCACCAACTCGGCAGAGTTTGAGGATAGGTATGTTCTTGCTAGTGGTCATTATATTGCCAAGAATAATATTGTTATGCCCGAAGATCCGCGGGACTGGCCATATGGCGGAGGCATAGATAAGCAGGAAACCCAAAGTATTGACTGGATTGAGGAGCAGCTGGTCAGCCATCAGTTATGGGGTGAACACTACATCCCCCTGAGTGATGGAGGATTACTGGGGGACTTAAAAACCAATTGGCAGATTTCCCGGTCAAGCAGTGAATATGATCGCCCCAATGCTCAACGTTACTCCTATCAGGGTAATAGCCTGTCTGCAGACCCTGTGCTGCAGGTTGGTTTCAGTAGCGCCTATAATCTGTGGGAAGCTTCTGAAGAAGACGGCAACTCAGCCAGTATTGATCTTGAGTTACCGATCAATGAAGGCGGAGATATTTCAGTAACGGCAAAAACGGGTCTGTATCAGCTGAGCCGTACCCGTGACGGTTATGAAGATCGATTTTCATACCGAGGTAATAAGCTAGAACAGGAAACCAGGGAAGATATTCTTTTGTACCCTGACCCTGCGGATATCTTCACCGATGAATATATTGGTGATGGCACCAATGGCAGTAATGGTCTGTACGTGAATTATGGTGGTTCTATCGATGCAGAAAATGATACCGGCGTCGATAAAGGTTATCAGTACCGTGTCGAGCAGAATACCAATGCCTGGTATGTGCAAACCGACTGGAATCTGTGGCAAACGGTTACGGCGAATATCGGTGTACGCCGTGAGTCATTTAAAGTAGAAGCTGACCAGTATTACTACAACCCGGAACCCTTGTACGAACTGCTGGATGAAACCAAAACCCTGCCATCTCTGGGCCTGACCTGGTTAATCAGCGATAACTGGCAATTACGCGGCGCTTACAGCAAAACCGTAAGCTGGCCGGAAACCTTCGAGCTGTTGCCACGGAGTTACCGTGATATCGAAACCCTGACCAGCTACAAAGGTAATCCGGATCTTAAACCGGCCGATATTAAAAACTACGATATGCGCCTGGAGTGGTACCCCAGTGATAATGAATCCATCAGTCTGGGTGCTTACCGAAAAGACATGGACAACCCGATTGAAAATGCCTTTGACACGCTCGGTGATGATTACGATTACTACACCTTTGTTAACGTAGAATCCGGCAAGGTGACCGGTTGGGAACTGGATTTCCGTACCGAGTTTATTCTTGATGACAACTTCAGTCATTCTGTCTTTGTGCAGGGTAATTACACCGACATTGAGTCAGAAATCAGCCTGGCCGCTGACTCCAAAGAAACCGATTTAAACCGTCCGCTGCAAGGCCAGCCTGATTATATCTTTAACCTGCAGTTAGGGTATGACCACTTCGAAACCGGCCAGGAAGTCACGCTGGTATTTAACCGCAAAGGTAAAGAGCTGGTGATTGTTACCCCTGATGCGGGTAGTAACGTCACTAATGTTTACAGCGATCCTTATGACGACCTGAAACTGATTTACACCAAACGGTTTGGTGATGACCTTAAAGTGTCATTGTCGGGTGAAAACATACTGGATTCTGAAAAACGTCAGTACTACGAAAAATACGATGTGGCCTACCTGAGTTACAAGTCCGGGCCTAAATACAAGCTGAAAGTCAGTTATGAATTTTAAATATTGGACTCCTAAAAAGATGATGGGTGGAATTATGTTATTTAAAAAATCCCCTCGGGCTTCTGTGTATTCAGGCCTGAAGTTAATACCAAAGCTGGGTGTCTTATCCGCAGCTTTGTTACTCGCAAGTTGCGGTGCTGATGTATCCGATGAAACCGCCATGCAGGAAAGCCTGGAGGTATCACTGGCGCAGTGTGAAATTCTGCAATACGGTGTGGTCGGAACCGCTACTGATCCGGTGCTGGTAAACGGTGAAGAGTTCAATGCCTGTTTACTGAGCAAAGACATCGGAAAGCTAAGCAACACACGCGATATTTCTAATGATTTAAACGCGATCAGTCTGAAAAATACGTGGAACTATAAACCCCTGGTCTGGGTGCTGGATGGTGTGTACGAGTTCGGCGAAAGTAAAGAATACGAGACGTTGGATCAATTACTCGCTGAGCGTGTTAATTTTTCCGTTGAGCTATATGCGAAGCCCGGTTCGGTTGTAATTCTTCATCGAAATGCACAATTAACGGCCAACATTTTATCACTCGACGACAATAATACCGGCGGTGGTGAATGGGGTGGTGTGGTTATTAATGGCATTGGCTATTCACCAGAGTGCCCGGCAACCAGTAGTCCAGACCAGCTGTGCAATATTAAAGGTCCCTTTGGCTACTACGGCGGTGTTGCCAAAGATACCGATCTGACAGCCTATGGCATGAGTTTCAACTCGACAAATACCAAGGGGTTTCCCGGTTTATACAGCTTGAACAGCGGCGGTGGTTCCGTGATTGGTGAAGCGGGTGAGGAAGTATCCGTCAGTCTGGAAAACTATGCGGGTGGTACGATTCATGCGGCGGTTACCGCTTATGCTCCCGCAGCCAGCCAAACGGGAGGGGTGATTGCTTACAGCGGATCGAATGGGCTGCAGGTCCACGGTGGCAGCTATAATATTGTGAATGGCAATCCGGTTAGCCCCATTCCCTATATCACTAACATCAGCGCTACCGCTCTGGAGCTGAATAACTATCAGGGCGATATTGCTGCTCGTATCAGGCATGACTCGTTAACATCGGCGCTGGTGGTGAAGGGCGGTCAGGTGAATTTGAGTAACCTTAGCCTGTTCGACCAGTACAATCAGGCGGGTGTGGCGATATCAGTGGCCAGCGCAGCTAAAGTTACCTTGGATGACGCTCTGATTCAGGGCTTTGATACCTGCCTGGAACCACAGGATTCGGCCAGTCAGATCAGTGTGGGTTCTGCTTTGCTTAACTGCAGCAACATTACCAACAACACCAGTAATGCCCTGGCTGCCATTGCAAACGCGACCGATCTGATAACCGGTGCCGATGCGCTGCTCAGCTATATATGGGCAGTAGGTAATAACAGCTTAAACTTTGCCAATGTTGAAGATCCGTCTCAGTTGGGTGCGGGTAATGCGAGTGTAGCGGGAGTTTATAGCCCGGCCATTCTTTTTCCCGAGTGTATGGGGGTCGGCACGCTGGCAGAAGATACTCTGGTTGTTGGCGGCATGCCGTATCAGATCTGTGATTTAACCAACGTTGACCAGTCAGCCACTTTATACAGTAACTTCAGTATTGAGGGGCGTTTGAATAACGGCGGGAAACCTGACTATTATCCTAAAAATATTGCCTGGCGGATAAATGGTCAGGTGCAGGTCGGTACCGATTTTACGCCACTTAACAGCGCTGAACGTGCTGCCGCATTAGCCAGTCCGGTGCAATTGACGCTGCCTGCTGGTACCACCTTGCTGACTACCAGTAACAACGATTCCGAATTGCTTATTCAGCCCGATGCACGCTTGCGTGTTGCTGGCTCAGCAGACGCGCCGGTTACTCTCGGTGTTGCCGGGCTGACCGCTGGCGATATTACTTCAGGCTGGCGCGGTATTACGGTTAATGGTGCTGACGGTAGCGCTAAACAGCTGGATATTCAGTACCTGCGTCTGTATGACACTGGCGAAGATGGTCAGGCGGCATTCACCCTTAACGAGGTTGGAGCAGATTCGAACATTACCTATCTGGACATTTACGGTGCCGGAGCAGACGGCCTTAATATTAATGGTGGCGCTGCCAATTTTAATCATCTGTTGATGGCTAATATCGCAGGTGACCAGATTCAGTGGCAAAACGGCTATCAGGGAACCATAGAGACGGCCGTTATCAGTCCGGGAGACAACAGCACCGGTGCCGTGTTGCACGGTATTAACAGTAATGCCGATTATGATGCTATGCCGCGTTCCCGCCCGGTTATTACCAATATGACAGCTACGGGGTTCGGCTCCGGCAACACCGCAGTATTGCTGGAACAGGGTTCCGGCCTGTTGATGTTTAATTCGGTGTTTTCAGATTTTGCCACTTGCCTGGATATTGACGATGCCGAAACCGCCGCATTACAAAGCAGTGATCCATTGGGAATTCTGTTTGATGGCGTGATATTCAGTTGTGAAAATACCCTGGCCAATGAATCCGAAAGCGGCGGTTACGATTATGGCTATACCGTGGTTTCTGCCAGTGGTGTGGTTGAAGAAGATCCGGTTCTGAATACCGGTTACCTGATTACTGGCAACGTCAGCGTGAGTCTGGTGGATCTGAGTCATTACGCTGCTTTATTAGGTGACGCCTACCATCATCTGGGGGGCGGTGCTTATATCGGCGCAGTGGCAGATGATGGTGATAACTGGTACAGCAACTGGAGTGATTCGGTGGTTATTGCGCCGGATTTCGAATGCAATAATCTGGGGATTCTGGTTGGTATGGAGCCGACTGGAACTTATCGATTTGATTATGATAGCAATGGCGACGGGGAGATCAGTTCTGAAGAGAGCTACTGGGAGCCAGTGTCGAAGTCGTGCCGGATTTTAGGTGGTATTTATACCAACAACGTTACCATCGGCCAGTACAGTGGCTTGCCAGGCGAAACCGTTAATCAGTGGTTAGCCGATGGCTATACCCTGGAGGAAATTCAGTCAAATGCTTTGACCGGCGATTGGGCGATTAATTTTTTGACTGGTGAAACCCGCTATATTGAAGAAGCGGTGATGCGAGTGATGCCCACCCACTGGACGGTAAAAGGTGAAATTCATATTGGTAAGGGGCATCAACAAATAACCGACGTTGCCGCCGTTGCTGATATGAAAGCCAATCCGGTAACCCTGACGATTGAAAGCGGTACCAGCATTGAAGCGGAATCAGATAACAGTGTTCTGCATATTACCCGGGCAGGGGCTCTGCAATACGTTGGTAATGCCGGGTATGAAAAGATTAATACAGGAGGGGTTTCTGTTGCCGTGGTGATCGATGGCTTTGGCCGGAATAACCTGTGTGAAAACGCCGCGACCACTAATGCAGGAGAAGGCATGTGCAATATCGAAGGGCCCTATGGTTATTATGGCGGTTACGACTCAATAGCTTCCAATGTCGATATTTCAGGCGCTTTATTTCGTGCTGATCTGACATTCAATTCGGTTAATGGGGTGGCTGAAAACTCAGTTATTTACCGGGATGTAGATGCAGATCCTGATCTTGGCAGTGCGTTATCCATAAATGGCGGATCGATTAACTTTAAAAACATTAATATTGATATAAAAGGTAACTATTTTAAAGGTGTTCTGACCTGGAATCATGGTTACCAGGGTAACCTTGCCAATATCTATGTGGCAGGAGATGTCAGTGTTGATGGTGATAATGTGCCCTTGCTTAACGATGAACAGTACTACCCGTTGATTTATGGCCGCAATAATAGTGTGGATGTGAATGCTGAGCCGAGGTCAATGCCAACGATTGCTAATTTGAGCGTGAACTACTATTCACTCTGGCAAACTGCGGCCCCAAGAACGACGCTGGTTCAGCTTGCAGAGGGCAGCGGTCTGTTTATGTACAACAGTCTGCTTGGCGCGGATGAATCGTCCGATAGCTGGGGTGAGTATCCGAGTGAGTGTGTGGGTGTTGACAGTACGAATGAGACAGCTTACGGCAGTACTATTTTTATGAAAAATATTGTCAGTTCGTGTCTGAAGTTTACGGTTAACAGCAGTCTTGATACCAGTGTTATGGCAGATCCGAATGCAATGATACTTAAAGAACCTTATTTGTATTATGGTGGTGGTTCTGGTGGGAAAAATAAATACAAATCGGTAAACAGCAAACTCCATGGTGCTTTGGAAAGTGTTTTCTGGAAGTCTTCTATGGAGTATCCAGTGCTCAATATCATTCAGATGATTGGAGAGCGATATTCCGGTGGTTATTCAGAATCAGCCACGGTTGATCCTGAATTTCTTGAAGAAACAAAATATATTGGCGTGCTGGATTATTACGAAAAACCTGAAATTATTGGCGTGCTCGAATAAAACCGGTTTTGTAATTTTAAAAGGGGCTTTTGCCCCTTTTTTTATGCCTTGTTTTTGGCGTTGATTATATTATTTCAATTATATTAATTGTTCATATTATTAAGTTTTGTTTCCCCTTTTTATATTAATAAACGGTATGTGTGTGACACAAATCTGTCTTTATTTTTATGTCAGTATGAATGCACTCCTGAGGAGTAAGCATTAATGGTCTCACTGTTGAGGCTGGCGATGCTGGTGGTGAATTACATCATCGTTAATCGAAAAAAATGTTTGTATTCAGTTTTTACAAACCTAATACATGGAAATACATTGCTGGAGATTGAAAATGAAAAAGATCCTTTTAGCGTCGGCCTTAACCGTTGCGTCTGCAAGTGCTTTTGCTTCTGATGGTTACTGCACAGATGTTGGTAGTGTGGCAAGTTCTTCCTATAACTGGAATGGCACCAACTACGTTCTGTGTGAGCTGCCTTCTTCTGTCCTGTCTGACGAAACACTGTTTAACGGTAACGATACCCGCTACCATAAGCCTGTACTTTGGGCACTGCCGGGTATTGTAACGGTGGGTGATGGGTATGTGCAGAATACCAGTTACGCTGCGGCTAACCATTCTGTACTGACCATTGAAGCGGGTGTTAATGTGATTGCCACCGCCAATAATGCGGCTCTGGTGATTGCTCGTGGTGCAAAAATTAATGCCGTTGGTACTGCCAGCAACCCTATCGTGTTCTCCAGTGCCGATGAAGACTTCACCGGCGAAGGCGAGTGGGGCGGTGTGATTCTGTCTGGTTATGGTGTGGCTAACGAATGTACTTCCGGTGACACCTGTCTGATGGAAGGTATTTCCAGCAATTACTATTTCGGTTCCGGCAGCAGCAGTAAAGCAGCCAGCGAAACGGGCAGTGGCACTATGAGCTATGTTGCCATTACCGAAGGTGGTACCGAAATTAACGTAAATGATCCGGATGATGTTGCCAACGGCGGTAATGAAATCAATGGTCTGACGCTGTACGGTGTAACGTCGTCCACCACGATCAACAACATCCATGTAAACGAAAACCTGGATGATGGTATCGAGTTCTTTGGTGGTGACGTGGCTGTGTCAAACCTCTGGCTGACCTGTAATGGTGATGACAGTGTGGATTGGGACTACGGTTTCCACGGTTCAATCACCAATGTGTACATTGAGCAGGGCGATAAGAACGGTGCTGCCGACCATGCATTCGAACTGGCCGGTAACCCGAATAACTACGCAGCCACTCCGCTGGCAACGGCTTCTGTTGAAGGTGCGTATGTCGAGTTTGTTGGTGCCAATGCCAATGCCGATACTGACTTCGTTTTCAAGCTGAAAGAAGGTACTGACGGTTACTTCAATAATATTGTGGTAACCGGTTACAACACGGTTTCTACCCAGGATTGTGATGCTATCAGTTCCACTAATATCAGTTCAGCTGATTTCGGTACTATGAGCGTTGATTGCTCTGTTGTTGATGCAATGACCTTCTCTGCAACAGGACCTTCTTCGTTCACCAAAGCAACTACCTTCTGGGCGGCTGCTCCTACCTGTAACTAAAACCGGATAGTGTTCAGGTTTTCAGGCCCATGCTGAAAAGTATGGGCCTTTTATTTTAAGCTTCTGGCGATTGTCTGAATAAAAGAGAAAGAGAAGAAAAAAAGAAATAAAGTTATTGAACATCGACGTTGATGCTCAGCAGAAACTCCCGCCCGGTACGGTAATCAAGGTAATGGTAATCACCCTGAAGATAACGGTGTGCTGTATTCAGCATATTATTAATGCTGAACGTTAACTGGCCTGGGTGTATCCGGTAATTCCAACTGAAATCGAGATGATTTCTCGGCTGCTGATAGACGGCCGGCAAATCTGGCTGGTCGCTGGTAATATAAAGTTGAGTGCCGCTGCGCTTGCCTGTCAGACTCAGTGTCTGGTTAAGGCCAGGCATATACTGCAACCTTAAGGCCGCAATATACTCAGGCTGTCCCTGCAATGGCCGATGATTTTTCGGTTTTTCTTCCACATCGTCAGAATAATCAGAAGCATCGGAACCGCTGACCTGTGAGTGAATTCTGGCATAGCGCCCGGATAGCTTTATGTGTTGGTTGCGGCCAATGTTCAGATGGTAATCGGCTTCCAGTTCCAGACCACGAACATTACCCTGACCACTGTTGCGGTAGCTGTAATTGCTGTAGGTTGCGCTGTCCGTCGCTTCGCTGTTATCTGTGAATGCTCCTTCAATCGGCTGGCGGATTCGTTTCAGGTATAAGGCTGCTCCCAGTTCCAGCCCGGAAACATTTTGCCACTGCCAGGATAAATCCCAGTTATGGACATCGGAACTGTGTAATCGTGGGTTGCCGATTGTTTTTGTGCGGGTGTCGAGATCTTCGTAGACGACAGGCAGTATTTCGTTAAAGCGTGGCCAGACAACCGTTTGACGGTAATTCAGCCAGATTCGCTGCTGAGGTGGCTGAAAGCCAATGGCGATTGAGGGTAGCCAGCGGCTGCCGTTTTCAAGTTTTTTGTTGTCTTCCGGCTGGGCGTCCCAGAGTTCTGCCTGCAGGGTATTTTGTTCATAGCGCAAACCACTGATCAGACACCAGTGTTCGTTAAGATCAAGATCGTTAAGCAGATAGGATGCCTGATTCTCTTGTGTTGCGCGGTAAAAATGGCCGTTTAATCCGATATCCTGCTCAGGCTCCAGCAGAGTATCCTGCAAAATAAAGCCGGGTATCTGGCTGTCTCCGGTAATGCGCTCTGCGGTGAGAATGTCGCTGGGGTTGGTTTGTTCCATAATCTGCCCATTGCTGGTCAGATCTTTACTACCGGTAAAACCGTACAGCAGGTTGTAGCCTTCGCGATTTTTAACACTTTTTTCCCAGCCGGTTTTTAACTCACCGGTCAGTAAAGCATCCCCGAGATCAATGCCGTATAGGTGACTGAAATGTAAACCGAAAGAATCGCTTTGCTGCTCCATAAAACGCCAGCCAATACTGGCCGTCGATGGTAATAGCTGTAGCCTGTAGTTACTTTCTTCTGACACCGAAAAATAGCGATAATCCAGATCGTGTGGACGGTTGTATTCCGTTGTGCTTTTACTGATCTGCCAGTTCAGTGTGGTTAATGGTGTGAATTTATGCAATCCATAGAGCTGGTGTAACAGTAGGCTTCGTTCTGTCCAGTGGATCAGGTTTCGTCGGTAGGCGGTTTCTGTATTGATATTCTGTTCGTTTTTTCCCTGTGTTTCTATCAGCTCACCGTGGTGAGTACCCTGGTGCAGATAAAGGGTATTAAATCCTAGGTATTGCTGATCAGAAATATTTAAACCCAGTGCAGCCAGGGTATTAATATCGGACGTGTGTTCACTGCGTTTATGCCGGGAGTCTTCGTGATGAAAATCACTGGACGCGCCGGAGTAGCCCGTCCCTGTACTGTAACTGGTGGAACGGATAAGGCTGTGCTGCCAGCGATCACGTACACTGGCAGATAGCGTTCCTCCCCAGCGTATGTTCTGATATTGCCCGGTCGTGCCGGTGCTCAGTTCCAGACTGCCGCTGTTTTTACTTTTCGTCCGATATAGCCCCATATCACCGACGATGGCTTCTCCTGCCTGTTCACGCTGTTGCGCTGACAGCGTATCAACGCCACCTGTACGGGCACTGTCAAAAAGAAGCGACGGAATAGCCTGACGGCCATCACCAAATCCGTAACGGTTGGCCGATTTCTGGGAGCTCTGAAGAACCGTACTGTTGTTACTGTGCGGACGCCAGATCGCGCTGGCTGTGAGCTGGGCATACGCCTGCTTGGGTAACTGCATGGTATTCAGGCTGACAATACCAGCGCTGGCCTGACCGGGAGCGTCGGCATATACCGATTTTCTGAGGTTGATACTGTTGAGAATACCCAGTGGAATAAAATCCAGAGGAAAGTTCTGGCCGGAAGGATCAAGACTGGGAAGCTCACCGCCATTTATCCGGATTGATTGATAACGGCCCGTCATCCCGCGGATGATCGCGTAGCGGTTATCTTCTATTTTAACCCCGGCTGTCAGCTCCAGTGCTGAGGATAATGTATAAATTCCTGCTTCACGGAGCTGACGGGTATTAATGCTCAGTTCTGCTGGGCCGGTAAGTTCATTGAGCGGACGTGGCCTTATTTCTGCTGATTTTTCAGCGGTTACAATTAACTCTTCAGGACGGATTGTATTGGCTTCATCATCGTTGTAACGCGGATATTCTGTGATTGTCTGGCGAATAATAATGGTGTCGCCGAGAAGGTCGTATTCAAGCTCTGTATCTTGCAGAAGCTGTTCCAGTAGCTGAGCCAAGGAATAACAGCCTTCGGTATCAATTGTGTGTTTATCGGCCAGAAGAGCTTCCGGTACGATGATTAAAAAATGAAAATAACGGGCAGCTGACTGTAATGCATGACTCAATGAATCTTCAGTAATCTGCACGATCTGTTTGGGTGGAATGCAGCTGGCAGTTTCTCCGGAGCCGGTATTTAGCTGATCAGAGTTTGAAGACTCCGCGTTTAATGGCTCAGCACATAATATGCCGCAGAGTAATAACAGCGGCAGTACAGGGTGTCGCTGGGTCTGGCTCATGGTCTGGCGGATGCCAGCGTCGGAATCATATTTTTCCTGCCTTATCATCTGCTTAACCTGAAGGCATTCTGATTACCTGCTGATAAAAATCATTCCGTTCTTTTCTGATATTGTTAACTGGTAAGCTGAGGTGATCAGTTGCAGGTTCTTTTCTGCATCGTCCAGTCTGAAAGTGCCCGATACCGGCAAATTACCAATGTCTGAATGGATGCCGATCGCCGTATTCCGGTATCGGTTCAGTTCAGCAATGATGTCTGCCAGCGGCATATTGTCCGCTTCGAGAATATTATGTTGCCAGTCACGGTAAGAGGTCAGATCGAATGTCTCTACCGGACCATGTCCATTCGCCCGGATCAGGGCCCGTTGCCCTGCTGTGAGAATGACACGCTTGTTGCCTGCCTGTAGCGGGGCCACTTCAACCCGGCCTTCAAGAACCGTTAACTCGGTGCTGTCGCGTCGCTGATCAACATTAAACACCGTGCCCAGCGCTTGCAAAGTGGCATGGCGGGTTTCGACAACGAAAGGCCGGGTCGGATCTTTACTGACGTTGAACTGAGCCTCCCCCTCAACCAGATCGATGTGGCGCTCAGCTGCGCTGTATTTAACCAGCAGTTGACTGGCTGCGCTGATGTCCAGGCGCGAACCGTCATCCAGTAGCTGGTGAGCGGTTTGCAGCTTCTGAGTATTGAAATATACCGGTTCTGAAACATCGCCGCTGCGAAACAGCAGAATGCCAAGGGTAAGAACGACCGATGCCGCGATACTTCCGTACCATAATGTGCTGCTTTTATGGTCAGATTTCTGGCTGTTCTGCTGATGGTTCTGCTGATTAGCTTCGTACTGTTTCAGCGCCGCAGTAAAACAATTATCATTCCAGATTGCGTCCAGAGCATCAGCCTCCTGGCGACGCTCAGGTTTCTTATCTAGCCAGACTTCGGTTTCAGATGTCTGTTTAGCTGTGCTTTGTTCGTATTTTTCATGCAGAATCCATTGGCTGATTTTCTCTCTTTCAGAATTGGCCAGAATATTCTGTTTTGGTATCAGTCTTAAAACCACGTTCTTTTACTCACTGCGGGTACGCCACGTTCAATTTGTTCAAGAACTGAACGCATGGCACGATTAATTCGCTTTTCTACGGATTTTGGCTCTTTTCCTACGCGGCGGGCGATTTCGGAAATGGTCAGTCCATGAACTTTTCGCATCACCAGAAGATTTGCCGTCTCGGGAGGAAGCTGGTTAAGACAAAGCAAAAAATGTTCTATTTTCTGATTCATTTCCGCATTGCGATCAGGTTGCGGTTTTTCGCAATGAACTTCCTGATCGTCAATGCAAACCATCTCTTCCGAGACTCTCTTCTGGTAGTAGTCATTAATAATGTTATTGGCAATTTTGTAGATGTAACTGACAGGGTCATTGAGCACGAACCCCTGAATAGAGCGCTTTAACGTCCGCTCCAGTGCCTCCTGGTATATATCCTCAGAATAGGAGTGGTCATTGATTTTTCTGCGGATAAAGCTGAGTAATCTGGGCTTCTCCTGATTAATCAGCTGACTGATGTGATGCACTGAGACATCGGGTTGATACATATTCATTGAATCCGGTCTGCCTGTGGACTTTAGCTGGAGAAACAGCAAGAAAGTGAGGATTCTGAACTCGCCTGCGCGATGATTCCGGTTCTGCCAGTGCGTAAAGGAGAGCCTTCCAGAGTCCGTGGTCGGATGGTCGCTGATTATGGTAGTGAGATGTTTCAGTTTGGTTAAACTGATAAGAAAGTTTTTAAGCATGAAGAGTGCCACTGATGATTGGCTATACCGCCATGGTTCGCAGCAAAGAAGTGATGCTTCGCTGGTATTCTCCACATTGCAGCTCACCATATGTCCACCTGGGTGCTTAAAGGTTGAACCACAGGGGTGCAGCATTAATCGTGGTTCGCCGTGCGGTGCTTCTTCATGGACGTATAAATCGCAGCCCAGAATAGAGTAATCGATGGAATTTAAATGCAGACACCGTTGGTGCTGGTGCTGGTGCTGGCGCCGGTAACGGGGTTCAGCGTGACCAGTGTACGCTGGGTGTCCGGATTGGATAGGTGATCCTGCTGCGCCAGTAAGGCACATAGAGTTCACCCCCGGTTTGCCTGATGTTCAGGCAGGTGATAAGTTCTTTGTCAGCTAAAGCAGGCGCTGGATAGCTAAGATTACAGCTTTAAATACCGGAGTTAACCGGCGTTCGCGTTTTTCTGGAAAGGATTCTTGAGTTATGGAAGATTTCTCAGCTTGGTCGATGAGTGGCGCGGGGTTTCTCGAAGGCGTCGCCCGGGATAAATGCACATGAAAACTAATAAACTCTTATGATTAAGAGAGATTACATGGCAAAATTAATTATTTTTTATTTGGTATTGCTCTTGCAGCGATGTCTTTGGCGGACGACGCACTCGACAAATACAAACGAAATGCAATATTAAACACCATACAAAGTACTGGTCCTTCAATAGATATGCATACGGAAAGAAGGGCTTTGATGGGAAGACTTTAGATGCAAAGGTAGAATAGGTCGCAAGGGTGATGATCGACTGACAAATTCTAGTTATGACGGGCGTGGGAGTTAAATACCTTAGGGTGGAAATTGAAGAAAATAGTATGGCATCTAGCATCAGAGAGTCTGTCAAAAAATTCGTTCTAGCGGTAAAAAATGATGCAAGAAAAGGCGTGTAAAGTGTAGGTCTGGCAAGAGAAAAGTTGCTAACTTACAACACAGATTTTCCTATTTTTACCAAAGATTAATTAAATAAATCATAACAAGCCAATGCACTCCGAAACCAAAAGCTACGCGGTTTGGGTGATTGGAGGATTAGCTGGGTAGCCCTCTACTAAGGAGTTTCACAGGATGTACGTGCCGCATCACTTCAAGGAAGACGACATAGGTAAGCTTCAGCAATATATTCGTGACTACGGATTTGGTCTGCTAATAGTGGCGGATGATGGTGGAATTGAAGCGAACCATGTCCCCTTTCATCTGAGTTCTGAAGAAGACGGGAGTCTTGGACAGCTTCAGTGCCATCTGGCTCGAAGTAATCCGGTTTGGCAGCGTTTGCAGGATGGGGCCCGGGTTCTGGCTGTTTTTCAGGGGCCAGATGCCTACGTTTCACCCTCATGGTATGAAACCAAGGTAGAAACCGGCCGGGTTGTTCCAACATGGAATTATCTTGCTGTCCATGTAGAAGGGAGTGCTCGGATTATCGAGGATTCGACCTGGCTGAAACATCATCTCCATCGACTAACAGACCAACATGAGTCGGGTATGAGCAATCCCTGGTCTGTGGATGACGCGCCAGTGGAGTTCACTGAACGTTTGGTGAAGGCTATCGTTGGTGTAGAGATAAAAATTAAAACTCTGACGGGTAAGCTGAAAGCTAGCCAGAACCAATCAGAAAAAAATCGAGCTGGTGTCAAAGTTGGTCTTGAGGCCAGAGATGGAGCGAACAACCGTGCCATGGCTAAGTTCATCAGCTGACCAAGGGCTGTTGTCGGACGGTTTTCCGTCGCCCGTTCCTCCAAAGCAGTCATAAAGCCGGGCGTTAAATGCAGAAGCAGCCATGAAAATAACAGGTTTTAAAAAGGAAGATACTGAGCTTGAAGGCTGTATGGTGCTCAGTGATATAGGAATTGCTGGTCTCCGGATACCTTAAGAGATCTGGCAGCGTTTTTACTCGCCGCAGCGGATGAGATGGAAAAGCTGGGTGAGGATTATGATCATCTTCATCTTATGGATGAATGGGATAAGTGGAAGGAAGATTATGCAGACATTCAGATCCTCAGTGAAAAATACATTTAACCAGCCTGTGTTAATCCAATCCCCAATCATTCTTCACATCCCAGCTCACCATTTGTCCATCCGGGTGTTTAAAGGCTAAACCACAGGCGTGCAGCATTAGTCGTGGTTCGGCGTGCAGGGCTTCGTCGTGGGCGTATAAATCGCAGCCTAAAATCGGATGACCGATGGATTTTAAATGCAGGCGCAGCTGGTGCTGACGGCCGGTAACGGGTTTCAGCGTTACCAGTGTGCGGTGGGTGTCCGGATTGCGCTGCTCGACGGTGAAATAGGTAAGCGAGGCTTTGCCTTCTTCATAGTCGATTTTGCAGCGCGGACGGTTTTCCCAGTCTTTGCCAATGGGCAGGTTAATCTCGCCTTCGTCCTGTTCAATAATGCCCCAGACCACGGCCTGATAGGTTTTCTGGATTTCACGGTCGCGGATCTGTTGCGACAGCACCTGACGTGCGCGCTCGGAGCGGGCAACAACCAGTAAGCCAGAAGTATCGAGATCGAGGCGGTGGACAATGACGGCTTCGGGGTAATCCGGCTGCAGGCGGGTAATTACCGAATCGCTGTTCTCCGGGCCGCGGCCGGGCACGGTGTAGAGAAATGCCGGTTTATTAACCACAATCAGATCGTCATCAACGTGCAGAATCTGCAGTTCTTCGTCGCAGCGTGGGGCGATGTAGTAAGCAGGAGGTGTTACGTCAGTCACGTTGATAAACTCTGATGAAGTGAGTGTATATTTAATGAAACCTGTGGGGTTCTGGCAATGATTAATCACCGCCAGATGCTCAGAAGTCGTGTCCGTCAGAACCAGAAGCCTCAGCTTTCTTATATCTCTTTTGGCCATAATGCGCTGCATCGGCTTATCTGCTGAAATTCATAATTAAGGTTATATGGCTGAGGGGATGAACTGGATTTATCCTGTTTCAGCCTTTAGCATGGCCCGCTTGATGCTCTGTGGCTGAATTGATGAGACTTGGAAATTATTCTGCTGAACCGGGCGTTAGCAATCTCAAAGGATCTGTGAAGAATGAAGTTGTTGGTTGTGTTTTTTTTAACCGGATTTTTGTTGGGATGTATCGCTGATTCTGCTTATTCTCCTCCGGGGCTTGCGAAAGAAGATGCCGTATATTTAAAAGCAGATTCAGAGCGTGATCATGGTATTTTTCAGGGGCTTGAGGAGAAGCTTTATATTAATACGGTTAATGGTGTTTCTATCGGTGGTTTTTTTAACGGTTATTATGAAAGTGCTTATATTGAACCTGGCTTGACTGAGATTGAGGTAGGGTTTTATCAGGGGAAGGTTAAATCTGAACGCTGTGTGAAGTTTTTAGCCGAAAAGGGTAAGTCTTACATTATTCGAAAGAAGCGCGAGGCATGGAGTATTAACTTTTGGGTTGAGCTGGAAAACGATATTAATACGAATGTTGTTAATCTTCCCTGTGGTGAATAGTGTGGCGGGCATATTAAACCGGGTTTAGCGCTAGAGTCGCTCAATAAAAAGCCGGGCTAAAGCCCGGCTTTTTTATTGCATTATTGTGATTACATCACCCGCATACCCGGTTGGGCGCCGTCGTGTGGTTCTAGCAGGAAAATATCTTCACCGCCGGGGCCTGCGGCCAGTACCATGCCTTCGGACATGCCGAATTTCATTTTACGTGGCGCCAGGTTGGCAACCATCACGGTCAGTTTGCCGTTCAGGTCTTCCGGGTTGTAGGCCGATTTAATACCGGAGAATACGTTGCGGGTTTCGCCGTTACCGATATCCAGCGTCAGCTGCAGCAGTTTTTCTGCACCTTCGACGTGTTCGGCTTTAACGATACGGGCAATACGCAGGTCGACTTTGGCGAAATCCGGGAACTCGATGGTGTCGGCAATCACTTCGTTACCGTCTTCACGCAGCTCTGGTCCTTTATTCTTCGCTTTTTTATCGGCCTTTTTCTCTGCGTTTTTCGCAGCGGTTTTATCGGTGCTGTTATCCGCCGCCGGTGCTTCGCCGTTTTCTTTGGCCAGCTCGGTTTTGGTTTCTTCCAGAATGGCGGTTACTTTGTCCATTTCGGCACGGGCCAGCATTGGCTGGAATTTATTGATTTTGTGGCTCAGCAGAATCTCGCGGCGCGCTTCCCAGTCAAGGCTGTCCAGATTCAGGAACTCTTTGGTTTTATCGGCAATTTCCGGCAGAACCGGTGCCAGATAGGTTACCAGCTGACGGAACAGGTTCAGCGCCACGGAGCATACGTCCTGTACTTCCTGCTGGCGGCCTTCTTCTTTATTCATCGCCCACGGGGCTTTTTCCTGAATATATTCGTTGGCGCGGTCGGCCAGTGCCATGATCTCTTTCATTGCGCGGCCAAATTCGCGTTTTTCGTAATGGCTGGCAATCTGGTCGCCGGCATCAATAAATTGCTGCAGCATTTCCGGTTCAGCGCAGGTCGCGCTCAGTTCGCCGGACGCTTTGGCAATAAAGTTGCCGGTACGCGAGGCGATGTTCACCAGTTTGTTGACCAGATCGGCGTTTACACGCTGCACGAAATCTTCCAGATTCAAATCGAAATCATCGACGCTGGAGCTCAGTTTGGCGGCAAAGTAGTAACGCAGATAGGTCGGGTTTAAATGATTCAGGAAAGTGCGCGCTTTAATAAAGGTACCGCGCGACTTCGACATTTTAGAACCGTTCACGGTGACGAAACCGTGGGCATTGACCGCTGTCGGTGTGCGGTATTCTGCGGCGCTCAGCATGGAAGGCCAGAACAGCGCATGGAAGTTAATAATGTCTTTACCGATAAAGTGGTACAGCTCGGTGGTGGAGTCTTTTTTCCAGTACTCGTTAAAGTCGAGATCGCCGCGCTTGTCACACAGGTTTTTAAAGCTGGCCATATAGCCGATAGGGGCATCCAGCCAGACGTAGAAAAACTTGTTCGGTGCATCCGGAATTTCGAAGCCGAAATACGGCGCATCACGGGAGATGTCCCACTCCTGCAGACCGGAATCCAGCCACTCGGCCAGTTTGTTGGCAACTTCATCCTGCAGGGTGCCGGAACGGGTCCACTGCTGCAGAAACTCCTGGAAGTCCGGCAGTTTGAAGAAGTAGTGCTCAGACTCTTTTTCGACCGGGGTGGCACCGGAAATCACTGAGAACGGGTTTTTCAGCTCAGCCGGGGTGTAGGTTGCACCGCAGACTTCACAGTTGTCGCCGTACTGGTCGGCGGCGCCACACTTAGGGCACTCGCCTTTGATATAACGGTCGGCCAGAAACAGCTCTTTAACCGGATCGTACAGCTGCTTGATGCTGCGGATGGCGATATGGCCTTTGTCACGGCAGGCTTTGTAGATTTCTTCAGACAGCAGGCGGTTTTCTTCGCTGTGGGTGCTGTGGAAGTTGTCGAACGCAATCTGGAAACCGGCGAAATCCGCTTCGTGCTCGGCTTTTACCCGCGCAATCTGCTCTTCCGGGCTGATACCTTCTTTCTCGGCGCGCAGCATGATGGCGGTGCCGTGGGCGTCGTCGGCGCAAACATAGTGGCATTCGTTGCCACGCAGTTTCTGGAACCGAACCCAGATATCAGTCTGAATGTATTCCAGCAGGTGGCCGAGGTGAATGGAACCATTGGCATAGGGCAGGGCGCTGGTGACGAGGATTTTGCGGGGATTCTGTGCGGTCATGACAATTCGCTACGGGTTATTCAAAGAAAGGGCAGCATTGTAGCGATTTTTGCCGCTGGCCGCGATGGCTGCGGTACGGCTTAAAAGCGCTGCGGCAGCAGAAATCTGCCGCGCAGCGCCTGATACTCAATGGCCGGGCATCACAGCTTTCCTTCAGCCGCCATCTTCATATAGCTGTCGGTAAAGCGCAGCTTCACATTACCTTTATCGCCAAAGGTTTTGCCGTTCGGGAAGGCCATGCCGATAAAGCCGGCATCGGCGGCGCCATCACCCAGCAGGCCGTGGTCGAAGGAGAATTTCGCCACGTATTCCATGGTTTTTGGCAGCTCGGCGCTGTTCACAAATTCCACAGCTTTTTGTGCGTCGTAGAACATTTTGGTGGCGGCCAGCTGGGCATCGTAACCGGCAAGGTCGGTGCCTGAGGCTTCGGCCATCATGCTGCGTGCTTTTTTACCTTCGGCGTCGTCTTTCGCCATGATGCTCATGGTTTCGTACCAGGCGCCGGTCAGGGCTTTGGCGAAGGCGGGGTTAGCGGCCAGGGTTTCGCTGTTGACCATAGTGGTGTCGATAATTTCACCCGGAATCTGTGAGGAGTTAAACACGGCGGTTGCGTTTGGCTGCGCCAGAATCTCGCTTACCAGTGGGTTCCAGGTCACCACGGCTTTAACATCGTCGGTGCCATAAGCTGCCACCATATCGGCGTCGGAGGTGTTGATCACCGATACGTCTTTTTCGCTCATGCCCACGCTTTCCAGACCGCGTGCCAGCAGGTAGTGGGAAACCGACAGCTCCACCAGATTCACCGGCAGGCCTTTGATGTCTTTCAGGCTTTTGCCTTCTTTCAGAATCACGGCGTCGTTGCCGTTGGAGAAGTCACCGACGATTAAGGCGGTGGTGTCGACGCCGCTGGCGGCCGGAATGGTCAGGGCATCCATATTGGTCATTACGCAGGCGTCGAATTCACCGGCGGTAAACTGGTTGATGGATTCAACGTAATCGTTGATCTGCACCACTTCGATTTCGATGCCGTATTTATCGGCCCATTTTTTTACGATCCCGGCTTTGTCGGCGTAATCCCACGGCATCCAGCCAACATAGATAGACCAGGCTAGACGGAAACTGTCTTTGGCCTGAGCGTGTAATGGAGTAAGGGCGGCCAGGGTGACCAGGCTGGCAGTGAGCAGACGTTTTAACGGCTTCATAGGACTTCCTCTTTGATATCCACATAAATCAGACGGCAGGAGAACTCAGCGCGAAACGGCCAGATGCTGGCATTCGCGTGTGGGTCTCCCGGGCTTTTGTCCCGCCGTGTAACCTGCGCTGTGAATACGCTGAGGTCGGTTGCTCTCGGACCAGACGTTCTTTTTCAGCAAAGAACCGGAACCCTAGCCACCTATTTCTGTGAATCCCAACCGGATTCGGTTGCCGAGTATCTCCTGTTACTGATCAGGGTTCAGCAAGGGCTGTACCAGTTTTGCCGGAGCCTGAAAATTGCAGTATCCGGCAGGCTGGCGAGTGTTAAGTTGCTGATTTTGCTGTCAGTTGCACCCCAAAAGGGTGCACAGATGATTAGCTGAACAGATGGTCGCTGCATTCTGGGGCGCTTATCTTGTTTCCGCTTTATGTGCGGCTTTGTAGCTCTTGCCGGTATTAGCCAGGGTATTAGCCAGGATGTTGGCCTTTATTCGGTTTCTGTTGTGTGCGCCGCTTTGCAGCTCTTGCCGGTACTAGCCAGGGTGTTGGCCAGGGTATTGGCCTTTATTCGGTTTCTGCTTTATGCGCAGCCTTGCAGCCGGTGTCGGTGTTGGCCAGTAATCGGGCGAGGGCACGGGTCGCGGGGCCGGCGCTTTCTTCATGGGCCATTACCAGATAGAGGTCGACGTAGCGCCGCGCATCCTGAGCAAAGGGAATCACCTGCAAGGCCCCGCTTTTAAGATCGTCGGCAATCAGCAGCTCCGGCAGCCAGGCAAAGCCCAGACCACGGCGGACAATATTCACCCTTGTGCTGGTATGGGTCACGGTCCAGCGCTGATGGGCACCGAGCCAGCCACCTTCGCTGCGGCGTTTACGGCTGCTGTCGCGCAGCACGACCTGCCGGTGAGCGGTAAGGTCATCGTAGGTGACCTCGCGCCCCAGATGCTGCAACGGATGCTGCGGGCTGGTAACCGGCAGAAAGCAGGAGCGGTGTACGTGCTCGCCGTTCCAGCCGCTGGGCAGTTGCGGGGTAATCAGAATATCGATGCTGTCTTCGAGCAGCATTTCGTTACCGCCGCTGAGTACAAACTCTTCCAGCTCCAGGCGGGTATCGGGGTACTCGGCCGAGAAGGCTTCAAACACATCAAACAGCACATCGTTGGGGTAAATGGTGTCGATGGCCGCACGCACAACAGGCTCGATGCCCTGATTAAGCGAGCTGGCAACCTGATCGATATTCTCTGCCTGATCGAGCAGCTGTTCGGCACGCTGTAACAGAATACGGCCGTGCTCGGTCAGTACTGCTTTGCGCCCTTCTACTTCCAGCAGTTGTACGCCCAGTTGCTCCTGCAACTTGTGCACGCCATAGCTGATGGTCGACTGACTCTTGAAGATGGCCTCAGCCGCCTGTGCGTAGCCGCCATGGTCGACCACCGCTTTAAACATGCGCCACTGTTCGAGGGTTGTTTTCATTGAAATGCCTTTTCGTAAATATCGAAAGCTATACGTTAAATTATGAGATTTTTAATCGAATAAAGCGAACTTAAACTGCACTCATTGCTTAACAGCCCTAGCACCACAACCAATACACGAACCGATACCCGATTTAAGGATGCCGCCATGAACGTATTTGATGCCCTGAGCCAGCGTACTTCTGTGAACTACTTTGATACCGAACGTGCCATCAACACGGCGGAAGTCCTGGAGCTGCTGGATTACGCCCAGCACGCGCCAACGGCCTTTAACATTCAGCATACCCGCTATCTGGTGGTGACCGATCAGGCGGCGAAAGAAACCTTAAAAGACATCGCCTACGGTCAGCAGAAAGTGGCCGATGCTCCGGTGGTTATTCTGGTGCTGGCCGACGAACAGGGCCATGAACGTATGCCGGATATCGCCCAGCGCGGCGTCGATGCCGGTATCTATAACGAAGGCGTGCGCGACTACTTTGTCAGTGCGGTAAACGGTGCCTACGGCGATAACAAAGCCGCGGCCCACGATGAAGCACTGCGCTCGGCCAGTATGGCGACCATGAACCTGATGACGGCCGCGGCTGGCAAGGGTATGGCCACCGGGCCGATGATCGGCTTCGATACTGCAAAAGCGAAAGAAGTGTTCAACATCGGCGAACGCTACAGCGTTGCCATGATGGTGACCCTGGGTTACGCCAAAGAAGGTAACTGGCCACGTAAGCCACGTCTGGCGGCGAGCGAAGTGACGGTGCTGGATGGTCGTCCGGGTAAGCTGCACGATCTGAGTAATTAATTGCTAAACAAGTTGGGAAAAGCGGACCGGAAATAAAGCGGGCAGAGCGCCCGCTTCAGCGTTTCAGCCAGCGCCGCAGAGCACTCCAGCGGTTGGCCAGCAGCGCCAGCAGAATCAGGGTGCAGCCGAGAATCTGCGCCGTTTCCATCCGCTCGGTAAACCAGAAGGCGGCGATGATGGCGGTCCAGACCGGCTCCAGCACCATAATCACTGCGGCATGGCTGGGGGACGCCAGACCCTGAGCATAGGTCTGCAGCAGAAAGCGGGCGGCGGTGCCGACGGTCACGCTCAGAATCAGCCACAGCCACATGGTTGGGGTAAAAGTATCGGGCCAGTCTTCAAACATGGCCGACAGGGTAAAAGATACAACGCCGACCAGCACCAGCTGGATAGCGCTCAGGGCCAGTGCCGAAATACGCGCCGCGGCACGGCCGTTGAGAATAAAGGTGAGTGACAAAAGCAGGGCGGCGGCAAAGAAAAACAGCTGGCCGGGGTCAGGGTTAAAGCCATGACGTAACGACAGCAGTGCCAGACCGCCGATGGCCATAGGCAGTGCAATCCAGATGCTTTTTGCCGGACGTTCGCGGAACAGCAGCCAGCTGATAAAAGGCACCAGCACCACCGCAAGGCTGGTAATAAAGGCACCTTCGCCGAGGGTGTGAGCATTAAACAGCCCCATGATCCAGAAGCTCATGGCGGCACCGAAAAACAGGCCGACCAATGCCGAGGCGCGCCATTCGTGGGGCTGTAAGGCCGCCAGCGCACGGCGGCCGGGAATCGCCAGCAGCAGACCGGCGGCGCTAAAGCGGCAGGCCATAAACAGCAGCGGCGGAAATTCGTTTAACGCCTCTTTGGAAAACATCCAGCTGACCGCAGCCAGCAGGGTAACGCCAAGCAGAATCAGGTCGGCACGCAACAGCTGGGTGTGATGCTGATCGTCTGTGGATACGGATTCGGAAGTTGAAGACACAATAAACCACTGGCCCGCAGGGCAGTAACGCAGACCGGTAAGCACCGGGTGCAGTGAAAAAGGCGTAGCAAAAAAAGCGCAGCAGTATTTCACAGCCTCCCGTGGAAGTCTGTGGGGGTTTTACTGTTGCATTGAAAAAGAGCGTTGCATAGTCCGGATTAATGAAGAGTTTTGTCAATAATTTTTGTGAAGCGTTTTAAAGAGGAGATCAGCACATGTTAATCTTACGCGCAGCCAATGAACGCGGCCGGGCCAATTTTGGCTGGCTGAACAGCTCGCATACGTTTTCTTTTGGCCAGTATTACGACCCTCAGCATATGGGGGTGTCTGCTTTACGGGTAATCAACGATGATCGGGTTGCCCCGGGCGCAGGCTTCGATACCCACGGCCACCGCAATATGGAAATCATCAGCTATGTGCTGGACGGCACCATTGCCCACCGTGACTCGATGGGCAATGTTGAGCATTTGCCGGCCGGAGAGTTTCAGCTGATGTCGGCGGGCAGCGGCGTGATGCACAGCGAATTTAATCCGGCGACAGACCAGCCGCTGTATTTTCTGCAGATCTGGATTCAGCCCAATGAGCAGAATACCGAACCGGGCTATCAGCAGAAGCGCTTTCCCCGCCAGCGGGCCATTCAGCCGGTGATTACGCCGGACGGACGCGACGGCACACTCAGTATTCGCCAGGATGCACAGTTGCTGCACGTACGCCTGACCGCAGAAAGCGCAGAGCAGTTACTGAACCCGGCGCGCCGCTATTATGTGCATGCCATTAACGGCCCGCTGCAACTGCAGGCCGGCGATAACATGCTGATATTAAATGCCGGTGACGGCGTGAGTATCAGCAATGAACAGGCGCTGACCTTCAGCGCCGACAGCAAGGCGGAGGCCCTGTTGTTTGATTTACCTTAAGCAGGCAACGCCTGCTGCCGGAGCCGGATATGAGGGTACAGAGACGGCTCCGTCTGACGGAATAGTTTTGTGGATCTGACCTTTGTTGCGATTGCCGTACTCGGCGTGTTGTTAACCGGCATTGCCAAATCCGGTTTTGGTGGTGGTATCGGTGTGGTGGCGGTGCCGATGATGGCGCCTTTTATCGGCGGTGAGCAGGCCATCGGTATTCTGCTGCCGATTCTGCTGCTGATGGACATCATGACCCTGCGCGTATATCGCCGTTACCTGTCGTTTGCACTGGTGAAGCCCCTGCTGCCCGGTATTCTGCTGGGCATCACGGCGGGCACCTTATTATTAGGCGTTGTCAGCGAACGTGGCGTACAGGCGCTGATTGGTCTGATCGGTTTCTGGGTACTGGCGCAGAAGCGCTGGCCCTGGCTGGCTGGCCGGCGCATGGCGGCAGCCAGTGAAGAACAACCGGCGCAGGCATCGGCGTTGCAGGGTGGTTTATTGGGCAGTATTGCCGGTCTGGGCAGTACCCTGGCCCACGCCGGTGCGGCACCGCTGCAGGCTTATTTTTTACTGGGCAAGCTCAATAAAGAATCTTTCCTGGCGCAGATTACCCTCGCGATCGGTCTGATGAACGCGATCAAATTATTGCCATACGGCATGCTGGGGCTGCTGAATTTTGATATCGGCTGGTTAACCGTGATTCTGGTGCCGGTGGCCTTTGCCGGTGTTTATCTTGGTCGTTGGTTAAGCAAACGCATGGACGGCGATGTGTTTTTTAAAGTGATGATGTGGCTGCTGGCGGGTAACTCAGCCTGGCTGCTGGGACAGGCCGTTATTGGCTGATGCTTTTTATACCGGCCGTGCTGCAGCGCTGTGCAGCACGGCTCGCGGCAGGAATTAATCCAGACGGATTTCTACCATCAGGTCATTGGAAATAGCTTCCAGTGCACTGGCCAGAATATCGGTATCAAAACTGTGTGGTACACGTAGCAGGGCTTCGGCGCGGAACAGTGGCACCGCAGACATTTCGGCGGTGCCGCAGTCGGTGGTTAATTCCAGTACGTTCACGCCCATTTTTGCCAGCGCCTGAGATACTTCTTTAACAATACCCGGACGGTCATTGCCGACCAGATTCAGGGTCAGGTCGAGGCTGTCGTTTTCTTCGCTGTCGCTGCCGGTTTCGGCGTTTACCAGAATACCGCGTGAGCTGAGCGAGCTTAATTCGGCAATCAGGCTGTTGCTTTGTTCGGCCGGAATAGATACCCGCAAAATCCCGGCAAATTTTCCTGCCATATGCGCCATACGGCTTTCCAGCCAGTTACCGCCATTGCGGGCGATGGTGGCTGACAGTTGTTCAACAATTCCGGGTTTGTCGTCGGCAATAACGGTTAATACAAGAAAGTTTGCCATTGCTTTTCCTTATGTTTTTTCTGCAATCAGATTGTCGTTCTGACACTAACACAGCTTTATGCGATTTACCGCACGTACTGTGCTGGTCAAATTCCTGCCGACTGATCGTTGTTCCCCAGCGGTTGATACAGTAGCCTTGAAGCCCCTTTAATTACCTGAGAATCAGGACACCGTTATGGATACTAACTTCCCGCGCATTAAGCGCCTGCCTCCTTATGTCTTCAATGTGATCGGCGAAATGAAGATGGCGGCACGAGCGGCGGGGGAGGACATCGTCGATATGTCGATGGGTAACCCGGATCAGGACACGCCAAAACACATTGTTGATAAGCTGGTGGAAACCGCCAGTCGTGGTGGTACGCATCGTTACAGCCAGTCGAAGGGTATTCCGCGTCTGCGCCGCGCCATGGCCAGCTGGTACAAGCGCAAATTCAATGTTGATCTCGATCCGGAAACCGAGGTGATCACCACCATCGGCTCGAAGGAAGGTCTGGCGCATCTGGCGCTGGCCACTCTGGGTCCGGGCGACAACGTGCTGGTGCCGAATCCGTCTTATCCGATTCACCCTTATGGTTTTGTCATTGCCGGCGCCGATATCCGCCATGTGCCGATGACACCGGATGTGAATTTCTTTGAGGAGCTGGAAAAAGCCATCAAAACGACCTGGCCACGGCCGAAGATGTTGGTGCTGAATTTTCCCGGCAACCCGACCGCCGAGTGTGTCGATTTAGCCTTCTTCGAGAAGGTGGTGGCGATGTGTAAAGAGCATGAAATCTGGGTGGTGCAGGATCTGGCCTATGCCGATATCGTGTTCGACGGTTATCAGCCGCCGTCCATTCTGCAGGTGGAAGGTGCGAAAGACATTGCGGTGGAGTTTTACTCGCTGTCGAAGAGCTACAACATGCCGGGCTGGCGGGTTGGCTTCTGCTGTGGCAATAAAGATCTGATTTATGCCCTGGCAAGGATTAAGTCCTACCTCGATTATGGTACATTCACGCCTATTCAGGTGGCAGCGATTGCGGCACTGGAAGGTGATCAGACGGTGGTGAGCGATATCTGCGAGATGTACCGCAGCCGCCGGGATGTACTCTGCAAGGGGCTGAATGATCTGGGCTGGCCGGTAAAATGGCCGAAAGCCACCATGTTTGTCTGGGCGCAAATTCCCGAAGCTTATCGTAAAATGGGCTCCCTCGAGTTCAGCAAGAAGCTGCTGACCGAGGCCAAGGTGGCCGTGTCACCGGGAATTGGCTTTGGCGAATACGGCGATGACCATGTACGCTTCGCCCTGATTGAGAATGACCAGCGCACCCGCCAGGCGCTGCGCGGCATTAAACAGATGCTGCGTAACGATGGCTTTGGCGGTTAACAACTTAATACTCTCTATATCTTAAGGAGAAACGACCTTGAAACCGGTAAAAGTAGGTATCTGTGGTTTAGGTACAGTTGGCGGCGGCACTTTTAATGTGCTGACCCGTAATGCACAAGACATCGCGCGCCGGGCGGGTCGTGAAATTATTATCGCGCAGGTGGCTACCCGTCATCCGAACCCGGATGTGGACACCGGCGCTGTGGCGGTTACCGCCGACGTGAACGACGTTATCAACAACCCGGAGATTGATGTTGTTGTTGAACTGATCGGTGGTTACACCATCGCCAAAGAGGTGGTGCTGGGCGCGATTGCCAACGGCAAACACGTGGTTACCGCCAACAAAGCACTGATTGCGGTACACGGTGACGAAATCTTCGCCGCGGCGGAAGCCAAAGGCGTGAGCGTGATGTACGAAGCGGCGGTTGCCGGCGGCATCCCGATCATTAAAGCGATCCGTGAAGGTCTGGCGGCCAACCGTATCAACTGGCTGGCGGGCATCATTAACGGTACCGGTAACTTTATCCTGACCGAAATGCGCGACAAAGGCCGTGACTTCGCCGATGTACTGGCTGAAGCTCAGGCGCTGGGTTATGCCGAAGCCGACCCGACCTTCGACGTTGAAGGTATCGACGCGGCACACAAGCTGACCATTCTGTCGTCGATTGCTTACGGTATTCCGCTGCAGTTTGCCCGTTGCTATACCGAAGGTATCAGCAAGGTGACTCCGGATGACGTTGAGTACGCCGAAGAGCTGGGTTACCGCATCAAGCACCTGGGTGTCAGCCGCCGTACCGACAAAGGCATCGACCTGCGCGTACACCCGACCATGATTCCGGTTGCGCGTCCGATTGCGACCGTTGATGGCGTGCTGAATGCCGTGATGGTCAACGGTGATGCCGTTGGTAACACGCTGTATGTTGGTGCCGGTGCCGGTGCTGGTCCGACCGCTTCTGCGGTAGTGGCCGACATTATCGACCTCGCCCGTACCTTTGACGCGCCGGCGGAAGCCAGCGTCAATCACCTCGCCTTCAACGATATTGAAGACGTGGCGGTACTGCCGATGGAAGAAGTGGAAACCGCTTACTACCTGCGTATTCAGGCGGAAGACAAAACCGGTGTACTGGCCGCTGTTGCCAGCATTCTGAGTGAGCGTGGCATTAATATCGAAGCCATCATCCAAAAAGAGCCAAAAGACGGCGAAGCGCTGGCGCAGATCATCCTGCTGACCCACGTTGTGGTGGAAAAACAGATGAACGAAGCCATTGCTGCTATCGAAGCCCTGTCCAGCACGGTGGGTCATGTGACCCGCATTCGTGTGGAGCACCTCAACTGAGGTTTGCCTGACGGCTGAAATAAAAAACGGAGCTTCGGCTCCGTTTTTTTATGCCTGACGGATGCTCCTGTCCGGGTGCCAGGTTTTATGTAACAAACATTTAACCGGATGATGGGTGTTTGTGTAATAAATCGCAGTGTTATGCCTTGCACAGCGGATAACCTTGCACTGTGAAACTGAATTTCAGGACATTCTGAGCTTTTTTATTCAATGCTCTGGTCATGATTTTTCTCTGTACTATCGTTTACTGATATCAGGAGGAAATTATGCTTACCAGTATCAAATCCCGGATGGCGGTCTATGTGGTTGTTACTGTCACAGCTTTGCTGCTGATGATGGGTTTTTACAATTACGAAAGTAAAGCTCTGGCACTTAAACAACAGCTGCAGGCACAGGCGCACCTGGTTACCACTCGCCTAAGTCTGAGCCTGCCGAATTTTATCTGGAATTTTGATACCGCCAGTATAGAAAAAACCCTCGAAGCAGAACTGGAAGCAGAGAGTATCAATAGCCTGACAGTAGAGCTGCCGGAAGGTGATCCGGTCATGCGGGCAAAAGACAAGACCGATAGCGGCAATGATGCTCTGGAAACCCGGACTGAATTATTCTTCAACGATAACGACAATCAAAAAAGTGTTGGCCACCTTGTTCTGCGGATGAACGATTCGGTGATGCGCAAGGAACTGAATCAGGCAATACACTCGGTGATTATCGAAATGATTCTGCTGGATATTATTCTGGTCAGTCTCATTACCTTTCTGGTATCGCACTCTGTGGTTAATAAAATTTCTGCAATTACTGCGGCAGTGGCAGAACTTGCAGCTGGTGGTGGTGATTTAAGCAAGCGTCTTGATACCAGTCGTGGTGATGAGATTGCAGCACTGGCAGAACAGGTTAATCAGCTTCTGGCCGGACTGGCGAATATGATTGGTCAGGTTAATCATTCGTCAGAAGAACTGAAATTACTGGCCAATTCCAGTCAGCAGGATATCAGCAATATCCGTCAGGGCTTTGATGTGCAGAAGCATGAAGTGGATATGGTCGCTACCGCCAGCACCGAGTTGGCATCGACCACACAAAATGTTGCTGATAACGCCAGAAAAGCCTCGGAATATGCCGCTAAAGCAAATGTGGAAGCCAGCCATGGCCAGGATACCGTAAAAACAGCAGCCGATGTTATCCGTAATTTATCTGGTGAAATTCAGCATGTAGGCGAGGTGATCCGCAATCTGGAAAGTGAAGGTGTTAATATTGGTGCGGTGTCGGATGTGATTCAGGGGATTGCCGAACAAACCAATTTACTGGCGCTGAACGCGGCTATTGAAGCGGCACGTGCCGGCGAACAGGGGCGTGGTTTTGCTGTGGTTGCCGATGAAGTACGCACGCTGGCTCAGCGCACCCGTGATTCAACCAATGAAATTAACCAAATGATCGGGCGTCTGCAGTCTTCGACAAGTCAGGCTGTTGAAGTGATGCACAAGAGTACGGAATATACGGCCAACAGCGTGGAGCAGATTGAAAAAGTCGGGGAATCGATTGCTGGCGTTGTCAGTATGATGATGCAGATCAGCCATATGAATGCCGAAATTGCTCAGGCATCGGGTGAACAAAGTCATGTGATTGAAGAGCTGAACAAAAATCTGGTACATATTAAAGAAAGCGTTGATGCCGCCAACGAAATGATCGGCAATACCGCGCGCTCAAGTGTTGAAGCACAGAAACAGGCGGAAGCGCTGACGTTCCTTATGCACAAATTCCGTTTTTAGAAATTGCCGCAGACAGCGGTAATGTATGACTCTGACTACTGGTGGAGAAAGACTATGAAAAAGCATATGTTGTTAGTCTTTGCTGTAGCTCCTATGACTGCTTTTGCCGGAGTTACGGCTGATCTGGAAGTGGTTTCCGATTACCGTTTTAACGGTGTATCACAAACGGATAAAGGCCCCGCACTGCAGGGAGCATTAGATTACAGCCACGACAGCGGCATATACGCTGGTACCTGGGCCAGTAATGTCGATTTCGGTGGTAAAGATGATACCAATCTGGAGTGGGATTATTATCTGGGCTATTACCGCGATATTAACCCGGCTTTTGGTTTTGATATTGGTTATGCGCAGTACACTTATCACGGTGCCAGTGATTCGGACGATCATGATTATGGCGAGTATTATCTTGGACTCTACTTTAATGCCAACACCACGCTCTACTGGTATCACGCTCCGGAATATTTTGGCCTGGATACCGACCATAATATTTTTAAACTGACACACAGTATGCCGCTTGGCGATTACACGCTGGCATTTGCTGCCGCGCACAGTGTATCCGGTGATAAAGATATTTTGGCCTGGGATAAAAACGAAGCATCCTACCAATATGCTGAGGCGGCTATCAGCCGTATGTTCCACGGCTTTGATATCAAAGCGACTGTAATGACCACCACGATTGACGATGACTTTAACGATAATGGTAACAGTACTGTTGTGCTGTCGGTTAAACGAAGCTTTAAACTGATGTGAGGGAAATATTATGCGTCATATTTTATGCGCTGTTTTATTGCTGGTTGGCGGGATTTTTCCGGCACAGGCTGAAAATAAGTTTGTTTATCTGACCTCGCTCAGTTGGCCGCCGTATTCTGACCCACAAATGGCAGAGCAGGGGGCCAGTGTGGCGGTGGCCAAAGCTGCTTTCTCTGCCATGGGCTACACATTAGTGGTTGAGTTTTACCCATGGAGCCGGGCAGTTCATCTGGCGAAAGATGAGAGCAGTAAATACGCCGGATACTTCCCGGAATATTACAGTGAAGATATTGCAGCTGAGTTTATCTTCTCAGATAGCATGGGGAGTGGTCCGTTGGGCTTCGTGCAGCCAGCGGGTAAGCCGGTTGCATGGTCATCGCTGGATGATTTGAAAAAATATCAGGTTGGCGTGGTTAAAGACTATGTAAACACGGCCGATTTTGATGCCATGGTGGCGGCGGGTCAGCTGAAAGTCAGTGAAGTGATCAGCGATAAAAGCAATATTCAGAAAGCAGCCTTCAGCCGTATCGATCTCGCCGTGATTGATAAAAACGTGCTGGAATACAGTGTTAAGACCGACCCTGATCTTATCAAGCTGAAGGATAAAATCAGTTTCAATGACAAGCTTCTGGAAGATAAAAAACTCTTTATTTGTTTTAAGAAGAACCAGCAGGCAATCGCCGATATTTTTAATGAAGGTCTGAAAAAGATCGATGCTGCAAAAATTCAGGCAGATTATCTGGCCGGATTAAAATAAATCGTTCATACAATGAGTGTTTCTTTCAATAAAAACGGGCCTGATTAAGGCCCGTTTTTATTGATACCAGTTCTGCCTGCTTCTCAGGCTGGCAGGTGATCTTTGATAATCTCGTACAGCTCCGGACGGCCCTGAGCGATTTCTTCGTTGCTCAGGCCTTCCAGCGAATGCGGATACTTCAGCCAGGCGCTGGTTTCGTGGATATAGTAATCCGGTACACGGTCGGTCTGGTTGCGGTGCGGCTTATAGTAGGGCACGGCAACGCGGATATCGTGTGGGGTATTCAGGCGTGCGCGGCGGCTCAGCTCGTTAATAATGGCTTCAATGGAACGGCCGCTGTCGAATACATCATCGACAATCAGCAGGCTGTCGCTGTGCTTAACGTTCTTCACCAGATAGTTCAGGCCATGCACTTTGACCTCTTTGGCCTGCTGGTCGATGCCCTGATAGGACGAGGTGCGGATGGCAATGTTGTCGGTCTCTACGCCGTGGTAATCGAGGTATTCCTGCACCGCAATGCCAATCGGTGCGCCGCCGCGCCATACGGCAATCATAAAGGTCGGGCGGAAGCCGCTGTCGAGCACCTTGGCCGCAAGATGATAAGAATCTTCCAGCAATCCCTGGGCGGTTAGGTACAATTTGGCACTCATAATGATTCCGGCTCCCGTCGTGTTTCGAAACAACTCTTTACCTGACCAATTGGTCAGGTGCTATCATAACGCTCTGTTCCTATGCCTGTCACATAAGAGTACCTCATGCAGAAACGATTTTTGGACGAAGAAACGGTCATTCAGGATGCGTTCCGCCTCGGCGTGCAGATTTTTGAGAGCGGTTTCCGCCCGACCTTTATCGTTGGTCTCTGGCGTGGTGGCAGCTCGGTGGGCATCTATGTGCAGGAATGTCTGCAGACGCTGGGTGTGAAAACCGATCATATCGCGTTGCGCACCTCGTATCGTGGTCTGCCGGCCTACCAGAGCATGGTGCAGTCACCGGAAGATATTCGCGTACACGGCACTCAGTATCTGGTGGAAAACCTTAATGTTGATGATGGCCTGCTGATTGTCGATGACGTATTCAGCACCGGCTACAACATCAGCGCGGTGATCAACCGCCTGCAGGGCAAGCTCAAGCGTAATATGCCCAGCCAGGTTAAGGTTGCGACGCTGTGGCAGCGTCCGGCGTATAACCGGGTCGATTTCAAGCCCGATTTCTGTCTGCGTGAAACCGACGACTGGCTGGTGTTTCCGTACGAGCTGAAAGGCCTGAGCGAGGAAGAAATCGCTGCCAATAAACCCTGGGTTGAGCCATTCCTGCGTAAGGCAGACCACTGAGGCTTATACTCAGTATTAATAAAAGTTATGCACCAAGGCAGTTGTATAGTCTTGGTGAATGCCGGAATTCCTGCGACAATGCGCCCTTCAACACTGAAGGGTGATGTCTGTGAACCTCGATCGTATCGATCTTAACCTGCTGGTCTACCTCGATGTCCTGCTGCGCGAAGGCAGTGTTACCAAAGCAGCACAGCAATTGGGTATTACCCAGCCGGCGATGAGTAATGGCCTGCGCCGGCTGCGCGAACTGTTTGGTGACCCGCTGCTGGTACGCACCTCAGACGGTATGACACCGACTGAACGGGCACAGGAGCTGCAGCCGGTGATCCGTAAGGCGCTGGGCGAACTGGAGATGGCGTTACAGCCACTGGAAGAGTTTGACGCCCTGAGCAGCCACCGCGTGTTCCGCATTATGGTCAGCGACTACGCCGAATCCACGCTGGTGCCGGAGCTGGTTAAGCGCCTGCGTACCGAAGCACCGGATATTATCCTCGACGTACTGACCCCCTCGGATGTGACCTTTAAAGACGTAGAAGCCGGTAAGGTCGATATGGCCATTAACCGCTTTGACGAGATGCCGCAGTCTTTCCACCAGATGACTCTGTGGCAGGACGACTTTGTCTGTCTGATTAACCCCGATCATCCGGGGATTCTCAATTTTGATCTCAATGCCTATCTGGCTTCCAAACATATCTGGGTAAGCAAAACCGGTATGGGGGCTGGTGTAGGTATCGACCCGGAGAAGGTCATCCGTCTGGGCTGGGTGGATAACGCCCTGTCGAAGCTGGGGCATAAACGCAAAATTTCGGTGTTTACCCGCCATTATCAGATGCCGGCGCTGCTGGCGCTGAATAACGATCTGGTGGCGACATTGCCGCGTAAGGTGGCCGATATGCAGGCTGAATCGGCCTCGCTGGTGGTGAAAGAGCCGCCGTTCAAAATCCCGCCGTTCGAGCTGAAAATGGCCTGGTCGCCGCTGTTGCAGCACCATCAGGCACATCGCTGGTTGCGTCGCACTATTGTCGATGTGGCGCAGTACTGCTGATTGCCGTTCGATCGGCCTTCGCTTGACGATAATCAACATCGTAATCAGTAGTGGCGGGTTAGACTGCCACTACTGATTGTTGCTGCGGATCTGCTGTCATGACCATCGAATTCCGCGATTACCGCCCGCTGGCGTTAGCGCAAATGAACCGTGAACACGAAGAATTTGCCAACCTGCTGAACGAGGCCGAACAGGCGTTGTTGATGGGGCGCGCAGGGCTGCCGTATTTACGCCGCGTGTATGAGCATTGTCAGCAGCACTTTGCACAGGAAGAGCGTGATATGGAATACCTGCGCTTTCCCGCCCTTGCATCCCACCGCCATGAACACCAGCGTATATTGCAGCAGTTTGCCGACGCTCTGGCAGGCTATGAAAGCAGTGGCGATATGACCGGTGTACTCGAATTTTTAATGGATGTAATTCCAGACTGGTTTGGCCGGCATATGAACGATTACGACCGGGCGCTATCGCAGTTTTTAGTGCAGCAGGAACAAAAGCAGGATCAAAAGCGGGCGCATTAATAGGCGATTATTCACGAATAACCGCCAGCGCCGGATTGTCCTGCAATAACGCGGCAATAATATCTTCTATCGTTTTATCCCGTTCCCGGGTATCGGCCTGCATAGGCAGATTTAGCGAGCGGGCAATGGGGTAATCACCTTCTACGGCAATATAGCCAGGGCCGATAAATACCTTACGGATATCAGCAGCGGCCAGTGTCAATGCCGGGTGGTTAGCATGCGGGGCAATAAACAGTTGCCCATCGTCATAGCGCAGCAGGGTTTTAACCCGTTGCTGCTGATGATGGTGTTTATGTTCCCACCACTGCAACCACAACAGTAATGGCAGAGCCAGCGCAGTAACCGGCCAGAGAACGGCCGGTGGCTGATCGCTGCTGACCAGCCAGGCAACGAGGAAAGCGATGCTGTAAAACAGCAGCATTTGTAACATCCGTACCTGACGTGGGGCGCTGACGGTTAATTCGTAAGACACCATAAACCTCCTCGCTAATGTTGGCAGAATGCCGTGTTAATCCTGCGAGCTTAACCCTGACCCAGCGAGCTTAATTGCAGTCCCAGGCAATGCTTTTCGCCTGCCGCGAGGGTAATTACATCGGCAAAGGCATTGGCGGTTTCTACACAAAACATCCGCACCCAGGCATCCGCTGCAAACTGGCTCAGACGCAGGCTTTTTTCAATATACGGGTTCCATACCACGGCACTGGCGCTGCCACAGGATTGCAGTAATAAACGTTGTTGCGGGCTGATTAAACGTAAGGGACGCGTGGCATCGTAAATACGGTCGGTTTCACCGTTAAAACGTACCGGCCCCTGCTGAGTTTTCTCGCACCAGCCTTCTAAGGTTTCGATATAACGCTCACCTTCAAAGCCCAATACCTGAGTGGCACGTACATCGTCGGTGGGGAAATAGGTATGCAATGCCTGGCTGAAACATACCGGTTCGGTTCCGTTATTCTGGCTGATTAAATTAACCGCCAGACTGTCGGCGCGGAAAATAAACTGCGCCTCAGCGTTCAGCTGTGCTGCCCATTGCGGATGCTGGTGATCATTTAATGTCAGCGTAATTTCTACCCGGTCGCAGGCCTCGTACAAATTGCTCAGCTGCCATTGCCGTGCACGGGCAAAACCATGGGCCGGTGCCTGCTCCGGATTAGTAATGGTGGCTTTTACCGCCGCCGGGTTCATCGCCGCACTGCCAAACCACGGCCAGCAAAGCGGAATGCCGCCGCGCAGCGATTGGCCCTGTTTGTATTCCGCCTGCTCGCTCAGCCACAGCCAGTTGTTCTCACCTTCAGGCGCGTAATGAATTAACTGCGCACCCTGTAATAACAGATCGGCGCTGAACTGCGGATGGCGGATTTCCAGACAGGTCAGCTCATCACGCTGCACCGCTTTAACAAAAGGGCTGTGAGCCAGTAACCGTGAGGCCGCGGAGGAAACAGAGGCTGCAGTGGTAACCGGGTGAGAGGACAGAGACGGCATGGTTAGCGCTATTCCTTAGGGTATTCGCTGAGACGCAGCCCTGAACTCAGGGCACAGACAAAGCATTAATATAAACGACGAATAGGCCTATAATCGCATAATTCTTTATTTTTCGGTTATCCATTTGAACACAGTTCCGTTTGCCAAAAGCACCTTAAAAGAAGCCTTGCTGGCTGCCCTTGATGGCGAAATTGCGTCCGCACTCAATGCCGCCCGCCAGGCGCAGGAAACTGCCTCCCACGAAGGCAATAAACCGGAAAATCAGTACGACACTCTGGCGTTGGAAGCTGCCTATCTGGCACACGGCCAGTCGGAGCGTATCCGCGAACTGCAGGAAACCCGCATCCTTATCGGCCAATGGCCGGTGCCGGACTTCAGTGAAGACGACACCATCGCCTCCGGCGCATTGATTCAATTACTGGATACTCAGAGTAAAAGTGCGCAGCAAAATCAGCGCTGGTTGTGGATAGCGCCGGTTGGCGGCCGCCAGCTCGTGGCAGAAGGACGCACAATCGCCGTGCTAAGTACCCAGGCACCGCTGGCGCAAACACTGATGCGTTTGAGTATTGGCGACGAAGTGGTTATGGGGAAGGAGCGTTGGGAAATCGGCGGGGTCTGGTAAGGGCAGGGCGGGCATAAAAAAAGTGCTATAGGTACGACATTGCGCAGATAACCACTGCGAAAAGAATAACAACCCAAATAACCCGAACAAAAAAATGAAGACGCTTATTTGCCCTGTTCTCTTTTGCATTACCTTCTGTATTTAATTCGTCACTTAGATATTCGGCACTTACATCTTCGGCCCGATACTCACGGAAGGCGAGAAACAGCGCAGCTCCAAAAACAGGAAGCAGCAGAGCAACACCTGCAGGCCGGGAAGTAGTAGCAGTAATAAATAACGCCGATAATATATAAGCAAAGAGCAGAATGGCGGATATAAATTCTTTTAGTGGCATGGCGTCAGCTTGGCTTTAGTCCCGTTTTTATAGGTGGATTATGATCTTTAACAGCATCTTTTTGGCTTTGGATTTGATGCTCATACAAGGCTAAGTTGACCTCTGTTGTCTCGACTATACCCTTTAATTCAAACTCGCATGATTCGTAGTACTCTCGGAGTCTATGGTTGTGTGCTACACAATCCAATCGCAGGTAATTAATATTATTATCTTTGGCTTTAGACTTAATTAGAGCAAGGATTTCTCGTCCTAAGCCTTTGTCAGAGTATTTACGACAAATGGCTAACTTATGAATGTAAAGCGCTTTCGCTTGGTCGTTTTTCCATATTTCTTCAGGATTGGATCTGAGTTCAACCGTAGCGACTAATTTTCTATCGAGTTCAATTACATAAAATAAACCGGAATCAATTGAAGCTTTTATTTCGGGTCGGATTGAATCAAGCCAGTCAAGTGGCCATTGAAAAACTCCTTTTGATTGAATCCAGATAGCATTCTCATAGAGTATGTTATATACAAGGTCGAATTCTAAAATGCTTGCTTGCCTAAGATTCACTCTGATATTTCTCCATAAGGGCTAATGCTTGAAGACGTTGCAAGAACGCAGTCTTAGCATTTGAAGAAAAAATTTACAAACGCCAGGGAAAATCCGCCGACCCATACGAGTATCATCCCAGAAAATCCGGCGATGATAACAATAGTGCGCGATAGCCAGCTTGTGCCACGTGAGCGTCGGATGATGTAAGTGAAAAGCCGTGCGCCAACGATGATACCTGCGGCAACAATAAGCCAGCCAAGCGTATCGATAAGCGGATCTTTCTGGCCGAATTCTGGCGGACACTGACTCGTTGCGTGTACAGATGAAGAACACATCAGAAGTGCTGTAAGGAGTTTAACTTCTTTTGAGCGAATACCGGAAATACCCATGTGTGTTAACATCCCGCTAGAAGGCGAGCGAAGCGAGTCCTAGTGAAGGTCACGCTTTTTGTGGCCGCAACGTATTTCAGCAGTTTGTTAAGTGGTCTTCTTAGACCAATACAAAATAGCATCCTCTAATTCCTTTTCTATGCTATTACGTTTTACGACTTCATGCATGCTTTCATAGATATAGTCCAACGTATCTAGCACAACGGTACGCTCTTTGTTTGTATACCCAGAAAAACGATCGAAATTCTCTCTCGGCACCAGCTGTAATATGAAATCACCAATAAAATCATCACCCTGATCGTTTTGCCCATCCAATAAGACCATTTCAAGAAATCGGGGCATGCAATAAGCTAACGCTTCAGCGGTTAGAAAACTGATAGGTCCATATCCAATGTATCCGACCTGTGTCGCGCCAATCGCACTCAACTCGACAGCTCTTAGTGATTCATCGTGCTCAGCACATTCTGGGCAATGATCGAACTTCGTGAAGTGATCAGGCCTACTTCTCAAAGCAAAGGCACTATAGAAATTTGAGATAATCTTGGACTTAGTCATACCACTTAACGCCGCTGACAAAGGCTTGTCGCGTGCTCAGCCTTGTGACATTTAGCTTACCCATTTAATAAAACCGTTGTATGTATTCCATTCAGGATCGTCATAGAAATTAATGCCAATGGGAAAAGCGGACTTATCTGATAGCGATTGGTTTAGTTTACCCATCCAATCATTGCAGTCTTTGACATACCAAAGCCATTCCTTTGAACCATTGCAAGTGACTACCTGTGTTAAATAAGAATTTTCAGGTGTATCGAGCCAGTCCAATAGATCCTCTAGTTCTTGCTGCTGCTCATTAGTCGGTTGATCGGGAAAGCCATTTTCTCTACCCTCAAATTGCCAAGATATGACGACCATCGTTGCATAATCAGACTTGCATACTCTTGGATCAATGGATGGACGGTATCTATATATTATCGGAAAGCCTTCGCGCTCCCCTTTGGCAATGGCCCATTCTCCCTCGGATATTTCTGTCACTGCGAGCTCCTTGATATGTAACGCCAATCTAAGCGGCGTGCGTAGCACGTCCAAAGCTTGAGCGCCTTGTTAGTTTATTGATTCGATCAATGATTTAATTTTTTCAAGCTGTGAATGTTTGTAATTCACATAACTGAATGACCAAGATGAATCGTCTTTGAAATAGAGAACAACCATAGTTAATCCCTTTTCAGCGCGGCATTCTGAAAAAGTATCAATATCAACAGAACGAATACTATTGATTTTCCCCTTCCAGATCACTCTCTTCCCTTTAATTATTTCTATATTGCCATGACTTAATCGAAATGCCTCATTTACAGCCGAAATGCGAGTGTAATGATATAGAAATACAATTAAGGCCCCAAATAACAACATAAAAGAAGCGAGAAAGTTCACGAAGAGCATCGGGATACCAAAAATAGATAATAAGCCCACATAAAAATACATTGGGGCTAAATCGTTTTTATCTGGTTTTGGGGCCTCTATTAAAATTTCCTTTTCAGGCAACTACTTGTCCTTATTTTTGTAAGCTAACGCCCGGCGCAGCGGGCCAGTGTAGCGAGGCACGAGCGGAACTGGGTCCGACTGCCGCCGTTTGTTAGGTTGCCGCGCCATATTCTTGTTAATTTGTTTTGTAATGATAGCTTTTAAAGCTCTGATAGCAGTTAACACATACGATTTTTATGTCGCAGAATTCTTTAAAGCTATCTGTCATTTCACCTTCGGTATCGAATTTTGCTTCGCACTCATAGCACCAAGCCTGGAGGTCATTGGGGTCAGTTGAGTTTTCAATGAATCCTGCCTTACTGCCGGATTCACGCACTAGATGACAACAGACCACTGCTGCCACGCGCTCCCCATGAACACCGCAATCCACATACATTGGCTCGACATCCGAATTCATATACAACCTAACGCCTAGCTCACCCGACGAAAACCGCGTAGCGGTTTTTAGTCGGGTGGAGCGCCGTGTTAGGTGATTTGGCTATCTTAGGCAAGACCTTCCACAACCATCACTTCGAACTCCGCCGCACCTTTGCGAAGCAGTATTGCATCAGTGTACTCTGGAGACCGATAAAAGGACTTCGCCTTTTCCATCGTTGGAAACTCGATTATGACAGTTCTTCGATTATCGGTAGACCCTTCCAGTGAGACAACCTCTCCGCCTCGCGCCAATAGTGTCCCCTCATACTGTTCAATGATTGCTGGGGCTACTTTTTGATAGGCTTTTAGTTTATCAGGATCGTGAACAGTTATTCTAAGAATTACGTATACGGTCATGTTTAGTCCTTTTGTTCACCTAACGCCCCGCTAACCTGCACATACTGCAGAGAGCGTTTTTGTGTGAAAATGGAGCGCAGCGACAGACACAAAAACGAGCGTAGCAGTATGTGTCAGAGTGCAGCGGCTTGTTATGTTTTACTGCGGCCACTTTACTTTAAACCTGCTTTGTGAAGAGCAGAATTACACCTAAACGATAATTTACCCCAACTTTCTTTTGCTGACACAGTTTCATTCTCAGGAACTTTACGCCACTCTGACAATATAAAATGTATATCGCTTGGTTCTAGCCATAGTGCAATGCGACCATTTTCTTTCTCAAACGCTGAGCTTGTTCCAGCTTCGTCTCGTAAACTCTCAGAGGCCGAATCAAGTGCTTCGCTCCAGTCTCCTTCGTAGAGGTTACCAACTATCTTTTCTAGGACACATTCAAGATTCCATAGAGCACGCTGCTCCGCTTGATCTTCTACAGCGAACACATCATTTTCCGAATACCGCCTCAGCAATCCAGTGAGAACAATTATTTCTTCTTTTGTTAAATCAAGTTCCATTGCTTACTCTGATGAAACATAACGCCGCGCTTAGCCGCGGCCAACTTTGGGCGCTTTATGCGCGAAAATGGGAGCGACAGCGACCGCGCAGAAAGTTGGACGTCGGCCTGCAGCGCCTTGTTGTGCGTAGTTACTCGCAGAATGTCAGCAACCATTTGGCGGCTTCTCGATGACGAAAAGCAGGCAGTGCCAATAGGCTGGACAATTTCTCTTTACACCCCTCAGGATCTGACCAAGCAATTTCTGTGAGGAAGTGGTTCAAACCGTCATTATCGTGGCCTTCTTGTTCATTAAGATCAAGAGCATCAAACAACTCAGGCAAGTATTTCGTGCCACCGAGATCTGAAATAGGCTCTGAAAGTAGCTCGCGAACCCAGAAATAATTATTCTCAGATTTCAAAAGCTCAACCAATCTCGGTAGGTCTTCCTCAGTCGTTGACTTCTTTAATCTTTCAAATGCCTGAAGCTTTTGATCGACGTCATATTCTTCGAAATCAGACCAAAGAATTTTCATTTCATCTTCGATAACTTGATTCATACTCTTTTACGCATAACGCCTCAAACACCGGATTGGTGAAGTTGGCGGCTTTTTTGAAACAAAAAAGGTGACAGCTTTACCAAGTCCGCGTGCTTTGGCTTGTTATGTTTTTCTACGATACCGGCTAAGAATTTCTGTAAAATTTTCTTAGCCGGTTCAAGCTCTTTAATACCCTCAGTGATAAGGCAAACCTCATCATCGAGCCAAATTATGAAATCTATTGAAACAGGTGAAAGCTTTGAAGAATGATAATGGATTACCAGAAGCTTATTGGTCAATTCAAAGAAGTCCAATAGACCTAATTCGTAACGCTTTAGAAGCTCAATTGCCACCAACTCGAATGCTTCATTTTCTAAGTTGGTATCAATGTTACCTAGAATTTTAAGTTGCTTCTCTTCAGAGTTGGCCACACAAAGTTCAAGAAGAGCTTCTTCTGTTTCGTCATAATCAAGAATCTGCTCATCTGCCCAGAGGACAACTTGTTCAGGGCTAACAATTGAGCACAATAACTCAAACTCAATTATTTTGTAGATCAACTGATTTGGCACAACGATCTCTCAATAAACATAACGCCCGGCCTTTGGGCGCGCGCTTTTTGCGCGTCCCGCCACGCTTTTCAGTGGCCTAAACGGCCGCTTGTTATGAGTTTTCATCAAGGTGCCATCCTACGATGTCACCCACATCGTCATAGACGTTATAGATTACCTCGCAGTCACAGAAACCACCGTGCTCTCCAAGCCAAGGAACAACCACTTCTGGATCAAGCTTCCGCGACTTAATGAATTCAATGGACTCCTTCAGTGAGTGATCACACTCTGGAGCAGAATCCCTGTTTAAGTAGGATAAGAGATCTTTTAGGTCATCAATACTCATAGGAATTGATGCTCGAATCTCATCTTGCTCATTCTGCTTAAATTGAGCTTTAAGTTTCTTCTTCTGCTCTTTGTCCATGCTCAATTACTCATAACGCCTAGCTCACCCGACGAAAACCGCGTAGCGGTTTTTAGTCGGGTGGAGCGCCGTGTTAGGTGATTTGGCTATCTTAGGCAAGACCTTCCACAACCATCACTTCGAACTCCGCCGCACCTTTGCGAAGCAGTATTGCATCAGTGTACTCTGGAGACCGATAAAAGGACTTCGCCTTTTCCATCGTTGGAAACTCGATTATGACAGTTCTTCGATTATCGGTAGACCCTTCCAGTGAGACAACCTCTCCGCCTCGCGCCAATAGTGTCCCCTCATACTGTTCAATGATTGCTGGGGCTACTTTTTGATAGGCTTTTAGTTTATCAGGATCGTGAACAGTTATTCTAAGAATTACGTATACGGTCATGTTTAGTCCTTTTGTTCACCTAACAGTTTCTTAGTAGGCATGCTCATTAACACACCTAAGCCCTTATTCAGATTTCCAGCCTAACCCATTGTCCGGGCTGTAAAAACCATCGTTATTCTTTTTCTTGTCAGGATATAAATGCGCACACGCACTTTTACCCTGAAGCGTTCTTTACATTTTGCGCGTTATCACTTTTCGCAGAATCTTAAGTGATTGATTTTCTTCTATTCTTTCTGGTCCGAAGGTGTCAATCTGCGCATGCGCGTTTTGCTACCTGAGCGTAAACGCGCATCAGATTCCGCAAACAGCAAAATATACTGGTTGTTTGTACATGGTTTTTCTCTGGTAATTTTCGGTGCTTTTCCGGAAGTGAAAATCGTTCAGGTGATGCTTGTATACCAGACACGCTACCGCCCGTCCTTGTATACGCAGGGCAGGAATCGCGTGGCTTTATCATTCGGGATTGTAAGCGGGGAGGGCGTGTGTCCGGACGGTGTGTTCGTACGATATGGCGGCATCCCTGCGTTGGTTTGAGAGTACTGAAGTTCGGGGGCGGGTTCAATAATTGATAAAAATGGTTACAAGTGGCAAATGACGACAGGTATTGCTTTGGCTCTTCTTGATAATGAAAGCTGTGATCTGGTGGGCAGTGCCCACCCTACATATCAATGTGAACGCATGGCAGCTTCCGTCGCGGATAAGATCCGCTCCTACAGTACTGTTCCTGAACTGATATGCGGCTTTGCATCATGGTTTTATGCGCACGTGGCCGGGGATAAGTTCCACGGATTGGGTGCAGGGCCGATTGTGTGCTCCTGCACAATCGGCATTTCCGCCATCCATGGCGGTCAGGCAGCCCCGCAAAGGCCTCAAAGAGACTAAAAAAGCCAGCCCGCGCAGCGGCCACAAACAAACCGGATATTGCGACTGAAAGTAGCTCCCACAGCCGTCGACCCTACAGCCGCCGTATTCTCCATCACAATAAACAGCCATAAAAAAACTCCGGGCAAAACCCGGAGTTTTTTTAATCGCCAGCAGCTGACTGCGCCTGACTTCAGTACCACCTGATTTCAGCATCAGCTGCCAGCAAAGGCTGGGGTCATTATTTCAGATCATAACGATCCGCATTCATAACCTTCACCCAGGCTTTAACAAAGTCTTTTACAAACTTCTCTTTATTATCGTCCTGTGCGTACACCTCGGCGTAAGAACGCAGGATGGAGTTGGAACCAAACACCAGGTCGACACGGGTCGCTGTCCATTTCACATCGCCGCTTTTACGCTCAACGATGTTGTAGGAGTTTTTACCTGTTGGCTTCCAGCTGTAGGCCATGTCGGTGAGGTTCACAAAGAAGTCGTTGCTTAATACGCCTTCTTTAGCGGTGAACACACCGTGTTTGCTGCCGCCGTGGTTGGTGCCGAGTACGCGCATACCGCCGACCAGTGCGGTCATTTCTACGGCGGTAAGACCCATCAGTTGCGCGCGGTCGAGCAGCAGCTCTTCCGGCATTACTGTGTAGTCTTTTTTCACCCAGTTGCGGAAACCATCGTGGATCGGTTCCAGCGGTTCAAAGGATGCTGCGTCGGTCATCTCGTCGGTGGCATCACCACGGCCCGGTGCGAACGGCACAACAATATCCACGCCACCGTCTTTGGCGGCTTTTTCAACCGCGGCGCTGCCGCCCAGTACAATCAGGTCGGCCATGCTGACGGGTTTGCTTAAACCGGCCTGAATGCCTTCCAGTACTTTGAGTACTTTCTGCAGGCGCGCAGGTTCGTTGCCTTCCCAGTCCTTTTGCGGCGCCAGACGGATGCGGCCGCCGTTGGCCCCACCACGGTAATCGGAACCACGGAAGGTGCGGGCGCTGTCCCAGGCGGTGGCAACCAGCTCTGATACGCTCAGACCAGAGGCCAGAATTCTGGCTTTAATGTCGGCTACTTCGGCGTCGCTCAGGGTGTAGTTCACCGCCGGCACCGGGTCTTGCCAGATCAGGTCTTCGGCCGGTACGTCGGCACCGAGGTAACGGCTTTTCGGACCTAAATCGCGGTGGGTCAGTTTGAACCAGGCGCGGGCAAACACGTCTTCGAAGTAGGCCTGATCGTTACGGAAACGCTCGGCTATTTTGCGGTATTCCGGGTCGATCTTCAGTGCCATATCGGCGTCGGTCATCATCGGGATGCAGCGGATGGACGGATCTTCGACATCCACGGGCATATCTTCTTCGGCAATGTTCACCGGCTGATACTGGTGGGCACCGGCCGGGCTTTTGGTCAGTTCCCAGTCGTATTTAAACAGCAGGTCGAAGTAGCCGTTATCCCATTGTGTTGGCTTGCTGGTCCAGGCACCTTCGATACCGCTGGTGACGGTATCGCGGCCAATACCGCGGCCTTTGTGGTTGTTCCAGCCGAGGCCCTGTTCGTCAACGTCGGCGCCTTCCGGGGCAGGCCCAAGGTTGGCGGCATCGCCATTGCCGTGTGCTTTACCCACGGTGTGGCCACCGGCGGTTAAGGCAACGGTTTCTTCGTCGTTCATGGCCATACGCTCGAAGGTGACGCGCATATCCTGAGCGGTTTTCAGCGGATCGGGGTTACCATCCACGCCTTCCGGGTTTACATAGATCAGGCCCATCATCACGGCGGCTAATGGGTTCTCTAGATCGCGCTGACCGCTGTACCTTGTTCCTTCGCTGCCGCTTGGCGCCAGCCATTCTTTTTCTGAACCCCAGTAGGTGTCTTTTTCCGGATGCCAGATGTCTTCACGGCCACCGGCGAAACCGAAGGTTTTAAAGCCCATGGATTCATAGGCCATATTACCGGCAAGAATCATCAGGTCGGCCCAGGAAATCTTGTTGCCGTATTTCTTTTTCAGTGGCCATAACAGACGACGGGCTTTGTCGAGGTTGCCGTTATCCGGCCAGCTGTTCAGCGGTGCAAAACGCTGGTTACCGGTGTTGGAACCACCACGGCCATCGGTTGTGCGGTAAGAGCCGGCGCTGTGCCAGGCCATACGGATCATCAGGCCGCCGTAATGGCCCCAGTCGGCTGGCCACCAGTCCTGGCTGTCGGTCATCAGGGCTTTCAGGTCGCTTTTCAGGGCTTCGAGATCGAGCTTTTTGAATTCTTCGGCGTAGTTGAAATCGTCGCCCAGAGGATTGGTCTTGCTGTCGTGCTGATGGAGGATGTCCAGATTCAGTGCGTTGGGCCACCAGGCCATATTGTCGTTGCCGGACGTGGTGTTACCACCATGCATGACCGGGCAGGTGCCTGCTGGCTTTCCCTGATTACTGTTACTCATAAGTATCTCCTTGATTGACCGGTTGGCCGGCGCTCCCATTGTGGAAGGTTGTGGAAGTCTGTGCCGGTAGTGACTGTACAGATACAGACTAGGGGAGAAGCGCACGCTTGCCGAATTAGTTGTGGCAATACGTTCCTTAGTCAAAAGCTATCGAACTTTTTAAAAGAAAGGATTACTGACTATCGTTAAGCCGTCGAAGGAGATGAGGGCAGCAGGTTGAGGGAGTCAGGTTGGTGAGTCAGGCTGGTTTGTCGGTAGGGGTTGCTGAAATCTGTTACGGGGTTGGCAATGTGCCGGGTCAGGCAAACACAACAGCGACAGCCGCAGATAAAACACCTGCCCCGGATGGGGCAGGCCGATAACGCTCAGTCGAGCAGGAACTCCTGCCATTCGCTGAGCAGTTCTTTAAAGTCGTCGAGGCCACAGGCGGCAAAGGATTCGGCGTCGTAAAACTCCAGATCTTCGCCTTCCAGCTCCTCCAGTGAATGATCCTGCAGCAGTACCAGGGCAATGACTTCGGCATCGTCACGGGTCAGACGCAGTAAGAAATCGCGCCCCTGCCACTGAAATTCACTCTGTTGGCCTTGTTCCAGACTGCTGACAGCCTGCAACAGACGGCTCAGCTGCTCGGTATCGGCACCCAGTTCGTCGGTGAGCCAGAGGCCAAAGGCTTCGTGGTCCATCGACAGGCGTGCGCAGGGCAGCTGGCGTTCATTGTAGAAAAAACGGTAATCCATAAAGGGTCTTCGTGTGGTCAGTCGTTGTCGTCACTCAGGTCGGCGCCAGCCAGTGGCCAGCCGCCCAGATCTTTGTAGCGATTGATAATAAAGCAGAACAGTTCGGCGGTTTTGTAGGTGTCGTAAGCGGCACTGTGCGCAGCGCTGTTGTCAAAATCGATGCCGGCCATTTTGCACGACTTGGCCAGCACGGTATGACCGAGGGCCAGTGCGGCAATGGAGGCGGTATCGAAGGACGAAAACGGGTGGAACGGATCGCGCTTGATATCGTTGCGGGCGACGGCGGCACGCAGGAAACCATGATCGAAGTGGGCGTTATGGCCGACCAGTACGGCGCGGTTACAGCCGTTGGCTTTGATCTCGCGGCGTACGGTCTGGAACATGGCGGTCAGGGCGTCGATCTCAAATTCGGCATCGCGTTCGGGGTCGAACGGATCGATGCCGGTAAAATCGAGGGCTTCCTGCTGCAGGTTGGCACCATCAAAGGGATGAATATTGGCGCTCAGGGTTTCATTCGGATGCAGATAGCCATCCTCATCCATGCGCAGTGTGACCATGGCGATTTCCAACAGGGCGTCGGTTTCGGCATCGAAGCCGCCGGTTTCAACATCGACAACCACGGGTAAAAATCCGCGGAAGCGCTGTGCCATCATGGTTTTTTCCTGTTTCTCTTCACTCACCCTCAGTACTCCAGTTTCCAGCGCAGGGTTTCGCCGGCACGCAGCGGCACAATAACATCTTTGCCAAACGGCAGTTCGGCCGGCGCCTGCCAGTCTTGTTTGATCAGGGTAATTTCGTCGCTGTTACGCGCCAGACCGTAGAAGTCCGGGCCGTAATGGCTGGCAAAGCCTTCCAGCTTATCCAGCGCACCGAGGTCTTCGAAGATTTCGGCATACAGCTCAATGGCGGCGTAGGCGGTAAAACAGCCGGCACAACCACAGGCGTTTTCTTTGGCGCCTTTGGCGTGTGGCGCACTGTCGGTGCCGAGGAAGAATTTGCTGTTGCCGCTGGCGACCACATCCTGCAGCGCCTGCTGGTGAATGTTGCGCTTCAGAATCGGCAGGCAGTAGAAGTGCGGCTTAATTCCGCCAACCAGCATGTGATTACGGTTGTAGGCCAGATGCTGCACGGTGATGGTGGCGGCAACGTTGCTGCCCTGGCTTTGTACAAACTCGGCAGCGTCTTTGGTGGTGATGTGTTCAACCACCACTTTTAAGGTCGGATGACGGCTGACCAGCGGTGCCAGAATGGTGTCGAGGAATTCTTTTTCGCGGTCGAATATGTCGATGTGGTTCTGGGTGACTTCACCGTGCACCAGCAGCGGCATGCCGTTTTCGGCCAGCGCAGCGGCGATATCATCGAGCTTGCCGAGATCGGTAACACCGGAAGCGGAGTTAGTGGTCGCTCCGGCCGGATACAGCTTAACGGCTACAATGTTACCGGCTGCCTTGGCTTCAGTAATCATTTCCGGGGTGGTATTGTCGGTTAAGTACAGCACCATTAACGGGTTAAAGGTCAGGCCCTGCGGTACGCGCGACAGGATGCGGTCGCGGTATTCCAGTGCCTGTTCGGCATTCATCACCGGTGGCTGCAGGTTTGGCATGATGATGGCGCGGCCCATCACCCGGGCGGTGGCAGGCACGGTATGTTGCAGCACGGCGCCATCGCGTACGTGCAGGTGCCAGTCGTCGGGGCGGGTAATGGTCAAACGGTCAGTCATGCTCTTCAACCTTCAGCTAAAATTGATGGGGCATTGTACCGAAAGCAGCCTTTAACCGCTTAATTTTTCTCGGAATTGGCCGATAACTCAGGAACAGCCCCGAATTTAACAGCCTCAACCGGATGTCTATGCACAAACTAATTGCCTTAAGCTGCATGTTGCTCAGCGCTTTCTGCCAGGCGGATGCGGCGCTGGACTACGGCGGTGACATTGAAACTACCGACTGGTCGGTCAGTGGTTCGGTATTTGAGTGCCGTTTTGAGCAGACGCTGGCCGGGTATGGCCGCGCGGTGTTCTATCACGAGGCCGGCGAGGACGTTACTTTTCAGCTCGAAACCCTGAAGAACCTGATGTCGTACAGCCAGGCACGGGTCAGTATCCTGCCACCGCCCTGGCAGCCGGGAGTAAAAAGCGAAGATCTGGGTGTGGCGCGGATTGTAAAAGACACGCCGAATCTGAGTCTGGACGCCACCCGCACCAATCAGTTTCTGCATGCCTTGCTGGAAGGCAAATGGCCTGCCATCAGCCACAAAACCTATTACGATCAGAACCGCTTTGTAAAAGTGCACCTGTCGGCGGTGTCGTTTCCACAGTTTTATCTGGATTATCTGGAGTGTGTAAAACAGCTGCTGCCGGTTAATTACCGGCAGGTGGCGCGCTCGAAGGTGCTGTTTGCCAGTGGTGAAGAGCAGATCGATGCCCCCGATATGAAAATTCTCGACCGCATTATTTTTTACATAAAGCATGATCCGCGCATTTTTGCCGTGTATCTGGACGGTCATTCTGACAACGTTGGCCGCCGTTACGATAACCGCCAGACGTCCAAGGCGCGGGTTGAGGATGTGGAACGTTACTTTATAAAGCAGGGCATCGATCCGGAAATGGTGACCACCCGTTTTCATGGTGACCGTTATCCGGTGGCCAGCAACAAAACCGCCGCCGGACGCGCCGAAAACCGCCGTGTAACCATCCGCATCGAACAGCGGGAAGATATGCCGATACCGGATAATCTGCTGTTTAAACCGAAGGTCCGCACCCAGACTACCGCCAGCGGCGACTGATACCCGCCGCGCTTTCTTTATTGCTCTTTTTAGTCCTCTTTCTTTACTGCTCTTTCTTTGTCCTTTGGGTACGCCTGTTGGCTATCCCGTGCACAATCAGTACAATACCGCCCCTTTCGTTATTGCTATCCGCCGGTACGGGCTGTTTGCCCCCTGTGCGGCCAATCATCATCCTGGAGAATACCCATGTCAGACATCAAGAAAGTGGTGCTGGCCTATTCCGGTGGTCTGGATACGTCCGTGATCGCCAAATGGCTGCAAGAAGAATACAAGTGTGAAGTCGTAACCTTTACTGCTGACCTGGGCCAGGGCGAAGAAGTTGAACCGGCACGCGCCAAGGCTGAAGCTCTGGGTATCAAAGAAATCTTCATCGACGACCTGCGTGAAGAGTTTGCCCGTGACTTCGTATTCCCGATGTTCCGCGCCAACACCATTTACGAAGGTGAATACCTGCTGGGTACCTCGATTGCCCGTCCGCTGATCGCCAAGCGTCTGATCGAAATTGCCAACGCCACCGGCGCTGATGCCATTGCCCACGGTGCAACCGGTAAAGGTAATGATCAGGTGCGTTTCGAACTGGGTGCCTACGCCCTGAAACCAGGCGTAAAAGTGATTGCTCCATGGCGTGAATGGGATCTGACTTCCCGTGAAACCCTGATGGCGTACTGCGACAAGCACGACATTAAAGTTGAGAAAAAAGCCGGTAAGAAATCTCCGTATTCTATGGACGCTAACCTGCTGCACATCTCTTACGAAGGTGACATCCTGGAAGACCCATGGAATGAGCCGGAAGAAGATATGTGGCTGTGGTCTGTGTCTCCGGAAAATGCTCCGGACGAAGCGGCTTACATCACCATCAGCTTCAAAAACGGTGACCCGGTTGCCATCGATGGCGTGGAAAAATCTCCGGCCACCATTATGGAAGAGCTGAACAAACTGGCCGGTGCTTACGGTGTGGGTCGTGTGGATATCGTAGAAAACCGTTACGTGGGCATGAAAGCCCGTGGTTGTTACGAAACTCCGGCCGGTACTGTACTGCTGAAAGCACACCGTGCGATCGAATCCATCACTCTGGATCGTGAAGCGGCGCACCTGAAAGACGAACTGATGCCACGTTACGCCAAGCTGATCTACAACGGTTACTGGTGGAGCCCTGAGCGTAAAATGCTGCAGGCGGCTATCGACGAAACCCAGAAAGTTGTTAACGGCGATGTGCGCGTAAAACTGTATAAAGGCAACGTGATTGTGGTTGGCCGTCGTTCAGAAGACACTCTGTTCGATGAAAAAATCGCCACTTTCGAAGACGATGCCGGTGCTTACGACCAGAAAGATGCGGCCGGCTTTATTAAGCTGAACGCTCTGCGTCTGCGCACGGCTGCGAAAAAAGGCCGTAGCTTCCTGGATTAATTCCGGCGCTGTTGCTTTTCGCAAAAAAGAACCCGCTACGGCGGGTTTTTTTATGGGCTTTTTGAAGCTGTTTTCAGAACACTTCTGCATGCTGCTGGTGATTTTATGTCGCAATAAATCCCTTGTTTGCTGATGGTCAGACTGATAAGTTTATTTTTAGCGTAGCGCCTTATTGATGATGGCCTGCATATCATGAAATGACTGCTTGTTAGGGATAACGATGTCGGTATTTTTCAGCGGAATAGCACAGTTACGGACGTATTTTTCTCAACCGGTTATTTATAATTTTCAGCGGCGGATATTTCTGGCGGTCATGCTGGGATGGCTGAGCGGCTGCACGGCGAATGTGTATTTTCATCCGCCGGAAGAAATGTACTTAGTTCAACCGGAAATGGCGGTGAAAAAGGATCATCAATCCTGATTATGCTGTGCGCTGATACGACCCAGATAACGTGGGTGGTGAATCAGCCAGCCACCAATAAGACCGATCAGACTGCCCAGTAAAATATCGCTGAAACGCGCCAGCATAAGGGTATCCAGCGGACTTTGCAGCGCCGTTATTTCGGCAAAAAGCAGTGTTAATGGCGTAATAAAGAGCATAGCAATGCCGTAATTACGCACCACCAGAACTTCAATCGAAAAACTCAGCAAACCAATAATCAGCACCAGCATCCAGCCGTTGGGCTGCAGGGCAAAAATCAGCCAGGCGATGCCCAATCCCAGTGCGGTGCCGACGACGCGGTGTATTTTCCGTTGCCATACCAAACGAAAGTTGGCGCCCTGAATAATCGCGGCGCAGGAAATGGGTACCCAGTACGGATTATGCAGCTGTAGCGCGTTGGCTAATAACGATGACGCTGCAACAAAGACGGCGATAACCGTGGCTTCGGCCAGTATCCGGCGTGCCGGGGCAACGGTGCTGACTGGTGGTGTTGTTTCTGCTGGCAACAGCAGACTGTACAGCAGGGCAAGAATACAGGCTCCCGCGCTGCCGAGGCCAACCAGCAACAGTCTATGTGAAATCTGTTCCGTTTCATGAGGCAGAACGCTTGCCAACGCGGCAACCAGAATAAAAAAGAAACTTCCTGGTGGTGGCATGCTTAGCCAGCGTGTCAGAAAGGTACTGGCCATGGTTATCAACAGCAGCATCAGGGCAGCACTCAGAGGACCTGAGCTGATGCTGGCGAGTAAAAAACTGAGCTGAAAACCAAGGCTGCAGGCCAGCAGTGTCAGCAGACGGCGACGCAATCCGGCGGCGGGCAGATACAGAATCACCAGCGCACCAACACAGCCGAGAATGCCGGATTTTATATCGCCATACAGTACACCCGCTAATGCAGGCAGTGCCGAACAACACGCGACCAGCAAGGGTAAATGCCACGGACGGGTGGTCGGATTAAGGTGCAGCAGGGCACGCATTTCCTGTTTTATGATGGACCAGCGTGAGGAACGCTGTGGCGAGGGCGGCATAGATTCAACCTGAGCATGCAAAGGACTATGATACGGCGATGAGGTATTGGCTTACAGAGGTTTTATGTCGTCTTCAGGGGACAATCATACCAGCGTTCAGCAGGCGGAAAACTGTTCAGAGGGTGCAGATGAGCAGCGTTGTCCGCTCTGCGGCGGGCTTAACCAGTGTGCGGTTGCAGCACAAACAGAGCCATCGGCTTGCTGGTGTTTTCAGACGGAAGTCAGTCTCAGTAAATTGCTGCACCAGCAGGCTGATCTGCCAGAAAATTATTCCAGGCAGACGTCCTGCATTTGTCCGGATTGTGCATCGAGACTGATTTCAGAACACTCGCGGATACCATAAGGGCGGAATAATTCCAGCAGCTTACCGTTGCTTTTCAGTTCATCCATCAGTTGGTTGATTTCTTTTGCGCCGGGCATAAAACCAGGACGGATCAGAGCGGAGTGCTGATAGCGCTGGTCATAACGATCCGATACCAGAAATTCTTCACGCGCGCCGGGGTTATCTTTAAAAAAACGATGCAGAAATGCTTTGCTCATGACTGCAATATCGCCATGCCGCTCACGCAGCAATGACAGATTTTTTTCGTTGGTCCAGGACAAAATCATCTGAAAATTCTGCCGCAGAAACTGTTCGTCGGCATTAAAGGCGGCGAAGCCGTAATGAAAACCGAGAATGCCGATCATGCGCTTATCTGAGAGGTCGGCAAAATATTGCTGGTCGCGGCCTTGTTCGGCCAGTGCCACATAGACTTCACCGTCAGTCTGATAGGGGCGGGAAATTTCTATGGGAATACCCTGCCAGCCCCAGGCCGGGTTCTCAAAAAAGATGACGTCATAATCGCCCATGGTAAAGGCCTGATAACGGCGCTTGGGTGAGATGGGCACAGGTACAAACTGATAATGACTCTGGTGCTCATTAAGCAGCTGAATAAGGCTGATGGCGATGCCCTCATATTCTCCCTGCTCATTCTGTTCAACATAGGGAGGATAGGGATAGATCCCGACTTTAACCTGGGCTTCCGGCTGTGCTGAGGCAAGCAGCTGCGGAGACAGTAAATACAGGGCCAGACAAAGCATGATACGGCGGCTGGCACTGATCTGTCGGAAGGGGGATGTTACTTTGTAAGATTGCTTAACCAAGTCCTTGGCCTCTTTTGTATAAGCATTGTATACAGAATAGTCCTGTGTCCGGGGCTTGAAAAGATTTTACTCATCAAGCTCTGGAACGGTTCACACTAATTTAACGGGCCCGGCTTGGGAGCGGCTCTGCGCGCTGTTATAGTCCGGCCTTATTGTTGCAATTTATTGCTCAGATTCTTTGTTCTGATGTCCACGCAGGATGCCTGGTATGACCAATTCATCTCCCCAGACTTTATATCCGGACGCCAGCCCGGTGGCTGAAATCCCGTCAACCTTGAAGTTGATTGACAGTTTGCGCCTTAACGCCCAGCTGGGTAAGAACAGTCACTTTTACGCATCGCTGAAGCGCCGTAACCTGCACATTCTCTGTGGTGTCCCGGTGGTGATTATTAATCTGATTCTGGGGTCGGTATTTTTTGCTCTGTTACAGGCCGAGTTACCGGACTGGGGCAAATGGCTCAGTGCCGGTCTGGCATTACTGGCGGCTGCTCTGGGCGGTGTGCAGACTTTTTTTGATTTTAAGAAAAACTGCGCCGGTCATCGTGAAGTTGGTAACGATTATCTGGAGCTGGCGCGTGAGTGTGAGCGTCTGCTGGCACTGTACGATGATGAACTGATGAATCTGCAGCAACTGGCTGTGGAACTGCGCCGGCTGAATAAGGAATATGCCGAGATTAACGAGCGGGCCGAGATGTTTATTGTGTCACCACGTGAGTATGAATATGCCCGCCAGCGTTTGCTGACACGGGCAAAATAGCGCTAGTCATCCCGGCTGCCGCTCTGTTGCCGGAATCGGAATCCACATAATAATAAGGACGACAGCATGCCAACTGAATGGGCTTATCAGAGTGCGACCCGCTTACTGGCGGCAATGGCCGCCGGACAACTGAGCAGCCGCGATCTGCTCGAATATTACCGCCAGCGGATCGAACGCTATAACCCGCAGCTTAATGCGGTGGTCGCCACCGCTTTTGACGCTGCGTTCCGCCGTGCCGATGAGGCTGATAATGCGCGCCGTGAAGGTGTGTCCTGGGGACCACTGCACGGTCTGCCGATCACCATCAAAGATACCTTCGAAGTGCAGGGCATGCCCTGTGTGGCCGGCGCACCGGCACTGGCCGGACATCGGCCGGGCAGTAACGCCTTTGCGGTGCAGCGCCTGCTGGATGCCGGCGCCATTATTTTCGGTAAAACCAATGTGCCGCTCTATGCCGGCGATATTCAGAGTTACAACAAGGTGTACGGCTCGACCAATAACCCCTGGGATGAAAGCCGTACGCCAGGTGGCTCGTCCGGCGGTGCCGCAGCAGCGCTGGCCGCGGGCTTTACCGCACTGGAGCTGGGCTCGGATATTGGTGGCTCGATCCGTACACCGGCGCATTTCTGTGGTGTGTTCGGCCATAAAGTTACCTACGGCATTGTTTCCAGCCGTGGCCATATTCCTGGGCCGCCGGGCATGCTGAGTGAACCGGATCTGGCGGTTCCCGGTCCGCTGGCTCGCAGTGCCGAAGATCTGGATCTGGCACTGCAGGTGGTGGCCGCCCCCGGCCCTCTGATGTCGGAGCACTGGTCACTCAATCTGCCGGCGCCACGGGCTAAGCAGCTGCAGGATTTCCGCGTGTTGCTGTGGCTGGATGATCCGCTCTGTCCGCTGGATGAAACCCTGAAGCCGGTGTATGACGGTCTGTATCAGCAACTGCAGCAAGCGGGCGCGAAAGTGACGTACGGCGCTCCTGAAGGAATCTCACTGAGCCGCTTCTTTCCGGTGTATATGAGCCTGCTGGGCTCGGTGCTGGGGTCCGGCATGAAGCCCGGCCAGCGGCGCATGATGCGTCTGATGGGCGGCATGGCCAAACGCTTTGGCCGCTGGATGAAAAGCGGGGCATACGGTGATGAATTTTTGCTGGGCATGGGGCAGAGCCATGCTGACTGGGTAAAGCGCAGCGAAGAGCGTTATCGCCTGACCGAGTCGTTCAGCAAGCTGTTTGACCAATACGATGTGGTGCTGACGCCGGTGGCGATGACGGCGGCCTTCCGCCATTTACAGGATGTCCCGATTCAGGTGCGCAAACTGGATGTGAATGGCGGGCAGCGTAACTACTCCGATATGTTTATGTGGATTGCTCCGGCCACCCTGATGGGGCTGCCTGCGACCAGCGCACCGGTCGGGCAGACCGCCACCGGCCTGCCGGTTGGCATTCAGATTCTGGGGCGCCGCTACGATGACCGCACGACCATTGAGTTTGCCCGGCTGCTGGAACAGGCGGGTATGGATTTCCGTGCGCCGCCGGGGCTGAGCTGAATGCCGGCAGGGGAGGATGGCAGCCTGCTGACTGTACTTTTTGCCGGGTTGTCGGTACCGGCGTTGCTGACCTTATTGCTGTGCAGCTTTCTCGGTTCGTTGCTGACAGCGGCACTGGGTGTTGGCGGCGGGGCATTTCTGATTACGGTAATGGCCGGTATTGTGCCGCCGCTGGCACTGATTCCGCTGCATGGCATGGTGCAGCTGGGCTCTAACGGTTCCCGCGCCTGGCTGGCCCGGCGGCATACTCAATGGCCTAAGGTCGGTTGGTTTTTAGCCGGTGCTTTACTGGCCGTGGTGTTATCCGTACTGGCTCTGCACTGGCTGAGCGGGCGCCTGGACCCTGGTGTTATTCCGCTGTTTATCGGTCTGTTTATTCTCTGGCTGAGTTGGGGCAAAGTGCCGCCGGTTGGGCTGGGGGAACATCCTCTGGGGTTGTTTGCAGGAGGCTGGCTGACGACGCTGGCGACCATGCTGGTCGGGGCCACGGGGCCTTTGGTGTCGGCCTGGCTGGGACGCAGCGATGGTGACCGCTGGCAGTACACAGCCAATTTTTCGACCAGCATGAGCGTGCAGCATCTATTAAAAGTCGTGGTATTTGGCTTTGCCGGTTTCGCCTTCAGCCAGTGGCTGCCATTACTGCTGCTGATGGTGCTGGCCGGTTATCTGGGTACCCGTGCCGGTCTGAAACTGATGGGCAGGATTCCGGAAGCCTTGTTCCGCACCTTGTTCCGTTGGGTGCTGACGCTGTTGGCGTTACGGCTGATCTGGGTCTGGTATCAGGGCTGACAAGCCGCTGCACTCAGACGCCGATATCTTCGTTCCATAACGTTGGCTGATCTGCAATAAAGCCGCGCATCAGTTCAATGCATTCCGCATCGTTGAGTACGGTCAGGCTGACACCGCGCTCGCGCATATGGGCCTCGGCGCCCATAAAGGTAATGTTTTCGCCGATCACCACCCGCGGGATGCCATACAGCAACGCGGCGCCACTGCACATATCGCAGGGGGATAGGGTGGAGTAGAGCGTGCATTCGCGGTAGTCGGCGGCGGTTAAGCGTCCGGCGTTTTCCAGACAATCCATCTCGGCGTGTAACACCACGCTGTTCTGTTGTACCCGGCGGTTATGGCCGCGACCGATAATCTGCCCGCCTTTAACCAGAACCGAGCCGATGGGAATGCCGCCTTCGGCCAGTCCTTTACGTGCTTCTTCCAGTGCGGCCTGCATCGCTTGCTGATCGTTCATAGGTTTGTCCTTTTGCCTGTTTTTGCTTTGGCCGGTTGCCGTTTTTATGGGGCTACCAGAGATCGCCGAAACGTTCGCGGTGGCTTAAGTATAAGCGCAGGTCGAATTCCAGCTGGTGGTAATCCGGTTCCATATAGCAGCACAGTTTGTAGAAGGCTTTGTTGTGTTCTTTCTCGCGCAGGTGCGCCAGTTCGTGTACCAGGATCATGCGTAAAAAAGCCTCCGGCACCTGACGGAACAGGGTGGACACGCGGATTTCGTGCTTGGCTTTAAGCTTGCTGCCCTGCACCCGCGAGACAAAGGTGTGCAGTCCGAGGGCGTGATTAATCACATGAATTTTGTCGTCATAAATTACTTTGCTCAGCGGTGGAGAACTGCGCAGGTGGTCGTTTTTTAACGCCATGGTGTAATCGTACAGCGCACGTTCGTTATTCAGGCTGTGACTGTGCGGATATTTTTTCTGCAGCAACGGACCGAGTTTACCGGCCTCCAGTAACTCGGCGGCCTGGCGTTGCAGATCGGGGCTGTAGCCGTTGAGATAGTTTATCTGGCGTTGTTTCATTGGTTTGGTTTACGCATGGTTAACGATGTTTCAGGGATTCAGAGCATGGTTACGGCACAGCTCAATCCAGGCCTGAATACCGGCGCTGCGGTATTTCTGGCGGTGCACAATCATATACAACTGGCGGCTGAAGTCGCGTTGCGGGACTGTTAAATGCACCAGGCTGCCACGGCGGAAAGCATCGGTAAGGGTAATCTGCGACAGACAGCCGATACCGAGCCGCGCTTCCACCGCACGCTTAATGGCTTCGGTGTGCTGTAGCTCAAGGGTTATGTTGAGGTCGGGCAGCAGGCCGTGCAGGGCGCGGTCAAAGGCCTGACGGGTGCCGGAGCCGCTTTCGCGCAGAATCCAGCGGGCGGCGAGTAAGTCGCTGTCATCGATATGGCCCTGCTGCTGTTGCTTGTACGCCAGCTCATCGTCGGGGTGGCAGAACACCGCCAGTTCGTCGTTATGCCAGGGAATCATTTCCAGTTCCGGATGATTCAGCTCTCCTTCAATCAGGCCGATGTCCAGCTCGTAGTTCAGCACTTTGTCGGCAATCTGGCGGGTGTTGGCCACATCCAGCCGCACCGGTGCATCCGGGTGTTCGGCCATATATTTCGCCATTAAACCCACCGCCAGATAATTACCGATGGACAGGGTCGCACCAACATTCAGCGGCCCGGCTTCGGCATGGCGCAGCAGTATCTGTTCGAAATCCTGCGCCTGAGCCAGCAAGGCTTCGGCCCGTGGGCGTACCAGCCGGCCCTGTTCGTTCAGCTGCAGGCGTTTGCCGACACGGTCAAACAGCTGCACGGCAAACTGATGCTCAAAGTCTTTTAACGCGCTGCTGGCCGCACTCTGCGACATCGCCAGTTCATCGGCGGCGCGGGTCAGGTTCTGGTGGTGGGCAATGGCAATAAACACTTGCAGCTGACGCAGGGTGTAACGCATGGCGGCCTCGGAGATGCCGGAGCCGGCATCGGGTTGTTATTCGGTAAAACCGAATAAAGTTATTCAGATAACTTGATTTGCCGATAGTCTGCCGTGGGTTACTCTGCCTGACAAGTTAAATTGGCCGCCAGGAACCAGCCATTATGAGCAATCTGATCCGCGAAACTGTTACCAGTGTGCATCACTGGAATGAAACCCTGTTCAGCTTTACCACCACCCGTAATCAGGGGCTGCGTTTCAAGAATGGTCATTTCACGATGATTGGTCTGGAAGTGGAAGATAAGCCACTGCTGCGTGCTTACAGCATTGCCAGCGCTAACTATGAAGAAGAGATGGAATTTTTCTCCATCAAAGTGCAGGACGGCCCGCTGACCTCTCACCTGCAAAAGCTGCAGGTTGGCGATGAAATTCTGGTGGGTACCAAACCGGTGGGCACACTGATTACCGATAACCTGTTGCCCGGCAAAAACCTCTATCTGCTGAGCACCGGCACGGGGTTGGCGCCTTTTATGAGCATCATCAAAGATCTGGATGTGTACGAACAGTACGACAAAGTGATTCTGACCCACGGCGTGCGTTGGGTATCCGAGCTGGCGTATCAGCAACGTATTGAGCATGAACTGCCGAATAACGAATATTTTGGTGATGTGGTGCGCGAAAAACTGATTTATTACCCAACGGTTACCCGCGAGCCGTTCCGTAATAACGGTCGCCTGACCGATGCGCTGACCAGTGGCAAGCTGACCCGTGATATCGGCCTGGCCGATCTGAATCCGGAAACCGACCGTTTTATGCTGTGCGGCAGCCCGGCGATGCTGGATGATTTGACCAGAATTCTCGATGACATGGGCTTTGAAGAAGCGCGTGGCGGTAAGCCGGGGCATTATGTGATTGAGCGCGCCTTCGTCGAAAAGTAAGGCGCTGTTGCCAATGAATTCGCCGTTATAGCGGCAAGCGGGTAAGCCCGCCCGTTCTCTGTTCTGCCGGAATCTTGGCCCGTCAGAACAGAGAACGGGTGGGCTTTTTTATTAGGGCCTGTCGACACTCATTAAACAGGCCTGTTATTGACTAAAAATTTTTCAAACAAGGCGCTGAGAGTGTGGGATGTTCAGCACATCCCTGTGCTTCACCCCTTCGGGGTTGGCACGCCAATCTGTTCCAGGCAGATTGGTAACGGCTTAAGCGAGCGAACAGCAACGCAGGATGAGGGATTTTTAGCCATAACCCTTCGGGCTGAGGCCGGTTTTCCCCATAAACATCGTCGTTCGTCATTCATTTAGCCCGCTACCAATCTGCAGGAGCAGATGGGCGCGAAGCCCGTAGGGTCAGGAACATGGATGTTCCTGACAATATCACTCCTCTCTCCTTGTTCTGAGAAAAACCGGCTCTCAGCAGGACCTCTTCAATGAGTGTCGACAGGCCCTAGTGTTATTCCTGTGCGTGCTCAAAACTGAGCAGCAACTGACGCAGCAGATCGTTCAGTTGCCGTTGTTGTTCAGGCTGCAATGCGTTGAGCAGACGTGCCTGCAATTGCAGATGGTGCTCAACTGCACGGTTAATCAGTTCGCGGCCACTGTCGCTCAGCTGTACCAGCAGGCTGCGGCGGTCATCGGGATCGGGCAGGCGCTCAATCAGGCCGCGTTGTTCCAGCCGGTTCAGACGGTTGGTCATGGCACCGGAGGTCAGCATGGCCGATTTAAACAGAACCGTCGGAGTTAAGCGGTAGGGCGGGCCGCTGCGCAGCAGGGTGGCCAGCACATCAAACTCACCACTGGCGAGCCCCAGCTGCTTATGCAGTTCGCTGATTTCCTGACGGGTATAGTTTGCCAGACGTGATAGCCGGCCCACCGCCTGCATCGGCCAGATATCCAGGTCTGGCCGCTCCTGCTGCCATTGGTCAGCAATAAAATCCACATGATCCTGAGTCATAAGGTGTCGCTTTTCCTGTGTAAAACGGAATCTGTTCAGTGTGCCCGGGAAATATCTTAACGTAAAGATATTTGACCGGGATCGTCGTTAGGGATATCTTTGCTTGAAATATCTTAACATGAAGATAACTGGTGGGCAGAAATGACAGCGAGCAGTAAAGATATACCCGTTGGTTTGCCGCTATGGCTGATGGCCGTGGCAGCTCCTTTGTTGTGGGGAACAACCTACGCAGTGACGCAGGCTTTTCTCGCCGGAGTTGATCCATTCTGGCTGGCGACGCTGCGCATCGTGGTGCCCGGCGTGATGATGGTATGGCTGGTGCCGCTGGCGGTGTGGCGCCGGCATTGGCTGAACATTGTGGTGCTCAGTGCGCTGAATATCGGCATCTTCACGGTGTTGTTGTTTGGTGCTATTCAGCGCTTACCGGGCGGCATGGCAGCGACACTGACGGCCAGTATGCCGCTGCAGTTACTGCTGTTGCGCGCGTTGCAGGGCAGGCTGCCGGCCCCTTTGCAGTTGCTGGCTGCGGTGGGCGGGATGGCGGGGGTTGGGCTGCTGGTCTGGCAGGCTCCGGCTGAACCTGACTGGACGGGAGTGGCGCTGGCTTTGGCGGCGGCATTCTGCATGGCGCTGGGCGTGTTGCTGATGCCGGTTCTGGGGCGCGGTATCAAACCGCTGGTACTGGCCAGTGCGCAGTTGTTCAGTGCCGGTGTTGTGTTATTGCTGCTGATGCTGCTCTGGGGACGGCCGTTTCCGGCACTGGATACTCAGGGCGTGCTGGCGCTGGTCTGGCTCGGACCGGTGGGTATGGGACTGGGTTATTACCTGTGGTTCCGTGCTATTACCCTGATTGCCGTTGATAAGCTGGCCTTTATGGGGCTGATTAATCCGGTGGTGGCAGTATTGGCCGGTGTTCTGGTGATGGGGGAACTGATGAATATCAGTCAGGCTTTTGCCATTGCACTGGTGCTGTTCTGTGTGTTGCTGGCTCAGCATCCGGCGGCGCAGCGGCATTTGTCTGCAGCCAGGGTCAGTTAAAACTGGCACTGAAGCTGCAATGTCTCCGGTTAGTTAAATAAATCGTCGGTTTTCCGGCGTTATTTGAATGATCGTGTGACAGGAGAATGACAATGCCCGGACAAGGTACCGTAGAAGATGTACTGCGCAGCCTGAACTTTGCTCAGGATGTCGGTAAGCAGATACGCGACGCCGGTTATGTGCTGGATAAGACAGAGCTGAAGCGTCTGCTGGCTGAACTTACCTCGGCGGTTGCCTCCAGTAAAATGGAGCTGGCTTTGCTGCAGGGCGTGTGTGAAGCCCGTGACGAAGAACTGATCCGCTTACATGAAGCACTGGTGTACAAAGGCAATCTGCGCCGTCGCGGTGATGGCTATTACAAAACGTTGGATGGCCGTCCTTATGGTCAGCCTCACTGCTCTTATTGCTGGGAGAGTAAGCAGCAATTACTGCATCTTCACAGCCGGATTCTGAGTAAAGACATTCGCATTTGTCCGGGCTGCAAAAATGAATATCAGGCCATCCGCACACCGTATCTTGAAGCGGACGGCATGACGGTTTAAGCCAGCGCACGCCGATCGTTGCAGCTGGGAGACAGAGTGTCTGCGCTGTTTGGCGGGAAAATGGCCGGACAGGCAGAGGCTGCTCTCGCACTTCGGTCAGGGCACGGCTATATTGGCCGCGCAATGTCTGGCGATGGAATCCGTATGAAGCTGCTTAACCCTGCTGTTCTGATTTTAAAGGTATCGTTACTGGTCCCGGTTATGGTCTCAATGCTGTGTCCTGTTTTTGTGGCCAATGCTGAAGACACTGAGGCTGATGCCGGAGCCGGTAGAGAACCGACGGTGCTGGAAGAATTATTACCCGCCACCGGGCCGCTGAAAACCAAGCAGCAACCGGTTGATATGATTGCGGATGATGAGTTCAAACCAGCATTGCGTGACAACCTGCCGCAATTGGTTGAAAAAATTCAGGTTGAGCGCCTGGCATCCGACAGTCCTTATGTGATGCTCCCGCACCGGCCTAATTATGTGTTGCCTCTGTCTTATCAGGGCCGTCCCAGTGATCGTGAACAGAACCGGGTTTTGCAACATTACACCGGAGATCCTGACGCTGAACGCGAAGCTGGCAATGATCATCTGGAGGCGGTATTTCAGCTCAGTATCAAATACCGTTTGTCCGAAGGTCTGCTGGGAAAATTCAGCAGCATTGATGTGGCTTATACCAACCGTTCCTTCTGGCAGGCGTACAACGGCGATATTTCCCGGCCATTCCGTGAAACCAACCACGAACCCGAGCTGATATTTTCCTGGCAGCCACAAAATAAGTGGGTTGATTATTTTTCTCTGGCCATTAATCACCAGTCCAACGGCCAGACCAGCTCGATGTCGCGCAGCTGGAACCGGGTTATTGCCCAGGTCGCATCGGTATCGTCTACAGGGATCTATTCCACCCGGATCTGGTGGCGCCTGCCGGAAGAAAGTAAGGCTGATCCTTTTGACCCCGCCGATAATGATAACCCGGATATCGACGATTATATGGGTAACGGTGAATTCACCTATATCTATGTCATGGGCAACCACAATATCAGCACTATGTTGCGCAATAATCTGAATCCGGATAAAAACCGTGGCGCGATTGAAATCGGCTGGACCTTTCCGCTCAACCGTAAAATCAAAGGATTTGTGCAGTATTTTAATGGTTACGGTGAAAGCCTGATTGATTACAACCGCTATCAGGAGCGTATTGGCGTCGGCATTAAACTCAGCGACTGGTTCTGAGCTGGCTGTATAACAATAGCGCGGTATAATCGCCGCGCATTCAGGCCGGAATTTCTATGATGTTAACCCTCGGACTTATTATTAATCCTTATGCCGGTATCGGTGGCGCCGTTGGCCTTAAGGGCAGTGACGGCGCGGACATCGTTGCCGAAGCTCTGGCCCGTGGCGCTGAGCGTAAAGCTGTATTACGTGCCCGTCAGGCGCTGGATGTTTTGACGGCATTAAAAGAGCGCTGCCATTTTCTGACTTGTCCCGGAGAAATGGGGGCCGATCTGCTGACAGAACTCGGATTTTCTTACCGTTTAATCGATGCAGATATTCCGGACGCAAATACCAGTGCCGAACATACCCGCCTGGCGGCGGCCGCAATGCTGGAGAATAACGTCGATTTACTGTTATTCGCCGGTGGCGATGGCACCGCCCGCGATATCTGTGCGGTTATTGGTGATACCTTACCTGTACTCGGTATTCCGGCTGGCGTGAAAATTCATTCGGCTGTTTATGGTATTACTCCGGCGGCTTCCGGTGAGGTGGTGCGCAGTCTGCTGGAAGGCGGGCTAGTGGATATTAAAGAAGCTGAAGTGCGTGATCTGGATGAAGAAGCTTTCCGCAATAATCAGGTACGTGCACGGCATTACGGTGAAATGCGTGTGCCTCAGGCCGGGCATTTTGTGCAGGCGGTAAAGCAGGGCGGCGTTGAGGTGGAAGAGCTGGTGCTGGCTGATATTGCGGCCTTTATCTGTGCCGATATGGATGATGATGTGTTGTATCTGGTTGGCTCAGGCAAAACCACGCAAGCGGTGATGGATGAACTGGGGCTAGAGAATACTTTGCTGGGTGTGGATGCTGTTTATAACCGGGAACAGATTGGTAAGGATTTAACCGCGGCAGAAATACTTGGGCTGTTGGCAGAATATCCGCAGGCTCAGGCGATTGTCAGTGTGATGGGCGGTCAGGGACATATTTTCGGCCGGGGTAATCAGCAGTTCAGCCCGGAGATTTTGCGTTTACTGGGTAAGAAGAATATCCGTCTGATTTCAACCAAAACAAAAATCAGTGCACTGAATGGCCGGCCATTAATTATGGACAGTGGCGACCCTCAACTGGATAAAGACTGGGCCGGGACCGTTGAAATTACCACCGGTTATCGTGATCAGATTGTTCATACCTTGATTTAATCTGAATACTATGAAGACATAAAAAAAACCGGCGTTGACCGGTTTTTTTATTGTTCTCCTGGGGGAGGATTGAATCATCAGTTGACGACAAATTTCTCCACTGTCTGATTCAGACGCGCTGCCAGTTCTGCCAGTGCTGCACTGGCCAAGGCCGCCTGAGACGCCTGCTCATGGCTGGTACTGGCCAACTCATTAACACGTACGACGTTGCGGTTAATCTCTTCGGCGGCATAGCTTTGCTCTTCGGCTGCAGTGGCGATCTGGGTGTTCAGGTCGTTGATGCTGCTGATGTTGCTGTAAATCACCTGCAGAGCTTCACTGGCTTCACTTACGCGGGCGATACCGGTTTCGGCGCGGTCACGGGATTTCAGCACGGTGTTGACCACTTCAGCGGTTCCTTTATTAAATTCGTTGATGGTTGCCCGAATAGACTCAGTGGATTCCTGAGTTCGGCTGGCCAATGTCCGCACTTCATCGGCAACCACGGCAAAGCCACGTCCCTGCTCGCCGGCACGTGCGGCCTCAATGGCAGCGTTCAGAGCCAGCAGATTTGTTTGTTCGGCAATGGCACTGATTTCACCCAGAATCGCGCCGATACTTTCACTGTCTTTCTGCAGTTTTTCGATGGCCTTAGTGGCCTCCAGAATTTCACTGTTGAGGGTTTCAATTTCGTGGCGGGCTTCATCCGAAATACTTTTTCCGCGACTGACCTCGCGATGTACTTCGTTGACGGCACTGGCTGCCTGATTAGCATTGCCGGCAATGTTCTGAATAGTTGAGGTCATTTCGGTCATGGCAGTAACCGCCTGGGCAACTTCTTCCTGTTGCTGATTGCTGGCATCGCCGACTTCACGGGTAATGGCTGACATCTCTTCCGATGCGGAGGCTACTTCGGTTGCACCGGATTTTACCTGCTCAACGGTTTCGCGCAGTGTGGCAATTAAAGCGTCAAAGGCATGAGATAAAATACCAATCTCATCACCAGAGCGGTGACCGATTAATTGGGTCAGGTCGAGGTCGCGGGCAATGCGCTGAATTTTGCCGGTAATATTCTGCACAGGCTGGTAAATCGCACGGGATACCAGAAAGGTCAGGGTTGCAACCACGGCGAAGGTTAACAGGATGCTCAGCGTGAGGGTTGTATATACCCGCTGAGTCATGGTTTCCATTTCACCGGTGATGTAGACCGTCAGCTCATCAAAAATGGTTTCGGTTTTATGGATGGTGCTGCGCATCTCGCCGCGCAGACCTTCTTTTTCGTTTAATCCCATCAGCTGCTCTTTATTGAACAGTGTGGTGAACTGATCCTGGTAACTCCTGAGTTCCTGCTGAACCTGACTGTTACCGGCCAGACTGCTGCGTTCCAGCGCTTGACTGAAATCGTTAATACCCGCTTTGAATTTATCCATATAGGATGGGTCGCTACGCAACATAAAATCTTTTTCATGGCGGCGCAGCATCAGCATGTAATAAAGCAGCTCATAGTCTTCGGAAGATTTTGCCGAGGTTTCGATATCATGTACGGCTTTGCGCAGGCCGCCATACAGACCGCTTTTAGGGTCCAGACCGATTTCCTGCTGAGCAGCGGCAAGGGTATCAAATATCTTGCGGTAACCATTCACCTGGGTGCTCAGTTGCTGGACCTGAGTGGTATTCAGACCCAGTCCCCGCATGTGGCTGTTCAGTTTCGTGATGTCATCCTGAGTTTTGTCTGCGACGGTGCCGAACTGCTGGACATACTTCATATCCTTGCGTGCCAGAAAGTCCTTTTCATTACGGCGCAGCAGCAGAATATCGCCACTCACCGTTTGCTGTTGATACAGCACATCAGATAAAGCACCAAGGCGGGAAAACTGCTGTACGCTCAGTGCTGATGTAATTATCAGGCCAAGAACAACCAGCACCAGAATCATGCTGTGTTTACTTTTAATGCTGAAATTGTCAATAACCATGGGGTTAACCTTTATGTAGCTATGACAGAAGACTAGAACAACTGCCGTAGGGCGCCAGTTGTATGCGGTATATGGCAGGTTTTGGCTGCGTATCGCTGTTTCCGGTGTAGCCATTGGCATGGCAAGTCCTAGGGAGTACGGATATATCCCTGCTAATTTAATACGTAAGTACCATAATAAAAAATAACAGGGCCTTACCATGTCGATTATTACTCACGCCAGCCGCTACCGGCGCACCGGTTTTTGTATTCTTTCTGCTTTGACACTGCTCCCCCTGCAGGCTGTTGCTTTGCACAGCATTCCTGCTGCAGATGAGGTGCTTATCAGAGAAAAAGTCGTTGCCGGTCAACAGGATAAGGTCTTTGCCGCTGCCTCTGGCCGCGAGCTTGGATTCCGTGGCTTCAACGTATCCGGTGAAGTGAAGCTGGCAGAATCGGGCTTTAAAGCCTTTAAAAACAGTGAAGATGCGCAGGTCAGTCTGGGCTTACTGAAGGACAAAACCGGTGCCAATCTGATTCGCTACACCCTGGCATGGGAAGGTGTGCAACCGCAGCCGGGGCAGGTGGATGAAGATTATCTGGCGGCGGTCAGCCAGCAGATTGCCATCGCAGCGGACCTCGGACTGTATGTGCTGTTGGATTATCACTCGGATTTATACAGCCGCCATACCTTTACGGCCGATTCCGGCGATACCGGTAATGGTGCGCCGCGCTGGGCGGTAAGCGATGTTTACGGCAAGGATGATTGTGGTCTGCCCTGTCAGCTGACCTGGGCTGCGCACAAGCAATCCGATTCGGCGGTACGTAATGCCATGCGTGGTTTCTGGGCTGACCACTGGGCGCTGAATCAGGATCTGGCCGATATTGAACTCTATCTGCCTGCGTTGGATCAGTGTGTGGATATTGCTGGTGGTCAGGCCGGGAATTCGGTCACCGTTGGCGGCTGGAGCTGTCATGGCGGTGCTAATCAGCGCTGGCATTATCGGCAGGATGGCACCTTACGCAGCCTTGCGGACACGGGCCAGTGTCTGGATGTAGCCGGTGCCAAAACCGCAGCGGGTACCGATATTCAGGTGTATCAATGCAACGGCAGCAGCGCGCAGCAATTTATGGCGGATGCTTATGGCCGCGTACACGCTGTGCTGGACCTGAATAAATGCCTGAGCCTGAATAACGGTAATGTGCAGCTGGATGAGTGTGTGGCAGCCAGTCAGGTTACAGACAGCCATCAGCAGTTTCAGCTGCGTGATGCCGCCACCGGCCTCTCTCTTATGCCGCAACTGGATTTTGTCCAGAGCCAGTTTGTCTGGCAGCTGGGGGAAATGCTGAATTATCTGCAGACACATCTAACAGCCGCACAGCGGGCGATGATTATTGGCGTTGATCCGGTTAATGAGCCCTTTGACGGTGGCATCGGCAATATGAGCTATGCCGACTGGGATAATGAGGTGCTGTGGCCATTTTATCAGCGTGTGCGTGCAGAAATGGATCAGCGCGGCTGGAGTAATACCCCGGTGTTTGCCGAGCCGATGGTGTTCTGGAGTTCTATTGCCGGAGCCGTTGCACCGGCAACTGGTGGCCATCACTTAACCTATCAGCCCGGTGATGGCTTTGTTTTTAACAGCCATTTTTATGATCAGGCCCGTATGGGCGTTAATGATTTAACCGTGGCGCGTAATGGCAGCTATTTTTCCAATATTGACCAGATCCGTGACGAAACCCGTTATCTGAATATTACGCCGTTTTTATCGGAGTTCGGTATGTGGCTGGACGGTTGGGGACATACCGATACCGAGCGGGTGGTGAATGCCACCTATCAGGGAATGGAAAGCTCAGATCGCGTTTCCGGTAAAGACCGGTATGTGGATTTTTATACGCCTCTGATCAGCGGTACTCAATGGCAGTGGGACTATTATTACGACAACCATCAGGAATTACAGAACGGTAATCCTCAGCGCGTAATGACCGACGATGATGCCTGGAATGGCGAGAATTTTTCCGTCATCCGTGATTATGGCCAGAACTACAATATTAATGCCGAACTGGTACAGCGTGCTTATCCGCGTGCATTGCAGGGGGATCTTCTGCATTTCAGTTACGAAGGCCGGGTACCGGATCGTGCCGGCGACCGGATGAACTACCACAGTATCCGTGTTTCTTTACCGCCGTTATTTTCTGAACGTGAATTTCTGCGCAATACCGAATTTTCTTTTGCTGCCTGGCGCGGACGTTTAAGCGATGCGCCGACGGAAATTTACTGGCCACGGCATTTGGCAAAAGAACAACTTACTGTAATTACCGATGCCGGTATTTTTCCGGCCGCGACATTATCGGCTGCGGTAACACAGCAAGCGGATGAAGTGGTTATGATTTCTGATCGCGGGGCTGGCACTGGCCAGCGGGTATTCATCTGGGATGATGTCACGGAAGGAGAAAATTCTGACAGTCTGCATTTTGCCCTGTTAATTCATGGGGATGCCGGGCTCAGTGGCGAAGAACTGGCGGATTTACAGGCGGGTATCCGCTATCAGTTAGCGCAGGGAAAAAGCCCGGTGTATCTCACCGGCAGCATGACGCATTCCGGCTATAGCGCCGACAAAGGAACTGCGGCCAATGGTTTTTCGCTGATTAATGCCCGTTCAGGCTTATGTCTGGATGTTGCCGGGGCACGCAGTTGGAACGGCACAAATGTGCAGTCCTATCCATGTAATGGCAGCAATGCCCAGCGCTGGTTTTACGATGCCAACAGTGGCTATCTGAAATCGGCACTCGGCAATAAATGTTTAGATCATGGAGGCCAGTTACGTGATAACGGTAAAGCTGTGATCTGGGACTGTGTAAACAGCGATAACCTGCGCTGGAACCTTCAGCCGGATGCTCAGGGTTATCAGCTGATTCCGCGCTCATCGGATGCTTATGCTCTGGATGCCTATGGCACTGAGGACAGCTCTAATGTGGGTCTCTGGTCACGTCATCAGGGGGCACAACAACGCTGGAAAATGCAGTTCTGAACTCTTTTTTGTGGGGCCATAAATAATAATTAAAAAATAAACTTATAAATAAAAACCACAAAAATGGAATAACTCATCATGACTTCTGCGTTACACAGATCCCGGATGCCGCATGGCTCCGGGAGGCGGCGAAAGCCGCTGCTTAAAGCTTTGTTTCCCGTTACAACCTTGCTGCTTGGCAGTGCACTGACACAGCCGCTGCTGGCTATGAGTGATACTCCGCCAGCGGAATCGCCTGCCGGATTAGCTCAGCCCGGTCCCGGACTCGGAAATCTGAGTTACAGCAGCAGTGAATTATTCACGCCGGTATCCTGGATTAATCAGGACAGTGGTGTTCCGCCGACCTACGCCTTCCGCAAAGCTTATGGTGCTAACGTCGGCATGATGGTGGACGGGTATTTTCTGACGTTATTTGCGCCGGACAGCGGCTGGGGACCGGGTGGCTTCCTGCTGTACGACGTGTCCGATCCGCGCAATATCCAGCTGGTAAAACGTATTTATGAACCGGAAGGGCGTACCGGCGAATTCCGCGAAGCCCATGCCTTTGGTCTGACTAAAATTAATGACCGCCGTTATGTCAGCGTGCAGACCATTAAAGGCATCGAAATATGGGATTTCACCGACCTTAACGACCCGCAGCAGGTCAGCAAGCTGGTTCTGCCAGGAGTGAATTCCGGTGACTATACCGCCGTTGCCTGGCAGCAGTGGTGGCAGGCACCTTACCTCTATGTTGCCGCTTCGGATCAGGGTGTTTTTATTGTTGATGCCAGCGATCCGGCCAACCCTGTTATTGCTAACCGTGGCAACGGCCGGCCGAACCCGGTACCGCCGGCTGAGCTGGGAGGTTCGCGCGTCGGGCCGATCTTTACGCTGGGCAACCAGATGGTGGTCACCAGCATGGATCAGCGCGATGGCTTTGCCAGCCTGGATATTTCCGATCCGCTCAATCCGCGTTTACTCGACCGCACCCCGGATTTACCGCAGGGCTATTACGCCACCTGTTTCGATGGCAATAAAGTGCATGCCTCGGTGCGTGGCGCCGGCGCTTATATGGTCAGTTATGACCTGAGTAATCCGGGTAAATTTGTACTGGAAAGCAACAGCCTGCAGATTGATGAGCAGCTGTATTGCGGCGTTCAGGACAACCACGTGTTTCAGGGGATAGAACACGCGGTGCATAAAGTGGATATCAGTAACCCGTTTAATTACACCGATATTGGTCATGGCTCCTTACCGGTCGCCAATGCCGATCATGGTCAGGTCGCGCCCTTTGGTAACCTGGTGTTTATCGGTAACGATCACGGCACCGGTAATGCCTTTATGGTGCACGATATTCACCCGGATACGACGGCTCCCTGGGTGAAGCAGGTGTCGCCACGTCCGGGAGCACTGAATCAGGCGCTGACCAGCCGTATTGGTATTGCCTTTGCCGACTCCGTCGATTTTGAAAGCATCAGTGCCGCGACCATTCAGCTGCGTCCTGTCACTGAGCCCGGTTCGGCACCGCTGGCCGGTACGTACAGTGCCTGGCTGGGACTGGTGAATTTCACCCCGGCACAGCCTTTGGCGCCCAACACCGAATATGAACTGCGGGTCAGCGGCGTAAAAGACTATGCCGGTAATGCCCTGAGCAGTCTGTATATCAGCCGCTTTACCACCGGCAGCGCGACCAATGCCAGCCTGGCTTACCACTGGCCGCTGGATGGTAATGGCCGTGATGAGGCCGGTGGCAACCACGGCGAGCTCAGCAGCGGTCAGTTCAGCGAAGGTGGTCTGGCGCTGAATGCGGCGGGTCAGCTCAGTCTCGATGACGATGTTTCGGGCATTCTGGGCGGTTCGGCCACGGTGTCGTTTTATTTAAAAACCACGCAAAGCGGCAGCAATAACGCCTGGCAGGCGCCGGGATTATTTGGCCGTGATAATGAGAACGGTACCGAAGACGTATTCTGGGGCTGGCTCGACAGCAACGGCCGCTTGCGTCTGAGTGCCGGTAACGACAGCGGTATCAGCACACCACAGGCTGTTAATAACGGTGAATGGCGGCATGTTGTGCTCAGCCGTAATTCCGCCGACGGTGCACTGAGTATCTGGCTGAACGGTGAGCGTGTTGCCAGTGGCAGTGCCCGCGCCGGTATTCTTGGCGGCGCCTGGTATAACAGCTATCAGACCTTAGGCCGCATTCTGCAGCAGGGACAGGCGCTGCAGGGCGTTATTGACGATGTACGGGTGTACAACCGGGTGTTATCCGATAACGAAATCCAGACGCTGGCCGCCACCCCGGTACTCAGTATCAACGCCGATACCCGCGAGATGCAGCAGCAGGTGAACACCGCTGGCAGCTTCCGGGTGGATATCCGTGGCAGTGAAAACGCGTTAATCAGCTGGAATTTTGGCGATGGTACGGTGACGCCGTTCAGCAGCGCCAACCCGGTCAGTCACCAGTACAGTACGCCGGGTCACTACCGGGTGATTGTGACTATTCAGACGCCGGAGGGCGAACAAACCCAAAGCTTCGAGCATACGGTGACTTATCCGCTGACACCTCAGGCTCCGGCGAATTCAACCCCGGTCACTGGCGATGGCCAGCAGGTGTATAACGTCAATCCGGATAACGGCACTGTGACCGCCATTAATGCCAGCTCCCTCAATAAAGTCTGGGAAGTGGCTGTGGGGCGCGATCCGAAAACCCTGGCCATCGGTCCGAACGGCTGGATCTGGGTAGCGGTGCAGGCTGACGATCTGCTGCTGGCACTGGACAGCGCCGGGCAAGTCCGCAAGCGTGTTGCCTTACCTTATGGCGACGGCCCTTACGGCATTGTCTTTACTCCGGATCAGAGTCTGGGTCTGGTAACACTGCAGAACCGTGGTCAGTTACTCAGCTTTGACCCTTATAGCGGTGCCGAACTGAACCGCGTTGCGGTGAATCCGGATGCCCGTGGTCTGGCGGTGGATGCCGACAGTGAACGGGCCTACGTGACCCGTATGCGCACAGCGATCAGTAATAACGGCACCGGTGGTGCTGAAATCAGTGTGGTGAACCTGGGCAGTATGACGGCAGAAAACAGCATTCTGCTGGCCAACGACACCAGCACCACCGACGCCGAAGACCGTGGCCGTGGTGTGCCGAACTATCTGCATCAGGTGGTGATTTCGCCGGACGGCCGCCGGGCCTGGGTGCCGTCAACCAAGGTGAATATCGAGCGTGGGCCGGTGCGTGATGGCCGGCCGCTGAGCCATGACAGTACCGTACGCACGGTGGTAAACCAGATTGACCTGAGCAGCGGCAGCGAGCTGTTTGCCGAACAGATCGACTTTAACGACCGCGATTCCGCTCATGCGCTGGCGTTCTCACCGCAGGGGGATTACGTGCTGGTGGCGCTGCAGGGCTCGAACACCGTTGAAATTGTCGATGCCTACAGCGGTGCAGTGCGTGGTGCGCTGAATCAGAGTGGTCTGGCGCCTCAGGGCGTGTATATCGATGCTGAGCGTCAGCGCGCCTTTATTTACAACTTCACCAGCCGCTCGGTCAGTGTGTTTGATCTGAAGGATGTGCTGGCATCGGTCAGCTTTGCGCCGGCAAAGGTTGCCGATATCATGGTGGTAGCCAACGAAAAACTGGAAGATTCGGTGCTGCGCGGCAAGCAGATTTTCTATAACGCCCGTGATCTGCGTATGAGCCGCGATGGTTACATGGCCTGTGCCAGCTGCCATATCGAAGGTCTGGATGACGGTGTGGTATGGGACTTTACCGACCGTGGTGAAGGTCTGCGTAATACCATCAGCCTGAAAGGACGTATGGGTCTGGGCCATGGCCGGGTGCACTGGACGGCGAATTTCGATGAAATTCAGGATTTCGAAAATGATATCCGCTACGCCTTTGGCGGTACCGGCTTCCTCGCGGATGCTGACTTTAACGCAACGCAGGCGCCACTGGGTGCGGCCAAGGCTGGCAAAAGCACTGATCTCGATGCGCTGGCCGCTTATGTCGCCTCGCTCGAAAACTACGAACGCAGCCCGTACCGCAGCGAAAACGGCAAACTGACGGCGGCAGCACAGAGTGGTGAAGCCCTGTTCGGTGAGGTTGGTTGTGCCGGCTGTCACAGCGGCGATACCAAGCGTGACGGACAGCGTCACGATGTCGGTACCATTCTGCCGGACTCCGGTCTGGGCCAGAATCAACCGCTGGCGGGAGTCGGCTTTGATACCCCAACGTTGCACGGCGTCTGGCGTACCGCGCCGTACTTCCATAATGGTCAGCTGCCGACCCTGGAAGCCGTGCTGGCATCCGGACACGGTGCCAACCGCAGCCTGAACAGTGCTGAGCAGACCCAGTTGCTGGCTTATGTACGCTCGCTCGATGGTGCTGAGAAACAGTACTTCCGCATGCAGATGCGTGACTGGGATGAATGCTGGGTGGCCGAAGGTGTGGGTGATGATGCCAACATTGGCCGTTACCAGTGCGGTGACTGGAACGATCAGTGGTGGTATCAGGATCTGCTCGGTCGCTTCCATCCGAAACGGGCCGAACACTATTGTGCCAAAGGTCAGGCCGCTGACGGTGGCTGGTTCTCGCTGTGGAAGTGTAATAACAACGCCGATCAGCAATGGCAGACCGACGGTTACCTGATCCGCCTTAAAGCTGATCCGGGTAAAGTGGTTGATGCTCATCAGGGTCAGTTGCGTGAAGTAAATATGTGGAGTGAAAACGGCAACAACAACCAGTTCTGGCAGAAGAACCCGTCTGACTTCCGGCATTTACGCCATGGCAGTGGTTTGTGTCTGACGGCTGTTGCGGTGCAGCAGGACAGTGGTCTGGTACTCAGTGAGTGCCGTGTGGATGAGAAACAGCAATGGCGTGAAGACAGCGCCGGTCGTTTCCATCTGCTCGCTAATCCGAATCTGTGTCTGGATTATAAAGGGCAGACGCAGGACAACGGTGCGCTGGTTCTCTGGGCCTGTAACGGTGACTGGAATCAGCAGTTTATCCGTGACGGAGCACAGCTGACGACCCGCCGTAATACGGCCTTTGCTGTTGAATCAGCCGAAAATGTCAGCGGTGCCTCTGTGCGTATCTGGTCGCGTGATCATTTACCGCAGCAGCAATGGGTCAGTGAATAAGCAATACTGCGCTGAGTAAAATTTGCAGTCAGTCTGGTAAATTACCGGGCTGACTGCGGGTTTAAGCAAGGCTGTGTTGAATAAAAATTGAGGAACAGCACGCTGTACGTTTCTATTACATAAAAGTTACAAATTCTAAGAGGATTGATAACATTGTTATTAATCCTTTTTTTATATAGGGGTATAAAATTCTTTTTTATTTTTGTGGAATGCATGGTTTATGAAGTGCGAGTTTTGCCATCAGTCGGCATTAGCCGGAAAACCCATCACGGTTTCCGGAATCGGTATTGCACACCAGTCCTGTTATGAGCGTCATCTGATTGAACAACGTGTGTTTAAATCTCTGAATCTGCGTCAGCTGAATGCAACGGAATTGAATGAGCTGCAGGATCTGGTGCAGATTGAAGTTAATTCCCGTCAGTCGATTCATACCGAAATCGAACTCTGGTAGCCGCCCAGCAATTTGCCGGATAAAAAGCAACGACCTCTATGCCTCTTGGGCAATGTTTTATTCGGCGTATACTGATGCCATTACTAAAGATAGGGATACTGTCATGGCACAACCATCGGCTCATTTTAATCTGCCCACCAAACTGCTGCACTGGGGGTCTGCCCTGCTGATTTTTGCTCTCCTGGCGATTGGTATATTGCTGGAGGAATTACCCCGCGGGCCGGAAAAACTGCAGCTCGTTGGCCTGCATAAATCCTTTGGCGTAGTGGTGCTTATTCTGCTGATTATCCGCATACCGGTACGCCTTAATAATCCGGTTGCCCCGTTGGCTGGTATACCAAGGGCGGATGTGATTAAAGCCAAAGCCGTACAGGGACTGCTTTATCTGTGCATGCTGCTGATGCCTGTCAGTGGCATTCTGATGAGTCAGAGTGCCGGATATCCGGTTGCGCTGTTTGGTCTGGAGTTACCCACTCTGATAGGTAAGAGTCACGATATGCATGAATTCTCTGAAGGTGTACACGGCCTGACAGCCTGGGCTCTGCTGATCTTACTGGTAGCTCATATCGGAGCGGCGCTGTATCACCACGTCAAGCTGAAAGACGACACGCTGAAACGCATGAGTCTGAAAAAATAACCAAACCAGCTCAGCATAAAAAAAACCGGCAATACGCCGGTTTTTTTGTCCGTTACGATCAGACCGAGCCAGCTCAGAACGGGCTCATCACCAGAACCACATCGGCATCGCTGATGGTCAGGGATTTCAGCATCATCCGCGCCATGGCTTCCGTCATATCCTGATCGCTCAGGGTGTAGACCGGCTGCTTGGTCAGCGCCGGGGTCAGCGCCTTCTGCGCCAGTGATATCAGCTGTGGCTGCAGCGCCGGGGCCAGGCCATCAATATCAAGCTGGCGGATGACCGGTTCTTCAATAAAAAAGCTGTAGCTGGCTTTGTCGTAGCGGATTTTGCCTTCCACGGTCAGCTGGCCATTGCTTTGCAAACCAATGCTGGTGGCAATAACGGCGTTGGTCTGCAGGCTCAGGCGGTTACCGCTGGGCAGCAGATCAAGCTTTGGATTACTCAGCGTTAACGTCACCATGCCCTGACTTTGTGTCAGGGGCATCTGGCTGTCTAACTGCTGCTGCAGTTGCTGTTCCGTGAGGCGTACTTCATAGGCCTGTGCGGCAAGACTGAACAGCAGCAGGCTGCTGGTGCAGAGTGTGGTTAATAATTTCACAGATGCTCCTTAACCGCCTTCTGCTGGCTCAGATTGCGGATTTTTTTGTTGGTCTGCCACTTCCAGAAAGCGGCCAGCAGAGAACCGCTGATGTTGTGCCAGACGCTGAACAGTGCGCCGGGCAGTGCGGCCATCGGGCCGTAAAATTTCAGTGCGAGCGCGACGCCCAGACCGGAATTCTGCATCCCGACTTCCAGCGCAATGGTGCGTGCTTCCACTTCGGTATGACCATTCCAGCGCGCGATGCCATATGCCGCGGCCAGACCCAGCAGGTTATGCAGCATCACCGCCACAACGGCGAGTGCTCCCATGGTGGCAATCTCGTCAGCATTCAGGGCAACGATGATGGCAATAATGGCGAGAATAAAGGCACTGGCAATATCCGGCAGGTGGCTGTTCAGGCTGCGTCCGACCTGGGGAAGAAAACGGTTGCACAACAGGCCACCGGCAATCGGTAGCAGCACAATCTGAGCGATGCTGATGATCATCGCCTGGGTATCCACGGCAATTTCAGCGGACGAATAAAAGGCAACCAGCCATGGCGTCAGCACCACGCCCCACAGGGTGGAGATCAGCGTCATGCTGACCGACAGCGCCACATCGCCGCCGGCCAGATAGGTCATCACGTTGGAGGCGGTGCCGCCGGCACAGGCGCCGACAATGATCAGGCCAATCGCCAGCTCTGGCGGCAGTTGCAGCAGCTGTACCAACAGCCAGGCGATCAATGGCATTAAGGTAAACTGCAGCAACACTCCCAGAGCGATAGGCTGTGGTTTATTCCAGACGCGGCGAAAATCCGCCCAGCGCAGGGTCAGGCCCATACAGAACATAACGATGGTCAGCAGCGGCACAATGGCGTCTTTCAGCCCCAGCAATGGCTGCGGTTCATACCAGGCGAGGGCGCTGACGGCGATGGCCAGCAGGGGGAAATAACGGTTAACAGAAAACATAGAAGCCTCCGGAAGCAGAGCGCTATGTTACCTCAGTGACGCCTGCGGCGCAGTGCTGAGCGTTGGTGTATCGTCATCGCTTATCCGTTGTCTGGTATTTCACGCCGCTGGCGGGAATAATTCACCCGGTTGTAAATTCGATCAATAACGGAGTCATCATGGAATTACGTTTTGCCGACCTTAACCCTGTTGAGAGTTATCACCTGCTGATTCAGACCGTTTTGCCGCGTCCGATCGCCTGGATTCTGAGCGCAAATGACGATGGCTCATCCTATAACCTGGCACCGTTTTCGTTCTTCGCGCCGGTCTGTGCCAACCCGCCCACCTTTGTGGTTTCTGTGGGTAAAAAGCCCGGCGGCGGCGAAAAAGATACCTTTACCAATCTGGCCCGTGATGGTCGTTGTGTGCTGCACATCGCATCGGTTGAACAATTACAGGCACTGAACGCCAGCTCGGCAACGCTGGCCTATGGCGACAGTGAGGTCGAGCGTTCTGCTCTGGCACTGGAAGCTTTTTCCGGATCAGCCCTGCCGCGCCTCAGTCAGGCGCCGGTTGCTTTTGCCTGCACTCTGCAACAGCAGGTGGATGTCGGACCGGGTGGGCAGCATGTGCTGTTTTTACAGGCCGAGGCGGCGTATCTGGCGGACGATATTGTGCTCAGCAAAGAGCCGCGCCTGCAGATAGGGGCTGCGGAGCTGAACCCGCTGGCGCGTCTGGGCGGCAGTGAATATGCCGCGCTGGGTGAGTTGTTTAATCTGCCGCGGCCGGAATAAATACGCTGGCACAAAACAGCGTCGTAATAAAAAACGCCCGGAAATTCCGGGCGCAGCGGCGACTCAGCCTTTATTCAGAAAGCGGATAATGGCGCGGGTAACCGCCCGTGGCAGCAGCTGGCTGGCGGCGTAGGTCAGGGCAAATTGCAGACTGACGGCGCGGTGGGTCTTAGGCTGTTCTATCTGCTGCAGAATGGTCCGGGCGACATCCTCGGCGTTCAGATGCACACCGAGTTTATCCAGCACCGGGGCGCCGGAGGCCTGTTCATTCAGCATCGGTGTGCTGACAAAAGGCGGCATCACATCGCAGACACGGATGCCGTACTCTTCCCATTCCAGCTCCAGCGCTTCGGTCAGGCCGCTGATGGCAAATTTGGAGGCGGAATAACTGGCCAGCCGCGGAATGCCATAGGTCGCCGAGGCAGAACTCATATTGATCACCTGAGCGCCGCTGGTATGACGCAGGTAAGGGAAGGCGGCCTGACAGCAGTGGATAGTGCCCATCACGTTGATATCGAAAATCTGCTGGTGGCGCTGGCTGCTGACGTCTTCAAAACGGTCAATCTGCAGAATGCCGGCGGAGTTGAACAGCAGGCGCAGCTGTTTGTCATGCTGCGCGGCAAACTCACCGATCACCGCGGCACACTGCTCTGGTTTGGTCACATCGAGGGCGTAGCAGCGTACGCGCTGCTCATCCCAGCCCAGGGTCATTTCCTTTAATGCCTGTTCGTTAATATCCGCCAGACCCAGACTCCAGCCCTGAGCGTACAGGGTTTCGGCTGTGGCGCGGCCAATGCCGGAGGCGGCACCGGTGATAAAGGCATTTTTCATCATGTGGCTTTACTCGGTAAAAAGAACCAGAGTGTCAGACTCGCGATTATCGTCCGACAGGTAAAGGGTAAAGTACGCCAGACATAAAAAAGCCCGCAATGTCACAGATCATGGCGGGCTTTTAAATCAGTAAAGGCTTACTGAGCGCTGTCTGCCAGACCGGCAGGCTGCAGCGTAAAGCGTGACAGCTGTTCGCGTTGCAGGCTGTCGAGCGCTGGCCAGTCCTGTACTGCACCGCCCTGGGTCAGCAGCAGCCAGGGCTTGCCGCGTTCCAGAATGGCATTCTGGTAGAGAGCACGGACTTCGTCCTGGCTCAGGGTTTTCACCTCGGCGGCAATGGCTTCGTTGGTATCGAAGCTGTAGCGCTGTACTTCAATATCACGCCAGAAGCGGGCGACTTTTTCCGCCATATTTTTCGGCTTCTCCAGCAACAGTGTGCTCAGGCCCTGACGGTAGGAGTTAAATTCTTCCTCCGACATGCTGCCCAGCTGCTGTTCGAAGTTGCTGAAAAAGCTCAGGCTGCTGTCGAGAATTGCCTGTGGAGACGCTTCCGGTGACTGCACGATAAAGGCCAGGCCCGGAATGGTCTGCTGCGGGAATGGCGTGGCAAACACGATATAACCCAGCTGCTGTTCGGTGCGCATGGTCTGGTAGTAAGGCGCACTGAGAATCTGACCCAGCAGCGCGTAGCGTGCACGGTTGCGGTCGCTGCCTTCCTGGCCCTGCACGTAGAGCACGATGGCGGTGTCCTGGTGATCCAGTGTCAGGTTTTTCTGGTACTGGCCGGCCGGAATCTGCAGCAGTTGTGGCAGAGCGACCTGAGCGGCTTTGGCCGGATACTGAGCGTCAACAATGGCGGCCAGCTCCTGTGCCTGAGCTTTGCTCAGCTGACCATGAACATACATCTGCACGGCCAGTTCGTTGCTGAAGGTGGTGGCGTATTGCATAACGTCTTCACGGCTGACTGCGGCCAGTGCCTGCAGCAGATCGGCCTGATCGAAGCTTGGTTCGTACAGCCAGTTTTTCAGCACCGCCAGTTCACGTTCAAACGGCTTGTTCTTCAGCTGATTTTCCAGGGTACGCTGCAGCGAGGCTTTGTAGCGGCCGAAGTCTTCTTCACCCAGGTTGATGCTGTTCATTTCGCTGAGAACGCGCTTCAGCAGTTCCGGCAGCTTGTGCTGATAACCACCCAGTGCCAGTTCCAGACCTCGGCCGGAGGCATTGAGGCTGTAATTCAGACCAGCCAGATAGGCCGGATAGCTGTAGGTGTTCAGCGCTTCGTTAACGGTGCGGCTGTACAGCTGCGCCAGTACCCGCTGACGCGCGGAATTCTGTACGCTGGCCTGTTGCAGCTGCACCATCACCCGGGCTTTCGGCATGGCGAATTCATGCTCCGGGTAATACCACAGCAGACGGCCGGGTTCGCTGATCAGTTTTTCCGGAGTCGCCTGAGTGCTGTCTGCGTGCAGGGTAAAGTCGGTCGGAATAAACGGATTCGGTGCCGGCAGGGTCAGGCTTGCCAGACCCTCGGTGGTCACCGCATCGGCGCGATAATCGCCGGGACGGATGCGGATTGCGGTGCCGTACCATGGGTCGATGGTTTCGGTGGCAATCTGTGGGGCGATCAGGGTGCGCAGCATGTTGCTGGCGGATAACGCATCCAGATAAGGCTGCAGCTGTTGCTGGCTGATTGGCTGCCAGCGGTAATCGCCGTAGATAATGTCTTCCGCCGGATACACCAGCATATTGCTGCTCAGGCGTACCACGTAATCACTGATGCGGCTCTGTTCCTGGAAGCGGAATGACAGGTCGCTCAGTTGCTGCTGCTCGGTAAGCAGGTATTGCGGCAGCGGCTGTTGCTTCAGCAGGTCGATGTAATGCATCAGCGCCTGGGTAATGTTTTCGGTATACAGCAGGCCCAGTTTGGTCAGCTGAATCTGCACCACCAGTGTGGTTTCGTCCTGAGTGCTGAGTGAGCGACCGGCGCTCAGACCTTCGGCCCAGCCTTTCTCTTTCAGGAACGCCAGCAGGCTGCCTTCACCTTCGTGGCCGATCAGGTTTGACAGAATCTGTACCGGTTTATAGGCATACAGCGACTGGGTTTCCGGCATCGGGAAGGTGAACTGCAGGCGGCGGATTTCTTTCACCGGCTCAATGTTCATATCCAGTGGCAACTGGCCCTGAATAAACAGGGGCGGATTAGCAACATGAGCTACGGTCTGACGCTTTGGCACTGCAGAAAAATGACTTTTTGCCCAGGCTTCCAGCTGATCCAGCTCGTATTTACCAGCCAGTACCAGAGTCATGCGATCGGCAGAGTAGTGGCTGTTGTAGAAGGCCAGTAACTCGTCGCGGGTTTTGCTGTCAGGATGGTCGGACAGGGTATCGAGATTACCGGTGGCAAAGGATGCGTATGGGTGATCCGGATTCATCGCCTGTTTTTCGGCGGAATAAATACGGCGGAAATCGTCTTTCAGCTTGGAGCTGTATTCGGCATGAACGGCGTTTTTCTCACGCTCAACGTAGGCTTCATCGAAGGTTGGCGAGATAAAAAACGGCGCGAAACGATCCAGTGCACCGCTTAAGGCTTTGTTATCGATATCGAAAAAATACGTGGTCTGGCTGTGGGCAGTAAAGGCGTTATGGCTGCCGCCATGACGGCTGATATAAGCCTGATATTCACCGGCTTCCGGGTAAGGCTCGGTACCGAGGAACAGCATGTGCTCAAGGAAGTGAGCCAGGCCTTCACGGCCTTTGGGGTCATCGCCACTGCCGGCATCGACGCTGACGGCGGCAGCGGCTTTGTCGGCATTGGGGGTATTGACCAGCAGCACTTTCATACCGTTATCCAGAGTCAGATAACGGTAATTAAAAGTGTCAGCCGGGCTGACGATCAGTTCGGGTCCGGCGGAAAACTTAATCATAGAAAATACGATTGCGCCCAGTACGATGAATAAAAACGTCCAATAACGTGGCGATAACATGCCTGCTCCCTAGTGTGCAGTTCCGTTGTAATGAATGATGGCCTGCGCATCCGCCAGAGTATGGCGTTGCGGATCCAGCTGTTGAATCTGGTTGAGACGGTGCTTGCTGTCTTCGAGTTCCGCAACCAACAGGGCAAACTGACTTTCGAAGGCGTTATCGATAACAGAATACAGCTCTTTGACCGGGTCTTCGGCGCTGGCACCGGCTGGGGTACGCAGGGCTTTCAGGCAGGCGAGGGCAATCTGGTGGTAGGCTTGATCTTTATTCACAACGGGCTCCTTTTAACAGGAGCCTATCATAACCCAAGGAGCCTCTGAATAACCCGCTACCCACACGGGATTGCAGAAAAGTTCTGCATCATTCAGCCCAGTTCGGCGCTGGGCGAGAACCATTGCAGCTGGTCGGCGCTCAGCTCGCGCGATAATACCGATCCGGATAACCAGTCGACATTACTCTGATGGGCCGAAGCCAGGGCTTCGGTATTATCCATTCCGGGAGCGTAAATGATCAGCTCATGATCGTGAATGCGCTGCAACAGACGGCGGCTCTGTGGCAGCGACTTACTGTTGCGCATATGAATGAGGAATTCCGGAGCCAGACTGACGCCCTGAATCGGCAATGACAGTATCTGGCGGGAGTTGAGGAAGCTGCGGCCGAAGTTGGCAATAAACAGCTGACACTGCTGGGTGCGCAGTTCGTCACGCCAGTTAAGATCGGCTTCATCCTGGCTGAGAATGCAGTCTTCGCCGAGGATGATATGGCATTGCAGGGGCAGCCGCTGACGGGCTTCAGCAAGGGCTTTGACAAAGGCCCTGACACTGGCTGGCGGTTGCTCAGCTGCAGGCATAATAATGTGCAGTTCATGATCAAAGTGTTGCTGCCAGATATTGCCGATGGCTCTGAACCAGGCAACCCAGCCGGATTCATTGTAGGTACTGGCTTCCGGAGCCTGCAGTGCAGTCAGTGTTCCCTGCTGGTTAAAGACCGGCAGAGCCCGGAATTGGCTGCTGGCGTGATGTTGATCCGCAACCGGTGTGGTTGTGGTCGTACGCGGTTGTTCTTTTCCGCTGGTCGCCGGCAGGCCCAGGCGGCGGCGCAGCCAGTCATCCCAGTGAGCGATGCCTGCGGGTTTCTGTTCGATGCTGATCTGTGGTTGCAGCAGAATTGGTTGTCCCTGAAAGCTGACGCTCTCATTAAAATCCTGCTGAATATTCTGGCTCAGCCGTTCAATCTGTTCCGCAGATACCGACGCCGGCAGCAGAATCAGAAAGGTATGTGGTTGTGGTGAGTAAATCTCGTAAAGGTCATCTGTTGCGGCTTGCAGGCGCTCGTAGCAGATGGATGACAGATCTTTATGGCTTACTTCTTCTGGCAGCGCGACCACCATCAGCTGTGGCTCGGTACGGGCATCGTCTGCCGCCTGTTGCAGGCGTTGCAGGTGGTGCTCGCCGGAGTAGCGCTGCAGCTCGTCTTTAAGATCGCGTTGCGGAGACTGGTCGGACGTCACAAAGTTGCAGGAGCACAACCGGTACTGGCTGCCTAACGGGGTGATTGCCATCCAGGCTGGCAGGTTCAGCTGCCGTGGGCCGGTAAGGTTGAAGTGGCCAAGCCAGGTCTGCTGCTGTTCTACCTGACGGGTTACGTCGGTTTCCAGTGTCACGGGCATCGAGGACAGCGCATGGGCAAAGAGATTAATACCCAGCAGATCGCTTTCTTCGCATTGCAGGGCCTCGCACAGTAACGGGCTGGCCATGCGTACAATCCAGTTGTTGTCAGTCAGCAGCATTGCCTGTTCTGTCTGTACCGCCTGACTGACCTGTTGCAGGTTTTTCAGTAAATCGTGCTGCTTCAGACCTTCTTTGATATCGATACCGAGTAACAGGTTGTCCCAGGGTTTGGCGACAAAACGGTGAACATCGCCTTGCTGCCAGGCGCTGCGCAGGGCGCTGTAATCAACCTGGCCAGACAGCAGCAGGCGATAGGTGGCGGGAGAAATTTCACGTGCTTTCCGGCACAGGGTCAGGCCATCCATTCCCGGCATTTTGTAATCGGTGATCAGCAATTCAATGTCATAGCGCTGCAGGATGGCAAGGGCTTCATCGCCACTGCTGGCCTCGTGGATATGAAAGGGCTCTGCACGCAGCATACGGCGGATGGCCTGAATAATGCCGGCCTCATCATCGACGAGTAAGACGTTCCTTTGCATTCTTTTTCTCCTGGCGGTTTAACATGGCCTGAGTCTGTCCTGAGCCAAAGCTACTGTAGCATCCTGCTTCTGCTTTATGTATGGCTCTGCCCGGGGTGAGGCAGGGGAATGTCGCAATTTGCTCATTTCTCCTTGCATTGGCGAAAGGCTATCTATACTGAAACCAGTGTAGTTGCTGACTTGAGATAATGCTGTGAGGGAAAAACAGGCCTTAACAACCGGAGAAGTGGCGAAATACTGCGGCGTGAATTTCCGTACCGTTATTCGCTGGATCGAACGCGGTCACCTGGATGCCTACAAGCTGCCGGGGCGCGGAGATAACCGTATTCCGGTGAGCAGTTTTATTACGTTTCTGCAGGACAATAATATGCCGGTGCCCGGTGATTTATCGCTGGGAGTAAGAACGCTGGTGTTATTGGCTGATGCAGAGGATTTTTCCGCCGATGTGGCTTCTTTTGTCCGGCGTGCAGGCTGGGAGCCGTTGGTGACCACCGACCCGATTCAGTTTGGTTTCCTGATTGCCGAACATCAGCCGGGAGCCATTGCTGTAAATTCTGCAGCTGCTCAGGATTCGGTTGCCCGCCTTATGCGCGACAGTGAATCCCGTGAAACCCTGTATCTGCTGATCAGTCGCCACGAACCGGAGAAACCGGCAAAGGATGGCTGGCTGAGCTACCAGTGGCCCAGGGATCAGCAAGCTCTGTTGGCATTTCTGACGGGTGACGCTGCTGCATAGTGAAGCTCTGGGTCACAAAGGACTGAGACCTGTCCGGAGAGGGAGCTATGACTTTTTCTGCGTTACTGGGATTAACGCTTCTGCTGGTTTTACTGGTTCTCTGGCTGGCCAGCTGGTGCTGGCGTCTGCGGCGGGAGTTAAAAGAAAACCTTGCCTCGGCTCAGCGCTTCCGCATTCTCTGGCAACACCTGCCTGACGTTATCACCGAAATTGACCGTGAAGGCCGTATTCTGGATGTTAACCATTTGTTTGATGGCTTTACTCTGGAAGATGTTGCCGGCAAATCATCGGTCGATTTTCTGCCGCAGGATCAGGCTATCCGGTTTACTCAGAGTCTGGAAGCTGCGATCAGGAGCCACTCCCCTCAATCCTTTGATATTACTCTGCGCGATCCGCAGGGCCGCATTAACTATCTCCATAATCAGCTGATTCCGCTGAGTTTATACCGCGATTTGCAGAGTTTGCTGGTGATCAGTACCGATGTTACCGAGCAGAAGCTGGCGCGGGATATTCTGACTGCAGAAAAAGAACAGGCAGAAGAAGCGAATGTGGCCAAAAGCCGCTTTCTGGCCAGTATGAGTCATGAAATCCGTACGCCGATGACCGGGTTGCTGGGGATGGTTTCCTTACTTGAGCAAACACCTTTGTCATCTGAGCAAATGGGCTTTGTGCGTATTATTCAATCATCTTCAGAACACCTGCTGACTATCGTTAACGATATTCTCGACATTTCCAAAATTGACGCCGATAAGCTCACGATTGAAGAGGAAAGTTTCAATATCCGTGAAATGATCGACAGCCTGATTGCCATGATGAGCGCCAGAGCGCGGGAAAAAAACCTGAGTTTGCAGTTCTTTGTAGAGGATTCGGTGCCGCACTATGTCATTGGTGATGCCATCAGAATCCGCCAGATTCTGATGAATTACCTCACTAATGCACTGAAGTTTACCGAGCGGGGCCATGTTCTGCTGCGGCTGGTTGTGGTCCGGCGCCAGTTCAGCCAGGTGTTGCTGCGTTTCTCGGTAGAGGACTCCGGTATTGGCATCGCCGCAGACCGGGCTCTGCAGTTGTTTGATGAATACAGTGTCGCGCATGGGCGTCTGTCAACGCTGGTCGGTGGTACCGGGCTTGGTTTAAGCATTTGCCGTCGTCTGGCGACGCTGATGCATGGCAAGGTCGGGGTAATCAGCTCGCCCGGGCTGGGGTCAAACTTCTGGCTTGATCTCAATCTGACGATTGCGGCCAGTGATCTGCCATCAGGCCAGCATCAGCCGGATACTAATGTTCATAGCGGCACGCTCTGGGTCTGTGATGAGGCCCGGATTAATCGCGCACTACTGGTATCGGTCGTACGCCGGCTGGGTATAACGGTCAGAGAGTTTTCTGTTGCCGAAGATCTGCTTGATGCACTGAAAGATGCCAGGCCCGATATTCTGGTTCTGCCTTATCGTTTGTTTAGCCTTTATCGGGACGGAGTTACCGCCAGTCTGAGCGAGGGGGGCACCCGCCTTGCGGTAACGGCTGCAGACAACGTGCCGGTGCCGGAAGCGGATTTGCTGGCACAGGGGATCAATGCATTCTGGGACTGGCCGATCAGCCAGGAGCACTTACAGCAGCTCTTGTTGCGCTTGTTTGATGAAAACAATAACCATCAATTGATTACCCGCTTCGGCCGTCAGTTACAGGAACATTCACCCGACCCGGGGCAGTTGCAGGGCATCCGTATACTGCTGGCCGAAGATAATATTGTGAATCAGAAAGTCGCTACCCAGATGCTGGTCCGGCTGGGTTGTGAGGTTACGCTTGCGGCTAATGGGCAGGAGGCGGTTGAACTGTACCGCCAAAAAGAGTTCGATCTGGTGCTGATGGATTGCCATATGCCGGTTATGGATGGGCTGGAGGCAACGAGACAGATACGCAGCCTGACGCAACGCCGGCAGATTCCTGTTATTGCATTATCGGCGGATGTTATGGCTGAACAGAAAGCGGCCTGTAAACAAGCCGGGATGAATGGTTATTTATCAAAACCCATCCGCCTGGAGGAGTTGCGTCAGGCGTTATGTGGTTTTCTCTATCCGGATCAGAGTGCGCTGCCATAAGGTATGTAGCGGTTATCGGTCAGGCTCTTCAGATGACGGATTGCGTCTTTTTCCGGCAGCTGACCATTCCTTTTCAGGGTGCGGAAAATCCAGATTGCCGGGTTCTTAGCGCCGCACTGCCAGCCACTGAACTTCATTTCTGCCAGCGTAAAAAAGGTTGCCAGCTGAAACAGCTCATCTGCACTGAAGGTTTCCAGAGCCGGCTGCCACTGCTCCTCGGTGAGTTGTATATGGGAACGCAGCGTTTTAACGGTATCTTCACCCAGCTGTTGCTCAGCCTGGGAGCTGTCGCCGGCCATGAGCGCTGTTACAGCCAGACATTGTTGTAACTCTGACGCGCTGATCTTGGCCGAACCTTCGGTCGATGGCACCCATTCATCAATCATTTGCTTTAACCTTGGTCGTTATCTTAAGCAGGGGACGATAGGATATACTAATCCGCCCGAATTCTTAACAAGCCAATGGGTTGGCGATCTGGTGTGCCAGCCACGATCAGCGGGTGGATTGGTTTTATTTTTGCCCCGATAACAGTGAGACTACATGCAGGATCTATATTCCGATATCCGCCCTTATCATGACGATGAAGTCAGGCGTGTTATTCAGCGTCTGACTCACGCCAGAACTCTGCAGCACGCATTGGTTAAATATCGTTTTCCCGCGTTGCCTTCCTGGCTCAGACAGGCATTGTTGCCTCTGGCTGGCTGGTATCTGCGCCGTCGTACTGCACATATTCAGACCGTTGAAGCCTTTCAGCGTTGGCTGGCTCCGTGGATTGCGGGGCTGTTGGAAAAATCAACCGATGAAATTGTGGTCCGGGGGCTGGAACATTTATCGGCGGACAAAAGCTATCTGTGGATTTCCAACCACAAAGACATTGCCATGGATCCGACTCTGATTAATTACAGTCTGCATCACGCCGGCTGGCCGACCAGCCGGATTGCGATTGGCGATAATCTGCTGGGGCACCCGGATGTTGCCGATATTATGCGTCTTAACAAAAGTTTTGTGGTTAAGCGCAGCATTGCCAATAAACGTGAAAAACTGCGTGAATTACAAAAGCTATCTGCCTATATCCGCAGCTCGCTTGAGAGCGGTCATTCCGTCTGGATTGCTCAGCGCGAAGGGCGCGCCAAAGATGGCATCGACAGAACCGATACTGCGGTACTTAAAATGCTGGCGCTTAATGGCCGTGAGCGCGGTGAGGATTTTACCGCGACGATGACAGCCATGTGTCCGGTGCCGGTGTCTATTCAGTATGAATGGGACCCCTGTGATGTACAGAAAGCACAGGAGCTGGTTACCCGTGCAGAAACCGGCCGTTATGAAAAAAGCGATGATGAAGATACGCGCAGCATCCTGCTGGGGCTGACCGGGGCCAAGGGGCGTATTTATGTCGATTTTGGCCGGCCGCTGAACACTGAAGAACTGGTTTCGGCCGATACGATGGCTGCTGCTATTGACCTGCAGTTGCAACAAATGTGTGAGATCCTTCCGGTGCAGCAATCGGCTCTGAATTTGTTGCAGCAGGAATTTTCGCTGGCAACCGAACTTGTCTGTGGTGATGTGGTCACTGCAACACATGAACAGCTGCTGCTGCGCTTGCAGGGCTTGGACCGTCCGGTCCGTAAACGCCTTCTGCAGACCTATGCCGCACCGTTATTACAGAAAATGGCAGCGGTAAGCACAAGTGAACCGCAATCAGGAAGCATTGAATGAAAACATTATGGATCCCGGCTCTGGCCTGTCTGACTCTGACCGGTTGTCCGGAATTAGGGCGGGAGTGGACAGATAAGGAAGAAACACTGCTGGTGGATTATTACAAAGTGCAGTGTGATAAGGATGACAGCAAGCTGTGCTTCCGGGTGCGTGAAAAAACTACCGACAGCTGGAAAACCGCCGATCTTCCGTTTACTGGCTTCAGCAGCTTTGTCTGGGGCAACCGCTACAGCGTTACTGTGAACACCAGTTTTAACAGCAGCGGTAAAGACAGCGCTTATGAATTCCGCGCGGTAAAAACTACCACGGCGGTTAATCCTGCTGATGAAGCCTTCGCTTTAACCCTGTACAGTCGCGCCGGAGTGCTCACTCCCCAGAATGACACGACCTGGTCTCTGGGAGATGAAATTACTTTTGCCTGTGGCAGCTATTGTGCGCAGATTAAAAGTGCCGTGGATGCGCAATATGCTTTGCAGCTGGAATTCACAGCCAGTGCCGGTGCCGTAACTCTGACCTCTCTGTTGTGCAGTGCCAGTGAAAAGGATTTCTCCAACGATTGTTCCGGAGAAAGCACGGTCAGCTGGACGGTGGCACACTTTCAGTCAGAGTGTGGTCTGGCTGAGGCTGCAATGTGTCTGCTGTATCGGGTAAACAGTTCTGACGATTTCTCGTTGTTACAGCTCTCTGGTGATATCAGTAATTTCACTCCGGTCTGGGGTAAACAATATGATCTGAAAGTGGTCAAAACCCTGTCCTCGGGCGGCAGCATCAGTAAAGCGGTACTGAAGGAAAACGACAGCAGCCCGGATGATAAAGCCAACAGTACTTATCCGTTTAAATTTATTCTGCGTGGCAGTGCGCTGGCGGCGAATAATGCGGGGGTTATTACCGGTTACGATGGCGCCGCGAATATGAACTGCAGCAGTAATTCGCTGTGCTCTGATCTGGATAACTACATTGATGATGACCAGTGGTTATTGCTGAAAGGATATGTCGATGGCGAGCAGATTCTGTTGCAGGAAATTATTTGTCACGATGATGTGCTGGCTGATTTCAAAGAGTGTGTCGCAGATGAAAAGGATGTCACCTGGTCATTCTGATGTGATGGTTTAACCATAAAAAAGGCCCTTATTCAGGGCCTTTTTTATTATCAGTAAATACCATTAATCCTGGCGGTTAATCAGTTCGCTGATGCGCTGGTTGGCCCGTGGAGCAACAGATACGTGCGGGAATTCCTGCACAATCTTACGGAAGTAGGCCAGTGCTTTCTGATTATTGCCGGCCTGATTATATGGACTCATATAGATCAGACCCAGCTGGTACAGGGATTTGGCCCGCATTTCAGCTGACGAAGCTTTATTATCGTAGAGAATCAGATAAACCGCTTCAGCATCGGCAACCCGGGCTTCGGTAATCGCCCGCTCGCTCATCGGAGTGAGTTCAGCGTCAAACGGTGTGTTGTCCGTTTTCAGCAGTTTACTGCGATCAACCTGTTTCAGCAGTTGTGTGGCCGATAGCTGTACCGGTTCATTCTGGCGGGCTTCAATAACCTGAATACGCTTGATTACTTTTTCTTTCAGACGCGAGTCAGGAAATTCAATCCGGTGCTGTTTAAGGTAGGCCAGTGCTTTCTGGTCATCGCGCTGATCGTTGTAGCGGTTCATGTAGAGTAAGGCCACCTGATAAATCGCCAGCGATTTCATGTTACTGCTGTAGTCAGGATCGCTGTAGCCTTTCATATAGGTGCTGGCGGCCTGTTCAGTTTTGCCGCGGCTGATGGCCTGTACAGAAAAGGTGAGCAGGTCTGGCTCTTCCTGCAACGCTGCTGCTGCACGGACTTTTATATTTTCATCGTAGCGGGCCACCTGGTGGCCACCTGCTTCAGCAATAAGCAGAGGTGTTGCTGCTGCACAGCCGGTCAGTATGGCAACCGTTGCCGCTGTCAGTATGGCTTTGATCATTATCGTATCCCTGATCATATTTTTAGAGTCTGGTGAGAGCGGCTAGTGTAATCAGCACCCTTCGGAATGGAAAGGTATAGTCAGGCCATATACTGGTTATTTATGACCAGGGTATGAAAAGCCCGGCTGGCGGGCTTTGGCAAGATGGTAATCAGAGGAAAAATGCAGCAGTAATTCCGGCCAGAGCACCAATAACTGCACCAGCGGTGGCAGCCCTGATAGCTGTTTTTTGCAGCTCTTTCTGTAATTCGCTGCGGGTAGTGGCGAGTGTTGCTTCCAGTGCTGTCTGGCTGGTTTTCATGATGGCGATCAGGTCGTCAGCATTTTTCTTGTCCAGTTTGTCGGCAACCGTAACGGCGAGGCGCTGATTCATTACCCGGGTTTTCTGAAATAACGCCTGTTCTGTCAGTGTCTTATTAACTTCCAGTTGCCAGCGTTCCTGTTGCTGATGCATGCGCGCCTGAATCAGATCCAGTTGATGGGTCTGGTGGGTTTGCAGTTGTTGTGTCGTGGCATCCAGGCCGGCACTGATTTCTGCTTTAGCTTCAGCAATAGCATTACGCAGATGCTTTTGTACGAGCTTATCAATTTCAACCAGTGCAATGGCCGGGGACTGAGATTTTTGCTCATCATTGGCGGCCGGCTCATCCAGAGACTGAATGACGGCCATAACGGCTTCATGGCTGGCGGGCTTGGCCAGAACACCATGAGCTCCGTGAGACAACGCCATTTCCTGATATTCCTGCCCCTCTTTGGAGGTATACATAATGGTCGGAATGGTAGCCGTACGGGGATTGGATTTAATCAGCTGGGTTGCTTCCAGACCATCCATACCCGGCATCATATGATCCATAAAGATGACGTCAGGCTGGCTGCTTTCGAGAAAACTGAGCGCCGCTTCGGCACTGTCGACGGCATCGGCCTGTACATTAATTTTACCCAGCAGGCGCTGCAGCATCATGCGGGCGGATTTGGAATCATCAACGACTAGAGCATTTTTTATGGTCATGGTTTGGCTCGTTCTGGACAGTCCGGCCGATAATAAGACCAAGATGCCTCTGATGGGTCAATAGGCGCAGGCGCCATCCTGTTTCAGTTTGTGGCAAATTACCACTTTTCGCGCTAAAAAGTCTGATCTGCCCAGGCCAATCTGGCATAATCCTGTGTTTACTGTTAATGAATCTGTAATGACTGTGACTTCTCATGCTGTCTTGATTAAACGTGCGTCCAGCGCATCGGTTCTGGTTGCTGTGACCCTGTTGTTAGCTAAAGTTTTCGCCTGGGTTATCAGTGATTCCGCCAGTGTGTTGTCATCTATGCTCGATTCTTTAATGGATATTGCAGCATCACTGGTGAATTTTTTTGCCGTACGTTATGCGCTGATGCCGGCGGATGATGATCATCCGTTCGGGCACAGTAAAGCTGAAGGTCTGGCGGCGCTGATTCAGTCTGCCTTTATTCTGGGCTCGGCGGTGGTGCTGTTATTACACGTATTTGATCGTTTGCTTAACCCCCAACCGCTGACTGCTTTGGGAGAGAGCATCGGTGTCATGACGTTTTCGATGTTCGCCACTATCGGCCTTGTGCTGTATCAGCGCTGGGTTTTCCGTCAGACCGGATCGCTGGCGATTAAAGCCGACTCTGCCCATTATTACGGTGATATTCTGACCAACGTGGCGGTTATTATGGCGTTAATAGCAGCTTACTGGCAGCAATACTGGTTTGACCCGGTTGTGGCGCTGGCTATTGCCGGTGTGTTGTTTTACAGCGTGTACGGCATTGTCAAAGAAGCGCTGCAGGTGCTGATGGATCAGGCCATGCCGGATGAGGATGAGGCCGAGCTGAAAGCGTTGATTAACAGCTGTGAAGGCGTGCGTGGGTTTCATGATTTACGTACACGGCAAGCAGGGGCGCTGCAGTTTATTCAATTTCATCTGGAGCTGGATGCGCTGCAACCGCTGAAGTCCGCACATGCTATCGGGGATCGCGTTGAGAAACGCATTCTGGAACGTTTTCCCCGTGCCGAAATTATTATTCACCACGATCCGGTCTGAACGCAGATGATCTGGCGGGGATGGCTGGTATTGCTGGGACTGGCACTTTCCGTGTCAGCATCGGCGCTCAGTCCGGAACCCTTTCTGCAAGGTGACAGTGAGCAACTGATCGCACCGGTCGTAACGGTTCCTGTTGCTGAAGAGCCTCCTTATACCGCTCAGACTACGGTTGATCCGGCGATGCTGGATCGTTCAAAGGACTGGTTGGCCGGTTATCTGAACCGGTTGTCCGGTAATATTGATACGTTCTTTGTCGACTCTTTTTTCAGTGAAGAAATTACGGACGATGATGTTAAGGGCAGCCGCGCCAAGCTGTCGTTTTACACCCGGCGGGTTTTAGGCGACCCGGTGGATTATAAATTCGGCCTGAGTGTAAAACTGGTATTGCCGCATACCAATGAACGGCTGAATTTACTGCTCGATTCGGAAGATGAAGATAACCGCGAAGCGGATCCGATAGAGAGTGTTGAAAACGTGAATTACACGGCGGCGCTGCGTTTTATTGTGCGCGAATCCGATCAATGGAAAACCAACGTGGATGCCGGTATCCGCTGGGGCGTTCCGCCTAATCCTTTTGTGCGTTTCCGCGCCCGGCGCTATGCCTATTTATCCGAGTGGGAACTGAAAGCGACACAGACACTGTTTTATTTCTCTCTCGATGGCTGGGGAGAGGAAACCCGTCTGCAGATGGATTATCCATTAAATACGGAGAAGTTATTCCGCATTAATGCCAAGGCCGGTTATCAACTGAATGATGAATATTTTAAGCTTTCGTATGACGCCGGGCTCTATCATGAATTGAGCAGTAAAGCGGCTCTGGGTTTTGTGGCCGGGGCCAGTGGCGACAGCGAATTTGATACAACTTTTTATTCCTATCATGCCGGTGTTCGTTATCGCCGTCAGGTATACAGCAATTGGGTATTTGCTGAGGTGGCACCGGAATTTATCTGGCATCGTGACAAAGATTATGGCACGACCCCGGTTATTATGTTCCGTCTGGAATCTGTGATTGCCCGCGATTAAATTACGGGCTTAAGCGGATAAATCGTGCGGAAAGTAAGGTTGATGCGTGGCTGCCGGATGCGTGCGCGTTTGGGCAGGCTGTGCTGCCAGTGCCTCTGCATACCGGGTTGCATATCCAGCAGGCTGCCGCTGGCCAGTGGCAGGATTCCCGATTGACGGCTGCTGCCTTTACGGCGTAAGGCAAAATCCCGCTCTGCGCCCAGACTTAGTGACAAAATCCGCGGATTTTCGCCCAATTCCTGCTCATCGTCAGCATGCCAGCCCATACAATCCTGACCGTCACGGTACAGGTTGCACAGCACGGCATTCAGCTGTAATCCGGTTAGCTGGTTCAGTTGCTGACAAAGAATCTGCAGTGTTGGTGTCCAGGGATCTGCGTGCAGGGTTTTCCCGGAATAGGTGTAACAGATGCCGGGATCGCCGTGCCAGGCCTGTAAACGCGGAATAATGTGCTCGCGTCCGTAAATAAAAACGCGGCCCTGTTGCCAGGGAATTTCATGCAGCAATTGCTGATACAGAGCGTTTGCCTGTTCAGGCTCCAGCAGAGCGGGGTGGTAGTGCAGCAAACCGTCGAGCAATAGGTCAGGCGACTCCGTGCGGAGCCGCCATATGGGTGCCGCCGGGTTACTTGTCAAAGAAACCTTCAAACAATGGTGAAGTGAGATAGCGTTCACCGGAGTCCGGTAAAATAACGACGATTTTCTTGTCTTTAAAGGCATCCTCCTGCGCCAGGCGCAGTGCGGCCACCATGGCTGCTCCACAGGATATACCGGCCAGAATGCCTTCTTTTGACATCAGCTCATGGGCCATGGCCATGGCAGCGTCATTATCAACCTGCTCAACACGGTCAATCATGCTCAGGTCAAGGTTGCCGGGAATAAAGTTGGCACCGATTCCCTGAATTTTATGAGGCCCAGGACTGATGGCTTCGCCGGCCAGTGTCTGGGTAATGATCGGAGAGGCTGAAGGCTCTACCGCCACCGACGTGATGGCTTTATGTTGTTTGATAAAGCGCGAGATGCCGCTGATGGTACCGCCGGTGCCGACCCCTGCAACCACAACATCCACCTGGCCATCGGTATCATTCCAGATTTCCGGCCCTGTGGTTTTTTCGTGGATGGCCGGGTTGGCCGGGTTATTGAACTGTTGCAGCATAATGCGCTGCTCCGGTGCTTCGGCGACCAGTTTTTCTGCGGCCTCAACTGCACCTTTCATACCCTTGGCGCCTTCGGTGAGCACCAGATTAGCGCCCAGAGCCATCATCACCTTACGGCGTTCCATACTCATGGTTTCCGGCATGGTGAGGGTAATTTTGTAGCCGCGGGCTGCTCCGACAAACGCCAGAGCGATACCGGTGTTCCCACTGGTTGGCTCAACGATTTCCATTCCCGGTTTGAGTAGCCCATCCTGCTCGGCCTGCCAGATCATATTGGCACCAATGCGACATTTAACGGAATGCGCCGGATTACGGTTTTCCAGCTTGGCATAGATTGCCGGGTGATCAGTCAGATGGCGAATGCGTACCAGCGGCGTATTTCCGATGGATTGGCTGATATCTTCAAAAACCTTCATAGAACCTCGCATGAACATGGACGTGTCAGGATATTGTCTAAAATGGAGATAGCGTGTCTTATGTCACAAAAAATAACTTCAGCTTTGCCGTGTTCTGGTGGATTCTGTCAACACCAGCAGGCGGGTGTGGGAGAACCGGTGCCAAACATCAGCAGTCAGCAAGACAGTGACACCTTAAAGCGAGTAGAGGAGCAGATCAATATCCTCTCTGGCATCCTCGAACAGGGCCGTCATCATTTACGCTTCCCTGGCCGCCTTGAACAACGTTATCTGGAATTCCGTAATCAGCGTTTTCTGGAAATCGATCAGAAAATTATCATTGCTGGCCTGCTGTTTTACCTCGGCTTTACCTGGTCAGACTTTTATCTGGGCGGGGATAACGCCGGGCTGATTTTTGCCTGTCGCCTGCTGATTACGATTTCCATGTTTGCTTTGCTGTGGTGGATTCCCCGCTCTCGTTTTGCTACTCACATGATGACCATTGCCGCCAGCGGAATTTTTATTGCGGGGCTGTCGGTTATCTTTTTTATTCAGCTGATTCCTGATGCCCTGAAATATGCTTACCATCTCGGGCTGATACCTATTCAGGTATTTACTCTGGTGGCGCTGCGGTTGAGTTACCGCTCTATGCTGATTGTTTCGGTATCGCTGCTGAGTTGTTACGTAATGATGCTGCTGATCAGTGATGCACCGGAACTCAGTGCCGAGCTGGGGGCCATCGTTGATATTTTTATGCCACTGTTTGTACTGTTCTGGCTGTTGTTGATCGGTATGGGGGCTTATCTGGCTTATGCCATAGAGTCTTCTGCGCGCAGCGATTATATGAAAAACCGCTTACTGGCGCTGGAAGCAGAGCGCTTGCAATACCTGACCCGGCGACTGCATCTGCTGTCGACCACTGACAGCCTGACCGGCATAGCCAACCGCCGTTATCTGGAAGAGTGTCTGGCCAGCGAATGGCGCCGCTGCCTGCGGGCGCAACGGCCGTTGGCCCTGATTATGATCGATATCGATAATTTCAAAGATTATAACGACCGTTATGGCCATCAGCAGGGTGATCGCTGCTTGTACGATATTGCCCGTAATATGGCTTCATTCTGCCAGCGGCCTGGTGATCTTTGTGCCCGGTATGGCGGAGAGGAATTTATTATTATTCTGCCGGATACAGCGCTGGGTGAAGCGGCTTATATGGCTGAAAAAATCCGTGAAAGTATTGTTGCTCTTGGTATCCGCCATGAAGCCTCAGAGTTTTCTGTGGCAACCATCAGCGCCGGCGTGGCAAGTATGATTCCAACGGCGGAAAACAGCAGTGACGATTTGTTGCGTATCGCCGACCGGATGTTGTATCAGGCTAAAGATCAGGGCCGCAACTCGGTGGTTGCGGCCTGAGCCTGTCTGCTGATTACCTTACCGGCGATTATTTAACCGGCATAGCAAGGTGCACTCAGCTGGCGTTATGCAGAGCACTCAGTTGCTGGTCTTTTTCTTCCCACAGCTGCTGTACCCATTGCTGGAAGTGCAGGCGGTAGGTGTCGTCATTTTCGTAGTCACCATCCAGCAATTCTTCCGGGATCGGCTTTTCGTTAATAATCACAGTACAACGCTGCATCTTTCCCTGTAAAAAGTCCCAGAACGTCGGAATTCCATCCGGATAGTGAATGGTTACGTCCAGAATTGAGCGGAACTGGTTACCCATCGCATTCATGGCGAAGGCCATACCACCGGCTTTGGGTTTGAGCAGATGCTGAAACTGAGAGTCCTGATCGTCGTGTTTACGCTGAGTAAAGCGCGTACCTTCGAGAAAATTCATCACGCTGGTCGGCATTTCGCGGAATTTTGCACAGGCTTTACGGGTTGTCGCCAGATCCTGTCCGCGTTTTTCCGGATGCTTTTCCAGATACGCTTTGCTGTAGCGTTTCATAAACGGGAAATCCAGTGCCCACCAGGCCGCGCCCATTACCGGAACGCGGATCAGTTCCTGTTTAAGAAAAAACTTCAGCAACGGAATGCGGCCGTTCAGCGCATGTTGCAGCACGATAATATCTACCCAGCTCTGATGGTTGCTGATAACGAAATACCATCCCTTTTTATCCAGACTTACCGGCCGCTGAATATTCCAGTTCATTTTCTGTGTCAGCATCATCCAGCCGGAATTACAGCTGACCCAGGCATTGGCAATGGCAGTCAGAATCGCGGTGACGCCTTTGCGTACCAATGGCACGGGAATAATGATTTTTACAAAGGTGAAGATAAACAGCAGGGAGCACCAGAACACGATGTTGATAAACAACAACAGGCTGGCAATAACACCGGTAATAACCGCAAGCATTTATTATTTTCCTTTATTTTGTTGTGACTGAATCGCGGTGAGAGCGATGGTGTAAACAATATCTTCAATCAGTGCGCCACGGGACAAATCGTTTACCGGCTTGGCCAGGCCCTGCAGCATTGGTCCGATGCTGATGACATTGGCGCTGCGCTGTACCGCTTTATAGGTGGTATTGCCCGTATTCAGATCCGGGAATACCAGTACGGTTGCCTGCCCTGCGACCGGGCTGTCCGGCGCTTTACTGCGCGCCACACTCGCCGTGGTAGCTGCATCGTACTGCAAGGGCCCGTCAATCAGCAATTCAGGGCGCTGCTGGCGTACCAGTTCGGTGGCCGCGCGCACTTTTTCCACATCGGCGCCGCTGCCGGATTTACCGGTGCTGTAGCTGAGCATGGCAATGCGTGCGGGAATGCCCATGGCAATGGCAGAGTCGGCACTCTGCATGGCGATATCGGCCAGCTCCTCAGCATCCGGATCAGGGTTGACTGCACAGTCACCGTAAACCAGTACCTGATCCGGCAGTCCCATAAAAAAGACGGAAGATACCAGCTTGGCGCCGGGCGCTGTCTTAATCAGCTGCAGTGCCGGACGGATGGTGTTGGCAGTGGTATGAATTGCGCCGGATACCAGACCATCCACTTCATCCAGCGCCAGCATCATCGTGCCGAGCACCACGTTATCTTCCAGCTGCGCCAGCGCCATAGGTTCGGTCAGCTGCTTGTGTTTGCGTAATTCGACCATGCCGGGTACATAGCGGGCACGTACGCTGGCCGGTTCAATAATCTGCAGACCTTCCGGCAGCTCAACCTCATTGGCCTGGGCGATCTGGTGGATACGCTCCGGATCACCGAGCAGGACACACTGGGCGATACCGCGTTGCTGGCAGATTGCCGCCGCCTGAATGGTTCGTGGCTCTTCGCCTTCAGGCAGTACGATACGCTTTTGTGCGGCACGCGCTTTGGCAACAATCTGATAGCGGAAGGCCGCCGGGCTGAGGCGTGAAGCATGGGGCTGGCCCAGACGTTCCATCAGTACCGGAATATTCAGGTGCTCGGCAACGGTGGTCATGATGTGTTGTACCCGGTCAACGTCATCAATGGACACGTGAGTATCCATCTGCGTCAGTTGCTGGGCTGTGGTAAAGGTATCCATGCGGGTCTGCAGTACCGGAATACCGGTCTGCAGTGCCGGACGGCAGAGGTTAATAACCTGTTCGCCGGGTTGAAGTCCGCTGGTCAGCAGCAGTCCGGCCAGCGGAATACCGCTGCTGACGGCCATGGCTGCAGCCACAATAATATCGTCGCGGTCGCCTGGGGTTACGATCAGCGTGCCGGGACGCAGGACATCCACCATATTGCCCAGTGTGCGGGCACAGAGGGCAATGCGCAGTACGCGCCGGTCAGGTTCGCCTTCGTGCAGGGTCTGAGTATCCAGAGCTCGGGCAATATCCAGTATGCGCGGACTGACCAGTTCGGCTTTCCAGGGGATAACGCCCAGTACCGGACATTGCTTCATGCTGAGCTGCCAGAAAGCATCCTGTTCCTGTTGGCTGACCCCTGCGTCCTGAGACATCAGTTCGCCGGAGGGAATGGCCTGCTGAGCGGGTGCTTTACCTGCTTTGTTGATAATGCAGCCCATCAGATTGGCCTGAGAGCCGCCAAAAATACCAACCTGCAGCTTCAGCTCCGATTGTATCTGGGCGGGACTGCGGTTACGGCCACTGGCCACCAGAATTACTTCTGCATTCAGGGCTTTCGCCATCTCGGCGTTGAGTTTGGCGGTGTAGGGTTCGCTGCGGTCAGGCACCAGCCCTTCGATCAGTACCACATCGCAATCGCGGCTGACTTCATCGTGCAGGGCGATTACATCTTCCAGTACACGGTCGAGCATGCCGTCGCTGATACGTTGCTGTACCAGATTCAGATGCATCGGATCAGGGGTTGTCAGGTGCAGTACGGTGCGCACCAGATGGCTTGAACGTTCGCTGGCGGCGTAGCCCGGAGCAACCGGCTTAACGAAGCCAACCTTCAGACCCTGCGCATCCAGCGCGCGGATCAGACCGAGGCTGATGGTGGTGAGTCCGCTTTCCAGCCCGGTTGGGGCAATAAAAATATTGATCATCAGAGGTTCAGTTCGCAGCAATCAGTTGGTAAGTGTCGAGGGCAATCATGCGCTCTTCTGAGGTCGGTACCACCATAACCAGCGGTGAGCCGGGCTGACTGATGCGTCCGTTTTCATCGCCGTGACAACGGTTCAGTTCGCTGTCGAGACGGAAGTTCATCAGGCGCCAGGCGGCCAGAATACGCTGGCGTACCGGTGCGGCATGTTCGCCGATACCGCCGGTAAAGACCACGGCATCAATGGTTGGCAGAGAGGTTGCCAAAGCGGAAAACTGACGGGCAACGCGGAAACAGAATACCTGGATTGCGCGGTGCGCGCCTTCATGGCCTTCGGCCTCGGCGGCGAGCAGGGTGCGCATATCGTTACTTAAACCAGACAAACCTTTGAGGCCACTGTTGCGGTTAAGCTCGTGCATGATCTGCTCCAGTGACAGATTACGGCTGCGCTGCATATGTTCAATCAGGCCTGGGTCAATGTCGCCACAGCGTGACCCCATAACCAGGCCTTCCAGGGGGGTCAGACCCATGGAGCTGTCGACCGAACGGCCGCAGAGCACGGCGGCGGCGCTGCAACCATTCCCCAGATGGGCAATCAGCAGGTTGCAGTCTTCAGGGGCTTTTTTCAGGCGGCGGGCGGTTTCCTGCGTGACATAGCGGTAGCTGGTGCCGTGGAAGCCATAACGGCGCACCGCATCCTGCTCATACCACTCGTAAGGCACGCCATACAGGTAGGCTGACTCGCTCAGGGTCTGATGGAAGGCAGTGTCAAATACGGCGACCTGTGGCACGCCGGCAAACAGCTCGCGGCACAGCTCAAGCCCAAGCAGATTGATTGGGTTATGCAGTGGTGCCAGGGGGGACAGCGTCGCCAGGCGCTGCTGCTGTTCGTCATCAATGATGGTGCTGGCATGAAACAGTTCACCGCCATGCACAACCCGGTGGCCGATGCCCTGCAGATTTTGCAGCACTGAACCACAGCGCTCAATAAAACTCAGCAGTGCGGCTTTATGGCCGGAGTCTGCGGGCAGGTCACCCTGATATTCAATAGCGCCCTGAATACGGATGCTGGGCTGGTGTTCATTCAGGCGCTCGGCCAGTGCAGTCAGCAATGGCGCGGATTCATCGGGATTAGCGTACAGAGCAAACTTAATGGATGAGCTGCCACAATTGATGACAAGTACAGATTGGTTCACAGCAGATTCCTTGCTTTTATCGATGTATGCCCGGCTCAGGCCGGGCTGACGGATTTCAGGCTAACTTCCAGACGTTGCAGAACGGTGTAAGCCCCACGACTGGCAACCTCCGGCAATTGCCCCATCGCAAATTTCAGCGCGTAGAGGTAATCGCCTCCCGAGGCTTCAGCACGAATAATCACGGCGGGAATGGCTTGCAGACGGTGGTCACGGCTTTCGATGCTGATCAGTAGCCGTTTACCGACCTTCATTTTCAGTGGCGAAATAATGGCAATACCGCCGATGGCAAAATCGCGGGCGATGGCCATATGGGCTTTTTTCGGCCGGCCAAACAAATTCAGCATGCGGATTTCCAGCTTCAGCGGAGAGGCATCGTAGCGTTGACGGAAACGTCGTTCATTGGCTTGCACATTACCCCCTGGGGACTGGTTGCTGCTCGGCGGGAAGGCTTTCCTGCAGAGGCTGCTGGTCATAGCGGTTCAGTTTATTGTGTTCGATCATATTACGAATTTCGTCAATATACTCCTGACCACGGGTTGAGTAGCCATGCAGGCCTTCGGTCAGGGTTTCGCCACTGGCGTAGCCCCGCTGCTCGATTTCCTGTTCACGTAACTCGCGCAGCTCACGGTAGCGCGGGTGGCTGTTCAGGTTGCGCATATAGCTTTCGACCGATTCCAGTGGTGATTCAAAGGCGCGTACTTCATGACGCGAACTGCCGCCACGGGCTTCAGGCACCAGACCACAACCCTCGCGGAAACACCACTGCCCAAACAGATTGTTGCCTTCCTGAGCAAAGCGCGAAGTGCCCCAGGCGGATTCGTTGGCGGCCTGAGCCAGTACCAGTGATGGCGGAATGGTGTTGACCCGCAGTAGCAGCAATGCTTTCTGCTCATCTTCGTCGTCGGTATTCACGCGGTATTTGATCAGCAGTTCCTGCAAGGTTGCCCGGTCACGTTCGGTTAATTCGTCAGGCGCCAGATACCACTTCTCCACGATCTGACGCTCGGCCAGCACCCGTGTATTGGCCTCTTCAATTAACGGCAACAGGTAAGAGAAGAATGCGTTTTTCTTTTCTTTAACGTTCTGGTAACTGCTGAAGTCAGGCAGCGGCTGTATCTGCACGCTGGCACTGCGGACGTCATTGTCTGGTTGCGGGGTGTCTTCCCGGCAACAGCCGGCTAATCCCAGAATGATGATAAATGCTAAGTACTTTGGCATGTAAGAAACTGATTTTTTTAAGAAAGCTTCGTCTAAGTTTAGCGAATTTAACGCATTCCCCCCAGTACCGGAGCGTGAAGAAACGTCGGCAACGAACTGTCTTGCTGATTGACACAATTGAAAGGCATGTGAGTCAGAATATTGTCTTATATTCACAGTCCAGTGATTTTTTGTTACCGCTTATGCGCTTTGGTGTATTCTTGCCGATAAAGCAATAAAGGCGCACCAAATACGCTGGAGTGCGCTGTCTACGTAATATTCAGGAAGCCGATTCTATGTCCAGTCAGCCATTGGTCATCATTGCTGCTGAAACCCTTGCTCTCCAGGCTCAGCTGGGGGATTTGCTGGCTGCGGAAGTCTGTGTGACCGGAGCGATCAATCGCGCACAGCTTTATGACTGGCTGGATGAGCCTTCGCAGATACCGGATCTGCTGATTCTTGAACAGGGCTTGCTGGAAGAAGATCTCCCGGCCTTTTGCCGCCGTTGGCATAATCATCCGCAAACCCGTCATTGCGATATTCTGCTGTTGGGTAGCGCTGATGAGGTTCTGGAAACAGAAGCGCTTATGGCAGGGGTTGCTGATTACCTGCGTAAGCCGCTGAATCCGTTGCTGGCACTGACCCGGATAAAAAAACAGCTGGCCCAGCGGGCACAATGCAAACGGCTGGAAGCCTTGTCGGTGACGGATGGTCTGACACAGATTGCCAACCGCCGGTATCTGGATGAATTTCTTTGTGCGGAGTGGCGCCGGGCACAACGGGAAGGCGGTAATATCGGCCTGATGATGGTGGATATTGATCACTTTAAAAGCTTTAACGACCATTACGGCCACCCGCAGGGTGACCGTTGCCTGACTCAGGTGGCGCAGTGTCTGCAGAAAACGGTACAGCGGCCACGGGATCTGGTGGCCCGTTACGGCGGCGAAGAGTTTGCACTGGTTCTGCCGTCTGTTCACTTTGAGGGGATGGCCGTGGTTGCCCAGCGTTTGCAGGCTGCTATCGCCGGGCTGGCGATTGCTCATGCAGCGTCTGCGGTGAGTCAGTATGTGACCGTGAGTATTGGTCTGGCCTGGTGCGAACCCCAGGCCGATGAAAGCCATGAGCTGTTATTGGCGGCTGCCGATGAGGCGCTTTATGCCGCCAAATCAGCCGGGCGTAATCAATTCAGTGAAACGGTGAATCTGGCGCTGGTGCGCCAATTGCTGGAACACTGATCGTTCAGTTACTGCTTAAATTGGCACTCAGTTTATTCAGCAGGGCGCTGAGGCGCGACGAGGTACTCTGACGCCGGGTTTTCTGCAGCGCAATCCGTTGGAAATCTTCCAGTGCCTGCTGCAGTGAAACCAGTCCGGTGCTGATGACTTCATATTCGTAATGATGATCCTGAATGCTGATTTTCAGCAATTCCATATATTCTGCATTCAGCAGCTGCATCAGGTTAAAGACCTGATCTTTTTCTTCGCAGTTGCTGGCTTCCCAATAGGCATCTTCCAGTGTCTGAATCAGGTCCCAGATCAGTTCGCTGGCCTGACTGATGGTCATGGTGGACATAAGGCTCCTGTACAACATTGATGGTGACTGCTTTAAGCGTAGCAGACCGTCGATATCATGCCGTACAGGTGCGGTTGATCAGTGACTACGGGCAGGCTTGCGGCGGATATACAGGGTTTTACGCGCGCGGGCGACCAGTTCGCCGTCGGCATCGACAATGTGTACTTCATAGGTCGGCAGAAATTTTTCACCGTTCGCGGTTTTATCGCGGATTTCGGCCAGCATGGCATCGGTTACCAGAAAATGTGCACTGACAATACCGCGCCCGGGTTTTATAAAATCAATTTCAGCGCTGGCATCCCAAACGATGTAATCGCGGCCGAGACTGTTCATCAGCAACAGCATGTAAAACGGGTCAATCATAGAGAACAGGCTGCCGCCAAAGTGGGTGCCAACATAGTTACGGTTAAACCAGCGCAGCTTCATTTCGACTTTGGCTTCGCGGAAGTCTTTGGCCAGATAGCGGACTTTGACACCCGCGCCGAGATAAGGCCCGTAAACATTAAGGATGCGGCGTAAACCGGATGCAGAGGTCAGCCACTGGGTGAATTTTTTAATCATAACTTTCTCACGGCATTATTGGCGGCCGCGCAGTCTAGCGGTTGTGGCTGATGCGGAAAAGACAGAAATAAAAAGGAGCCCGCAGGCCCCTGATTATCTTAAGCAGCAGACGCCGGTTCAGCGTCAGAGATCAGTTTTGGTGAAGTGACGCAGGTAGCGCTGGTTGATGTCTTCGCGGGCGAGCAGAATCAGGGCGTCGGCGACATTAAAATCTTTATCGAGACAGGGCTCGCCGCAGACTTTGACGCCAATGCGCAGATAGGCTTTCAGCAGCGATGGCACCAGCGATTTACCGTCGATATCGACATCAATACGTGGCATATGCACTTTAGGCTCAGCACGCATGTGTTCGGGCGTGAAGTGTTTTTCGCGCAGATGATTCACAATGGCGATGGTGCGGGCATAGCCTTCGTTCAGTGGAATACTGGCGCAGCCCATCAGGTAATCGATATTGTGCGCTGACATAAATTGAGCGATGCCGGACCACAGCAGTCCGATGGCGGCGCCACTGCGGAAATCCGGATCAACGCAGGTGCGGCCAATTTCCATATAGGTTTTTCCCGGCAGCACGATGTTGCTGAGGTCAAACTCGGTGGCGGAGTAGAATCCACCGGCGCGTTGTGCCAGCTCGTTGGTCAGGATGCGGCTGTAGCCAATCACCTGGTCGCTCATCACGTCTTTTACAATCAGGTGCAGACAGAGGTCGTCGAAATCATCTTTATCGATGCCTTCGCTGGCGGTGGGCAGGCTGGCGCCCATGCCTTCGGCAAAAACACGATAACGCAGTTCGAGAGCCTGACGTATCTCCTTTGGATCCTGTGTAATACGGGCAACCAGTGGCGATTCGAGGGTTTCAGTCTGTTGGCGTGCAGTGGCTTGCTGCATAGTCAATCCTGTTATCTTGTTGATCAGCGCGACTCTAAGTCAGGGCTGTGACATTTCTATGACAAGTCCGACATTCGTCTAAAGGGCGGCTATGCTAAGTGACGGGGAGGATTTATGAAACCGTTAATTATTACAATTCTGTTACTGTGTTGTGGAACAGTTTCTGCGCAGCCGGTTCTTGGTGAAAACACCGCTGCGGAGCTGGTTTCCCGTGCATTGCAGGCTGAGCCCCTGCTGTGGCTCCCTTTTCCTATGCCTTATGAAATTGAGCGCAGCAGTAAAGATAAAGATGCCGGATTGCTGGATGGCCTGTTCCGTTATGGGCTGTTGCAGCGTGATAAGCAGATGAGAGTGGCAGAGGTCGAGGAAGACGGCCGGCGTAAACGCAAAGTGCTGGCGACCTGGATTTACGATTATCCGCTGGAACACCGGGAGCAGGGTACTCAGGAAGGGTTTTATTACGGGACCGGCAAACTGAAAAAACTGGTTGAGCTTTCGAGCCCTTATAAGATCGGTGATTACTATTACGCCGAGGCCTATATCCAGTGGTATGTCGATGACCTGCAGCTCTGGGCTAAAGATCCGGCTTTCCGTACCGCCCGTACCCTGCGCCGTAGTCTGGAGTCCTTTCAAAAGCCGTTTGAAAAACGGGTTTATCTGCAATACGACGGGGATAGCTGGGGTTTCTGGAATGGTGAACCCGGTTTGCTCTGAATCGTTATCTGTTTATAGCTGAGTACGCAGCCACAGCCCGGGAGGTGTACTCAGTCCTCTGTCCTGATGCAGAATTTCCCCGTTGTTGTCCATCACGTAATAGCTCGGGTAACCCTGTACCTGATACTGCTCGGCGGTACTCTTGTTACCCAGCAGAACTTCGCCTGTGAAGCCTACCGAATGAATAAAAGTTTCAACTTCCTGCCGGGTTTCCCAGTCCAGCGCAACCGCCACAACGCGCAGATCTTCACTACCCAGCAGATTGAGTCCGGGCATGCTGACGCGGCAGATACTGCACCAGGGCGCAAAAAAATACACCAGTGTACGCGGATGGGCTGCAGGCCAGTTCAGATCTCCGGACGTCAGATAACTACCGGGGTTCTGGCCGCTATTGGCAGCGTCTGGTCGATTACCTTGCAATACGGGGAGTTGCAGTGAGGGGGCATAACTGCCGGCATCCAGCATATGGCGGCTGAGCCAGTGACTCAGGGCGCTGAACAGTAAAACAAACAGAAGGAGTTCGGCCGCGCGGCGCAGCCATTTGCTGCGCGCGCTGCGGGGAGAGGATTCAGATGGCTTTGGAGAATCGTTGCTGCTCATGTTGTTGCAGATAGGTATCAAATGCCATGCAGGCATTACGTACCAGTAAGCGTCCTTTATCGGTGATGCGGATGGCATGCTGATCGATGATTACCAGGCCATCATTCACCATCGGTGCTAACTCATCAAGGCTGCTTTGCAAATGTTGACGACTGTCGATGGCAAACATCTGATCGAGTGCGGCAAATTCGCATTTCAGATGACAGAGCAGTTCGGCAATTACGGTGCGCCGCAGCTTGTCTTCGGCGCTGGCAATCAACAATTTCATCGTCGGCAGGCGGTCATCATTCAGCGCATGCTCCCAGGTTGCCTGAGTTACCTGATTCTGCAGGTAGTAATCGCCAATCTGGCTGATGGACGACACGCCAAAGCCTATCAGATCGCAATCACCGTGGGTGGTGTAGCCCTGAAAGTTACGGTGCAGTTTCCCTGCCGCCTGAGCGCGGGCCAATTCATCATCGGGTTTTGCAAAATGGTCCATACCGACGTAGTGGTAATCAGCAGCAGAGAGTTTAGTGATGCAATGACCCAGAATGGCCAGTTTTTCATCGGCGCCCGGCAGATCGTCGGCACAGATACGGCGCTGTGGCTTAAAGCGCTCCGGCAGGTGGGCATAGTTAAAAACCGATAAGCGGTCGGGAGACATATCAATAATGCTGTCCAGAGTGCGGTCGAAGCTTTCCAGCGTCTGGAAGGGCAGACCGTAGATCAGATCCATATTAATAGAACGGAAACCCAGTGCGCGGGCATCGTTCATAACGGCGCGGATCATGGATTCCGGCTGAATACGGTTAACCGCTTCCTGCACCTTGTGCTCCAGATCCTGCACGCCAAAGCTCAGGCGGTTAAAGCCCAGTGAACGCAGTACTTTCAGAGTGTTTGGGCGCAGCTCGCGCGGGTCGATTTCAATAGAGTAATCGGCGCTGTCGGCGTTGCTGAAGCTAAAGTTCTGACGCAGGAACTGCACCAGATCAACCAGCTCGTCATCACTGAGAAACGTCGGTGTACCGCCGCCCAGATGCAGCTGTTCAACCACGGCTTTCTTATCCAGCAGGGCACGTTTCAGCAGGATTTCTTTCTTCAGTTGCTCCAGATAGGGGGCGGCACGCCCGGTATCTTTGGTCACAATTTTATTACAGCCACAGTAGTAACAGACGTGGCGGCAGAACGGGACGTGAATATAGAGCGACAGTGGCTTGCCGGAATCACGTTGACTGAATGCTGCCCGTTCACCCAGATCGTCGGTTGCCGGGCGGAACTCAACGGCAGTCGGGTAGGAGGTGTAACGCGGACCGGGTTTGTTGTAACGCTGGATCAGCAGAGGGTCCCACAGGAGTTGTTCAGTCATGGTGTCGTCACAGGTAACAGAAATCAGCTGTCATTGTAGAGCGTAGGGCTCGCCGGGCCTTGCGCCATATCAAGATGCCAGTCGTGACGTTTAATTGACATTTATTCAACTTTTTACGACTTTGGCCGCTAACAGTCTTGATTTTGCAAAAGATCAGACGTTTTATAGTTAAATTCGATATATAACGACATCTGCAGAAGCAGAGACTTGAAAGGGGTGGGGACATGCCAAAGAAGCCGTTTACAGCGGAAGAGATTGCGGCACAGCGTGAGCGAATTATGGACAGTGCCTCCAGCGTGATGGCCGAAGTTGGCTTTCATCATCTGTCCATGCGCAAGCTGGCGTCGCAGCTGGGAATGACTGCGAGCAATATTTACAACTACTTCCCGAACAAAGAATCTTTATTTATTCATACCCGCCGTCGTGGGTTTGATCTGGCGTTTGCTGATATCAACGAGCAGATGTCGAGCAGTAACAGTCCCACCGATTCTCTCTATGCTTTTGCCGGACAGCTGATTGCCTTTGCCCAGCGCTTTCCCGGTTATTACCAGCTGATGTTTCAGCCACCACTGCTCAGTCTGGATGAAACTGAAGCTGTTGATCAGGATATTCAGCTGCAGGTCGGACGTCTGGTTGAAGAATGGCAACGACATCTTTTATCGCTGCTCAGTGATGCTGTGCCATCGCTGGCGGAGCGCAGCGAAGCTGCGCAACAACAACTGGCGTTGTTCTTCGTTGCTTCTATTCACGGTCTGATTGATTCCTACCGCTACCGCGCATTGCCAATGTTGCTGGCCGGCGTGGATCTGATTCCGGATGAAGTGGTGCAGGCGCATATCAGCTGGTTACTGTCGACGCTGGAGCGCCAGGCCGAACGTATCGTCTGAGCCGTCTGATGCTTAAATAAAAAACGCCGGTTTAACCGGCGTTTTTTTATGCTCTTTTGCTGCGGGGCATTAAGGCTTTTGCCCCGGAGTCTTACCTTCCAGCGCATACACAAAGGCCAGAATCTCGGCAATCACCTGATACAGCTGCTGCGGGATTTCATCACCCAGATCGAGCTGTCCGAGCCAGCGCATGAGTGAGGCATTTTCGTAAACCGGCACCTGATGCTGCAGTGCCAGCTGAATAATGGCCTGAGCCAGCTCATCCTGTCCTTTGGCACTGACTTTGGGGGCGCTGACACCGTCATAACTCAGGGCAATAGCTTCGCTGGCATCCAGCAGGGATTGTGGAATGCTCATATTCGTCTCCTCAGCTGTGCACATCCACCAGACTTTGTCTGATGCTGTTGCGGCTGGTTTCCGGCAGCCGGCCGTGGCGGGCACGTAACTCGCTGACGTCGACTCCCATCTGTTGCAGGCGACTGCGTAACGGCTGCAGGCTGCGTTGCAGTTGCGCCAGTGTGTCCTGCTGTTCTGACCAGAAGGTCGCGGCCAGCTGCGGCAGGGTCATGTCCAGCTCCACGTCCAGCGGCCCCAGTTGCTGCAGTTCGAAATGCAGTTTCAGACGCCAGCGTATGACTTTTTTCTGTTCGTTGTCGCTGCTGCTGGTTTCTTCTTTCTGCAGTTGCAGGCGGATTTCTCTGGGCTGCTGATCATCACGGAAATACAGCGGAATACTGAGGCTGTTGTCGCCGCCATTCTGCAGACGCTGGGCCTGATCCACTTCGAGTTGGGCCAGGGTGCTGTGCAGCAGGCGAAAGCCTTCCGGCAGGTTGTCACGCAGACCGGCTGGCAATGACAATGGCAGCTCCCGCGGTGCCGAGGCCTGCCCATCTCTGCCACGGTGTTGGGCAATGACCTGCAACCAGGCAAGCAGCGCTTTGCCCATAGCGGCTTTAGTGTCGCTGTGCAGAAGGTGCTCAATCTGTTGCAGCAGGCTGTTGCTGATTGCAGGAGCGGGCGTTTCTGTTGCTGTTTCAAGTCGCTCGCGCGTCGTCTGCAGGGCTGCTGTTAAGGCATCTGCTGGACTGACCGGTGCAGCTCCGGAAGTGGTATTTGAAGTATTGCCTGCAGCCTGTAATGCCGTTTTGAGTGTTTGCAGATGTTCCGCCGCTTGCGCCATTCCGGCTTTGGCCCAGAGGGTACGGAACAGCGAGCTGCTGTCAGAGGTTACTGCGGCGTCTGGTGTCGCTGCGCCAGAAATACCTGAACCAGAAATACCCGGAGCTGGCTGTGTGAGTGCGCTTTGCAGCAGGGTCATTACTTTGTTTTCGTACATAAGGCCACTGTTCAGCACACTTTCACGCAGGGCTGCGGGCTGTTGCAGCTGCGGTATTTGCGGCAGCTGGTTCAGCCACTGCTGCAGCGGCTGACGCACGCTGGCTGGCAGTTCGGGCTGCTGTAATAGTTGCTGCAAAGCTGGGGCGGAGCCCGATAAGAGCCGCGCACTATCCGTTCTTGATCCCATCTGAGTTGCGCTGGGAGGTGCCTGTTCTGAACCGGATGGCGCGGTCACCGTACCGGGCAATCCGGCTGCTGAGCCTGTTAGTGGGGCAGTATTGTTGCCCGCTTGTGCTCTGGCCGGGTTGGTATAGATACCGGCTGAATTTACTCCGGCTGGCAGCATGCTGCTGAGCGACGCAGAGGTTGTGGCTGTTGTGTTCAGCAACGGCAGGCGGCTGGCCAGAAACTGGCTGATCAGAGCGGGCAGAGGCGCTGCCGGTTGTCCTGGCTGCTGTCCTGCCGGTTGTCCTGGCTGTGAGACACCGGGGTTGTTGCCTGTGGCAGCAGTTGTTAGCGGTACAGGTATCTGTGCCGCGGTTTTGTCGTTGCTTTTCAGACTCGCCAGCAACGCGTCGGCGGCCAGTTTCAGAGTGCTGGCTGAGGTTTCTGGTAACGGGCTGGTCTGCGGCGGGAGTTTTATATCCGTTATGCTCAGGCGCATCTGGCCGTCTGCATCCTGGCTCAATTGCAGGGTTAACCGGGTATTGCGTGGCAGTGGGTACTGACTGCTGACCTGCAGGGTTTGAGGTTTGCCGGAGCTGTCCTGGCCTTCGAGGGTCAGACGGTAACCTTCATCAGTAGCGATGCTGCTGATCACCCGGGCATTAAAATTCTGCGTGGCAGACTGGCGCGCGCCTTCTGAGCTTGTCCCGGCAGTGCCTGTCGCAGCTGTGCTGCTTTGCTGAACATGGCCGGATGCCGGGGTGTCCACAGCCTTGCCAGCCTCCGCCTGAACCTTATTCAGAGCGGCCGCCTTCAGGGTCGCGGATGAGATAAGAGGGACGGATTCGGGTTGCATAATGTTGATATCGGCCAAGGTTTACGCATCTTTACCCATCTTAGTTCGGCGGCTTCCGTCCTGACAGAGGGATTTTGTATATAATGCCGCGGATTTTTTCGAATAAGGTTCATCATGACCGCCACGTCAGGCTCCACCATTATCGACTTGCAGGCCCGGCAGTTGCTGTGTGAACGCGACGACCGGGTGTTGTTTGAGCAGCTGGATGTAGCGGTTGGCAACGGTGATCTGCTGCAACTGGCGGGGCCGAACGGCGCCGGTAAAACCACGCTGCTGCGTTTGCTGGCCGGACTGAACCGTGACTATGAAGGCGAACTGCTGTGGTGCGGAGAGCCTCTGACCGATGATTTTTCTGCTTATGCTTCACAGCGTTTATATCAGGGCCATCTGGCGGCGGTGAAAAAAGCGCTGACGCCGCTGGAAAACCTGCGCTGGCTGGTCAGCAGCTGGAACGTCAGTGACGATCAGCTGTGGGCGGCACTGGATGAGGTTGAGCTGGGCGGTTATGAAGAAACCACCTGTCAGCAGCTGTCAGCCGGCCAACAGCGTCGCGTGGCTTTGGCACGTTTATGTGTGGCGCCAACCCCGTTGTGGATTCTCGATGAACCCTTTACCGCACTCGATAAAGCCGGCGTGCGCTGGCTGGAAGGCCGTCTGCAGCGTCAGGTTGAAAGTGGCGGCGCGGTGATTATTACCAGCCACCACGCACTGGAGAATATTGCCAGTCTGCGACAGCTGGAACTGGGGAGTGCCCGCGCATGAGTCTGGTAACCGCAACCATTAAGCGTGACCTGTTACTGGCAGCGCGCAATCCCGGTGAATGGCTGAACCCGCTGATGTTTTTCTTAATGGTCGCAGCACTGTTTCCGCTGGCCGTTGATCCGGACCCTAAGTTTTTAAGCAAGATTGCCGGTGGCGTGATCTGGGTTGCCGCGTTGCTGGCAACCCTGTTGTCGCTGGATGCTCTGTATAAAGCCGATGTGGAAGATGGCTCGCTGGAGCAGTGGCTGGCGTCGGGAGAATCGCTGTATGCGATGTCGCTGGGCAAGGCGCTGGTGCACTGGTGTATCAGTGGTCTGCCGTTAACCCTGATGGCGCCGGTGCTGGGGCTGATGCTGGCGCTGCCGGATGATGCTTTCTGGGCGTTGATTCTGAGTCTGGCGGTGGGAACTCCGGTACTCAGTCTGCTTGGCGCGGTCGGCGCGGCGTTAACGGCGGGTGTGCGCAGCGGTGGTTTGTTACTCAGCCTGCTGATTCTGCCGCTGTATATTCCGGTTCTGATTTTTGCTGCCAGTGCGGTGTACCATGCGGGCATTGGTATGGCCTGGAACGGCCAGATTGGTTTTCTCGGCGCCATGCTGGCGCTGGCGTTATGTCTGACGCCCTTTGCTTCGGCGGCGGCGTTAAAACTCAACTTATCGCGGTAGTTGTTATGTGGCAGTGGCTTAAACAGCTGTATCACCGTCTGGGATCACCCAAATGGTTTTATGAAATTACCACCGGCTGGATTCCCTGGCTGGCCGTTCTGTCGGTGATCGGCACGGTGGTCGGACTGGTTCTGGGGCTGCTGTATGCGCCCGCGGATTATCTGCAGGGCAACAGCTTCCGCATTATTTATATCCACGTACCGGCGGCCATTCTGGCGCAGAGTGCCTTTATGATGATGGCCGTGGCCGGTGCGGTGTATCTGATCTGGCGGATGAAAATGGCGGCCTGGGTGGCGAAGGTGATTGCGCCGATCGGTGCCAGCTTTTGTCTGATTGCGTTGCTGACCGGGGCCATCTGGGGCAAACCAACCTGGGGTACCTGGTGGGTTTGGGATGCGCGTTTAACCTCGATGCTGTTGCTGCTGTTTTTGTATTTCGGCGTGATGGCGCTGCAGCAGGCGATGGAGTCTGAAGACAGTTCTTACCGTGCCGGCGCCATTCTGTCGCTGGTCGGACTGGTGAATATTCCGATTATCAAATACTCAGTGGAGTGGTGGAACACCCTGCATCAGCCGGCCACGCTGAAGCTGACGGAGAAGCCCAGCATGCATCCGGACATGCTGATACCGCTGCTGATCATGATTGTTACCACCTATGTGTTCTTCGCTCTGCTGGTCATTCTGCGTACGCGCAATGAAATTTTATGGCACGAACGTAAGCGCAGCTGGGTCAAACAGATTCTGGAGTCCTGATGGAATTCAACAGTGTTAGCGAATTTCTGGCCATGGGTCACCACGGCCTGTACGTCTGGCTGTCTTATGGTCTGACCGCCGTGATTATTGCTTTAAATGTGGCTCAGCCGTTGCTGCGTCGTCGTCGTTTACTGAAAGAGCAGGCCCAGCGTCTGCGCCGGGAGAAAAAGCATGCACCCCAAGCGTAAAAAACGTCTGACTCTGATTCTGTTTATGGTGCTCGGTGTGAGTACTGCCGTTGGCCTGCTGATGTATTCGCTCAGCCAGAATATCAATCTGTTTATGACGCCGACCCAGATCGCCAGTGGTGAAGCGCCGGTTGGCCGTACTATCCGCGCTGGTGGTCTGGTCGAGCCGGGCAGTGTCGTGCGCGATGACAGTGGCCTGGGTGTGCGCTTTGTGGTCAGTGACGGTATGTCGGAAGTGACCATTGCCTACGAAGGTATCCTGCCGGATCTGTTCCGCGAAGGGCAGGGGATTGTGGCGATGGGCAAACTGGGTGAGGACGGTGTATTCGTCGCCTCGGAAGTGCTGGCCAAACACGATGAAAACTATATGCCGCCGGAAGTGAAGGATGCGCTGGAAAAAGCGCACCAGAACGGTAAGCAGGCCTTAGAAGAAGCGAGATACTGACATGGGAAATCTGTCCGGAATGCTGCCTGAGTTTGGCCAGCTGGCACTGATTTTTGCGCTGCTGGTGGCCGCGATTCAGGTGGTGGTACCGCTGGTCGGTGTGCGCCGTGGTCAGGGTTGGCTGATGGCTTATGCCCGCCCGCTGGCCAGTGCACAGGCGTTATTTCTGATCATCAGTCTGGTGATTCTGGCTTACTGCTTTGTGGTGGATGATTTCTCGGTGGCTTATGTCGCCAAAAACTCCAACACCGCTTTACCGACTGCGTTCAAGATCAGTGCGGTCTGGGGCGCTCACGAAGGCTCGCTGTTGCTGTGGGTAACCATGCTGGGCTGCTGGGGGCTGGCGGTTGCCTGGTTCAGTAAATCGCTGCCGCTGGATATGGTGGCGCGGGTGCTGTCGATTATGGGGATGGTGTCGGTGGGCTTTATTCTGTTCACCTTGGAAACCTCCAACCCCTTTGAACGTAACCTGCCGAGCATGCCGCAGGAAGGCGCCGACCTGAATCCGCTGCTGCAGGATTTTGGTCTGATCGTGCACCCGCCAACGCTGTATATGGGCTACGTCGGTCTGTCGGTTGCCTTTGCTTTTGCTCTGGCGGCGTTGCTGGGTGGGCGTCTGGATGCTGCCTGGGCCCGCTGGTCACGTCCGTGGACCATGGCCGCCTGGATCTTTCTGACCCTGGGGATTGCTCTGGGCAGCTGGTGGGCCTATTACGAGCTTGGCTGGGGTGGCTGGTGGTTCTGGGACCCGGTTGAGAATGCTTCATTAATGCCGTGGCTGGTGGCCACTGCGTTGCTGCACTCGCTGGCGGTGACTGAAAAACGCGGCCTGTTTAAAAGCTGGACGGTGTTGCTCGCTATCTTTGCTTTTTCCCTGAGTTTGTTGGGTACCTTCCTGGTGCGCTCCGGTGTGCTGACCTCGGTACATGCCTTTGCCTCTGACCCTGAGCGCGGGGTGTTTATTCTGGCGCTGCTGGGTATCTGTGTGGGTGGCTCCTTATTGCTGTATGCCATTAAAGCGCCGACCGTGGCGTCGGTGGGCCGTTATAGCTGGGTGTCGCGTGAAAGCTTCCTGCTGCTTAATAACCTGCTGTTGCTGGTGGCTGCCTTTGCCATTCTGCTGGGCACCCTGTATCCGCTGATTATCGACTTTATGGGCATGGGCAAGCTGTCGGTGGGTGCGTCCTGGTTCAACTTTATGTTTGTACCTATCAGCGTCGTGCTGGGGCTGGTGATTGCGCTGGGTGCTATGGCGCGCTGGAAAGCCGATGACCTTAAGCGTCTGGGCTCTGAAACCGTGGCGGCGATGGTTGCAGCTGTGCTGTTGGGTTTTGCGGTACCTCTGCTGGCTGACGGCACAATGAACTGGAAAGTGCTGCTGGGTATGGGCGTCAGTTTCTGGTTGATTGGCGCCACGCTGGTGGATGTCTGGAAAAAAGCCCGTGGCCGTTTAAGCCGTATTCCGCAGCTGGGTCTGAGCTATCAGGGCATGGTACTGGCGCACCTTGGTGTGGCGATTACCATTATCGGCGTCACCATGGTCGCGAATTACAGCACAGAAGTGTCGGTTCGTATGGCCAAAGGCGATTCGGAAATGCTTGGTGATTACCGCTTTGAATTTGTTGATGCCGGCCATGTGGAAGGACCGAACTACGTGTCTGATGCCATTCGTTTCCGTGTCTATGACGGCGAGCGTGAGATTGCTCTGCTGCAGCCGGAGAAACGCCGTTACAACGCCAGCGGTTCGATCATGACCGAAGCGGCGATTGATGTATCGTTGTTCCGCGATGTGTATGTCTCCATGGGTGAACCTCTGGCCGATGGTGCCTGGGGTATGCGTCTGCAGGTAAAACCTTTTATGCGCTGGGTATGGCTGGGGGCAATCTTTATGTCGGTGGGCGGCTTGCTGGCCATGCTGGATAAGCGTTACCGCCAGCGTAAAAATGCACCACAGAATAGTGCTCAGGCAAACACTGCACAGGAGGTGACCGCATGAACCGCGCGTTCCTGTTTATTCCACTGGTCGGTTTTATTGCCATGGGCATTCTGTTCTGGATCGGTCTGGGTCAGGAGGATAAAACCTCGCTGCCGTCACCATTAATCGGTAAGCCGTTTCCGACCTTTATTCTGAATACCGTTGAGTCCGGCGAAAGCACCAATCATTTACCGCAGGAGCCGGTATTGGTGAATGTTTGGGCAACCTGGTGCCCAACCTGTAAAGCCGAGCATGCTTTTTTAAATGAGCTGGCCAAAGAAGGCGTTAAAATCGTCGGCATTAATTACAAAGACGATGATTTTAAAGCCCGTCAGTGGCTGCAGGCTTACGGCAATCCTTATCTGTTTAATATCGCCGATCCTGATGGCAAGTTAGGTCTGGAACTCGGCGTTTATGGCGCGCCGGAAACCTTTCTGGTCGACAGCAAAGGGATTATCCGCGCTAAGCATATCGGCGATCTGAATCCTGCGGTCTGGGACAAACTGCAGCCGCAATTTGAGGCGATGCAATGAAGCAAATTTTCCTGTTTCTCTGCCTGTTGCTGCCACTGTCAGCGCTGGCAACGGTCGATGGTTATAAATATCCCTTTGACGATCCTGACGATGCCGCGCGCTTTGAGCAGCTGGCACAGGATTTACGCTGCCCGAAATGTCAGAACCAGAATCTGGCGGACTCCAATGCCCCGGTTGCGGTTGATCTGCGCGATAAAGTGTACGAGCTGATGCAGGAAGGTCAGAGCGACGAAGAAATTGTCGGCTATCTGGTCGACCGTTATGGCGATTTTGTGCGTTATAACCCGCCATTCCGCGCAGAAACCTTTTTGCTGTGGTTTGGCCCGGCGCTGGTTTTTGTATTTGGTTTGTTATTACTGGTGCTGATCCGTCGCGGTCAGAAACAACCAGCAGCACCGTTAAGTGCAGAAGAGCAGGCACGTCTGCAGGCATTAAAAAATAAGGCGAAATCTTCATGATCTGGGCACTGTTATTACTGAGTCTGTTACTGCTGATGTTTTTGCTGGTGCCGGTCTGGCACCGGGAAAAAGCTGATGACCGTTATCAGAGTGAAGAAAATCTGCGTCTGTATCAGGAACGCACCGATGAGCTGGCGGCCAGTGATCTGGATGAGGAACAAAAGCAGGCACTGCAGCTGGAGCTGGATCGTGAATTTCTGGCGTCCAGCGGTAATGCCGGTCTTCAGGCAGTAGCATCTCCTGCACGTTATCGCTGGCCGGTTGCTCTGGCGTTGCTGCTGTTTTCTGTGGTCGGAACCGTCTTGCTGTATCAGCAGTGGGGTGCCGCGAATGAACTGCGCGCCACTGAGTTGCTGGAAAAAGCCAGTCAGGTTGAACTGACGCAGCCGGAACGCAGTGAATTAATTGAGCGCCTTGCCGCTGCCGGACAAAAGCAACCGGGCAATATCGAGTGGAATTACCTGCGCGGCCGTTTGCTGAATGCCAATGGCGATTTTGCTCAGGCCGCAGAAGTCTTTGCCGATATTCTGGTTGCCTTGCCGGAAGAAGCAACCGCTGACCGTGCGGCGACCATGACACTCCTGGCTCAGGCTCGCTTCTTTGCCGCTGATCAGAAAGCGGATAATGGCATGTACCAGCTGTTAAAAGACGCACTGGCACTGACTCCGGGTAATCGTCAGGCGTTAGGTATGGCCGGTATGCTCGCCTTCGAATTAAAAGATTATCAGGGCGCCGTTAATTACTGGCGTCAGCTGTGGCTGGGCATGGGCGATTCCCCGGAAGCGCAAATGCTGGCACAGGGTATTTTACGTGCGGTTGAACACGTGCGTGAGCAGGGTGGTGAGGTGGATTTAAGCTGGATGAAACGCAGCGAAATTAAAGTGCTGGTCGACCTTTCTGCTGAAGCTAAGGCCGCCGTTGATCCGGCGGATACTGTGTTTGTTCTGGCCCGTGCTGTCAGTGGCCCGCCAATGCCATTAGCCGTACAGAAGCTGACAGTCGCTCAGTTACCACAGGTGATTACCCTGAGTGACGCACAGGCGATGGCGCCGGGTATGAACCTCAGCAGTCATGAACAGGTCGCGTTAGTGGCGCGGATTTCCAAATCGGGCCAGCCAATGCCACAAAGTGGTGACTGGCAGGCCGAGCAGTCACCCGTCAGTAATCATGAAGAAAATCTGATTAAACTGACCATCAGTGAGTTGCTGCCTTAGTATTCAGCAGTGCCTGGCATTCAGCGACAGGCAGAAATAAAAAACCGGGCACTGCCCGTTTTTTTTTTCGCGCGAATATTTCCGTTTTTCAGAAATTCCAGAACACGCTGCCGGTCAGAGCGTAGGCATAAAAGGTGTTATCCGGCAGCTCTACGGTTTGTGCTGAATTCAGCCTTTCTTTAATGCCATCACGCCAGCTGCCGTTGGCATCCAGCATAACCATCGCACCGACTTCCGGACGGAATTGGTAGCCAATACCGGCGGTTAAACGCAGATCAACGCCGCCGCCAAAATTGCGGGTAAGCGCTTTGTTATTTCCGCTGTTCAGTACGTTTTCATACAGGTTTAACCCTAACTGAGCACCGGCAATATAACGCAGCCCCAGTGACTGGTTCATAAAGTAGCTGTCGTATTCATAGCCACCGGTCAGGCTGAAAGAGCTGGCATCTTCGAATACAACCTCCAAGGTATCTTCTGGTTTATAGCGGGTTGCCGCAAAGTATTCGGCTTCGGTGGTAATAATATTACCCGCAGAATCCTTAAAGGAGCCGTTACTGATACCTGTCTGAATCGGATTAAACAACGCCGGAGTATTGCGGATATAGTCTTCGATAGAATCGGCAAAGCTTTCGGTCTGATCCGTGCTTTCCCAGCCGAAGCGGGAAAAGCTGATTTTCTGATAATGAATACCCAGCAGCCAGTAACCACCATTGCCCATATGGTAGGCCATGGTGGTATCCAGAGCCTGATAGTTCATTGCTGCTACATCTTCCTGCACCGGGCCGGAAAAGCCACTGGCGTCCCACTTTTCTGTTTCTTCCTGAGCAATCAGCGTTGAGGCTGTCTTAATAAAGAAACCGAAATGTTCGTCAATGGCGGTATAGCCGCCGGAGCGCTGAACAAAATTGGTGGCAGAGAAACTTGAATCGACCTTTGAACCGCCAAAGTTATCGAGGTGCTCCGAGTAATTCACATTCTCAAAGCCGGCAGCAAAGAAGCTGTAGGATGTATTGGAAAATTCGGCCTGTGCCAGAGGAGCGGCGAGGCAAAGTGCAAGGGTGAGGCGGTTGGATTTCATAGCGGCATCCTGCAGTCATTTGTCAGAATGACTATACAAAAGCCGTCAGATTTTCGCTATTGGCGTGTTTGATCATTCGCGTGGCCGGATAATATTGGCCCGCGAATGAACATCGGCTTCCGCAACCGTCTTTTACCAGCGGGCGTAGTGGTCTTCGACCAGACCCCAGGCGCCTTCGAGGTGAATGCTTTCATCCGGCAGATGAATCTCGCCATGATACTGGCCAAAGTACTGATTAAAGTTGGACGCCATAATCAGCGCATTGGTTTTTTCCTGACGCCGGCCTTTAGGCTCAAAGTGCAGATCAATGCTGCCATCGGCGGAGCGCAGCGCCCAGGAATGATCCGGGTGGTAGCGGTCAAAACGGAAATCCACCATATCCACTTTAATCATCTTGCCGTCTAACCAGATGGCATTTTCGCTGAAGCCGGTTTCGTTTACTCCGGCAGCGAGGTTAAAGCCCAGGCGACGGCCATCGCTCAGCCGGCATGACAGGCTGCCCCAGTTCCAGAAGGTTTCGTGGCGCATAAAACCGCCGGTCCAGTCGACACCCGCCAGAGCGCCAATGGCCTGCAGATCGTATTTTTTCCCGTGCCAGTCGACCACGCCATTACAGACCTGAGCGGTGCTTTTCTGGGTAAATACCCAGCCCTGGTAACCGGCGCGGGTACAGATAGCGAGCGGGTTATAGGAAGTGCTTTCGTCGATGGTGGCATCAATGTGTACGCCCTTGGCCAGTGACACCGATACTTTGCGCACACCCGGAGTACGGCTGGCTTTGATACTGAATGTATTACCGCCTTTGCGGAATTCAGCATTGCCGTCATTCGGCCGTGGTTCGATATGGGTGTTTTTGCCCAGCGGTTGCAGAAAACTGAATTCTTCAAAGGCTTCCGTTTCCGGATCGTATAAATACAGAAAAGCGTTGCTGACCAGTTTCAGATCGACAATGGCAAGACCGATAATTAACTGTGGGCTGATAAAACTGACAAACTGGAACTGATTAAAGCCAAAACGTTTGGCCAGCGCACTGCGCTTGCGATCCATCGGCGAGCGCAGATCATAATCGAGATAATTCAGTTCGCTGACGCCATCAGGAAAGATGCCAAATGCCGGTTGGCCCTGAGCGTTAATCAGTTGATCACGGGAGGTCATGCCAGTTCCTTGTTTTGTTTTTGTTATCAGGCAACCGGAAACAGTGCCGGTACCTGTATCTGAGAATGATGGCGTATTGTCAGCGTTTGCAACGGTTGCGTCCAGTCAGTTAGTGACAGTTCTGATATTCCGCGGGGGCAGTATTGACGCGTGCGGCTATCAGTAGAAAGCCGCACGCAGAGTGGCGAGGGTTTCCTGATCCGCTTTGAAGCGCATCTTCAGGTACACGCCTTTGGCGGTGAAATTGGCGGCAGAGAAATCGGTATCGATAAAGCCGGTAAAGTTATAACCCAGTCCGAGCCAGACGTTGGTCTGCGGAATCCAGCCAACCGATACACCGGTACCGTGCGCGGTCTGACCGGCTTCGTAGCTGTGCAGACGACGGCCGTGGGCACCGATATCCCAGGTCGGATTCAGGTGATGACGCCATTCAGCCGCCATAAAGTCGGTGGTGGAAGCGTAATCATCGCTGTTGTACTGATCGAGCACGCGTTTGATACCGTACTGGGCGGCCAGCTGGTTCGCCGGCGTGAACAGCCAGTTGCCGTGTACATTGTTGATCAGTTTGCGTGAGCGGCTTGGCGTGCCTTCGCCGCCTTCAGCCTGCTGCACCCAACGGGTTTGCCAGAGCAGGGCATAAGGGTGGCGACGCGGGCGGATGGCCAGATCGAAACTCGCTTCGAGCTGGTTGCTGTAACTGCTGCTGCCGTCTTCTTTGAAATAATTCAGGCTGCCACCCAGAGCTAATGCATCGGAAAGAGGGTGGTATGCCGATGAGCGTGCAACCCATTTGTCTGTTACATCGCCTTCACGACGTTCGATACGGTTGTTCCATTGCCACATAGCTGTACGGAAGGCAGTACCGGCATGCACCGCATAGTAGTCTTCAGTGGTATCACTGCTTTCACCAGGAATATTGGCTTCCAGATTCTGCGCCTGATCAAAACCAAAGCTCATGCTCCAGGCACTGCTGAGTGGGATATCCTGACTCAGACCGGAAACGGCATACAGGCGATAGGCATCGTCTTGTTCCATTTGCTCAATGCTTTGCTGCACCTGCGCGCCGTTCCATGGCGTAGCCCGTGCACCGATAGTTGAACGTTCCGGGGTATCGGATGAGAAACCTGTTTCATGTCCGGCAAACAGACTGACGGCTTCACTCAGGCGATATTCCGCACCTAATGACATCAGATCATCATCCGTACTGCGGCTGCTGATATTGGTTTGGCCTTTAACGCTCAGGGCGAGACGACTGTTTAACACGCGGGTGGTGTAACCAGCGGTCAGCTGATCGCTGATAAGTGTATCATCGGTCAGTTCTTCCTGGGCCGTGAGCAGCCCGATGGATACCTGATTCTGGTTATCCAGATTGCGTACCCATTCCGATGAGGCCTGGTATTTATCATTACCAGTACTCATCTGATAGTGATGAAAACCCTGTACATGCAAGGAGTCACGATCAGAGAGATAAACTTTCGCTTCGGCTCCTTCTTTGCGGTAATCGTTTTCTGCAGTCGGGCTTTGCTCAAAGCCGAAGTTTTCATCCTGACTGCGAATGTAGGCTTTGGCTTCAAGCGTTTGGGTACGATGGGTGATTTCCAACAGGTGAGCGTTCGCACCTTCAGAAACCTGGCCATTCACATTTTCACTTTGTGCAACTTCCGCTTTGATACGGGTGTCACCTAATGTGACGTCGATATCAGCACCGCGCAGGTGCTTGTCTTCACCCGATTGATTCTGAGTGATGCTGGTTACCCCGGCTTTCACATTGTCATCAAGAAGTTTCACGCCGGCCCGGCCACCGCTGATATAACCAAGCTCCCCGCCTTCAACCTCGTACTCGGCGATTACGTAGCGCGGGTTAAAGTTCTCGTCAGTAGCGCTCACCGGGCTTTTGAAGTACACCGTACCGTCCTGGTAATCGATGACATAATCGCTGTCACGGGTCAGGGTTTCTGAAGACAGGATAACTTCACTGCGGTAACGATCACGCACCTCAATCGTCAGTGTTTCACTGTTCAGAACAATGTTTTTCTGGCTGAAACGGTACAGACCAGAAGTGCCATCGCCCTGAATTTCATCGCGCACTGAGCCCTGATCTGATTGGCTGATAAATCCCGAAGCTTCAACAACATCGCCCTGATACTGAATTTGTGCACCGGTCATTTTGCGGTTGTATTGGCCAAGGGTTGTGCTGTTAAGGCCGGTATTAATATCACCGAACACAGCAAAGAAACGCTCACGTTCCATGCGCACATACAGCTTGCGGGCTGAACTTGCATCCAGTTGTTGCTGGCTGGCATCGCCGTACAGGGTGTAATAACGATCAGGCTCGATCACGCTGGCAAAGGCTTCGGCTTTCGGCTTGCCGGAATCATAAGCGGCGGTAATCAGCCACTCACCACTGACCTGACCCTGAGTGAAGAATGCAACACGGCCATCATGGTAAATGTTGTTATCAACATTGGCTGCATTACGGCTGTCGCTATCGCCAGAGGATGAGTTGTAGCCAACGGAAAAATCACCTAAACCGACCAGAATCCAGTCACGCGGAGCAGGCTTGAGCCAGGCACTGATGACATCCTCCTGGCCATTCTGGTGTTTAAAGGTCAGTTTTGCTTCACCAGCCTGACTGGTTGGAGCAAGACTGATCAGGGTAATACCGTCGTTGCCGACGCGATACTGAATCTTTTGCGTTTCGCCCAGCGGGTTGGCTTCGATCTGACGATTAATATCGTACAGCTCGTAAGGAGCCGTAACGTCCACATCGCCGGTGACGTTGTAACGAATCGGAAACCCTTCTTTATCGGTCAGGCGTACTGCAATGACAGCAGGGGTGATGCCATCAGCTATGGCGCGGGTTTTGTCGCTGACGAGTTCGGCTTTGGCCGGAACCTGTGCAAATTGCACATTGCGTTCAAACTGATCAACGATGTCACCATCTTTATTGATCACGAAAACACTGAAACGGTTTGCGCCAGGCTGAAGATCCACACCACGCCAGATGCTGACTGCACGATCACGGCTTTTACTGCTTTCTGTGCCATCAAAGTTAAGTGGGCTTACAGGACTGTTGTTCAGCAGCAGACGGATTCGCTCATCTTTGGCATGCGAAATAGCAATTTTTGTACTGGCAATGGCTGGGCTGCGATCCAGTGGCGGCCATAACCACTGAGCCTGATCGGCGGCAGTATTGAACCAATACTCATCAAAAACAGGCATTTCGGGAGCATTATAATCTTCTGTGGCACCAGCGGCGGTGGCGGGGAGCGTGTTAACGAAGCCTTCAATCGATGCCTGAACTGAAGCAATCTGAATGTCGCTGGCAATAGTCGCCAGACGGATATCCGGATCGCCGCTGAGTACTTTGACTTCCACGCGACGGTTTAATGCGCGGCCATCACGGCTGGCATTGCTGGCCACCGGCACCGAGGAGCCTTTACCAACGGCACGGATATTCTGCGGCTCAACGCCCAACTGTTCGGCCAGATAACGGGCCACCGATGATGCCCGGGCTTCAGACAGCGCCTGATTATCGGCATAAATATGTTTATTCCGGCGGGCAATCGGCGTGCTGTCGGTATGGCCAACGACCTGTACGGTTAAATTGCGCAGGCCTGCCAGGCGGTCGATCACATTTTTCAGGTTGGCTTTGTCTTCCGGCGTTAAAACATCAGAAAAATTATCGAATTTCGGCGGATTAATCGGTTTTACCTGGCCATCGTCCGGCGGCAGCTGCAGCACGGCGGTGGTACTGGCTGGTTTAATCTGCTGCTTGGGCTGACCTTCGGCCTGGAAGCGGGTAATGGAGCGCGTGGTTAATTCACCGCTGTCGGCTTTATCGCTGACGATGGCCGAAAACTGCAGCTGGTGTGACCAGTCGGCCGGTTTATCGCCAAGTTTATAAATCAGCGTACCGTAGGAAATCTGTGGATCTTCCCACGGGACATTATCCAGTACGCTGCTGCCGGGCTCGTAAATAACACCGTCGGGCAGGGCGATCATCTGAATAACGTTGTTCACTTCCAGACCGTTGCCTTCGAGGTCGACGGTAAAGCGCAGTTTTTCCGGCACGGGGGAATTGTAAGGCAGTTTGCCATCAGCCATAGCCGCCAGAGGCACCAGCTGATGACTCAAACGCTGACGGATTTCGCCACTTTCAGGGGTTTTCATTTTCAGCGCAAAATCGACGCGCCAGAAACTGCCGCCCTGCACATCAACAAACTGACTGAATGCACGGCCGGCATGGAAACCGCGTTCATCGCAGCTGACCACTTCCATATAAGGTGGAATGGTGGCGGTATCCAGCTGTACGACGTGGGTGCCCGGACGGACGTTTTCAATATGCCATTCACCATTGGCATCGGTGACGACATAGGTTCCGTCTTCCATAAACAGACGCACATTGGACACAGCTTCAGCGTCCAAGTTACCGCTGCAATCGTCGAGGTAGACGCGGCCAAATAAACGCGCACGATCTTTGAAAAATTCATCGGCCACTTTCACCGTTGCCTGAGCTTTATTAGCGTTCACCAGGTCATCTTCAAGCCAGGCAATATTGGTCAGATCGCCCTGTGCCAAAGCGGTAACCTGAGTAACGTAGGTGATGGTCAGATTTTGGTTTGCGCTAAGGTCTGGCATTGGGAAGGTCAATGTCTGACCATTGCTGCTGATAACCGGATCGGCTGCTTTGTCGTCGTTATAGCGCACGGAACCCTTGCGGAAACGTAAGCCGGCCGGAAGCTGGTCGACAATATTGGCATTGGTAACCAGAGTTTCTTTGTTTTTGAGCGTTACGCTGTATTGAATAAAATCGCCGACACCGACTTCTGTTTTATTGGCGGTTTTACTTAATAAAATACCGGCTTGCAGATCATCGGCAGGAATATCTGTGAGCAGAATTCGCTGTTGCAGTGTGAAGCTATCGCCACGGGAAATATTGTTAACCGTAAATGAACCGGTAAGCTGAGACAGTTGCTGGTCGTCGGCGTTGGACGGAATTCGGTAACGCTCTGGCGCAGAAAATTCCAGACGATAATTACCATCGGGTATGTATGGGAAGCGGAAGCTGCCATCCGGAAAACCGGCTGCGCTTGCTGCCTGAATGCTGATGCCGGAATTTGTTGATGGCCCCGTGGTAACGGTTGCAGGGTAAGGGGTAATACCATCGTCACCATAGACCGTTGCCGGCAGGCCGGTGTCAGCATTAATAAGACTGACCTGTACGCCGTTGATTGGTTCGCCACTTACAGAATTAAATACCCGGCTATATGGATCAAAAGGGGCTGTGGTCGCGCTGGTATCGGTTGCGTCACGGGTATCTTCATAATTAGCTGATACAGTCATGCCGGTTTTCAGTGACAAGGCGCAATCGTAAGATTGTGATGCCGCTGAAATACGGTTGGTGGCAATGACACCGGCAAAGATACCGGTATTGATACCGGTTTCACTCAGGCGCAGTTGTTCTGTATCGGTATTACTGCTGTTGCTGACGATGACAATAACCTGGTCAATGGCTGTGGCGCTGAGGTTCTGATCGGCATCTTGCAGAACAACAACTAAGGGTTCGCCGATTTTAAAGCCGTATCCGGCATCAGCGGTCGTGAAGGTTCCCGGTAAGCTGTAGTTGTTACCTGGGATATCCGTCACGCTTGAAATAGGTGTGAAATTACCGCTGCCGTTGCCACACTGGGTAACGTTTATGTCTAAACCTGATTGGTCGCTACCAGTCAGATGCTGCAGAGAAATTTCAGAAAATGTGGGTGTTGGTGGTGCAGGATCAACCGGGCCTTTTTCGGCGAGGAAGGATACCGAATGTGATTGTCGGAATAGCTTACTGTCTTTGCTGAAATCTGCGTACACAATATTGGTGATCTCTGTACCGGCAGGCGTTGCTGCCAGTACAGAAACCGGATTAATTGCCATAACCGCCAGCCACAGGCAGGCGCAGATACGAACTGAACGTCCGTATCTGTACATACTGATTACTTGGCGGATGGCATTAATCATGGCTTAGTTCACAATCGCATAGAACGTGATTGTGCTGGTGCTACCACCGCTGAAGGTGCTGTAAACAACGGACACACCAGAGGTACTACCGCTGGCAGTCGGAGCCACATCAGTGTTCGTACCATCAGTAGGAGCTGTGGCTGTCAGTGCACAGGTTATACCGTCACTTACAGCCTCGTTCGGTGCGGTATCGCAGTAGGTCAGTTCAGCAGGAAGGGTATCGGAAACCGATACATTGGTCGCAGCACCACTTCCCTGATTGTTCAGTACCACAGTGTACTTAACGATTGAACCTGGAATAGCTTTCGGATTTTTACCGTTAGCAGTATCCAGTTTACCTGTGAAAGGATCCCAAACCACTTCACTGGTTTTGGTAAAGGCGCTGTTGGTGCCTGTGCCATCAGGATTGGTTCCGAAATCAGGCATGTTGTCCAGTTTCAGACCGTCAATGGCGGATTCAATGTTGTCACCACCGTTGTCAGCAAACACGAACTGAATTGTGTCTTTGTCGAATGCATCGTTCCGGCTGTCGGTTGCGCCTACTGCGTAACCACCAGACTGAATAGCATTAAGCAGGGTGTTGGTTACTTTCTTCACGCTGGCTGTCAACTGGGCAGCCATGATGTCGCCATCTTTACCGATTGCTTCCTGACTGGTGGCCAGAACGTACACGGTGGTCGCTGGGATGGAAGCGTTGTCAGTCGCCTGATTGATCGCCACTGAGTACTCCCCATCGCCATCAGCCACCAGCAGGCTGGTGCCGTCGAGTGAGTAGACGTAGTTAGCGCCCGTCAGCGTTGGTGCTGCAGCCGTGCCGCCGGAGTGGGCAAATGACGCAGCGTCAGCAGCAGAGAACTTGATGGTTGCGTTCGCGTTGCTGGAGTTTGAAATATCGTACTTACCAACTACGTAGTAGACAGTACTATCAATGGTAACTTGTTCCGACGTTGAGTGTACGCCGTCGGCATTGGCCTGAATGACTTCGAGGTCGACTTTCACGTCAACCAGCAGGTCGTTCAGAGCCTTGACTTCTTTCGATGAGCCGTTCACGGAGTAATTCATAACCGCCGTGTTTTCGATTTGGGTACCAGCTGCTGTTAATGCTGCTGCATTGGCCTCAAACGCTGTGAGGCCGGCAAGAGATATCACGGCAGGCAGAACCAGTTTTTGTATGGATTTCATACGATTCCCCTAATTATTTAATACGAACTTTAAATTCCACTTTGCCACTGGCTCCGGCCTCAACCGGCTGAGTCAGCTGCCAGCGGATGTGGCTGTAGTCTTCAGCTTTTGCTGTTCGGCTTACGCCGTTTTCGTTGACGGTCAGCTGGCTGGCGACCGCAAACGTTTTGCCGTCATCTACGGAGTAGGTGACAGCGGTGCCTGCACCGGTTGCGCTGTTGGCGATATAGCTCGCTTCAGCTGGAACCGGGTTATTAATGACAACACTATCGGCGGCCTCATTTCCTTCGTTGTTGTAAGAAATGCGGTAGCCGATTTTGTCACCGGGTACGACGCGGTCGGCTGTTTGCCACTCTTCTGTGACAGAGCCGTCAGCCTGAGCGACCGGTACGATTTTGAAGGCTTCTGTTGTCAGACGGACTTCAGCCAGTGCCAGTGAAGGTAAGAGCAGCAGTGCCCATAAAAGAGTGCGCATACAGCCTCCTTAATTAATAGTTACGTTGAACTGGATGGTGTACACACCGGCTGTTGCCTGGTTGCCCATGTCGATTGCAACACGACCATGAGTATCGGCAGTCGGTAAAAAGACGGTGGCATCATTCAATGCTGTTTCTGTTGCAGACAGATCGTTACCTACCTGGTCAGAGGCGACCATATATACAGAGTTAGGAACGTAGGTAAGATTGGCCGGAATCGGGTCTGAGATGATCAGCGACTCAACAGCTGAATGAACAGTTACCAATATCTGATAAGTAGTGACTGCACCAGGAATAGGCTTTCCGGTGTTGAATGAGTCTACGTGTTGCAGTACCGACTTAACCACGGTAACCGCAGTGGCTGGAGCATTAGGGTCTAAAACCACGGTGTAGGTGTGCGTGAATGTGCTTGCAGCATCATCCTTTGCAACAATGGCAGCAGTACCACCATCGCCCTGGCCTGCCAGCACTGTACCAGCGGCTCCTGAACCCGACGCTCCTGGTGTCTGAGAGGTAACCGTTAAATTGAAATCAGCTTTTTCACCGACCGCGACTGTTGGAACATCAGCAACCACAAAAATAATGGTGGAGCTGCCAGCATTCATATTCAGGCCAAGTGCATCGTTGTATTCAGATGCCAGGTCGGCTGCAGTAAACTTGCCATCACCGTCGGCATCGAAATAAATTTTAATTCCGCTAACATCAAAATCATCACCCGTCGCAGCATTTATTGCTGTTACTTTGAAGTTTTCTGAGCCGTTACCGTCGTTGTTGATTTCATATTTAACAGCAACGTCTTGTTGGTCGGTAATTACATTTGTACCGTTAAGAGCAGTGATGCTGACATCAATAACTTCATCAACTTTAAATTTAGCTTCGTTAGAATCCACGCTGATCTGATTAACAGTATCGGTCGGTGAATAATAAGTCGCTGTTGCTGTATTTTTAACTTCTGTACCGGCAGGGGTTGCCGCCCAGCCACTTGCCGAAGCAAGCATACCTGCGAGAAGCAGGGACGTACGTTTAATGGTCTGCATGGAATGCTCCTTATTGGACCTTTACTTTGTAGCGAAACTTGAATTCCGGCTGGCTGCTGCCAGACGCGGGGTTTAACGTGCCTTTCGGCATAAAACGGATATAGGTGACATTGGCGTCAAAGCCTTCGGCATCTGGCTGCGGAACGTAGCCATAGGTAATACCGTCGCTGCTGTCGGTATCGTTGGAAAAATCGAGATCGTCATTAGCCGCAGCTAATGATGCAAAGCTGTAAGTGAGGCCGCTGTTAGCAGCACCCTGAATAAACTCAGCCGGGCCTGCGCCATTAAAATCGGCGACATAAAGGCTGGTGGAGGCAGCAATTTGTTCGTCAATAATCAACGTATTACTGTCGGCTTCGCCTTCGCCACTGTTCGTTACCTGTATCTGATAAGCGACTTCCGCACCGGGAATTGCTTTGGGATTATCAGGACCATTCACCGGGTCGGTCAGTGCGGTGACTGTTTTGGCCAGTCTGACGTTGGGATAAAGCTGACGAACCTCAATGGTTTGCTGACGCTGGTGCGTAATGTCGTTCTCGTTACCTTCACGGGCAATCACCTGAACTTTCCAGAAGCCTTCATTTACATTGGCTGCTGGAATGTCGTAACGGTATTCGTAGATTTTCCGCGCATCGTCAGGTGTAGCGACGGCGTTCATATTACTGGTTGCCGCCAGCTCGTTATTGGCGTTGTCGAGGATTTTTGCGCTGGCTCCGGTAATATCGAAGTTACCAAAAGGATCAACCACCTGAGCGTTAATAAACAGTGCACGGTTAAGGTTGCTGCGTGTCAGTTCCTGACGGTTACTGTCGCCCCAGGGGGCGTCGAAGAAACGGATATTTTCGACTTCGATAACGGTCAGTGCTGGCAGAATAATGCGGCTGCTGCTCATGCTGCTTCCCAGCTCCACGTACATGCCGTCGGATTGACCATTGTTTTCCGGTACATCAATCAGATCATGGGTAAGGGTAAATTCCAGGCTGTCACCTGAGGCAAAACTGAGATTGTTGTTGCTGAAAGGCAGTGTGAATTCAATGGTTTCGGCAATCTCATCAGCTGGCAATATGCGGTGAGTATCAAGGCGTGCAATTTCAGTATTGTTGTGCAAAACACGCAGAATGATGTCGTGATCACGGCGCAGGTAGCCCAGACTGCCATTGCGGCGGCGATCATGACGCAGGGTCAGGACTGCTCGGATACCGGCGGCGTTACTGTTTAAAATAAGCGGGGCACGCAGAAGTGGATTAAGACTCCAGCGGTATTCAGTATCTTGTGGCAGGAATACACTGCTGTTTGCATTGGCCGTTGTTATACGGGCCATATTGCCGGAGGTGCCATTGACTGGCCCAAGGTACAGAGGCTTATTGCCCGCGCTGTCATATGTCGGTTGTGACACGATCAGTTGCGGAGCATTAATTGCCAGAGCTGAATCATAGCCAACACTAAGCAACGCAGTGTTGTTGATTGCGGTGTTATCTGCAGTGTCAGAAGAAATAACAGCATCAACAATAATGCTGGCCGTTTCATCAGCTGCCAATGACAGATTACTCACAGTTAAGGTGTTGCCATTAAGTACCGCATTGCTTCCGGGCGGTGAACTGACCAGAGAAGCACTGTTAAAGGTTGCTTCCAGCGTGTCGCTGACACTTAAACCTTGTACGGCACGGCCGGATGCTTCTGTTACCTGAATAACGTAACGGATAACATCACCGGCATTAACCAGCCCGCCAGACTGATCGACAGCCAGTTTTTCTGATAGGCTCAGGTCGGGTTTGTCGACCTGCAGATTTATTGTGGTGGTATTGTTCTGAAGACGGTTATCAAACTCGATACCGTTAACGTTAACCGTCCAGTTATTGTTACCCAACGCCACAGGTGTGGTGGCAATGGCCAGATTTAATGGCGCTGATACTGCATTTTTAGTCAGTGTAGTGTTGTAAATACAGCTCAGATTCGGTGCATTGTTGGTGCAATTCCAGTTCGTGCCGGTATTTCCTGTAAATGACAGGCCGCTGGGCAATGTCATGGTTACTGCAGAACCTGCGCTGGCGACACTTGGCCCGGCATTCTTTATTCGCAGCTGAACGTTGCTTACTTGATTTGCAAATACTGCAGGAGCCTCGATCACGACTGGGCTAAGGTCACTCACCGCGCGATTAGGAACACTGATTATTTCTGCACTGAGAAATACCCGATCCTGCCCGGTGGAGTATGTTGTGGTCACAGAGGTAGCACCAGCAGACAGATAGTTGCCGATGTTATAAACATCAAGATCAACGCCGCTGGTCGTGCGCCCAACACTGTTTGAGTACGAGTTGAATTGGTTATTGGCTGGATTAGCAGAATCGAACAATGTGCTGCCATTGAAGGTCAGGCGCTCACTGGAGCCATTGCTACTTTGTGAATTTCCTTCATCACCTTCCCAGGTGATATGAGCGTGCTTGCCACCCTTGCTTTGCGGATTGTCTGCAATCACAAAGTTATTCGGTGTCAGATTGATAGAGCTGCCCCAGAAATTGCGGAAACCTTCGAACAGGTTGACAACCCGCAGTGGCTCGGCGGAATTTTCATAGATAACGAGCAGCGCCCAGCCACCGTACGCCTGCCCGTTATTACAGTAAGCGTATGAGTCATCAAAGCTGAGGTCAGAAACGGTAAACCACCCAGAGCCGCTGATGCGGTTGGTTACATCGGCACGGGCGCTGTAGAAAACGTTACCATCGACTGTTTCGGTATAACTGGTATCGGCACTTACAGACTCATTGTTTAAGGTAACAGTGTTATCAGTACTGCCCGAGCCTGACCAGTACAGAACGGCATCCACAACGGTACTGCCGGAGGGGATAGTGATACTGGCACCGGAGTTGTTGAGTTGGTAGCAATCGTCAAAGGCCGAGCGCATGGTGTTACCGGTCAATGCAAACGACAGGTTACCGGCATAGCTTTCGCGCAGAATAATATTTTCAGCGGCAAGGGTGTGGGTGGAGATAAGAACAAAAACGAAGACGAGCGTGATCCCTTCCAGACGAAAGATATAAGCAGGCTTGTTAATAACGTTAATGTTAAATGTTACCCGTTCGCTCAAAGTGTAATCCGTACCCTTGTGCCAGTTATTCCTGGTGCTGTGCGTTGTGCGCGCATCTTAGGTAGGGCATATGGTTGAGTCAATTTGCTGGCAGGCGACCAGCAATGGGTAAAACTGTGATGTAACACGCTGTTTTTAGAGAATAATTTTCGTTTACTTGAAAAGTGACATTTTTCCTCACATTCAATAGCAATGCAGGAAAAAATCTTAAAAAAATACACGTCATAACTGTCGTTTATGAGGGGAATGTGACAAAAAATGTCACCAGGTCTTTTCCCTATCCTCGAAGTAACCATTTGTAACCAAACGAGTATTTTTGTGACATTGATATGATTGTTTATAATTAACCGTCAATTTCACAATGAATACATCTGCATATATGCCAAAAATGAGTCGTCAGTGAGTGTAAGTGAACGCTGCTGTATTGTTCTGTAACTGGCCGGCAGGCGATTTATTGCTGTTTTCCCAGCAGCCTAACCAACGCGTTTTATTCACATTGATGAGAGAGCGCATCGTCTTTTCAGCTTTTCTCCGCGATACCGACGTACCAAAAGATGTACCAAAAGATGTACCAAAAGATGTACCAAAAGACGCACGGAAAGACGCACGGAAAGACGCACGGAAAAAATGTGGAAAAACACTTAGGCAATGCCAACAGCATTATTGAGAATGTTGTTATAACCGGCTGGGTTATACGGAGCAGGTGAATTTTGGGTATTGATCAGGCAATAAAAAACCCGGCCGGAGCCGGGTTTTTGTCAGGCGCGTCAGGTACAGATCAGAAGCTGTACTTGGCGGTGAAGTGCAGGCGGTTCATATCGCCTTCGTTCTTGGTGGTTGTCACTTTTTCCAGTGTCGCCATGCTGTATTCCACACCATAGGTTACTTCTTTGGTTGGGGAATACATCAGGTTCAGACGGGTGCTGGTGGATGCTTCAACACGTCCTGCAGCAATGGTGTCGTCATCGTAGTCAGCGTCCAGCATGGAATAGGCGATGGTGCTGCGCATCTTATCGTTCCAGAAGTGACGGTAAGCAACAAAGGCAGCATTAACGGTCGTGGCTTTAATGTCGCCACTTGCATCGACAATAGCGTCCTGAGCAGCGGCGAGACCCACGTAACGTGCAACATCACCGGTGGTATAGCTGAACTTCAGGTCATCGGCGCCGATTTTGACCATACCGGACAGGCTGACACCGAATCCATTAGCGGTTTCGTCTACACCGTTTTGTGCACCATCCTGTACCGCAAACTGGCGGGCAATCGCGGCAACGGTAAACGCATGATCACCGGCCTTCAGGTTATAACGGGCAACGATATCAGGCAGACCGGAATCATCGGTTGTCAGTGTACCTGGCGCTCCTGGGGCGGCAGGTGCTGTAACAAGTGTGGTTTCCGGGTTTTCCAGAGCAAACTGGAAGTCACCCATGGTGTAGCGGATCTGTGCCTGACGGTTAAATACAGTACCGTCACTTACGCCGAGAAAGTCTACGGTTTCTGGCAGGGCGCCAACGTTCATAAACGTCGACCAGGTCTGACCAAAAGTCAGATTGTTATAGGTGAAGAACGCATGGCGCAGACGTGGACTGTTGGAATTGGAAACCACCTCGTTACCGGATGTGGTCAGAAAATCCATTTCAATAAAACCGGTTACTTTCTCACCGCTGTCGGTGGTGGTAACGGTTTTAAAGTTCAGACGTGACGATTTGGCACTGAAGTCGACACTACTGGTTTCTTCGCCGGTACCACCACTGGTTGGTGTGGTTGACGGTACATAAAAATCACGACCCAGGCTGCCTGCGCCAATATCACCATCGGAATAGGTGCTCATCATGGCGTCCATCTTGATATAGCCGCCATAGCTGAACTCGGTATTTGCTGCCTGAACAGCCATCGGCAGTGCCGCGGCCAACAGAATTGCAGAAGTCTTACGCATGTCGCTCTCCTTATTATCATAGTTGTGCCTGCTCACTATGGTGCACAGTTTCTGTGCGACGAAATTAGCCAAAGGTCGAAGCTGCAAGGCGTTAAGTAGAAGTACTTACTAACTCTCTGCTGAACTACGGATAAGTGTCGGCGCTTTACAGCAGCAGTGGAAACGGACCTTTGTGTGCCGTTCTGGTGCGGATGAGCGGTGGGTATGAGCATATTCCGTCAAGCAGCTTATACCGTTAACTTCAGTCGTTTCAGATCTTTGGTTGCATGTTATTCATTCGGGACAGGCACAGGTGAATATCCGGGGTAATATGCGGACTGATCAGTTTTCCTTTAGATATCAGCAAGATAAGTAATAAAGAAACACTGGTTCAGCGTTTCATTCAGGGGTATTAAACAGATACTGGTATTTGTATTCCGGCACACAGCCGGAAAGCGGATGCCTGGTTTAAAAGGGATGCATCAGGGCGATCCAGCCAGAAGTAAGGGAGCTGAAGGTTGATCGTCTGTAATCCGCGCCTGATTGCCCGGTTTTTTCGCCGATAGACCATTGTCTAATTTGGGGAAGAGCGGCCGGTCACTCAATATGAGTCATAAGATATACATTGCCGCCGGGCACTAGCGAGCTTTAAAAATAATCACTTAGGGAGAACGCTATGAGCGACCAGAAGGTTTATCCAGTCAAACCGGAATTTGCTGATTCCGCCTGGATTAACAACGAGAAGTATCTGCAGATGTACCAGCAGTCCGTCATCAACCCGGAAGGGTTCTGGCGTGAGCAGGCAGAACAGCGTATTGACTGGATAAAACCTTTCACCCGTGTGCGCAACGTGTCGTTTGATGATCACAACGTCAACATCAAATGGTTTGAAGACGGTACGCTGAATGCTTCAGCCAACTGTCTGGATCGCCATCTGGAAACCCGTGGCGATCAGACCGCCATTATCTGGGAAGGCGATGATCCGGGTCAGGATCGTCACATCACCTATAAAGAGCTGCATGAAGAAGTTTCCCGCTTTGCCAATGCGCTGCGTGGTCAGGGCGTACGCAAGGGCGATATCGTCTGCATTTATATGCCGATGATTCCGGAAGCGGCGGTTGCCATGCTGGCCTGTACCCGTATTGGTGCCGTTCACTCGGTAGTATTTGGTGGTTTCTCGCCGGATGCTCTGGCGGGTCGTATCGAAGACAGTAACGCCAAAATCGTCATCACTTCAGACGAAGGTGTGCGTGGTGGCAAGAAAGTGCCACTGAAAGCGAACGTGGATGAAGCGCTGACCAATCCTGCGATCCGCTCACTTGAAAAAGTGATTGTGGTTAAGCGCACCGGCTCTGATGTCGCCTGGCATCCGGCCCGCGATGTCTGGTATCACGATCTGGTGAGCCTGGCTTCTCCACATTGCCCGGCAGAAGAAATGGGCGCTGAAGATCCGCTCTTTATTCTTTATACCTCCGGTTCCACCGGTAAGCCTAAAGGTGTGTTGCATACCACCGGTGGCTATATGGTCTGGGCGTCTATTACCCATCAGTACGTTTTTGACTATCACGATGGCGATATTTACTGGTGTACCGCCGATGTGGGCTGGATTACCGGTCATACCTATCTGCTGTACGGACCGCTGGCTAATGGCGGTACAACCCTGATGTGCGAAGGTGTGCCGAATTATCCGGACATCAACCGTTTCTCGCAGATTGTTGATAAGCATCAGGTCAACATTCTTTATACCGCACCGACCGCGATCCGCTCGCTGATGGCCGAAGGCGCGAAAGCCGTTGAAGGCACGCACCGTGAATCCCTGCGTCTGCTGGGTTCGGTGGGTGAACCGATTAACCCGGAAGCCTGGGAATGGTATTACCGCACCATTGGTGAAGAGCGTTGCCCGATTGTCGATACCTGGTGGCAGACTGAAACCGGCGGCATCATGATCACCCCGTTACCGGGTGCTACCGATGCTAAACCAGGCTCAGCAACCCGTCCGTTCTTTGGTGTGCAGCCAGCACTGGTAGACAACTCCGGTATGCTGCTGGAAGGTGCGGTTGAAGGTAACCTGGTGATGATCGACAGCTGGCCGGGTCAGGCCCGTACTGTATACGGCGATCATGAGCGCTTTGTGCAGACCTATTTCTCTACTTTCCGTGGCATGTACTTTACCGGTGACGGTGCCCGTCGTGACGAAGACGGTTACTACTGGATTACCGGCCGTGTGGATGACGTGATCAACGTATCCGGTCACCGCATGGGTACCGCTGAAGTAGAAAGTGCGCTGGTTGCACACCCGAAAGTGGCTGAGGCTGCGGTGGTGGGTTATCCGCACGATATCAAAGGCCAGGGTATCTACGTATACGTCACTCTGAATGCCGGTGAAGAATCGAGCGAAGAGCTGGTGAAGGAACTGCGCAACTGGGTGCGTGCCGAAATCGGTCCGATTGCGGCACCCGATCTGATTCAGATTACCCCGGGGCTGCCAAAAACCCGTTCAGGCAAAATTATGCGCCGTATCCTGCGTAAGATTGCCGCTAACGAACATGATTCTCTGGGAGATATTTCTACTCTGGCCGATCCGTCGGTGGTGGAATCACTGATCGACAAGCGCCTGAATCGCGGATGACCAGCACGGATGATTAAGTCATCATTGCGTGTCTGACGGAGCTGCCCAGAGAATTCTCTGGGCAGTTTTTTGCGTTTTTACAGTGGACACAAGCATCTGCTGATAAAATGTCGCACAATAACAATAGTCAGCGGTTAAACCGCTGAGCAGGATTCTCCGGAGGGGACTATGCAGCTCGCACAAAAAATCATCATTGCTGATGATCACCCATTATTCCGCACGGCTATGCAGCAGGCGGTTAAACAGCTGGTACCCGATGTTACGATTGAGCAGGCAGAATCGCTGCCGGAATTGCAGCAGGTGGTGGAGCAGCATAAAGATGCCGATCTGATTCTGCTGGATCTGCAGATGCCGGGAGCGCACGGTTATTCCGGGCTGGTTTTTCTGCGCTCACATTACCCGGAAATTCCGGTGATCGTTGTCTCGGCCTGTGAAGATCCGGCCATTATGTGTCAGGCGATCGATCATGAAGCGTCCGGTTATATTTCCAAATCGTCACCGCTGGAACATATCGCCAAAGCCATCGAAATGGTGTTGCAGGGGGATATCTATCTGCCCGATGCTGCACGTCGCCATCAGCATCAGCCAAACCAGAATGCGCTGGATCTGGCTGAACGCCTGGCCAGTCTGACACCGCAACAGTTCCGTGTACTGACCATGATGTCGGAAGGCATGCTTAACAAACAGATCGCCTACGATCTTGACGTCAGCGAAGCCACTATCAAGGCTCATGTAACGGCCATTTTCCGTAAGCTGGGTGTGCGCACCCGTACCCAGGCCGTTATTTCGGTGCAGAGTCTGGATTTTGAAAAACCGGATACCCTGATGGCAACTCAGGTCTGACCGTCGCCTGCCAGTCAGAAGCAGCATAAAAAAACAGGAGCCATTGCTCCTGTTTTTTTATGCTCTTGCCGCCGTTTATGCTCTGGTCGGCTGCCGCATTATTCAGCGGATAAGACGGCGGATCAGAGCGCGTAATGCCGCAGGGCGTACCGGTTTTTTCAGGAAATAGAAGCCGAGAGATTTGGCTTCTTCTGCAACTGATGGCCGTGGATCGGCTGAGATTAATACGCCGGGAATATCCTCATTAAAATGACGGCGCAGCATCGACATCACCTGCAGGCCGGTGACGTCGTTGTCGAGCTGGTAATCAGCGAGCATGATTTGCGGCTTGAATGGCACCTGTTCAGCTTCGTGCTCGTCGCTGCAACTGAAAACCTCACATTGCCAGCTGCTGAGCAGGGCATTCATACCGGCCAGAACTTCAGCGTCATTATCAATACAGAACGTCTGTAAGCCCTCAAAACTGCCGGACACCCGCGCCTGCTGGTCGCGGTTATCCTGCTTCACCACATCGGCTTCGGTCAGTGGCAGGGTGATACGGAAGAGGGTGCCATTACCCACCCAGGAATCGACTTCCACGCTGTGTCCCATACGCTTAGCCATACGATCAACAATGGCGAGCCCCAATCCCAGTCCTTTGCTGTCCTGCTTGCCCTGATTAAGACGTTTGAATTCGCCAAAAATCTCCCCCAGCTTAGAGCGCGGAATACCCGGACCGGTATCCCAGACTTCGATAACCAATTGCTCACCACGCTTACGGCAGCCAAGCAGAATGCCGCCTTTATGGGTATAGCGCACGGCATTGCTGAGCAGATTCTGCACGATACGGCGCAGCCAGTGAGCGTCACTTAATACCCAGTAATCACAGGGGCGGAAGCGCAGCACCAGACCTTTCTCCGCCGCCAGTGCGGTAAATTCATCACGCAGGGGTTTTAACACGGCACTTAACTGAATAGGCCGCAGGCTGGGTTCAATAGCTCCGGCATCCAGTTTGGATATTTCAACCAGCACCGATAACACATCTTCAGCCGATTGCAGTGAGCCTTCCAGATGGGTCAGCAGATGGCGTTGCTCCTCCGATAAATTGTGCTGCGCCAGGGTCGAGGCAAATAATTTGGCGGCATTTAATGGCTGCATCAGATCGTGTCCGGCAGCGGCCAGGAACCGGGTTTTACTGGTATTGGCTTCGATCAGCTGCGAGGTCAGATCATCCAGCTGCTGGGTACTTTTTTCGACGCGGCGTTCAAGGCTTACATTGGCTTCTTTTAAAGCCTGTTCGGCTTTACGGTGAACCGTAATGTCAGTGAAGCTGGTAACAAAACCACCATCCGGCATCGGATGGCCCTGCATGGATATCACTACACCATGCGGCAGCAGGCGTTCAAACTGATGGGCGGAGCCGGCACTTAAAAAACGCATTCTGCGTGCAACCTGCTGCTCTATGCTGCCGGGGCCGCAGAAACCGCGCTCGGCATTAAACGCAATAATGTCGGCAACCGGCTTGCCCACCTGAATAAAGCCCGGAGGGTAATTAAACAGTTCCAGATAGCGCCGGTTCCAGGCCACCAGATTGAGATTACGGTCAACCACGCTGACGCCCTGATGCAGATTTTCTACCGCAGCCTGCAATTGCTCGCGGCTCATGGCAAAGGCCTGACTGGCTTCGCTGGCGAGGAAGGCCAGATCGCGGATCTGAATCTGCTCGCCACCTAATAAGGTCGAGAAGATAACCCGTGCAGAAGATGAGCCGACCACCGAGGCCAGTAATTTCTCGGCATCGTGCAGCAAATCGCTGGATGCCATGGCATGGTCGTACTGAATACCGTGATGAGCCTGATAGTCGGCAAAAAAAGATTCGGTTTTTTTGTAGCCCAGAATCCGCTCCAGCACCACGCGTACATCATCGACTTTGCAGGTGAACGACGGAGCCACCTGATTACCCGGATTCAGAGCCTTGGTGCTGGTGAAGTCGGAGGCCAGCATGCGTTCCCGCACAGAGGCGTTGGTGACCACCGAGAAGAAAATATACAGCGATACGTTAACCGACAGGCTTAATATCACACCGAAACTGAAATCATCCAGATTCAGTCCCAGCATCTGATAAGGCGTTGTATTGCTCTGTTCAATGCCCTGCGCCAGCACTGGCCAGAGCAGGGTATAAATCCAGATAAAGGTGCCACTCAACAGCCCGGCAATAGCGCCCTGACGATTACCTCCCTGCCAGATCAGACCACCAATCAGTGGCGGGGCAAATTGCGCGACGGCGGCAAAAGATAACAGGCCAATAGCTGCCAGCGATTCAAATTCCCCGACCATGCGGTAAAACAGATAGGAACCCAGAATCATGACCACAATCACCATGCGACGCACGGTCAGTACCAGTGTGCGCACACTGGATGATTGCTGAATATCACTCTGTTGTTGGGTATTGCGGAAGAACGCAGGCAGCACCAGCTCGTTTGACACCATGGTGCTGATGGCGATGGTTGCCACAATGATCATACCGGTCGCCGCGCTGCCGCCACCGATAAACGCAATTATGGCCAGAACGTCCTGACCGAGGGATACCGGCAGGCTGAGCACATAGGTGTCCGGAGCAAATCCCAGATCGCGCATAAATAGATGGCCGGTTAAGGCGATGGGGACAACAAACAACAGCATCAGCACCAGATACAGCGGAAACATCCAGCGTGCGGTATGAATGTGGCGCACCGATTCATTCTCGATGACACCAACCTGAAACTGACGTGGCAGGCAGAGAATGGCAAACCCGGCCAGCAGGCTTTGCAGAATAAAGGCAAGGGAGATCACATCGCTGTTAAACAGCGCATGGTCGGGCATCACTGTTTTGGACAGGGTGAATAAATCCAGCGGCGAGTCGAACAGGGACGTCATCACCCAGATTCCCACCGCGAGAATCGCCAGCAGTTTCACCATCGATTCAAAGGCAACCGCCAGAATCATCCCCGGATGCTGTTCGCTGGCGTCAATGTCGCGGGTACCAAACACAATGACAAACAGCGCCATCGCCCAGCTGATATGAAAGGCGGTGTCCTGCCAGAAAAAAATCGGGCCGCCGCTGTCGGCGCCCAATGGCTGAGTGACCAGCTCAAAAGTGGTGGCGATGGCTTTGAGTTGCAGTGCGATGTAAGGCACAACACCAAGCACTGCGACGATGGTTACCAGAATGGCGAGGGTGTGATCACGGCCGTAACGGGTGGCAATAAAGTCGGCAATGGAGGTCAGGCGTTTTTCTTTGGCAATGCGGATGATTTTCCCCAGCATGCGCCAGAAAAAAAGCAGAAACAGAATCGGGCCGATATAAATACTGAGGAACATCCAGCCGCTGGTGGCGGCCATGCCTACAGCACCATAAAAGGTCCAGGAGGTGCAATAAACCGCCAGCGACAGACTGTAAATCATACCGGTGTTGTGCACAGGTCTGCCGCTGTGAGCCCGGCGGTCGCCGTACCAGGCAATACCGAACAGCGTGCCAATGTATAACACAGAAATTGAAATGAGCTGCCAGGCCGGAATCATAGCTTTCCTTGTTGTATTTTTTTTGCCTCTGGGGAGCTTAACACGAGCCCCTGTTTTCACTCTGCGTCACTGTCCTGATCTTAGACCAAGGTCGTACAGGGTGAAAGATCCGGCGGCGTACTTCCTGAGACTATGGTCGGGCTGGGGGGGCGGGCCCCGTTGAGTAGAATGCCAATGAGTTATTCATTGTCAGGAGTCAGGCATGCAGTCCGATGTCTACCAAAAAATTAAAGATCACCCGGATTTTCAGATTCTGGTGTCAAAGCGCAAATCCTTTGCCCTGAAACTCTCCGCCATTGTGCTGGTGATGTACTTTTCTTTTATTCTGCTGGTTGCTTTTGCTCCCGGCGTTCTGGCCGAGCCGGTTGCTCAGGGCAGCGTCACCACCTGGGGAATCCCTATGGGTGTTTTTATTATTATTTCATCGTTTCTGCTGACCGGTATTTACGTTAAACGTGCGAACACCGAATTTGATGAAGAAAATCAACGCATCATTGAAGAATGTCTGAAGGGTTAAGGAATCCGTATGTTTAAACGTTTGAAACCCTTTGTATTATTTCCGCTCTTGTCCCTGAGCAGTCTGGCTTTTGCCGGCGATGCTATCAGCGGGGCCGTAGAGCAGCAGGCCACCAACTGGTCGGCCATTATTATGTTTCTTATTTTTGTGGCCTTTACGCTGGGTATTACCGTCTGGTCCAGTCGTCGCACCCGTTCCGCCGCCGATTATTATGCGGCTGGTGGTGGTATTACCGGTTTTCAGAATGGTCTGGCCATTGCCGGGGATTATATGTCGGCGGCATCTTTTCTGGGGATTTCCGGCCTGGTGTATTTATCCGGTTTTGACGGCCTTATTTATTCCATCGGCTTTCTGGTCGGCTGGCCACTGATTCTGTTTATGATTGCCGAACGGCTGCGCAATCTGGGCAAGTTTACTTTTGCCGATGTGGCTTCGTATCGTCTTGGGCAGACCCAGATCCGTACGCTGTCGGCTGTTGGATCGCTTTGTGTTGTTTCTCTTTATCTGATTGCCCAGATGGTTGGCTCGGGAAAACTGATTCAACTGCTGTTTGGCTTGCCGTACGACTATGCCGTCGTGCTGGTGGGTATTCTGATGGTGCTGTACGTCACCATGGGCGGTATGCTGGCTACAACCTGGGTACAGATTATTAAAGCGGTATTACTGTTATCCGGTGCCAGTTTTATGGCCCTGATGGTACTGGTTTATGTCGGTTTTGATATGGGCAATTTATTCCAGCAGGCAACCGAAGTTCACGAAAAAGGCATTGCCATTATGGGGCCGGGTGGTCTGGTGTCTGATCCGGTATCGGCGATCAGTCTCGGTATTGCGCTTATGTTTGGTACTGCTGGTCTGCCGCATATTCTGATGCGCTTCTTTACCGTGGCTGACGCCCGCGAAGCGCGCAAGTCCGTTTTTTATGCCACCGGATTTATCGGCTATTTCTATATTCTGACCTTTATTATTGGCTTTGGCGCTATCGTTCTGGTGTCGACCAACAGTGAGTTTCTTAATGAAGCCGGCGCTTTAATCGGTGGCAACAATATGGCTGCAATCCATCTGTCAAAAGCAGTGGGTGGCGACTGGTTCCTCGGCTTTATTTCTGCGGTTGCCTTTGCCACCATTCTGGCGGTGGTTTCGGGATTGGCTTTGGCCGGAGCTTCGGCGGTGTCTCATGATCTGTATGCCAATGTCTTCCGTCCGGATGCAACGGATGAAGAAGAAGTGCGGGTGTCGAAAATTACCACGCTGGTGCTGGGTGTGATTGCGATAGGACTGGGTATTTTATTCGAACAACAAAATATCGCCTTTATGGTCGGTCTGGCCTTTGCTATTGCTGCCAGTGCGAATTTCCCGGTGCTGTTCCTGTCGATGTACTGGCAGCGCCTGACCACCCGCGGAGCCATGATCGGTGGCTGGCTGGGTCTGTTAACGGCGGTTTCTCTGGTTGTTCTTGGGCCGATTGTCTGGGTGCAGATTCTGGGTAATGAAAGTGCGGTATTCCCATATAAATACCCGGCCTTGTTCTCGGTCATTGTTGCCTTCGCCGGGATCTGGTACTTCTCAATCACAGATAAATCAGCCGCCGGAGCACAGGAGCGGGAGAAATTTGATCAGCAGTTTGTGCGCTCGCATACCGGGTTGGGTGCGGCACAGGCAGCGGATCACTGAACCTGTTTTATAGGTGTAAACAGGTCTGAGAATATTGGCCGGTTTTGCTGGCCTGCACGATTGCCTCGAGCTGGGGCTCCCCTTGGCACCGTCCTGTGACGGTGTCTTTTTTATTTTATACTGAATGGAAAGCGGTGCTGTCATCGCAGAAAGGAGACAGGTTATGACGATTCAGATAAACCTTAACCAGCCGCCGTTCAGTTTTTTGTCTGAGCAGCAACTGGAGTGGTTAACCAAGCGCCTGGATCTGGTTTTCTTTGCTGCCGGTGCGGTTATTCTGGATGAGGGAGATGTGTCTCCCGGGGTCTACATCGTCTACAAAGGTGTGGTCGAAGAAACCGATAAAAGCGGCCAGCAGGTTTTTTCCCAGTATGGCAAAGAGGATATCTTCGACGTACGTGCCGTACTGGAATCCTCCTGTAAACACCGCTACACCGCGATAGAAGAAACTCTCTGCTATTTACTGCGCGCCAAAGATTTTATTCAGCTTCTGGATGAATCCAGTGATTTTTCTATCTATTTCAAAACCGATCTCGGCACCCAGGAAGAACTGGTCGATCAACGCAGTAATGATGTCTCTGAATTTATTCTTGCCCGCATCGATGAAGACAGTGTACGCCCGCCGGTTTATGTTACCGGGCAAACCAGTCTGGCGCGGGTTGCGGCCATTATGGAAGAGCAGAAATATGACGCAGTACTGGTTCGGACCGCTCGTCAGGTCGGCATCGTAACCGGCACCGATTTACTGCGTGCCACTTTGCTCGGCGATAAAACCAAGCAAAGTAAAGTGGCTGATATTGCTCAGTTTGATCTGGTCGAAGTGAAATACGGCGATTTTCTGTTCAGTGCGCTGCTGAAGATGACCCAGCATCATATTGAGCGGGTTATTGTCACCCGTGATGGCGATATCGTCGGTATGCTCGAACTGATGGATATGCTCAGTGTGTTCTCGACACACTCTCATGTTATTGCCATGCGTATTGAGCAGGCCAAAACCATGAAGGAACTGGTGGTGGCTGCCCGGCGCCTTGAGGTTCTGATCGACAGCCTCAGTACCCAGGGGGTAAAAGTCGTGGCGATTATGGAGCTGATTACCACACTGAACCGCCGCCTGATGGAGCGGGCATTCGAGCTTATTTTCCCCAAACGGCTACAAAAGAGTGTGTGCATTCTGGTTCTGGGCAGTGAGGGCCGGGGAGAGCAGATACTGAAAACCGATCAGGACAACGCCATTATCCTGCAGAATGAGCATGACCGTGAAGCGGTGCAGCCGTTATTGCAAAACCTGCATCAGGCGTTGCTCGACTTTGGCTATCCGCCCTGTCCGGGGGGCGTCATGTTTATTAACGACAGCTGGATTAATACCGTTGACGGCTGGGTCGGCAAAGTACAGCGCTGGATGCGCTCTGGTCGTCCGGAACCCATGATGAATATGGCGATTTTTATGGACGCTGAACCGGTATGCGGAAACCGGGAATTATTTGTACCGGTAAAAGCCAGCTGGCAGACCGAGGCACTGCGCTCCAGTATGACATCGGCCTGGTTTGCCAAACCAGCCCTGCAGTTTGAAACGCCGCTGACTTTTCTGGGTAAAATCCGCGAAGACCACGGCACCATTGATATTAAAAAAGGCGGCATTTTTCCATTGGTTCACGGTGTCCGTGCACTGGCATTTGAATATGCCATCAGCGACTGCAATACCCTGCAACGACTGGATAAATTACAGGCGCTGAACGTTCTGGATGATGAAACAACCCAGGGCCTTAAAGATGCTTTACTGTTCTTTTTACGCATCCGTCTGCGCCAGCAGCTGGAAAGCGGGTCAGATAATCCGGGACTGACACAGCAACTGCAGCTTAACAGTCTGCGCAGTGTTGATCGCAGCTTGCTGCGTCATGCGCTGCACCGGGTTAAAAAATTCAAGCAATTACTGGTCAATCATTATCATCTGGAGAATTTCTGATGGCGCCGTTCTGGTTGCTGAAAAAGCTGCCGGGTTATATGCCACCGGAAGGGCGCTGGCGTCATCTGGCCGAGCCTTATGATGGCGATGAAGTGGTGGTGCTGGACTGCGAAACCAGCTGTTTCGATAAGAAAAAAGGCGAGCTGCTGAGTGTCGCCGCGGTACGGGTAAAAGGTGGGGAAATCCGCCTGTCAGAAGCTCTGGATCTGACCATTAATTCCAATGCCGTAACCGACCCCAATGCGGTGCGGGTGCATTATCTGCGGCGCGAAGACCGGCGTCAGGGCGTTGCAGTTTCGGAAGCGATTGAGAAGGTTCTGGATTTTGTCGGAAACCGCCCAATCTGTGGTTTTTATATCGAATATGACCGCGCCATCCTTAACCGCTATATCAAACAATTGCATAATTTTCAGTTGCCGAACCGCTTTATCGAGGTATCTGAACTCTATGTGCGCCAGAAGCGTAAATATATCCCCGAGCTGCAGCTGGATCTGACCTTTGAAGGGCTGGCCAAAGATCTGAAGGTTCCCATTATTGAGCGCCATACCGCCATGGGAGATGTGATCTCGACCGCACTTATGTATATCAAGCTGACGCATTTCAATCAGCGCAGCTGATATGCTGCCCGCCGGATCTCATACTTTGCGCTAAGGCCGGTTTGCAACTATTTTTAAGCGATGGTTGCAGATGACTGAGGTGGTAAGTGTGGCGATTATTCCGGCAGGGACATGGCGGCCCGTCATGGGCTGAGCAGGTTCTGACAACGTTTCTGTTGTTATCCTTTATTCAGGTTCATTCTGTCCGGGCAGAGCCTGAGTCTGGGCTGGTGCTGGAATTTCACGATCAGCAGGGCAAACCCCTGGCAGATGTTGTCGTCAGTGTTCGTGGAACGTCTGTCAGAAAGGTACCGGCAGGAAATATCCCGGTAGCGGTGATGGATCAGGTGAACAAACAGTTCCGGCCTTCGGTTCTCATTGTTCAGCAGGGGCAGCGTGTCAGCTTTCCCAACAGCGATAATATCCGCCATCATGTTTATTCCTTTTCGTCTCCGAAAATCTTTGAAATCCGTTTATATGCCAACACACCAAAAGAGCCGGTACTGTTTGATCAGCCCGGTCTGGTTGTGCTGGGCTGCAACATTCATGACCAGATGGTTGGTTATATCTATGTTAGTGACGGCGACGATACCTTCATCAGTAACGGGGATGGACGAATCCGTATACCTGATCTGCCGGCAGCATCAACGCTGAGCGTCTGGCATCCCAGATTGTCGCTGAACGAGAATGAGCGGCAGACTCTGACTCTGCAGCAACTGAACACCATGCCCCGGACTGACGGGCATATACAAATAACACTGTCACTGGCCGTTGCTGCGCCAGAGCAGCAGGAGGGGCAGGGCTTTGGTAATAAACTACGCCGCTGAGGCCACAGCATGAGGCTGAATACCTTCCGCAGCCAGATTCTGCTGCTGACCGCCGGTCTGACCGCCCTGACCTCGTTGTCGATTCTGACACTGGTACTTTACAGTGCTGGCGAAACCATCCGCAGCAAAGTAAATAATGACCTGAGCGCGGCGGTGGAGGTGTTTAAAAACACCGTTGCCATGCGTCAGCAGCAGCTGCTGACGTCGGCCGAAATACTGGTCTCTGACTTTGGTTTTAAGCAGGCGCTGGCCAGCCAGGATAAAGCCACGGTGGCGAGCATGCTGGAAAATCATGGTTCCCGTATCCGTTCTGATCTGATGTTTCTGGTGGATGTCAGCGGTCAGGTGACGGCCAGTACTGACAGCGATGTGCGTGAAGGCGAACAGTTCAGCTACGCCCCGGCACTGGCACAGTCGCTTAAAGGTGAGGTCAGTGCCGATTTTTTTGTGCTGGGTAATCATATTTATCAGTTGCTGCTGATTCCGGTGCAGGCGCCGCGGGTGATTGCTATTGCCGGGGTTGGCTTCCGTATGGACGAGCCTCTGGCGCAGCAACTGGCCCGCAGCAGCGGTATTGAGGTTACTTTTGTTGAACAGCAAAGCCTGGGCATGCGCTCTCCGCGTGGGGTCAGTAATCTGGTGTATTCATCATCGCTGTCCGGGGATGAGCAGATTTTGCAGGCGATGAGTTCCCCTGGCTATGCACAGGCTTTGGGTTACTGGGGGAATGACGCTGCACAGCGTTTTGCCAGTCAGTGGCTGACCATATCGCGCCACGATACAGTCCCGGTAAGCGTGGTGCTGTCTGCTGATCTGCGCTCCTCTTCTGAGGGGTATGTCCGTTTACGTAACCGTATTCTGCAACTGGCACTGATTATTGTTTTATTGGCGGTGGCAGGCAGTACTCTGATGGCACGCCGTTTAACCGTACCGCTGAAGCGGCTGGTACGTGATGCCCGCGCGATAGCCCGCGGGGAATATCACAGCATCGATCCGCCACGCAGAGCCAATAATGAAATTCAGACACTGGTGTCTGCTTTCCGCACCATGAACAATGACCTGGCTGGCCGTGAGCAGAAAATCCGTTACCAGGCGTTGCATGACAGCCTTACCGGTCTTCTGAATCGCGTCAGCATGCTGAGTGAACTCGAACAGCGGGTAGAGACTGGTGAGTCATTTATGCTGGCCGATGTGAATATCCGCGGATTTAAAAACATCAACGATTCGTTAGGCCCGGATGTCGGTGATGGCTGCCTGACCCGCGTCGCGCAGCGGCTGGCTGCGCTCAGCCAGCAAGGAGCGCTGGCACGGGTGGCGGGCGATGAATTTGTTCTTTTAATTCCGTGCCCCGATACGGCAACCAACCTGTGGGCTGAGGCGCACGGCTGGAAAATACTGCACAGTATGGCGACACCAGTGAATGTGAATGGCATCAGTGTGAATATTGATGTCAGGGTCGGGTTGGTGTTGTTTCCGGCACAGGCAAGCACCGCCGCGCAGTTAATCCGGCGTACAAACATTGCGCTGGAACATGCACGCAGCCATAAGCTGTCGCTGTTTTTATATGAAGACGGCATGGATCAGCAACACCTGCAGAAACTGCATATTCTGAAATCGTTAAAGCAGGCGCTGAACGACAATGATGGCCAGTTACAGATGTACTATCAGCCGCAGAAAAATCTGCTGACGGGAAACGTCGATAAAGCCGAAGCTCTGATCCGCTGGTTCCATCCACAGGATGGTTTTATTCCCCCGGATGTTTTTATCGAACTGGCCGAGCAAACCGGCCTGATCTGCCAGCTGACCGATTGGGTTATTGCGCAGGTGCTGGAGCATGTGGCTGTCTGGCGGCGCAATAATATTGATCTGCAGGTATCTATTAATATTTCTGCTCAGGATATTTGCCGGGATGGCCTGACCACCCTGATTGAACACAAACTGCAGGATCTGCAACTACGGCCGGCGGATATCTGCCTGGAAATAACCGAGCGCGACATGATGCTGGATGAAGAAAAATCACTGCAACAACTGCAGCTGCTGCGCGAGCATGGTTTCAGTATCTCGATGGATGATTATGGTATTGGTTATTCGGCGTTATCCAAGCTTGCGCGTATGCCGGTGGACGAAATTAAAATCGATAAATGTTTTATCCTGAATCTGGCAGAAACGCATGATGACCAGATCATTGTCCGTTCAACGCTGAATATGGCACGTGAATTAGGCCTGAGAGTGACTGCCGAAGGGGTGGAAAATCAGGCATCAGAAACCTGGCTTAAGGCTGCCGGTTGTAATTATATTCAGGGGTATTTTCTCTGCCGGCCGATGGCGTTCGAAAGTATTGCGGGCTGGCTGGCCGATTTCCGGCAGCATTCTGACACGGCTGACCGGCAACAGGAGATACAATCATGAAAGGTTGTTTTTCACCGCTGAAATACCTGACCTTGCTGGGGCTGGGTTCTTTTCTTAGTGTTCCGCTATTGGCGCAGGGACGTCTGCTGGCAACCTCCGGTGTTACTCAGCTGGAAGGGGCGGCCGGTGGCGGTCTTGTGCCCTGGGCGCTGATCAGTGGTTACAGTGAGCAGGGCGAACACAGTCTCAGCGCGTTTACGACCCGCACCGATGTGCAGGATTTTCGTCTGGAGGTGCTGGGTGCCAGCTGGAGTTACAACAACCGTCTGGAACTCAGCGCAGCACAGCAGAATTTCCGCTTAAAAAATACCGCAACGGATGTCCGTCAGGAAGTTTATGGTGGCAAACTCCGGCTCGCCGGTGATGCTGTGTTTACGGCAATGCCACAGCTGGCGCTGGGGTTACAGCATAAACGTCTGCTGGATGGCGATACGGCCGCCGCCGTTGGCGCGGATAACGATACCCAGGGAACGGATATTTATCTGTCGGCCAGTAAAATCCATCTGGCAGCACTGGCCGGGTACAACGTTTTATGGAACGCAACCTTGCGTGCCAGTAAAGCCAACCAGATGGGGTTGCTGGGGTTTGGCGGAGACGACAAACGCAGTTATCAGCTGCTGCCAGAGATTTCGGCATTGGTGCTGCTACGTGATGGATTGGCCGTGGGAGCGGAATACCGCACCAAGCCCGATAATTTAACTGCATTTCGCGAAGATGATTATCGTGATCTTTTTATTGCCTGGTTTCCGCATAAACAGCTGAACCTTACCCTGGCCTGGGCGCAGCTTGGCAGCATTGCCGGCAGCGATGATCAGGACGGTCTGTATGTATCGTTAACCGGGTATTTTCAATAGGAGAGCCGTGATGATCCGTTCTTTGCTTTGCAGCAGCACGCTACTGATGGCAACGTCTTTACTGAATCCTCTGATGGCAGAAGACACCCTGTACGAACGATTGGGTGGTGCTGAAGGCATTGCAGTTGTGGTCGACCACTTTATTGAAGAAATCAGTTTTGACCGGCGGATTTATCCGTTTTTTAAAGACTCAGATATTGAACGCTTCCGCAATAAATTCAGCGAACAGCTGTGCGTGGTAAGTGATGGTCCATGCCGTTACAGTGGCGATGATATGTCCAGCGTACACACCGGAATGAATATCGGTGAAGCCGATTTTAACCGGGTGGTGGAATTACTGCAGAAAGCACTGACAGATAGTGGCATTCCTTATACTGATCAGAACCGGTTATTAAAAAAACTGGCGCCTTTGCGTAACGACATGCTGCACCGCTGAGTTTATTGCCAACATTCCTGCGCTGCTATCCCGATAATTTATCACCGGCAAGCAGCATAAAAAAAACCGGCCGAAGCCGGTTTTTTTATGGTTGTATCAAACGCCTGATCTTAGTGATCCTGCGCTTCACCAGCTCCTTTAGGGAAGCGGATGTCTTCAACCATGTGACGGATATCATCCGGTACAGGTGCAGTCATGTTCGACACAATGAAGGCTGTTGCGAAGTTCAGCAGAGCACCCAGAGCACCGAAGGCTTCCGGAGAAACACCCAGGAACCAGTTGTCCGGAGTGTTCGCCAGCATTTCAGTACCGGCCACGAAGAACCAGCCTTTGTAGGTAAAGATGTATACCAGGGTAGACACCAGACCAACCAGCATACCGGCAACCGCACCACTGTTATTCACTTTACTGCTGAAGATACCCATCATCAGTACAGGGAAGATAGAGGAGGCTGCCAGACCGAAGGCCAGTGCCACCACCTGTGCGGCAAAGCCCGGTGGGTTCAGACCCAGGTAACCCGCTACCAGAATGGCACCGGCCATGGCGATACGTGCAGCCATGAGTTCCTGTTTCTCACCGATATCCGGCATAAAGGTACGCTTCAGCAGGTCGTGGGAAATGGCTGTCGACATCGCCAGCAGCAGACCTGCTGCAGTGGACAGTGCCGCCGCCAGACCACCGGCCGCTACCAGAGCGATTACCCAGTTTGGCAGGTTAGCGATTTCCGGGTTAGCCAGTACCATGATGTCACGGTCGACTTTCACCATTTCGTTACCTTTCCAGCCGAAAGATTCAGCTTTTGCGGCAAACTCAGGGTTCTTGTCGTTGTAGTACTGGATACGGCCGTCGCCATTCTTATCTTCGAATGCCAGCAGACCTGTGGTTTCCCACTTCTTGAACCAGTCCGGACGTTCAGCATAAGCCAGGTTACCTTCGGCGCTGCCAACCGGGCCAGGCTGAATGGTATTGGTCAGGTTCAGACGGGCCATAGAACCCACAGCCGGAGCAGTGGTGTACAGAATGGCGATGAACAGCAGAGCCCAGCCAGCGGATGAACGCGCATCAGACACCTTAGGTACGGTGAAGAAGCGGATGATCACGTGTGGCAGGCCGGCAGTACCCATCATCAGCGACAGGGTGTACATCAGCATGTTGAAGGTACCGCCTTTCTGCGCGGTATATTCAGCAAAACCAAGGTCGACCAGCGTCTGATCCAGTTTTACCAGCAGCGGAGTACCGTCAGCGGTGTCACTGAGGAAACCCAGTTGTGGAATCGGGTTATTGGTCAGGTTCAGAGAGATAAAGATCGCCGGTACGGTGTAAGCAAAAATCAGTACACAGTATTGCGCGATCTGGGTGTAGGTTACGCCTTTCATACCGCCCAGTACGGCGTAGAAGAATACGATACCCATACCTGCATACAGACCGGTTGCATAATCCACGTCGAGGAAACGTGAGAACGCCACACCAATCCCTTTCATCTGGCCGATTACGTAAGTCAGTGACGCTACGATCAGACAGATAACCGCCACGATACGGGCAGTACGGGAGTAGTAACGGTCGCCGATAAAGTCAGGCACAGTAAACTTGCCGAATTTACGCAGGTAAGGAGCAAGGCAGAGTGCCAGCAGAACATAACCGCCGGTCCAGCCCATCAGGAAGATAGAAGCATCATAACCCTGGAAGGCGATCAGGCCTGCCATAGAAATAAAGGAAGCGGCAGACATCCAGTCAGCTGCGGTAGCCATACCGTTGGCAACCGGGTGAACACCGCGGCCAGCCGCGTAATATTCACCGGTGGTTCCGGCACGGGCCCAGATAGCGATACCGAAATAGAGGGCGAAGCTCAGGCCCACTACGATGTAAGTTAAGGTCTGTAAATCCATGCTCAACTCCTCACTTATTCATCGTCATCAACGCCGAACTCACGATCGAGCTCGCGCATTTTTTTGGCGTAAATTGCAACAATGGCGAGGAACACATAAATGGACCCCTGCTGTGCAAACCAGAACCCCAGACCAACGCCACCTACCGGAATCATGTCGAGTACCGGACGGAACAGAATGCCGAAGCCATACGACACCACTGCCCAGATAACCAGTAAAATGAACATTAATTTCAGGTTTTTGCGCCAGTACGCGTTCTTATCGTCTTCTGACTTGAAAGCCATAACCCCTCCTAGTTTTTATTTGAATGCAGAATCAACCTAGCAGCATAGCGTCAGAACACGACAGCTAGACCTTGGTAGTACCAATTTTGAACACTCCTGTTCAATGATTACTTTTTCTATTAAAAACAAAGGGTTAACTAAGCTTTTCAGGGGCCCGGAAAGCACGGGGTGACCATGGTCGCAGGTGGCAAAAATGGCGTGCTTTGGTGCTAATACGTACGCCTTTAGTCCGGTATAAAAGCGCTCCGGCGACGGCTGATTATTAACAATTGGCCCGATTTGCCGGGTTTGACAGAGCCATAGGTACAGCCAAATGGCGGATTTTTCCCGGAAGATACCTTATGATCGGCCTACCTGGCCTAACCAATAACTGATAACGCAAGCGGCCGGGGTCCGGTTGTGTCGCGGCTCGTTGTAATACGGGCATTGCCCTCCGGCCGGAATTGCACCAGCTCTGGAGAGTTTGTCTGTGAAAAAATCCATATCCGCTCTTGCTTTTAGCCTGTTGTCATCCGTTGCCATGGCCGATCCTGCTGTGGGCCAGTGGGTAACCATCGACGACGAAGACGGCAGCCAGGCCAGCGTCGTTGACATCAACATTAACGAAGAAGGCAAGCTGCAGGGCACTATCGTAAAACTGCTGCGTGAAAAAGATCAGGGCAAATCCTGTGAAAAATGTCCGGACGATTTTAAAGATCAGCCGGTTGAAGGCCTGACCTTTATGTGGGGGCTGGAAAAAGAAGGTGAAGGCGAGTGGGAAAGCGGCCGTATCCTCGACCCTAAATCCGGCAGCATTTATAAATCCCAGCTGGAAGTTGCCGAAGATGGCCAGAGCCTGAGCGTTCGCGGTTATATCGGCGTATCCTGGATTGGCCGCAGCCAGAAATGGTTGCGCTACGAAGCCCCAATTGCAGAAACAGCTGCAGAAGCTGTAAGCGCAGACAACAGTGCAGAAACTGCAGAAGCCACACCGGCTGAAACTACAGCTGAAACCGCCGCTGCAGAATAACGATTAGTTTTTTATTCTGCTGAAGCCCGCTTAACCGCGGGCTTTTTTGTGTCTGTAATCTGCTCATATCGGCAATGTGATTTCTTCCCGTTGTTGAACGCCACAGTCATAACCCCGTCATATTTTCTTCCTAATCTGCACTGGCTAACTGGATTAGACCAGATTCGGATGCCGCCGGCACAAGGGGCGTGATTGCGGCTTACTGGAAACTATGGGGATTAGGATGAAGACGTTTAAAACTGCAAAACTGCCACTGCTGGCGACACTGTTGCTGGGCAGCCAGCTGGCACTGGCCGATGCCAGCCTGATGGGTTCGGTGATTGATCAGAGTTCGATATTACCCGGTGCAACGGTGACCGTTGTGGAAACCGGCGCCCGTGTTCAGAGTGATGAACGCGGCCAGTTTATTCTCAAAGGTCTGCAGCCCGGCACCTACAACCTGAAAATTACCTATGTAGGTTATGAGCCGCTGCAAACCACCGTGACCCTGAGCGCCGATGAGCGTAAAGATCTGGGCGCACTGAAAGTGGTATTTACCGGCGCAGGTATCGAAGAAGTGGTCGCCGTTGGTCATATTTTTCAGGGCGAAATGAAAGCGCTGAACACACAGAAAAACGCCAACCGTATTCTTAATGCCATTTCGGCTGACGGCATCGGTAAATTACCGGACCGCAACGCCGCCGAAGCGGTACAGCGTATTCCCGGCATTTCGATTGAGCGCGATCAGGGCGAAGGCCGCTTTGTTGCCGTGCGTGGTTTACCGGCGCAGTGGAGTTCCGCCTCGCTGAACGGCGACCGTATTCCGACCGCCGAAGAAGAAACCACCTCGCGTGCGACTGCGTTCGATTTTTTCCCGACTGAAATGATCGAAAGTGTGGAAGTCAGCAAAGCCGTCACGCCGGATATGGAAGGCGATGCCATTGGCGGTAATGTGAATTTTATTACCCGCCGTGCGCCACAGGAAACCACACTGGATGTCACCGTTGGCACCAACTACAACGATAAAGCGGAAGAGAGTGGTTATAACCTGAATATTCTTGCCGGTGACCGCAGTGACGATGGTAAGTGGGGTTATATCGTTAATGCCAGCCAGTATGTGCGTAACTGGGCGACCGATAACTTTGAACCACGCCGCAGTGGCGAAGGGATTAAACGCCTTGAACTGCGCGATTATACCGGTGAGCGCGATACCCGTGGTTTTAACGGTGCCGTGGAATATAAATTCGATAATGGCGATACCCTTTATGCCCGTACCCTGTACGGTACCCTGATCGACGATGAAACCCACTACAAACACCGCTACCGTTTTGATAAAGACCGGATCGAGCTGCAGCATATTCATAATATTCTGACCACCGAACTCAGCGGTCATCAGCTGGGTGGTGAACACTGGGTCGGAGAGGGCGGTCTGCTGGAATGGAAAGCCTCAACCTACGATAACCACTTCTATTACGGCGATGTGCCAAACAGCAAAGACAAGAGTTATTTTGTCGCCCGTTTTGATCAGAAAAACGTAGGCTTTGCAGGGCTGGATAACCGCAGCGGTAAAAACCTGTCGTACAACACCATCGACGGGGGTAACAGTCCATCGAATAAACCATCCACCCATTTACCGGATGGCTTCAGCATGGACCCGACACAGATGGCGTTGTCTTCCATTGAACTTTATAAGGTCGATGTGCGGGAAAAAGATAAGGTCGTGGCGCAGCTCGATTTTACTCAGGATGTGAGCCTCGATCTGCAACTGAAATTCGGTACCAAATACCGTGAAAAAGAGCGGGTTGCGCGTTTCTCCGATGAGTTTTATCAGTGGAAAGACAGTGCGACAACACCGCTTTTGAGCGACTTTGATTTAAGCGATCAGCCAGGCCGTAACGATTATCTGGAAGAAATTAACGCCGGTTACGCCGATGATTTCAGCCAGGTGGCGGATATGTCGGATCTGGAAAATTTCTGGAACAAAAACCGCGATCAGTTCGAACTGATTGATGGCGAATCCTACACCGTAGCCAACGGTGGGGCGCTGGGTCGTAACTTCGATGTGAACGAAACCCAGATGGCCGGTTACGGTATGGCGACTTATCAGCTGAACGATGATGTCAGCCTAGTGGGCGGTGTGCGCGTCGAACGTACCGAGACCGAAGTGTCCGGTTACAGCGCCGAAGACAATGCCGGCACGCTGGTGATTGTGCCGGTTAAAAAGACCAAGTCTTACACCTCGGTACTGCCGTCTGTACATATGACCTACGCCCTGACCGACGACAGCAACCTGCGTGCTGCCTTCAGCCGTACCTTTGCCCGTCCGGACTTTGGTTCGCTGGCTCCGGGCCAGGCCTATTCTGAAGCCGATGGTGAACTGGTGGTAGGCAATCCGGGACTGAACCCGACGTATTCCAATAATCTGGATGTGTTATTCGAGCGTTATTACGACAATGTCGGTGTGATTTCCGGCGGCCTGTTCTATAAGCAGATCAGCGATCCGATTTTCAGCAAGCGTTCTGAAGTGACCTTTAAAGGTGAAACCGTTGACCGTGTGGATTCGGTGAACGGTGATAATGCCTGGCTGGCCGGTGCCGAGTTTGCCTTCAGCCGTCGCCTCGATTTTATTGCCGATGCGCTGGAAAATGTCGGCGTACAGGCTAACTACACCCGTATGCGTTCGGTGATGGAATTAACCAATGGCCGCAAAGCCGATATTCCGCGTCAGGCCGACTCGCTGTATAACGCCGCGTTATTCTACGATGACAGCACCTTTGCCGTGCGCATCGCTGTTAACCATAAAGGCGCTTATATTCAGGAACACGGTGACAGCAGCGATGAAGACAGCTACTACGGTGATTACACCAGTGTTGACCTGAGCGCGTCTTATCAGGCAACCAGCGATCTGATGGTGTACGCCGATATTAATAACATCACCAACGAACCGATGAAGTATTACCTCGGCAGCGAACGCCGTCCGTTGCAGGTGGAATACTACGGTTACCGCGCCAATCTGGGGGTTAAATACAGCTTCTTCTGATTTATTGCAGTAACAAAGAACACCGGCTCTGGCCGGTGTTTTTATTTGTGTTCTGCCTTGATGCAACGTTTTCTTTCTCTGAACCTGCCTGTCATCGTTTTGTCATCCGTACTCTTTTAAATACTTTTATCTGGACTAGACCAAAAGAAGTATCAAGATGGCGGAAAAACAGCAGGTGGTTATTATTGGCGGCGGCATTTTAGGCCTCGCCATTGCCCATTATCTGCAGAACAGTGGTGAGGCACAGGTCTGGCTATTTGAACGCGGCGAATTAGGCGCAGGCACCACCAGTCAGGCGGCGGCCTTATTAACCCGCGCGCGCAGCAGCGACAGTGCCGCATTAATGGTGCACGAAACTCACAGCACCCTGCGTATGCTGGAGCAGCGTTTTAATCTGCCCTTTGCGCAACGCAGCGGTTGTTTGCACATCGCCGTTAACGATAACGAACGTCAGCAACAGCAACGGTATTTTCAGCAGGCGCAGCAGCTGGACGTTGGCACACAATGGCTGGCCAGCAGCGATATTCAGCGGCTGCTGCCCTGGCTGGCAATCACAGCAGACAGCAGTGCGCTGTATTACCCCGATGACGGTCACGCCGACCCTTATACCCTGGCACAGCTTTATGCCCGTTCTGCCCGCACCGCAGGAGCGCAGATTATTGCTCATTGTGCGGTCAGCTGGCTGGAATCACAGGGCGGTGTATTTACCGGGGTATATTTAGCCAGTGGTGAATTTATCCGTGCTGACAGTGTGGTGCTGGCGGCCGGCCCCTGGAGTGCGGCGCTGGCCTATGACTACGATATCGCACTGGCGATGGCACCGGTACGCAGCCATTACTGGATAACCAACAACCAGCCGCAGGTTGATGCCAAGCAGCCGATGGCAATTATTCCTTCGGCCAAAGCCTATTTCCGCAGCGAACAATCGGCGCTGTTATTCGGTGTGCGCGACAGCCAGTGTTGTGTCGCCGACCCGCGTGCATTACCGCACGATATTCACAGTTTTCATTTTGCCGAAGATGCCAACGGCTGGCTGGCACTGGAAGAGCACTGGCATAACCTGCTGGCGCTCTGTCCGCTGTTGGAGCAGGCGCAACTGTCGCATTACTTAAGCGGTGTGTCGTCTTACACGCCGGATGGCAAACCTTTGCTCGGACGTCTGGAGCAGTACAGCAATGCCTTTGTCGCCACCGGCTGCTCCGGTGCCGGTATTGCGTTCAGTGGCGGTATTGGCCGTTTGCTGAGCGAGCAGATTCTCGGCAAACCCACCTTTGTTGCCGCCGAAGAATTCTCACCGGCCCGTTTTGCCACCCTGCAGCCGCCAGCCGATCCGATGAGTGCGGAATTCCGTCTGCACTGTGCCCGTGCGCGCAGCGGCAAGAGTACCGGCTGAATGCAGCATTTTCATACAGCCGACATATCCCTCGGGTATTTCCTGTTTATAAGAACTGATTGCGCTGCAGGCACAGGTGCCGCAGCGGGAGTATTACTATGTTAATTATGCCGTTTCAGCGTTTTCACCAGCGGGTTCAGCAGCGTCTGCAGCAGGCGTCTGCACTCTGGTTTGTGATGTTTGCCATCAGCGCCGCCTTTATGACGTACTTTTCTATGTACGCCTTCCGCAAGCCTTTCTCGGTGGCGATGTACGATGGCCAGACCCTGTTTGGCATGGATTACAAAGTGATTCTGATTTTTGCTCAGGTGCTGGGTTATCTGTTGTCGAAGTTTATCGGTATCCGTGTGGTGTCGGGCATGATGCACGACCGCCGCGCGTTGGCCATTGTGTTATTGGTCGCCAGTGCACAACTGGCATTGTTTTTATTTGCGGTATTACCGGCGCCATTAAAACCTCTGGCGATGTTTTTTAATGGCCTGCCGCTGGGCATGATCTGGGGGCTGGTATTCAGTTATCTGGAAGGGCGTAAAACCTCGGAATTACTCGGGGCCGGGTTAAGCGCCACCTTTATTGTTGCCTCAGGCATGGTGCGCAGTGTGGGCAAGGCGTTAATTGTTTATGCCGATGTGCCGGAATTCTGGATGCCGTTTTTAACCGGCCTGATTTTTATGCCGCTGTTGCTGATTTCGGTCTATGCACTGTCGATGATTCCGGAACCGGATGCGACAGACGAGGCCGAACGCATGAAACGCCAGCCGATGACCGCCGCCGACCGCTGGCAATTATTTGGCCAGTACTGGTTTGGTCTGAGTCTTCTGATTCTGGCATTTTTACTGTTCACCGGCTTACGCGATTTCCGCGATAACTTTTCTGCCGAAATCTGGCAGGCGCTGGGGTATGGCAATGAACCCGCGATTTTTACCTACGCCGGGGTGCGCATCGCCGGTATGGTACTGGTAGCGCTGGCATTATTAATGTTTATCCGCGATAACTTCCGTGCCTTTACCGCCAACCATCTCGCCATTGTGCTGGGCTGCTTTATTCTGGGTTACAGCACTTGGCTGCATCAGCAACACTGGCTCGACAGTAAAATCTGGATGGTCGCCTTAGGTACGGGTTTGTATCTGGCCTATATTCCGTTTAACTGCTTTTTGTTTGACCGTTTTGTCGCGCTGGCCGGTGGCGTGGCCAATGCCGGTTTTCTGATTTATCTGGCCGACAGCGCTGGTTATACCGGCAGTGTAGGGTTGCTGTTGGTTAAGCATTTTTATGCGGCCGACATCAGCTGGCTGAATTTCTTTGTCAGTGCTGTTTACAGTACCGCTATTATTGGTGGGGCGCTGGTCACGCTGTCGTGGCTGTATTTCCGCTGGCGTTTTATCCGCAATGGGCAGCAGTTTCAGGAAGAGACTCAGCTCCAGAAACAGCCGCTGGCTTCTGTTGCTGCGGCGAGGCTAAAATAGCCATGCATACCGATGCCGGATTGAAAAAAATGCTGCCAGCCAATATCGAAATACGCGACTACCTGGCCGGACTGATCAAACAGTCACGCCTGAAACAGAACGAACGCCTGCCATCCGAACGCGAACTGGTGGAGCAGTTTAAAAGCACACGTATTACTGTGCGCGATGCGTTGTCAAAGCTGGAATCGGAAGGGCTGATTTACCGCTCCAACCGCCGCGGCTGGTTTGTTTCACCGCCACGGCTGGAATATGACCCGTCTTCACGGGTGAATTTCTACCTGCTGGCGGAGCAACAGCAACGCACTCCGGCCACCGAATTAATTTCACAAAAGCGTATTAAAGGCCCACAGGCGGCACGCACCGCTCTGGCTGTTGCCGCTGACGAAAAACTGATTGAGCTGGTACGTTTGCGTTCCCTCGATGGTCGTCCGGTGTTGTACGAATTTATCTACCTGCCGGAAAGCCGCTTTCCGGAACTGATGAAAAAAGATCTGGAAGGCTCGCTTACTACCCTGATGCAGCGTGATTACAACGTTGAGATTACGCACGAAGATAACCGCATCTGCGTGTCGGCGGTGTACGATCAGGTGGCCGACGCGCTGTCGCATATTAACGGCGCGCCCTGTCTGGAGATTCGCCGTATCCGTTATGAAGGGGAGCGCAAAGCGGTGGAGTTTGATATTGAGCACTGGGTTCACAGTGCGATAGAGCTGCGGATTCCCAGTCACTGATTTTCTTTTTCAGCTGTTTTGTGGGAGGGGCTTGGTAGGAGCGGCTTGGTGGGAGCGGCTTTTAGCCGCGATACTGTCTCTGTGGCCGCTGCGCGGGTTGGCTTTTGTAATCATATCGAAGCCTTTGCGGAACGGCTAAGCAATCTCTGCGAATACTGACTGCCGCTGCGCGGGCTGGCTTTTTGGGCTGCCGCCCGGCCCTATGACCTCTTTGAGGGGTCTTACCCCTCACGCCGGTCGGGCAAACTCCCCGCTTCGCGCTTTGTGGCCCGTAAATCCTTACTCACTCGGTTTTTCTGACCACGCGCCCATGCGACATCCCTGTCGCTGCGCGCTCGCCGGGCATCCATGCCCGGCGGATCAAAAAAACCATCATTCGCTGCGGCGGGCCACGTGCGCATTAATCATTACGCGAAGCTTGTTTTCATTTCATGTTTTTATGTGGCATGGAAAGCTGAGTGTTATTCATTTTGAAGCGCGGTTTCGCGTTACGGTTTTATGCGCCTGCAGGACGCCGGTTTGAATCATTCTGCGCCGGTACGTCCCGGCATGGATGCCGGGCGAGCGAATAGGGCCATGGATGGCCCATTATTCGCGTTACCGCGACCGCGGGATTATTCAGAACGGATTAAGTCCTGCACAGCGCGAAGCGGGCCGATTGTGTGCTCCTGCACAATCTGCATTTCCGCCATCCATGGCGGTCAGAAGTAAGCGCCCGACCGGCGTGAGGGGTAAGACCCCTCAAAGAGGTCATAGGGCCGGGCGGCAGCCCAAAAAGCCATCCCGCGCAGCGGCCACAGAACTCAATAATCCTCCAGCCCAACACTCTGCATTACTGTCACAAAAACTTCATTAAACTGCCGTTGCCGCTCACTCCGTTAACTTTTATAGTTTGCGAATTCTGGTCTAGACCAGAATAAAGAGAATACAAAAACCAACTCGGCGCAAACGTGACGGACTTATGAATAACCCTTATTTATTACTCACTCCCGGCCCCCTGAGCACCACGGCCAGTGTAAAGCAGACCATGCTGCGTGACTGGTGTACCTGGGATGACGATTACAACCTGGGGGTGGTGCAGCCTATCCGTGAACAGTTGGTAGAGCTGGCGCTCTGTGGTGAAAAAGAGTGCGCTGCAGAGGAATACAGCGCGGTGCTGCTGCAGGGCAGTGGCAGTTTTGCGGTAGAGAGTGTCATCAGCAGTGCCTTTTCGGCCGACGATAAATTACTGATTTTAGCCAATGGCGCTTACGGTCAGCGCATTGCCGATATGGCGCGGGTACACCGTATTAATTATGTGCTGTTAACCGCTGCCGAACATGAGTGGGTGAGTCTGGAAGAACTGAATCAGGCTTTGCATGATGACCCGGCCATTACCCATGTGGCGCTGGTTCATTGTGAAACCACCTCCGGCATTCTGAATCCGCTGGCGGCTTATGCTGAAGTGATTAAAGCCGCCGGCAAAACCCTGATTGTCGATGCCATGAGCTCGTTTGGTGGTATCGAAATTCCGCTGGCAGCACTGGGTATCGATTTTCTGATCAGCTCGGCCAATAAATGCATTCAGGGCGTGCCCGGTATGGGCTTTGTGATAGCAAAACGCGATGCGCTGGCCAAATGTGCCGGTCGTGCGCGCACGTTAAGTCTGGATTTATTTGACCAGTGGCAGTGCATGGAGCAGGGCCATGGCAAATGGCGTTTTACCTCGCCAACCCATGTGGTGCGCGCTTTTCAGCAGGCGCTGGCGGAACTGGCGGAAGAGGGTGGCATCAGCGCCCGGACACAGCGTTATGCCGAAAACCACCGCACCCTGGTCGATGGTATGCAGGCACTGGGGTTCGAGTGTGTGGTCAGCCGCGATAAACAATCGCCGTTTATTTCGACTTTTAAATATCCTGATAATCCGGCGTTCGATTTTAACCAGCTGTATCAGCGCTTAAAGCAGGAAGGCTTTGTGATTTATCCGGGCAAGGTAACGGCAACGCCGTGTTTCCGCATTGGCCATATCGGTGATGTTTTTCCGCAGGATATGCAGCGTTTGCTGCAGGCGCTGGAAAAGCACCGCTTCTGACTCTGACAGCCGACAACGGAGGAATCATCATGCGCTTACGCACGCTGGCGCGCAAAGCCGTGGATCAGGTCTGGCAACCCTTTGCCGATTACGGCCATATGCCACTGGGGGAAGATATTTCCCAGACCCGGCATGCTCTGCAATGTGCCTGGTTTGCCGAACAGGATAATGCGCCAGCGCATCTGGTTATTGCCGCGCTGCTGCATGATGTTGGCCATTTAATTACCTGGCAGGAACAGGGGCTGCATCCGGAAGCCGGTGGCGATAACGGCTACCACGAAAAAGTCGGTGCGGCTTTTTTAAGTGAATATTTTGCTGATGACGTGACCAAACCCATTCGTCTGCATGTCGCGGCCAAGCGCTATTTATATTCCACCGATGCCGTTTACCGCGAGTCGCTGTCGGCGGCATCGCAGCAGAGCCTGGAACTGCAGGGCGGCTGGATGGATGAAAGCACCTGCCGCGCCTTTGAATCCTCGCCCTGGTTTGTTGACGCTTTACGGCTGCGCAAATACGACGAACAGGGAAAACAGCCGGCCTTAAAAGTACCGGGCATTGATCATTATTACGAACTATTAATTCAGCACACCCGTGTGGTGCAGGAGCGCAATACCCATGTTTAAATCGCAACGTTTTTTTGCCGGGCCAACAGAAGCCGTTATTCTCGACTGGGCGGGCACCACCATTGATTTTGGCTCGCTGGCACCGGTTTACGCCTTTATGGAATTATTCGCCGCCGAAGGCATTGAGGTCACCCAGGCCGAAGCGCGTGAACCCATGGGTACCGAAAAACGCGAACACATTACCCGTATGCTGGCCAATCCGCGTATTCATGCTCGCTGGCTGGAAGTGAAAGGACAGGAAGCCGACAGCGCCGAAATTGACCGCCTGTACCATGCCTTTGCGCCGATTCAGACGCGCATCGTTGGCGAACGTGCGCAATTAATACCGGGCTGGAAAGCCGCTTACGACCAACTGCGTGCGCAGGGGTTAAAAATCGGCGGTAATACCGGCTACGGCCCCGGCATGATGGAGCCTGCGCTGGCCGCCGCCAAAGATCAGGGTTACGAACCGGATGCCTGTGTATTCGCCACCGATGTATTGCGTGGCCGCCCATACGCCGATATGGCGCTGGCGTTAGCGCTGCAACTGAGCGTTAACCACGTACATGCCTGCATTAAAGTAGACGATACCTTACCGGGTATTGAAGAAGGCCTGCGTGCCGGTATGTGGACCGTCGGTGTCAGCATCAGCGGCAACGAAGTCGGCCTGGATCTGGCTGAATGGCAAGCGCTTTCCGCCAGCGAACAGGCACAGCGCCGCAGCAAAGCAACCCAGCGCTTTAACGATGCCGGAGCACATTACGTGATTGATTCGGTCGCGGATTTGCCGGGTGTTATTGTGGATATTAATGCGCGTCTGGCGCGGGGAGAGAAGCCCTGATCTGGGTTCAGATCAGGGTTTTTAGAGTGCAGAAAGAGTGGGACTGCTTTAACGGATGCTTTTAGTGGTGTTCGTTAAGGCGGGGGAGGATCAGCGACCGTTGCTGCAGCTTGTTAGGCTTACGGCACATACACCATTTGGATACTGAATTTAAAGCCTGAGTCAGACTCGAAAACTTTTGCACTTAGAACCATATCACTTCTTCCTTCTGTCTCAGTCCATAAGTCGATTAGTACGTCCCACCAACTTCCCATCCAGATGCATATTGATGAATTCCATGTTTCATCAGATAAGCTGACTAATTTTTCGCCGTAGTCTTGAACATACTCTTTGATTTGATCGGCTGTTTCATTAGATACGGGATCTACCTCTGGTATGCCTGGGCCCAGTAAGTAATCTTTTTTTACAAGGGATTCAACAATCTCAGAGAATACTGGACGCCAAACTGTCGGAATCGGAAGCTCATTTTCCTCATCTTTTACTACATACACTTCGTTTTCTATCATGAACTTCTCGATCTCGAATTTCTTCCCTGCCGCTTAACGTTTGGTTAAGGGGGGGGCTTTAGCCCGTCCCAGTGAGCGAAACGGTTTGAACTACTAGTTAGGGTTGCTCTCTAAATGTAAATTCATAAAGCTCTTGATCCCAAGCGTTTGCTAGTGGGTTTGGCTTTGATATAGCTTTGGAAAAGCCATATTCTTCTGAGGCTGAAGCAAACGCAATTGGCTCTCCGTTTCTGAGTAATGCTACGGCGTTACCATCAAATGACCATTTAAACGAAAACTCACCCTCTGAAGGCGTTGTAATAATTGCCTCTGAGCTTGCGACATCTTGCGATAGTGGCGGCGCGTCGGCTGTTTCTTTTACTTTTTCCCAATCGAATTTCGGAATGAGCGGCTTGCGAGAGTATACGACAGCATCTTTGACTGGGCGTTGAGTGCCGACTTCCGTTAAATATAGAAAAGCAATACTCTCGTTGTCTTCTAGTATGGCGAATCGATTAGATGTTGGATTGTGAGAGTGGATAAATATTTCATTTGCATTTGAGGTCATAGAAAATCCAATACGTATCGCAAATGTGATGGCTTTGATCATGTTTGGCCCTAATGCCGCGTTCACCGGCTTGTCCGGTGCAACACTTTGTTAGCCTTAGATTAGTTTGTTCATGTCTATTTGGTAGCCGGACTGCTTCATCTCTTTTGCTAGTTGTAGCTGCCAAGCCGAGCCTTCATCAAGACTAATGTATACAACGCCACTAATATCGTTTGGAAGCTCTAACTTTCCATCTACTAACGCGGAGACATTTTGGCGACCAAGTTTACCTATGAGATAGCCATGTTCAAAAACCACATTCTGCCTAGCGCGAACATTCAAATTATCGGGTTCTGATTTAACGTTACCTACATCATCTGGGGTGTATAGGACAATCGCGAATCCAACATCTGAATAATGCTCGATTTTTTCAATGATCGTTCTTCCAGAGCTAGCTTTCTCATGGAGGATGATTGCTTCAAAGCCTAACTTCTCCACAAACCTAGCAGCTTTATTTTGAGCGCTTTCATCATGCCCATGCACAATAAATACTCTATTGGGTTCGCCTTCTTCACTTTTATGAGTATGGCTTTTGGTTTCTGAAAGAACTTTCTTATATCCGACAGCGCCCTCAATAAAGTCATCTGTCACATCTGTAGCTCTTCCAATTGCTTGGTACGTGTAAGAAGGCCCGCCAATAAAAGCAACTGATGATGTCCTATCCTCAGCCTTAATCTGAGGAATAAAAGACTCAATTGTTCTTTCGCTCTTCGAGATTTTGATTCGTTCAAGATCATTTGGTTGAACAGTTTTCCCATTGATAACAATTGGCATTCCTTGCTCGTAGGGCTCAACAAATCTTGAAATCAGTTGTTCTTTGGTGAGATCTGTTTTGTATTCACCGTAGTACTTATCTGATTTTGGTTTAATTATTACGTGATAGAACACGGTGACTCCTTAATGAGGCTAACGCACCGCTAAACGGCGAGCGTCAGCGAGTCCGGTGGAGGCCACGCTTTTGGTGGCCGGAACGAATTTGAGCGGCTTGTTATGTGTTTTGCGTGGCATAGTTTTTTAAATACTCTTTTGCCGACTCTAAAGTTGGCATCATGGCCTTTTCATTCTCTTTTGACCACAAGGGTAGCCGCCACTGAGGGTCACTTTTGGGCACGAATGAATATGGCAAAAACGTGCCATTAGCCTGCTCAAAAATTACATGTAGTTTTTGAAGGCTAGGAAGGTAATGCTCGAAGACGACTTGAGCAGCTCCATCGACTTCGACCTCTATCCAAATTGCCCCGTGTTTCTCTTCCATACTCATTTACACATAACGCCCGCAGCAACGGCAGGCAAAATTAGCGCGGCTTTTGGAACAAAAGGCGTGACAGTTTTGACTGTTCGATTGCCTGCGTTTGTTAGGCGAGTACAACACTATGAACCTCGAAAATGCGATAAGGCCCTGGTTCACAGTCTTTCAACTCACCTGAATTAATTAAATTAATAGCCTCTTCGTATGTGTCGAAGAGACAATGTTCATTGGTTTTGATGGTCTCAGACAAATGATTGCAAGACAAAGGTGAGCATTCACAAGATGTTTTTGAAAAAAATGAAACGACATCAAAACCTTCTAGCTTTGTTTCTTTTGGTAATTTGACTTCAGTTTTGAATGACTTTTCTGGCTGGTAGTCTTCCCATGCCTTTTCATCTTCATCCCATTGTTGCTCTGAGGCTTTGTAAAAGAAAAGTTTCATCTTTGAAAAATCGATATTCTTTTCTTTTGCTATAGCTTCCATTATTTCAGGTGAATCGAACAACCAATATCCATTGTGTTTCCACTCATTGATCCAATCGTCAAAGTCTTTAGATACACATCCACTAACCGAATATATATCTTTAATATTCTCGGTTTTTAGCCAGTCCGGTTTTTCACAGACTTCTTTGTACATGTATCCTGCCGGAATCATTTTATTCGCCTAACGCCACGCACAACGGACAAGGTAATTGGCGCTGCTTTTGCGCAAGCAAAAGCGGTGACAGTTGCCGCGGGTCCGTTGCTGCGACTTGTTATGTGATTGCCCAAAAATAATTTGAATGCTAACACCTGAGTCGAGCACAGAAAACAATAAATTTCCGGCTGGCTTGATGGTGGAAATGGCTAAGCGCTGGAAGAATGAGAAAAGGCGCACACTTGATGCTGAAGCGCCAGAAAGCGGAAAAATGCGCGGTTTGAAAATGTGCAGATTAGATATGAATTCCATTTCTGATTACAACGCTGAATTTAAGATGAACCCAACTTTCGAATTGGCGCGGCCAAAACCAAGGCTAGACCGCACATAACAGTTTCTTAGTAGGCATGCTCATTAACACACCTAACCCTTATTCAGATTCCCAGCCTAACCCATTGTCCAGGCTGTAAAAATCATCGTTATTTTCTTTCTTGTCAGGATATAAACGCGCATGCGCACTTTTATCCTGAACCGATCTTTAAGTTTTGCGCGTTATCACTTTTCGAAGAATTCTAACTGATTGATTTTATTGAATTTTATCTGGACTGAAGGTGTCAATCCGCGCATGCGCGTTTTGCTACCGGAACGTAAACGCGCATCAGATTTCGGAAACAGTAAAATATACTGGTTGTTTGTACATTATTTTTCTCTGGTAATTTTCAGTGCTTTTCCGGCAGTGAAAATCGTTCAGATGATGCTTGTATTCCAGACACGCTACCGCCCATCCTTATAAGCGCAGGGCAGGAGTGGCGCATGTTTAGTATTAGGATTTCAGGCGGGGAGGGGAATCGGATTGGGTATCTGTCCGTTGTTTGTATAGCTGCCTCCCTGCTGTGGTTCGAGAGTACTGAAGTTTGGGAGGAGGTTCAATCTGTTGATAGATTTGGTTACAAGTGGCAAATGACGACAATAGCTTTGGTGGGCAGTGCCCACCCTACATTTCGGCGTGAACGTATGGCTAGCCTGTCGCGGATAAGATCCGCTTCTTGTATCCGATTGACCGCTAGTAGGCTTCTCGGCGGCATCGCGGGCATGGCCCGTTCCTACAATGCTGTGCCTGAACTAATATGCGGCATTGCGTCTGAGTTTATGGAAACCCCTTTTCAAAAAGTACTCTGTTTGCTCTGAAAAGCCGCGTTGAGTCTGAATAAGCGCGGCATTTGTGCGGTGCCAGTCAACCAGGCAGACAATCCGGTGGAAAGCACAGTACGGCCCGGAGCCCATTCATTTCAATTATCAAAGGGTAAAAGGCTCCGGGCGAATTGCTGTGCGGGCCGGATTGGCCACGCAGTTGGCTGAACAGCACCGGACAGCCGCAAGAGAGGATCGGAAGGAGATACTTCTCCTTGCATGGGGGCGCAGGGGGCGGAGCACCCGCAAAGGCATTGCAAAGACTACAAAAGCCAGCCCGCGCAGCGGCCACTGAAACAGTATCGCGGCTAAAAGCCACTCCTACAAAGCCCTCCTACAGCCATTCCAATATACACTCCCCACAAACATTCAGCCCAAAACCGCGCTGCCCGGCTGCCAATCGCAGCCATAAAAAAACCGGAGCCTCTGCTGCACTCAACAGCAGAAACTCCGGTTTTATTACATCTCAGTGCAGATAATTCTGCTTAAATTCTCCCGTGCACTTGCGCGAAAAAATTAAAGCGTCAGCAAATACTGCACTAAATCATCCACTTCAGCGCTGTTCTGCGCACACCACGGATGCGGTGCCGCTGGCATACCAATCGGTTCGGCGGTGCCCATTTCATCCGGGCCGTATTCGGCGCGCATTTTCTGGTAATCCCAGTAATAGTGGTCTTTGTCCCAGGGTACGCTGACAAAATATTTATGCCGCTCGATAAAGAGGTTACGTTTGTAGCCTTTATCCAGCTTGGTTAAATATTTCGATTTAGGTACACGGAACACATCGCCTTTGCGGTTCAGGTCGGGGAAGGGCGTAACATGATCCGGGCCACCGGCATCCGGGCGTACCGGTGCATGCAGGGTGTAGTAGTTGTTATACAGGTTGCTGCCCGGTGTGCAGCGTTGCGGGCTGACCAGATCTTCGAGGTTGCGCACATGGCCGTCCGACAATAAACCACGGTGCTGAGTCCAGTACAGATCGCGCAGGAAAGTCGCACGTACCGATTCGGTTTCTTTCTGATAAATGGTCGGGGTAAAGAACCGGCCGACTTCATCCAGCCTTACCATTTTCTCGTTGGTATTGGCACCTACGCCGTCGCTGTGGCAGCTGCTGCAGTCGCGCTCATAAGTGGCCTTACCACGGTTAACCGCGGCGCTGACATCGGCGTATTGTTGCCAGCCGGTCTGTACAAATTCCCCTTCGCTTAACTGAGCATTGCCGGTTTGCGCGCTGAGTTTATTGCTGTATTTCAGCCAGCGGTATAAGCCGACATTGCGCAGGTCATCGTCATCCTGATCGAGGGTGGTCATATAGGCGGTCAGGGCTTCGAGCCATTCTTTGCTCATCGCACCCTGCGCGCCGTCCGGTTCTTCGGAATGAATATAAGAGCCTTCAAAACCCACATAGGATTCAGTGTGCGATAACGAACGGCGGATGGCCATGTAATTGGTCACGTTCGGAATGGCAATGGGTGAGAACTGGTAGTCGTTGTCGGTATGGCTGCCTTCGCCAACCACGCGCACCATATTGTGTTCACCGGCACCGGCGGGCATATGGTAAAGCAGCATATCTTTGGCGATGTCTTTTTTACCGCTGTTCCAGCTCGGGCCTTCTTCGCTGGTATAAATACCGTCGAAGGTGTTGGTGAGGGTTTGCAGAACTGTCCATTTCATCGACCAGTTGGGGTTAGGTAAACCCGGAATCACTTTGCTGATGGCCTGGCCCGGTGCTTTTTCATAACTGACTTTATAGCCGTGGCAGGAGGCACAGTTAAAACCAATCCATTCGCCATTGCCTTTATAAGGCTCGCTGGCTTCGGCGTAGCGGTAACCCACCCAGCCGCTGTCGCGGGTATTGCCTTTGAATTTCGCCGGTTGTGTGGTTAAAAAGCCGGGAATAGGTGTCGCCATCGGGTAGGAATTAAAATACACATCGTCGATGGCTTCGTCCGGTACTTCACCGCGTACGGTTTTTACTGCACCAAAGAGTTTCGCCGGGTCGGCTTTACCGCCGGTAATCGGGTCGTTGGCTTTGTAATTAAAAATCGCATTCCAGTCGAGTTTGCGCACGCTGTGCGCTACACCGATGTTGTAATCGTAAGACCAGAAAGCCTGACGGCCTTTTTCCACCAGTTGCTCAAAGCCAGGGTTATTAACGCTGACGGCTATCGGCGTGGTGGATTTTGCATCGCTCAGGGTCGAGACCACATCGCAGTCGTGCTCAAAAGTATCGGAAATAATGCGTGAGGTTTGTGCATCAATCACGTTATGCGCCTGGCCCGGATGTTTTAATGATTCATTAAACCCGGTGCGCTTTTGTATCTGCACAATTAACGGCCCGCTGCTGGCGTGGTCGGGTACGCGGAAGCGGATTTCGTTGTCGTTCCAGCTGAGAATGTTTTTATCCCAGCTGTCGAACTGCTCGTCGCTTTCAAAATTCACCTGATCGTTAATGGCCAGGTACTGGGTGAACATGCGCAGGTCGGTTTCCAGAATACGGGTATTGCCGAGCATGATTTTTGAGAAGTCGATGTCGGTACCGCCACCAAAGCCGCTGCCTTTTAAGGTAACTTCGTCACCGGCATTCAGTTGTGCAGTATTGGCAGAACCGGCACTCCAGCGCAGTTCGCCATTGACCAGTAATTGCTGAATCTCCGGTTGTGGAAAGCTGGCCGCCGAGGCCGCACGCTGTGCTTCGCGGCTGGCGTCAAAGGTACAGAGCGTTTCCTGATCGGGAAATTCACCGGGCAGTTCGGTAATGCAGCCGCTGAGCAGCAGCGGTACGGCCAGCAATGCCAGCCCTCCGCGGGTTGGGTATTTGATTGTCATGGTGGCTAGGCCCCTGATTATTATTGTTGGTAAGAATGCGCCGCCGGCCGGCAGAAGCGGCCAGCGGCTGTATCACGCTATGCCTTGCTGTATGGGGCGACAAGCCTATGATGGAGGCTTCGGCGGGTTGGCCTGAACTACGCTAGTACGTTTGTGCTAAAAACTCAGGGTGGCGTATTTTATCCGCCCGATAGCGGCCACAGAGTTGACGATTAAACCAAGCGGAGAGAGAGGGATGGACGACAGTTTTTTGCTGGCACTGGCAACCTTGTTTGCCACCGTCGGCCCGGTGGATGTGGCGGCGATTTATGCGGCCATCACTCTGCATGCCAGCCAGCAGGAGAAACGGCGCATGGCCTGGCGCGGTGTGCTGATTGCCAGTGGCGTACTGCTGCTGTTCGCGCTGGTCGGCGATCTGGTGCTGCATACGCTGGGTATTTCGCTGGCAGCACTGCGCACCGCCGGTGGGATTATGTTGCTGCTGATTGGTCTGGATATGGTGTTTGCGCGTAATTCCGGCGCCATCAGCACCACGCCGCTGGAAGAAGCCGAAGCCCGCCGGCGCGGTGATGTGGCGGTGTTTCCGCTGGCGCTGCCGTTAATTGCCGGGCCCGGCACCATGGGCGCGGTGATGCTGCTGATGGCGCAGGCCAGCGATGACCTGACGGCGCAGTTATCGGTACTGGCCGCGTTGTTAACCGTTATGCTGATCTCGCTGTTGTGCCTGCTGGCGGCCAGCCGCTTAACTCAGCTGCTGGGCGTAACCGGCATGCAGGTCATTACCCGCGTAATGGGCGTTTTATTATGCGCTCTGGCGGTCCAGTTCGTGTTTGATGGTATCGCCGGGAGTGGTCTGCTCAGTCATAGTGCTGACGCCGCCGCGGCCGCTTCTGTTGCGCCCGGCATCACCACGGTCGAGCAGTAACAACAGCGGCGGCAGCAGCAGAAAATCAATCAGCAGTGCCACGGCAATCGACAGCGCCAGCAGGTTGCCCATATTGGTGCTCGGATTAAAGTGCGAAAATTCCAGCACGGCAAAACCGCCGACCAGAATGGCTGAAGTAATCAGCAGCGCCACGCCGACGGTATGAAACGCATAGCGTATGGCATCGGCCGCCTGCATCGTCAGCACCTTGCGTGCGTGCTGGTATTTACTGAGAAAATGCACGGTGTCATCCACCACAATGCCAAGGCTGAGACAGACCACCACCGAGGTGGCGGTATCGACCAGGCCGCTGATCATGCCCCATAAACCGTAGGCCATCGCCGCCGGCAAAATATTCGGAATCATGCTGATTAAGCCCATTTTCCACGACCGCAGGGCGGCAATCAGCAACAGCGAAATTAATACCAGCGCAATACCGGTGCCCTGCAACATGCCATGAATATTGCGGAAGGTAAGGTTGGCGAACACCACATCCAGGCCGGTGGCTTCGCTCAGATGCAACAGCGGTGCATGTTGCTGTGCCCAGGCAATGGCGGCCTGTTCGACACGGATAATATTGACCGAATCGGAGCGGTATAAACGCACCTGCAGACGTGAAGATGAGCGGTCGTTATTGACCGTATCGTCCAGCCCCAGCCCCAGCGGTAACGACAGTTCGTACAGCAATAAATACTGTGCTGCCGCTTCGGCGGAGTCGGGCACGCGGTAAAAGGCCGGATCGCCGCCGTTTAAATTCTGATTCAGGCGTTTAATGATGTCGGTCAGGCTGCTGACATGTACGACCTCGGGCTGAGCGCGCAGCCACTGGCTGAAGGCTTCCAGTTGCTGCAGATAGTCAACATTATTAATGCCTTCCGCCTGCTGGCTGTCGGCAATCATAAACAGAAGATGCAGGCCGCCCAGCTCCCGGTCGATCATGTCGTTGGTCTGGCGCACTTCAAAACTTTCGTCAAAAAATTCGTGCCAGCGTTCGGTAATTTCGTTGCGGCTGATCTGGCTGGCACAGGCGGCGACAATCAGCAGCATGCTGAGCAGCAGACCTTTATGATGACGCACAATCAGATCGGCCAGACGGTCAATCCACTGGTGGTTATTTTCGGCGCGTAATTTTTCCGGAACCGGCAGTAACGCCAGCACGGCAGGCAGAAAGGTGAGGGTAAAGGCCCAGGCAAAAAATACCCCGGCGGCAATCATATTACCCATGTCACGGTAAGGCGGAGAGTCGCTGGTGTTCAGGCAGAGTACGCCGACCATGGTGGTAATACTGGTGATTAAAACCGGGGAGAAATTCAGCCTCATGCTGTTAAGCAGTGCCTGCTGCCGTGGCTGGCCGTGGCGCAGGGCAAAATAATACGACACCAGAATATGCACGGTATCGGCGACGGCAATGGTCATGATGGCGGTGGGTACAAAACCGGTGGGCGGTGTCAGGGTATAACCCAGCCAGCCGAACAGGCCCATGGTGGACACCACCGAAAAACTGATAATGCCGAGAATCAGCAGGGTGCCCGACAGTGTACGCAGGGTCAGCAGCATAATGCTGATCATTACCAGATAAGACACCAGCAATAATGACTGAATATCCTGATGAATGGCTTCACCCATGGTGACATTGGAAACCAGCGACCCGCTGAGCATAATCCTGAAATCCGGGTAGCGGGCGCGGAATTCATCGGCCAGGGCGCGGGCGGCGTATACCACCTCCGGGGATTTTTCGGCGCTTTTTCCTTCCGGTAATAAAAAGCGCACATTAACGCCGGAGGTGCCGCCATCGGCAGAGATTAATTTATGCAGCAGCTCGGGTAATGAAATAGCCAGTTGTTGCAGGCCGGATAAATCTTCCGCTAATTCTTCTGTGCGGTAAAAATCGTTGATCAGCAGGTCATCGCCATCAACCTGGGTGTGCTGATAATTCTGCAGCGAGTCGACCCGCTGCGAATAGGGCAGCTGCCAGCCGCGTTCAGTCAGTTGTTCTATCAGCCTAAGCCCATGAGGGGTAAACAGGCTGCCGTTGGGGTTCTGCACCAGGAAATAAATATTATCCTGATTCGAATAAGTGCGCTCCATGGCTTCAAAGGCCTTTAGCTGCGGATTTTCCGGGCCAAAATAGGTGCGGAAATCGCTGGTAAAGCTCAGCTTCAGTACGCCGCTGGCAAGCAGGCCAACGATTAACAGGGTAAAAAACACAACGCGGCGCGGGTGGCTGATAACCCACTGTAGGTAGCTTTGGATCATGGTGAAAATGCCTGCAGGCAGAAATTATTATTGTCGGCCGATTGTAGGCCGGTCAGGCCTGCCCACAAGGGGGAATTCCGCCATTCGGATACCTCTTCAGGCGTATAGCGATGGGCGCCTCAGGCTCTCGCCGCTATACTGGGGCAGACTTTCCGTCTGATACAGCAACAAAAAGCAACAAACAGGAAGAACAGCATGAACGGCAGTAACGATCAGGCAGTACCCAGCATGAACTGGCAGCAATTATTATCGGCCGCCCGTTCCGGTGAGCGTCAGGGTTCGCTGGGTTTTGCGCTGGAACACGGGCGTACGCCGTTTCATAAAGATTATGACCGTATTATTTTTTCTTCGGCGTTCCGTCGCCTTGACCGCAAAACCCAGGTGCATCCGTTATCGGAAAATGACCACGTACACAGTCGTCTGACCCACAGTCTGGAAGTTGGCTGTGTTGGCCGCTCGCTGGGTACCCGGGTTGGTCAGGCGCTGGGTGAGCGTTTACCGGCCGGTATCGATGCCAGCGATGTCGGCGCACTGGTTCAGGCCGCCTGTCTGGCCCACGATATTGGTAATCCGCCCTATGGCCATACCGGGGAAGATGCTATCCGTCACTGGTTCCGCGCGGAGGAAAATGCACATTTCCTGCAGGAACTGACACCACTGCAACGTGCAGACCTGCAGACCTTTGAAGGTAATGCGCAGGGTTTCCGCATTGTGACCCAGGTAGAGTCGCACCGTTTTCAGGGCGGTATGCGTTTAACCTATGGCACGCTGGGGGCTTTTCTTAAATACCCCTGGACGGTGGATTATGTGCAGCGCGGCGAGGCGAAAAAGTTCGGCTGCTATCAGACCGAATTACCGCTGCTGCGTGAGATTGCCGGGCGTCTTGGTTTACTGGAATTAAAACCGGACTACTGGGCGCGCCATCCGCTGGTGTATCTGCTCGAAGCGGCGGACGATATCTGTTACGGCCTGATCGATCTGGAAGACGGTATCGAAATGGATCTGCTGCGCTACGATGAAGTGGAAGCACTGCTTAAGCCGTTACTGGCCGATCACTGGGACCTGGCTCAGGCCGAACTGGAGCAGGCCGATAACCTGCGCCGGCGTTTACAGGTGTTGCGCGGTATGGCGATGGAAGTTTTGGTTACGGCTGCCAGCCAAGCCTTTATCCGTAACGAGCAGGCGTTACTGTGCGGTACGCTGCAGGGCGATCTGATTGATTACTGCCCGCCGGTGGTTAAGGCTGTTGTGCAGGGCGCTAAAAATATGGCACGGGAGCGGATTTTTAAAGACAGCCGTAAACTGGCGGTGGAAATCGGCTCTTATTCAACCCTGGGGGTATTGCTTGAGGCCTTTTTAAGTGCCGTGCGTGAACGTGTTCTGGATGGTCAGGCGACTTTCCGTAATCAGCGCGTGCTGGAATTAATGGGCCGTTCGGCGCCACAGGCCGATTGGAGCCTGTACGAAGCCTATATGCGCGCGCTGGATTTTATCTCCGGCATGACCGACAGCTATGCGGCTCAGATTGCCCGGCAGTTTTCCGGTTACCAGCCACCGGGGCGTGGATTTTAACAACGCCGGGTTATGGCCGTTGTTTTATCGTTGCTGTTGCTGTTGCTGTTGCTGTTGCTGTTGCTGGACGGGCGGCTGATAATCAGCGTCGTATTTTTTTCTTCTTTTTTGCGCCGGTGAGGTGCTCTGATGATTAACGAATTATTACTGATAGCGCTGCTGATTGTACTCAGCGGGCTGTTTGCGGTGTCGGAAATATCCATCGCTGCGGCACGTAAAATCAAATTACGGGTACTGGCCGATGAAGGTAACGAGCAGGCTGAAGCCGTACTGCGTTTGCAGGAAGAGCCCGGTGCTTTTTTTGCCATGATACAGATCGCCCTGAATGCGATTGCCATCATGGGCGGTATTGTCGGTGAGCAGACCCTGACGCCGTATTTTCAGAACCTGCTGCAGCTGTTTTATCAGGGCCCGATGCTGGAACAGATCAGCTTTGTACTGTCTTTTACCACGGTTACCTCGCTGTTTATTCTGTTTGCCGATCTGCTGCCGAAGCGTCTGGGCATGATTATTCCGGAAACCATGGCGATGAAAGTCGTCACGCCGATGCGCTGGGTTACGCAGTTACTTAAGCCACTGGTGATGTTATTTAACAGCCTGACCAACCTGTTGCTGCGCCTGTTTGGCTTGCCGATGCAGCGGGAAGATACGGTCACCACCGACGATATTGTTGCCATGATGGATGCCGGTGCCGAGCACGGCAGTCTGCAGCAGCAGGAATACCATCTGATTGGTAATGTGTTTGAGCTGGAAGGGCGCACGCTGCCAACGGCGATGACCATGCGTGAGCAGATTGTCTATTTCGATATTAACGACAGCAGCGCAGATATCAGCGCCAAAATTATCGAGCATCCGCACAACTGGTTTTTAATCTGTGATGGCTCGCTGGATAAACTGGTGGGCGCGGTGGAGTCGAAAGAAATTCTGCGCAAGGTATTAAAAGGCGAACAGGCGCAGATTGGCGACGATATGATCGAGCGCGAGCTGCTGTATTTACCCGACACCCTGACCCTGGCCGAAGGCCTTAACGCCTTTAAAACCACTGCACAGCCGTTTGCCGTGGTACTGAATGAATATGCGCTGGTGGTGGGTATTCTGACGGTAAAAGATCTAATGAACAGCTTTATGGGCGATCTGGTCGCGTCCAGTGGGGACGAACAGATTGTGCGCCGTGACGCCAGCTCCTGGCTGGTGGATGGCAGCACCCCGGTGGTCGATCTGGCACGGGTGCTGGAGTTGGATATCGATGATTTTCCGGATAACGGCCAGTATGAAACCGTTGCCGGATTTTTAATTTACCGCCTGAAACGTATTCCGAAACGGACCGATTTTATTACCTTTGCCGGTTTTAAATTTGAGGCGATGGATATCGACAACCTGCGCGTCGATCAGCTGATGGTGTCACGTATTAAAGAAAACGACAGCCCGCAGAGCAACCATATCAGCGGGCCGTTGTAATCATTTTATTGCCTGTGTTGCGGCCGGAATAACCTGCTGCAGATGGGCAATAAAATTCTGTTCCAGATGGCTGGTATCGCCGGCAATTACATTGTCGGCGTGAAAGGTTGTCCATTGCTCCCGCAGACCCAGGTAACGGTTGGTGAGAATGGGCTGTACCAGAACGTCATCAATATGTTGATAATTTTCCAGCACCGGACAGGCGCCCAGATCGCTGGCTTTCATATTGGAAGTAACAACCAGCATAAAAGCCTTGCCGCCCAGCTGTCCGCCTTCGCCATAAATATCGGTAATTAAAAAGGTTTTACGGTGCTGCAATACTTCATCAAAGTATTCTTTTAACAGCGCCGGCGCACCAAACCACCAGATAGGGAAATGGTAAACGATGGCATCGGCCCAGTGCAGATGCTCTATTTCTTCTTCGATGTTCCAGCCGCCAACAGCTTTAATCGCTGCCAGATTACGCACCTGAACGGAATGTCCCTGACGCCGTGCGAAGCCCTCGGTTAATGCTGCAAGGGTGGCATTTAATTCGCCTTTGGCGGCGTACAGTTTGGGGTTGGTGGTCAGGATCAGAATATTCATTTATACCTCTGCCGGTCAGCGGCGGTTGTTTTGCGGTTAACAATGGGTTGTCGTCACAATAAATAAGGCAGCCGGGAACGGTAGGCGCAGGCCTGGCCGTTGCTGTCTGTATGAGCGCGCAGCAATAAACAATTACGCTCCAGACTCAGTTGCCAGTCTTTGTTGTGACGGCGGCAGGTACGGATATGGCGAAACATTGTCCGTACGGGAATGCAGTAAACGGCTGTGCTCATATGGCCTCCTGTCAGGTCCTAATCAAAACGGTGTAATACATCGCCCAGCGGACGGCGGGTTTTCTCTCCCGGTTCTGTCAGGCGATAGCCCAGCGCCAGTGCCCAGACCGGTTTGAACATAGTGTTATCAACACCGGTAAGCTCCTGCAGTTGCTGCTCCCAGACTTCCTGCACAAAACCTTCGATCGGGCAGGAGTCGATACCCAGAAGAGCGGCCACTGTCATCATGTTGGCCAGTGGCAGATACGTCTGATGGGTGGCCCAGTCGGTCAGGCTGCGTTCGGATTCCAGCAGGTTGAAATCCTGTTCCTGAAAGGTGCGGAAGAAGCCGCCTTTTGCATTCACCACTTCCGCAGGCAGTTGCTGCACCTCGGTCATCATATGGCGGATGTAATCAGAGTCATGACGCACGCCCGGAGCGCGGCGCACCATGCCAATTAACACGTGGCTGGCACTGGCAAACTGGCGTTTACCGCCCCAGCTGTTTTCGCTCAGTTGCTCGCGCAATTGTGGATTCTGAATCAGCAGAAACTGCCAGGGCTCGAAGCCAAAAGAGCTGGGTGACAGGCGTCCGGCTTCGATAATGGTGGCAAACTCTTCGCTGCTGATTTTTCGGGCCGGATCAAAGGTTTTGCAGGCATGGCGGAAGCGGAATGCCTGCAGAATCTGCTGGCGCAGGGCTTCTTGCCTGTTGTCTGCAGACTGGTTATTAGCAGGTTGAGTGATTTGAGAGCGCTGGGTTGTTGCTTCGTGGGCGGACATATCGTGTTCCTCGGATGGAGTGGAATATGCCCAGTCTATTTATTGTTTGAGATTGAAAAAGACGATAACGTTTGAGTTACTTTCAAAAATATTTTGATAGTGGCTGTTAAATGGAGGCATTAATGAATCTCGCCGATCTGAAGCTGTTTATTCAGGTGGCCGATGCAGGCAGTTTATCGGCCGCTGCGCGGGTGCTGGACTGCAGTCCGGCGGTGGCCAGTGCGGCATTAAAGCGGCTTGAACTGCAGCTGGGCGCGCGCCTGTTCAGCCGTTCAACCCGCTCATTACGGCTGACGCGGGAAGGTACGTTGTTTCTGGCCTATGCGCGCAAGGCGCTCAGTCTGCTGCAGGAAGGTCGCGGTTTGCTGGACGGTGAGCTGCATCATGTGGCCGGGCAGCTGAGCATTTCTGCGCCTTCTGATCTGGGGCGGCACTGGCTGCAACCGGCGCTGAATGATTTTCAGGCACTGTACCCGCAGGTGCAGCTGCAGCTGAGTCTGAGTGATGAGCTGAGTAATTTTTACCGTGATCCGGTGGATGTGGCGCTGCGTTACGGTCAGCTGAGTGATTCCGGGCTGATCGCCACGCGCCTGTTGGATAACCGCCGGTTGCTTTGTGCCGCACCGGCATATCTGCAACGGGCGGGAATGCCGCAGCAGCTGGAGGCGTTAAAACAGCATAATTGCCTGGCCTTTTTCCTGCGCGGCGAGCGTTATGATCACTGGCACTTCTGTGATGAGCAGGGCAATCAGAGCGATCTGACGGTCAGCGGTAACCGCAGTGCCAGCGATGGGGCACTGGTGCGCGAATGGGCGCTGGCCGGTCTGGGGATTGCCTACAAATCGCAGCTCGATATCGCCGCTGATTTGCAGGCCGGACGACTGCAGGTTGTGCTGCCGGGTTACTGGCAGGATGCGCCGCTGTATCTGGTGTATGCCGAGCGCGAATACCTGCGCCCGGCGGTGCGTTGCTTTATCGACTTTATGAAGGCACGGGTGCGCGGCTGAAGCTCAGCTGCGTCCGGCGCGTAATTCGATAACTTCGGCCGCTGGCGGCAGAGGGGTCGTGCTTTGTGCTGCGTTGTCTTCTGCCGGGTTGTTTGCCGCAGGGCTGTTTTCGGACGTTCCGGCAGCCGCTTCTTCCATGGCCCGCAGGCGTTCTTTTTCCAGTTTTTTCTTCCAGCGTTTTTCAGCCTTTTTCAGGTGTTTGCCCATCATTTTGGCCAGCTGCGGCACCAGTGCCGGTGGCAGGTCGTGGCCCATGCCCTGAATGACTTTCAGCTTGGCTTTGCGGATGGCGGCGGCGGTATCTTCGCCCATGCGCACCGGAATTAACGGATCGTCGGTGCCATGAATCACCAGTGTTGGCAGTTTGATTTTACGCAGCAGGTGGCTGCGGTCACCGGCGGCGGTAATGGCAACCAGCTGGCGTTTGAAGCCGGTGGGATTGGTGGTGCGCTCAAAACTGGTTTCGGCCAGTGCGCGCAGTTCCATTTCATCCATCGGGTAGGCCGGACTGCCGATTAAACGGTTCATCCGCATGGTATAGCGGATGGACGCTTCGCGGTTAAACGGTGTCGGGCGCTTGGCCAGTTGCAGCAGCACCTTCAGTTTGGCGTCGGGCAGACCGGGGCTGGTGGCCGACGACATAATGGAGGTCAGGCTGCGTACCCGCTTTTTATGTTTGGCGGCGAGAATCTGGGCAATCATGCCGCCCATTGAGGCACCAACCAGATGAGCGCTGTCGATCTCCAGCTCATCCATTAACGCCAGCACATCACGCGACATATCTTTCAGCGTGTAGGGTACCTGTGCTTTGCGTTTGAGTTTGGTGACCAGCCAGGTGGCGAGCAGGCTGGGGTTGCCGTGATGATCCATCTGCGATGAGCGGCCAACATCACGGTTATCAAAACGTACGACCTGATAGCCTTTATCAACCAGAGCCTGACACAGGCTGTCTGGCCAGATCCGCATTTGTGCGCCTAAACCCATAATCAGGATCACAGCCGGATCAGCCGGATTGCCCATTCTTTCGTAGGCCAGCTCAATGCCATCGGGGGTGCGGATATGGGTCATGCAACCTTGTCTCCATATTGGGGTCTTTGATACTCGCTCGCCTTGTGACCGCGCGGCGGTTAGAATGCGGAACTTTATAGATTGTAGTTATAAGTGCAGAGCTATGGATATCGATTTTCCCCTGATACTGATGGTGCTTACCCTGGGCACCGGCGTGATTGCCGGCGTCGATAAATTCTGGCTGGCCAAGCGCCGTAAAGCGCGTGCGGATGCACTCATCGCTGAGCGCGCTCACCCGGAAGACATTCATGAGGCTGAAACCGAGCCGTTTATTATCGAGCAATCGAAGTCTTTCTTCCCTGTTCTGGCCATTGTCTTTGTTCTGCGTTCGTTTGTCGCTGAGCCTTTTCAGATTCCATCCGGTTCGATGGAGCCGGGTCTGGTAAAAGGGGATTTTATTCTGGTCAGTAAGTTCCATTACGGTCTGCGTATGCCGGTGTTCGGTACCACACTGGTGCCGGTCAGTGAGCCGCAGCGCGGTGATGTGATGGTGTTTTTTCCACCGGATGACCCTCGTTACTTTATTAAGCGGGTTATTGGCCTGCCGGGTGACCATATTGAATACCGTAACCGGCAGTTGAAGGTGAACGGTGAAATCATCGAAACCCATGAGCTGGGTGGTGAGCCTCCTTACCGTCCGCTGAAGTATCTGGCGCAGGAACAGCTGGACTCTGCTGATGCTACGGTGCAGTGGATGGTGGGGCGTGACCCGCGTACTAATCAGACCGTGGTCTGGGCCGGGCCGGAAGGCGAGTGGGATGTACCGGAAGGCAGTTACTTTATGATGGGTGACAACCGTGGTAACAGCCATGACAGCCGCGGCTGGGGCTTTGTACCGGAGAAAAATATTGTCGGTAAAGCGGTGGCTGTGTGGATGCACTGGGAAAGCTGGGGTGATATTCCATCATTTGGCCGCAATAAGTGGATCGACTGATCTACACTTAGACGATACGTTATAAACAGGTATCGTCTTATGCCATCCACTAATTCTTCCGTTAAGAAAGCCCCCTGTAAATTCTGCCAGCGTTCGCGCTGGCTGATGACCATCACTATTCTCGTCGTGTTATTCAGCGTTGCTTTTCTGAATCTCGGCAGCTGAAGCGCTGTTTATTTCTGCGTTTGCTTTAATTTCACTAAAGTCTTATCTGCAGCGACATATTTTTACTATTTAAGGACTGGATATTTACCGCCAAGGGCATACAATGCCGCCCCTTGACAGGTTGATGTACGGCAGTTCTGATGAATTATCTGACGAGACAGCTCAAAGGCAAGGCACTGGATATAGTCGATCGGCTGCTTCCTGTGCGACCGGTAATGCGCAGCGCCAACGAACAGATGCTGCTGGACCGTGAATCACGCCGAATGCACCTGTATTATTGCCGTACTTGCCCTTCCTCAATCTCCATTAAACGCCACTGTGAACGCCTCGGTTTGCGTGTGGTAGAAAAAGACGTCCTGCGTGTTAATGCCTACCGTAATGAACTGCTCAATGGCGGTGGCGCTCCTAAAGTTCCCTGTTTACGTGTCGATGATGAACAGGGCGGCCAGTGGCTGTACAGCCCGGATGCCATTCTCGACTATCTGAAAAACCGCTTCTGATTCTGATCCCCTGTACATTCAGGCATTACTCTGTGGCGTGAACGGCCTTCGTCCGTCTGACCGTCTGACGTTAGAATGCGGGCATTGTTTTCCCTAGGAAATGGCCATGCCCGTTTTAACATCTTCATATTGTCCGCCGTGGTTATTAGCCAATGGCTATGTACAAAGCATTTTTCCGACTTTTTTCCGCAAGCTGAATGACGATCATCTGCTGCGCGAACGCATCACCACCGATGACGGCGATTTTCTTGATATTGACTGGAGCCGTGTCGGCTCGCGCACGCTGGTGATTGTTTCCCATGGGCTGGAAGGCCATTCGCGCCGGCCTTATGTGCTGGGTACGGTACGTGAAGCCAACCGTCAGGGGTGGGATGCGCTGGCGTGGAATTTCCGTTCCTGCAGTGGTGATACCAACTTATTGCCACGTATGTACCACAGTGGCGCAACCGATGATCTGCACCGGGTAGTGCAGCATGCTCTGGCGCAGGGTTATGAGCAGGTTCACCTGGTGGGTTATTCGATGGGGGGCAATCTGAGTCTGGTATACGCCGGGCGCGAAGCTGAGCAATTGCCCGCTGAGGTACGTTCGGTGGTGGCATTTTCGGTCCCCTGTGATCTGCGTGGCAGTGCGTATCAGCTGGCTAAGTGGCAGAACCGTGTGTTTATGTGGAAATTCCTGCGCGACCTGAAAGAGAAAATGACGGTGAAGTCTCAGCGTTTCCCGCATCTGGTCAGCGTGGATGGCTTCGATGATATCCGTACGTTCAAAGAATTTGATGACCGCTACACCGCACCTCTGCATGGCTTCCGTGATGCTGAAGATTATTGGACGCAATCCAGTAGCCTGCGTTATCTGCCTGGGCTGCAGATTCCAACGTTGCTGGTAAACGCGCGCAATGATCCGTTTCTGTCGCCAGAATGTTTCCCTGAACAACTGGCTGCGGGGCATGAATTTCTGCATCTGGAGATGCCGGACAGTGGCGGCCATGTGGGGTTTATTCAGCGCACAGCCGATCAGACCTATTGGATGGAGCAGCGGGCAATGAGTTTTATTGCTGATGCTGTGGCGGATGTGGAAAGCCTTGCTGGACAGGCTACCCGTGAAGTGGCTGTGTCCTGAGGCGTTGCCGGGCAAAACAGTACATGTAAGCGGGTGTGATTGACGTAACTGAAGTCTTCCGGTGGTTACGGCTGGTCAGTCGGTGGGCAATATGTGACCTGATAATTGACGAAATACTTTAAATCTCAGCGTCAATATTTTGTGATCGTGTATTGAGTTGTTAAAACAGCCATTTACTGAACGTGAGTTGACTATTGTTTGAGGTAAGCGTTTTGCGAGCCTCAAGTCATGATCCGTTGGTTCTTTCTATTTTTGCTGCTTTTCAGCAATGCCTCCCGGGCATCGATGCTGTCTGCGGCGCAGTGGCAGCAAATCCGGCTCAGCGATGATCGTGTGATTGAGGTGTTGCCCCGTGGTGATCAGCGCCAGTTGTGGGTTGAGACCCGCGACGGGGAAGCCCTGCTGGAAGTGAACGGCTACTGGTACTACGCCATTACCGGTGATGATGGTCTGCTGAGTGCAGGAGAGCCTCTGGTCAGTGGCACTCCGGCAGCAGAGTCCGTGCTTAAGCCATCATTTCATACGTTTGCTGCCCCGACCTCCCGCTTATCCACCTCCGGAACCTCTACCTTCAGCACTTCTGTTGCCGCTCCACAACGCAGACCTTTCCGTTACGACGCCAGCTCATCTTACTTTCGCCAGTCTCTGCTGGTGGTGCGTGTAGGCTTTGCTGATCAGGCCTTTATTGCCAGTGATGCCGAGGTAGCTGCACGCTTCTTCGGCAGCGAAGGCAGCGTGCAGAATTACTACCGCGAGAACTCCTATCAGCAATTTGATATTCAGCCAGCCCGTGAGCAAAACGGTGTGGCGGATGATGGCATCGTCAGTGTCGTGCTGAGCCGTAATCATCCGGATTTCGGCAACGGCTATGGCAGTGCCAGTCAGGCGCTGGTGCACGAGGTGCTGGCGCAGCTGGGCTCTCAACTGGATCTGAATGAATATGACCGCAACGGCGATCAGTGGCTCGACCCCAAGGAACTGGGTGTGGTGTTTCTGATTGCCGGCTATGAACAGGCCTATGCCGGCTCGGCAACCAGTCATCCTCGGGTATGGGCACATAAATCGACTCTGTATCAGGGCCGCCTGGGGAATTTTTATCTGGCGGAATACGCCATGTTTGGCGAGCAGCACCAGACGCATCTGGCGACCATCGGTGTGATCTGCCATGAGCTGGGACACCTGCTGTTTGATCTGCCTGACCTGTATGACCGCAGCGGTAATGGTATGGGCATTGGCCGCTGGGGGCTGATGGGGTTGGGGGGCTGGAACCGTACAGAGGGGGCAGCTGGCGAGACACCGGCGCATATGCTGGCATGGAGTAAAGAGCAGGCCGGGTTTATCCGTCCGCAGTCAGCGGTCAGTGGTGTTAACCAGGTGGCACTGCGTGCCGCCAGTGATGGTGATGATGCGCTGACTGTGCATCTGGATGCGTACCGCCATGGTGAACGCCTGATGCTCGAGCATCGCCGTCAGTCTGGCTATGACCAGGGCCTGCCGGGCAGTGGCGTACTGGTTAGCCGTATTAACGACCGTGCCGGTTTCGGCACCCTGAATGTGGCGCAACAGGAAGGCCGGTTGCTGGCCATTGAAGAAGCCGATGGCCGTGATGACCTGCTCAGCAACAGTAATCTGGGAGAGCCTTCCGATCTGTTCAGCTCGGTATCAGACCAGACCCTGTATTCCGCCGCAGAAGGGCAGATCAGCAACAGCGGTGCTGTGCAGTTGCTGCAGCTGCAGGCTGGTCTGATCGCGGAGCTGGACGTTAATCTCTCTGAGGCTCCGGCGGGCGATAATCTGGGTCTGGATGAGTTGCCGCCCAATGCCGTCTGGGGAGCTGCTGGTGGTTATGCTCAGGTGCTGATGACACTGCCGGTTAAAGATGGGGTGTTGTCATTTGATGGTGTGGACCTGTTCGCTCTGGGTGATGGCCGGGCGGATATTGCCCTGTACCATAGCTTTAATGGCCGGGAGGGGCGGGATCTCCTGGGGCAGGAACATCAGTTTATGCTGCAGAATGGCTGGAACCGGTTACTGCTGGCAGATCGTGTAGTGGCCAGCGGGCTGGAAAGTGTTGTGCTGCAGATCAGTGTGCAGTCGCTGTCTGGCCTGGCGCCTCTGGTAACGGATGAGCAGGGTGGTCTGAGTGGTCAGACCTGGGTGCGGGATGATAATGCTGCGGCATATCAGGAGGCAGGGTTTGACGCCAGTGTACGCCTGTTGGTCAGCGTGGATTCTGTTGCAGACATTGAAGTGCCTGCCGTGGATGCGGGTAAAGGCAATGTCAGCTCAGGTCAGGATACCGGCGCCGCTGCGGATTCAGCATCTTCGGCCGGGGCTCTGTGGTTTATGTTTCCACTTTTGTCCTTTCTTGGCTTACGCCGTCGCACCGTCTGACGTGTGCATTTCTTTTATTCAGCCGTAGCCATATCGCGGCACAGAGTGAATAATCCTATCTGAATCCGGCGGCACAGTGCTGCTGTAATCTTTCCGACAAACCGAGGATGGGCTTTGTCTTCTCCGTTCAGATTTGCCTCGTTGTGGCGGGGCTATACCCTCTATTTACTCATGCTTGTTGTGGTTGCCGGCCTGGCACTGGCAGAGCCCTTAAGCGGCCAGTGGCTGCGTTTTGACCGTCTGGCAATCGCTGACGGCCAGTGGTGGCGCCTGTTTACTGCCAGCTGGGTGCATATTTCCGGAAATCATGCGCTGAGTAATATGGCTGGGATTGCTTTGTTTGCTTATATCGCCGGCCCTTCGCTGAATTCAGTGCGCGGCCTGTTGTTGCTGTGTTGGTGTGTATTGTTTGTTGGCTGCGGTCTTTATGTGTTTGCTCCGGATCTGTATCGCTATGGCGGAATGTCCGGAGCTTCGCATGGTTTATTGCTGGTTGCGCCCTTTGTTTCGCCCTTTTACGGCCGTCGTATCGCCTGGCTGTTTTTTGTGGTGATTGTGGTCAAGGTCGCCTGGGAACAAACTCCCTGGTATGACGATATGGCTCTGGCGGATGTGATTGGTGGCCGGGTTGAAACCCGCTCACATTTGTTCGGGACACTGGCCGGAGTATTTTTCTTGATGCAGCTGTATTGGCGACGAATTCTCAGGCTGGCACCGTCAGACTAGGAGCGTATCGGCTAAGCCGATGAGAAGCATCAGAGCAATAAAAAAGGCAGCCAGGCTGCCTTTTTTATTGCTCTTTTTACCTGGCGGTTACCGGGTCAGCCGTTGGCGGCTATCGGCATCTGCTTGTGTGACTGACGATACTGAGCCGGGCTCTGATCAATTTCTTTGATAAAGATCCGGTCCAGAGTACGACGGCCAGACAAGCCGATATTCAGCGCAATCTGCTCAATACTTTCATCGGTATTAACCAACAGGCGTTTGGCGGTTTCCAGACGCACACTGGTTACGATCTGCTTCAGCGAGGTTTCTTCGCGGTGCAGGTGACGGTTCAGGGTGCGGGCACTGATGTGGAAGTAATCAGCAACTTCCTGCTGGTTGGCATTCAGGCGGATTTTGTTCTGCAGGAAAGCCTTACGGATGCGCTCAGCCAGAGAGCCGGAGCGTGCCAGTTTGCGGTATTGCTCTTCCACCTCACGCTTCATCATATTCAGGATGTGCGGATTGGTGTTATGCAGACCTTCATCCAGCCACTTACTGTGGAACTGGATAGAACATTCGTCAGCATTGAACTGCACGTCGCTGCGCCATTGCGAGCTGTAGTGCTCACTGTACTGCGTGGCCGGGAATGGCAGGGCGATGGTACTGATGCTCAGTTCCGGGCCACACAGCTGTCGCAGCCAGCTCAGCAGGGTGCTGATAATGATTTCGGTGCGGCGGCGCTGAGTTGAAACAATAAAGTTCTCTTCAACCGGCAGTTTTACCTTAATGATGTTATCGCGGGTACGGGTTACCTGAATTTCCAGCTGATCACTCAGCAGGGAGGAAAACTTCTCCAGATAATAGAGTGCTTCGCGCAGGGTATTGCAGCACAGAAACAGGTGCTGCAGCTGGCAGCTGCTGTGAACGTTGAATTTATGCGACGACTGCACACACAGTGATTCGTCATTTGTACGCTTAACCAGCTGGCTGATTAATTCATCGGCATCTTCTGCGTTGATCCGGCTGTCAGGATCTTTCAGTTGCTTAAGCACACGCTGAATCGCACCGGAAGCACTGTCCGGCAGCTGATCAAAAAACGTAGGGCCTGCAGCTTCCAGCAGAGGACGAACCAATGCGGTGGATACGTAACCTTGTTCCATGTTCATAGGCGTCTAATCTGATTCGGTTTTTGTTTTTTAACCTTACTCAATAGCAAGCGGTATGCCACTGACAGGTTGGTAAAAAGAGCAGGCATTATGGTAAATGAATGTGACCAAATTTGTCATGTGTTACCGTAGGTAACAAAGGGCTGGCACTTATCTACCCGAGCCCCCATTCTGGTCTAATGAGAAAGGTTATATTGTGACGAATCTAACAATTATTGGCATAAACCTACCCGGAATGAGGTTTTTTTAGCATTTTCTTGTCCGGGCAGGAGATGAAGAAGGTACGGTTGTTCGCTTTTTCAGAATTCGTACTGCGCACCCAATGTTATCAATTGGAAGCGAACACGGCTGAACTCTTTGCTATCCAGCGCCGTTGTCTCCAATTCGGCGCGTAATGCCAGATCAGGAAGCGCGCGCCAGAAGAATCCGCCACCGGAAATCTGGTCAACGGCTGATGTTTGCTTGGTGCTGACGATACGGCGGCTGATGGTTTGGTCCTGGAATGCTTTGATTTCAACAGTGTCATAATCAGCCACCCACAGGTTGGCGCCGGTTTTCAGGAAAAAATCGATACTGTCGGTCAGTGGGAAACGGTAGCGGAAAGTAATAAGAAAACTTTGCGGACGGGCACTGGCAAAACCGGTGTAGGTTGCATATGCCTGATCGTCAGTCGTGGCATTGGTACGGGATACTGTACCGTGTTTCGCGTTTTTAAACGTCGGTGGCTTATCATCAGCCACATCAGTGAAGTCGGCTTTCGGATCATCGTAACTGGCTTCTCCAATATCCATAATGCCGAATTCCAGAGCCAGCCGGTCGGTAATATTGGGTCCGAATGTCAGTTTGATGGTGTTGCCGAAAGAGTCCATATCCTGAGAGTCAGTGATACCGCCCTGCAGGCCAACAAATCCGCCTTCAGCCTGTGCTGCAGGGGATAGCAGGGATAAACCGAGCAGAGAGCTCAGCGCCAGCGAAGTCAGCATGCCACCACGTGCAGGTGTGCAGGAATATGAGGCCATAGTGAGGGAGTCCATTTTTATAGTTGTTCTGATCTGCCTGAGCAGGAATTATCTTGTTATTTTGTTGGCAGGAATTCAGTGGTATTCGCTACAGATTCCTGACGTTTGCGCATGATACCAGCCACCGCTTCAATATAAAGCCACTCTTCGGGCAATTTACGTTATAAAACCGCAGCCGGATGCAGCAGCTGAACGTTCTGGAGTGCGTCTGGCAGAGCGCACTGTGGATGGAGGTCCGGGAGATATAGGCCTATTTGTCATTAAGTCTGTCCGATGAGCCTCTGATATTGGAAAATATGGCAATAATTGCCTTTATTTTCCGGCGAATTTTGCTATCGTTTATGAAAATCAATTCTTAAAACTACGGTTAATATGACAATTCGAGGTGTGAATTCTCCGGCAAAGCCAGCTACCTGGCTGGGAGAAAACGGCATTGTCTACCACGACCTTCACGGCTTCAGCCATCTGACGATCGACCTTGTCCGTTTTATGCACAATGCTCATGGGCGGATTGCGGGGCAGCGCAAGCGACCTGTATTACTGTTGGGGCAGGATATTCTTACCGTTGATTTCGAGGTGCAGCTTTTCGCTTCACACCCCGACCTTCTGCGTACCACAACAGCGCTGGCGATTGTGGGCGACTCTTTTATGCTGCGTCATCTGACGGCGATGTTTCTCAGTTATCATGCTCCCGCTTATCCGGTGCAACGCTTTGATCAGCGTGATGAGGCCGAATGCTGGCTGACGGGGATGGCCGCTCAGGCTCAGCATGGCTGAGCCTGAAGGCTGCTTCTGTCTCTTCAGATTTTCTCAATCCGTCCTTTCATATGAACCTTTTCGCCTCGGACGCTGCGCAGCTCGAAGTCGATGCCAGCGTTGTTTGGCTGATCACTGCTGAGTGTTTCATGCAGGTTGTAGTGCAATTCGACAGCGGATGGCAGGAAGACCGGCAGCTTAAATTCAGTCGTCAGGCGACAAGCGTCGCTGTGCAGCAGGGGTTGCAGTGCCGCCGCTGTACGGGCTTTGCTCCACATACCATGGGCAATGTGGCTTTTGAAACCGAACAGTTTGGCTGACAGAGCGTAGAGGTGAATGGGATTGGAATCACCGGAAACCCGCGCATAGCGCCGACCCAGATTACTGTGCAGCGTCCAGCGTTCTATGGTGGCGAAGCTGGCCAGTGGTGGTCGCTCTTTTTTCGCTCCCTTGGCTTCAGTGCTGCGCATGCGCGCCAGATTGGTACTGACTGATTCCCAGACTTTTTCACCGCCGATGGTTATTTCGGTATGAATATCAAACTCCAGCCCTTTATCGGTTTTTGTGCTTCCGGAAAAATGACAGCGGATATCCAGTTTCTCTTCCTGGCGAATGGCCCGGTATTGAGTGATCTCATTGCGGATATGCACCAGCCCCATGAGGGCGAGAGGAAATTGCTTATGCAGCATCAGCTCCATGTGCAGCGGGAATGCCAGTACGTGTGGGTAGGTCAGCGGCAGCAAGGATGTCTGAGTGCGGAAGCCGCAGACGCTGGCGTAAGCCGCTACCCGCTCCGGGCGCGCTTTCACACCAACCAGCAGAGCTTCAATATCAGGCATCTGTATATCACGCTGGCCGGCGCCACGTGCCAGCAGCGCCCGGGCGTATTGGCTCAGAGTTCCCGGAGTCGCACTGAATTGCATGCGTATAGCTTGAGTCATGGCCACGGTGTCCTTAATTAATATTCTGATCAGACAAGGGTGAGAAAGGGGAGTATAGAGGCAGCTTGCAGAGGGCCATTGGCGCAGCCACTTCGTGTGCTGCGTCAGTTTGGTCAATAGGACTTGCAGCGGCCTGTTTATCTGGCAGAATTCGCCAACACTCATCAGGAATTTCAACGACTTATGTCCGGTGGAATGACAGAACTGCGTGACTCTGGCGTCATGATCCAGCTGGCTCATCAGGCCATGCTGAAAATGGGGTTGGATGTGGATGCGGTGTTTGCGCGTTTGGGGGTTACCCCTGAGTTGCTGGCAGACAGGAATATCCGCACGCCACACGAAGCTCAGCTGATCTTTTGGCATGTGCTGGAAGAGGTCAGCCAGGATGCTGATATCGGTCTGCATCTTGGCGAACATATGCCTGTATATAAGGGACAGGTGCTTCAGTACCTGTTTCTGTCCAGTCCGACCTTTGGTGAGGGGTTGAAAAGAGCACTGAATTATCAGCGCCTGCTCAGCGATGCTTCCCAGGCCAGTACCGGCACGGAAGGCGATCAGGCATATATTCTGGTCGAGAGTGCCAGCGACCGTGTGGCCGGCCTGCGCCATCTGAATGAATGCATGGCGCTTGGCCTGATCCGTTTCTTCCGTTATGTAACCGATGATGCCTTTGTGCCATCCTGCGTTCATTTCAGCCATGAAAAACCGGCTGACAGTACGGAGCATGAGCGGATTTTTGCCTGTCCGGTTCTGTTTGAACAGGATGACAACCGTATTTATTTCAATACCCAGCTGCTGGATATGCCGTCTTCCCATGCTGAGCCGGAACTGCTGCAGCTGCACGAAAAACTGGCGATTGAGCATGTGGCCAAGCTGGAGCGTCAGGATATTGTGACCAGGGTATACAGGGTCTTCGGCGAAATTCTGGAAACGGGACAGGTCAGTCTGGAAGATGTCGCGGAGCGGCTGGACATTAAATCCCGCACATTACGTACCCGTCTGGCGGAAGCGGGCACTAACTTCAATCAGTTGCTGGCAGACTACCGCTGCAACCTGGCTAAACGTCTGTTATCCGGTACCGATGAGAGTATCGACGAGATTGTCTACCTTACCGGTTTTTCTGAACCGAGTACTTTCTACAGGGCATTTAAACGCTGGACCAGCCAGACACCGGTTGAGTACCGCAATCAGCGCAAACAGTTATGAAGCGGGCTGATTAGCCTTTTCTTGCAAGGTAATGCTTTCAGTCGTCGTGAATCTTTAACTTATTGTCATAATAGTGTTCATTTTTTGATCTGGTTTTCTTCGTGTGCCTGAGCCATTGTAATCGGGTTTTTATTCGGAGGATTTGTTATGAGCCAGACGCAGAAATTATCACTGATTCAACCCTTGGTTGAGCACATGATGCAGACTCAGGACGTTGCTGAATGGCGTCAGGCCCTGCTCAATCAGGGAATTATGAGTAAAGAAGAAGTCATCGCCCTTGATCAGAATGCTCTGCATGCAGCGTATAAAACATTTAAAATCATGCAGTTGCTGAATGAGCACCCGGATCACATCATGAATGAGATCGAGCGTAATAAAGTTTGCTGGAAACTGGATTTCAGCTACGACTATCATCAGGGCGCTGTCTGCTACTGACTTGCAGGCCTGTACTTTTATCAGCCTGTTAGCGCAAACAAAAAAAGCCCGCCAGTTGCGGGCTTTTTTTGTTTACTGACTAAACTGTCACAGGGTTCAATTTCCGGCTGTTCTGGCCGATAACCCAAAGAACAGCAACACAGTCTGAGCGGAGGCTATATGGCAATCACAATTACCCCCTCGCAATACCGGAATTACGGCACCCAGAATCCTGAGGGCAGTAAAAAGGCCGGAGCTTCTGCCAGCGATGTAAAACAGGGTGCAGCCGCCGAATCCCTGGCTAAGGCACTTCCCGGCGTTGTTCAGCTGGATAAAAAACAGAGCCCGGAGGAAACCGCTTCAGCCATCCTGCGCCATGTACAAAATGGTATTAACCAGCTGCGTTCCCAGGGGGCAGATCAGAGCCGCATCGATCAGCGCCTGCAGGCCGCCCGTGAAGGCATTGCCAAAGGTTATGCCCAGGCAACAGAGATGCTGGACGGTATGGGGCTGCTGGATGACGAATTAAAAGGCCAGATTGCCGCTGGACGTCAGCTGGTCGATGACGGTCTGGATCAGCTCGCCCGACCGGCAGAACAGAGTCGGGCGTTGCTTGCCAGTAAAAGCTCGCTCAGCGTGGCTAATGAGTTGTCTCTGCAGGTCCTGACCCAGGAAGGCGACCGGGTGACGGTAAGTTTCTCTCAGGGCAGCAGTCTCAGCACGTCAATCAGCCAGGATGGGCAGGGTAATTCGGCTTTCAGTCTGCAGGCTTCGGCTCAGCAAAACTGGAGTATGGAAGTGAATGGCAGCCTGAGTGATGCCGAGCGGACGGCGCTGGCTGGCCTGTTTGATGATGTACAGTCACTGAGTGAGCGTTTCTTTGCCGGTGATATCGGTGCGGCATTGGGACAGGCAATGGACCTTGGCTTTGATGGCAGCCAGCTGGCGGCGATGAGTCTTAATCTGACTCAGCAAACGGTTGCGACCTCAACCAAAGCCTATGCCAGTGTTCAGCCGCAGTTACCTACACCAGAGCTGGAATCGCTGAAAGCACCGCTGGCGTCTTATGTGGATGCTTATATGGCTGCACTGGAAAAAGCCAGCCCTCTGGCAGATGCGCCGCAGACCTTGCAGGATCTGGTAAACCAGTTGTTGCCGGAAGAAGAGCGTTTGCCGGTCTGGAAGTCTTTCCATGAGGGATTGAACTCATTGCTTGGTAACAAAGCCCGACCGTAGTTTTCCTTTCTCCGCTTCTCAGGGGCAGACTTTTTGTCATGCCCCGGTGCTAACCGCTATACTTCCCCCTGTCTGTTTTTACTGGAACTGCCTGATGGCTCTGGTTTTATTTGGCACTGAGGCCTGTCATCTGTGTGATTTGGCACAAGCTGTTATTGTGAATGTCGCCGGCCAGATTTCCCTCGATGTTTATGTCGAAGATATTGCTGAAACAGAAGCGCTGGTGGAACGCTATGGTTTGCGAATTCCGGTGCTGCTGAACGAACAAAACGGGGCCGAACTTGACTGGCCCTTCGATGAGACGCAACTGCTGAACTGGCTGCAGAGCAGTGCTCAACCTGAACCAATTTCTGAATAAAAGGATGATTACCATGCGGATTTTATCTGGACTGATCCTGGCTTCGCTGGCGCTGTTACAAGGCTGCTCCAGCACTCAGCTGTCACCCACCGGAGAGGCGGTTTATTACGCGCTGCAGACCGATACCACACTGCGCACCTGGGTCGATGCCTGTGATGATGTCAGCGCCAAAGCCAAGCAGGCAGCCTATACCGCGAAGCAAAACTGGTGGCAGCGTAACGGTGCCTTTGTCGAGAGCGCCGATTTTGGACTGGCCTACGATATTATTCATGTAACCGATGACCGTACTGAAACCGGTGCCCGCATGGCGATGGCCCTGACCTGGCAGGTGGTTGAGACGGCAGAGGCCGAAGTGCAGGAATTGCTGAGTGCCAGTGGTGATAAAGAAGACCTCTGTTTACGGGTGTTATCACAATATAACCAGGGCGAACGCGACCTGCGCAGCCAGGATAAAGTGTACGAATCACTGGTAAATTTACAGCGACGCTCACAGCGTGATGGTACGGATCTGAATTTAAAGCGTGCGGCCGTTGAGCAAAAAACCGGAAAAGTGTATGGCCGCTCTTTTTATGTGGTAGAAAAAATGGCGAAGCGCAATGGTTGTTCCGGTGCAGAAGTTCACCTGCTGAAAAATGCCTGGCCGCATGAGGTGTATGATGCCCGTTGCCCGGATAACAGCTACCTGCTGGTACGCTGCGAGTGGGGGAATTGTTTGGTAACAGACTGACCGATAAACAGAAAATATCTGAGAAAAAGAGCCGCATAGCGGCTCTTTTTTTGTGCGCTTTTTATGCGCTGTTTTTTATATTTTATTCCAGTGCCAGCATGGAACGGTTTTTATCAAGGATGGCTTTGCCGATTCCTTTAACCTGAGTGATGTCGTCCAGTGATTTAAACTGACCATGTTGTTGGCGGTATACAATAATGGCTTCCGCTTTCGCTTTACCAATACCGTCAAGCTGGCTGAGTTGTTCCGCGGTGGCGGTGTTGATATTAACGGCTTTTACCGTATTACCGTCTGGCTTGCTGGTTTCTGCTGCCTGTACGCTGAGGGTGCCCAGAATCAGGCAGACAGAAAATAGTGCGTGCTTTATCCATTGCATAGTCGTCTCTCCTTGAGTGGAGATCCGAACATAGCAATGAATATTTTGCGGAAAAATCCGGGAAAAGTATCAAATTAACCGACACTTTCCCCAGACATTGGTGTGAATCAGGCTTTGTCGGCCTTTTTGGCGGGTGCTTTTTTCTTGTCGTGCTCAACCCATTTATTATCGACGTAATAGGCCGACCAGCTGGTGGCTTTGCCGTCTTTTTCAGTCATTACATACTGCTCTTTGGTTTTGCGGCTGTAACGGATGATGGCCGGATTGCCTTCCGGATCCTGACGCGGAGCATCCAGCAGGAAATGGTATTTCTGCGGCAGTTCGGCCTGATGAGGAAGCAGTTCTTCAACCAGTGGTGCACGGGTTTCGCGTTTTTTCGGGAACTGGCTGGCCGCCAGGAATAAACCGGTTGCACCGTCACGCAGAACGTAGGTGTCGTCTACTTTCTGACATTTCAATTCCGGCATGGCAATCGCGTCCATTTTCGGAGGTGCCGCTTCGCCGCTCTTCAATAATTTGCGGGTGTTCTTACATTCGCTGTTTGTACAGCCAAAGTATTTGCCGAAGCGACCGGATTTCAGCTGCATTTCACTGCCGCATTTATCGCATTCAAGCGTTGGACCGTCATAGCCTTTAATCTTGAACTGGCCGGTTTCTACGGCGAAGCCGCTGCAATCCGGGTTATTACCGCAGATATGTACCTTACGGGTTTCGTCCAGCAGATAGCTTTCCATCGCGCTGTCGCAGATGCTGCAACGGCGCTTATCCATCAGGCGGCGGCTTTCTGCTTCTTCGTCTTCATCGGCGGAGATTGCTTCATCGCCCGGTACCAGATTGAGCGTTTGAGTGCAGCGTTCTTTCGGTGGCAGGCTGTAGCCGGAACAACCGAGGAATACACCGGTAGAACCCGTGCGGATCTGCATATGGCGACCACAGGTAGGACACGGAATGTCGGTATCAACCGGATCATTCGGACGCATGCCGTCTTCGCCTTCAGCTACTTCCAGCTTTTGCTGAAAGCCCTGATAAAACTCATCCAGAACGTCGGTCCAGTTCATATCACCTTCGGCAATATGGTCGAGTTTTTCTTCCATGCTGGCGGTAAAGCCGAAGTCCATCAGGTCGTCGAAGTTCTCAACCAGACGGCTGGTGACAATGTCGCCCATTTTTTCGGCGTAAAAACGACGACCTTTCAGGCTGACGTAACCACGCTCCTGAATGGTGGAAATAATCGAGGCATAGGTCGAAGGACGGCCGATACCGCGTTTTTCCAGTTCTTTAACCAGTGCCGCTTCCGAGAAACGCGGTGCCGGTTTGGTGAAATGTTGCTTCGGTTCCAGCTCGACCAGCTGCAGGGTGTCGCCTTCGCTGACATCCGGCAGCAGGACGTCATCTTCGCCTTTGCCCATCGCAGCCAATACTTTCAGGTGGCCGTCAAAACGCATAACGCGGCCGCGGGTTTTCAGTTCAAACTCGCCGGCTTTGACGGTGATGCTGGTGCTGGTGAATTGCGCATCTTTAATCTGACAGGCAACAAAGCGGCGCCAGATCAGATCGTATAAACGCTGTGCATCCGGTTCCATAGCACTGAGATCGGTTGCACGCAGGCGGACATCGGAAGGACGGATGGCCTCGTGCGCTTCCTGAGCGCCTTCTTTGCTGCTGTAGCTGCGCGGCTCATCCGGCAGGTACTGTTCGCCCAGTTTATCGCTGATGTAATCACGCACGTTGCTGACCGCTTCCTGACTCAGGTTGGTCGAGTCGGTACGCATGTAAGTGATGTAACCGGCTTCGTACAGGCGCTGCGCCAGCGTCATGGTTTTCTTAACGCTGAAACTCAGACGCGTACTGGCAGCCTGTTGCAGCGTAGAGGTAATAAAAGGTGCAGCAGGCTTGGAACTGGTCGGCTTGTCTTCGCGTTTCAGCACTTCATAGCGGTGGCCACGCAGCGCGGCGACGGCCGACATGGTGTCCTGCTCGTTAACCGGACGGAACTCGTTACCGTTCTGGCGCATCACCTGGGCGCGCAAAGCTTCACCGGCAGGAGTGCTCAGATCGGCGAAGGTTTCCCAGTATTCCTGTGGAATAAAGGCACGGATTTCCCGTTCGCGTTCAACAATCAGACGAACAGCAACGGATTGCACACGGCCGGCGGATAAACCACGCGCGACCTTGCTCCACAGCAGAGGTGAGACCATAAAACCGACAACGCGGTCGAGGAAACGGCGTGCCTGTTGGGCATTGACGCGATTCATATTAAGTTCGGATGGCTGCTCGAACGCGCTCTGAATCGCTTTTTTGGTAATCTCATTAAACACGACGCGGCGGTATTGTTTTTTGCTGTCGCCAATAATCTCACGAAGGTGCCAGGCGATGGCTTCTCCCTCGCGGTCCAAATCCGTTGCGAGATAGATCTGATCGGCATCTTTGGCCAATCGCTGCAGTTCTTCGACAACTTTTTCTTTACCCGGCAGCACCTGATAGTTGGCTTCCCAGTGTTTTTCCGGGTTAACGCCCATGCGGCCAATTAACTGCTCGCGGGACTTTTTCTTTTTGTACTCGGCCTTGGCTTCGGGCGACATTTTACGGGTGAGAGCTGCCTGTTTAGCGCGCTCTTTAGGATCGCTGGGCTGTCCTGAGCCAGAGGTTGGCAGGTCGCGTACGTGGCCCACGCTGGACTTAACAATAAAGTCCTTACCCAGGTATTTATTGATGGTTTTAGCCTTTGCAGGCGACTCCACGATAACCAGCGATTTGCCCATATTCCTTTGATTAACCCTTTCTTGTTGATATAGCCAGGCGCACAGAAGGCGACACTTTATAGGTACACCGGGGGGGGTGGTCAAGCTTCTCTCGTTACCGGAGTCATGCAATGCGCTCCGGCAGGGTGGTGAAACGTTGCTAAACTTGTCACCAGTATATGGTGATATTGACGTCACCAAAGGCCGTGTAAACAGGGCCTTTGTTTAGGAATAGCATAGATTGGGGAGAACCGTTTTTTATGTCAGCGATTGGTTTGATCGTGGCGATAGCGTTACCGGTTGCATTGATTCTGTTCGGACTGGTTATGGCGGGGCGCAGGCAGCAGGCGCAGCAAGCCCAGCGTTTACAGGCCCGGGCGGTGAAGCAGGGGGCGGATGATTTGCTGGAAGCGCTGGAGTTTCTGATTCTGGTTGATAATTTTAAGGAGGTGCAGCTGGCGGTCCTGGAGAGGGTCGAGCAGTTGTACGTTGTTTATCAGGAAGCCTTACCTAAAAAAGACAACAACGGTTCCGCACAGGAGCTGTTTGATGCAGCACCTTACCGGCGCAAAATTGATGAAGGCAAAGGTAATCGCCGGGTACTGAAAAGCGATCGTGAGATACGTTTTGCGCGCCGCCAGTTTGGCCGGATTCTGAAGGCGCTGAATGTTATGGCGCGTAAAAAACTGATTTCGGAGGCGGCAATGATGGAGTATCGCCGTTATCTGCGTCTGACTCTGCTGGAAAAAGAAGTCGATACCTACACCGCGCAGGGTGATGTGGCGGCAGGGCGTGGTGATGTGATTACTGCGACCAATTACTACAAAGCAGCGAAAAAGATTCTGATTGAGTTTGACCTGCAGTATCCGGAGAAAAACCAGCGCATCCGCGATCTGACCCAGCGTACTGCTTCTTTATATAACGGTGGCGAAAAGAAAGAGGGCAGCCTTGCTCAGGCGTTATCGAAAGAGATCAAAGATGAGCATGATCCTTTTGGCATTCCCACCAATCCTAACGCTTCAGAGAAACGTAAGTTTTGACAGGCCCCGGAAGTTATCCTGAATGCCCCTTTAGTGGGTCGTAAAATGTCACACACCTGCTTTCGGTGATTTTTTTAAAGTGCTGAAAACAAAGGGAAAATTTCGTTTGTGACGTTCGTCACAGAATATAATCCTTCATTTTGGTGGCGGGAACTGACCTGTTCGGCGTCATAAGTTTTCATTAGTGTGTCAGACAATCTCAGGGCCGGCTGACACGAATTAAACAGGCCCTGATTTGTTACTACCCGCTGACGATGACCTTTGTCTGTCCGGCACCATAAGCAGAGATGCAAGCATGAGTATTCAGGAAGCCGTTTTAGTCCTGCATGACCACGAGGTGGTCGAAGCGTACTGGCTGGCAGATTTTGAACGTCTGGTTCGTCAGCAAACACCTCTGCAGCATGCTGCGGAACACAAAATACAGGCGGCTTATCTGCAGATCGGTAATCATCGTTCGGCCGAAGCACTGGTACTGTTTGAGGCACCGGTTAAACATTCTGTGATTGATGCGCGCTGGTATATGCCGCTGCGTCGTCTGGCTGACAGTGCCGGGCGTGGTCCTAATATGGGCGCCGGCCGTATCCGGCTGGCCTGTCGCAGTCAGTGTTCTATCAGCTGGCATGCAGAGTCCCTGTGGGAGCCGGTGACATCCGATTTTATGGCTATCCGCAAAGCATTACGCGGCAGCATGCTGCGCGATCAGGCACCGTTAACGGAACGTGATCTGTGGCCGCAGGAGCGAATTTCTGCTGTGGAACGCGTGACCGGTGGCGCCGGCGCCGGCAGCCTGCTGGCTAAAAAGCACAGCGACCCGGAAGTGGAAGATCTTAAGCGCACGCTGCGCAATGAGATGGAAGCCTACCGCCGTCAGCTGCAGCAACTGCAGCAGGAAATTGAGCGGCAGAAGAGCCTGAATGAAAAGCTGGGACGTCAGGCGGATGCCACCGGCGAAGCCGAACTTGAAGAGCTGCGCCAGGTGCACCGCAATGAAATGGCCGCTCATGCCGCCGAAGTCGAAAGCCTGACCCTGGCGCTGGAGCAGGAGCGTCAGGAGACTGAGCGTTTACGTCAGTTTCTGAACGATAACCAACCAGCGGCAGAGCCTGTGGTCAGTGATGAAGAGGCGGCACGCTTAAAAGAAGAAGCAGCAACCCTGCGCCAGTATCTGGAACAGGCAGAAGAGCAGAGCGCTGAACGTTTTGTTAATCGTCTGGATGGTCTGGAAGCGGTGCTGGTGGCATTTCATCCGGGCGTTGGTCATCTGACCATTACGCCGGCCAACATGCTGCGTTATGCCGATAACCCCCTGGCCTACGCGGCGCAGAAGTGTTTTGTCAGCGAAGAGGTTTACCGCCGCTGGCTGGATCATTATGATGATCCGCGCTGTCAGCAATGCAACGCTGAAATCCCCCGCATAGAACACCCGCGTGAGTTCGATCACGACCTGAATGCCTACTGTAAACTGCACCGCCAGTTGCACCTTGCCGGCAGCTGACGACACCGGGGCTGGCTGGTCCGGGATTGATCCGGCTGAGCTGGCCGCCCTGATTGAGCCTGTGCCCGGCCTGCCGTCCCGCGGCCATGTCGATATCCTGCGGCTTGATCGTCTGCATCCTCATATCTCCGGTAACAAAGCCTTTAAGCTGGCCGGATTTCTGCCGCGCTTCAGAGCATCCGGCCGCCGTGCGCTGCTGAGTTTCGGCGGCCCGTACTCCAATCATCTGCATGCTCTTGCAGCCCTCGGGCAGGCGCTGAATATTCCGGTGATTGCGCTGGTGCGCGGCTATGCACATCTGCCGCTGACGGCTACGTTGCAGGATTGCCAGAGCTGGGGAGCTGAGCTGGTTTTTGCCGATAAAAAAACTTACGGCCGCCGTTATGATCCGCAATGGTGGCAGGAGCTGGCTCAGCACTACGATGCCTTTGTGATTCCTGAGGGCGGCTCAGGTGATGCCGGAGAGCAGGAGTGCCGGCAACTGGCGTCGTTGTGTGCTGACTACGATCAGGTCTGGCTGGCGGTTGGCAGTGGTACAACGGCACTGGGACTGGCGAAAGGGCTGCAGGAACAACGGATTGATTGTGAACTGGTCGGGGTGAATGCGGTTGCCGATCAGGGCGAACGCCAGCGCGCCTGGCAGCAGGCGATGCCGGCGGATATACGCTGGCGCCTGCTGGATGATGCGCATCTGGGGGCGTTCGGACGTACTTCGCCAGAGCTGCTGGCGCTGATTGAACGTTATGATCGTCAGCATCTGCCACTGGACCCGGTATATACCGCCAAACTGTTGCTGGCCTTTGAGCAGGCCCTGATGACTGAATCCGCGAACGCCCGGATTTTACTGATTCACAGCGGCGGGTTGCAGGGGCGTCGCGGCTATTCGCTGTAATGTGCTTTTAAATCTGACCTCAACTGACCCGACCTTAGCCCAGCCCGACCTCAGCCCAGCCCAGCCCGATCTTAGCCCAGCTTAACCGGCAGATTCTTATGAGTGCCGTTCTGTGGCCAGTCATCCGGCATAATCAGCCAGCGCTGCTGTTCGGCCCAGCCGTATGGACCTTCCTCTGCCTGTATCACGCAGCAGGGATAGGTCAGATGACGGAAATGCGTGCACAGATACTCAAGTAACTCCTCCCGGCCGATGCTGAAAGCCGCCAGCGCCGGGCTCAGCCACTGCGGTTTGGCCAGCACGTACCAGCGCCCCTGTGGCAGATAATCGGCGGCCTGCCGGGCATGGCACCAGTGTCCGCGCCAGTGATGGGCTGATACTTCCGCCGGCAGGCTGGCCTGATACTGCGGGTTGGCCGGATAAAACAGGCAGCCGCGCATCACCGCCAGACTGGTCTGCGGCTGCCAGTTCAGCGCAGCCAGTTGTTGCTGTGCCTGCGGATTCTGGCGCATGGTCAGCTGATGTTCATGGGTATGGCGGATCTTGCGTGCCAGCAGATCGGCGCGGTTGGGGCCGACCCAGTGCTGGCCCTGTTCATTGCCGTAGCCAAGATAGAATTTCAGCGCCAGCTCCAGATGCCATTGCTGGCGGCCGTCATCCAGCAGCAGATCCAGCTCACCGAGGGTTTTGCCCTGATCAATAATCTGCACATTGGCCTGAAAGCGGATGCCACTGAGTTGCAGATATTCCTGCCACAGCTGCTCAAATATTAATCCCAGACGCGGACTGCTGAAGTCCGGCGCCAGATTGCTCAGTTGGGCAGCCAGAGGTTGCCAGTTATCAGGCAGCCAGGGTTGCTCAGCCGGGCTCCAGTCACAGTCGAGCAGGGGCGGGCCGAACAGGCTCCAGATCAGGTCGCGCTGATGCTGGCCGGGCAGGGCGAAGTAGGAATGATCAGCGGCAAACAAGCGTTTTTAACTCCTCTGTGGTATAAATCGGGCCATTATTCGCAGGGCTGCAGCCAGCCGTTCTGCCTATCGCCCACTTAAATGCCAGGTCGCAGTAATGGAAGAATTTCGTAACATCGGCATGATCGGCCGTCTGAACAGCAATAAAGTGATTGAGACGGTTAAGCGTCTGTCCCGTTATCTGATCGATGAAGGCTATCACGTTATTCTTGATGACCGTATTGCTGAAGTGATGCCGGGTCATGGCATGCAGGTCAGTAATGTTAATCTGCTCGGTGAGATCTGCGATCTGGTGATTGTGGTGGGCGGTGACGGCAGTTTGCTGGGTGCGGCGCGCGCACTGGCGCGTTTTAATACGCCGGTGCTGGGGATTAACCGTGGCCGCCTGGGATTCCTGACCGATATCAGCCCGGACGAAACCATGTTCGATGCGGTGCAGGATGTTCTTAATGGCGAATACGTCAGCGAGATGCGCTTCCTGCTGGATGCTGAAGTAAAGCGTGATGGCAATCCGATTGCGACCGCCGCGGCGCTGAACGATGTGGTGCTGCACCCGGGTAAGTCAGCACGGATGATTGCTTTTGATCTGTGGATTGAAGGCCAGTACGTTTATAACCAGCGTTCCGATGGTCTGATTGTATCGACACCAACCGGCTCGACCGCGTATTCGCTCTCCGGCGGTGGCCCTATTATGCATCCGAAACTGGATGCGCTGGTGCTGGTGCCGATGTTCCCGCACACGCTTTCCAGCCGGCCGATTGTGGTTGACGGCAAGAGCGAAATTAAAATCGTGATTGATTCGGATCTGGGTATTTACCCGACCATCAGTTGTGATGGCCAGACGCATATTCCCTGTGCGCCCGGCGACAGTATTACCATCCGCAAAAAAGCCCATAAACTGAAGCTGATTCACCCCAAAGGCCACAATTTCTATGAAATTTGCCGGACTAAACTGGGCTGGAGTAGCAACCTGGGGGATTAAGTATGCACCAGGGTTACGATTTAATCGGTGACATTCACGGCTGTGGCGAAACGCTGATCGAATTGCTGGAGCAGATGGGCTACAGCAAGCGCGGCGGCGTGTACCAGCACCCGAAGCGCAAGGTCGTTTTTCTCGGCGATATTGTTGATCGCGGACCGCATATCCGTCTCGCCTGTCATGTTGTACGCGATATGGTGGATGCCGGTCATGCCGACATAGTGATGGGTAATCACGAATACAATGTGGTGACCTATTGCACCGAAGCGCCGCCGGGAATGCGCCAGCCTTTTCTGCGTCCGCACACCAAACGCAACAGTTTTATTGTCGAGCAGACACTGGAGCAGTTTGCTAATTATCCGCACGAGTTTAATGAATTTCTCGACTGGTTTATCGATCTGCCGCTGTTCCTGGAGTATGAGCACTTTCGCGTGGTTCATGCCTGCTGGGATCAGGCCATGATTGACGAATATCTGCGCCGTTATGGCAGTAATAAACTGCACCGTAATATGCTCGCCGAGTCGGTGAATACCAGTTCATTTATTTATAAATTTCTCGACCGAATGCTGCGCGGCACATCTCTGAAATTACCGGATGGCCGTTCCATGACGGCCAAAGACGGTATGGTGCGGCAGTTTTTCCGCACCAAGTTCTGGGAAGGTGACCCGGAGCGTTACAGCGATGTGGTGTTCCAGCCTGATCCGCTGCCCGATGATATTGAACACGCTTTATTAAGCGGTGAAGAACGCGACCAGCTGCTGTTTTACGGCCCGCAGGAAAAACCGCTGTTTATTGGCCACTACTGGATGCAGGGTTTACCTGCGCCCATTGTGCCTAATATAGCCTGTCTTGATTACAGTGCGGTTAAATACGGACGTCTTGCCGCGTACCGTATGGATACCGAACGCAGTTTGCAGCCGGGTAAATTTACCTGGGTGCGGGTAGAAAAGAGCGAGCGCTGATGGAGCCTGTGCTTGTGCTGGTCGCCCCGGCCGGTGTGGATTTATCGCCGCTGACTCAGCGTCTGTGGGCCGAACGTATAGCGCACAGAGTCATTGATCAGGCGGATGGTCAGCAGTGTTTATACCTGGCCGATGGCCGTCATGCACCGCAGGTTAAACAGTGGCTGGAAGAATGGCAGGCAGGGCAGATTACTCCGCTGCCCGCGGAAGCGGTTGAACCTAAACTCTGGCAGGGGTTGCTGCAGTTACTGGCAACACCGCTCAGCACCTTTATTTTATTGTTGTTGCCGGCCGTTTTTATCTGGATGCATTTTTCAACCGGCTGGCATAGCTGGGTCAGCGCAGGCGCAGATTATTGGCCAGAGCAGCGCTTTGATCCGGGGGTTTACTGGCAATTAGGTGTCTGGGAATTGTGGCGGCCAACCTTGCTGCATTTTTCACTTCTGCACTTGCTGTTTAATTCGCTCTGGTGGTGGATTCTGGCCAGAAGAGTCGAGCAGCATGAGGGCGTTAAGCCTCTGCTGGTTCTGCTGCTGGTTTGCGGTCTGATGGGCAATATAGTGCAGTGGTGGTATGCCGGGCCGGCATTTGGCGGAATTTCCGGCGTCACTCTCGGTTTGCTTGGCTGGGTTGGATTCCGTCAGCGCCGGCGCAATATCGATTACCGTATTCCGCGCATGTTATTACCGGTCATGGTGGGCTGGTTGTTGCTCACCATCAGTGCCGATACCTTAGTGCCGGGATTATCCGGTACCGCGCATGGAGCGCATTTAGGCGGACTGATCAGTGGTTTTATACTGGCCATGCTGTGGCCGGTTAACCCCGTCAGCCGTGATACTGAATTTAAGTAAGAAAAGACACTGCCGCTGTGGGCAGGTCTGTGATGAGGTTGCTATGACACTTGAACAACTTATTAAATCCCTGACGCCTGAGATCTACCAGAATCTGCGCAATGCGGTAGAGCTGGGACGCTGGCCTGATGGCCGTAAGCTGGAGCCTCAGCAGCGTGAACTGTGCATGGAAGCCATTATTCATTATGAACAGATTCACGACCTGCCGGCGGAGCAGCGCGTGGGTTATATGGAAGATGCCTGTAAATCGTCAGGTAAAGATGATCACGACGATGTTCAGACACTGACCCTGCAGTAATTTATGACTCAGATTCTGGCCAGTGGCCTGCTCAGTAAAATGGCCCTGCAGGCCGGCGAACACGATGACGTTGTGCAGTATCAGCTGGTGCTGGACGATAAGTGGCTGGATTTAAATCCGCTGATTGGCCGTCATATTGAAATGACCTACAGCGGTGCCATTCACTGCAGTCATTGTGGGCGGCGTACCAAGACCAGTTTCAGTCAGGGTTATTGTTACCCTTGCTTTACCTCGCTGGCGCAATGTGATTCGTGCATGATGAGCCCGGAAAAATGCCATTTTTCGGCGGGTACCTGTCGCGAGCCTTCGTGGGCGGAGCAGGTTTGCTTTAACGATCATATTGTCTATCTGGCGAATTCTTCCGGATTAAAAGTAGGTATTACCCGTGCCACACAAATGCCGGTGCGCTGGCTGGATCAGGGCGCAGCTCAGGCGTTACCGATTGCGCGGGTAAAAAATCGCCGCTTGTCAGGTTTGATCGAAGATTTACTGCGTTCGCAGGTAGCCGATAAAACCAACTGGCGTACCTTACTGAAAGGCCCGGCCGCTGTTCTGGATTTAGCGGCAGAGCGCGATCGTCTGCTGAGTGAGTTTTCCCAGCCGCTGGCAGAACTTGAACAGCGCGAAGGTATTGGCAGTGTGCAGCTTCTGCACGACGCCGATGTCTGGCAGTTTGACTACCCGGTCAGTCAGTATCCGGGAAAAATCAGTAGTTTTAATTTTGATAAAAATCCTCAGGTCAGCGGTCGTCTGCTGGGCCTTAAGGGGCAGTATTTAATACTGGATGGTGGTGTGATTAATTTACGTAAATTCAGCTCATACCATATTTCATTTGCGTTAAAGGATTAAGTCTATGCGTGATGCACAGCCAACAGCTATTTATCTGAAAGACTATCAGCAGCCGGACTACTGGATTGAGCGCACTGAGCTGACCTTTGAATTACAGGATGAATATACCCTGGTCACTGCGCTGCTGGATCTGGTGCGCAATGGTCAGGCAGCGGATGGCGCTGATTTACTGCTTGCCGGTCAGGATCTGGAGCTGATCAGTCTGGTGCTGGATGGTCAGACTCTTACCGCCGGACAATATGAGCTGGGTGACGAAAGCCTGACCGTGAAAGGCGTACAGCAACGCTCGCAACTGGAAATCAAAACCCGGATTTATCCGGCAAAAAATACCGCCCTCGAAGGTTTGTACCGTTCCGGTGGTATGTATTGCACCCAGTGTGAAGCCGAAGGTTTCCGCCGCATTACCTATTATCTCGACCGTCCGGATGTGATGTCGGTTTTTACTACGCACATTATTGCCGATGCGGCGCAATTTCCGGTGTTGTTATCTAACGGCAACCTGATTGCTGACAGCGTTGAAAATGGTCTGCATAAAGTGACCTGGCACGACCCGCATAAAAAACCAGCCTATCTGTTTGCGCTGGTAGCCGGTGATTTACGCGTTAAAGAAGACCGCTTTACCACCATGAGCGGGCGTGATGTGGCACTGAAAATTTTTGTCGAGCCCCAGAATATCGATAAAACTGACTATGCCCTTGATGCGTTAAAACGCTCCATGCGCTGGGATGAAGAAGTGTATGGCCGCGAATACGATCTGGATATTTTTATGATCGTCGCCGTCGATGACTTCAATATGGGCGCGATGGAAAATAAAGGACTGAATATTTTCAATTCGTCCTGTGTTCTGGCCAATCCGGCGACCGCCACCGATGCTGCCTACCAGCGTATTGAGGCCATTGTTGCGCACGAATATTTCCATAACTGGTCGGGTAACCGTGTTACCTGTCGTGACTGGTTTCAGCTGAGCCTGAAAGAAGGTTTTACGGTGTTCCGTGATGCCTGTTTCTCGGCCGATATGAATTCCGCCACGGTTAAACGTATTGAAGACGCAAACATTATGCGCACCGTACAGTTTGCCGAAGACGGTGGGCCGATGGCGCACCCGGTGCAGCCGGATTCTTTTATCGAAATTTCCAATTTCTACACCGTCACCATTTATGAAAAAGGTGCAGAAGTGGTCGGCATGCTGCACAAAATTCTCGGCAAAGACGGTTTCCGTAAAGGTTCCGATCTGTATTTTGACCGCCACGATGGTCAGGCCGTTACCATTTATGATTTTGTGCAGGCGATGGAAGACGCTAATGGCGTTGATCTGACCCTGTTCAAACGCTGGTATAAGCAGGCGGGTACACCGCTGGTAACGGTCAGCAGTGAATACGATGCGGACGCTCAGCAGTTGCGTCTGACTCTGGCTCAGCGCTGTCCGGATACGCCGGGGCAAAGTAATAAACTGCCGCAATGGATTCCGGTGCAGCTGGGTCTGATTGGCGCTGATGGTAAGGATCTGGCGATTCAGGTTGAGCCCGCGTCCGCCTGGACAGAAAGCAGTCAGGTGCTGCACCTGACCGAAGCCGAGCAAACCTTTGTCTTCAGTGGTGTTGCAGAACAACCACGCTTATCGCTGTTCCGTGATTTTTCGGCACCGGTGAAAGTGGAGTTCGAACAGTCCGCCGACGATCTGCTGTTTTTACTGCAGCATGACAGCGATGGCTTTAACCGCTGGGATGCCGGTCAGCGTCTGCTGCTGAGCTGGATTAATGCCGCCCAAGAGGGCAATTTTGAATTACGCCCGGAAGTACGTGAAGTTTTTGCCCGTCTGCTGGCTGATGAATCACTCGATCCGGCGATGGTCAGCTGTCTGCTGACACTGCCATCGGAAGCCTATGTGGCTGAATTCTCTGCCGAGGTTGATCCGCTGGCGATTCATGCGGCGCGTAAACAGGTGCAGCAGGCGATTGCTGAATCGCTGAGTGAAGAATTTGCCGCCTGTTATCAGCGTCTGCAATCGGACGCGCCTTATGCTCCGGAGCCGGCACAGATGTCGGCGCGCAGTCTGAAAAACCTGGCGCTGGCGTATTGGGTGAAGGGCAGTGCCGCAGGTCTGCAGCAGGCCGTCAGCCAGTATCGCAGCGCCGATAATATGACCGACCAGATGGCCGCGCTGGTGGCGGTGGTCAACAGCGGTGATGCCTCGCAGGCAGAACAGTTGCTGGCCGATTTCTATCAGCAGTGGTCACAGGATGCGCTGGTGGTGAATCAGTGGCTGTCGGTGCAGGCCGGTTCGGCGGAGCTGGGTAAGGTGGAATTTATTCAGCAGCTTCTGGCACATACCGCCTTCGATTGGCGTAACCCGAATAAGGTACGCTCGGTATTGGGGGGATTTGCCAATCAGGCACTGTGTCATTTTCATCGTGAAGATGGTGCCGGCTACCGTTTACTGGCCGATGCGGTATTGCGTCTGAATGACAGTAATCCGCAGATCGCCGCACGTCTGTTGACGCCACTGACCAAGTGGCGGCGTCTGGTGCCGCAATTATCGGAGTTGATGAAAGCCGAGTTGCAACGCATTATGCAGCATGGCGCTTTATCCAAAGACGTGTATGAGGTTGTCAGCAAGAGTTTGATTTGAGCATCGCTGCAAGTTTCTTTATTCTTGCTTCGGGGAAGATTGCCGCACTCTGCGGTGTAGTTGAGGTCGCATAATGAAAAAAAATAAGTGGATAGCGGCTGGTGCATTGGCGTTGGCGTTTGTAATGCCGACGGCAATGGCGGCAGTATCCGTTAAAGAAGCGGATCGCCTGAAAGGGGAACTGACACCGCTGGGAGCTGAACGTAGTGGTAATGGCAGTGATATTCCGCCCTGGCGTGGTGGCCTGAATCTGCCGCCGGTGGGCTATAACAAGCCTGGCCAGCACCATATTGATCCGTACGCCAAAGATAAACCGTTGTTTGTCATTACAGCGGCCAATATGAAGCAGTATGCCGAGTACCTGACCCCGGGCCAGAAGGCATTATTCAAGGTATATCCTGATACTTTTAAAATGCCGGTCTATGAGACCCGTCGTACAGCAGCTGCACCTGAGTGGGTGTACGAAAATACCTACAAAAACGCTATCCGTGCCGAGCTGAATAAAGACGGCAATGGTCTGATGTATGCCTATGGCGGGATTCCTTTTCCGCTTGCCAAAACCGGTCTGGAAGCCATCTGGAACCACGTAACACGCTGGCGCGGCATTTATTTAACCCGCCGGGCGTCTGAAATTGCCGTACATGTTGATGGTGATTTCTCGCTGGTAACGGTACAGCAGGAAGTTGAATTCAACTTTTATCGCCGTGATAAAAGCATCGAAGATCTGAACAATATTCTGTTCTACTACCTGTCATTTACCAAAGCCCCTGCGCGTCTGGCGGGTGGTGCGGTATTGGTTCATGAAACCCTGAACCAGGTGGATGAAGCCCGTCAGGCATGGGGTTATAACGCTGGTCAGCGTCGTGTACGCCGTGCGCCTAACCTGGCTTACGATACGCCGATTGCAGCGGCTGATGGTCTGCGTTATGCCGATGACACGGATATGTATAACGGTGCTCCGGATCGTTACAACTGGAAGCTGCTGGGCAAAAAGGAAATCTATATTCCTTATAACAGCTACAAGCTCAGTTCAAATAAGGTCAGCTATAAAGATCTGATTAAACCGGGTCATCTGAATCCTGATTACACCCGCTATGAAAAACACCGTGTATGGATTGTTGAAGCAACCCTGAAAGACGGTATGCGTCACGTATATCACAAGCGCGTGTTCTACCTGGACGAAGATACCTGGGGGGTTGCGGTTGCTGACCAGTACGATTCGGCCGGTGATCTCTGGCGTGTGAACATGGCCTACATGAAAACTTATTACGAGTTGCCGGTAACCTGGACCACGATGGATGTGTTCCATGATCTGAAAGCCAAGCGCTATCACGTGCAGGGGCTGGATAATGAAGAAGCGGGGACCATTGACTATACCAATGAGCCTCCGGGGGATCGCTACTTTACTCCGGCCGAATTGCGCCGCCGCGGTAAGCGCTGATCGGGCAAACGAACGGATGAGTTTTACTCATCCGTTCTTGTATTTAAGGGTCAAAACAGACGATTTTCCCCTTACATTCTGTAACAACTGGACGTTAGTCAATGATAAATCAGTCGGCTAGACTAGCCGCCTTCCGACATTACTATAAAAACGGAGCTCCTTATGTTTTCTGATTTGGTTCAGTCTTACGCTCGTGCTACGGGAAGAGCGCTGGCGATGGGCTTTACCCGGGTTGGGTTGATTCTTGGCGTACTGCTAAGCGCAGTTTCAGCTCAGGCAGCCTGGCAGGACCCTCTTAATACCCCGGCTTTACAGACTCAGCGTGCTCATCAGACGCTGTTACTTGATGTTGTCCGGGCAGACCGCCGTCTTGTTGCCGTGGGGTCACATGGTCATATTGTCTATTCCGACGATGACGGCTTAACCTGGGCTCAGGCCAGGGTTCCGGTATCGGTCACCCTGACGGCTGTGTATTTCCCATCCGGTGATTACGGCTGGGCGGTTGGTCACGATGGTGTCATTCTGCACTCATCAGATGCCGGTAAGACCTGGGTTAAACAGTTCGATGGCTATCAGGCCAATACCGCCATTGTTGCTGCAGCAACCAAATCAAAACAACGTGCCAAAGATCGTCTCGAAGCGGCTGAAGCGGCCGGCGATGATGTTGCCATTGAAGAAGCTGAAATGGCTTTGGAAACCGCAACCTATGGTCTGCAGGATGCCCAGTACGATCAGAGCACAGGCTCTACCAAACCTTTCCTGGATGTGTGGTTCTACGATGCCAAACGCGGTTATGCCGTTGGTGCTTATGGCATGTTTTTCTACACCCTGGATGGCGGTACGACCTGGGAAGACGTGTCTTCACGCTTACCGAATCCTGATCGCCTCCACCTGAATGCAATTTCCATGGTAGGCCCGCGCTCTCTGGCGATGATTGGCGAAATGGGCATGATCCTGCGTTCCGATGATCTGGGCCAGAGCTGGCACAGCATGGACTCTCCGTATGAAGGTTCACTGTTCGGTCTGATTGCCGCCGGCGATAAGCAGATTATGTTTGGTCTCCGTGGTCACGTCTTCAGTTCTGTTGATGGTGGCATCAGCTGGGATGAAAAAGCCACAGGCAGTGAGCAGACGTTACTGTCCGGCACTATTGGCCGTAAGCATACTTTGCTGGTCGGTAATGGTGGTTCAGTGGTGATTTTTGATGCTCAGATGCAGAATCCAAAAGCATCGATTCTGGAAGGGCGCAAAGCCTTTGCAGCGGTTGCAGAAGCATCAGACGGTAACTTTATTATTGTTGGCGAGGCGGGTGTTAAGCGCCTTAATGCTGCCGGCGAGTTAATTGATCAGAGCATTAGCATGGCGGCGGGAGATTTTTAATCATGGCTGAACAACAGCACCATTTTTCTACAGAGCCGGAACATTACATCCTGTCGAAAGAGACAGAGCCGGCTTTAGAACGCATTCTGTTTAATAACCGCATGCTGGTTATGATTGTCCTGGGTCTGCTGACCCTGTTGTTTGCCTATGGTCTGACCAAGGTAAAACTGGACTCCAGCATCGAGAAATACATTCCGCTGAATCACACCTTTATCCAGAATTTTCTGGTACATAAAGATGACATGAAGAGCGGTGTCGCCAATGTGAAGATTTCGATCGAAGCACTTGAGGGCGATATTTTTACTAAAGACTATATGGAAACCCTGAGCAAAATTAACGATGAAGTATTCTTCGTTAAAGGGGTTGACCGTTCCGGTATGCAGTCTTTGTGGACGCCGAATACCCGCTGGACGGAAGTAACGGAAGAGGGCTTCCAGGGTGGACCGGTTATTCCGAGTACCTATGATGGTGGCCCGGAAAGCCTGGAGCAGGTTCGTCAGAACGTACTGAAGTCGGGTCAGGTTGGACGTCTGGTATCAAACGATTTCCGCTCATCCATTATTGACGTACCGCTGGTTGAATACGATCCGGAAACCGGTGCCAAGCTGAGTTACCAGAAGTTCTCCCAGGACCTGGAAGATAAAATCCGCGCCAAATACAGCAACGATAAATACCGCGTGTACATCACCGGTACGCCGAAGAAATTGGGTGATTTGCTGGATGGTGCAAAGTCCATTGTTTACTTCTTCCTGGCAGCGATGGCGATGACTGCCATTCTGCTGTACCTGTATTCGCGTTGCCCGAAAGGTACGCTGGTTCCTATCATTGCATCGCTGATTGCTGTGGTATGGCAGCTGGGTGCACTGGCGCTGATGGGTTACACCGTTGACCTGTACTCGGTACTGGTGCCTTTCCTGGTGTTTGCGATTGGTATCAGTCACGCGGTACAGATTATTAACGGTATTGCCATCGAATCCGGTAAAGGTGCCGACAAGCTGCAGGCTGCCCGCCAGGCATTCCGTGGTTTGTATGTACCGGGCATGCTTGCTCTGTTAAGTGATGCGATGGGCTTCCTGACGCTGCTGTTTATTGATATTGGCGTAATTCAGGAACTAGCGATTGCTGCAAGTATCGGTGTGGCGATGATTATCGTTACTAACCTGGTATTGCTGCCGATTGTGATGTCCTTTATCGGTATCAGCGAAGCCGGTGTGCGTCACGCCAAGAAAACCGAAAAATCCGAGCCGAAACTGTGGAAGGCAATGTCTTATTTTGCCAGCCCGAAAGTGGCGCCGATTCCTATTGTGATTGCCATTGTGATGGCTGTATTCGGCTATCAGATGAGCCAGGGCCTGAAAATCGGTGATCTGGATAAAGGTGCGCCAGAATTACGTGCTGACTCGCGCTACAACCTTGATAACGACTTTATGGTGTCCAACTACTCAACCAGTTCTGATGTTCTGGTGGTGATGGTTGAAACCGCTAAAGAGCAGTGCAACAGCTTCAAGGTAATGGACGCCGTGGATCGCTTTATGTGGTACATGGAAAACGTACCGGGTGTTCAGTCAACAACCTCGCTGGTCACCGTATCGAAGCTGGTTACCAAAGCGATGAACGAAGGCAACCTGAACTGGTCAGCACTGTCGCGTAACCAGACCATTCTGAATACCTCTATTCAGCGTGCTCCAAGCAGTCTGCTGAATCCTAACTGCTCTATGGCACCGGTTATTGTTTACCTGAATGACCATAAAGCAGAGACTCTGGAAACCGCCGTCGCGGCTGTAGAGGAATTTAAGGCGCAGTACGACGACAATATTGACGAAAAATATTTCGGCTACACCATTGCCGAAATTGAACAGGCAATTGCGGATAAAGAAATCGATTCTGTACCGGTGCGTTTCCAGCTGGCATCCGGTAACGCCGGTATCGAAGCGGCTACCAACCAGGTAATCGCCGATGCGCAGGATACGATGCTGATCTTCGTTTACGTTGTGGTCTTTGTGCTGTGTTTTATGACCTTCCGCTCGTTCACTGCGGTGGCCTGTATCCTGATTCCGCTGGCGCTAACTTCGGTGCTGAGCCAGGCGCTGATGACCTATCTGGGTATTGGTGTGAAAGTAGCGACGCTGCCGGTAATTGCACTGGGTGTGGGTATTGGTGTCGACTACGGCATTTATATTTACAGCCGTCTGGAAGTGATGCTTATTGCCGGTAAGACCCTGCAGGAAGCTTTCCTGGAAACACTGAAATCTACCGGTAAGGCGGTAAGTTTCACCGGTATTACTCTGGCCATTGGTGTGGCAACCTGGATTCTGTCCCCGATTAAATTCCAGGCCGATATGGGTATTCTGCTGACCTTTATGTTCCTGTGGAACATGCTGGGTGCCTTGATTCTGCTGCCGGCTCTGGCGCATTATCTGCTCAGCCCGAAACGCATTATTGCCCGTCATAAAGCCCGCCACGGAGATATTCCTCCGGCTGGCTGAGTGGCAAAAAATTAAAACGGTGGCGCTGCCACCGTTTTTTTTGTCTTTTTTCTTTCAGGGACACAGATATAAAAAGAAGGAAACAGAAATGAAAAGCCCTTTAGGATTAAGTGCCGATCTGCCTGTGGCCGATCTGGTAAGCGAAGCGGTTGCCTTGCTCTGGTCAAAGCGCGCAGCGGTGATCAAAATGTTTTTGCCAGCCATGTTAATTCTGGCATTGGTTGACTGGAGCAGTTCGACCTTTCTGGCCGAGAATAACTATGCTGGCCAGTTTGGCTTCCTGATTGTTTCGATTTTGCTGAGCGTGGTGTTTGCCACGTCTTGCCATCGTTTTACGCTGCTGCCACAGGATAAATGGGACGCCAATGCACTGCACGGTATGAGACGGGAAGAGTTCCGTTATCTGCTGCGGGGCTTGTTGCTGGGGGTTATTGGCGCGGTGGTTTTTTTCTGCACCATGCTGGTTGCCATGCTGTTTATCGGTCAGGAGGAAGCCTGGTTAGGGGCCGTGGCCGGCGTTCTGCCAGCGCTTTATATCTGGTCGCGGCTTTCGATTACTTTACCGGAGCTGGCTCTGGGGCAGAAAAGTGATCTTAAACGCGCCTGGTCATTAAGTGAGGGTAATGGCTCGCGTCTTGTGTTGGTGGTATTTATTGTGCCCATTGCTCTGGCGTCGCCTTTTTTAGCCTTATTTATGCTGGATCACTCTGTACTGAGCTATGTGGCAGCATTCGGTACTTATATTACCAGTCTGATTTCGCTGGTGATGCTGTCGCTGTCTTATCGTTTTCTGCTGGATTTTTATGAACCACAGGTCGCTGAGAATGAGCAGGAATATCAGCCTGCTGAGACCTCCGTGAAACAACAGGATGGCGGGTTTGATGCCTGATCCTTTGCCTGCTTCTGAAACCTGCTTTGGCAGGTTTTTTTATGTCTGCGTTTTATGCTACTGCAGGCTTTGCGTGCAGCAGCAGGGCCAGTGATAATGCTTTTTTATTTTAATAACAGAAAAAGACGATGAGACTCGGTGATATTTCGGTGGCTTATGTGGAGCTGATGGCGCGTGCGGTGGAAGTAACCGGTGCCCGGCCTCAGGCTGTATTGGCCCAGTACCAGCTGGATGAGATAAAGCTGGCATCACCGGATGCACGTATCAGCATTCCGCGTTTTATGCGTATGGGGCATGCCTGTATTCAGGAATTTTCAATGCCCTGGCTGGGACTGGAGATGGGCCGTCTGACATCACCTCCGGCGATGGGCCTGGCGGGTTTACTGGCACAGAGTGCCGCTGATATCCGGAGTGCCTGCAGGGCGCTGACTGAGTATGAATTATTGTCGAGCTTTAACGCCCGTGGCCGTTCGCAGTTTCTGCTGGAAAAGGGCAGGGGCGTTGCGCAGTTTTATTCCATCAGTCCGTATAACGAATACAACCTGTTTGTCGTTGATTCGGTATTGTCAGGCTGGAACCGCTTTATGCAGCTGCTCAGTGGTCGTCATGACCTGCTGGCACGGGTTGAATTTGAATTCTCGGCACCGGCTTATCGGGAGCGTTACAGCGATATTTTTCAGTGTGAGGTTCATTTTGGTGCAGAGCGTAATGCAGTTGTGCTGCATGACTGGGCACTGGATTTACCGGTTCAGCAGCGTTGTGCATCGACGTATTCGGCATTAAAGCAGCTGGCGGACCGCGAGCTGGAGCGGGTGCGCCTCGGTTTAACTTTCCGTGAGCTGACAGAGCGTGCCATTGGTCCGCTGTTAAACGGTCAGACGCCAACCCTTGAGCAAGTCGCGCAGCGGCTGAATATGGCGCCCTGGACGGTCAGGCGGCGCTTAACCGATGAAGGGTGCAGTTTTCAGCAGGTATTAAATGATACGCGGCGGGATCTTGCAGTGAGCTATGTGCGGGATACGTCGCTGACTCTGGGTGAAATAGCCTATGTATTAGGCTTCGGATCAGCGACGGCATTTCAGCGGGCATTTAAACGCTGGACTGGCGAGGCGCCAGGGCGTTTCCGCGAACGGTCGGGCAGAGCTTACATCTCTACCGCGTCGTCAACGTCGTCTTCGTAGTCGTCAAAACCGACTTCCAGAAGATCTTCGATGTAGTCAGACATAACTACCTCCATGTTCAGGATTATTGTTGTGGTTGTTTTACGTTAAGCACACCCTGTGCCAGAACGTACAACTGCAAGCGCTTCTTCAGAGTATGAATCTCTCTTAAAGTTCCTGTGCTCAGATCATTCAGCGCTAAGGCAGGCGTAAGTTAATTCTGTACTGTTACAGCAAGATGAAAACCGATGATTACTAAGAAAGGCAGATCAGGAAGGATACGTGCGAATCGAGCAGAGGAAATCGGAGGATCTTTCAATACCAAGAGTGCGCCAGAGCGAACGATTGGTTGGTACAGCTAAAGTAAAACGTTTTTAAAATGGCGGACTGGACGGGACTCGAACCCGCGACCCCCGGCGTGACAGGCCGGTATTCTAACCAACTGAACTACCAGTCCGCTGATACCAATCTTAAAGACCGTTCTTTAAGAATGATGGTGGGTGATGACGGGATCGAACCGCCGACCCTCTGCTTGTAAGGCAGATGCTCTCCCAGCTGAGCTAATCACCCAAATTCTGTATGAAAAATGGCGGACTGGACGGGACTCGAACCCGCGACCCCCGGCGTGACAGGCCGGTATTCTAACCAACTGAACTACCAGTCCATAT
>NZ_JABVCB010000007.1:415599-477162 GCF_020320405.1 Thalassolituus sp. ST750PaO-4
TGTATCATTCCAGAGGAATGATGGTGGGTGATGACGGGATCGAACCGCCGACCCTCTGCTTGTAAGGCAGATGCTCTCCCAGCTGAGCTAATCACCCAAAATGTGTCACTAAATTTTGTCACTTAACTGCAATCATTACCTGTCAGGGTAATGAAATGGCGGACTGGACGGGACTCGAACCCGCGACCCCCGGCGTGACAGGCCGGTATTCTAACCAACTGAACTACCAGTCCATATTTTCATACGACCCTTACGGATCATTCACTTGTGCAGCTTGGTGGGTGATGACGGGATCGAACCGCCGACCCTCTGCTTGTAAGGCAGATGCTCTCCCAGCTGAGCTAATCACCCCCTGCAAAGTGAGTGGGCATTCTACTCACGCGGATCTTTATGTCAACGCTATTTCTGAGATTTTTTTGATTTTTTTCAGTAACTTGCGGAAATTCTTCAAAAAATCGGCCGGTGTCCGGAAAGACACCAGCCGATTGTATAAAGCCTGATCAGGCTGAGGGTTGAGTACTGCTTTCACTGATGACAGGCATTTGCCGTGCCTGCAGATGACGTTTTTCCCCCAGAACCAGTAAACAGGGCGTCAGAATCAGCGTCAGTACCGTGGCAAAGGTCAGGCCACCGGCAATGGCCGTCGACAGCTGCGTCCACCACTGTGACGACGGCGCGCCTACCGTAAAGTGCTGGTTGAGCAGGTCGATATTCCACTGCATCACCATCGGCAGCAGACCAATAACGGTGGTAACCGCCGTCAGTAATACCGGACGCAGGCGCTGGGCACCGGTACGCAGAGCGGCATCAACCGGGTCGAGTCCCTGACGTATAAGCACGTTGTAGGTGTCGATCAGAACGATATTGTTGTTCACCACAATACCGGCCAGGGCAATTACACCGACGCCGCTCATCACAATGCCAAATGGCTCACCGCGGATCATCAGACCAATCAGTACACCGACAATGGACAGAATGATGGCACTCATAATCAGACCGGCCTGATAGAAGCTGTTGAACTGAGTCACCAGAATGGTAGCCATCAGGAACAGGGCAATTCCGAAGGCCTTGCCGAGGAAGGCACCGGTTTCGCCCATTTGCTCAAAGTCGCCACGGAAGCGGGGCTCGACACCGGCACCACGCCAGTCGAGGTCTTTGATTTTTTCACTGAGCTGCTGGATCTTTTCCGTTGCGTTCACGCCTTCGGTGACGTTGGCGGTTAAGCGATAGCGGCGCTTACCATCAATACGCACAATATCGCCCGATTTCGGCACGGCGTTACGCTGCATAAAGTTGCTGACCGGCACCAGGCCATAAGGCGTGCTGATATTAAAGGCTTCAAACTGATCAATGCTGCGGGTCTGCAGCGGATAGCGCAGCAGAATCTCAACTTCGTCATCACTGAAATCCGGCTGGAAGGTGCCGACTTTCTGGCCGCCGGTAATCATGCGGATCATGGCGCCGGTGCTGGCTATATCCGTGCCGTAGCGGGTGGCCTCTTCGCGGTCAATCTGCAGTTGCCATTCAATGCCTTCCAGTGGCCGGTCGTCGCGCACGTCTTTCAGTTCCGGGTCTGCATTAAAGATGGCTTTTACTTCTTCCAGCAGAGGCACCATGGCTTCATTGCTGGCGGCGGTAAACTGCAGCTGGATATCGGCGCCGGCAGCCGGGCCACCTTCTTTTTTCTGCGTTTCAATAATGATGCCGGCAATATCGGCGGTGCGGTGTTCAATGTCGGCCAGAATCTGGTTGGCGGAGCGGCGATGCTCCCAGTTCACCAGTTCGATCTGAATGCGGCCAATCACATCGGCAGCGGAATCCGAAGGCGCTTTGACAAAGGTGGCGGTATACAGCGATTGAATTTCGGCCATATCGAAAATGCGTTTTTCCACCTGCTGTACCAGTTCTTCACGCTCAAGCAGCGACAGGTTGCCGCGCGCACGGACATCGACCAGGCCGATATCGGCATCCACATCGGGGAAAAACTCGACGCCGTGTCCCAGTGAGCCATACAGCACAAAAGAGCCAATCAGAGCCGCAATCGCCATACCCAGCACCTGCAGCGGGTGCTTCAGAGCTTTCGACAGCAGGCGAATATAACCACCGGTAAAGCCTTTCAGCTCGTCGAAGCGGCCTTGTTCGGCGGCTTCGATGGCGCTCAGGGCACCGTTGTTATGATGACCATCCTTTCCCATAACAGCGCCAATGGTCGGCACTACAATCAACGCCATAATCAGCGAAGCACTCAGGGTGTAAAGCAGGGTGAGCGGCAGGAATTTCATAAATTCGCCGGTGGTGCCGGGCCAGAACAGCAGCGGCAGAAAGACTGCCAGGGTCGTGGCTGTCGAGGCGATAATTGGCCAGGCCATGCGCTTGGCCGCTTCGCTGTAAGCCTGCAGTTTGGTCGCGCCTTCGGCCAGGCGCCGGTCGGCAAACTCGGTCACAACGATGGCGCCGTCAACCAGCATGCCGACGGACAGAATCAGCGAGAACAACACCACCATATTCAGGGTGTAGCCCATCATGCTGAGCACAATCAGCGCCATCAGAAAAGCACCGGGAATGGCCATGCCGACCATCAGCGAACTGCGCAGACCCAGACTGCCGAGCACCAGAATCATCACCAGTAATGTTGCTACCAGAACGTTATTGAACAGATCGTTGAGCATGTCTTTGATCTGTACCGACTCGTCCTGGGTTACACCCACATCAATACCGGCCGGCCAGTAGGGCTTCACTTCATTAATGATGCCTTTTACCTGATCAAGGGTGTCGATGATGTTGGAGCCGATGCGCTTTTTGATCTCCAGCGTGACGGCGGGCTTACCATTCACGCGGGCAGCATTTTTACGGTCTTTGTAAGCCAGACGGCCCACCGCAATATCCTGAAACAGCACCACGGTGTCGCCATCGGCTTTGACCGGTAGTTTGAGAATGTCGGGAATATTTTCAATCAGGCCGGGCACCTTGACGCCAAAACGTCCGGCGCCGGTGTCCAGATCCTCGCTGGCGACCAGCTGGTTGTTATTGCCAACCAGCCGGGCCAGATCGTTAAACGACAGGTTGTAGTTATCCATGCGCGCCGGGTCGACGATGATCTCGGCGATTTCGTCACGCTTACCCTGAATCGTGGCTTCGAGTACGCCGGGCAGGGCTTCGAGACGGTCCTGCAGATCTTCGGCCACGGCATAGAGCGCCGATTCATTCACTTCGCCGGACAGGGTCACCACCATCACCGGAAACAGGGCGACGTTGATTTCTTTTACCTTGGGTTCTTTGCTGTCGGTGGGCAACTCACCTTTGGCGTCATCCACTTTCTGGCGGACATCGAGTAGGGCCTGATCAATATTTACGTCGGTGTAAAACTCCAGCGTGATCGACAGATGACCACTGGTGGCGGTAGACACCATTTCTTTCAGCCCGTCGAGGGAGCGCAGCTCCTTTTCCAGCGGCTTGTAAATCAGGGCGTCGGCGTCTTCCGGTGCGATACCATCGTGCACCACCGATACATAAACAAAAGGAACAGTGATATCCGGGTTACTTTCTTTCGGAATCGTGATCAGCGTGGCAATACCCACCAACGCAATCAGGCAAAACAGCATCAGTACCGTGCGTGAACGCTGCAGGGATGCATCAATCAGCGAATTCATACCTTACCCCGCACTTAAGGCAGTGGCGTCAGCGTCGTCTTTGGGCGCTTCCGGCTGGGCACTGATTTCGGTGTCTTGCATATAGACGGGCTCAACCTGCTGACCGTATTCCACAAAGCCCTGACCAACGGTGATGATGTTGGCCTCAGAGCCCAGACCGTAAACCCAGATGCCTTTGTTATCGGCTTTTAAAAGGTTAACGCCGCGGAATACCACGCGGTTTTGCTCATCAATACCTTTCAGCCCCAACTGGCCTTCATCGTCCAGAATCAGCAATGCCGGAGAGATAAAGTAGGCGTAGGTCGCTGGTTGCGGAATATGCAGCTTGGCGGTCAGGCCGCTGGTCATACTGCCGCCCGGATTACTGATTTCCAGCTCCAGCGGGAAAGTGCGGGTTTTGGCATCGGCTTCGGCCGCGATAAATCGGACACGGCCATCGACGCGGTCGCCATTGATCAGCTCAGCAAAACCGGCGTCACCGATATTAATGTCGGCGGCGTCGCGTTCGGACACCTGGCCTTTTACCAGAAATGGAGTGAAATCGAGCACGGTCAGCAAAGGAGAGCTGTCTTTGACGAAATCGCCGATCTCAACCATGCGCTGGTCAACAATACCGGTAAAAGGGGCGCGGATTTTGGTGGCATTGAGCTGAATACGGGCGTTGGTGAGCTCAGCTTCGGCATTGGCCAGCGCAGTGGCAGCCTGTGCCAGCTGTGATTCGTTGGCCAGGCCGCGTTCACTCAGCTGGCGGGCGCTGCGGGCTTCCAGCTGGCGTTGTTGCAGATTGGCTTCCGCCTGTTTTACCCGTGCCGGCCAGTCGCGGGCATCCAGTTCCAGCAGCAGCTCACCTTCTTTAACAGCGGCACCTTTGTCTTTATGGATAGCAATCACTTTGCCGCGGATTTCTGATTTCAGTTCAACCCGGCGGTTGGCAGCCGTATGAGCAGAAATAGTGATGTCGCGATTAACCAGCTCACCTTTCATCCGCTCAACCTGAACCCGTGTCAGGCCACTGTCCATCACCAGTGGGCGTGGGTTTTCAAATGGGGCGTCGTCGGACAAGGAGCCGGCTCCCATCCAGATGAAAAAAGCCAGGGCGATGATCAGAGCGGCAATATGTCCCTGATTCAGATGTATTGTCATTATTATGTACCGGTTATGAGAACGAAATGCACAAAGGGCAACGGAGCTGTTTAACGGTTGCCGATAGCAGATGCAATAGCCTTTTTTGCAAATCCATTTAAAACAGACTGTCTTTTATCTGGGACAAACGTTGCTTTTCCATTGGACCGGGTTCTGGCCGCGCGGTGATGGCGCTTCCTCTGTATACTGTCGGCCTTTTCTCCGGCGGTAAGGTTAAGGCTCCATGGTATTAGTGCGTTTGAAACAGGCTGAGCTGGCGTTTGGCGATCACGTTCTGCTCGATAAGGTCGATCTTGATATTCAGAGCGGCGAGCGTCTGTGTGTGGTTGGCCGCAATGGCGAAGGTAAATCGACGCTGCTGAAAATTCTTAACCGTCAGGTACAGCCGGATGATGGCCGGGTGGAATATCGCGATCTGCTGCGTGTCAGTGCACTGCAGCAGGAACTGCCGCAGAGCACCCATACGCCGGTCTACGATGTAATTGCCGAAGGGCTGGGGGATGTTGGTCTGGCAATAGCCCAGTACCATGATGAAAGCGCTAAAGGCGCGGATGCTGACCTGAAAAAACTGGAGCAGCTGCAAACCCGTATCGAAGCCGCCGATGGCTGGCGCTGGCAGCAGAAAGTGGAAGCCATTATCCAGAAGCTGAATCTGCCCGGCGAGTCGATGTTTTCTGAACTGTCTGGTGGTTGGCAGCGCCGGGTGATGCTGGCCCGGGCTTTAGTTGTCGAGCCGGATCTGCTGATCCTCGACGAGCCAACCAACCATATGGACGTGGCCACCATCGAATGGCTGGAAGAGCAGCTGAAGCAGTTCAACGGCGCACTGGTCTTTATCAGTCACGACCGGGCTTTTGTACAGAATCTGGCGACCCGTATTGTTGAACTTGATCGTGGCCACCTGTATCAGTGGCAGGGCGACTACCTGAGCTTTGTTGAATACCGCGAGAAACGCCTGGAAGACGAAGCCACCCAGAACGCCTTATTCGATAAGCGCCTGAGCGAAGAAGAAAAGTGGATTCGCCAGGGCGTTAAAGCGCGTCGTACCCGTAATGAAGGCCGGGTTGAGCGGTTAAAAGAAATGCGCAAAGAGCGCAAGGCCCGCCGTGAAGTGCAGGGCAGTGCCAATATCAGCATGAATGCTGCGGAATCTTCCGGTAAGCAGGTATTTGAAATCGAACATCTGACCTACGCCTGGAAAGACGTGATGCAGGTGAACGATTTCTCCACCACAGTGATGCGCGGTGACCGTATTGGTCTGATTGGCCCCAACGGCGTGGGTAAGAGTACGCTGCTGAAATTATTGCTGGGCAAGCTTGAGCCGCAGTCCGGCACCATTAAATGTGGTACCAGACTTGAAGTTGCTTATTTTGATCAGGCCCGCCATCAGCTGGACGAAGAAAAATCCATTGCCGATAACGTCGCCGATGGTAAGGATCAGGTCGAAGTGAATGGCCAAAGCCGTCATATCATTGGCTACCTGGGCGACTTTCTGTTTGCCCCGGCGCGGGCACGTACGCCGGTTAAAGCTTTGTCCGGTGGGGAGCGTAACCGTGTGCTGTTGGCCAAGTTATTCCTGAAACCCTGCAACCTGCTGGTGATGGATGAGCCGACCAACGATCTGGACGTGGAAACCCTGGAATTACTGGAAGAGCGTCTGATGGAATATAAGGCCACGTTGCTGCTGGTCAGCCACGACCGGGCCTTTATCGATAACGTGGTTACGCAGTTGTGGGTGTTCGGTGAAAACGGCGTGATCGACGAGCAGGTTGGTGGTTACTCCGACTGGCAGGAACGGATGAAAGCCCGCGCCACACAGGCCAGCAGCGCACCAGCTGGCGCCAGTGAAAAAGCCGTTAAAAAAGATGAGCCGGCCTCAGCTATCGCGCCGGCAGAGCCAAAGAAAAAGCTGTCGTACAAACTGCAACGCGAACTGGATCTGCTGCCTGAACAGATTGCCGCAGCGGAAGCAAAGCGTGATGCGTTGGCCGCTCAGACTGCTGATGCCAATTTTTATAGTGGTGACGCTGCACAGGTGCAGGCCGTGCTGGCCCAGCTGGCAGATGCCGAAGCAGCGCTCGAAGCTCTGGAAGAACGCTGGCTGGAGCTGGAGGAAATGACCTTATGATCTGGCTGATTGTGGTGGCCGTAGCGCTGTCTCTGTTTGGCTCCATCATCTGGCTGAAACCCAGCCCGCGCGATACCCGTCTGGCGGCCTTGCGTTTTGAAGCCATCCGCAGTGGTTTACAGGTACGCAGCTTTACCTTTAAACCGGACGCAGCCAAAACCGGTATCCGTGATGACATCCCCGGTACCAGCTATACGCTGTTACGGCGCGGTAAGCAGCAGGGCGGGGATCTTAAATTCCGTGTTGTGGGTCAGGTGGGCTGGGACAATGAAGGCTTGCCCGAAGGGCTGAGCTGGCATAACCATGGCAGTGCGGCTGATGCTGAACTGATCAGCCGTATGTTGCCACAGCTGCAGGATAACCTGCTGATGCTGGAGGTATACGACAACCGCGTGACGCTGATGGCGGCTGAAAACAAAACGGCCAGTGCAGCAGCCTATCAGCATTTTATGGAAGCGTTTTTTTAAGCGCTTTTTTAAGCGATTCGGCACAATAAAAAGCCCGCACTGAGCGGGCTTTTTATATGGCGTGTAGCCGCTATAGGCAACGTTTACTGGAACATCGACTCCAGCTCTTCCAGATGCTCAATGATACGGTCGTTATAGCTTACAACCAGAAACGGTACGGTGTTCTCGTTGTAATTCTTGATGCGCTCTTCCATAAAGCGCCATTTGCTTTTAACACTGCCCATCAGCACTTCGGTCTTCTGTGATTTGATCATGCCTTCCAGCTCGGTCAGCTGTTGCTGAAAATCTTCGGCCATTTCGGTCAGGGTGCGGGAGTAGTTGCCCATAAATACCTGGCCCAGGTTGGTCGTACCGCGGGCGGCATACTGAGAGGTAATTTCTTCCATCAGTAAGGCAAGATCGCGGGCTTTCTGCACGATTGGGCTGGGCTTAATGCCACTGCTTTGTTCCAGCTTGCTGTAGGCATCCGATGCCTTATTCACAATTTCCATGCTCTTACGGCCCATTTCATCGACCAGACGGACGTTGGGATAGCCCTGCTTCAGCATGTCGTTGCGGTTAATCATCATCAGCTCAGACAGCTTCTTCCAGTCGGCATCAATGCTGGCAACACTGTCGCCCATGCCGTTGATGGAAGCCAGCTGGCGGGCACTGGTCAGGCTGTCATTGAATTTCTTCATGCTCTGATCAATACGGCGCTCGTATTTACTGTCGGCATCCAAACCAGAAAACATATAAAAGTTGGTGACGGCGTTGGTTGCGGCAAGGCGCATATGTTGTAAATCGGTCAGTAATTGCTGTGGGGTCGCGAGTGCGGCCTGGCTCAGTAACAACAGAACCACCAGTCGTGCGGTGTTGAAGGCTAGACGCATCATGTTTTCTTCTTTTTGTTTTAGATAGTTGTCGTGAAAGAATTACATCCTTTCCGTAAGGAGTGTATGAGATAGGCCATTTTATCCCTATAGGACATTACAAACTGTAACAAAAATGAACAAAAAGTAGCTTAATGCGCCAGGATAGAGCGGTGGTTGTCTGTGGTCTCGTACCCGTGACCGGGTTCCTGCCCGGCAGAATAACTTCCACCTGTCAGGTGATCGTCTTTCAACACGAATGACCCTTTACCTGCTAAAATAGCGCCGTTCAGGATCGTGGTTTGTGCAGAAAATAAGCAGCATGCCCGTCAATTCCTGCTTCTCTATTGACTTTCCAACCGCTTTCCCCGAATGTGTGCCACTCAGATTCAAACGCTCGTATGAATTGTTCGTTTTATGAACATCAGCGGGCGTTGTTTCACCAACAGGCAGAATGCTGATTCGCCTCCGGGCAGATCAGTCAATAGCTAACCACCATGTGGAGATCAGTTGATGATTTACGAAGGTAAAGCCATCACGGTAAATTTGATCGAAGACGGCATCGCCGAATTGAAATTCGATCTGCAAGGCGACTCTGTTAACAAGTTTAACCGCGTTACTTTGGAAGACCTGAAGGCAGCAGTTGAAGCGATTCAAGGCAACAGCGACGTTAAAGGCGTTTTAGTTACATCTGGTAAAGACGTATTTATCGTCGGCGCGGATATCACCGAATTCGGTGAAGCCTTCAAGCAAAGCGAAGAAGAAATCGTGGCCTGGGGCCTCGAAGCCAACAAAATCTTCTGTGCTATCGAAGATCTGTCCGTTCCTACCCTGACTGCTATTAATGGCATCGCTCTGGGTGGCGGCTTCGAAATGTGTCTGTCTACCGACCTGCGCGTTATGTCTGACAAGGCCAAGATCGGTCTGCCAGAAGTTAAACTGGGTCTGATGCCTGGTTTTGGCGGTACTGTCCGTCTGCCACGTGTTATCGGTGCTGACAATGCGATCGAATGGATCTGCATGGGCGCTGAGAACAAGCCTGAGAAAGCACTGAAAGACGGCGCAGTTGATGCCGTTGTTGCTGCTGACAAACTGAAAGAACAGTCTGTTGCCATGCTGAAAGCCGCCATTGCTGGCGAAATCAACTGGCAGGCCCGTCGTGAAGAAAAAACTTCCAAGCTGAAGCTGAACACGATGGAACAGATGATGGTTTTCGAAACCGCTAAAGGTTTCGTTGCTGGTCAGACCAAAGGTCAGTACCCAGCGCCAATCGTTGCCATCAAATCCATGCAGAAAGCGGCCAACATGGGTCGTGATAAAGCACTGGAAGTGGAAGCCAAAGGCTTTGCACAACTGGCAAAAACTTCTGAAAGCAACGCTCTGATCGGTCTGTTCATGAACGACCAGCTGCTGAAGAAGAAAGCAAAAGAATTCGACAAGGCTGCTAAGCCAACCAATAAAGCTGCTGTGCTGGGCGCTGGTATCATGGGTGGCGGTATTGCCTTCCAGTCTGCGCTGAAAGGCACCCCGATCATGATGAAAGACATCAATGAAGCGGGTATCGAGCTGGGCCTGAACGAAGCGAACAAGCTGCTGGCCAAGCGCGTAGAGCGTAAGAAAATGAAGCCTCTGCAGATGGGTGAAACCCTGAACCGCATCCGTCCTACTCTGTCTTATGCAGAATTCGGCGATGTCGACACTGTGGTTGAAGCGGTTGTTGAAAACCCTAAAGTCAAGAAAATGGTTCTGGCTGAGCTGGAAGACAAAGTTCGCGAAGATGCGATCATCACGTCTAACACTTCTACCATTTCTATCGACCTGCTGGCTGCTGACCTGAAGCGTCCTGAAAACTTCCTGGGTATGCACTTCTTTAACCCTGTGCACATGATGCCACTGGTTGAAGTTATCCGTGGTGCCAAGACTTCTCCTGAAGCTGTGGCCACTGTGGTTGCTTACGCGAAGAAAATGGGTAAAACCCCGATCGTTGTAAACGATTGCCCGGGCTTCCTGGTTAACCGTGTACTGTTCCCTTACTTCGCTGGTTTCGCTGGTCTGGTCCGCGACGGTGCTGACTTCCAGAAAGTCGACAAAGTAATGGAGAAATTCGGTTTCCCAATGGGTCCTGCATACCTGCTGGACGTTGTTGGTATCGATACCGGTGTTCACGCCAACGAAGTAATGGCGGAAGGCTTCCCGGATCGTATGAAGGCTGACTTCAAAACCTCTATGGAAGTGATGTTCGAAAACGAACGTTACGGCCAGAAGAACGGTAAAGGTTTCTACGTTTACGAAACCGATAAGAAAGGCAAGCCGAAGAAAGTTGTTGATCAGACCACTTACGATCTGATCAAGCCAGTGGTTGCTGAAGCGAAAGACTTCGAAGCTGAAGACATCATCGCGCGCTGCATGATCCCAATGTGCATTGAGATCGCCCGCTGTCTGGAAGAAGGTATCGTTGATACTCCGGCAGAAGCCGATATGGGTCTGATCTTCGGTATTGGTTTCCCTCCATTCCGTGGTGGTGCGTGCCGTTACATGGATTCCGTTGGTATGGCTGAGTTTGTTGCTCTGTGCGACAAGTACGCCGACCTGGGCAATCTGTACAAACCAACCGCTCGTATGCGTGAAATGGCTGCGAACGGCGAAAGCTACTTCGGTTAATAGGCGCACTAGGAGATTTAAACCATGTCTTACAATCCAAAAGACGTTGTTGTTGTTGATGCAGTGCGCTCACCTATGGGTCGTTCCAAAGGTGGCGTATTCCGCAACGTACGTGCGGAAACCATTTCTGCAAATCTGATCAACGCATTGTTCGAACGTAACCCGGGCGTAAATCCTGCTCTGGTTGAAGACGTTATCTGGGGCTGTGTAAACCAGACTCTGGAACAGGGCTTCAACGTTGCACGTCAGATCGGTCTGCTGACTGTTGTGCCTAAAGAAGCGGGTGCTCAGACTGTTAACCGTCTGTGTGGTTCTGCAATGTCTGCTATCCACACTGCGGCTCAGGCTATTCAGACCGGTAACGGCGATGTATTCGTTGTTGGTGGTGTTGAACACATGGGTCACGTGAACATGCAGCACGGTTTTGACCACAACCCTGAGTCTTCAAAGCACTTCGCTAAAGCATCCAACATGATGGGTCTGACTGCGGAAATGCTGGGCAAAATGCACGGTATTACCCGTCAGCAGCAGGATGAGTTCGCCGCGCGTTCTCACCGTCTGGCTCACAAAGCGACCCTGGAAGGCAAGTTCAAGAACGAAATCGTTCCGATGTACGGCCACGATGCCGAAGGCAAACAGATTCTGGTAACCGAAGACGAAACTATTCGTCCGGAAACCACTGTTGAAAGCCTGGGCAACCTGCGTCCTGCTTTCGATCCTAAGAGCGGTACCGTCACTGCCGGTACTTCTTCTCAGATCACCGATGGTGCATCAGCCATGCTGCTGATGAGCTACGAGAAAGCAATGGAACTGGGCCTCAAGCCACGTGCCCGTATCATTGGTATGGCGGTTGCCGGTGTTGATGCAGCGATCATGGGTTACGGCCCGGTTCCTGCGACCAAGAAAGCACTGAAGCGCGCTGGTCTGGACGTTACCGATATCGATTACTGGGAGCTGAACGAAGCTTTCGGTGCTCAGTCTCTGCCTTGCATCAAGGATCTGAAACTGACCGAAATCGCTGACAGCCGTGTAAATATTCATGGCGGTGCCATCGCTCTGGGTCACCCACTGGGTTGTTCCGGTGCGCGTATCTCTACCACTCTGATCAACGTGCTTGAGCAGGAAGGTGGTAAGTACGGCGTGTCTACCATGTGTATTGGTTTAGGCCAGGGTATCGCGACCGTTTGGGAGCGTATGTAATTCTGGTCTGCTGCGCTCGGCCAGCCTTTGTTGGAAGTTTCTTCGAAATGCTCAGGTAGGACATCTACATTGCGCTTTCTCAGAAACTTCCGCCGCGGCTGACCGTCGCTCGCAACGCCCAGAAAGCATTGCTTTCCAGATACAAAAAAACCGGCTTCGGCCGGTTTTTTTGTGCCTGCAGGGTTTCGGAATATGACCGCCATGGATGGCGGAAATGCAGATTTTGCAGGAGCAAAAATCTGCCTCAGGTAGGACATCTACATTGCGCTTTCTCAGAAGCTTCCGCCGCGGCTGACCGTCGCTCGCAACGCCCAGAAAGCATTGCTTTCCAGATACAAAAAACCGGCTTCGGCCGGTTTTTTTATGTCTGCGATTCAGGCTGGCGGGGATATAAAACTGATCATTCGTTCAGCGTCTGGTGTTCTGTGGCCCGATTGTCTACAATGGCGGCCCCGCAGGAGAGTGGTGTGTTATTTGTCACTAAGCTGGCATTCAGCCGTACACCCGCCGAAGGCGCAAACTCCCATAAACGCTCAGGCTACCGGACTGCGGGTTCATTGATAGGCCATCTGGAGAGAGGCTGCACCTGATGCAGTCCACCGAAGGAGCAAGCCGGCGGACCATTCCGTACGGTTAAACTCTCAGGTACACAGGACAGGGGGAGGGGCACAGGTTACGCAGGAGTTCTGTGTGCTGACCACTGTCTATTTAATTGCTATTACCGCTGAAGCCATGTCCGGAGCGCTCGCCGCCGGTCGTCGTAATATGGATATGTTTGGTGTTGCCTTAATCGCCTTTTTAACGGCGCTGGGTGGTGGCACTGTGCGTGATGTCCTGCTGGGTAATTTCCCGGTTACCTGGACTCAGCATCCCCCTTATATTTATCTCACGGTATCCGCCGGTTTGCTGACCATGGTGGTTGCGCGTTTTATGCATCGTTTACAGCGTTTGTTTTTAATTCTTGATGCCATGGGCTTAGTGGCCTTTACCATTATCGGCTGCAATGTTGCGCTGAAGCTGGATTACAGTCTGCCGGTGGTGGTTATGGCGGGCATTATTACCGGTATTTTTGGTGGTATTCTGCGCGATATTCTCTGTAATCAGACCCCACAGGTGTTGTGCCACGAGTTATACGCCAGCGTTTCTTTACTGGTCGCGCTGCTGTATTTAACCTTGCTGCATTTTGGTGTGAATGAAAGCGTCACCATGCTGGCGGCTTTTTCCGTTGGTCTGGCCATGCGTCTGGCAGCTATTCGCTGGCGCTGGTCGTTACCGGTATTTTCCTATGCCCCTGAGCGCTGGCAGAACTGAAATAATTGCGGGCTATTGCAGCAGTTTCCAGCTCAGCCAGACCACCGTCAGCAGCAGTATGGCGGTGGTTGATTGCCAGAACAGCAGAGGATCGCGTTCCATTAACGGTGGCTTCTGCTGACGCAAATAATCCTCAGCGGGCTGGTTCAGATTAAAAATAAATTCAGATAACTCCGCACTGCGTTTATGTGGCAGAGGCTGCAATGCTTTTGCCAGAGCGGTGTCGATCCACGGCGGTATGTTACGGCCAGGTATGGCCAGCGGGCGGTATTGCAGGCGTCGCTGCGCATGCACCGTCCGCGCTTTCGCGACGTTTAAACCGTAAGGCAGTTCGCCGCCGCTGAGCATCTGATAGGTGATGACGGCGAGAGAAAACAGGTCGGAATGCGTGCCGGTATAACCGTCGCAGAAATACTCCGGCGCCATATATTGCACGGTGCCCGGAAAAGGATTTTCCGCCGGAGACTGATGCGTTTCTGCCAGACCGGCGACCTGCACGGCACCAAAATCAATGATTTTTATGCAACCGTTAGCATCAATCATAATATTGTCGGGCTTTAAATCCTGATGCAGCATTTCCAGCCGGTGAAAAGCTCTTAAGCCTTTTGCTATCTGGGCGACGATATCCCGTACTTTAATTAAACCGGGCCGCGGGTTATCCAGCATCCACTGGCGCAGTGTCTGGCCTTCAATCCATTCCGTGGCGTTGTATAAATACTGCTTTGGCCGGTTGTTCTGTGCCGCTGCCAATACGCAGGGACTGTCGATGCGCCGGGCAATCCAGTCTTCCAGCAGAAAACGTTCAAGGCTGGCGCTGTCGGCCTGAATATCTGAGGCCGGAAATTTTAAAACGACTTTTTCACCACTGTCCTGATCGCGGGCCAGATACACATGACTGCGGCTACTGATATGCAAACGGCGCAGCAGGGTAAAACCATCGAATTCTGCGCCTTCATCCAGTACCGGTGGTAACGTCAGCTGCTGTAATTGCTGCTGCCATTCATTAATGTTGGTATCGGGCAGTGAGGTAATATATACCAGCTGAATGCTGATATTGTCGTCGCTGCCCTGGTTCAATGCCAGTTCAGCGAGTTGCTGTGCACAGAGTTCGAGACTGTTGTCGCTGTTAATTCTCAGTGCCTGTGCAATGGCTTCTGTGATTTGTCCGTGGCTGACAAACTCATACAGGCCATCGGTGGCGAGAATAAAAACATCGCCGGCAGTCAGTGGCATGTTGTGGTAATCAATGTCCAGCTGCTGATCCATGCCCAGCGCGCGGGCTAAATAGCTTTGTTCGGCAGAAATCTGTACCCGGTGATCCTGGGTTAATTGCTCCAGCGAGTGTCCCTGCAGATGATAAACGCGGCAGTCACCGCAATGAAAAATATGCGCCTGAGTGGATTTCAGAATCAGCGCCGAAAAAGTACAGATATAGCCTTTATCCCGCTCCCAGGCGTACTGACTGCGCCGCGTCTGACTGTAAAGCCAGGAATTACTGGCCTGAATAACCCGCTGCGCTGATTTACGCACACTCCATACATCAGGGGTGCAGTAATAATCTTCAAGAAAACTTTTAACGGCAGCGGCGCTGGCAATCTGGCTGACATTACTGCTGCTGATACCATCGGCCAGAGCAATGGCAATACCCTTGCGTTCTTTCTGCAGGGTATCGGCAAGACAGGCGCCGTGAAAATCCTGATTAACGGCTTTGCGTCCTGCGCAGGAATACTGGCCAAGCTGAATACGGAGAGAGGGCATAAATCATCGCTGCAGACTGTCAGCCATAAAACCCCGGCAAGCATTACCAGGGTTTATGGCCAGGGTTTATGGCTGGTGTTTATGACCTGAGCTTTATAAAGCCCAGAATTTACATCTGTGGCTGAGCCTGGGTCTGTGCTGACATCAGCGCACGTTTTTTGGCAGTACGAACGTGGGTGGCGTACAGGGTTAAACCGGTAAAGGCCAGCCCACCCACCAGATTACCCAATGCGGTTGGAATTTCATTCCAGATAAAATAATCCATTACCGAGAATTCACCGCCCATAATCAGGCCGAACGGAAACAGAAACATATTAACGACGGAATGTTCAAAACCCATAAAAAAGAACAGCATAATCGGCATCCACATGGCGATTACTTTACCGCTGACATTGGTGGAAATCATGGCGCCGACAACACCCATAGAAACCATCCAGTTACACAGCATGCCGCGGATAAAAATGGTAAACCAGCCGGCTGCACCGTATTGAGCGTAACCCAGAGTACGGGCTTCACCGATATGAGCAACTTTTTCAGCAATAGCACCACCGTCGGTGTTGTAGCCGTAGGTGAAAATAAATGACATCAGGAAAGCAACGGTTAACGCGCCGCCAAAATTACCGAGAAAAACCAGTCCCCAGTTACGCAGAATCTGCCCCCAGGTAACACCGGGACGACGATCCAGCCAGGCCAGCGGCGTCAGCATAAATACACCGGTGAGCAGATCAAAGCCCATCAGATAAAGCATGCAGAAACCAACGGGAAACAGAATGGAACCAATCAGATGTGAACCGGTTGCAACGGCAACGCTGACAGCAAAAACCGCTGCAAGAGCGAGAATGGCACCGGCCATAAAAGCGCGTACCAGTGTATCGCGGGTCGACATATAAATTTTTGCTTCACCGGCATCTACCATTTTGGTGGCAAACTCGGCAGGCATCAGATAAGACATAGCATTACCTCATTAACGTTTAAGAAATTGCTCAACAGCTGTCCGGAAATAAAAAACGGCGTCCCATCCACCTGCAGTATGCAAGCGGAGTGGACGCCGTTATCCGGAAATTCAGGTTGTGTTCCATATCGCCGTTGATGTGGAATGCAATATGTTCAGCAGAAGACGTGCCAGTTTTATTTTTTTGCTGCCCGCTGGCATTTATCCGGGTTTTTATCGTACATCCGGGTTGTTATCTTTTTCAGTTGCCCCCTTTTTGCGCAATAAAAAAACAGAGTGCATCGTCCTGATTCATTTTCAGCAGGTCGCTGACGTCGGTCCGGTGAACACGTAAGATGGCTTTATTTATCATCACCGGGACTGCTATGTCGTTTATGTTGTTATCTGCGCTGGCCTGGTCGCTGTTCGATCTGGCGCGCAAAAAACTGACGGCTCATGCACAGCCGCTGACTCTGGCTATCTGGCTCAGTGCCGGCGTTACTCCGCTTTATCTGTTGTTGTGGTTGTCTCAGGGGGCGTCACTGCCGGAGGCGGGTTACTGGCTTCCGGGGCCGGTGTCGTTGCTGGTATCAGCACTGGCCAGTGTCTGCTATATCAAAGCACTCAGCGTCGGCCGTATTGCCTTGCTGGTGCCGGTGCTGTCGTTTACGCCGGTTGTGGCAGCAGTGCTCAGCGCGGGTTTGCTGGGGGAGCGGTTAAGCGGGGTGCAGTTGCTGGCGATGCTGAGCATTGTGCTGGCGATTTTTCTGCTGCATTCGGGCTGGAATTTATTGCTCAGGCCAAAAGAAGCCGGTGCGGGTTTGGGGCTGATGCTGGTCGTCGCTCTGTGCTGGGGAACGGGCATTGTCTTTGACAAGATGGCACTGACATCGGCCACGGTCTTTTTTCACGGCCTGATTCAGAGTGCCGGTATGTGCCTGGTGTTATTGCTGGCCTATAGCGTTGATTCATTACGCCGCCGTGATCGTTTGTCTGTGCCGCGTTATTCCGGCCCATGGGGATTAATGGCGCTGGCTTTACTGGTGTTTGTGCTGGCGGTCAGCGGCCAGTGGCTGGCGGTAACGGAGATTCATCCGGGCATTGTTGAAACCGTTAAGCGTGGCGTCGGCATTATCGGTGCGGCCTGCTGGGGCGTGTGGTTGTTCGGTGAGAAAGTAAAGCCGTGGCAACTGCTGCTGATGCTGCTGATCATTGTTGCCACGGCGGGTCTGGCGTTGTACTGAGCCGGTGTCCTGTTCAGGGGCTGTCTGTCAGCTGCCTTGCAGCTGATGCTCTTCACCTTTGTAGTAACCTTCAACGCGGGGGTTCATTACCTTAAACCACAGTGGCGGAATCAGGGCCAGCACCACCATGGTGGCGTAACCACTGGGCAGCTGTGGGCTGACATCGTGATGGCGCAGTACCTGATAGCGACGCTTCGGATACGCGTGGTGATCGGAATGACGCTGCAGCTGGAACAGGAACAGATTGGTGAGCAGGTAGTTGCTGTTCCAGGAGTGTTCGATATCCGGACGCTCGTAACGGCCATTGTCCAGCTTGCGGCGGTGCAGGCCGTAGTGTTCAACGTAGTTGATCACTTCCAGCAGGCTGAAGGCAAAGAAGCTCTGGGCAGCAAAGAAAAACACCCCCATCCAGCCCCATAGAGCTCCACATACCGCTGCCAGTAAAAGGCTGAAGCCATACCACCAGATCAGTTCATTACGCCAGCTGAACGGCAAGTGGCCTTTATGACGCAGACGTTTGGCTTCCAGTTTCCAGGCATTGAGAAAGTTGTGCAGATAAGCATGGGGCAAAAACTGATACAGGCTCTGACCGTAGCGTGAAGAAGAAGCATCGGCCGGTGTTGAAACATGCACATGATGGCCGCGTACGTGCTCAACCTTAAAGCCACCATAAGAAACGCAGGCCAGTAACAGACCACCGGCCCATTGCTCAAGTCTGGGGTCTTTATGAATCAGTTCATGACCGACATTAATGGCGACAATGGCGCCCACGGTGCCGAGAGAAAGTAACCAGCCGAGTTGTCCGACCCAGTTCAGCTCTGCGCTTACAAAAACGTGTCCGGCATAAAACAGAACCGCCAGCTGCATCGGCAGGCACAGCAGCGTCAGCAGGCGGTAAAAACGCTCTTCCGACAGCTTCGGCACTTCCCGTGTTTCATCCGGATTCACCGGGTCCTGGCCAATAATGTGGTCAAGGATGGGGACAATGCCGTAAACAAACAGCAACGGAAAGAAGGCGAGCAGGTTGGCGTAACCAATGTTTTGCCACAGCCATTGCGACAGTGGCAGCAGCAATGGCGGAACCACGACCAGCAGGTAGGCGTATTTTTTAAACGTCAGCATACGTGAGCCTGGTGCTTGTTCAGACATCGACATCTCCTCATGGGGTTGTTGTTATTATTTGTAGGATTGTCGGACAATCTTGCGGTGATATCCGTCTTATTCTCTGGTCATTTGCGGTCAGCCTGCAGCGGAGCGGGAGTTGGTGGTACAGGCAATTGCGTCATTTCGGGTGATCCGTTGTTAATGTTGGCAGGATGGGCATCACCGGACGCAGGAATGCGCTGCAGACGCTATGGCATAGCCCGGTTGTGCAGCATTCTGTGCTAATATCGCCGCCGGTTTTTTTATCAGTATGGAACAGACCCCGATGAGTTTTTCTGCGCCTGAAAGCCTTTCCGAACAGATTGCCCGCTATCTGGCGCAACGCATTATTCAGGGGCAGCTGACATCCGGTGAGCGTATTCAGGAAACCCGCGTGGTCAGTGAGCTGGAAGTCAGCCGTGGCTCGGTGCGTGAAGCCCTGCTGATACTCGAAAGCCGCCATCTGATTGATATTCTGCCGCGCCGTGGTGCCGTGGTGACCACACTGACCGAACAGGGCGTTAACAGCCTGTACGATCTGTACATCGACCTGCTGACGATGCTGGCACAGCGGGTTGCGGAAAACTGGACTGATAACAATATCCGGCCGTTGCTGGCGCAAGTGCAGATTATTCAGGAACTGCAGCAAAGCGAAGACAAAGTCGCCTTTGTTGAATCCGGTTTTGTCCTTATGCGCATGGCATTTGCTATCGCCGGTAATCAGTATCTGGCGGAAGTGCTGGAAGATCTGCAGCCGGCGCTGCATCGCACCTATGCGCTGGCGATCCGCCGCTCGCCGCAGGAAACGGAGTATGCCGCGCGCTTTTTTGCCGGTTTGATGGATGCCGTGTTAAAACGCAACCTGCGTGCCCTGCCGGGATTACTACAGAACTATGGCCAGCACCAGCGCGAACTGGTACTGGCAGCGATGGCTGAGGAGGCCTGAACATGCGCTTGAAAGCCATCAAACTGGCCGGCTTTAAATCCTTTGTTGACCCGACCACCGTGCCGTTCAGTACCAATATGACCGGCATCGTTGGCCCCAACGGTTGCGGTAAATCCAACACCATCGATGCGGTGCGCTGGGTAATGGGCGAAAGCTCAGCCAAATACCTGCGTGGCGATGCCATGACCGACGTTATTTTTAACGGTTCGTCCGAGCGAAAACCGGTCAGTAAAGCCAGTGTCGATCTGATATTCGATAACAGTGACGGCACCCTGCGTGGTGAATATGCCGGTTATGCCGAAGTCAGTCTGCGTCGTCAGGTGACCCGCGATGGTCAGTCGACCTATTTCCTGAACGGAACCAAATGCCGCCGTAAAGACATTACCGATATCTTCCTCGGCACCGGCCTTGGTCCGCGCTCCTACGCCATTATCGAGCAGGGCATGATCTCGCGCCTGATCGAAGCCAAACCGGAAGAGCTGCGGGTGTATGTGGAAGAAGCGGCCGGTATTTCCAAATACAAAGAGCGCCGCCGCGAAACCGAAAACCGCATGCGCCGCACCCATGAAAACCTCGAGCGCCTGCAGGATATCCGTCAGGAACTGGAGCGGCAGTTATCCCATCTGCAGCGTCAGGCCCAGGCGGCAGAAAAATACAAAGAATTAAAAACCCAGGAACGCGAGAAAAAGGCACAGTTGCAGGCCCTGAAGTGGCAGGCGCTGGATGCCGATTACCGCGTTCGCGAGCTGAAAATCGCCGAGCATCAGACCCAGTTCGAAGCCCATATGGCTGAACAGCGTGCCGCCGATGCCGAAATCGAAGGCCTGCGTCTGGAGCATCAGGAGAAAGGCGATCTGTTTAACAGCGCGCAGAGCAAATACTACGAAGTAGGTGCTCACATTGCCCGCCATGAGCAGAAGCTCGAGCATCAGGCGCAGATGGCGCTGCAGCTTGATCAGGATATGGCCGAAGCCGAAAAGGCCATCCTTGAAACTGAAAAATCGCTGGAAGAAGATCAGCTGGCGCGCGAAGCCGTCGGTGAAGAACTGATGCTGCTGGAGCCGGAGCTGGAAATGCTGCTGGCCGGTGAAGAAGAATCCGCCGCCATGCTGCTGGAGGCCGAAGAAGCCCAGAGCCGCTGGCAGGACGCCTGGGACAGCTTTACCCAGCGCGCCAGTGAGCCAACCCGTCAGGCAGAAGTGGCACAGACCCGCATTCAGAACAGTGAGCAGCAGCTTACCCGTCTCGACCAGCAGATTCGTCGTCTGGAAGAGGAACTGCAGCAGCTGAAAGACAACCCGGAGCTGGAAGAAATTCAGCTACTGGCCGAAGAAGTCAGCGAACAGGAACTGGCCGCCGACAGCCAGCAGGAACGCCTCGACAGTCTGCAGGAGCAGGTAACCGCCGGTCGTGAACAGCTGGAGCAGCAACGCCGTCAGCTGGATGAAGGCAAGGCGCAGTTACAGCAGATGCTGAACCGCAAAGCCACCCTCGATGCTTTGCAGAAAGCCGCCTTAGGGCAGGGCTCAGAAGCCGTCAGCCACTGGCTGGAAAGCCATCAGCTGGCGCGCAAGCCGCGTCTTGCAGAACAGCTGCAGGTTGAAAGCGGCTGGGAGCGGGCGGTTGAAACCGTATTGGGCGATTACCTGCAGGCGGTGATGATCGATCAGCTTGATCCGGCACAGCACTGGCTCGGCAGTTTTAAAGAAGGACACCTCAGTTTATGGCAGCAAGGGCAGGGTGCCGCTGCGGTTAACACGGGTGCTGCCGGTACGCTGGCGGCCAAAGTGCAGAGCCGTCAGGACGTCAGCGGCCTGCTGGCCGGGGTTAAAGTGGCCGATGATCTGGCCTCTGCGCTGGCAGCGCGCGGCAATCTGGCCGCCCATGAATCCATTATTACCGCCGATGGTATCTGGCTTGGCCCTAACTGGTTGCGTGTTGCCCGCGCCGCTGACGGTGAGGGCGGCGTACTGGCCCGCCAGCAGGAACTTGAGGTTCTGGAAGATCAGATTGAAGAACTGGATATTCAGGTCGAAGAGTGGGATGCCGATCTGGATGCTGACCAGCTTAAGCTGCGCTCACTGGAACAGCAGCGTGAAACTGCTCAGCGTGAACAGCAGCAGGTCAGCCAGAAGCTGATCACCCTGAAATCCCAGTTGTCCGGCAAACAGGCGCGTGCCGAGCAGTTTGCCCTGCGCAGCGACAAACTGAATCAGGATATCAGCGAAGCCAGACAGTTACAGGCGCTGGAGCGCGAAGCTCTGGAAGAGTTGCGTCTGACCTGGCAGGAAGCGATGAGCGCCATCGACGATGATACCGATGAGCGTGAACGTCTGCAGGCCGAGCGCAACCGCGTACAGCAACTGCTGGAGCGGGCGCGCATGGAGTCGCGTCAGCATCAGGACAAGGCCCATCAGCTGCAGCTGAAAGTGCAGACCCTGAAGAGCCGTGAGCAGGGCTTACAGCAGGCGATCGAACGCCTGGCCGCACAGATGCAGCGCCTGCGCGAACGTAAGCAACAGATTCTGGATAACCAGAACCGCGATCACAGCGCCGATCTCGACGAACTGAAAGCGGAAATGGAAGAACTGCTGGAGCGTCGCCTGAACGCCGAGCAGATTATGTCGGCTGCTCGTCATGCGCTTGAAGCGGTGGATGCCCGCCTGCGTGAGCTGGAACAGGCCCGCGCCGATGCTGAAAAGAAAGCGCTGGATGTGCGTAACGAACTGGAAAAAGTGCGCATGGAATGTCAGGCGCTGGATATCCGTCGTCAGGCGCTGGTGGAAAACCTGCAGGAAGAAAAGCTCACGTTAAAAGACGTGCTCGACAATATGCCGGAAGAGGCGGATGCCGAACGCTGGCAGGAAGAGCTGGCGCGTATCGCCGAGCGTATCCAGCGTCTCGGTGCCATTAACCTCGCGGCGATTGATGAATACCGTATTCAGTCCGAGCGTAAGGTGTATCTGGATGCGCAGAACGAAGATCTGGAAAAAGCCCTGAACACGCTTGAAGGCGCGATTCAGAAAATCGACCGTGAAACCCGCACCCGCTTCCAGGAAACTTTCGACAAGATGAACGCCGGCCTGGCCGAGCTGTTCCCGAAAGTCTTTGGTGGCGGCCACGCCTGTCTGGAGCTGACCGACGAAGATCTGCTGACCACCGGGGTGGCGATCATGGCGCGCCCGCCGGGTAAGAAAAACAGCACCATTCATCTGCTGTCCGGTGGCGAAAAAGCACTGACCGCCATCGCGCTGGTGTTTTCCATCTTCCAGCTGAATCCGGCACCGTTCTGTATGCTGGATGAGGTGGATGCACCGCTTGATGATGCCAACGTTGGTCGCTATGCGCGTCTGGTAAAAGCTATGTCGGAGAAGGTGCAGTTTATTTATATCACCCACAACAAAATTGCCATGGAGATGGCGTCTCAGTTGATGGGCGTCACCATGCACGAGCCGGGGGTTTCCCGTCTGGTGTCGGTGGATGTGGAAGAGGCTGCGGAAATGATCGACGCCTGAGGTTATCCGGCTGGCGAATCGTCTCTCCCGGCTATTTGGCTGGTCTGTGGCAGAAAGTCAGACCCCAGAATCGTGGACGGCAAAAAAGAGGCCAAAAGCGCCGTCCGGGGTCTGTTTTCGCGTGAATCGTTGTGTAACACTTTGAACCCAAATAAACCCTGCCGTTCTGATGTCCCATCGAGCGCTTTTCCGGAGCGGCAAAACAGTGAATGAAAGTCTGAGGCAACTATGGAATGGAGTTGGCGAACCGTCCTGATCCTGATCGGATTGTTAGTGATGGTGGCAATATTAATTGATGGCTTCCGCCGCATGCGCCGTGCGCGTGCTGAAGCTCTGCGTCTGGATGTCAGCAGTGATTTCCGCTTTCCGGACGACGGCCATAACCCGGAGTTGCCCGGTGGTGTTCGTGTTGTTAATAAAGCGGCCGGTCAGAGCACCGTGCAGGATGCTGATGAGGATGATGCACTGCTCGGTTTTCGTCCGGCGCAGCAGCGTGCCGCAGAGCAGGAGCGTCCGCGCCAGCCTGCACAGGAGCCGGTATTTACCGAGCTGGAAGGCAATTTCTCGACCGAAGAAGAGCCGGTTATTCCCTGGGAAGACGACCTGGGGCCTGCGCGCGTGGTGAAATCAGCCGTGGTTGTTAAACCGGTTGCCAAACCGCCGGTGGCTGAGTCTCAGCCTGAACATCCTGATGCTGAAGACAATACCGTTGCTGAAGGCTCTGAAGAATATAACCCTGCAGAAAATGCAGAACATATGACGGCTGAAAAAAGCCCGGAGTATGCCGGCGTGCAGCTGGGCCATAACCAGAAAATTCATGCCAGCGCGGCTCAGGCCAGAAGCGAACATCCGGTCGAAGATCTGGATATTCCGCCATCACCACTGATTCCCAAAGCCCGTCCGGTCAATCTGGATGAGCAGTTTCCGGTGTTGCTGGATGTCGAAGAGCTGGGCGATGACGATATTAAGCCGCAGATCGAAGATGACAGCGTGGATGTGGAACCGGTGGCAAATGGTTCTGTAGCAGATACCCCGCAGCCCGATGAAACGGAAGTGAGCGCTGCCCCGGTCGTTGCAAAAGCGTCTGACACGCAGGAAGACAATCTGCCAGAGCTTGAAGACCCTGAGCATATTGACGATCCGCACCTTGAGCAGGAAGTTGAAAAACTGCCATCAGAGCTGCCACTGCAGCCGGTGAATTTTGCCGGTGCCAATGCCGAATCTCTGGCCAGCCGCGGTATTCCGGAGCTGGTGCTGGAAATTCACGCCATTGCCCGTGATCCGGCTGGTTTTTCCGGCAAAGATGTTCTGTTTCTGTTTAACAGTTGCGATCTGCGCTTTGGCGAAAAAGATATTTTTCACCGTTTTGAGCAGGCTGATGGTGAAGGCTGTATTCAGTTCTCGGTGGCACAGAGTTATGAACCGGGCATTTTTGTCCCGGCCGCCATGGCGCAGCAGCATTTCCGTGGCCTGAGCTTCTTTATGAGCCTGCCGGGGGCGAAAAAGCCGCTGGAAGCCTATGAAGCCATGTCGGAAATGGCCCTGGTCGTTGCGCGTAAATTACGTGCCGATGTGTACGATGGTGCCCGCAGTGCATTAACCCCGCAGACCATGGAACACGACCGCCAGCAGATTATGGATTTTGAACGGCGTCAGCGTCTGGCCCTGAAAAAACAAGCTAAATAATATGAATACACAAAATGATCTTTTTTCAGAGGAGCCAACGGGCTCCTCTGCTTCTTCTGACAGCGCCATTGTGCCCTCCGGTGTTAACCAGCGTATTGAGCAGCTGCGCAGCGAAATCAATCTGCATAATCACCGCTACTATGTGCTGGATGAACCCAGTATTCCGGATGCTGAATACGACCGTTTATTGCGCGAATTACAGCAGCTGGAAGCTGAGCATCCGCAATTAATCAGCGCAGATTCCCCGACCCAGCGTGTCGGTGCAACACCCCTCAGCCAATTTGTCAGCGTTACCCATGAGCGGCCGATGTTATCCCTGGATAACGCAATGAATGCCGAAGAATTTTCTGCCTTTTACCAGCGTCTGCAGGAACGTTTAAAAACCAGCGACAGTATTGCTCTGGCCTGTGAACCTAAACTCGATGGTCTGGCCGTCAGCATCCTGTACGAGCAGGGTTTGCTGGTGCGTGCTGCTACCCGTGGTGATGGTCAGACCGGCGAAGACATCACCCAGAATGTGCGCACCATTAAAAATGTTCCTCTGCGTTTACAGGGCGATGATTTTCCTGCGCGCCTGGAAGTGCGTGGCGAAGTGTATATGCCGAAGGCGGGCTTTGAAGCCTATAACGATAAAGCCCGCGCTAACGATGAAAAAGTCTTTGCTAATCCGCGTAATGCCGCCGCCGGTTCCCTGCGTCAGCTCGACCCGAATATTACGGCAAAACGTCCGCTGGAGTTCTGTGCCTACAGCATTGGTGTGGTCAGTGATGATGCGGTTTTACCGGCAACGCACAGCGCTATTCTGCAAAGAATAAAACGCTGGGGTATCCGCATTAATGAAGAAATGCAGGTCGTGAATGGCGTGGCGGAAGCCCAGGCTTTTTTTGAGCAACTGGGAGAAAAGCGTCACCGTCTGGCGTATGAAATTGATGGCACGGTTTTTAAGGTCGATGACCTGGCGCTGCAGGAACAGCTGGGTTTTGTTGCCCGCGCGCCGCGCTGGGCCATTGCCTATAAATTCCCGGCGGTAGAAGAAATGACCGAGCTGCTGGGTGTCGATTTTCAGGTTGGCCGCACCGGTGCGGTAACACCGGTGGCGCGGTTAAAACCGGTACATGTTGCCGGTGTCACCGTCTCCAATGCCACGCTGCACAATATGGATGAAATTGCCCGTCTGGGCGTAAAAATCGGCGATACCGTGATTATCCGCCGCGCCGGTGATGTGATTCCGCAAATTGTCTCTGTGGTTGCTGAAAAACGTCCGGCCGATGCCCGAGATATTCAGATTCCGGCTAATTGTCCGGTGTGTGATTCGCTGATCGAAAAAGTCGAAGGTGAGGCCGTTGCCCGTTGTACCGGCGGGCTTGTGTGTTCAGCGCAGCGCAAAGAAGCGATTAAACATTTTGCTTCACGTAAGGCACTGGATATTGAAGGTCTGGGCGATAAATTAATTGATCAGCTGGTGGATGCCGGATTAATTGACTCCGTGGATGATTTATTTCATTTAACCCTGGAGCAGCTGGCGGGCCTTGAACGTATGGCAGAAAAGTCGGCACAGAATATTCTGGACGCGCTGAATACGGCGAAGCAAACCACGCTGGGGCGTTTTTTATACGCACTGGGTATCCGCGAAGTGGGCACCGTTACGGCCAATAATCTGGCCTCACATTTTGGTTTTCTGCAGCGCATTATGGATGCCGATGCAGAGGCTTTGCTGGAGGTTGCTGATGTCGGTACCGTGGTTGCTGCCCATGTGCATAATTTCTTTGCTGAAGAGCATAACCGCACGGTCATTGAACAGTTGCAGCGTGTCGGTGTGCACTGGGAAGAAAAAGAGCCGCAACAGAGTGCCGATTTACCATTAAGCGGTAAAACCGCCGTTATTACCGGCACTCTGGCCCAGAGTGGTATGAGCCGTGATGATGCCAAAGCCTTACTGGAACAGCTGGGTGTGAAAGTGGCCGGCAGTGTGTCGGCAAAAACCGATTTTCTGGTTGCCGGTGAAAAAGCAGGCTCAAAACTCACCAAAGCGCAGGCGCTGAATGTTGAGGTGCTGGATGAGAATGCATTTCTGGCCCTGCTGAATGAACACGGTATGCAGCCCTGAAGCGGGGTTGTGGAGCAGAAAATAAGGAACAGGCATGACCCTTACAGGTATCCGCTTTTCACTTCTGGCTGTATTGCTGGTACTGGCTGGTTGCTCCACCCCGCAGCCGAAAAATATTAATAACGTCTGCGAAATCTATGACGAATATTACGACTGGTATAACGCTTCTAAGGCGGTGAAGAAAAAGTACGGGATACCGGAGTCGGTGACCATGGCGTTTATTCACCAGGAATCGAAGTTTATCGACGATAACCGTCCGCCGCGTAAGTGGTATCTGTGGATCATTCCCGGCCCGCGCCCGTCGACGGCCTATGGCTATGCTCAGGCACTCGACCCGACCTGGGAAGAGTATATGCGTCTCACCAATAACTGGGGCGCAGACCGTGATGACTTTGAAGATGCGGTCGATTTTATCGGCTGGTACAACACCCGTACCATTAAACGCACCGGCATTCGCCCGCATGATGCTTACAGTCTGTATCTGGCCTATCACGACGGGGCCGGCGGTTACCTGCGTGGTACCTATAAGAAAAAGCCCTGGCTGATGCAGGTGGCGAGAAAGGTCGAGCGCCGGGCAAAACAGTATCAGCAGCAGCTGGTGCGCTGTCAGGAAGATCTCGACAGTAACTGGTTCTGGCGCACGCTGTTTGGACAGGAAACCATCAATCGTCGCCCGGTTATTCATTTAGGACAATCAGCTCAGGGCAGACCTGAGCGTGGCTGATTGATAAAAAGCTTGTTAAAGACGGCGCTCTGACGCTTTCCTGCTAGTCTTAAAGACAGTCCCGGAGCGGACTGTTGCCATGCGGTAAGGTTGTACGCATTTTCCTGGCAGGATAGGTTTTCTGTATCGGAGTATGCATGGAAGTACTTCCATGGCTGTTGCTGGCCGTTGTTATCATTATCGCCATTGTGTTGCAGCACCGGCGTTTTCGCGTTTTACCTACCGACCCCCTGTTTGAGCTGAGTCCGGATCCGGTGCTTCTGGTTGATTCCAGAGGCATCATCCGTATGGCCAACCGGGCTGCGCACCATCTGCTGAGTTACAGCCCCGGACTGATGGTCGGGCAGCCGGTGGATATTCTGGTACCTGAAGATATCCGCAGCCAGCATCAGCATCTGATTGCTTTGTTTTTCTCCTCCATCGGCGAACGGCGGATGAATAACCGTATCTGGATCAACGATGCTCAGGGGCAGAAAATCAATGCGGAAATTCATCTGGCACTGGTGGATTACGACGGCGAGCAGATGGCAATCGCGACCATTCTGGATACCAGTACGCTGTGGATTTCTGAGCGTAAGCTGCGCGAACAGCACAAGGCGTATGACGAACTGTTTGAGCATTCTGCCGTGGGGATCTGTTGTGTCAGCCTTGGGGGACGCTTTTTAAGAGTGAACCGCCGCCTGTGCGATCTGCTGGGCTACAGCAGTGAAGAATTACTGGAACATTGTTTTCAGGACATTACTCATCCGGATGATCTTGAACTGGATGTCAGCAAAGTGAATGACCTGCTGAGCAGCAGTCATAGCTCTTACAGTATTGAGAAACGCTACCGCCATGAAGATGGTCGCTATTTCTGGGCGAACCTTACGGTGACCCTGATTCGCGATGAGCAGAATTTCCCCGATTATTTTATTTCCGTGATCGAAGACATCAGTGACCGCAAGCAGTCTGAGTTATTGCTGCAGCAGTCTGAGGTTAAATTCCGCACCATTGCTGAAACCATTCAGTCGGTGGTGTGGATGTCGACGCCGGGAATAGAGCAGATGCTGTTTGTTAACCCGGCTTATGAGCGGGTTTGGGGACGCAGTTGTGCCAGCCTGTACGATGATGCGCACAGTTTTCTGCAGGGGATTTACGAAGATGACCGGGCGCGGGTGCGCGCGGAAATAGAACGCCACCGGCAAGGGCGCTGGGAAATCGAATATCGGGTCGAGCATCCGGAGCGGGGCCTGCGTTATATCTTCGACACCGGGACAGGGGTGCTGAACAGCAGTGGTAAACTGGAGTATCTGATTGGTCTGGCAACGGACATCAGCGATCAGGTTAAAGCCAAAGCGGATATGGCTCATGCCCTGGAGCAGGCACATCAGGCGACCGAACGGCTTAATCTGTTAATCCGTACCGACCCGCTGACCGGTTGTCTGAACCGTCAGGCACTGTATGAAGAGCTGGAACATCAGCTGGAACTGTATCGCCGCTATCAGACACCGTGCTCGCTGCTGTTTATCGACCTGAACGACTTTAAACAGATTAACGATACCTTCGGTCATATTGCCGGTGACGAGGCATTACAGGCGCTGGCTGAGCATATCCGTCAGCATATCCGCGCCACTGATATTCTGGCGCGCTATGCCGGAGATGAGTTTGTGGTGGTATTGCCGCAGAGCAATGTTCGCGATGCCTCGCTGGCATTGCGGAATCTGCGCAATAACGTGCTGCGTCATCAGACCCCGACCGGAGAGTTTCCGGTACATTTCAGTATTGGCCTGGCTTATGTGGGGTATCCTGATGTTGCCGATGCCAGCAGCTGGATTGAAGTTGCTGATCAGGCGATGTATCTGGATAAGTCAGCCCATGCCGGGGCGAATAAGTTGCCTGCCTCTCCTGGCGCCGGGCCGGATCAGTTTCCGGGCGAATAGCCGCACCGTACTGAATAACCCGGCCTGTTTCTGTAATCACCCGTTACTTCAGTGTGGATAAAGCACGGCGCCTTGTGTCTCTGTTTTGCCACTCTGACGTTGCTGCTCTTTTAATAACGCCAGCAGGTTCTGGCCGTTGTAGGCGGAATTCTGCTGTGGCGAATAGAGCCGGGCATCAAGTTCCGCCAGTGCAGCCTGCAATCTGGGCTCCGGCAGTAATCCGGCCAGCTGACTGAGGCTGGCCAGTGGCAGGCGGATGCTTAAATCTTTGCTGTTTAATCCGCCGGCATTAACCCAGGCCAGCAGGTGGCAGCGTATGGCTGCGGCATCTCCCTGCTGACAGGCCTTACTCAATGCCTGCCAGTGCTGCTTCAGCGTTTTTTGCGGATGATCCTGTTGCGTGCTGTCTGGCACGGCTGGCCGGGTCAGTGCCGTGCGTCGTGCATGCCACCACAGCAGTAAAAACAGCCCATTACTCAGCACCAAAACAGCCACAGCAAGTTGCCAGAAGAACAGCTCGCCGGCGCTGCCGTTGTTGGTGGTGCTGGTACCAGCACTGTCGCCAGGCTGCTCCATGGCATCTGCGTCGCTGTTGTTTGTTACAGGCTCGGCTGTTTGTGATGATGCCACAGCCCCTTTGGCTGGCTTAACCTGAATGCTGTGGGCCGGTAATACGGCATATTCCAGAGTACCGCTTCTGGTGTTCCACCAGGGGATGCGGATTTCCGGCAGCAAAATACGGCCGCTGCTGCCCGGTACCAGGGCGATGGATTGTTCCGAGGTGCCGGTCAGGCCGTCGTCGCTGCTTTGTTCATTTTGCTGAGTCTGATCCGGGTAGTAGCGCAGATTATCAACCACCGGCAGGGCAATGGCCGGTAGCTGACTGCCGGGCAGACCTTTGGCGGTCAGGATCAGGGTACGGGTAACCGGTTCGCCGGCCACCCATTGCTGTGGCGGTGTGCTGAAGGTTTCGCTGATGCTCAGGTTTTCAGCCGGAATCCACGGCGCCTGCGGATAATCCTGCGGAATGGGTTTAACCTGCAGGGTAATCGGCTTGCTGACCGCAGAGCCCTGACGGCCACGGCTCCAGCGGTCGTAAGGATTGCTGATGCGGGCGCTGAAGCGCTGGCCGGGAATCACCAGCTCGCCGCTTTCTTCGGGGAAAATCGCAAAGCGCCGTTCGTACACGCCCAGACGCTGGCCATCAACAACGGTCGTATACTGGCGCACATCCCCCAGCGGCTGTACCAGAGCATCGGTTACTTTAAATTCCGACAGGGTGGCGTCTTCATGGCTGACGCTGTAATACAGCTTTTCGGTGTAAAGAATCTGCCCCTGAACGTAATAGTTGTCCTGCTGGCTGATCTCGGTATCGAAGAAAAATTCTTTGGCGATCTGCGCTTTTACATCCGCTGACAGCTCGCGCACGTTGATGGTAATAGGTTGCGTCTGCTGATTTTCAAAACGGATCGGGGGAATGGTCAGTTTACCGTTGCGTTTGGGCGTGAGCGTCAGGGTCCACTCGGTAAAGGACTCGGTCTTGCCGTTGACGGAGCGGAACTGGTTGGAGCGCTGCTGATTCAGCACCTGAAAGTCCTGCTGCAGCGGGGTCAGATCCGGTGAGCCAAAACCCACCTGTTCGCTGTAGCGCAGCATCAGATTAAAGGTATCGCGCTCGGCGACTTCTTTGCGGTCAACGCTGGCACTGAAGGTAGCAGCCTGCACCTGAGTGGTGGCCAGCAGCAACGCTAGCAGCAACCCCAGCAGCCAGTGAATGCGGTTAAACAGCAGATCACGCATCACCATAAAACATCCTCACTTTCCTGATCGGCCTGTTGCCGGTACTGGTATAAAAATTTGCGCTGTAACAGGTTGCCGGGATTGTCCGGGACCCGGTTCAGCCATTGTTGCATGGCGGCCTGTTCTTCACGGCTGAGGCCGTTGATTTCTGTTTCCGGTTGGTCAGACTGGCGGCGCAGTTGTTGCGCGGATTCTTCCTGCGGCTCTTCCTGATCTTCTTCAGCGGCTGCTATGCCCTGTTTCTCTTCGTCAGTCTCAGGCTCCTGATTCTGTGCCGCCTGAGAGGCTGATTCATCCTGCTGCTGTTCGGCCAGCTTATCAGCCTGCTGACGGGCAAAGGCATCGTCTTGCTGAGCGTTCTGTAGCTGGCCGTCTTGCTGCTGACCGTCCTGCTGCTGACCGTCCTGCTGCTGACCGTCCTGCTGCTGACCATCCTGCTGCTGACCGTCCTGCTGCTGACCATCCTGCTGCTGCTCTTTTTGTTGTTCTTGTCGCTGTTTGAGTTTTTCGGCGGTCTCACGGTTGGCCGCAGCTTCTTTCATTTCCGGGTTCAGCTTCAGGGCTTCATCGTAGGCGGCAATGGCTTCATCCGGCTTTCCGGCCTGCAGCAGGGCATTACCACGGTTGTAATGGCTGATGGCGGTTTGCGGGCCTTCGGCAAAGGCTTTGGCGGCGCTTTCATAATCGCCGGCACGGTAAGCGGCGCTGCCACGCCAGGCGGGATCTTCGAAGGCCTGTGCGGCAGCAGCCGGGTCCTGTTCAAACAGTTCTGAGCCTTGCTGGTCCGGGGTTTGCCATAAATCTTTCCACTCCAGCGCATAGCTGTTGTCGGGCCAGCACAGCGGCAGTAACAGCAGGCTGAACAGTACGCCACGGCGGAACAGCAGCAGAGCAACGGGCAGCAAGGCAAAGATCAGCCAGTAGCCGGCGTCGTGCCACTGATCAAAACGGGCAAAGCCGCTGTCGGTTTCCTGCGGGTCAAAGCTTTGCGGCTGTTCGGGTAACAGGCTTTGCCAGTCGCTGTCGTTAATACTCAGTGCCTGCCAGGGAATATTCAGCTCACGGCTGAGATCGCGGATCGGCCCCAGATCCAGCTGTGGCAGTACGATTGTACCGCTGCCGTCACGCAGAAAACCGGCGCCGGGCATTGGCACCGGCGCACCTTCGGCGGTGCCAATGGCGAGTACCTTAAGCTGAAAGCGCTGGCTGTCGAGGCTGTTGCGGATTCGTTCAATATCTTTGCTGATAATACCGTCGGTCAGTAACAGCAGGCGGGCCTGCTGGATACCGGCATCGCTGACCAGCTGCTGCGCCAGGCTGATGGCTTTATCCGGACGGCTGCCGGGGCTCGGCATAATAAACGGGGATAACGACGGCAGCAGATTTTCGATGGTGTCGCGGTCATCGGTTAAAGGCGTCACGGTATGGGCGTCGCCGGCATAGGCGACCAGTGCGGTCAGGCCGTCGGCGCGGCTGCGGACGATATCAGTGACTTTCTGAATGGCGCGTACCGCACGTGAGGGTTTCAGATCCTGGGCGCCCATGGATGCTGACATGTCGAGCATAATAACCAGTGCATCCTGATTTTTTTGCAAAGGTTGCGGCAGTTTTTCAAAGCTCGGACCGGCCAGCGCAATACAGGCGATCAGCCAGCCGGCGAGCAGCCACCATAAACCTGCTTTGCGGCGGTTGCTGAGTTGTTGCTCCAGCATATAAGGCTGCAGATGAGCATCAATCACGCTGGCCCACTGACCGGCACTTAAGGCGCGCTGCAACAGCAATGAAAAAGCCAGCAGGGCAGGCAGTGCGGCGAGCAGCCACAGCGGCCGTAAAAAATGAAACTGACTGAGCCATTCCATCAGTGGCGACCTCCGCCGGGCATCCGGTTAAAGCGTTGTTGCAGGGCAATCAGCAGACTGATGACAAAGGCAATGGCCAGCGGCCAGTGGTACAGACTCTGCTGCGGACGATAAATTTCCGGGTCTTTTTCGGTGGGTTCCAGATCATCAATAAACTGATAAATCTTTTGCAGCTCTTCGGTATCACGGGCGCGGAAAAAAGCCCCGCCGGTCTGGCGGGCAATTTCCCGCAGGGCATTTTCGTCCAGATCCCGTGACGGGTTGACCTTACGGGTGCCGAAGAAGCTGGATACCTCCATCACATCGGCCCCGAGGCCGATGGTGTAAATTTTTACGCCATTGCTGGCAGCCAGCTCGGCGGCTTTCAGCGGCTCAATTTCGCCGGCAGTATTGGCGCCGTCGGTGAGCAGAATCATCACCCGGCTTTGTTCCGGATTGTCCTGCAGACGTTTAATGGTTAAACCGATAGCGTCGCCGATGGCAGTTTTTTTACCGGCCAGGCCGATCTGCGCTTCGTTCAGAAAGGTGCTGACGGTACGGGCATCAAAGGTCAGCGGCGCCTGCAGGTAGGCATTGCTGCCAAACAGAATCAGCCCCATGCGGTCGCCGCTGCGCTGTTCAATAAAGTTGCTGACCACCTGCTTAACTACCGCGAGACGGTTGGCGGGTTTGTTATTCAGGCGCATGTCTTCAATTTCCATACTCTGGGAAATATCCACCGCCAGCATCAGGTCGCGGCCGGACACCGGCATCTGCACTATTTCTCCGCTGTGGTAAGGGCGGGATAAGGCGCCGATCAGCGCAATCCATAATGCCAGTGGCAGTAACCAGCCACTCAGATTCTGTTGTGTCTGACGTTCGCCCCCTTTGCTGTTCTGCAGACGCCAGGGGCTGAGCGACGGAACTTTAAGCGCCGCCTGCTCAACTTTTAATGGCGGTAAGAAAGCGCGGATAATCCACGGCAGTGGCAACAGAAAAAACGCCCAGGGCCAGTGAAATTCCATTAATTGGCCTCCGTTTTTGCGAGTGACTGGCGGACTGTTTTTTCCTGGTCTGTGCGGGCGCTTTTCAGCCAGCGTTGTGCCAGGGCAAGCAGGTCATCCAGCTCACCATAATGCTGGCGCCAGTCGGCGCGTGGCGGTGCATAAGGTGCTTCTGCCAAAGCCCGTGCACTTTGATTATTGAATAATGGCACCGGACCCTTCTGATTAAGAAAATCCACCCAGACCTGACCGTGCAGGGCGACCGTCTGAGGAAAATACTGCTGGCAATAGAGTTTCAGAATTTCGTTAATCTGGGCGCAGGCCTGAGCATCGGTTTTATCGAAATGCGAGCGCAGGTTCTGCAATTGCTGCAGGCAATCGCTGCGTCGCTGCCAGCGCTGCCGGAGTTTGCGCCAGACAAAAAAGGCGGCAACCGTGGCCAGCAGAATAACGATGAGCAGCAGCCACCAGCCGGGGGCCGGCGGCCAGGCACTGACCGGGTCGGGCAGATGAATATCGTATATTTGCAGGGTATCGTTCTGCGCTTGCATGGTCAGCTTTCCTCCACCCGTACGCGGCTGAGCATACCGAGTCCGAGTCCCTGACGCAGGGCCGGAAGCGGATCGGCATTGCTGGTGCTCAGGGCAATCAGCGGCACTTTAAGACGCTGCAGTTGCTGTTGCAGGTTGTTCATGCGCAGGCTGAATGCCTGCTGATATTCCTCGCGCTGACGGCTGGTGGTGCTGTCTAGGGACAAACGTTGCTGGCCATCGCTGAGGCTGTAAAGGCCCGGCGGCGGCAGTTCGGCTTCCAGCGGATCGGAAATATGAACAGCAACCAGATCGCAATGGCGGGTCACCGAGTGCAGCTGCTGCTCGCAGTCGGCATCAAAGCCGGTCCAGTCACTGATAAAATAAATGGCGCTGCCGGGACGGGCAATGCGGCGCAGGTGACGGCAGATCTGCTGCATACGCTGTTGCGGATCGGCACTGGCTGATGGCGCCATCGTGGTCAGTTCATTCAGCAACTGCAGCACCTGCTTGCGGCCGGTTTTGGGCCGCAGATCGGTTTCCAGCTCGTCGTTAAACAGCAGGGCACCGATACGGTCACCGTGTTCCAGAGCAGCCCAGGCAAATAACGCGGTGAGGTCGGCGGCCAGCACCTGCTTCAGTGCGCGGCGGCTGCCAAAGCGCATCGCGGCACGCAGATCACAGACCAATAATACCGGCCGTTCTTTTTCTTCACGGAAGACTTTGATGTGTGCATCGCCGGTGCGCGCGGTTACCCGCCAGTCCATCGCGCGGATATCGTCACCGGCCTGATATTCACGCACTTCGGCGTAATCCAAACCGCGGCCGCGGATGGCAGAAGCATGGCTGCCGGCGAGATCGTTCAGCACTTTTTTCTGTTTATGCAGCGGTAGCTGGCGCGCCAGCGTGCGCAGCTGCACCAGATTGGCCGGCAGAATTTCGGCCCCTGCAGAGAAATGTCCGTCCTGGCGCATCAGACAACCGGTACCCGTTGCAGCAGTTCGTTAATCACTTTATTGACCGTCATGCCTGAGGCTTCGGCTTCAAAGCTGAGCAGCAGACGGTGGCGCAGTACATCGTGGGCGACGGCCTGTACATCATCCGGGCTGACGTAATCACGTCCGTTCAGCCAGGCGTGGGCGCGGGCGCAGCGGTCGAGGGCGATGGTGCCACGCGGACTGGCGCCGTATTCAATCCAGCTGGCGAGGTCTTTGCCGTAAGGCTCCGGGCGGCGGCTGGCCATCACCAGCTGTACCAGATACTGCTCAACGGCATCGCTCATGTGCAGATTCAGTACCTGCTGGCGGGCGGAGAACACCATCTCCTGCGACAGTTTAGTGTCGTCGCGGTTTTGTTGCTGCATGGCTTCACCACGTGCCAGACGCAGGATTTTCTGCTCGGCTTCGCTGTCTGGATAATCAATCACCACGTGCATGACAAAACGGTCGAGCTGGGCTTCCGGCAGCGGGTAGGTGCCTTCCTGCTCAATTGGGTTCTGGGTGGCCATCACCATAAACAGTGATGACAGCGGGCGGGTAACACCGCCGACGGTCACCTGACGTTCGGCCATGGCTTCGAGCAGAGCGCTCTGCACTTTGGCCGGTGCACGGTTAATTTCGTCGGCCAGAATCAGGTTATGGAAAATCGGCCCGGCCTGAAAATCGAAGGTCTGCTGTTGCGGGCGGTAAATTTCGGTACCGGTAATGTCGCCCGGCAGCAGGTCAGGGGTGAACTGAATACGTTTAAAATCCCCCTCTATACGGTCGGCTAGCGCGTTGATGGCTTTGGTTTTTGCCAGGCCGGGAGCCCCTTCAACCAGTAAATGACCATCACTTAATAAACAAATTAACAAGCGTTCAACAAGATGGGGCTGGCCAATAATCTGTTGTTGCAGTGCTTCTTTCAAGCGTGCAAAACCCTGTTGTTCAGTCATCTTCTTTTTATCCCAGAGCGTTGATTTAATTCGGATTTTAGAGACTCAAAGCATTTGGTCAATGGCTCTGATTGGTTGCGGCAGCGAAAGTTCACTGTGCTGCTTACCCCGGTACGGAGACCGCGCTGGTGGCGAAATGATCTAAGCTTAGGAGTTATCAGGGCTCAATACGGATAACACTATGCTGACTGCTTTGCACACCATTATTAAGGAACGTAACCATAGCGAGCAGGCCGCGGTCCTGCAACGCTTTGCAGATCTGTATTTTTCTGGTGCACCGGCCGATGAATTGATGGCCCGTTCAGTGGAGGATGTGTATGGCGCGACGCTGTCCTGCTGGCAGTTTATTCAGCAACGTAAACCGCATCAGCCTAAGGTCCGTGTGTTTAACCCCGACTATGAGAATCATGGCTGGCAATCGATTCATACGGTGGTTGAGATCGTTTGCGATGATATGCCTTTTCTGGTCGATTCGGTACGTATGCAGCTTAATGCGCGGCAGTTATCACTGCATTCGATTCATTACTGCGTATTGCATGCTCAGCGTGATAAAAAGCACCAACTGAAAACGGAAAATGACTGGTATAAAGAGGAAAAAGCATCAACAGCAGAAGCGATTATTTATATTGAATTTGACCACCACTCTGATACCGATTTGCTGCAGTCGCTGACCGGACAACTGTTGGATGTGATTGCTGAAGTCACCGCCTGCGTTAATGATTTTCCAGCGATTATTGAAAAAGCCGAAGCCACCATTACCCGCCTGAACAAACCACACCATAAAGACCGCGCTGCACATTACAAAGAAGCACAGGAGTTTTTGCGCTGGCTGATTCATAACCACTTTACCTTTCTGGCCTGTGATGTTTTCCATATCGAGAATGAAGGTAAAGAGCAGTATGTTGTACGTGACAGTGAGCAGGATCTGGGCCTTTTTAATTACAATAAGGCGAGCCGTAACCGCTTATTGTTGCGCGACCTTGAAGATGAAGTGCGCGATTTTATCACCAATCAGCAGGTCGTAAGTTTTATGAAATCCGGTAGCCGCAGCCGGGTTCATCGTCCGGCGTATCCGGATTATGTGGTGGTTAAGTTCTTTAATAAAGACGGCGAAGTCACCGGCGGCATCCGCTTTATGGGGCTTTATACCTCCATTGTGTATATCGAAACGCCAAACAATATTCCACTGGTACGGGAAAAGCTCAACGATGTGCGGAAAATGGCTGATTTCAATCCGGCCAGTCACAGTGGTAAAGAGCTGAACCGTATTCTGGAGGTGTATCCGCGTGATGAATTATTCCAGTCAACGGCAGAGCAATTACATCGTACAGCATTAAGCATTCTGAATATTCAGGAACGTCGTCAGACCCGGGTGTATCTGCGCAAAGATTCTTACAGTAAATTTATATCCTGTCTGGCCTATGTACCACGTGATATTTATAACACTGAACTGCGCCAGCGTATCGAAGGGGTGTTGGCGGCGGAATTTTCACCGCTGGATATTGAATTTAATACCTACTTTTCTGAATCCATTCTGGCGCGTACTCAGTACACACTGCGACTGAATCCTGATAACCCTGTGGTTTTTGATGAGCAGGCGGTGGCGAAAAAAATCTGTCAGGTTGCCCGTTCATGGCAGGATGATCTGCACGATGCCCTGATAGAACAGGCCGGGGAGGAACGCGGAAATCATCAGTTTCACCGCTATCGCGATGCTTTTCCTGCAGGTTACCGTGAAAACTTTACCGCCCGTACGGCCGTAGTGGATGTTCAGCATATGGAGCATTTGTGCGGGCAGAAAGCGGGCCAGTTGGCGATGAGTTTTTATCGTGAACTGGAAGAGGGTGATAACGAACTGCGTTTTAAACTGTTTAACCGCGATACTATTCTGCCACTGTCGGATGTTATTCCGGTACTGGAGAACCTGGGTTTGCGTGTGATGGGAGAGCATCCTTACGAGATTATCTGCGCCGATGGACAGCGTATCTGGATTCATAATTTTCTGCTGCGCTATACCCTGTCTGACAGTATCAATATTGCTGCGGTTAAAAGTCTGTTTCAGGATTCTTTCCGTGCTGTCTGGGAAGGGCAGGCCGAGAATGACGGCTTTAACAGGCTGGTACTGGGCGGGCAATTAAGCTGGAAGGATATTTCTATCCTGCGCGCATACGCCCGCTATATGAAGCAAATCCGTTTTGGCATCTCGGAGAGCTACATCGCTGAGACTCTGTGTCGCTACATTGATATCAGCGCCAGACTGGTTCATCTGTTTCATCTGCGTTTTGGCCTTAAAGAATGCACCCCCGAGCAGCGCGACGAAGAGGTTAACCAGTGTGAACAGCAGCTGATTGATGCTCTCGAAGGTGTGGATCAGCTGAACGAAGACCGTACTATCCGCCGCTATATAGAACTGATCAAAGCGACACTGCGCACCAATTTTTTCCAGCAGGATGAACAGGGAAAAAGTAAATCTTATCTGGCGTTAAAAGTGAACCCGGCGGCGATCAGCGATATGCCGTTGCCGCGGCCTATGTTTGAAATTTTTGTTTATTCACCCCGTGTGGAAGGTGTGCACCTGCGTGGTGGCCGGGTTGCCCGTGGTGGGTTGCGCTGGTCAGACCGCAGTGATGATTTCCGCACTGAAGTGCTGGGGCTGGTTAAAGCACAGCAGGTTAAAAACGCGGTGATTGTCCCTGTCGGTGCCAAAGGTGGTTTTATTGCCAAATGCCTGCCGAAAGAGGGCGGACGTGATGCCTTTATGGCTGAAGGTATTGCCAGCTATCAGACCTTTATCAGTGCCTTACTGGATGTTACCGATAATCTGGTCGAAGGTCAGGTTGTACCGCCGGATAATGTGGTTCGTCACGATGATGATGATCCCTATCTGGTGGTGGCTGCCGATAAAGGCACGGCAACCTTTTCCGATATTGCCAATGAAATTGCAGTAACCCGTGGTTTCTGGATGGGCGATGCTTTCGCCTCCGGTGGCTCCATTGGTTACGACCATAAAAAAATGGGTATTACAGCCCGCGGCGCCTGGGTTTCGGTACAGCGTCACTTCCGTGAGCAGAGTATTAATATTCAGGAAACGGATTTCAGCGTGGTTGGTATCGGTGATATGGCCGGTGATGTGTTTGGTAATGGCATGCTGCTTTCTGAGCATATTTGTCTTGTGGCGGCGTTTAATCACATGCATATCTTTATCGATCCGAATCCGGATTCTGCTCGCAGCTTTGTTGAACGTAAACGCTTATTTGAGCTGCCACGTTCCAGTTGGGAAGATTACAACAAGGAGCTGATTTCCAAAGGTGGCGGTATCTTTTTACGCTCAGCGAAAAGCGTACCCGTGTCTCTGGAAATGAAGCAGCGTTTTGGCATTGTGGAAGATCGTCTGCCGCCGAACGATTTAATCAAAGCGCTGCTGCGCGCACCGGTCGATCTGATCTGGAATGGTGGTATCGGAACTTACATTAAATCGTCTGCAGAACGTCACTCCCATGTCGGGGATAAAACCAATGATGGTTTGCGTATTAACGGCAAGGAAGTACGGGCTAAAGTGATCGGTGAGGGTGGCAATCTGGGCATGACTCAGCTTGGTCGGGTGGAATATGGCCTTAAAGGTGGTGCCTCATACACCGATTTTATTGATAACGCTGGTGGTGTGGATTGCTCCGACCACGAAGTGAATATCAAGATTATGCTGAATGAAGTACTCGACAGTGGTGATCTGACGCGCAAACAACGTAACGAAATATTTATGCAGCAGACTGATGATGTCGCCCGTCTGGTGCTGAATAATAACTATCGTCAGACTCAGGCAATTGCGCTGGCACACCGTGATTGTAAAGTCCGGCTGGATGAGTATGTGCGTCTGATGCGGGAGTACGAAACCCACGGCAAACTCAACCGGGCACTTGAATTTCTGCCTAACGAAGATGTCCTTATGGAGCGTCGCGCGGCCAGCCAGGGGCTGACCCGTCCGGAATTGGCAGTTCTGATTTCGTATACTAAAGCGGATCTTAAAGAGCAGCTTAATCATCCGGATATTCATGATGATGAATACGTCGCCAGTATTTTACATACCGCATTTCCGCAGGCCTTCTGCGATCGTTTTGCGGAGCCTCTGAGTCATCACCGCCTGCGCCGGGAAATTATTGCCACGCAACTGGCCAACGATATGGTCAATTATATGGGCATTACTTTCGTTAACCGTTTGCATGACTCGACCGGGGCCAGTATGAGTGATATTGCCCGTTCTTATATTACCGCCCGCGATATATTTGCTTTGCCTGAACACTGGCAGGCGATTACTGCTCTGGATTACCACATCAGCACTGAAGAACAGGAAGATATGATGGCGGACCTGATGCGTCTGGTACGTCGGGCCAGCCGTTGGTTTTTACGTAATCGCCGTGCAAAAATTGATATTGGTGCAGAGGTTGCGCGTTTTCAACCGGCCGTGCAGAGCATTGCGGCTGAGTTAGGCCGTACACTTAAAGGTTCTGCGCTGGAGCGCTGGCAGGAAGTATATAACCGTCGCGTTGAAGCCGGAGTGCCGGAAACGCTGGCTGCCTTAACCGCCGGAGCTGCAAACCTGTATTCGGCGCTGGGTATTATTGAAGCCGCCGCTCAAACCGGGCGCGATATCCGCCAGGTTGCTGAAGCTTATTTTGAAATGGGCGAGCATTTATCCCTGAACTGGTTTATTCAGCAGGTGAATGCGTTGCCATCGAACAGCCATTGGGAAGCACTGGCACGGGAAACGCTGCGCGACGATCTTGACTGGCAGCAGAGAGCGTTGACCGTTGGCATTCTCGGGACACAGGAAGATGGTATAACCCTTGCTGAATCGATTGCTCAATGGGAAGAGGAGTATGCCTCTCTGGTCGCTCGCTGGGCGAACATGCTGAATGAGCTGAAAGCTGCTGATTCGCTGGAATTTACCATGTTATCGGTTGCGCTGCGGGAGTTGCTGGACCTGGCACAGGCCAGCCGTCACCAGCGCCCCTGTATTGACGGTGAGGAAGCTGTACCTGAGTGTGAGTAGTGAGTGGCGGCAGAAAGCTTTATGATTCTGCAGTTATTTTCAGGTTATGGTGAAACTGTTGTCAGGCGTCCGTTATCTGCGCTTTGTTTTTTTTGTTAGCAGCGTTTTTTCAGTGCTGCCTCTGCAGGCGGCTGAGGTTGACCAGTTCAGCGGGCATTCTGCTGTTCTGCTGTCTGATGCAGCCCCCTTGCTTGAAGCTGAGGTTAACCGCCGCCTGCAACTCGCCGTAACTATGGCCAACCGGCCGGTGACCAAACCACCCCAGCTGCGTTCCCGTCCGGCGTTGCAGTATCCTGTCTGTGAAGAAGAGCGTCTGTACGACGCGCTGAGCTGGGAGCTGGCGCGGCCGGTGATTGGCCAGCTTGAAACTTTTGCCGAAGAACACCCGCAGATCAGCCGGCGCCGTGTAGCTTTCCGCGATTCGGTATACCGTAATTTTATCTGGCAGCAATCCCCATCACTGGTGCTGAGTGAACGCGTTGCCGCCGTTATCCGTGTTGGCGATGTGGAAATTGGCAGCGATAAACTTGGCCACTTTTTTACCGAAGGCTACAGCTATTTTGAAGTTACCGACCGGCTGCAGGATTCGGTTGAAGAGGGCATGCTGTTTGGCGAGTGGTCAGAATCTCTGTACTTTGGCGCTCAGACCACGGGGGTGTTTTCCTTTGCTGATCTGGCGGCCAATCTGAATGGCCTGCGTTTCTGGAACCGTATTCTGGCGCAGCATCCTGACCCGTTATCCGGGCGTGAGGTTACGCCTTATATCCGCTGTGAACAGCAGCGCTGGAGACTGGTTGATACATTTCATTTCAGCGGTTATATCGACACAGCCTGGAATGAAAGCGTTAATTGCTCCGCTTTCCGTAACCTCAGCATGCTTGAGCAGGTACTGCATTATCAGCCGCTTTGTACCCCGCAATCGTTACCGCAAAATAAATATGGCCGCTGGCAGGATCGGGTGCTGAACCATGCCGGTTTGCAGGTATTGCCTGATTATCTGCAGCCGGAAGTGATTCTGGCGCAACGTGCCTTTATGCAGGAAGTCCGTCTGCCACAGGGCGTGGTAGAGCGTATCCGGGAATTACGCCTGCAGCTTGATCTTTGGCGGCAGCAGCCACAGCCGCCATTGGCAGACTCTTTCCACGATAATCAGCGACAGGAGCCATAATGCAGCGCATCGTACTGGATCTGGCCATCTCCGCTCAGGAATATCAGCGCTTTTATCGCGGCCAGGTAAAACAGGTCGTGGCACGGGCGCTGGACGGACGGAATGTCCGTTTTCCTGCCAGCGTGCTGCAGCAGGTTGTGCAGCATGAAGGTATCTATGGCCGTTTTGCCATTGAATTCGATGATCAGGGCAAGTTTCAGCGTATTGTGCGCCTGGGAGCCTGACTTTCACGGTATAGCGCGTTTTTTTGCGCTCAGTCGTCTACAGCGCGGACGGACTGGCATATAATGCCGGCCGTTTTGCCACCCGCTTTGTCAACTGAGGTCTGTTATGGATTGGTATGCTCTGAGTCGCGCTCTGATGTTTCGTCTGAATGGTGAAACCTCCCACGAACTGGGACTGGATATGATGGGGGCCAGCGAACGCCTTGGACTCTTGCAGTTTCTGGCGCCTCAGGTTGCATCTTTGCCAACTACCGTTGCCGGTATTGAATTCCCTAATCCGGTCGGTTTAGCCGCGGGTCTGGATAAAAACGGCGATTATATCGATGCTTTTGCCCGTCTGGGTTTTGGTTTTATCGAAATCGGTACCGTCACTCCGCGTCCGCAGCCGGGTAATCCTAAGCCGCGCCTGTTCCGTATTCCTGAACGTCAGGCCATCATCAACCGTATGGGCTTCAACAACAAAGGCGTTGATCATCTGGTTGAGCGGGTAAAAGCGGCAAAATACCGTGGTGTGCTGGGGATTAATATCGGTAAAAACTTCGATACAGCCGTCGAAGACGCGACTTCTGACTACCTGATCTGCCTCGATAAGGTGTATCAGCATGCGACCTATATCACCGTGAATATTTCCTCGCCGAATACTCCGGGGCTGCGTACCCTGCAGTTCGGCGATTCGCTGAAACAGCTGCTGGAGCCGATTAAAGCCCGTCAGCTGGAGCTGGCCAAAGAATTCGGTTACAAGCCGGTGTTCGTCAAAATTGCACCGGATATGGAAGAAGACGACGTGGCGCTGGTGGCTGAAACCTTTGTTAACAGCGGCATCGATGGTGTGATCGCCACCAATACCACACTGTCGCGTGAAGGTGTGCAGGGTCTGCGTTACGGTAATGAAGCCGGTGGCCTGAGTGGCGCGCCACTGGAAGATCTGGCAACCGAGACCGTTGAGCACCTGTGTCAGGCGCTGGCCGGTAAACTGCCGGTGATTGGTGTGGGCGGCATTCTCGACGGTGAAGGTGCTGCAGAAAAGGTCAAAGCCGGTGCGTCGCTGGTGCAGATTTACTCTGGTTTTATTTATCGTGGGCCGGAGCTGATCCGCGAAGCGGTGGATGCACTGGCCGATTTACGTACACAGGGCTGAGTTTGCCCGGGCAGGTACGGCGTTTAAGCAAAAAAAAGCCCTGCTTGTAGCAGGGCTTTGCTTCCCTGAAGAGGAAGCGTGCACAACGGGCATTAAGCCCTGGAGAACGTCATACGGCCATTTTATGAATGCCAGAAACGCCGGTGTAACCATCCCAGTGGTCGGCACGACCGGAACGCCAACCTGCAAGCCAGGAGTCTCGTTGTGGTCCTATGGGTGCAAGATCTTTTGAACGGCGCTCAACGCCAGCGCGATAACCACGTGCAAAAGCTCTTTCCTGCATGTCGCGTTTCTGTTTTTTCATAGAAAGCTTCCTCGCTAAAGTTATTTGCTCGACGGCCAGAACAACTGGTTGAATCACTGACCGAACCCCTGTTGTACCTCAGGCTGGTGAGGAATGTTAATTATTTATTACTTCTAAGCGTCACTATTCTTACAGCCACAGGCTATTTGACGAAACGGGTTTTCTCATCATGCAAAATGAAACAACAGCAACAACCATGACCTGGCTGGCGGCTTGTCCGAAAGGTATCGAATCCCTGTTGGCGGATGAAATCAGGCACTTGGGCGGTGAAGTTGAACGTGAAACACACCTTGGTGTGATCTGGCGCGGCGACCTGACGCTGGCCTATCGCTTTTGTTTATGGAGCCGTCTGGCGAGCCGCCTGCTGCTGCCTTTGAATGAAAGTCAGGTAGACAATGTCGACGAAATGTACGAAGCGGCCCGTTCTGTCGAATGGCCAGCCATTTTTGCGGTGGGAGCGACCTTCCGCATCGATTTTCACGGCCGTACTGATTACCTCAACAATACGCAGTTTGGCGCGCAAAAGATCAAAGACGCCATTGTTGACCGCTTCCGTGAGGACACCGGCGCCCGCCCGTCGGTGGATAAAGACGGCGATGTCCGTATTGAAGCGCAGCTGCGCAAAGGCAAACTTAATCTGTATTACAACTTCAGTGGCGACAGTCTGCACCGTCGTGGTTACCGTCTGCAGCCTGGTAAGGCGCCATTAAAAGAAAACCTGGCGGCTGCGGTTCTGATCCGTGCCGGCTGGCCTGCACTGGCGGCAGAAGGTAAGCATCTTATTGACCCAATGTGTGGTTCCGGCACCCTGCTGATTGAAGCGGGGATGATGGCCGCCGACATCGCACCGGGTCTGAACCGCCAGAAGTGGGGCTTTGAAGGCTGGCTGGGCCATACCCGGTCACTGTGGCTGGCCGAGGTTGAGCAGGCGCGTCTGCGCCGTACCGCGGGGCTTAACGCCATGCACAGCCGCCTCTACGGTTTTGATATTGATGCCGATCAGCTGGCGGCCGCCCATCAGAACCTGAGCCGCTCTCCGCTGGCCGGTAAGATTCACCTGGAACGCCGTGCGGTTGAGCAGCTGCGGGTGCAGAACGAAGTGATTGAAGAGGGCGGTCTGGTGGTCTGTAACCCGCCTTATGGTGAGCGCCTGAGTGAGTTGCCACAGCTGGCGCCGCTGTATCAGCAATTCCACGATGCCACCATGCGCCTGCCGCAATGGCAGCTGGCGGTGTTTACCGGTAATACCGATCTGGCCAAGAGCATCCGTCGTCCGCTGGATAAGCAATACCGCCTGATGAACGGGCAGATAGCGACCCGCCTGCTGGTATTCGGTGCTGCCGACGAGCGCTCAGCACAGCCACAGGGCAGTATGATCCGTGGTCCGGTTGAAGCCTTTGCCAACCGTCTGAAAAAGAATATGAAACCACTGCAGAAGTGGGCCAGGCGCGAAAATGTTGAATGTTATCGCCTGTACGATGCCGATCTGCCGGAATACGCAGTGGCGGTTGATCTGTATGGCGACTGGCTGCATGTGCAGGAATATGTGCCGCCGAAGTCCATCGACGAAGCCAAAGCAGAACGCCGTCTGCTGGATGTGCTGGCCGTTCTGCCTGAGGTGACCGGTATTCCGGCGCAGCAGATCGTCCTCAAGCGCCGTGAACGTCAGGCCGGCAAGCGCCAGTACGAAAAGCAGAACACCGAACAGCGTTTTATGCCTGTACGTGAAGGTAATGTGCAGGTGCTGGTGAATCTGAAAGATTACCTCGATACCGGTCTGTTCCTCGATCACCGTCCGACCCGCCTGCAGATTGCCGGGCTTGCTTCTGGCAAGCGCTTCCTGAATCTGTTCTGTTATACCGCCACGGCCAGTGTGCACGCGGCGGTGGCCGGAGCGCATTGCACCAGCGTTGATATGTCACGCACCTACCTTAACTGGGGCAAAGAGAACTTCCTGCTGAATGGTATCAAACCGGAACAGCACGAATTTATTCAGGCCGACTGTATACAGTGGCTGCGTGATTGTAATGAGCGCTATGACCTGATCTTTATGGACCCGCCGACGTTTTCTAATTCCAAGCGGATGGAAGGGGTGCTGGATATTCAGCGCGATCATGTGATGTTGGTTGAACAGGCCATGCGCTGTCTGAATCCGGGTGGACTGCTGATTTTCTCCAATAACCTGCGACGCTTTGATCTGGATATGGATGCACTAAAAGAGTTCACAATAAAAGATGTGAGCGCAAAATCGGTGCCGTTTGATTACGGGCGTCGTCCGAATATTCACCATTGTTTCCACATAACATATCCTGCCTGACGTTGTATGCACGCATTCAGGGCGCGTGAGTGCTGAATGCGTGCGCAATCCTCACACTTTGTTCCGGCTTTGTCAGGCAATCCTGACAAAGTTGGTACGGAACCTGCTAAAACCCTGACTTATTGGATTGTTGCGCACCACTCTGGTGTCCATTTTTCCAGCCGGCACTCTCATGAAGCATCACAACTCCGGTTGTTGATCAACTGATCTGAGTGAGCCGTTTTTATCAGCAAGAACCCAGCGAATTAAAGTGAGGACACAACGTGGAAACTATTGACGTTAACAGCATCAACAGCGCCGTTGAGACTTTGATGCAAAGCGCCAACACCATGTTTATTCTGCTCGGTGCCATTATGGTACTGGCAATGCACGCCGGCTTCGCCTTTCTGGAAGTCGGTACCGTGCGCCATAAAAACCAGGTCAATGCTCTGGTAAAAATCATCACCGACTTTGGTGTGTCGACACTGGCGTACTTTTTCATCGGTTATCAGATTGCCTATGGGGCGAACTTCTTCAGCGGCGCCAGCGAACTGGTAGCGAATAATGGTTACGACCTGGTGAAGTTCTTCTTCCTGCTGACCTTTGCTGCGGCGATTCCGGCCATTGTGTCCGGTGGTATTGCCGAACGTGCAAAGTTCTACCCGATTCTGATTGCTTCTGCCCTGACGGTAGCTTTCGTATATCCGTTCTTTGAAGGCATGATCTGGAACGGTAACTACGGCTTCCAGGGCTGGCTGGAAAACAGCTTTGGTGCTCCGTTTCACGACTTTGCCGGCTCCGTGGTGGTTCACGCCGTCGGTGGCTGGATAGCCTTTGCCGCGGTTGTGTTGCTGGGTTCCCGTCGTGGCCGCTACCGTGATGGCCGTGTGGTGGCTTTTGCACCGTCCAATATTCCGTTCCTGGCCCTGGGTGCGTGGATTCTGGCTGTGGGCTGGTTCGGCTTTAACGTGATGTCTGCCCAGACTCTGGATGGAATTTCCGGTCTGGTAGCGGTTAACAGCCTGATGGCGATGGTTGGCGGTACTGTGGTTGCCATGATTGTCGGCAAAAAAGACCCGGGCTTTATTCACAACGGTCCGCTGGCGGGTCTGGTGGCGGTGTGTGCCGGTTCTGACCTGATGCATCCGATTGGTGCATTGATTGTTGGTGGTGTTGCCGGTGCGTTGTTCGTCTTCGTATTCACCCTGGCGCAGAATAAATTCCCTAAATTCGATGACGTATTGGGTGTATGGCCACTGCATGGTCTGTGCGGTGCCTGGGGCGGTATTGCCGCCGGTATTTTCGGTGCAGAAGCGCTTGGTGGTCTGGGTGGCGTAAGCTTTATGTCACAGCTGCTGGGAACGGTTGCCGGTATTCTGGTGGCAATGATTGGCGGTTTTGTGGTCTACGGTATTGTTAAAGCCATCTCCGGCATCCGTCTGGATGAAGAAGAAGAGTTTAATGGTGCTGACCTGTCGATCCACAAAATTGTATCGACCAGCGAAGACTGATCACTTCTTTTCATTGCTTCTCACAACAAAAAAGCCGCAGGGAAATCTGCGGCTTTTTTGTTTAAATACCGGCAGACTCCGGAGTCAGAGAGGTTGATATGGCAGAACGCATCAGGGATTTACCCGGCCTGGGTGAAAAAAGTGAGCAGTCACTGGCACTGGTTGGTATCACCGATGTTGAGCAATTACGTAGCTGTGGCGCGGTGATGGCTTTTTACCGCTTACAGCAGTTGGCTGCCGCTGAGGGGCGGGCCAAGCCCAGTCTGAATTTTCTTTATGCTCTCGTCGGTGGCCTGAGTAACCGCAGCTGGCTGGCGGTTGCTCAGAGTGAGCGGGAACAGTTATTGATGGAATTAGAAGGAATCTCTGAAATGGAGCGTATGTTTCAGGCTGACAGTGAGTGATTCCATCGTATCTCACGGTGTAGTACCCATAAAAAAACCTCCATACGGAGGTTTTTTTATGTCGGTTGATTCATCAGCTTTTAACGGGAGCCTTAATGCCATGACTCATGGCGTACAACACCGGTACTACACCCAGCGTCAGTACAGTGGCAAAACCAAGGCCAAAGCTGATAACCACGGCCATAGCGCTGAAGAACGGATCAAACAACAGCGGTAACATGCCAAGGATGGTGGTCAGTGCTGCCATGGTTACCGGCCGCAGACGGCTGACCGAGGCATGAAAAACCGCATCGTATGGTTCCCGGCCTTCGCTCAGTTCGAGCCGGATCTGATCAACCAGCACAATTCCGTTTTTAATAATCATGCCCGACAAGCTGAGAAAACCGAGCAGCGCCATAAAGCCGAATTCAGCGCCCAGTAACAGCATGCCGGCGCTGACGCCAATAATCGCCAGTGGAACACAGGCCCAGATTACCAGCGCACTGCGCATTTCGTTAAACAGCAGCACGGTAATAATAAACATCAGCAGATAGCCCAGCGGCAGTGAGGCAAACAGACTTTGCTTAGCTTCGCTGGACGATTCATATTCGCCACCCCAGCTCAGCTCGTAGTCGGGTGGCAGGGGGATGGCTTCGATCTGTGGCTTCAGGCGCTTAAATAAACCATCGGCGGTGATGTCAGCGTCCAGATCCGGATCGGCAAAGACACGGATGGTACGCTTGCGATCTCGGCGGGCAATGATCGGATCTTCAAACACCACATCAAAGTGCTCAACCACCTGACCGATCGGAATATAACGGCTGAATACCGGACTCCAGATCTGCAGGTCGGTGAGGCCATCGATATCAAGCCGTTCATACGCAGGTGGGCGCATAATAATGGGCTTTAAGGTGGTGCCTTCACGGTACATACCAATACTTTTCCCGGAAAAACTGAGCTGCAGCAGATCGTCCATATCCTGTTTGGAAATACCGGCGCGGCGGGCATTTTCTTCATTAAATACCGGGCGAATCACTTTCTCGCGTTCGCGCCAGTCGTGACGGATATTATCGGTGTCAGGGTCTGCACGCATAATCTGTTTGGCCTGCTCGGCCAGAATACGCAGCTGTTCCTGGTCTGGCCCGGCAAAACGGGCCTCAATTTTAGCCGCACTGCCAGGGCCAATTTGCAGGCGTTTGAATTTCACAAAGGCATCCGGCATTTCTTTTTGTGTCCAGCGACGGGCATCGTCAATTAATGCCGGAATCTGTTCCCGCTCGGCAGTACGTACCATAACCTGAGCATAGGCACGGTACTGCCGCTCCGGTGCGTAGGTCAGCATAAAACGCAGTTCACCCTGACCGACCGTGGAGGAGGTAAATTCCACTTCTTCTTTTTGCTGAAAATAATTTTCCAGTGCCAGAGCCTGCTGTTGTGTTGCGCGGATATCGGAGCCTTCGGGCAGCCAGATATCAATCAGGAACATCGGTGTGTTGGATGGCGGAAAGAAGCTTTGTTTTACAAAACTGTAGCCGTAGATCGCAATAAACATGGCAGCCAGCATCACGCCCATCGTCGCTCCGCGGCGCGCTAACATCAGGCTCAGGGTTGTACGATAAATATCGTACAGAAAACCGTGGTAAGGATCGCTTTCCGCATCCGGATGCTCTTCTTTATTAAACAGCAGATGACAGAGAAAAGGCGTCAGGGTAATGGCGGTAATCCAGCTGAACAACAGGGAAATCAGCAGCACATAAAATAATGAACCAACAAACTCACCGGTTGAATCCGGTGATAAACCGATAGGTGCAAAGGCGGTAACGGCAATTACAGTGGCACCTAATAGTGGCCACTGGGTTTGCTGCACAATGTCGTAAGCGGCGCGGGTTCGTGACAGGCCTTTTTTAATACCCACCATAATGCCTTCGGTAACGACCAGTGCATTATCGACCAGCATACCGAGAGCAATAATTAACGCCCCCAGCGAAATCCGGTGCAGCTGAATATCCATGACCTTCATGGCAATAAAGGTACCCAGAATGGTCAGCAACAGAATAATGCCGATGATAATACCGGCGCGCATGCCCATAAACAGCAGCAATACAACAATCACAATCAGGATGGAGGCCAGCAGGTTAAGTACGAAGCCGGTGGACGAAGCATCCACTTCGGCTGGTTGGTCATACAGTGTGTGCAGTTCAATTCCTAATGGACGGTTGGCATCCAGTGCTGCCATTTTCTGCCGTAATTGTTCTCCGACAGCAACAACGTTAACACCGCTGTTAAACGCGATACCAATACGCAGCGATGGCATACGGTTGTAATTTGTAAGGTGGTCAGGAACTTCGGCAATACCTTCAGAAATATTGGCAATGTCGCGTAAATAAATCAGTTTATCGGAGCCTGCCTGGCTGACCAGCAAGTCGCCGAGTTCCTGAACGGAGCGGAATTCTCCGGTTGGATGAATGCGGATATATTCGTCGCCGATACGGATATGGCCGGCATCCTGTACGGTATTCTGCGTCTGTAATAGCTGATACAGACGCGACAGCGGAATGCCGAGGTTGGTCATGCGCTCACGGGAAATATCAATAAATACCTGTTCCTGCTGAGTGCCGGATATGGTGACCTTGGCGATGCCATTAAGCGTCGATAATTCACGCTTGAGATAATCGGCATAATCATTCAGTTCTTCGTAGCTGTAATCGTTACCCGACAATGCCAGCAACACACCGTACACATCGCCAAAATCATCCATCACAATCGGAGCATTGGCACCGGGTGGCAGGGACGGGGTTTTATCATGCACTTTACGGCGTAATTCATCCCAGATCTGCGCCAGCTGATGGGATTTATAGGTGGGTTTAATCACCAGATGAACCTGGGAAAAACCAGCTTTGGAAATAGAATCAACATGCTTGATATAGGGCAGTGCCTGAATGGCGCTTTCCAGTGGTGCGGTAACTTCTTCCTCCACCTGTAGCGCGCTGGCGCCGGGGTAGTAGGTAATCACCATGGCTTCTTTAATGGTGAACTGCGGATCTTCAAGACGGCCCAGCCCTAAATAGCTGATGGCTCCGCCGACGAGCAAAATGGCCAGCATCATCCAGCTGGTCGTGCTGTGCTTAATAAAGTAGGTGGCCGAGTTCTGTGGCTGACTCATGCTTAAAGACCCCGTTCCTGAATCCAGGGGCGGATACGCATCCCTTCATGGGCCTGATGAACACCAGCGGCGAGAATGGTATCGCCTGGCTGTAATCCCTGAGTGATTTCCAGCCCTGCGGTTGACAGCTGGCCGATTTTTACAGCGCGTGTTTGCAGGGTCATATCAGCGGTTACTATCCACACCATCGCCTGCGAACTGCCATCGGCCTGCTGTTCGCCCTGAAAGACTGCCTGGGGTGGGACAATCAGGTTCTGGCTGCTCTGGCTCAGTACCTGGCTCAGATCCACATGCACGCTGGCACTCATCCCTGGCAGTAAATTCAGCGAAGGCGGACGGGGCAGGGTCAGCGTGATGGTAAAGCTGCCGGTCGCCGGATCAGCCTGAGCCGTATGCTCTTTATAGCTGGCGCGGAAACGCTTGCCTGGCAGGGCCTCAAACTCAACATCCGGCTGATAGTTGGTGTTTTCTTTTTTGGCGATATGCGCCATCAGGTTTTCCGGAATCTGTAAGCGAACTTCAAGCTGATCCTTGGCTTGCAGCATAACCAGGGTTTTACCGGCGGCCACCGGCTGATGATTATCGGCATAGACTTCAGCAATAACGCCGGAAAACGGTGCCTTTAAGGTGGTGTAAGACAGGTCTGTGCGGGCGCTGGCCAGCGCCGCTTTACTGATATCCAGTTCGGCTTTGGCCTGATCAAACTGTGACTGGGAAATCTGCCCCAATTCAAACAGGTCTTTCACCCGCTGAAACTGTGACTCCGCCAGCTCATAGCGGGCTTTACGGTCATCAACACGCAGCTGGTAATCGGCCGGGTCAAGGCGCGCTAATACGTCTCCCTGACGCACTTCTTTACCGGCCTGAGCCGGCAGTGTCAGCAGTTCACCACTGACCCGGAATGCCAGTGCAGCACGTTCGGCGGCCTGTACCTGAGCCGGAAAGCGTCGCAGCATTGTCTGGCTGGCCGGGCTGATCTGGAAAACTTTAGCCGGATGAACCACGGTAGCGGTTGCACTGGCCTGTTGCTCAGAGCAGCCACTGGTAAGCAGTAGTGTTAATGCTGCAGCGGGCAGCAGCCACAAAGGGCGGGATACATGGATCATGCGCAATTCCTGTTAGCGGGCTGGCGGGAGCCGGGCGGAATGAATGCCGGGATATCTTATTGATAAGCATGGCCTTTCATTACGGTTTGGCCAGTCTTGGGGAGGATTTTAGGCTAGTTTGTGTTTTGTCAGCAGATATGAAATCTGCAACCGATAATCCTGAATTCAGGACAATCTTCATTATTTACCAATAAATATAAGCGCCTTTAGGTCTCTTTGTTTTAAAAAGAGGATTAATTGCCGGCAGATACTACAGCAGCCGCTGCAGGAAAGAGGGGAGTGTCCGGCCGGCCTGGCCGTACAGGTGCTCGGCAAAGGCATCTTCGGTATTCGAAGGCTCCAGATTGATCTCTACGGTGTGGGCACCGGCCCGGCGGGCGATGTCGACAAATCCGGCTGCCGGATAAACATGGCCTGAGGTTCCGATACTCAGAAACAGGTCACACTGCTCCAGCGTGGCGCAGATCTCATCCATATACAGTGGCATTTCACCAAACCACACAATATGCGGTCGCAGAGTAGGCCGCTGGCAGCAGGGACAGAGAATATCGGCACTGATATCGCCTTTATGTTCGATGATCCTGCCGCTCAGCAGACAGCGGGCTTTGTTCAGTTCGCCGTGCATATGCCGCAGGTTACGGCTGCCGGCCCGCTCATGCAGATCGTCAACATTTTGAGTAACCAGCAGAAATTCGCCAGTAAAGCGCTGTTCGAAGTCGGCCAGAGCCAGATGAGCAGGGTTTGGCTGAACCTCGCTCAGCTGACGCCGGCGGTCGTTATAAAAACGCTGCACCAGCTGTGGATTGCGGGCAAAGGCTTCGGGTGTGGCAACGTCCTCCAGACGGTGGTTTTCCCACAGTCCGTCAGCATCACGGAAGGTGCGGATACCGGACTCGGCGGAGATGCCGGCACCGGTCAGAACAACGATGCGCTGGAATTCGGATGTCTTCATGGTCAGTCGTGGAAGTGGTCGGCAAAAAACGCACGGATTTCGTCTTCCCGTGCACAGGCATCCTGAAAGCCAAGGTCAATCAGGCTCTTACAGAAACCACGGGAAAACAGCAGATAACTGAGAATACCGGAGCCGTTCTGGCTGGCATTACCACTGCCGCCAAGGGCAAGTTTTAATGCGCGTGGTATTTCGTTTGCGTGCTGGCCGGCAATCTCATCAATCGATTGGCTGGGATTAATCTCCAGAAGCTCGATGGCCTTCAGCTCCATGCCTTCCTTTTTCCGTACCGATTCCGGAATTTTTTCGACGGTACGGTTAATGCGACGTAAGCGTTCAACATCGGTTTCCATACTGTCAAGGAAGGCGGCATTGAGCATATGCCCCATAATTTTGGCCGGCGATGGATAAGAACTGCTTTGTGGGCGCTCTTTGCGTTTGTGAGCGATACCGCTGACACCGATCACCATGATTTTTTCTGCCCCCAGATGCAGCGCCGGGCTGAGTGGCGCCAGCTGACGTACGGCGCCATCGGCAAAATATTCGCGGTGAATTTTGACCGACGGGAAAATCATCGGAATGGCCGAAGAGGCCATCAGGTGATCCAGGGTGATGCGGCTGCGGATGCCAACACGGCGCTGACGCTGCCAGTTATTGATGCTGTAGTGGCCCTGAAAAAAACTCACGGACTCGCCGCTTTCCAGGCCCGAGCAGTTGACGGCAATGGCGTGCAATGCACCGCTGTCGATAGCCCCCTGAATATTGTCGAACTTCACGACTTCGTTCAGCAGTTCACGCAGAGGCTGGTTATTAAGCAGAGAGACGGTATCGTTTTTATAGCCCCGGCCAATCAGCAGGCTGCGGGTTAGGCGGGCAAGTGAGGCCGATACTCCCCAGAAGTCGGTGCGGTAGATCTGGTCGCAGCTGAAATGCATCCAGATACGCTCAAGGTGTTTGATTCCCATGCGATAATTTTCGGCATAGCTTGCCAGGGCGACGCCATTAATCGCGCCAGCGGAAGTACCGGAAATAATATCGAAGGGGTTGTAATGACCTTTAGGCAGAATTTTGTGAATCGCTTTTAACACGCCCACCTGATAAGCCGCCCGGGCGCCGCCGCCGGAGAGAATTAATCCTGTTTTTTTAACGTCCAAATCCGTGTCCTGCTGTCTCTGGGGGTCTCTGAATTATTTGTCTGCGCCGGTTTTTCTGGTGCGTAGCTTTCGGAAAACGCTTTGCCGACGAGAGTCACCGGTAAACCGGCCTCTGACGTGCGACTTTCCGCCGTGCAGTGTTATCACCGGCTCTCTCCGTGATTTCATGCCTTCTTCTGCAGCGAGTATAGTGCATAATGCGTTTTTCTGAGTTGGCTGGAGAGACTGATGTTCACCGGTATTGTGCAAACCAGATTGCCTGTGGCGGGACTGGAGCGCAAAGAAGATTTTGCCACATTCACTTTTGAATTCCCGGAAAAACTTATGACCGGGCTGCAAATTGGTGCATCCGTTGCCATCAATGGTACCTGTCTGACCGTGCGTACCCTGGAGCAGGGGCGGGTCAGTTTTGATGCTATTGGGCAGACACTTAAGGTCACCAACCTGGGGGATCTGCAGCCGGGCAGTGTGGTGAATATTGAGCGGGCAGCGCGCTTTGGTGACGAGATCGGTGGCCACGTGCTATCCGGCCATATCATGGATCAGGTAACCGTGCTGGCAGTTGATGATTCCGCCAATAACCGGGTGGTATGGATGGAGCGCCCGGCGCATCTTTCGCCTTTCCTGCTGGATAAAGGTTATGTCGCGCTGAATGGCTGCAGCCTGACCATTGCTGAAGTAACAGACGATCGTTTTTGTGTGCACCTGATTCCTGAAACCCGTGATGTAACAACCTTCGGCATGGTACAGGTGGGTGACCGCATTAATGTGGAGGTGGACGCCCAGACTCAGGCGGTGGTGGAAACCGTACGTCGCCTGTTGGCTGATCCACAGATGAGTGCTCTGTTGTCCCGTTAAGGGAGTGGTTCTGTGACAATAACCGGCCGCGTCGTTATCGTCAGCGGCCGGCTTGGCTGATCGCTGAGGTGGACTCAGCGGCTTTGTAAAAAGCGGATAATATCGGCCGATTCGAACATCCAGGTATCTTTGCCGTTATCAGAAATCAGCAGGCAGGGCACGGTGGTCCGGCCGGTTGCCGCATATTGTTGTTTACGGAATTCCTGATTGGTCAGCACATTGCGTTTTTCGACCTCGACCTTTACGCCGGGCAGTGCACGCAGCACACGTTGGCAGAATGGACAGGCGTCGTAGTAGTACAAAGCGTATTTCATAAGTTTCCCCAGATGAACTCTGCATGGATTATATCGAACAAACCGCACTTTTTCTGATCGCAATTGTAGCGAATTGGTTTTCCGCGCTGGCCGGTGGTGGTGCCGGACTGATTCAGCTGCCAATACTGATTTTTATGGGGCTGCCATTCCCGCTGGCGCTGGCAACGCACAAAGTGGCGACGGTTGCGCTGGGCGTTGGTGCGACCGCCCGTCATTTGCGTGAGCATCATCTCGATCGCCGGATTTTGCTGCTGATCGTCGTGGCTGGTGTGCCCGGCGTGATTGCTGGTACCTTGTTTATTCTGGACGTGCCGGCACGTCAGGCTGAGATTGCCCTGGGCTTACTGACTCTGTCACTGGCGCTGTACTCCTGGTTTAAGCCGCAGCTGGGTTTGCATAAAGACGGGCGTAACCGCAGTAAGGCCGGTTTTGCGGTTGGTGCACTGGTGCTGTTACTGATCGGTTTTGCCAATGGGGCGTTATCGGCCGGCAGTGGTTTGTTTGTCACCCTGTGGCTGGTGTACTGGTTTGGACTGGATTACAAAACCGCGGTGGCGCAGACACTGGTTGCGGTCGGGTTAGGCTGGAACGGCAGCGGGGCTCTGACTATGAGTGCCATGGCCGAGGTGCAGTGGAGCTGGATACCGGCACTGGTCGCCGGCTCACTGGTGGGCGGATATCTGGGGGCTCATACGTCGATTCAGGCGGGTAACCTGACCATTAAACGCCTTTATGAACTGGTCACCCTGATTGTGGGGCTGAAGCTGTTGCTTGGCCCGCTCTGATCAGCAGCCGGGTTTCTGTGCTTTGGTTGTGGTGTTCAGCCCTGTTGTTTCATCCCGGCCAGCATCGGCGGGTAACCATTTCTGCACAACCAGACGGATCTGATCAAGACTGATGGGCTTACTCAGGTAATCGTTCATTCCGGCATCAAGGCAGCGTTGCTGATCGCCGGACATGGCGTTGGCTGTGACCGCGATAACCGGAGAATGGCGCTCGCTGAGGTGGCTGGCGCGCAGAATCCGGGTTGCTTCAAAACCATCCATGACCGGCATCTGGCAATCCATAAAGATCAGATCGTAACGATAGGAACGCTCGGCTTTCAGCAGCTCCAGTGCCTTTTCACCGTTATCAGCAACATCCACTTTCAGTTGCAGACGGCTTAACATTGAATTCAGAACGCGCTGATTGATGGTGTTGTCTTCAACAACCAGAGCACGGCCGCGGATATTCTCGATAGGCGTTGTATCAACGGCTTCTACCCGGTTTTTAACCAGACGGACTTCACTGCTGCCCAGCGCCTGTACCGGCAGGTGCAGGTGAACCTGAGTGCCACGGTGTTTTGCACTGTTGATATTCAGACTGCCTTTCATGCAATGACAAACGGCTCGTACCAGTGACAGGCCAATGCCCAGTCCCTGAAAACGACGCTGATCGGAAGCATCTCCCTGACAGAAATAGTCCTGTACGCGGCTCAGCTCGGCTTCGGTCATACCGATACCGGTGTCACTGATATGGACATCGAGGCTGGTGTTTTGATCGTGTTGGCTGACGCCGACTTCAACACGGATCTGACCTTCCTGAGTAAATTTAACGGCATTTTCCAGCAGCGCCTTAAGTGCATGACGGATGCACTTAATATCGGCACGGATATGATTAGGCAGCCCCGGCTGCAGCACCAGCTCAAAGGTCAGATGCTTATCCTGACATTGCTGACGGACATAGTCGGCGGCGGTGCGGATCATCGGCGCCAGTTCAATGGTTTCCGGTGACAGAATACGGTTACCGGCCTGCAGCTCGGTATAGGTCAGAACGTTATCGACCAGATCCAGCATATCTCTGGCGCTGCTGCGTGCGTCCTGCAGAGAACTGAGCAGAGGCTTGCCATGTTCGTCGGCCGCAAGTTCCAGCGATCCCAGTATGCCGTTAAGTGGTGTACGGAACTCATGGCTGATTGTCGCAAGGAAATCATTTTTCAGGCGATTGGATTCAGCCAGCCGCACGGCCCGTTCTTCAAGTTCTTTTTTGACCACAGCCTCAGCATGATTTTTGGCCCGTTCCAGAATTTTGATACGGTCAGCAAGGGCAAAGGACAGTAAAACGATTTCCAGAGCACTGCCGATTTTACTGGCATGAGTGGTCCATAAATTATTGGGTAAATACCCCAGCATCATGGAAATGGTGATCATGCCACCGACAATCAGCGATACCCAGGCAATCAGGAAATAACGGGCCTGATGCTGTCCTTTGAGTAGCGACATTACAGAAGAATAGAAAACGGTGACCAGAAAAATGACCACTACAAATTTGCCGCTGCTCATAACGGTCGCGATATCAAAGACCAGTGAACTCAGGCAGATAAGAGCTGACAAGATCAGGCAAATACGCAATGCAATATCGGCCACGCGATCGTGGATTCTGGTCTGCAGGAAAGCACGGGTGAAGGCACTGCCAAAAACACCGACAAGACCGATGGTTAAGGGAACGGCCATTTGCTCAAGCCATATCCACTGTGGCCAGATAAATTGATAACCGAGGCCACTGGTTGCCAGCTGCAAGGCAGAAAATGAGGCAATATAGCCAATATACAGCAGGTAATTACTGTCACGGATGCTCAGCCACAAAAAGAAATTGTAGAGGAACATCACCAGCATCATGCCGTAATAAAGTCCCAGCCCATATTGCTCGTTACTGCGCTTTTCAACAAAGTGGGTAATTTCCCAGAGGCTGATCGGTACCTGCATGGAGCTGGTGGTCTGCACGTTGAGATAAACCGTCTGTTGTTTATCCGTGCTGAAATCGAGGGGAATAACAAAATTGCGGTGCGATACCGGTCGCTGTGAAAAAATATTCAGGTCCCCCAGCTCGTAATGACTGAGCTGAGCGCCACCTGCACGATGGGTGACGGCATTAACCACATCCAGAAGAGGGTAATTAATTTCCAGCAACCAGCGTGTTTTTACACTCCGGCTGGCATCAATATTCAGCTTCAGCCAGTAAGCAGATTCCGTGAAGCCTTCATTAAAGGCGGCTTTGGGGTAAAGACGGAACGGGATATTCTGCTCAAGAATATAGGGCAGGGATAACTGAGCCAGCGGATCTTCGAGATAATACAGAGCACCGGCGCTGTTTATCTGGCTGGTGTCATCGGTTAAATACAGTACCTCGGCAGGGGAGTCTGCTGTGTTTTCGGCAGCAACCGGCAAAGCCACCGAGAACAGTGCCGAGAGACTTGCCAGTAATACAGTAAGAACAGCAGTACGCAGCATATGATAATCTTTTTTATGCCGCTTCCCTGATTACAGACAGCCTGCGTAAGCATCCTTGCTATCTGCAACCGCTGTGCGGTCGATTATTTTTTCCGGGGACAGGCTCAATCAGAGGGTACCTGCCCGTGTAAACCGGTTCCTGAACGTGGCAATTATTGGGTATAGCAATAATAAATACCAGAGCGCACCACCGCCCGATGGACCACCGGAACTGACAACAATCACTTCCGTTACAGGCTGTGGGGCACTGGCAACCAGTGTCACATTGATGGTCTGGCTGCTGAATGTTGTATTAATAGTAGTCGCTATCTGATCAATATTGCTATGCCGGATTTGTAATTGCAGCGGTGTTTTTATACTCAGGTCACCCAACCAGTTGTAGCTGACAGAGGTGCTGCTGATGCTGTTCAGTGAAAGTACTTCCTGACTGTCATCATCAAACAGCAGAGTCAGCTGCGGCAATTCAGTACTGAAATCGAAACCGCTGGCCTGAACGATGCCGTTAAGGCTGAAGGGCGACTGCAGTGCCGTCAGCGTCGCGGTTGCAGTGGTTTGTCCGCTGTCCAGATTCAGCCCGGCACTCAGATAACCATCTGCACTGATGTTCAGCTGCAGGCTCTCCTGAGGCAATTGCAGGCTGATGTTGCCATTGTTGTCTGCGCTGGCTGAAGACGGCAGCCCCCAAAGTTCAAAACGGCTGTCGGCAATAGCAGCAACCGCGGTACTGATGGCTTGCATACTCTGATCGCTGACGCTGATCAGTACCGTTCTGCCGGGCTGCAGTGCCAGTTCCAATTCGCCATCCGGCAGATTGCTGCCAGACGCGGTGATTACAGGCTGGCTGCTGCTACTGACCGCATTAAAGGTCAGTACCGCCGTGGCGGCATTGAAGTTTGCGGCATCATCGGTTGCGCTGATGGTGTTCAGGGTCGTGCCGTTGGCATCGCTGAAAGCAACTTCTGCTGAACTGCTGGACAGAGACAGCAGGGTAGCGGCAGGAGCACCTTCGACGGTAACTGTCTGGCTGGCCGACAGGGCCAGTGTCGGCGTTACATTGGTGATGACCCGCAGTGGACGTTCAATGTAATAGGTTGCGCTGAAGCCGTTGCCGTCGCTGACGGTCAGGGTATAGGTGCCAGCGAAGGCGCCACTGGTTGGCATGGCCAGAGAATAACGCTGAGTGCTGCTATCGTAGCTGAGCAGGTTGTCCTGCTGGCTGCCATTGAAGAACACAGAGGTTGTCAGCTGGCCGTCACCGCCACTGAGGGCAAGGCCGATTGAATTCAGCCCGGCGCTGAGAGTGTCACCATTACCCAGTATGGTTTCATTCTGCTGCAGTTCGAACTTCGGTAATACGGTAATCGCCAGGATTGCGCTGTCGGTCAGCAGGCCGTCGCTGACACTGAGACTGAGACTGGCGGTACCGGTAAAGCCGCTATCGGCACTGATACTGAGCTGGTCAGCACTGATGCTGGCTGAGACGCCAGCGCCGCTGCTGAGGATGCTGTAAGTCAGACTGTTGTTATCGGCATCGGTAGCGCTGAGAGTGATATCGGCGCTGGTTTCCTGCAGCAGGGTCAGCGCCGCCGGAGGATTAAACACCGGCGCCTGATTGCTGGCTGACAGCACATTTACGCTGATGCTCTGCGATGTTGTGATATCACCATCACTGACAGCGACTTCAACCATGGTGACACCGCTGGTATCTGCAACCGGCGTCAGTGTCAGCGTGCTGCCGTTCAGACTGCCGTCGATCTTGCTGCTGTCAAAACTCACCAGATCGAAAGTCAGAGAGCCCGCAGCGGTATCAATATCGGTGGCGGTCAGTGTGATGGTCAGAATGTCATCATTGGCGACATTAACGTTGTCCGTAGAGGTAAACACCGGGGCATCGTTAACCGGATCTACGGTGACGTTAACACTGGTGCTGTCAGTAAGCGTGCCATCAGATACCTGTACCGTGATATTGCCGGCACCGTTGTAGTCGGCTTGCGGAGCAATGGTTAAGGTGGTGCCGCTGATGCTGGCGCCCAGTTCGGTGGTAGCGGAGGTAATGCTGTAGGTTAACGAGCCGCTGTCGATATCTGTGGCACTCAGGGCAACATCCAGCGTGGCATCTTCGTTCAGGGTTTGGGCTGCAATTGTGTCTATGACCGGCGCATCATTGACCGGATCTACGGTGACATTAAA
>NZ_JABVCB010000007.1:477172-477442 GCF_020320405.1 Thalassolituus sp. ST750PaO-4
TGTACCGCTGATGCTGGCCCCCAGCTCGCTGGTGGCAGAGGTGATGCTGTAGGTTAACGAACCGCTGTCGATATCGGTGGCGCTTAACGTCATATTCAGTGTGGCATCTTCGTTCAGGGTTTGGGCTGCAATTGTGTCTATGACCGGCGCATCATTGACCGGATCTACGGTGACATTAAAGCTGGTGCTGTCGCTCAGGGCGCCGTCGGAAACCTGTACGGTGATACTGCCGGCACCGTTGTAGTCGGCTTGCGGAGCAATGGTTAAGGT
>NZ_JABVCB010000007.1:477452-478148 GCF_020320405.1 Thalassolituus sp. ST750PaO-4
CTGCTGTCAGTAAGGGTTCCGTCGGATACCTGCACCGTAATGCTGCCTGTACCGTTGTAATTAGCTTGTGGAGCAATGGTTAAGGTGGCGCCGCTGATGCTGGCACCGAGCTCGGCCGTGGCTGAGGAAATACTGTAGGTCAGGCTATCCCCGTCAGCATCGGTCGCGCTTAACGTGATACTCAGCGTGGCATCTTCGTTCAGTGTTTTCGCCGTAATGGCGCTGATAACCGGCGCATCATTAACCGGATCTACGGTGACATTAAAGCTGGTGCTGTCGCTCAGGGCGCCGTCGGATACCTGCACTGTGATGCTGCCTGTACCGTTGTAATTAGCTTGTGGAGCAATGGTTAAGGTGGCGCCGCTGATGCTGGCACCGAGCTCGGCCGTGGCTGAGGAAATACTGTACGTCAGACTGTCACCATCGGCATCGGTCGCGCTCAGCGTTACATTTAGCGTGGTATCTTCATTGAGCGTCTTGGCCGTAACAGTGCTGATCACGGGTGCATCGTTTACCGCATCAACGGTGACATTAAAGCTGGTGCTGTCGCTCAGGGTGCCGTCGGAAACCTGTACGGTGATATTGCCGGCACCGTTGTAATTAGTCTGCGGTGCAATGGTTAAGGTGGTGCCGCTGATGCTGGCGCCCAGTTCGGTGGTAGCGGAGGTAATGCTGTAGGTTAATGAGCCGCTGTCG
>NZ_JABVCB010000007.1:478158-633215 GCF_020320405.1 Thalassolituus sp. ST750PaO-4
GGCAACATCCAGCGTGGCATCTTCGTTCAGGGTTTTGGCTGTAATAGTGCCTATGACCGGTGCATCGTTTACCGCATCAACGGTGACATTAAAACTGGTGCTGTCGCTCAGGGCACCGTCGGATACCTGTACCGTAATGCTGCCGGCACCGTTGAAATTGGCTTGTGGCGCAATGGTTAAGGTGGTGCCGCTGATGCTGGCGCCCAGTTCGGTGGTAGCGGAGGTAATGCTGTAGGTTAATGAGCCGCTGTCGATATCTGTGGCACTCAGTGTTACACCCAGTGTGGCATCTTCGTTCAGGGTTTTGGCTGTAACCGTGCCTATTACCGGTGCATCGTTCACTGGATCAACGGTGACATTAAAACTGGTGCTGTCGGTCAGGGCACCATCGGATACCTGTACGGTGATACTGCCGGAGCCGTTGTAATTGGCTTGCGGTGTGATGGTTAAGGTGGTGCCGCTGATGCTGGCGCCAAGCTCGGTGGTAGCCGAGGTGATGCTGTACGTCAGGCTATCCCCATCAGCATCGGTCGCGCTCAGTGTTACATTCAGCACGCTGTCTTCATTCAGGATTTTCGCGGTAATCGTTCCCATCACCGGCGCGCTGTTGGCAGTTGCTGCCAGTGTCCAGCCGATGTCCGCCAGTAGATATTTGGCCAGGCCGGCGTCATCAAGAAACTCAGTGTACTGCGGTTCCATAATTTCATTGGGGGTGGCAGCAGTATCAAAATGGCTGACTGAGGACCCCGGGGTATAGCTTGTGGGGGCGTACATCTGCATGCGGCTATTGTTAACTCCAGAGCTGAAGCCACCCAGCTGAGCATTGGTTTGGGTACCATCCCAGACCAGATTGCCATTATTAATGGTGGCAGCTGCCCGCTGTGATTGGTTCAGGGTTGTCACCCGGGCACTTTGCGTCGCATCGTAAAGCAGTTTGCTGTAAGGGTCATAAACGTAATTACCATTGACCGTCGCACCAGTGCTGCCGTCAGGGTTCAGTAACGACAGAAAGCCCATACCGTGCATGATTTCATGTAAAACGACCGACAGCAGTGAATTACCGCTGCCGGCCGGATCATCAAATCCCAGATACCAGCCTGAGCTTTGTAAGCAGCCGGGATTACCAATGCCGCTGTTGAACTGGGCGTTAATTTCGGTCGCTGCCGGGGTTACATCGCTGCCCTGCAGCTGGTTTGCCAGAGCATCGGCATACACCGTCCATTCACTGCCATCGTTAATAAACTCATAGTCGGCAGCACCGGCGCTGCCCAGTGTGGCGCTGTTGGTATCGCAGAAGAGTGGGTCAAAGGAGGAGTTGACGTTAACGGTGACAGCAATGTCGAAGGTTGCGTTAAGAATATCGGCAGCGCGGTTAAACACCGCCAGACGCTGCGCGCCTAAGGTGGTGGCTGTGTTACCGCCGATCGCGCTGACTGCAGTGGTATCGTTAAAGCCTTCGCCGGCACCATCGGCATTAACAATCTGAATGCCGGCAGCATAGGACTGAGCCGCACCGAACAGTGTCAAAGCAAGAAAAGAGACTTTCAGACAATGCATAACAGACCTCATGGCTTAGCGGGTTCAGTCGTGGCGGGAGCCATCTGGGGTTGCGGGGTCGAAGCTGGCTGATCTGCGATGGGATAAACGATGCGCTCTTCGGTGCGCAGCTGACCGTTCTCATCGATAAAAGCCACAATGACCGTGTGATACTGGCCTTTGGCATCCATGGAGTAGCCGCCAGAGCGATTGGGTGTCAGCAGTAGCTGGCTTTGTGGAATCCGGCGCTGTTCGATATCGGCGGCTAACGCCGGTGGCAGGGAATACTGTCCCTCATCCTGAGGATGGGTATGTAATGGCCCTTTGGCTGTCAGAGTCAGATCTGGCTGGCGGATTGGCAGCGGCGAGGCCGGAGTCGTGTTGTCGGACTGATTAACATCCGGTGTGGTAATAACGGGCGTCTGAGCAGCTGCTGATTGTTCAGGTTGCCCGGAATGACTACCGGCGACTTCTACCAGAGACTGCCGGCTTATCTGGCTGCCAATAATGACAGCCAGTGTCAGTGCAGAAAACCCCAGCAGTACAGCTACTTTCTTAGCGGATATCGTGTGTTTAACGGACATAACCCAGCCTGAACATCGGTGTGTTTAAAAGGCTAGTGGGTTATGCACAAATAACCACTGCACCGGGTAATGATTAGTTACGCCGTGTACTGTTGATTTTTATATTATTTCTCGTTTAAAGAGTTTTCAGGCGGTGCTTCCGTAACCCCTGTTATTACCGCTTGCTCAGCGCGCGTTTGGTCAGGGCGGTGGCTTCGGCGCTGAGCGGGTCTTCCGGCCAGGGATGTTTCGGATAGCGGCCACGCATGTCTTTGCGCACCTCCGCATAGGTGTTACGCCAGAAGTGTGGCAGATCGCGGGTGACCTGCAGTGGCCGGCGCGCCGGTGACAGCAGGTGAATCAGTAAGGGCAGGCGGCCGTTAAGAACGGCGGGCTGGCCCTCGTAGCCAAACATTTCCTGCAGTTTTACGGCCAGTACCGGCGGTTGATCCTGGGTGTCCTGGCGGTTCGGATCGTTGCTGTACTGCAGTTCAATGCGCGAGCCACTGGCAACCTGCCAGTGCGTGGGCAAGAGCTGTGCGAGCTGTTGCTGCTGTTCCCAGCTGAGCAGACTGAGCAGGGCATCGGCCAGCGCGATTTTATTCAGATCGCGCAGGTTTCGGGCGTTGTCACAGAACGGCAGCAACCAGTCATCCAGCCGTTGCAGCAGGCCCTGATCGCTGACATCCGGCCATAGCTCCGTTTCAGCGCCGTTGGGATTCAGATACTGAGCCGCCAGTGCCATGCGGCTGCGTACGGTGTTGGCGTCATCCTGCCAGGGCAGATCGCTCAGGCCACGCTGCATAAAGTAATCACGCCAGGCCTGTTGCCATTCGGCGGCAGACAGCGCCGGCAGCGGCTTGCTGTTCAGGATCAGCTGTCCCAGACACTGATGGCGCAGGGCTTTCAGCTGGCCGCTGTCGTTCCAGCCAATCTCGGTGCGCTCACTGAACAGTTGTGGGGCGATTTCCTGTAAAGACGCCATGCTGTTGCTGTGCAGCGTTGCCGCCAGACGGATACGATCCGGCTGGCCGCCGCTGATATCGGCAATGGCCAGGTAATTGGCGTTGTGCAGATCGCTGTTATGTTGCAGTTCGGCGCCGCTGCCAGCGCTTAAACGAAACGTCTGGGCATTAGCGCTGCGTTTCTGTGCGATGCGGTCGGGAAAGGCGAGGGCGATGATTAAACTGCAATCCAGGGCGGGGCTGCCATCCGGAGTATTGGGCGAAGAGGTTGCCTGCAGCTGTCGCTGCCAGCGCTGTGCCAGCGGGCGTACGCGGTTATTCCATAAGCCTTGCTGGCGGCGCGCCTGACTCAGCAGACGTTCGGCATCATCGCTGTGACGCTGCTGGTGAGGCCATTCCTGCAGCACGGCAACCAGTTCACAGGCTTCTGCCGCCATACCCAGCTGTTGTGCGCAGAGCAGGGCATGGGCCCAGCGTGGCTCGAGGCCGAGGGCGGCGCAGCGCTGACCATGTTCGTTCAGGCGCAGCGCCGCATCCGGCTGCAGCATACCCAGCTGAGTCAGCACCTGCCGGGCCTGATTGAGGCTGGCGGCAGGCGGAGGCGTAAGCCATAGCAGGTCGTTAAGATCCGCGCCCCAGTGCAGTAATTCCAGCAGCAGCGGCGCCAGATCGGCATCCAGAATTTCGGCGCGGATATGGGGCTCGCGCCGGCTTTGTTCCTCTTCGCGCCATAAACGGTAGCAGAAGCCTTCAGCCTGACGTCCGGCGCGGCCTGCACGCTGGACACTGGATGCCTGCGAAATAGTCCGGGTCTGCAACTGGCTGATACCGCTGGCCGGGGAGAAGCTCATGCGCCGTTCAAGACCGGAATCCACCACAATGCGCACGCCATCGATGGTCAGCGAGCTTTCGGCAATGTTGGTGGCCAGAATGACTTTGCGCATGCCCGCGGGCGCGGGGGTCAGTGCGGTTTTCTGTTCACTGTCGCTCAGCTGGCCATGAAGGGGGGCAAGCAGTACTCCGCTCAGCGTCTCCTGCAGCAGTGTCTGCACGCGGCTGATGTCGGCGACGCCGGGTAAAAACGCCAGCACATCGCCATTGCTATGAGTATTGAGGGCTTCACGGATAACGCTGGCGCAGTGCTCGGCCAGACGGACGTTACTGTTTGGCAGAGGCCGGTAAAAATGACTGACCGCAAAACCACGGCCGGGGCTATGCAACAGCGGCGCCTGCAGTTTATCGCCGAGGCTGTCGGCATCAAGGGTGGCGGACATCACCAGAAGCCGCAGTTCCGGCCGCAACAGCTGCTGACACTGATGCGCCAGTGCCAGCGCCAGATCGGAATGCAGGTTACGCTCGTGGAATTCATCGAAAATAATCAGGCCGACACCGTTAAGCTCAGGGTCATCCTGCAGCATGCGGGTAAGAATACCTTCGGTGACCACCTCAATCCGGGTAGTGGCTGATACCTTTTGCTCCAGCCGGATGCGGTAGCCGACGGTTTCACCAGCCGCTTCATTCAGCTGCTGCGCCATAAAGCGCGCAGCATTACGGGCGGCCAGGCGACGGGGTTCCAGCATGATGATCTTCTGCCCGCCGAGCCAGTCTTCATGCAACAGAGCCAGTGGTACGCGGGTGGTTTTACCAGCACCGGGTTCGGCACTCAGCAGCACATTCATATGCGTGCTCAGCTGTATGCACAGGTCAGGCAAAAGCGGATCAATGGGCAGGGCAGAAGGCGATGATGGCGAGTCAGGCGATGTGGTCACAACAGCAGCTTTGTTCCGTCAGAAAAGACTTATGCTACCATGGCCTGACTATGGCGGCGTCCTGCTATCAGCGATAGGAGCAATAATGTCAGAGCCTAAAGAATCCGGAAGTACCGTGGTGGATTTTCGCCAGGCTGGTGAAAAGCACCGTCATGCGCGTATGCATGATGAAAAAGAAGCCAAAGTGGAAGCCATGCGTGAGCGCTTTGCGGCGGCATTGCCGGATAAAAAAACACCGGTTAAAGATTATCTGAAGAAAAAACGGGCAAAGAAAAAGCGCTGAGATCAGTCGCGCCCGGTACCGGCTTTATAGCCCTGCAGAAATTTCAGCAGATCAGGCTCTGGCAAAGGTTTTGCCAATAAGTAGCCCTGAATATTGTCACAATCTTTGCTGCGCAGCAGGGCCTCTTCTTCTTCTGTTTCGACCCCTTCAGCAATCACGCTCATATTCAGGCTGTGACCGAGGGTAATAATGGTATCCACCAATGCCTGCTTACGGGGATTGGCGGTCATCTGATGAATAAAGCTGCGGTCGATTTTCAGTTTATCGGCGGGAAACGCGGCCAGATACGACAGCGATGAGAAACCGGTACCGAAGTCATCGAGTGCAACGCGTATTCCGGCCTGTTGCAGTTTTTGCAGAAAGGTGCGGGTTTCCTGTTGATTGCGGATCAGCAGACTCTCGGTAATTTCAACCAGCAGACTACCGTGTGAAACTCCGGATTCTTCAACCTGAGCAATAATTTTATCGGCCAGGCTATGGTCATAAAATTCGGCGGTGGACACGTTAACAGCAATCGGAACATGAAGTCCCTGTTGCTGCAGGCGATTGATCATGGCCAGGGCTTCCTGTCTGACCCATTGGCCGATTTCACGGATCATGCCGGTTTTTTCTGCTAACGGAATAAACAGATCCGGGCGTACCAGTCCCCGTTCCGGATGATTCCAGCGAATCAGCGCTTCCAGCTGCACTATGCAATTGTCACTGAGGCGTTTTATTGGCTGATAATGCAGCTCCAGCTGATTACGGCTGACGGCAAAATGCATTTCCTGATGCAGTAAAGCCTGGGTTTTTGCTGCTTCGAACATGGCCGGTGTAAAAAAAGCGTAGCCATTACGGCCGGCATTTTTCGCCGCATAAACCGCCTGTTCGGCAGCCTTGAGTAATTGTTCCAGTGTGCTGCCATCACCGGGGTAGCAACTGATGCCGATACTGGAAGAAATGCGGCAGTCGCGCATCTGGCGGATGGTCAGGCTGCGGCTGACATTTCTCAGTAATTTGTCGGCTAACTCCCGCAGTGCCTGCTGATCGTGTTCACCGGTAATAATAAAACCAAATTCGTCGCCACCGAGGCGGGCAATGGTGTCCTGTGGACGCATGCTCTGTTGCAGGCGGGTGCCGACCTTAACCAGTAATTCATCACCGGCATCGTGACCCAGGGTATCGTTGATTTCTTTAAAGTAATCGAGGTCCATCAGCAACACAGAAAACGCGCGTTGCTTACGTCGCCCCTGTTCCAGAGTCCAGTTCAGGCGTTCATAAAACAGATTGCGGTTGGGCAGGCTGGTGAGCAGATCGTAGCTGGCCTGATACTGAATGGTTTCTTCCGAGCGTTTACGTTCGCTGATGTCGCTGATCAGGGCAACGTAACGTTTGATCTCGTTTTGTTCATTACGGACGACGGAAAAGCACAGCTCGGCATTAAAGCGTTCACCATTACGGCGGCTGATCAGCAGTTCGGTTGTCCAGCTGCGCCAGGATGGCAATTTATCGAGGATGTCGCGGTACTGCTGCAGGGATTTACTGTCGGCGGAGAAGAAACCGGGTTTGCGGCTGAGCACTTCAGCGGCGGGGTAACCGGTTATCTGACTGAAAGCCGGATTAACTTCGACAATATTAAATTCGCTGTCGGTAATAATCAGCCCCAGCGGCAGATGCTGGGTAATGGTTTCAGTCAGCTGGCGGTGGTTCTGGGCGCGGCGGAATTCGATACTGGCCTGAGCCAGGCGAGCGGCTTCGTGAATCAGCAGCAGGTCGAGGCCGGTCGGATGGCGCACCTCACGATAGTAAAGGCCAAATACGCCGAGCACCGTACCCTTACTGCCCACAATCGGCTGCGACCAACAGGCCCGCAGATTGGCCTGAGCAGCCAACTCGCGGTAATCCTGCCAGTAAGGATGACGCTGAATATCCTCAACAATGACCAGGCGTGAGGTGGCTGCAGCGGTGCCACAGGAACCGACCCCCTCACCAATGCTGAGATCATTCATTGCTGCGACGTAAAAATCAGGAAGGTTTGGAGCTGCGCCGGGAAGCAGGCGTTTGCCGTCATCGCTGAGCAGCATGATGGAGGCAATACAGTCGGGTTGTTTTTCCTGAATCAGCAGTACCAGTTCATTCAGCAGCATTTCCAGCGGACGGCCACTGAGCAGCATTTCCAGAAAATGGTTATAGCGGCCAATACCGAGACGAGAAACGTCACTCAGACCATGCTGGATAGAATTTTGGGGCATACACTGCATTCAGATGAAGACTGAACCCAAGTGTAGCGGTATCTGCAGGATTTGAAACCGCTGTCGCAGGAATGAGGCCTGTGCAAAGCGGGAATGAGAGGGTATTTATTCTGTGGTTGCGCTGGATCAGGAAAAAGCACCACTTCCGGAATCCGGAGGCGGTGCTTTTTATCAGCGTCAGATATTACGCACCGACCAGAGACTGGCCACAGACACGGACGATGTTACCGCTGACACCGGAAGCCGCCGGATTGGCAAAAAACGCGATGGTTTCCGCCACATCAACCGGCTTGCCACCTTGTGACAGGGAGTTCAGGCGACGGCCGATTTCACGGGTCATCAGCGGGATGGCATCGGTCATCGCGGTTTCGATAAAGCCCGGTGCCACGGCATTGATGGTGATGTCTTTGGCCATCAGTTCGTCAGCCATGTACTGCACATAACCGATCACACCGGCTTTGGAGGCCGCGTAGTTGGTCTGCCCGGTCTGGCCGGCGATACCGTTCATGGACGATACGCAGATAATGCGGCCGCCGTTGTTCAGCGTACCCTGTTCAAACAGCACGTGGTTGATGCGCTCTTCCGCCGACAGGTTGATGTCGATGGTCATGTTCCACCAGTGTTCCGGCATATTGGCCAGGGTCTTATCGCGGGTGATACCGGCGTTATGCACGATGATGTCACCACCGCCCATTTCTTTCAGTTTGTCGGAAATCTGTTGTGGTGCCTCGGCGGAGGAAATATCACCGAGCAGGGTTTCGCCACCGATTTCAGCCATCACGCGGCGCAGATCGCCTTCCGCTGGCGGAATATCCAGACCCAGAACGGTCGCGCCGTCGCGCGCCAGAGTACGGGCGATGGATTCACCAATACCACGGGAAGCACCGGTCACCAGCGCGATTTTACCGGCCAGCGGCTTGTGCCAGTCCGGGTAGGCAACGTCCTGCGCTTTACGCACGGTCAGCACCTGGCCATCGACATAAGCGGACTTGGCGGAGATTACGAAGCGGAAGGCCGCATCAAGGTTTTTCTCAGCACCGGTTTCAACGTAGATTGCCTGAGCGGTGGCGCTTTTCTTGCCGATTTCTTTCGCTACAGAACGGGAGAAACCTTCCAGTGCGCGCATGGCGGCAGCCTGCTCGCCGGTGGCGGCTTTCATATGTGGACGACCCAGTACGATCACACGACCATTGCTGTTCAGCTTACGCATCACCGGGTTAAAGAAGTAATACAGCTGGTTCAGGTCGGCGGTGTCGGCAAAGCCGGAAGCGTCGAATACAAAGGCATCGAACTTGTCAGTCATATCGGCACTGCATTCGATGCCGACAGCTTTGATACCGTGCTCGCTGGCGGCGGCAACGATGGCGGCAGCGGTTTTTGCTGCTGCCGGGAAGAATACGCTGGCCTTGGCATCTTTCAGGTTGCGCATGATGTCACTCAGCAGCGCGGCGTTTTCGCAGGCGCCGATCAGCACACGGCCTTCAAAGTAAGTCGCCTGATTCGGGTTGTAGCGTTTCAGTTCAATCGATTTGGGCAGAACTGATTTCATCAGACTGCGGCCCATACTGCTGTCGAGTACAGATTCAATAAAATTGCTCATGGTCGGGTCCTGATTAACACACAGATAACAAAGAAAATGGCACAGCGCCGGACGGTAGCAGATTACAGCAGCAATTATCAGGAGTGAAATTGACCAGATAAGAGGGGAAAACTGTCACTTCAGCCAATGCCAGCCATTGTGCGGGCGCTAAACTGAGCAGCGTTTATGGCAGAGTACGCTGAGCCTGCCGTTGTGATATCTATGTTTACCCAATAATCAGAACCAATACAGGATTTCCGGCATGACCAAGAGCAGTGCTAAACAGACCATCCGCCGCGTAGCCATCATTGGCGGTAACCGTGTTCCTTTTGCGCGTTCCAACACCGCGTATTCCTATGCCTCTAACCAGGACATGCTGACCGCAGCGCTGAATGGTCTGGTTAACCGTTACAACCTGCAGGGCGAGCAGATTGGCGAATTCATTGCCGGTGCGGTAATCAAGCACAGCCGTGACTTTAACCTCGCGCGTGAAACCCTGCTCAGTACCGCCCTCGACCCACGTACTCCGGGTGTTGATATTCAGCAGGCCTGTGGTACCGGTCTGCAGGCCATCATTATGGCGGCGAATAAAATTGCCCTGGGCCAGATCGACAGCGCGATTGCCGGTGGCTCCGATACCACTTCCGATGCGCCGATCGGTGTGAACGAAGGCCTGCGTAAAATCCTGCTGGACGTAAACCGCGCCAAGACCACCGGTGAAAAGCTCAAGCTGCTGGCGAAAATCCGCCCTAAGCATCTGGCGCCGCTGGTACCGCGCAACGGCGAGCCGCGCACCAATCTGTCCATGGGTGAGCACACCGAGCTGACGGTAAAAGAATGGGGCATCTCGCGTGAAGAGCAGGACGAAATTGCCTTTAACAGCCACACCAATCTGCTGGCTGCTTACGACCGTGGTTTCTTCGATGATCTGGTCAGCCCTTACCTGGGTCTGGAAAAAGATAACCTGGCGCGCACGCCGAATCTGGAAAAGCTGGCCAGCCTGAAACCGGCTTTCGATAAGAAATCCGGTAAAGGTTCGCTGACCGCGGGTAACTCCTCGGCGCTGACCGATGGTGCTTCTGTGGTTCTGCTGGCGTCTGAAGAGTGGGCGAAAGCACACAACCTGCCGGTTAAGGCTTACCTGAGCTTCCATGAAACCGCGTCTGTCGATTTCTTCGGTAAAGACGGTAATAAAGATAAAGAAGGTCTGCTGCTGGCACCGGCTTATGCCGTACCACGTATGCTGGAACGCGCTGGTCTGACCCTGCAGGACTTTGATTTCTACGAAATCCACGAAGCCTTTGCCGGCGTTGTCGCTTCCACCCTGAAGGCCTGGGAAGACGAGAAATTCTGCAAAGAAAAACTCGGTCTGGACAAGCCGCTGGGCAGCATCGACCGCAGCAAACTGAACGTGAACGGTTCCTCCATTGCGACCGGCCATCCGTTTGCAGCCACCGGCGGCCGTATTGTCGCCTCGCTGGCGAAAATGCTGGAAGAGAAGGGTTCAGGCCGTGGTCTGATTTCGATCTGTGCCGCTGGCGGTCAGGGCGTTGTGGCTATTCTGGAACGCTGAGCCGTTCCAGACCGAAACAACAACGCACCAACGAGACAATAACTACACTCTCACCTCATAATACTTATAAATTTAACCCCGCTTTTGCGGGGTTTTTTTATGGGCCGAAAAACAGAGTTGTGTGGCTGGCGCAGCCGCAGCTCAATGTGTAAAGTCGGGCGCGCAACGGGCATCAATAAACATAAAACAGCAGCGGAAACAGAATGAATAAATGGCTGGCCTTAAGCGGGCTTTATATTGTGCAGGGTTTGCCCCACGGCTTTTTCGGGCAGGCGATGCCGGCGCTGATGCGTAAGCAGGGCATGGACCTGACCATTATTGGTCTGTTGTCTTTACTGGCCTTGCCCTGGGCGCTGAAGTTTATCTGGGCGCCCTGGCTCGACCGTATTTCGCTGCGAAAACAGGAATTCCGCCGCAGCTGGATTCTGACCATGAATTACAGCGCGGTGGCGGTATTGGTGGTGATTGCCAGTCAGCCTCTGGATTTATGGACCGGGCAGGCGATGGCGGTGTTTGTCGGTCTGCTGTTAATGCTGAACACCCTGATGGCGACGCAGGATATCGCCACCGATGCGATGGCCGTAGAAAACCTGCCGCCGGAGCAGCGCGGTATCGGTAATGGAATTCAAGTCGCCGGTTACCGGGTCGGGATGATTCTGGCCGGTGGCGCGCTGGTGTCGCTGTATCCGCTGCTGGGCTGGCAGAATTCGCTGTTGCTGCTGGCGTTGCTGATGCTGCTTGGCTCGCTGCCGTTGTGGTGGTTTAAGCCGCAGCCGCACGTGGTTGACCGCCAGCCGTTGTGGCCATTGTGGCTGGGCTTTTTCCGCCTGAAACATGCCGCGTTCTGGCTGCTGTTTCTGCTGGTGTATAAATTCGGTGATGCCTTTGGCACACCGATGATCCGGCCGATGCTGAGCGATGCCGGAGTCACACTGGAGCAGATGGGTCTGATTCTGGGAACCGTGGGTTTTCTGGCCGGTCTGCTTGGTGCGCTGGGCGGTGGCTGGCTGGTCGGTAAACTCGGACGGCAAAGCGCATTACTCGGATTTTTATTACTCGAAGCGCTGGCGCTGCTGTCGTATCTCGGCCTGCAGCCGGCGGCAGGGCAGGCGCCGGACTGGCTGCATATTTATCTGGCGGTGATCGTTGAACATATTGCCGGTGGTATGGCGACGGCAGCGTTATTTACCGTGATGATGGACCGCTGCCGCGAGCACTGTGCCGCCGCCGATTATGCCCTGCAAAGCTGTCTGGTGATTATTGCCGGTATGCTGGCCGGTGCACTTTCCGGTTTCAGCGCCAAAACTCTGGGGTATGATGGCCACTTTGTGCTGTCAGCCATTTTGTGTGTGGCGGCGATGAGTGCAGTCTGGGCGCTGGTACAGCGCGGTTTACTGCCGTCACGCAAGGCGCTGGTCGGAGCGGGCGCAGGCGCTGCAGATAAAACGACCAGGCAAAACGACCAGGCAAAACGAACAGGTAAGAGATAGTTATGAACGACACAGCCATTGATTTTCATCTCGACACCAAAGGGCTGTTCTGCCCGGAGCCGGTGATGATGCTGCACAACCAGATCCGCGATATGCAGATTGGTCAGGTGGTGGAAATTTTCGCCACCGACCCTTCGACCCGGCGCGATTTTTTAAAATTCTGCAATTTCCTGGAACATGAGTTATTGCTGCAGGAAGAGGTTGATGGCGTATTCCGTTTTCTGATTAAAAAGGCGAGTGACGATGAGTGAGTCTGATATCAGCGAGTCATTTGACAGGAAAAGGGCATCGCAGAGCGAACCTGAAGAAAACCCGCTGGAAGCAATCTGCCGTATGCGCCAGCAAAAACTCCATGCCTGTGCGTTAAAACAGAAAACAGAAATGGAAGAGATGCTGGCTACTGCGGATGCCAAGGCCAAATCTCAGAGTCAGGAAAGCGCAGACTGAATTGCTAAAAATAGTGAGAAGTGGCAATTTCCTGAACCAGAATCCCTTCAGTCAGACTTAGCTGAACTGCTTTCACGTTAAATTCATTTGAATACTGCCAGGTCTTTCCTGGCTGAGTATATTTGGGCATCGGACACCTCGTCAGTTTGACTTTAGTGTCCGTTAAAGCGGGGGAAGATCAGGGCGATGCTGCCTTTGCTTGTTATGTCTTTAGGGCTCATAGGTTGCTATCTCGCTGAGCCACCAGTTTAATTTATCATCGAGCTGCCAAAGCTCGGGAGTCTCAAAAGTTTTTTGGAGCACTTGCGCTTCTGTTTCGACGTCCAAAGCCTCGATCACTAGATTGCCACTCTCCCACAGCGTTGCTCTAGCAAGTAATCCATTTCCATCTATTTCGATAAAACGAACTTTAATGGAATCACCTAGTTCTTCTGTGATAGAAACGGCATAGCCTTCAGCCCCAAATATTTTAGATTTGGAATTCTTCCATTTTTCGAGGTATGCAAGTAGCTCATTCATAGTAAAACATAACGCCCACATAAAAGGCGAGCGTCAGCGAGTCCAGCGAGTCCAGTCCACACCTTTTGTGGGCGATTTTTGATGTGCTTGTTATGAGTTTCTATATGCATACGGTACAAATCAACTGATACAGATCTTCTTTATTGGACATACTCGGCTTTGATGATGATTTAATTACTTGATCAATCTCATGTAAGAAACCCTTACCTGGAGGAAAGCGTCCAGTATTAAGACCATCTTCTATAACACTTAGCCAATTATCCAACTGCTCACCTTCCATGTAATACATCGCAAATGCTTTCATTGCTTGATAACAGTCTTCGTTGGTAGGCCAATCCAAATTCACCACCTTGACTCAACGCCCAAAGCAACGGTGCGTAGAATCCGCTGCCTTTGCTTGTTAGAATCCTTACTCGCTAAGACTTCGTTAATGTCATTTTTGCCTTAGCCAGCAGCCAATACAATGGAATCTCAGATCGCAATCCACAGCTTTCGCAAATAAAAGCCTCATGTATATACAGCTCAGCGGCATTCGCCTTTTTAATCTTTAGTTTGGATTCGCAATGAATGCAACTGAGAAAGTCACCTAGCTGCTTTTGCAGCATTCTGCTAATAGTTAAGCTTCTGCCATCCAAAAATAGTGCTTCATAACATCCCATCATTGTAAGAATTAGATGAGATATAGTTTTTTCGTTTGTCGATCGGATACGGTTAAACGATTCTAGTGTAACTTGCGTGATATACAGGAAAATATACGGTAAATTTGACTCTAGAAACTCGTAATAGTAATCATCAAAGGCATCTTCGAATATGAAGTTTAGAGAGTAATTTTCTGTTTTAAGAAGCTCGCCCTGAGATGTTGTTAAATGCGTAGCTTTTTGCCAAGTTGGCTCAAAACCATTTTCATGCTTCTTTGAATAAACAATGTTCCAGATGGTTTCGGCATCAAAAGCTTCGTCTACATGTAATTTTTTAATGGCCTCGCCAATGATTTGAATGCGTTTTTCTTTTGTTACTCCGTTAAAGCTAATATGGTTGTTTGATTCAAATCTAGAAATAAAGTCATCTTCATCAGCCAAAATCCAAGATAAGAAGAATAAATGCTCTTTCAATGGTTTTCTTAGCAAAGAAAAAGCAACGGAAAACTTTCTCTTTTCCAGGCAAGTTAAGGCCTCGTAAATAAAGTTCAGCATATCTGAAGTTAAAGCCATAATAGTATGACTCACTAAGTGATGCCTGTACGGTTCGATTAGCTCGTTTTCCTTCATGTATTCAAGTAGATCTACATCTTCGAACTTATCTTCTTGTCCAGTTTCAACTATGACTTTCTCAAATGCATCTGCGACAGTATCTTGAACACGATTGAGATCGTACTCTACAAGCATTTGGGCCAATTTATCATGAAGATAAAAACAAAATTCATGTGCGACCCGATACTTATCAGGTAGTAACATGAGTCTATCTTCATCTATTATTCCAAGACTTCCCATATACTCCTCGGGCTTCTAACGCCGCGCTCTGCGGCAAACTTGGAGCGCAGCGGAAAGTTTGTCCGTCAGCAGTGCCTTGTTAGTTGCCATGCTTGAGGTTTAGCTCATAACTGACAAGCACCGATTTAGTATTTGCCTATTTCCTATTATTATTAGTTTTAGCTTCTTTCTAGTTCTGGTTATATTTTGGAATAACATTTTTACTGAGTCATAGTAAGTTCTTGAAGTATATATTAACAATCCGTCTGCGCCGTAAGAAAAATACTCATCAATAACAACAGCAACATTGTCGAATTCTTGACCAATAACTCGATGTGAATTTTTACTAGAAACCTGAGAGTATGACTCGTGATGTTCATTATTATATTGAGACGGTGTTAATCTAAGCACCTCCCAGCCTTCATTGCTTATCAAGGAGATATAATTTTTAACATTAGATGAATCTGTAAAATAGTCAAAATCAATATTTCCACAATTGGAAACAATAATGTTATTTCTCTTATTATCGAATAGCACCTTTATAAAGTTAGCAATTTCTTTATTGGTTCTTATTTTATCCGACAAGCTGTACCTAAATGCGCCAGCAATTGCATTTATCTTGCCTTCAATATCCATGCATGACTCAGACCTTGATAAGGTCTGCTGTCTATCATATGAAAAGATACAGTGCGTATTTTTTGTCGAGGCATCTGCCACTAGCTGGTCAAATTGATTTGAGTATATTCTTTGTGTTTCATCTACCACAACCAGGTCAACGTTAGTTAAATCATAGTTTCTAAAGTTTCGTATTGAAACGATGTTCCAGCCCGAGCTAATCAATTGAAGGTGCCCTTCGTTCAACTGCCCACAATGCACAACTATTGTCCTCATACCTCCCATAAAAGACTTTACAATATCATATGTTAGTAGCGTCTTTCCTGTACCTGCACTTCCAGTCAGTGAAGTAACAGAATATGATGAATTCGCAATATTGCTAGTAATTTGCTTCTTAATAGTTTCTTGCTGCCCAGTCAAAAAGTACTGACCGTTAAGAAATTTAGCCGTGGAATTGAAAGGAGATACTAAATAGTCAGAAGGGTTGAAAAGAGTATCTGGGCTATCGAGCTTAATTAAGTTTTGGCTAGTTAATAGTTGAATTAGAGATTCCAGTGAAACAATCTCTAATCCCCCTAAATTATTTAACTGGTACAGCGTTTTACTTTTAGCGACAAAACAATAATTATGAATAACTCTATTAATATGGTGAAGATAATATCTATTTTTAGTTAGCTGTTTATAAATCTTTTTTTCAGTGCTTTCATTCTTAATTTCAACATTAATTATGTAGTTCTCTCCAAAGCGGAGCAAATCAAATTCTTTGCTAATATGTTGTATTTTGTAGCCCACATAAAAATCATTGAATATATTGACAAATGATAGTAGTGCGAACATTTCGCTGACCAATGTTTTTAAGTCAATCAGTTCATTATCATTGATATCTATTTCATAGTGCTCTTTAAAAGATCGATACTCATTGGGATCTAAAGAGTCGTATGCTTGGGCAAGAGATAATAAGTTAATACTTTTCATTGGGCTGAATCAATTCTGTATATCGAGTCAAAATATTTTCATTTACCATACATTGCACGACTTGGGTAGATTGCTTGAAGCAACTAACAGTTTCTTAGTTGGCATGCTCACTAACACACCTAAGCCCTTATTCAGATTTTCAGCCTAACCTATTGTCCGGGCTGTAAAAATCATCGTTATTTTATTTCTTGTCAGGATATAAACGCGCATGCGCACTTTTATCCTGAACTGCTCTTTAGACTTTGCAGCTATCACTTTCCGACAGTAACCGTCGTTTATCTGTTCTTTTTATTCCAGACACGCTGCCGCTCGTCCTTGTATACGCAGGGCAGGAATCGCGTGGCTTTATCATTCGGGATTGTAAGCGGGGAGGGCGTGTGTCCGGACGGTGTGTTCGTACTATATAGCGGCATCCCTGCTTTTGTTCGAGAGTACTGAAATTCGGGGTTGGGTTCAATAATTGATAAAACTGGTTGCAAGTGGCAAGAGGCGACAATGGCTTTGGTGGGCAGTGCCCACCCTACCTATCAGCGTGAGGGCAGGGCTGGCACGTCGCGGATAAGATCCGCTCCCACAGTGCAGTGCCTGCTTTGAAATGTGGCTTCGGGCTTTAGCTTGTGCGCCTGCAGGACGCCGGTTTAAGCAATCCGTTGGCCGTTTCTGGGACAGTTGCATTCCCACGCGGAGCGTGGGAACGAGAAAGCTTGTGCGCCTGCAGGACGCTGTTTGACCAATCCGCTGGCCCTTGAAGCGACAGTTGCATTCCCACGCGGAGCGTGGGAACGAGAAAAGCGTATGGCTGGCCTGTCGCGGATAAGATCCGCTCCCACAGTGCAGTGCCTGCTTTGAAATATGGCTTCGCGTCATGGTTGGGGCGCAGGGCCGATTGTGTGCTCCTGCACAATCGGCATTTCCGCCATCCATGGCGGTCAGGCAGCCCCGCAAAGGCTGCTCAAGTGCAATCAGTGCTGTCTGGTTGCTCAGTAAACGGCATAAATAAAACGAGCCTCATCTGAGGCTCGCTATTTCTGGTTTTATGCTCTGCTACGGCTTACTTCGCCAGCAAATAATTCACCAATAAAGGCACCGGGCGTCCTGTAGCGCCCTTGGTTTTACCACCGGTATTCCATGCCGTACCGGCAATATCGAGGTGCGCCCATGGGGTGCCTTCGGTAAAGCGCGACAGGAAGCAGGCGGCGGTAGTGGCACCGGCCAGCGGGCCGCCGATATTGGCGATGTCGGCAAAGTTGGAATCCAGCAGTTCCTGATAATCGTCTTCCAGTGGCAGACGCCATACTTTGTCACCGCTGTGGCTGGCGGCATTCTGCAGTTCGCCGGCCAGTGCTTCGTCGGTGGTGAATAAACCGGAATTAACGCGACCCAGAGCGGCCATACAGGCACCGGTCAGGGTGGCGATATCAACGATGGAGGCCGGTTTAAAGTTGTCGATACCGTAGGTCAGGGCATCGCACAGCACCAGTCGGCCTTCGGCGTCGGTGTTGAGAATTTCGATGGTTTTGCCAGACAAGCTGGCAACGACGTCACCGGGCTTGCTGGCATGACCGGCGGGCATATTTTCGGCGCTGGTGATCATGCCGATGACATTGATGGCGGGTTTTAATGCCAGCAAGGCCTGCATGGTGCCGAGCACGGAAGCGGCGCCACACATATCATATTTCATTTCGTCCATGCCCAGACCCGGCTTGAGGCTAATGCCGCCGGTATCAAAGGTGATGCCTTTACCCAGAATCATATGCGGTGCGGCGTTTTTATCGGCGGCACCGTTGTATTTCATGATGATCATTTTGCCCGGCTCAGACGAACCTTTGGCAACGGAAACAAAGGCACCGGCGCCCATTTCTTCAAGCTGGTCTTCATCCAGAATGGTCACTTCCAGAGCACCACTGGCCGCCAGCTCCTGTGCCTGTTCGGCCAGATAACTAGGGGTACAGATATTCGGTGGCATATTGCCGAGGGTTTTGGCGTAAGCCACGCCCTGAGCGACGGCTTCGCCTTTATTCAGCGCGGCGCTGACATCGCTGCCCAGCCAGATAATGCTGTCGGGCTGGCGAACGTCGTCATCCTGCTTGCTTTTGGTTTCGGTAAAACGGTACAGCGCGTTGCCGAAGGCCATGGCGCTTTGTTCTGCCAGCCATTCTTCGCTCAGGTTATCATTGGCCAGTTCATTCAGGGCCAGGGCAATGCTGCCGGAAAAACCACTGCATGCGCTGGCGATGGCGTTCAGCACTTTAACCGCACTGCTGCGGGTCAGGGCGTCTTTACCGGTGCCAACCAGTAATACGCGGCTGGCCTTTACCCCGGCAACGGCCGGCAGTAACAGGGTCTGGGCCAGTTTACCGCTGATGTCTTTGTCATCGATGCGGGCCTGAATAAAACCGTTACTGGCATTATTGATGGCAGCGGCGGCGTCAGACAGCTTGCCTGACTGGTCGAGAGTGACCACAATACAGCTGGCTTGAACATCGGCGGCAGAATTCGTGGAAATCTGATATTGCATGATGGCTCCTGACGGGAAAAGAAAGGGCGGTGTTGCCTGCCCGTTTGACTCAAAGATGCGTTCAAGTGTACGAAAATCAAGGGCGGAACACAGCCGTTTGTTAGCAATAAGGTAAGTATTTTGATTCTTTTCCGTTATCTGGCCCGGGAACTGGCCGGCTCACTGGTGGCAGTGACCACTGTGCTGCTGATGATCCTGATGAGTGGTCGTCTGATTCAGCAGCTGGCAGCGGCCGCCGCCGGTGAGGTGTCGCTGGATATTGTGTTTTTTACCCTGCTTTTGCGCTTACCGTCTTTTCTGGAAATGATTCTGCCTTTGGCGCTGTTTATTTCCATCCTGCTGACCTATGGCCGTCTGTACGCCGAAAGCGAGATGACGGTGCTTACCGCCACCGGTTTTTCGGATAAAAAATTACTCGGTTACACCATGATTCCGGCATTGCTACTGACCCTGCTGGTGGCCAGTTTTACCCTGGTGCTGAGCCCCTGGGGGGCGCAGAAAATGGAAAACCTGTATGAAAAACAATCGAAATTAACCGAGTTTGAATTACTGGCGCCGGGGCGTTTCCAGAGTACCGCTACAGGCTCCCGTGTGACCTATACCGAATCGCTGTCGGGCGATAAAACCCAGATGCATCAGGTGTTTATTGCCGATGGCAACACGCTGCTTCTGGCTGAACGCGGTACTCAGTATGTGAGCGATGAAACCGGCTCACGCTTTCTGGAATTGCATAAAGGCCGCCGTTACGACCTGACTCCGGGCAGTGCTCAGTTGCAGGTGCTGGATTTTGATTTATACGGCGTAAAAATCGCTGACGAGCCGGAAGAGCGGCGCAAGCTGCGTAAAGAAGCGGTACCAACGCTGGAACTGATCGGTTCGGCTGAACCTAAGCATCAGGCACAGCTGCAGTGGCGTATTTCATTAATTTTAATGGTGCCCATTGTCACCCTGATTGCTTTTCCGTTATCGAAAGTGAATCCGCGTCAGGGGCGTTTTGCCCGGCTGTTTCCCGCCATTGTGTTGTTTATGGTGTATATCTCGCTGCTGATTGCCATGACCGGCATGATTGAAAAACGTACGCTCAATCCGGCCATCGGCCTGTGGAGTCTGCATATTGTTTATCTGCTGATTGCGGCGGGTTTGTTGTTACTGCCGGAGTGGATTCGCCGGCGCAAGATTAAGGGCCTGTAATGAATCAGCTGGATTCCTACGTCGCACGTAATGTGTTTATGGCCACGCTGGTGGTCATTATTGTGATTGTTGGCCTGGATGCGATTTTTACCTTAGTAGATGAACTCGATCAGCTGAAAGGCGATTATCAGTTTGCTCAGGCGCTGGAATTTATGGGCCTGCGTCTGCCACGTCGTGCTTATGAATATATGCCGATGGCCTGTCTGATCGGTTGTCTGGCTGGTCTTGGCAGCATGGCCGCCAACAGCGAATTAACGGTAATGCGTGCTGCTGGTATTTCCGTAGCGCGCATCAGTATTTCGGTACTCAAGCCAATGGCGGTACTGATGGTTTTCAGCCTGCTGCTGGCTGAGTTTGCTATTCCGACGCTGGAGCGTATTGCCCAGTCACAAAAAGCCGTAGCCCAGGGCAAAGGCGATGTGCTGTCGAATAAGGGCAAGGGTTACTGGCACCGTGAAGGCTACGATTTTATGCGTTTTACCGCGGTTGAGCCCGGTGGCGTACTGCACGGTGTCACCCTGTATGAATTTGATGTCGACCGCGAGTTGCAGCGGGTACGCACAGCGCAGCGGGCGATTTATCAGCGCTCGCACTGGCAGATGGAAGACGTTCAGGATGTATTGTTGCTGGGGGACCGTACCGAAGTGCGGCGCTTTCCTACCGCTTCATGGGATACCGAGTTAACCCCGGAAAGCCTCAGTGTGGTGATGATACAGCCGCGTGATATGTCGATTTCCAACCTGTTCAGCTATACCCGTTATCTGGCTAAGCAGGGACTGAATGCCGACAACTATTTATTATCCTTCTGGCGTAAGGTCACGCAGCCTTTAGGTACCTTTGCGCTGGTGATTCTGGGTATTTCTTTTATTTTCGGGCCGTTGCGCGCAGTGACACCGGGTTACCGGATTTTCTCCGGTATTCTGGTCGGGCTGGTGTATAAATACGCGGAGGAATTATTGGCACCGGCCAGCATTGTGTTCGGTTTTGCGCCCATCTGGGCGAGCATTATTCCGATTGCCGGCTGTTTTTTGCTGGGTGTGTTGCTGATGCGTAAGGCGGGGTAAGCGCCCCGTGGGCAGTGCCGGAAGGGCGTTTATTTCATGTTTTTCGGGATATAAACCATACGCGTCAGAGAGGCGATGTCATGCCAGCTGCGTTGTTGTTTATCAAACAGCATCCACCAGAAGCCGAGGCCCACAAACAACAGCGAGAAAAAACCAACCCCGGTGCGCAGCATACACTGGCTGAGCTGAATGCCAGTGCCTTTATTGTTGTCGTTCAGCAGTTTTAGTCCCCAGGCTTTCATACCAATGGTCTGGCCGCCACGACGCCAGGAATGGCTGTAATAAAGAAAGCAGATAGTAAACATGACGGACATCGACATCGCCGGGCTGAGACGCACAAACTCCGGACTGCCGATAATTTTGGATACAGCGGTGACCAGCAGGCCGCCGAGCATAATATAAAGAGCAATCAGAACCAGAGCATCGTAAGCCAGCGCCGCAAGACGGCGGGAAAGCGGAGCGGTCGGGTAATTCTGATCAGACATAACAACACCTGTAACGGTCGGCAAAGAACAGGCGCGCATCATAGCAAAAGAGCTGCGTCCTGACTGCCAAAGCAGGCTGCAGACGGGTAAGAAAGCGTCAGCCGTGCACTTTACCCGCTGACAGCCCGATGTATAAGGGCAAGTGATAAGGACGATTTGTGAACAAACAACAGGCCTGGGTTCTGGCCGCACGACCCAAAACCTTACCGGCGGCACTGGCACCGGTATTACTCAGCCAGAGTATGGCGGCAGCGGCCGGGGGATTTTCCTGGTCGCTGGCGCTGGTGATTCTGCTGTGTGCACTGGCACTGCAGGTGGCGGTGAATATTGCCAATGACCTGTTCGATTTTCAGCGTGGCATCGATGACGGCGTGCGCCTTGGTCCGGCGCGGGCAGCACAATCGGGCTGGCTCAGTGTGCGTGAGCTGCAGGGCGGGCTGATCCTGAGCTTATTGCTGGCTGTTATCAGCGGTGGCTGGCTGGTATTGCAGGGCGGCTGGCCCTTTGCCTTGCTGGGGCTGGCCTCAGTGCTGGGGGTACTGGCTTACAGTGCCGGCCCGGTGCCGCTGGCTTCCCATGGCTTGGGGGAGGTGACAGTCTTTCTGTTTTTCGGTTTGCTGGCAGTGTGCGGCAGTTATTATCTGCAGCGCCAGACATTGCCGCCGGATGTGTGGCTGGCGGCGGTACAGATGGGTTTGCTGACGGCGGCCATTATGCTGGTGAATAATCTGCGTGACCGCGACAGCGACGCGCTGGCTGGCAAAACCACTCTGGCGCTGTGGCTGGGGGAGCGTGCCACCCGGCTGGTGTATGCCGCGCTGATTTTATTGCCCTTTGTCTTGTTACCGACGAATATTCTGAGCTTTGTCTGGTGTGCGTTGCCGGCCGCACTGTGGCTGGTGCTGCGCATCTGGCGGCGTTATGGCATAAAACTGAACCGGCAGCTGGCTCAGACCGCGTTGTTTTGTCTGTTGTTTGCATTGCTGCGTGCGTTTGATTTTCTCGCGTTTTAAACCGCTCAGGGCGACAGATCAATATTCAGAACGATTGCAAAGGTTAGACTTTCAGCATCGTTATTATGAACACAGGCAGGAGAGTTAAATGGTTAATTTAGGTGATATCCGTCGGCAATACACTCAGGGCCGGTTAGATGAACAAACGGCAGCGGCCGACCCTATGACCCAGTTTCATGCCTGGTTTGAGCAATACCGTGGCACCAACCCACTGGAGCCAACCATTATGACGGTTGCTTCGGTTGATGCCGAAGGCCAGCCCTGGCAGCGTATTCTGCTGCTGAAGGCCTACGACGAAAATGGCTTCGTATTTTTTACCAACTACGACAGCAACAAAGGGCTGCATTTTGCGGCTAACGCTCATGCCAGCCTGCATTTTTTCTGGATCAATCTGGAGCGTCAGGTACAGGTGCAGGGGTTGGTGGAAAAGATCAGCCGCGCCGAGGCTGAAGCCTATTTTCACTCCCGTCCACGGGAAAGCCAGCTCGGTGCCTGGGCGTCAGCGCAAAGCCGTCCTCTGGCTGACCGCGCTACGCTGGAGGCTAAGTTTGCTGAGGTATCTGAGCAGTACGCCGGGCAGGACGTACCGCTGCCGGATTACTGGGGTGGCTATCGCCTGAAACCTGCGCGTATGGAATTCTGGCAGGGTGGTGAGCATCGTCTGCATGACCGGCTGGAATATTCTATGGCAGCCGGTGAATGGAAAAAGCAGCGCCTGAATCCTTAAGATAAAAATGCTTGAAATAAAAAAGCCCGGAATTTCCGGGCTTTTTTACGTTCAGGCTTTAAATGCCACGAAAAAATCAGATCTTCGCCATTAACGCTTCGGCCTGAGGAATATAGCTGCCACCAAACAGCAAAGCATGATTTAACAGATGATAGAGCTGATACACCGGGCGGCGTTTTTCGTAGTTGGCAGATAACGGATTGATACTTTCATAACCGTCGTAGAATTTTTTCGGGAAGCGGCCGAATAACTCGGTCATCGCCAGATCGGTTTCGGCATCGCCGTAATAGCTTGCCGGATCAAATAATACCGGGTAAGACAATTGTTTATCCGGATTAAAGCCAATATTACCCGACCATAAATCGCCGTGCAGTAACGAAGCATCAGGCTGGTGGCAGGCCAGTATCTCACTGGCGCGCTGTAAGGCTTTCTGACTGTGCGCCAGGCGGATACCGCGTTCAAGCAGTTGCGCGAGTAAGGGCTGCAGACGCTGGCCGATAAAAAATTCACGCCAGCTTTCCTGCCAGCGGTTGTCCTGAGCGGTTTCGCCACACCAGGTCATACGCTCGAAACCATAGCCTTTATCCGTGGTGTGGTGGTGCATCTGCGCCAGTTGCTGCCCGGCACTGAACCAGTCACCGTGTACTGCCAGAGGTATATGCTGCAGGATAAGATATGCCATCGGCTGGATATCTGGCTGTTTAACTGAGCCGAGTGCCAGTGGTGCGCAGGCTGCGATGGTTTGCGTGGCCATCATCCGCAGCAGGCATTCCTGTTCAGCGGCAAAGCGCGGCAGATAAGCCAGCTCCTGGCATTTAATAAAAAACGCGCCAGCGGCCGTCTGCACACTGAACTGCAGCTGATTTTTATGTTGATGGCGGCTGAAGCCGCGCAGATCGGCTGCGGAAGGAAACAGCAGCCTGTTATTTACCGCATCGGCCAGAACATCGCGGAGTAATGGCTGAGCTGTATGGTCGTCATGGTAACCGGGTGCACGCTCATCAAGGGCAAAAGCATGGTTCATAGCACAACACTCTGACGGTTAAACAGTTGTACAGTGTATGGCGGTAAAGACAGAAATAATGCTTAGCAGTTAACACTTTCATACCCTGGGCTGAGCATTTTATGGGGCTTTTACCAAGAGATTACGTTCCGGTTACGGAGTGTTAACAGAATATTGATCGCCACTTCTTTCGCACGTTTACGGTTATAAAAAGAAGTAACAGAAAAGCATCGTAAGAAATGCACGGCTACAGCGACAACAGGCAGAGAGTTTTAACCCGTGGCGTGCACAGGCCCTATAAAGGAACAGTAATGAATCAGCCAGCATCTCCCCAACCGCAAAACAATAACAGTGACGGTAATAAAAATATCCCGGCCGGAGAACCTCCGGTATCGGGCAGATTGCAGCCAGGGCAAAAGATACCCGCCTTTGAATTACCGGCGTTGGATGGCACTGTGTTCAGCAGCACGCAGTTGCTGGGAAAACCCGCCTTGCTGGTGTTCTTCCGCTTTGCTGCTTGTCCATTCTGCAATTTACGTTTACATCGCCTGTTGCAGTTGAAAGCGCAACTGCCAGAGGATTTTCAGGTGGTGGCCGTGTTTGATTCCTCGCTGGATGATCTGCGGACCTATTCAGAACGCCATGATTCAGCTTATCCGATTCTGGCGGATGCCAAAGCCCGCGTTCACCGTCGTTTCGGTGTGCAATATTCCTGGCTGGGGGTGGTTAAAGGAATGTTGTTGCGCTTGCCGACTGTGCTGTATTCCATGCTGGTAAAAGGCTACTGGCCGAGCGCTTTCAGTGGTGCATTACACACCATGCCGATGAACTTTTTTATAGATGCCAATGGCGTGATCCGGCGGGCGTATTATGGCCGCGACGAAGGTGATCATCCGCCGCTGGATGATGTCTTGGCTTTTGCCCATCAGCAGACTGAGGCGTTACAGAGCCCCGATTAATTCATTGGAGAGAACACAGTGGTCGTCTGAAATGGTTTATTAATAACCATCGGTTACTTAATATAGGGCGATCAAAATGCCCCGGGTGGGCCGGAGGAACACATGAAATACCCCATTCTGGCAGCCGGAGCGGTAACGGTTCTGATTTTACTGGTGGTGATCCCTGTGTTGCTGAGCAGCTGTGCCAGTAACCGTACGCAGAGCAGTATTCAGAGCGAACGGCTGCAACAATCACCACAATACCTGCCTGCAGAAAAGCAGTTTGTGAATCCGGTGCCGCGCCCGGCACAGGGGCTGAAAGAGGTCGCCGGAATATTCTGGGAGCTGGCGACCCGCAAACATCCGCGCTCGGTACCCTCACAGGCCATTCCGGTGCGCTCATTCAATGCCGAAGAGCTGCAACAGCTGCCTGCCGGAGAACATCGCGTATACCGCATCGGTCACTCAACCCTGCTGCTGGCACTTAATGGCGAACTCTGGCTGCTGGACCCGGTATTCTCCGAACGTGCCTCTCCGGTGCAGTGGGCAGGGCCCAAACGCTTTCATCAACCGCCTATTGGGCTGGACGAATTACCCGCACTGACCGGCATTATAATTTCCCATAACCATTACGATCATCTGGATGAAGCCAGCATCCGTGCACTGGCCGACCGGGCAGAAGGCTTTTATGTACCGCTTGGGCTTGGCCAGTATCTGCGTGACTGGGGCGTAAGCGAAGAGCGTATTCATGAACACGACTGGTGGCAGGAAACCCGGGTTGGCGACACCTTATTAGCCGCGACTCCGGCGCAGCATTTTTCCGGCCGTGGCGTGCTGGACGGTGATGAAACCCTGTGGGCATCCTGGGTGATTATCCGCGACGATAAACGTTATTTTTTCAGTGGCGACGGCGGCTATTTTGACGGCTTCAAAAGTATCGGCGAGCGCTACGGCCCGTTCGATTTAACCATGATCGAAAACGGCGCTTATAACCCGCGCTGGGCGCATGTGCATATGATGCCGGAGCAAAGTGTACAGGCGCATATCGATTTACGTGGTAAACAGATGCTGCCCATCCATAACAGCACCTTCGACCTGTCGATTCATGCCTGGTACGACCCGCTGGAACAGGTACGGCAGCAGGCCGAACAACGCAATATTGCGCTGGTTACACCGACCATTGGCGAAGGTGTGATTATCGGCAGCGAACAACGTTTCAGTTACTGGTGGCAGCCGTTAATTGAAGAGGAGATTGCAGGGCAGGGAAATAAAAATCAGGAAATGGTTGCGGAAGAGGGGGATAATAGTCGCTTGGCTCAACTGCCAATGGTTCAGAAAACGCTGGGAAAAGCGACCGAGCTTTGACTGCGATACTACCCGAAATTGCAACCGGCAGGCTGTGTCTTTATGGATAGATAGTTGCCTTATATTCTCGGCATCTCTCTATCTGTATTTTCTGTGGTAACGGCAGCATCAGGAAAAAATTGATCTGCTGTCGGTTGTTTCTATTTCCTTCTCTCTCTGAAAGGCTGTGTCATATACAGAGTTGCTGTTCTCGCATATTCTTCGTTGCTCATATTTCCTTTTATCGGCAGGGAATGTGTTGGCGTAGGTAATACATCGTTAGATGAGGAAACATATCCTCCGCCAGTCAAAGCGTTTGTTCCTATCCGTTTTTTATCCCTTACAGGTGAGGTGCATCGCCCGTTTGCTAACCGGCGGTCGCTGGGCAGACTCTTGAATACATTGCTCATATGATGGTTGACCCTGGCTTGTTCTTTGGGGCTAAGGGTTTGATACATATGTTCTACCCGTGATTTAGCCTCCTCACGTTGACTCTCCCAATGATCTTTAATCTGACTGGCCTTAATCTTTTTGGCGTCAACCGCCTGAGACGCCAGGTTTCCGGGTGCCATGCTGGCTACGGTCAGTGCTCCGAAAGTAACAGACGCTACACCTGGCGTCATATCGTTGTCGCGCAGCATATCGACGGTGGTCTTTCGCAACAGGTCGTGAGCTTGTTTCTGCTTGGTGGTTTTTACATTCGACCCAGAATGCCCGGCGCTCCCGCCACCATTAACTTGCGGCACAGACAATATCGTTTGGGCCGTATCCGTTCTCGCACCGTCACCCGCTTTCAGAATTGAATCAACATTGGATTCGTAAAATTTCTCTCCTTTTAACGGGTTTGGGGCCGTGCTGGGAAAGGCACTCAGCCCATTGCCCAGCTGAGTCCGGTTCCACAGGTGATCGGTTGTATCTGTTGTGATCCCCGACTCATGATAACCAGAGCTATATCCATGGACCGTAGGGTTTGATTCAAAACGGAATGCCCCTTTAGTGATTTTTTTCTTCTTAATCGGCAACGGTTTAAAATCAAAAAAACCTCCGCGTTTTTGTTGCACCAGGGTCAGAGTGTTGTCATCCAGTGCTCTGTATGACGGTTTTCCATGATGAACAGTTTTTTGTTTTTTAATGCCTCCTGCACCCGATGTTTTGGACAATTTATGCTTTGAAGCCACGTTCTTCTGTATGACCTGCTTTTTCTTGGCTTTCTGCTGGTTGTTTTGAGGTGGCATTCCGTTATCTCTCAGAGTTCATTACTCTCGTTCTGTAGCAATCCATGTTCCAGAAAAATATGAATAAAAACTGCCGTTGGCTGCAGAGGGTGGGGCGAAAAAGCCCCATTTGAGCAGGAAAGTGGGGTTTAAATATCAGCATGGTGCTTAATGTTAACCACGGCTACTGGCGCTCGGCTGGTCGTTGCTGAACATTGATTGATTATAAATAAGTCAGTATCTTCATCTGTCACAACATCTAATCGCAGCAGGCATCGCTAAGCGATGAATGCTCAAGTGATACAGGGAAGAAAGGCCGTCAGAGAGGCGGGCAGATGACTATGGATGACTTTTCACCTTCAGATCTGAAAACCATATTGCACTCCAAAAGAGCCAATATTTATTACCTGCAATATTGCCGGGTGTTGGTGAACGGTGGGCGTGTGGAGTACGTCACCGATCAGGGTAAGAAATCTCTCTACTGGAATATCCCGATTGCCAATACCACGACCATTCTGCTTGGCACCGGCACTTCAGTTACCCAGGCAGCGATGCGTGAGCTGGCCAAGGCGGGTGTACTGGTTGGGTTTTGTGGTGGTGGCGGTACTCCGCTGTTCAGCGCGAATGAAATGGATATCGAAGTCGCGTGGTTTTCCCCTCAGAGTGAATACCGGCCAACGGAGTATTTACAGGGCTGGGTGAGATTCTGGTTCGATGATGAGCTGCGTCTTCAGGCTGCCAAAACGATGCAACTGGCACGGCTTCGGCGGCTTAAAGAGGAATGGAGCCGGCGTTCCTTGCAGGATCAGGGCTTTAACGTTGATACCGTAAGGCTCCACCAGTTACTTGCTGGCAGTGAAGAACGAATTCCGCAGCAAGCGGATACTACCGGTTTATTGACAGAAGAAGCCCGCCTGACCAAAGCGTTGTTTAAACTGGCAGTCGATACGGTCAATTACGGTGATTTTACCCGCGCCAAACGAGGTGCGGGCACAGATCCTGCCAACCGCTTTCTTGATCACGGCAATTATCTGGCGTATGGCCTGGGCGCTACTGCCACCTGGGTTTTAGGTTTACCGCATGGTTTGGCGGTATTACATGGTAAAACCCGGCGTGGCGGTCTGGTATTTGATGCCGCTGATTTAATTAAAGATGCCTGCATTCTGCCGCAGGCGTTTTTATCGGCCATGCGTGGTGACGATGAACAGGCATTCCGTCAGAACTGCATTGAAGTATTGGCGCGCAGTGAATCTCTTGATTTTATGATTGATACCTTAAAAAGCGTTGCCATCAGCACTGCGGGTAAGGGCGTGGCATGAACGTTCTTTTCGTCTCCCAGTGCAGTAAGAATGCTTTAAAAGAAAGTCGCCGTATTCTCGACCAGTTTGCCGAGCGCAGAGGAGAGCGCACCTGGCAAACCGCGATTACGATGGATGGATTGAATACCTTACGTAAACTCTTACGCAAAACGGCGCGTAAAAATACAGCGGTTGCCTGTCACTGGATTCGCGGCAAAGACCATAGTGAGCTGATGTGGATTGTCGGCGATGCCAGCCAGTTCAATGCCAAAGGTGCAACGCCAACTAATACTACGGCGCGTAATGTACTGCGCCGTGAAGACGAAAATGACTGGTATACCCTCGATATTATTCGTGTACTGGCGCAGTTGGCGGGGCTGTTGCACGATTTGGGCAAAGCCAGTATCGCGTTTCAGGAGCGCCTGCGCGGTAAGCTGACGGAAAAGAATCTGTATCGTCACGAGTGGGTTTCACTGCGCTTGTTTCAGGCCTTTGTCGGTACTGATGATGACGAACATTGGCTGCAGCGCCTGGCCGATGAAACGGCAGATGATCACGCACTCTGGACGGCTTCTGGCCGTTACTGGCGTGATGGATTAGATGCCTCAGAAAGTAACCGGCAACCTTTTGCTTCTCTGATTAATCAGGCGCCAACGGCGGCTGCGCTTGGCTGGCTGGTTGTTACTCATCATCGTTTACCACTTAAACCAGCCAAAGATGAGTCGGGTAAGCCGATGTGGTTCGGTGCCAGAGGAGAGCGGCCAGCTCTGCATGAAATACCGGGCTTATTATCGAAAATAGCGCACGACTGGAATGAAGAAGCGCAGGATGCGGAACGAGTTCAGAAAGAAAAATACTGGAATATAAACGGCGAGTTGCCGGTTATTTCGCCAGCCTGGCGCAAGCAGGCCGCGAAACTGGCGAAGCGTTTGTTGTCACTGCAAAAAACGCATGGCGGAAACTGGCTGGATAACCCTTATGTGATGCATCTGGCGCGGCTTTGTTTGATGCTCGGTGATCACCATTATTCCAGCCTGGGCTTAGGCGCTGATGATCAACCGGTTGTGCGTCGCCAACCCTTTTTACAACCAGCGCAGACACTGGCTGCCAATACCACGCGTAAGCACAGCGGTCAGCAGGTACTCAATCAATCGTTACTGGAGCATTTGCTGGGCGTTGCACAGGGGGCTGCTTCCATTGCTCACGCCTTGCCGGGGTTTGAGCGTTACTTACCCCGTTTGGCTAATCACCGGGGCTTAAGAAAACGCAGCGGTAACCCACGTTTTTCCTGGCAGGATAAAGCCTTTGATGCTGCCACGGCTATCCGCGAAAGCGCCCGGCAGCAAGGTGCTTTTATTATCAATATGGCGTCAACCGGTTGCGGTAAAACATTAGCCAATGCCCGCATTCTTTATGCTCTTGCTGACCCGCAGCAAGGTATGCGCGCAACCTATGCGCTTGGCCTGCGGACACTTACCTTGCAGACCGGGCGCAGCTACCGCAAAGACCTGCATCTGGATGACGATGAACTCGCCATTCAGGTCGGTGGTTCAGCCAGTCGCGATTTATTTAATTATTACGAGCAGCAGGCTGAGCAGAGTGGTTCGGCTTCGGTGCAGGAATTACTCGAAGAAGACAGCCATGTACTGTACGAAGGTAATACCACCGATCATCCATTATTGGAAAAAGCCTTAGCCAATGCCGACATCCGTAAACTGTTATCGGCCCCTATGCTGGTGTGCACGGTCGATCATATGGTGCCGGCTACTGAGTCGCAGCGGGCAGGGCGGCAAATTGCTCCGATGCTGCGCCTGATGAGCAGCGACCTGACTCTGGATGAATTAGACGATTATGATCTGAACGATCTGCCCGCATTAACCCGGCTGGTGTATTGGGCCGGATTGCTGGGCAGCCGCGTTATTTTATCCTCGGCAACATTGCCGCCGGCGTTAGTCGCGGGCATGTATATGGCGTACCGTGAAGGTCGTCAGCATTATCTGCATAACCGTGGCGTTAATGGCGCTGTTGCCGGAGCTGTGGCGGATATTCCTTGTCTGTGGGTTGATGAATTTGGCGTGCAGGTTGAACAGGCTGCAGATGCCGTCGTATTTGAACAACATCACCAGCACTTCATCCGTAAACGCGTCAGTCAGCTGGCCAAAGATATCCCTTGTCGTCTGGCTGATATTATTCCCGTGAATATCACCGCCCGACAGCCTGATGCGGTGTACTCCGAACTGGCCGGAATTATTCGTGATGGCTGCCTCCGTTTACACAAAAGCCATGCTGAAACCGATCCTGTAACCGGTAAACAGGTGAGTTTTGGTATTGTGCGGATGGCCAATATCGAGCCACTTATTGAGGTGGCCAAAGCGCTATATGCCCAGGGTAGCGGTGAAAATGCACATATTCACCTCTGTGTTTATCACTCACGCTTTCCGCTGGTGCAGCGCTCGGCGATTGAAAATCTTCTGGATACCGTATTTAACCGCCGTGATGCTGGCGGACAGGCCGTTTATCAGCATCCGGGTGTGCGCGCTGCTCTGGATAATACCGCCGCGCAGCAGCAGTTATTTGTGGTGCTGGCCTCACCGGTGTGTGAAGTCGGGCGTGACTGGGACGCCGACTGGGCCATTGCCGAACCATCGTCCATGCGCTCGTTCATTCAGCTGGCCGGTCGCGTACAGCGCCACCGCCGAAAAAACCCGCAACACACCAATATGTTGCTGCTGGACGCGCCGGTTAAACACTTCACGGGTTTTCATGGTGACGCAGCGGTTTACCAGCGACCGGGTTTTGAAAAAGGCGATGCCGGTAGTCGGTTCTGTCTGAACAGCCATTGGCTGCACGACCTGCTGAGCACGGATGAGTACCGGCACTTAAACGCCGTTCCGCGCATTTTTCCGCGACAGTCCGAAGAGCAACAACCGCAGAGTAGCTTCACCGATCTGGAGCAGGCACGTATGACGGCCACTATGTACCCGCGGCCACAACCGGCTAACGTTTCACGGCGCAATACTCAGGTTCAGTGGTTGGAGCAAGATGAAGCGGCACCGGGCTGGACGCATTCGCGCAACCTGCTGACCGGCGTATTAGCACAATATCAGCCGTTCCGTGATTCCGCCGGCAGCAAAACCCGGACGTTAGTTTTCCTCCCCGATGATGACGAAGAACAATTGCTGCTGCATCGTGTTGAGAATGACCGGTCGGCGCGGGGGAGCAACCTGTACATAGCGGTAGACAGCAGTCAGCGTCACAAGCTGTTGTTAGAACCGGCCCCCGGCATCAGCGCCTGGGCTGATTTCGATTTAATGACCTTAGTGCGTGAACAGGCGGAAGCGCTGGATATATCGCTAGAGCGTTGTGCAGAAAAAATGACAACGGTCGAAGTGTTGGAAAATGATCCCGGGTGGTACTGGCACTCTTGGTTGGGATTTTGGAAAAAGAGATAAGCAGTAAACTTTGACATTATTCAGCAGGAAATTGGAGAGATAAAAGGACATACAATATGGAAATATCGACGGACAGAACACAGACCTTTCGCCAGGCTATTACCGCGTTTATTGAAGAGCGACGGGATGCCAAACTGAAGGGCAACAATACTGATATTGAGACGGCTGCTAAATATGAATACACGACTTGGCTGGCCGATGCCGCCCGCCGTGTTAATCAGATTCAGGCGGTTACCCACGTACTCAAAGCCACACACCCGGACGCCAGAGGCAGCAGCCTGCACCTAGCTCCCAATAATCTTCCTCAGCATCGTGAAATCGGCAGCCACCTGCTGGGTGATACTTTTGCTGAAGATATTGTTGGCAATGCCGCCGCGCTGGATGTTTTTAAATTTCTGAAAACCGAAGTGGAAGGAAAGCGGCTGTTTGACTGGATGCAGGAAGCTGACGCCGATTTGCAGGCGGCATTATCAGCCGATGCAGGAACCGCTCAGGAATGGATGCAGGCCTTCTCATCATTAATCCGCGCAGAAAGCCAGCCCGTATCACACGTGGCGGCCAAACAGCTGTATTGGCTGGTGGGCGAAGAGCCGACCGATAATGCCGAATACCAACTGTTACAGCCATTATTTTCCAGTGCTCTGGCGCATAAAGTACATGCCGATATTCAGGCGGCACGCTTTGGTGAGGAAAACAAACTGGCCCGCCAGGCACGTCGGGAAAACAGCGCTTACGACGGGAGTTATCACGATTATCGTGGTCTGGTTGTGCGCAAGCTGGGTGGCACCAAACCGCAGAATATTTCGCAGCTGAACAGCGAACGGGGTGGGGTTAATTACCTGTTAGCGTCTTTGCCACCATACTGGAATACTTCAGACCGGATTAAGGTGCTTAACGTTGACTCTGTCTTTCATTCTTTTTATTTCTTTGATGACGTAGCAGATTTGCTGAAAGCGCTGAGCAGTCTGTTGCTGTCTGATCCGGATGCCGTTAAAGCAACCCGTGAAAAGCGCGAGGCTCTGGAGCAGGCTCTTGGCCAGCAACTGGCGTTATATGGAGAGAGCATCCGCTTGGCTCAGGAGCCGGGCTGGAGTCGTCATAACGATTGCAGATTACCTCAATGTCAGCGGCTTTGGCTTGACCCTGAACGCATTGAATTACCACCGCGCGAAGAGCATCAGGCCGAAGACGAACAATTTAATGCTGCTTACCAGTGGGGCGACTGGCCGGATGAAATAACCGGCTATTTTGCCAACTGGTTAAACGCACAGCTGCATAAGTCCGGATTAAAAACGGTTGGTGATGTGGAGTACAAACACTGGGCTAAGCAGGCGATTGTTGATGCTCATTGGCCGGTTCCACAGCAGCGTCGTGTGCCAGGAGGTGTAGCATGAATTTGCCAGACATCAGCCATTTCCTGGTGATTCCCCGTTTGCGGGTACAAAACGCTAATGCAGTTTCCAGCCCTTTAACCCATGGCTTTCCGTCAATGACTGCCTTTCTGGGCCTGATGTGGGCGCTTGAACGTCAACTGAAGCAAGCCGGAGTGGAATTACCGCTGAACGCGGTCGGTGTGGTTTGTCATGATCATCAGGAACAGGTGAATGACGGTGGTTTTGTAAAATCCTTTTGTCTGACCCGTAATCCCGTGGATAAAAGCGGAAAAACCGCCGCCATTGTTGAAGAAGGCCGGATTCATCTGGACATCAGTCTGGTGTTTGGCGTGAATATCGGCACCGGTGAATGGCAGGATGAATACCCGGCTCAGGTTGCAGACATTCTGAACCGGATGCGTATCGCCGGGGGCACTGTTCACCCACCGGCCAAACCCTGGCTGCAACGCTACAAGCCTTATGCTGTTTCCTGTGGTGAGCCGGCCCAAATGGCCGCTTTAACGCGCAAATTACTTCCTGGTTTTACGCTGGTGGCACGCGATGATCTGCTCGATCAGCGCTTAACCGAGCTTAACGCTACGCAGCCCGATGCTACCCGGCTGGATGCCTGGCTGTCGCTTTCCCGCGTGAACTGGCATTACCAGGCAGCAGCAGAACAGAGCAAAGGCGAATGGCAGAACGACCGCACCGGGCAGGGCTGGATTGTGCCAATTTCGGTTGGTTATGGTGCTCTCAGCGAGGTATATCCGGCAGGAACGGTAGCCAATACCCGTGATCCGCATACGCCATTTCGCTTTGTTGAAAGCCTTTATTCCATCGGACAATGGATTGCACCTCACCGGCTGACGTCGGTCGAACAGCTGCTCTGGTACGCCGACAGCCAATCCGAAAACGGTTTATACCGTTGCCGCAATAATTTCATTAAAACCCAGAACGATTAAGTGACGAAACAAGGAAAAATATCATGGCTAATGAACTGAAAACCGCTTCTGTACTGGCATTTGAACGCAAACTGGATGTGTCGGATGCGTTGTTATTTTCCGGCAAATGGGATAACCGTTCCGACAGTGATTGGCTGCCTGTTGCTATCCGTGAAAAATCGGTACGGGGTACGATTTCTAATCGCTTAAAAACGAAAGATCAGGATCCGGCCAAGCTGGATGCTGCTATTGAAAATCCTAACCTGCAAACCGTCGATGTAGCCGCATTACCGGCCGATGCCGACACCCTCAAAGTCCAGTTTACACTGCGCGTACTCAGTGGTGTGGGCGAACCGTCTGCCTGTAATGAATCGGCCTACCGCGAAAAATTATTGGCCACCGTTGCCGGTTATATTCAGAGCGCGGGCCTGGGTGAACTGGCCCAGCGTTACGCAGCCAACCTGGCCAACGGTCGCTTTTTATGGCGTAACCGCATTGGTGCAGAACAGGTTGAAGTAACCGTTGCCCGCCTGCAGGGTGGCCGTGCCGTGTCTGAGTGGAGCTTTGCTGCATTAACGCATTCTATGATGGCGCTGAAAGCTCCGGCCGAAGAAACCGACAAATTGTCAGAACTTGCAACACTAATGGAAGCCGGGTTAGCGGGTAAAGAGCATGTGTTACTGCAAATTACCGCCTTTGTACGACTTGGCGAAGGTCAGGAAGTGTTTCCATCGCAGGAATTAATTCTGGATAAAGGCAGCAGTAAAAAAAGCAAAACGCTTTATCAGGTTGCCAATGTTGCAGCCATTCACTCACAAAAAATTGGCAACGCACTGCGTACCATCGACACCTGGTATCCCGATGCGGCAGAAAACGGCCCGATTGCCGTAGAGCCCTATGGTTCTGTTACTACTCAGGGTAAGGCTTATCGCCAGCCAAAAGAAAAAATGGACTTTTATAACCTGCTCGATGGCTGGGTACTGAAAGACAAAGTACCGGAGCAGGAGCAGCAACATTTCGTAATCGCGACATTAATCCGTGGCGGTGTATTTGGTGATGCAGGGTGAGGCTATGACAACACATTACCTTGAGGTAAGCGTGCGGCCAGATCCGGAGACTAGTAACGCTCAGTTACTGGGAATGCTGTACGGGCGCCTGCACCTGGCTTTAGTGCAACAAAAACGCAGCGATATTGGAGTGAGTTTTCCGCAATACAGCCGGAATCCGCGCAGCATTGGCAATGTATTACGGCTGCACAGCAGCGAAAGCAGCCTGCATAGCCTGATGCAGGACGACTGGCTGAAAGGGATGCGCGACCATGTACGCATGACCGCGATTCTCCCGGCACCAGACGATGCTGCTTACTGTGTATTCCGGCGTAAACAATTCAAAACCAGCGCCGAACGACTGCGCCGGCGGCGTATGAAGCGCAAAGGAGAAACGTCGGATCAGGCGGCCGAGGCCATTCCTGTCACCATAGAGCGTAAGCCCGATTTACCCTATGTGCATTTACGCAGCCACAGCACGGCTCAGCCGTTCTGTCTGTTTATTGCACGCGGGCCGCGACAGGAAAAACCCGGGCAGGGGGATTTTAACCGTTACGGGTTAAGCCAGCATGCAACGGTACCGTGGTTCTGACCCTTTTTCTTTGGGTTTTTAATTGGCTTTAAAAATCAAAGGGTTAACCCGTATCCCCAAAAAAAGGGGGATGCGGGCTTTCTCTGTAAAGTTCTTTAACAATCAGGGTGTTAGAAAGAATAAGCTCTAGTTCGCTGCCGCATAGGCAGCTCAGAAAATCGGCAAGACTGCGCCGCTGAGCGCGATTCAAGTTCGCTGCCGCACAGGCAGCTCAGAAAATTCTTCAGCATGAGATTTCAGAAAAACTTACGTTCGCTGCCGCACAGGCAGCTCAGAAATTCATTTTCCCGCGCAGGTGCTGCAGGTCTCCCGTTCGCTGCCGCACAGGCAGCTCAGAAAACGCATTGCGATATACACAACCGCAACAGCAGGTTCGCTGCCGCACAGGCAGCTCAGAAACAGCGGGCTGCTGCTTGCCATGCTTTCCAAATGTTCGCTGCCGCACAGGCAGCTCAGAAACATCACAGTACATGCCGGGATCAGATCCGGCCGTTCGCTGCCGCACAGGCAGCTCAGAAAGATCTGGCCCTGCAAGCAATACACATTCACGAGTTCGCTGCCGCACAGGCAGCTCAGAAAGTATTGCAAAAGCCCATTTGACTTGACTCTCAGTTCGCTGCCGCACAGGCAGCTCAGAAATTGAGCAGTTTGAATCTATTGTCGATTTAACCGTTCGCTGCCGCACAGGCAGCTCAGAAACGGCAGCGGGAATTTCTGGCGCAGTTCGGCGAGTTCGCTGCCGCACAGGCAGCTCAGAAATGATCGATCCGGGCGAAACATCGGTAACTGTTGTTCGCTGCCGCACAGGCAGCTCAGAAATGTCCTTCCTTGGGGTAGCCGAGTGGCTATAGGTTCGCTGCCGCACAGGCAGCTCAGAAAAGCTGGGATAAGCGTGTGTGTGCCGGGTCAATGTTCGCTGCCGCACAGGCAGCTCAGAAATATCTTGAAGCTGGGCAGATCGCACAATCCATGTTCGCTGCCGCACAGGCAGCTCAGAAATGATAAACCAGATAGGGCAGAACGCAGTCTGAGTTCGCTGCCGCACAGGCAGCTCAGAAACCATCTGGCAGAAACTGATGGAAGACGTGAGCGTTCGCTGCCGCACAGGCAGCTCAGAAAATCAAGGGGGGATTGCTCTGCTATTAGGTCATGTTCGCTGCCGCACAGGCAGCTCAGAAAGCTACCAATGCCAGAAAGCTCCATAATTTTACGTTCGCTGCCGCACAGGCAGCTCAGAAAGATACGAGGGCATTGATGTCCGGCCGGTAGTTGTTCGCTGCCGCACAGGCAGCTCAGAAATGCAGAAAAATTTGAGCCGCATTAATGCATTTGTTCGCTGCCGCATAGGCAGCTCAGAAAATCCAGCCCTAAAGATCCCATAATGACAGATGGTTCGCTGCCGCATAGGCAGCTCAGAAACCCAGAAAACGAAAAAAGCTAGTAGATACTTAGTTCGCTGCCGCATAGGCAGCTCAGAAACATCATCAGGATCACTTCGCAGATTGCGCGGAGTTCGCTGCCGCACAGGCAGCTCAGAAAATCAGTGGGTCGATGTCTTCAAGCACCATAGAGTTCGCTGCCGCACAGGCAGCTCAGAAAAGCGGCTGAGTGATGCGGGTGATGTATTCCCTGTTCGCTGCCGCACAGGCAGCTCAGAAACTTGCAGATCGCAACCGGGTCAACGTCCCATAGTTCGCTGCCGCACAGGCAGCTCAGAAAACCGTCGATTAATTCTTGTCCACTAATGGATAGTTCGCTGCCGCACAGGCAGCTCAGAAATGATGTTCGTAAATGGCATCGGCGGTGGGGATGTTCGCTGCCGCACAGGCAGCTCAGAAAAATCGGAACGGTAAAAAGCATTAAACGACAGGGTTCGCTGCCGCACAGGCAGCTCAGAAAGTTACCCTGCAACAAGCTCAGGGCGGACGGTGGAAAACTCAGGGATGTTTGTTCTGAACCCCAGAACGAAAAAGCCCGCGAAGTAGTTGCATACTTCGCGGGCTTTAGAATTCGTGGTAGCTATGACTGGACTTGAACCAGTGACCCCAGCATTATGAAAAAACTATGCGGAGTTAGTATTTTTCCTAACTCATTGATTTTAAAGAGTGTTCTTTCTTCTCTGTTTGACTGAAAAGCACATAAAAACACGGAAAAGCATAGTAAAACACGGTTTACGGCTACATTTTTTATTGGTCGTTGTAGTAAATTTCCCCATCTGGAAATACGATTACCGTAGATGGATACCAGCCTCTTGTGTTTCTTTTATTTGTAGCCTTTACTCTGTCTTGTATTATCTCGTAAGTGCCTGATTTGTTTGGGATGAAGTATGTGAATACAGTTGTTCCACCTTCTGTTTTTGTATTGCATCTTATTTTTCTGTTCAGCGTGAATTTGTTGAATCTTTTTTCTTCTTTTGACTCCAGCACTAGGAAAGTTATCCATTTTCCCGTTTGGGTATGAATCTTGCCGCATTCGGCTACTTCATTTGATCTATTTCTAAATTCGATTCCACTATTTGCAAAGGTGGCTTTGGATATTATTATCAATAGTGCGATGGCAATTGCTTTTTGCATAATAACTCCTTGTAGTGGTTATAGTTTCCATCTGTCTGCCAAACGCTTTGCCAGTATCAAACCAGCGGGACTATCCGTTAGCTCGCTGACTCCGTTTTGTCATAGGGCTGATTTGACCCATTTCTGGTTGTTCATGTCCTGTGGCCAGCCACATTGTATATTCCGGATACAGTCTACAGATTGCCTCTATTTCAGTTGCTCTCATCTCAGAACTTTCCATTTTTACATTCGTCCATCTTTTTCTATTTATCCCTGTTTTTTCTTCTAGCCAGGGCATTTTCAAATTTTCGATTTGAACTATTAGTTTGAATCTATCTACGGGCCTATTCATATAGAAAAAACCAATTATCTTATATTTAGATAATCCTCTAAAGTTTTCTTATATTTAGATAATTACCTTTTATTAAGTCTTTCAGGGCTGCACATTGTTCCTCCCTGACTAAGCAGCTGACTTTATCACAACGTGTCGCACTGTGCCGCAATGAGTAGAAAGACTCAGGTCAGTGAACGAAGGAAAAGAACATGGCTACTAATACCTCTCAAAATCACGGTTACAGCGTTCTCTCATACGCCGTGAGTCAATCTCGTCATCAGCCTGTGGTTGTGACCATATCCGTTCCCTCTCGTCGTACTCGTCTTTCCTGCGCGATTGCCAAGGCTAACTCTCAGAAGGGGCGTCGTCATGACTAAACACGATGTTGAAACTCTTCTAGAAGGTTTAATTAGTCTTTCTCTTGATTCGCCTTTGCCTGAGCATCGTTTCACTGAGCAACAAATTGAACTTGTCAGGAATTATAAAAAGCGTCTTTTAGAGCTTTTGCCTATTTTGCAGCCTTTCGAGGATTAATTATGGAATCCCCTTTGAAACTCGTTGCTATTCCTCCCGTGATGTCTCAGGAGCAATTCGCCATTCACTTGGGTGTGAGTCAGGACACTGTTCGCGGTTGGATTCAGGCAGACACAATTCCAAAGGTAAAAATCGGAAAGCAAAACTTTGTCAATGTTCAGCTTCTTCAATCTGAACTTAGCAAGGGCAAGGATATTTTTTCACGTGGGGATTATGAGCAATGAATAAAAAAGCAATTGTTCCTCCGCCTATGCCAGTTCAAGAAGAACTATTAGTTATTCCGGGTTCTGTTGCTCTTCTTGAATTTCAGGCTTCTTTTGTTAACGAGTATTGTCATTTGCCTGAGGTTAGTTTGCGTTATCTCATTTATCTGATTCTTTCTGATGCAGATAAAGAAGAAATCAAACGTTTTTGCTTACAAGTCAGGATTGATCTTAATCAGGAACGTTTGGATCGTTGCGGGATTCCGCAAGAAACATTGCCCTTTTGGGCGGATAATTAAAGCCGAAAAAAAAGGTGAGACTATGAAACAAGAAATGATTGTAACTGTTTATGGCGCGCAGATGATTAATGTTGAAGGTGTGCGTCACGATAAAATTTGGGTTGGTCAGCAGGTATCTGATCCTAAGGCTCAGAATGCTAAAGGCATTGATATGATGGCGATTAAATGCGATCCGGCAGTGTATGAGGCCATGTCTAATGACGGCTTTCCTATGCAAGCTAAGATTGAGTGCGAAATTCGTCGTGGTTCTAAAAACTCAATGACCCAGTATTGCACATCGCTTCGTCCTTATGCTCAGGAACCTGCATCAGCCAAGAGGGCGGGTAATTAATGACTCATGGATGCGATCAGCTTCTATGACATGTTTTTCTACTTCTCGTTATTCGTTGCGGCGGTGATGGGATTTAGTAAAGGGGGCCAGCGGTGACAGAAGCTGAAGTTACTTCATATTTCTCATATCTGTTTGGCTCCTACGTTATGGGTTGGGGCGCTGGGTACCTGATCCATGTTTTTAAAACTCTCTCGGAGAAAATCTGATGAAAAATGAAGTAATTGCTCGTCGTAGCCTTCTGGCTGCTGCTGTGGGTGCTGGTTCTGTCTTCGCTGGCTCTGTTCATGCTGCTCTGCCTGAAGCGGCTACAACTGCGCTGGCGTCTGTTGGTACTGGTATTGCTGATACTGAGGCAGCTGTGTGGCCGTATATCGGTATGGCTATTGTTGCCGGTATCACCATCAAATTGGTCAAGCGTTTCTCTGCCAAGATTTAAAGCTTTACCTCTCCACTCTGGCCGGTTCGCCGGCCTTTTTTATGAATTCTTATAGTGAGCCGCTGAAATGAAATACCTGTTTTTATTGCTCGCTTTATTCTCTGCTGAGGCTTTTTCTGGGCTGTCAGTTCAATGTCCTTATGGTTATAGAGGGGCTTATCCTCGTTATTTCAATATGACACAGGAAAATTGCGCTATTTCTCTTTCAAGTAGGGTGAATCCTGCTGAGTGTCGTGAGTCGGGCGATCTAGGTAATGCGGGGACTTGGATTCTTTTTGAAGTATTACCTGAAGACTGCGCTTCAACTCCATCTGATGATTCTAGTGAAGATGGATGTTATGCTGATGAATTGAATAATCCGGCTGGCACTTGTTCCGGTGAAGAGAATAAGCAATGTACTTCATCAAACGGCACAGTTTACTCCATCGAAAAATCAAAAAGTTGTTCTGATTATTGTCCCGGTTCTGGTTCAAATATTGATGGAAAAATAGGTCCGGGAACTATTCATAAATGTGACGGCCCTTATGGTGATGGTACTGGAATTCCCTTATCTGGTTCTGGTGACCCTGCAACTTGTCCTGCTCCTTCCACTTATGACCCTGTTTCTGATTCCTGTGTTGATCCTACAGATCCGGGCACAGATCCGGGCACAGATCCGGGTACAGATCCGGGTACAGATCCCGGCACAGATCCCGGCACAGATCCGGGTACAGATCCCGGCACAGATCCGGGTACTGGTGGCGGTGATGATTTAAATCAGCGCCTTCAGGATGAGCAGGAATGTGGCATTGGTCAGAAAATGCAGAATGGCTCTTGTCGTCCTATTCCTGATAATTGCGGCTATATCAATGGTACTTATGCTTGTGCTCAGCCGGAACCGCCTTCTGGCTGTGGAACCATTGCCGGGCCTGACGGTGTTCCTATTTCAGGGTGTTTTGAAGAAAAGCCCGGTTGTGGTTACTTCGGCGATACTTACGGCTGCTTCGATGCTGACGATTCTACAAATTGTCAGGGCGGTATGCTTATTAATGGTATTTGTAATAAAGATGGGCAGCAGCCTATTTCTTGTCCTGTCGGCTTCAAGTATTCAGAGGGCAATGGCTGCGTAAACTCTGTTACCTCTTGTCCTATTGGTACTTCAAAAAGCTCTCTTACTAATACCTGTGAGCCTGATGACTGTCTTCCCGGTAAATATTCTATTGGTGGCGTTTGTTTAGATATTCCTCCTACTCCTGAGAATCCTAATCCCGGTACAGATCCCGGAACTGACCCTGGTACAGATCCGACAAATCCAGATCCTGATAAAGTTGATTTGTCCTCTGTTAATTCTCGCTTAGATAAAATGATCTCTGCTCAGAAAACGGCTGATGCTAATAACTCAAGCGCTCTTAATCGTGTTGGTTCAAAGATTGATACTTTGAATACTACTTCCACGGGTATTTTAGCTGAGGGTAAGAAGACCAATTCAGAGCTCAAGGATTTGAATAAAACAGCCTCTGATATTCTGTCGGAGATAAAAAATAAGAATGATTCATTCGATGATCTTTTGTCTGAAACAGATGAAACCTCAGCTGATTTTGTTGATAACGAAAAAGCTGATTCTGATTTAGAGGGCTATGACGCTGCTGTTCAGGATTCGTTGAATCAGGAATCGCCTATGCAGGAGCCGTCTGTCGTTGCTGAGTCTGTAAAGCAGGTTCTCCCTTCTTACCATGCTTGCCAGCAGTTCATTATCCAGTTCAGCTCTTTTCCTATGGCTGTTCCTTGTGACCGTTTTGAGGAATGGAAACAGATTCTTGCTTGGGTTCTTTATATGTGGACTGTTTTTTATCTCTTCGATCTTGTTCTTCGTCCTGTTGATAGTAAGGTCTGATTATGCCTTTACCTGTTATTGCTGGTTTACCTTGGCTTGCTGCAGTTATTGGTGCTGCATTCGGTGCCATATTTTCTTGGCTTGTAAAGTTCTTTACTAAGAGGGTGGCGGTAACGCTCGCTATTGTTGCTCTTGTTGTTTCTGCAACGGCTGCTTTCGTTGCCCTGATAACTGGCCTTGTATCCTCTCTTGAATATGTCTTGCCTCCTTGGTTTTCTCTCGCCGTTCAGTTAGTTGTTCCAGAAAACACTACGGCCTGCTTTTCCGTGATTATTACCGCTCGTCTTGCTCGCTGGGCGTATGAGTGGAACGTTCGAATCATTCAGTACAAGTTGTTCTGATATGGCTTTCTATTTCGTAACCGGCAAGTTAGGGAACGGCAAAACTTTGGTTTCTGTTTCCCGTATCAAAGTAAAGCTTCTGGCTGGTTGTCCGGTCGCCACAAATATTGACCTGAACCTACAGGCCATGTTTGGAAAAATGGCAAGGGATATTCGTCTGGTTCGCGTTCCTGATAAACCAACGGTTTCTGATCTGAATGTGATTGGCCGTGGTAACGATAGTTATGACGAAAGCAAAAATGGCCTCCTCGTATTGGATGAGTGCGGAACATGGTTTAACGCCAGAAACTGGCAGGATAAAAGCAGGGCGGATGTAAATAACTGGTTCCTGCATGCCCGGAAACTAGGCTGGGATGTAATCCTGATTGTTCAGGATATATCAATCGTTGATAACCAAGCCCGTGAGGCTCTTAGCGAATTCACCGCATTCTGTAAGCGTTTGGATAATCTTCGGGTTCCACTGATTGGCGGTTTGTTTAAAGCTGTCACTGGCTACAACCTTCGATTGCCTAAAGTTCACGCTGCCCGGGTTGTCTATGGTGCTTCTCCAGCTGATCCACTCTCAGATCGTTGGGTTTATCGTGGTACAGAGCTGTTCAGTGCATACGATACAAAACAAATCTTTTTAACGGACTACCCACACGGGCCTCACTCCGTTTTACCTCCGTATTACAAAAATCGCCGTACATACACAAAGCGCGGGGTTTCGTTCTATATGCGTCTCACAAAAATCTATCTCAGAAAATTCAGAGCCCCTCTGACTGCATCCGTCGGTGTTGTTATGGGACTGGCTGCTGCCTATGTAATGACGGTTTATCTGAATAATCAGTTTTACCGTGAATATCAGCAGCTAATCGAAGCAATGCAAAAGCTCGAAACATATCAGAAGGGTGAGCCTGAGCCAGCTGAGCCAGTAACGGCAGAAGAAGCCTTTGCTCTTATCGACGGTATGCGAATCGTTGGTTATGCCAATTATTCAAGCCATGTTGTTTATGACCTGGCACAGCGTGAAAAGAATAAGTCTGTGACGGATAAATCCGAAGAGTCAGAAAGGCCTCGTGTCGTTACTACTGATGATCTTTCCTCTGTTTATGCAATAGAGCCCAACGGGCCCTGTCATGTCCGCCTGATCGCTGCAGGAGCGCATAAAGATGTCTATTGCCTGTGAGGTATTGAACACATTGATTGACCCTAGGCTAGCGCCGTCTGAGCGCCTGCCGGGGGGATGGGGGCGGCAGCGCCCCATGATTAACAACGGCTCCGCCGTTTCGGTCGCCTGCTGCTGGTCTGCTCCTGCGCGCAGCGCTTGGGGCAGCGCAGCGGCGGCCGTCCGTTACGTCCTTGTAACACGTACTAATAAACACACTTCAGAACGCACATAAACGCACAATAAAGCACATTTACTAAGGAACAGTTATGGAACTATCACCATTCAAGGCTAAAACCTTTCAGCGCTTTGGTGAGCATTTTGTGACAGAGCATAAGACTGTCGATCTCTCATCTATGTACTTCTTACATACCGGTGTCGATACGCTGAAACAGTTGTTCAATTGCAATCTCCGGTCATCAGTATTGCAGCAGATAGAACATCACTATGATGTCTTCAATACAGACCTGATCAACATTGACGGCTATGACTTTCTGCTTTCAAAAGGTTCAAAGAAAGGGGGCTATCAATACACTCTCAAGAATTTAGAAGCTGGCTTTGTTGTGCTGTTGAAGAGTTTCTATGTTGAAGCTGATCAGAATGGCTCTCACCTGAAGATTGAAGTCACTCCGCAGAAGATTTATCAGTCAGACCCTGGTGAACTCACAGAAGAAATCAGAGCGCTTGCTTATGTGTTCGCTACTAATGTCAAAGACAAGGGCGTGGCCGCTCATCTGTGTACTGACATTCTCGGTTACGATCTACCTCCTGATTTCGAACATCGCTTACAGACGTCTGCTCGCCGTCAGTTCCGGGTCAATGGCATGTCTCACGCTGAATTTAACCTGAATGAGATAGCTGTTATTCATGGCCAGACTCAGACCTATACATTCGGCCAGTCAAGTGCCATTCAGATGTGCTTGTATAACAAAACTGATGAGGCTTGTAAGAACGACAAGCTTCACTTCTGGGAATCTGTTTGGGGTAAGGTCGTTAAAGGTACTGATAACAATCAGGATTTCATGACTCCTGCATATTCTGCCGGTGATGTTGTTCATCGTCTTGAATTTCGCTTTCATCATTCGGTTATTGAGGACTTTGAGCGATTTGTCCAGCATGATTCCCCGTCATCTGAAATTAAGAATTATGAGCAGCTTCACCAGCATCTATCCGGCTTGTGGAAGTATGCCTTGAATAATTTCCGTCTGATGGATGATAAAGGCTATGTTGATCCTGTCTGGCAATCTCTGAGTGAAGACATCGTTTTCTTTAATATCAATGCTCCATTTCTCTATAAGCGTGCCTATAAAAAGCCAAGTTCTGATGTGAATCATCGGCATGTTGCTCATACCTTGGGAAACTACATAAAGATTCAGTCTCGCAAGAATTTCAGGCCTGAGTATGTCACCAAAAAGATTCTTGAAATGGGTATGGAATCGGATTTGTGTAGTTATTTTAGATTGCTTGAATTTGGCGAAATGGATGAGTTACCGGCAGTTTTAAATGCTTTTGTTAGTGACAGGATGCTTCAGCATAGGCTGAATGGGGTGGGCGTGTGACTGTAAGGCAGCATCGTACTAGCTGGATGGTTGACGTTGCTGTTAAGGGCGAACGTATACGGGAGTATGGCTTTAAAAATAGGGCTCTTGCTAAGGCTCGTGAGAACGAATTAAAGCAATCTGGTGGTGCTGTTCCTAAGCATCAGACGCTTGTTGAGTTTGTAGATCGCTGGTATGAGCTGCATGGGAGAACGCTTAGGGACGAATATCGATATCCTCGGACAAAGAAGATAGCTGAACGTATCGGCGGTTATGTTAAGGACTTTACAGTTTCTAAGTTTTCACGCTATCGGTTTGAACGTCTGAATGAAGTTTCTGTTAGCACAGTGAATCATGAGACTCGTTATTTCAGGGCTTTATTTTCTGAAATGATTCGGCTCGGTCATTACTTTTCAGAAAGTCCAATGGCAAAAATAAAAACCTTTAAAGAAAATCAAAGGGAATTAGAATTTTTAGACGATGACCAGATCAGTAATTTATTGAATTGCCTGGCACAGTCGAAAAATAAATTTGTGCTCATCGTTGCAAAAATTTGTCTCTCTACTGGGGCGCGTTGGGGTGAGGCTGAATCTCTTCGTGTATCTGATCTGATTGTGAATGATTCGGTTTGTATGCTCAGGTTTGCTGAAACTAAGAATGGTCAGGTCAGGTATGTCCAGATCAGCAGATCATTGGCCTCTGAGGTCTTAGAGGTTGGCAATACAGCGGGGTTGCTTTTCTCATCTGCTAAGTATGCTTTCCGGTCAACGGTTAAGCGCTTTCGTATAGAGCTACCTGAGCAGCAGGCGACTCACATTCTACGGCACACGTTTGCGAGTCACTTCATGATGAATGGTGGTGATATTTTGACACTGCAAAAGATATTGGGTCATTCTGATATTAAGCTGACCATGCGCTACGCTCATTTATCGCCTGATCATCTGGCTGCAGTCTTAGATTTGAATCCATTGGAACGGCTACACAACGGCTATCTAACGGCTACAAAATAAAAAAGGCCAGCAAGCGCTAACCTGCTGACCCTTATAATTCGTGGTAGCTATGACTGGACTTGAACCAGTGACCCCAGCATTATGAAGCCGGTGATATTTTTGTTATTATGACTGGCGTAATTGGTCAAAGGGATCTGTCCATGCTTCGCAAGCTATTGATTTTTAAAGTTTTAATCCTTTCCTTAGCCTGGTCTTTTACTGTTCAAGCTGCCGGTGGGGAGATTGAGTTTAAAAACCATTCCGGTCACCTGCTCACTTGCAAAAGGCATATGTATGGGAAGTACATTTCCTTTTTTATGCTGCAGCCTGGTGAGTCAAAGATTTATTCTGATCTTGAATTAAATAAGCACATTAGGTGCTTTTATGAGATTGATTCTAATCGTAAGAGTACGACGGTCATTACTTATTTTTATTTGAATGCTTATGGCACTTACGATTTTTACATGACCAATATTAAGTGTGATAAGTGCCGTACGGGTTGGCGCTGGTCGACTCTTGTTGTTCCTCCCTCCGGTCATCCTATCTATAACCGTCTGAAGTGAATTGAGCTGCTACCACTTCCACCTGTCAGCAGCTCTTTTTGCAATTAGCCAGCCTTGGGGGTTGGCTTTAAGGTTCTTTGTGCCTTCTTGGTCATAGGACTGATCTGTCCTGCCTCCGGTATTTCTTCACCTGTAGTGAGCCAGTATGCGTATTCCTTGAATACCCTTCCCAGTGCCACTAATTCCTCAGCTCTCATTTCTGCCGCTTTGTATTTCACGTTAGACCAGCGTTTGGCTGGTATTCCTGAAACGCTTTCTAGCCATGGCAGTTTCACATCCTCTGCATCTATCAATAAGAGGAATCTATCTACCGCTTTTTCCATATAAATAAATACAATAACCTAAATACTAGGTTTCAATTGCTAGTATTTAGGAAATCTCCTAAAGTTCATTTGTCAGGGTGTTGCAGCACCCGCCTTTAATACTCGTAACCGCTCAACCTACTGGAAAGCGCTGATTTAATAAAGCGTCCGGGGCTGGGTAAGGGGGATCAGAATGGCTCAATTCGTCTCTGCTGAGTTTCAGCGCCTTCAGTCTCTGTACGCTAATGCTGAGCTGGCTCATGCCATTGCGCTTCATGATCTTGGTAAGGCCAGTAGTCGGTTTCTCTCTGAGCGTATCCGCGCTGTTTCAAATATTCAGCATGACAAGCCCGCGTTTTCTCATCGTTTCACCGGGCAGAAGGGGTATCGCCATGATTAAGCCTTCGTCCCCGATTCCGCTTCAAGCTGAACTGATTCCCGTGGATGAGTCCGCGCTGCTGGCCGAATTTCGCGCCACGTTCCACAACGAACAAGCGCACATGCCGGAAGTCAGCCTGCGCTATCTGCTGTGGCTGATCCTCTCTGAGCAGCCTTATGGCGATGTTAAACGCTTCGCTAACCAAGTTCGTATTGATCTGAATGAACAGCGCCTGGCATCTGCTGTGCGCGCTGGTTTGATTCCAACCCGTTTTTGTAATGTCGGCGGTCATGCTCTTGCCGTCGGCTGAAAAGTGAAGAGAGCTATCTGAGGAAATAACTATGCAATTTCAAATGCCTGTAACTCTGATCGGCGGTATGTCTTTCCAAACGGATAAGGGCGACCGTATCAACCAACTGTTTGTAATTAACACGGACCCAACTAATTCGATTTACCGGGGTTATGTGCCTGCGAAAATGAGCTGTGACCAAGCGATCGTTGATAGCTTGTCGAATAACCCGGCTGATTATCCGATGAACGTTACGCTGATCGTTCTGAATAAAACGCAAGGCGGTAAAACCGTACAGCACGCGCTTTCAATTGTGCGTGAACCGGCTAAGAAGGCTGGGTAATTAAATGAATTATGTGCTCGTCTGTGATGAACCCATTACGGCGGCGCTTGAATGCTCAAGCGGCTGGAAGGTTACTGCCTATACCCAGTCGTTTGACATCTCAGAACTGTCTCCTGAGACGGCTCTGAGTTACTTCTCGGCGGGGTTTATTCTGCCGGTTGTTCCACTGGCTGCCGCATTGGGCGTGGCGGTCTTACTTAAATCGATTAAGGGGTAATCCTATGGATGCTGCTACTGTTGCCACCATCACTGGTGGTGTTGATTACGCGACCATTGTGAGTGGTATTGGTACGGTTGGCGCGGCTGTTGCGACTGTTTATATCGCACTTCGCGGTGTGAAAATGCTGCTCGCTGCTATCCGTTCCTGACGGGGTGGGGGTTGGATTTATTCAGCCCCCGATTTTTATGCTTGAACTGTATCACTTCTCTTTTTTTGTCTCTGGCCTTGTTACTTGCTTCCTGTTTTTTAACTGGATTCGTTAACGGTCTTTATCTGAATTCTCCTAGTGAGCTTTTGAAATGAAATACCTGTTTTTATTGCTCGCTTTATTCTCTGTTGATGCTTTTTCTGGGTTTGCGGAATCTTGTCCTTTTGGTTATAGAGGGGCTTATCCTCGTTATTTCAATATGACACAGGAAAATTGCGCTATTTCTCTTTCAAGTAGGGTGAATCCTGCTGAGTGTCGTGAGTCGGGCGATCTAGGTAATGCGGGGAGTTGGATTCTTTTTGAAGTATTACCTGAAGACTGCGCTTCTACTCCTTCTGATGATTCAGGAGAAGAAGGCTGTTATGCCGATCAAGATAATCCGACTGGGACGTGTGGCAAGGAACAGCAAGAATGTACATCTGCGTCGGGTAATATTTATTCTTTAGAATCGGATAAAAGGTGTTCTGATTACTGTGAAGGGCCCGGTAAAAATATGGATGGAAAGCTTGGCTCTGGTTCTGTTCATCGATGCAGTGGCGATTATGGCGATCCGAATACCCATGCTGAAAATTCTTGTTTAAGTTATTTATCTCAGAATCCGGGTGGCATGTGTCGCGCTGCATCAGATGATCCTGCGACCTCTGGTGATGAATCAAAAAACTGTTATGAATATTCTGCGGGTGGCTCTGTAGAATTTATTTTCACATCTTGTCGTAACCTCGGTGGGGACGATACAGATAACAATCCCGGCACAGACCCCGGCACAGACCCCGGCACAGACCCCGGCACAGACCCCGGCACAGATCCCGGCACAGATCCCGGCACAGATCCCGGCACAGATCCCGGCACAGACCCCGGCACAGATCCTGGCACAGATCCCGTCGAAGACTGTGCTGATGAGGTTCAGAACTTCCAATGCCCAACAGAGCAAGGCTACAAAGTCATTATTCAGGATGCCGCTACGTGCTCTCTGCTTTGCCAGCCTCCCTCTACTGATCCAACAGATCCTACTGGCCCGGGTACGGGCGGTGGCGACTCAGGCGGCGATTCTGGCGGCGGTGATACAGGTGGTGATGGTGGCGGCACTACTGATCCGACTGATCCGGGAACGGGTGGCGGCGGAGACGGTAACGATCTGACTGGCAATCTACCGGGTAAGGTTGCCACTAAAGGTAAATCCTTTGGTGAAATCGGGGCCACTTTCAGGAATAAGATTTCTCAAGCACCGATTGTTTCTATGGGTGAAGACATTGTCGATATTTTTGATATCGGGTCGGTGTCTTGTCCTCCGTTATCAATTGATCTTCCCAGACCGATTAATCAAACGGTAAGCACTCGTGTTCATTGCACTGTTCTGGATTCTATAAAAAGCATTTTATCTGCCGTGATGCTCATCGTTTATATCGTGATGGGCTTCCGTATTGTTTTCTCTGCATAGGGCGATTCGTTATGGCTGATCCTACATATACACCTGACATTATCGCGACTGATCCGGTACCGGATTCTGAGGTCTGTTCTATCACGGACGTTGGTTGCCTGGCTGATTGGTTTCTGGATCAGGTGGCCGCGCTGGGCCTCTGGTTCTTTGAAAAAATACTGAATGGTCTTGCTGCTGTTGTTGAATCAATTCCCGTGCCGTCATGGGCCAGCAATATCGGTAATCTCCATATTCCTGCAGAAATCGGCTGGTTTGCTGAAGCCTTTCAGCTAAATAACGGTGTGGCGATCTTAGTCAGTGCTTATACCCTGCGCTTTATCATTCGACGTATTCCGGTGATTGGGTAATGAGCATAACCGCTTATGTGGGGCTTCCCGGTCATGGTAAGTCTTATGGTGTCGTTGAAAATGTGATCGTCCCTGCATGTAAGGCGATGCGTACCGTCTTTACCAATATCCCCTGTAATACAGAGCTGTTCTTGGATCGCTTCGGTATTGCTCCCGTTCAGCTGGATGTTGAAGACATCCGCACTAATGAAAATTGGTGGACTGAAGTCTTTGAACCGGGCGCCATTCTTGTTCTGGATGAGTGCTGGCGATTGTGGCCAGCCGGTATGAATGCCAACCGGCTACGGGAAACAGACAAATCGTTCTTTGCTGAACATCGGCATATGGTAGGGGATTCCGGTCACTCAACCGAAATCGTGCTCGTGACTCAGGATTTAAGTCAGATTGCTTCGTTTATGCGCAACCTGATTGAAACAACATTCCGGGTTACCAAGCTTTCTAAAATGGGTACGTCAAAGCTTTATCGTGTTGACGTGTACAGTGGGCCAGTAACCGGGCCCGTTCCTCCTGTCTCCCGTCGTGAGCGGGAAATACCTGGCAAGTTCAGTAAAGATATTTGTGCGCTTTATAAAAGCCATACTAAAAGCGAAGTGGGTGCAGGTAATGAATCCCGCGCAGACGGCCGCTTTAACATTCTGAAGGGTTTTCAGTTCAAACTGATACTTGGCGGCCTGTTTGCTGGTTTATTCGTTGTCTGGCTGACAGCAGGCTCTCTGTTTAACTTTAACGGTGCTAAACCGGTTCCTGAAAAAGCTCAGCCTGTTGTTCCAGCTCCTCAGGCAGCAACTAAAAACCCTGTTCGTGAAAATAGTTACGAACAAAAAAATGATCATTCGGATGACTTCATCAGCCAGGCTGACCGGGTATTTATTGCTTATAACTCCGGCCGCTTCCCGCAAGTTCAGTATTTATTCCGCGTTATTTATGGCGATGGCTACGCCGACTTAACTCTCCCTGATCTGCAGGGGCTGGGTTATCAGGTTCAGCCAGTTGCCCAGTGCTTAGTAAAAATATCCCGCAATAACCAGTTTTACATGGCCGTCTGTGAGCCAGCCCGTAGCGGCAAGCGCGATTTTATTTCTGATTTAACTAATGAGTCTGACTCGTCTGGTGTTCGGGGTTCTGAGGGTGTGTGAGTCAAAGATTGCACTGGATAACCGCAGGGGTAGGCCTCTGGCCGTAGGGGACGCAGTGCCCCTCACTTCCGGGGGTATGGGGGCGGTAGCGCCCCATGTTCACTCAGGCGCAGCCTGGCATGTATTACGGCGCTCTGCCGGCGTGACCAGCGTAGCGCAGTTATGGCGGCAGAGCGCCGCCAATTACGTGCCTGTAACACGTAATTTAAAAGGGGGACGAACTGCCCGGAATGCTGCGGAGTTTCGTCAACGTCATGTTATTGGGGGTTTTTAAATGGCACGTTTTGAAAACAAGAAAATGAAACGCTTTTTTGATCCGCTGACCGGCGCCGATACCTACGAAATGGAAAGGGGCAGTGTTGAATATGATTTGTCCGGACTCCGGTTCCTGCATACCGGCGTGGATACCATCCGCCAGTTGTATAACTGCACCCTGAAGTCTGAAGTGCTGCAGCAGATCGCAAGCCACTACGACACGAAAACCACGGACGTTATTGAAATCGCCGGTATTGAATGGAAATTATCCAGCTCCGGCAAAAAGTCCGGGTATCAATATATCCTGAAAAATTTGGATATCGGCATGGTGGTACTGCTCAAGTCCTTCTACAAAGAAGCCGACCAGCAAGGGCCACACATGAAAATCGAAGTAACGCCCCAGCTGATTGACGAACTGGGCCTTGAACAGCTCACAAACCGCCTGAGAGAGATTGGCCGTACCTTCGGTGACACTCTGGAAGCCTCTGGCATGGCCGTACACCTCTGTGTCGATATGAAAGGGCTGGTACTGCCGGAAGACTTCGAAAGCATGCTTGCGACACGCTCAAAGCGAAACCTGAAGGTAAATGCGATCAGTAACGCCCACTTCGAAGTAGCCGAAGCCTCCTTCGTGTATGGCCGCGGTCAGACGTACCTGTTCGGCAATTCCAGCTCTCTGCAGATGTGTCTCTATAACAAGTCAGAAGAGGCTGTAAAAAGCGACAAGCTGGACTTCTGTGAGTCTCAGTGGCGTGCCACTCCGTCTCTCGACGATCCGTTCACCCCTGAATACAAAGATGGCCGGGACGGCGGGGAAGTGGACACCGTGCACCGCTTAGAATTTCGTGTGCATCACTCGGTGTTAAAAGAGTTTGAAAACGGCAATTACAACCGCTCTGCAAAGTACAACGAAAAAGGGGAAATGATTGAGCCTGGCAAACTGATCTGCATCCGCGAACCACGCGATTTAAAACCCCACCTGCAAGCGCTCTGGGATTACTGCTTAAACAATTTCCGCCTGCATCACAGCTCAACCTATATTCATCCGATCTGGCAGAAACTGATGGAAGACGTGAGCTGGTTCAATGTGCATCCCACATTCATCTATGCCCGTGACCAAAAAAAGTCCGCAGGCGTGGCCGGTCGTCGTAATGTCGCTATGTGGCTCGGTAATCATCTGCGCTTAGCAGCCCGCAAAGGTTTCACCACAAAGCACGTAGTTCAGCACCTGCTGAGTTCGGGGCTTGAATCTGATCTCGCTGACTACTTCGGTTTACTTTATTACGGTCACAGTTCAGAGCTGTTCCTGTGCCTGACGGATTTCGTTGATAAGCGTCTCCGCGATCATCGTCTCAATGGGGTGGCTGCCTGATCCATGATTGACCCGGCACAAACGCGCTTATCTCAGCTTGTAGACCTCTGGTTTAAGGCTCACGGTAAAACCCTGAAGGATGGCAATTATCGCTATTCGCGTATGCTCGCCATTGCTGAGCGCCTGGGTAATCCGTTGTTGTGTGATTTTACGGCCGCTGATTTTTCAGGTTACCGTGTTCGTCGCGTTACTGAAGTTAAGCCGGCAACGGTTAATCATGAGTTGCGCTACATGCGCGCACTGTTTAACGAAATGGATCGCCTCGGTTTTTACGAAATCGATAACCCACTGGGCAAGATCCGGCAGTTCAAAGAACAAGAAAGGGAAATGGGATTTCTGACAAAAGAACAGATCCCGATTTTATTGGATGCATGCGCAGACTCAGAAAACAGGCACTTACTGCCGGTGGTGAAGATCTGCCTCAGTACAGGGGCAAGGTTTGGTGAAGCGGAGTATTTGCTAAGAACTGGGCTGATTGCCGGTGAGCAGCCATCTGTACGTTTCACAGATACAAAGAATGGCAGATCGCGAAGCGTGCCGATAACACCATTTCTTTTTAGTGAAATAAAATTCACCTCTAACCCGCCAACACATCGGAATTTGTTCAACCCATGCCGGACCGCTTTCCGGGGGGCTGCTGAGCGTTCAAAGATTCAATTCCCGGAAGGGCAGATGACCCATATTCTCCGGCACACATTCGCAAGCCATTTCATGATGAACGGCGGCGATATTCTCACGCTGCAAAAAATACTCGGTCACTCTGATCTGAAAATGACCCTGCGCTATGCCCATCTTTCACCTGATTATCTGAATCAGGCGCTCGAGTTTAACCCTCTGGCTAATCTGCTTCTGCCTCAACGGGTGGCGGTGTGCAACATCTTGGATGGTCTGAAGTTTTAGAATTCAGGATTTATGCGGGCTGTAGAGGTGTTTTTTACTGGCACCCCCAGAAAACGAAAAAAGCTAGTAAGTGTTAACCTACTAGCCTTTAGAATTCGTGGTAGCTATGACTGGACTTGAACCAGTGACCCCAGCATTATGAATGCTGTGCTCTAACCAGCTGAGCTACATAGCCACATTGTTACCTGAAAGAAGTGGTTAATGCTTTCTGCATTGCTCCGTTCAAGTGGCGCGTATTATGCCAGCATTCTTTTGCCTGTCAAACATTTTTTTCTGATATTTTTCAAAGAGTTACTAAACCGTGCGAAAGTCCGGGCAGAGGCCCTGTGCTGCTGCAGTCAGGGGTTGCTGTCGCGATTGTTGAGATGGCGCTGAATCGGGCTTTATCTGCGTCTGAGAGCTTCTGATATGTGTTCGGGCGGCGCGGGTCTGGGGTGGCGTCGGGTACGAGGAGGATAAGCATTCCGTGTATGCCGCTTCGGTGCATAAAAGCTCCGGGCATAAAAAAGCCCTGCCGTTTCCGGCAGGGCTCTTTGTTAGCACTTCACTCAGTCAGGGATCAGATGATCCCTTGTTCCTGCAGGTCGGCGATCAGGGAGTCGAGACTTTCCTGATCGGCGGCCAGGCTGACATCGGCGCCATCGGCACCGCCGGCAACCAGAACCACCAGACCTGCGTCTTTCAGAATCTGGGCGTTTTCGTTGCTGGCAATTGCCGCTACGCGTCCCATTTCGAACAGACGACGGTCGAGGCCCTGTACCACCTGTTCAGCATTCACTGCGTTAACGGCAACAATGGCTGGCTTCTGGTTGAAGCGGCGGGCTTTCTCAGCCGCGGTTACCGGCGTGTTGTCGTCCGATGCGCTGGCGGCGCCCACGATCATACCGGCACCAATGGTGACGTTGCTCAGGCGGTCGATGATGATAAAGGCGCCGGTACCCGGAATTTTGCTGTAGCAGTCAAAAGGTACGGCTTTATCCAGCGATACTTCCACCAGGGCGATTTCGTTCAGGTTTACCTGATCGGCCAGGCTCTGTTCCAGTGTGTTTACGTCCACCAGGTGGTGGATTTTGCTCACGGTACCGGCGGTTGAGCTGGAGGCGAATTTCAGGTCGTATGGTTTGCCCGGAATCAACGGGTTCTCGGTCATCCATACGATGTCGGCATTCAGCTTTTTACCCACGGTTGGCAGGTCGTCGAGCTTAACGATAACGTCGCCACGGCTGATGTCGATTTCGTCTTCCAGGGTCAGGGTTACGGCCTGACCGGCGAAGGCTTCTTCGAGGTTGCCGTCGTAGGTCACGATGCTTTCAACCTTGCTGGTTTTCTGCGATGGCAGTGCCATGATGGTGTCGCCCGGCTTAACGATACCGGAGGCAATGGTGCCGCAGAAACCACGGAAGTCGAGGTTCGGACGGTTAACGTACTGTACCGGCAGGCGGAAGTTTTCCAGGTTTTTATCCTTGGCAATTTCCACGCTTTCCAGAATTTCCATCAGCGTCTGGCCGGTGTACCAGGCAGCGCGCGTGCTGCGTTCTACCACGTTGTCGCCGTCGAGGGCGGACATCGGCACAAAGTGAATATCGCTCAGTTCCAGATTCAGGTTTTTGGCGAAGGCGAGGTAGTCTTCGCGGATCTGGTTAAAGCGCTCTTCGCTGAAGTCGAGCAGGTCCATTTTGTTGACCGCAACCACCACGTGCTTGATGCCCAGCAGCGAGGCAATAAAGCTGTGACGTTTGGTCTGGGTCTGCACACCGTAGCGGGCGTCGATCAGAATAATCGCCAGATCACAGGTGGATGCACCGGTGGCCATGTTGCGGGTGTACTGCTCGTGTCCCGGAGTGTCGGCGATGATGAACTTGCGCTTGGCGGTACTGAAGTAGCGGTAGGCTACGTCGATGGTGATGCCTTGCTCACGTTCTGCCTGCAGGCCGTCAACCAGCAGGGCGAGGTCGATTTTCTCGCCGGTGGTGCCGGATTTGGCGCTGTCTTTTTCGATGGCGGCCAGCTGATCTTCATAGATCATTTTCGAGTCGTGCAGCAGACGGCCGATCAGGGTGGATTTGCCATCGTCAACGTTGCCGCAGGTTAAAAAGCGCAGCAGTTCTTTGTTTTCGTGCTGCTTCAGGTACTCAAGAATATCGGCAGCGATCAGATCGGATTGGTGTGACATATCAGAAGTACCCCTCTTGCTTCTTCTTCTCCATCGAACCGGATGAATCGTGGTCGATGGCACGGCCCTGACGCTCAGATGTAGTGGTCAGCAGCATTTCCTGAATAATTTCCGGCAGAGTGTCTGCCTCAGATTCGACGGCGCCGGTCAGCGGGTAGCAGCCCAGGGTACGGAAGCGTACGGATTTCATTTCCGGTACTTCGCCTTCTTTTAATGGCATGCGCTCGTCATCAACCATGATCAGCATGCCGTCACGCTCAACCACCGGACGCTTGGCGGAGTAGTACAGCGGTACGATGTCGATGTTTTCGAGGTAGATGTATTGCCAGATATCCAGCTCGGTCCAGTTAGACAGCGGGAAAACACGGATGCTTTCGCCCTTGTTTACTTTGCCGTTGTAGATGTTCCACAGTTCAGGACGCTGGTTTTTCGGGTCCCAGCGGTGCTTGCTGTCACGGAACGAATACACACGCTCTTTGGCGCGGGATTTTTCTTCATCACGACGGGCACCACCAAAGGCAGCATCAAAGCCGTACTTGTCCAGCGCCTGTTTCAGGCCCTGGGTTTTCATGATGTCAGTGTGCTTGGATGAGCCGTGGGTGAACGGGCCAACGCCTTGTGCCACACCTTCCTGATTGATGTGTACGATCAGATCCATACCCACTTCTTTGGCCATCTTGTCGCGGAACTCGATCATTTCCTTGAATTTCCACGTGGTGTCCACGTGCATCAGCGGAAATGGCGGTTTACCCGGATAAAAGGCTTTACGAGCCAGGTGCAGCATCACCGAAGAGTCTTTGCCGATGGAGTACATCATCACCGGATTGTCGAATTCAGCGGCGACTTCGCGGATGATATGAATACTCTCCGCTTCCAGCTGCTTTAAGTGCGTCAGGTTGTAGTCAGTCATTTTGGTCTGATGGCTCCCAAAAGGTAGGTGTGGGGCAATGTAAATTGCGCGAAATATACCAAGTTGCCTGATATATAAGAAGGTATATTCAATAACATTTAGCTATATGCATATGGTGAAGAAGATGCTTTGGTTTGGGCCGCCCGGCGCCCGCCACGGCAGGCTTCAGCAGTTGCCATATAGTTGCCGGACAGATGAGGAAAAGACGTTATGGCGCAGGAACAGAAAATCACGATTGCAGGCCCGGCCGGAGCACTGGACGCACGCTGGCAGGTGGCGGATCAGAGCCGTCTGGGCGTGCTGATGTGTCACCCGCATCCGCTGTTTCACGGCACGATGGACAACAAGGTGGTTACTACCGTCACGCGCACAGGGGCAGGTCTGGGCTTGCCGACCCTGCGCTTTAATTTTCGCGGAGTCGGTAACAGTGAAGGTGTTCACGATAACGGTGTGGGCGAGCAGGACGATGTGCTGGCGGCGCTGAACTATGTGCGTAACGAGCTGGGCTGGCAAAAGGTGATTCTGGCGGGGTTTTCCTTTGGTGCCGGTATGGCCTGCTTAAGCGCCTGCCGTGCGCCGGAAGGCATTGCGGCGCTTGTGTTGCTGGCGCCGGCGGTGCATCACTTTGATGCTCCTAACCAGCTGCCTTATGAGTTTGAAACCTTTATTTATATGGGCGATGCCGACGAAGTAGTGCCTTTTGATGAAGTCAGCGACTGGGCTGAGCGGGTGGTACCAACGCCACACTATCAGGTGTTCTGTGAGGGCAGCCATTTCTTTCATGGTCGCCTGACCGATCTTAAGGCCAGTCTGCAGGAAGACTGGGCGCCGCTGCTTAAGGCGGCCGGGGTGAGTTGATAGGGGGGCTGACTCAGGCCGGTTTGGCAGGTTTTTCCTGCTGTCCGACCATGGTCAGGATTTGCACTTTTGCCCCTGCTTGGTTAAATTGCGCGCCCTGAATTTCTTCCCGATATCCCACTTCTATAAGGGAGACTGTCTGTGTCTACGCCCTGGGAACTCTATCAAGCCGATCTGCAACGCGATGACTTTTCTTATGATGCCGCGCAGGAAATGGCGGTTAAGCATCTGCAACGTCTGTTTGACGACCTGGTCGCCGCGGAAAACCGCCGTGCGCAACAGGGGCTGTTCGGTAAGCTGGCTGGCAAGCTGAGCAAGAAAAAGCCGGAACCGGAAAAAGGGATTTACTTCTGGGGCGGCGTTGGTCGCGGTAAGACCTATCTGGTCGATACCTTCTACGATGCGCTGCCGTTCAAACGCAAAATGCGTACTCACTTTCACCGTTTTATGCAGCGCGTACACCGCGATCTGACGGCGCTGGCCGGCGAAAAGAACCCGCTGAATATCGTTGCTGACCGCATTGCCGATGAGGCCGCAGTGATCTGCTTTGACGAGTTTTTCGTCTCCGATATCGGCGACGCCATGATTCTCGGCGGCCTGATGCAGGAACTGTTCAACCGTGGTGTTACCCTGGTGGCTACTTCGAACATCGTGCCTGACGGTCTGTACAAAGACGGTCTGCAGCGTGACCGCTTTATTCCGGCAATTAAACTGCTGAATAAATACACCGAAGTGGTGAATGTGGATTCGGGTGTTGATTACCGTCTGCGCACGCTGGAGCAGGCCGAGCTTTACCATTACCCGCTGGACAGTGGTGCAGAAGCCAGTCTGCAGAAAAGTTTCGACAGCCTGATCGCCGACCCGCGTCACGTTAAAACCAACTGCACAGTGGAAATTCTGGGGCGTAAGATTCCGGTTAAAGCACTGTGTGACGATATCGCCTGGTTTGAATTTACCGCATTGTGCGATGGCCCGCGTTCGCAGAACGATTACATCGAATTGGGTAAGCAGTTTCACGCCATTCTGATTTCGAATGTGCCGGTCATGGGCATTAAAAACGACGACCTGGCGCGCCGTTATATCAACCTGATTGATGAGTTTTATGATCGTGGTGTGAAAGTGATTATGTCGGCCGATGCGGCCATTCCGGCAATTTACGGTCAGGGTAAGCTGGAGTTTGAATTCCAGCGCACCACCTCGCGTATGCTGGAAATGCAATCACATGAATACCTGGCGCGCGAACACCGCGCTGAGTAATAGCTGGCCGCACCCGCGGCCTTGCTGTCACGTATAAGTCAGACAAAAAAACGCAGCTGCCGCATTGCCGGGGCTGCGTTTTTTTATGTCTGCTTTCCGGGGAATGAGTATTTTTGCCGCTGTTCAGTATAAAAATTCCATAGATATCTAATTAATTTTTACCCCTGCTCAGGGCGCATGGTGGCTGGCCTGCGGCCTTTTTGCTGCTTCTCCGCTGCGTGCTTTGTCCTGCGCAGATGGGTTGATCCATAGAGAACTAAACTTTAGACTCGTATTGATTGAACGTTCAATCAATGGCGGGAAAGCAGTTGAGTAACGGTTTAAACAGAGCAAATATCGAGGGTTTACGGCGTCAGCAGCTGATTGACGCCACTCTGAAATCCATTGAGTTGTATGGGTTTCAGGGCACGACCATCGTTACCATCAGCAAGCTGGCGGGGATGTCATCCGGCATCATCAGCCACTATTTCGGTGGCAAGCAGGGTGTTATCGAAGCCGCTGTGCGACATCTGCTGGAGCAGCTGAAGCAGGGCTTGTTGCAACAACTGCAGGCCGGTCAGGCGCGCCAGGTATCACCACGCGAGCGCCTGATGATGATTGTCGAAACCAACTTTGCCGGTTTTCAGCGCTCGTCTTCGGCCACCGTTACCTGGCTGGCGTTCTGGGCGAAAGCCATGCATGACCCGGCTCTGGCCCGCTTACAGCGGGTTAACAGCCAGCGCCTGAGCAGCAACCTGTTGTATTCCTTCCGCCAGTTAATCGCTGACCCCATTGCCGCCCGCGATGCGGCGGCGATGACCGCCGCCATGATTGACGGCATGTGGCTGCGCAGCACCCTCAATCTGACTCCTGCAACCGATGAGGCTTTTAACGAAGCCGAGCGTTTGTGCAAAGCCTTTATTGATTCACTGATAGCGACCAGCGGTCGCACCGATGAGATCTGAATCCATGCGACTGATGAATTTTATTGATGGCCAGCCGCTGGCCAATCAAAGCGGTGAAACCTTCGATGTGATTAATCCGGCCACAGCCGAAGTGGCTTATCAGGTGGAGGTCGCCGACGACAGCATTAAAACCGCTGCGCTGGACAGCGCCCAGCGTGGTTTTGAGCAATGGTCGGCAACTCCGGCTATGGAACGCAGCCGTATTTTATTAAAAGCCGTGGCGTTATTGCGTGAGCGTAATGATGAACTGGCCGCCGGCGAAGTACGGGATACCGGTAAACCCTGGCAGGAAGCCTCCGTGGTGGATGTGGTTACCGGTGCCGACTCGATTGAATTTTTTGCCGGTATCGCGCCAGCCATTGAAGGGAATCAGCAGGATTTAGGCGGTGATTTTTATTACACCCGCCGCGAACCGATGGGTATCTGCGCCGGTATCGGCGCGTGGAATTATCCGCTGCAGATTGCCTGCTGGAAATCTGCCCCGGCACTGGCCTGCGGCAATGCGATGATTTTTAAGCCATCGGAAGAAACCCCGTATGGCGCAGTCAAACTGGCGGAAATATTTATTGAAGCCGGTGTGCCTGCCGGTGTGTTTAACGTTGTCCACGGTGCAGCCGAAGTAGGTGCCTGGCTGACGGCCGAAGAACGCATTGCCAAGGTATCTTTTACCGGCGAAGTCGGCACCGGTAAAAAAGTAATGGCTGCTGCGGCTGGCGGTTTAAAAGACGTCACCATGGAACTGGGTGGTAAATCGCCGCTGATTATTTTTGACGATGCTGATCTTGATGATGCGGTATCGGCGGCCATGCTGGCGAATTTTTATACCCAGGGTGAGATCTGCACCAATGGCACACGGGTATTTGTGCATGAAGCGGTATATGACAATTTTATGCAGCGTCTGCTGAAGCGTACCGAAAATAATATTGTGGCGGGTCATCCGATGGACCCGGACGTGAATTTCGGCGCTTTAATTTCCGCCAAACACCAGCAACTGGTTCTGAGTTATATCGACAAAGGCAAAGCCGAAGGTGCGACTCTGGCCAGTGGTGGGTTTGCGCTGGCGCCGGACAGTGCACCGAACGGCTATTTTGTTGCACCCACCATTTTTACCGATTGCCGCGATGATATGACCATCGTGCGCGAAGAGATTTTTGGCCCGGTGATGTCGGTGCTGACTTTCCGCGATGAAGATGAAGTGATTCGTCGCGCCAACGATACCCGTCTGGGTCTGGCAGCCGGTGTCTTTACCCGCGATATCCGCCGTGCTCACCGGGTAATTCATCAGATGCAGGCCGGTATCTGCTGGATTAATACCTATGGTGCCTCACCGGCGGAAATGCCGGTGGGTGGTTACAAATTATCTGGTATCGGTCGTGAAAACGGCGTCGAAACCATTAAGCACTACACCCAGTTAAAAGCGGTGTACGTGGGTATGAATCCACTGGAAAGCCCATTCTGAGGAAATACCCATGAACGAATTTGATTATATTATTGTTGGTGCCGGTTCCGCCGGTTGTGTGCTGGCGAATCGTCTGAGCGAAGATCCTCAGGTATCGGTACTGCTGCTGGAAACCGGTGGTTCGGATAAAAGTATTTTTATTCAGATGCCAACCGCATTATCCATTCCGATGAATACCAAAAAATACGCCTGGCAGTTTGAAACCGAGCCGGAGCCGTATCTCAATGACCGCCGTATGCATTGCCCGCGCGGTAAAGTGTTGGGTGGTTCGTCATCCATTAATGGCATGGTGTATGTGCGTGGTCATGCCCGTGATTTTGATGAGTGGGCAAAAGCGGGGGCTGAAGGCTGGGATTACGCCCATTGTTTACCTTATTTTAAAAAGGCTGAAACCTGGGCTTTTGGTGGTGATGAGTACCGCGGCGACAGCGGACCGTTAGGCGTTAATAACGGCAATAATATGCAAAATCCGCTGTACGGGGCCTTTATTAAAGCCGGGCAGCAGGCTGGCTATGACTTTACCGCCGACTACAACGGTAAGCAGCAGGAAGGTTTCGGCCCGATGCATATGACGGTAAAAAATGGCCTGCGCTGGTCAACCGCCAATGCCTATCTGCGTCCGGCGATGAAACGCAATAATTTAACCGTGATTACCCATGCGCTGGTGCATAAGGTTCTTTTGGACAAGCAGCCGGATGGGTTACGTGCAACCGGTGTGCGCTATGAGCGTAAAGGCAAAATTGAAAATCTGCGTGCACGCAAAGAGGTTATTTTATCAGCCGGTTCCGTAGGTTCGCCGCATATTCTGCAGTTATCCGGTATTGGCCCGCGTGATGTACTGGAGCAGGCCGGTATTGAAGTAAACCATCACTTACCCGGAGTGGGTGAAAACCTGCAGGATCATCTCGAATTTTATTTTCAGTTTAAATGCAAACAGCCTATTACCCTGAACAGCAAGCTGGGGTTGTGGAGTAAGTTTTTAATCGGCAGTCGCTGGCTGTTTACCCGCAAAGGTCTGGGCGCGACCAACCATTTTGAATCCTGTGGCTTTATCCGCTCAAAAGCCGGGGTTGAGTGGCCCGACCTGCAATACCATTTTTTACCCGCAGCAATGCGTTATGACGGCCGTACGGCTTTTGATGGCCATGGTTTTCAGGTGCATATCGGTCATAACAAACCGAAAAGCCGTGGTTATATCCGCGCTGTCAGCGCTGACCCGCACAGTGCACCACGTATTCTGTTTAATTATCTGCAGCACGAAGATGACCGCGAAGGTTTCCGCGATTGCGTAAAGCTGACCCGTGAAATTATTGGTCAGCCGGCATTTGATGCCTATCGCGATGGTGAAATTCAACCGGGTGAGCAGGTGCAGACAGATGAACAGATCGATGAATTTGTGCGCAGCAATGTCGAAAGCGCGTATCACCCATCCTGCTCCTGCAAAATGGGTACTGATGAATCAGCCGTGGTTGATCCCGAAACCCGCGTTCATGGTGTGCAGGGATTGCGCGTGGTGGATTCCTCCGTTTTTCCGACGATTCCCAACGGCAATTTAAATGCCCCCACCATTATGGTGGCCGAGCGTGCAGCGGATTTTATCCGCAGCAGTCTGACAGGCCGCTCACAGATTTTACCTCCCAGTAACGCAGAGGTGGGTATGGAAGCCGACTGGAAAGAAAAACAACGGACTAATCCGCCGGCCTGATCCGGCAAAAAAATGCAGGAGACAAATGATGACTTTACGAACGATTTTATTATCCATGGTACTGGCGGTAACTTCTGCCGCTCAGGCAGAGCAGTGCGATACCGTACGCTTTTCTGATGTTGGCTGGACGGATATTACCGCCACCACCGCTCTGGCTTCCGTGGTGCTGGAAAGTGCAGGCTATCAGACCAGTACGCAGTTACTGTCGGTACCGGTGACGTATAAGTCGCTGGAAAATGGCGATATTGATGTATTTCTGGGCAACTGGATGCCAACCATGGAAGGCGATATTAAAGCCTACCGTGAACGTGGCACGGTCGATACGGTGCGTAAAAACCTGAGCGGTGCCAAGTACACTCTGGCTGTACCTCAGTACGTTTATGATGCCGGAGTAAAAACCTTTGCGGATATCGCTGAATTTTCCGATAAGTTCGATAAAAAAATCTACGGTATTGAGCCGGGTAATGATGGTAACCGTCTGATTCAGGAGATGATTGATCAGAACGCTTTTGGCCTGAAAGGCTTTGAAGTGGTGGAGTCGAGCGAAGCCGGTATGTTGTCACAGGTTAAGCGTAAAACCCGTCGTGATAAGTGGATTGTTTTCCTTGGCTGGGAGCCACATCCGATGAACAGCAACTTCGATCTGGCGTATCTGGAAGGCGGTGATGATTTCTTTGGCCCGGATCTGGGCGGCGCGTCGGTATTTACCAATACCCGTAAAGACTATGTTGGTCAGTGCGCGGAAATCGGTAAATTTCTCAACAACCTGAGCTTTACCCTGGAAATGGAAAATCAGGTGATGGCGGCCATTCTTGATGACGGTAAAAAACCCAAAGCAGCAGCCACACAATGGCTGAAAAATAACCCTGACGTCCTGAACGTCTGGCTGAAAGACGTTAAAGCCGCTGACGGATCGCCGGCTTTAACTAAGGCACAGGCTGCTTTCCGCTAAGTATCCATAAACGCAGGAAGTTAGGGCCTGTTAACACTAAGTGAATCGAGCCTGCTGAGAGCCAGTTTTTCTCAGAACAAGGAGAGAGGAGTGATATTAGCGGGCTAAATGAATGACGAACGACGATGTTAATGGGGAAAACTGGCCTCAGCCCGAAGGGTTATGGCTAAAAATCCCTCATCCTGCGTTGCTGTTCGCTCGCTGAACCCGTTAGGCCACACTCTCAGCGCCTTGCCTGAGAAATTTTTAGCCGATAACAGGCCTGTTTAATTAGTGTTAACAGGCCCTAGTGCACATTCTGCACTGACTTCTGCTCAGATTTCTGTTTTGTTTCTTTATAACTATGTGAGTCTTATGGATAGTTTTAAAATTCCACTCGGTGAATATATCGAGCTGTTTTTCGACTGGTTGGTGGACAACACCTCCGGTTTCTTTGATGCCATGGCCGAATCACTGGAATGGCTGATTAATTCCAGTACTGATGCGCTTACCTGGATGCATCCGGGCGCCTTTATTGTGGTTCTGGCACTGTTTGCGTTCTGGCTGCACCGCTCTGTGGGATTGGTATTGTATGCCGTTGCGTCGTTATTGCTGATCTGGAACCTGGGGTACTGGGTCGAAACCATGCAGACCTTGTCATTGGTGCTGTATGCCACGCTGTTTTGTATTTTATTAGGTCTGCCTATCGGTATATATGCGGCGCATCATCCGCGTTTATACACCGTCTTACGGCCGGTGCTGGATCTGATGCAAACCGTTCCGCCATTTGTGTATTTAATTCCAACCCTGACATTGTTTGGTCTGGGTGTTGTACCGGGCCTGATTTCCACCATTATTTTTGCCATAGCCGCGCCGGTGCGTCTGACCTATCTGGGTATTTCTGAAGTACCGAAAGAAATGGTTGAGGCTGGTCAATCCTTTGGTGCCACGCGCTCACAGTTGTTATGGCGTATCGAACTGCCGGCGGCGGCGGCTAATATTGCTGCCGGTGTGACGCAGTGCATTATGTTGTCGCTGTCGATGGTGGTAATTGCCGCCCTGGTCGGCGCCGATGGTTTGGGTAAGCCTGTGGTCCGGGCGCTGAACACGGTAGATATTGCCAGCGGTTTTGAAGCGGGACTGGCCATTGTTCTGTTGGCGATTTTACTCGATCGTCTGTGCAAACAACGGGAACAGGTGAGCTGATATGATCGAAATTAAACATCTTGATGTGGTCTTCGGCCCACAACCCCAGCAGGCGCTGGCATTACTTGATCAGGGACTGGATCGTGAACAGGTACGTGCCCAAAGTGGTTCTTTGATTGCCGTTAAAGATGCATCACTGACGGTAAAACGCGGTGAAATCTGTGTACTGATGGGCCTTTCTGGCTCTGGTAAATCCAGCCTGTTGCGTTGTATTAATGGCCTTAATCCGGTTGCCCGTGGGGCGGTAAATATTGAGCATGACGGTGAAATGCTCGACTTTGCCAGCGCCGATGCACAAACCCAGCGCGATATCCGTATGCGCCGGATTTCTATGGTGTTTCAGAAGTTTGCATTAATGCCCTGGCTGACGGTGGAGCAGAATGTTGCGATGCCACTGGAATTACAGGGCTTGCCGAAAGCTGAAATCAAACGCCGGGTCAGTGAGCAGCTGGAAGTCGTTGGCCTGGCTGAATGGCGAAAGCTTAAACCGGGTAAGTTATCCGGCGGTATGCAGCAGCGGGTTGGTCTGGCCCGGGCATTGGCGGTTGAGTCCGATATTTTATTAATGGATGAGCCGTTTTCTGCCCTCGACCCGCTGATCCGGACTCAGCTGCAGGATGAGTTGTTGCAGCTGCAGGAAAAACTGAAGAAGACCATTATTTTTGTCAGTCACGATCTTGATGAAGCGCTGAAACTCGGCAGCCATATCGCCATTATGAAAGACGGTGAAATTGTGCAGCATGGTAAACCGGAAAGCATTGTGCTCAATCCGGCGAACGATTATGTGCGTGATTTTGTTGCCCATACCAATCCGCTGAATGTATTGCGTGCAGTATCAATAATGCGTGAGCTGAGTGATATGGCGCAGCAGGAACGGGGCTATTGTCTGAGCAAACGCCATGATTATTGGCTTAGCCCCGATGGTAATCAGGTACAGGTAAAAGATCAGGTCTATGCTGTACAGTGTTGGCAGCAGGGTGATGATATCAGCGCGCTGCAGCAAATCCCCACCCGTGTGGGGCCGCGCACAGCCATGCGTGATGTGATGGAAATCCGTTACCACACAGGCCACTCGGTTCTGGTAGGTGATGAACAGGGGGTGCAGGGCGTTGTCGGTGACCGCGAGCTGTACCATACGTTGTTGGGAAAAATGATGTCCGACGACTAGTATCAACTTTAGGTTGATGCCGTAATTTGGCCGGGCAAACAGGCGGTAAGCTCTGTCTGTTCTGGCCAGATATCCACGGGAAACCCTGAGTTTTCCGGGATTCATTCATAATAAGGAAGGAGAGAGTCTTTTGAAAAAAGTACACTTATCCCTGGCCATTGCGGCCATCAGTGCAAGTGCGGTGCCTGCTGTTGCATCGGAATCGATCAGCGGTGGCTTCTGGCTGAATCATGCGCTTTATAACGATAACGTTGATGAAGTGTCTTATGGTGATACCAACTACGAAGCGCTGATTCTGTATATCGATAAAACCGATGAAAAAACCGGCTGGCAGTTCTCCTCAGAAATGCGTTATGGCACCGGTGCTTTCACCGATCCGGCGAATAACAATACCGGTGCTCATTTCGGTTTCCATAAAGCCTGGGTGGGTAAAACCTTTGGCAAGGGTGAGCTGAAAATCGGTAAATCTCAGGTACCTTTTGGTTGGGCAACCGTTAACTTCTGGCCTGGCGATGAGTTGCTGGGTGGTTATGCCGACCAGATGGATGTCGGTGTTAAATGGAGTGCCGATCTGGGTGCGGTTAACTACGACGTTGCTTACTTCCACGTTGATGACTTTGGTTCCAGCACCGAAACCATGGATGACGGTGGTCACTGGGGTAGCGAATTGGGCAGCCCAGCCACTTACCAGAAAACGCAGACCTTTGTGCTGAACGGTGCATATGATCTGGCTGATAAGCAAAAAGTCGGTGCCTCTTACCAGAACGGTAAATTACGTGATCTGACCGGTGCTAACGCTGAGCGTCCGTATGTTGGTGAGCATAATGCCGCGGTTGTGTATTACGAAGGTGAGTTCAGCAATTTAGGTGTTAAAGCTCTGTATATGATCACCGAACGTGATCTGAACGGTATTGGCGGTGCAAGCGGTTTACCTAAGGTTAAAAACGACCGTAAAGCTGTAACGCTGACCTACAGCATGGGTGATTACCTGTTTTATGTGGATTACACCAATGCTGAATCGAATACCAAGGGTAATACCGTTGGCTCCGCCGACAGCTGGGCGCCGGGTGTGAGCTATAACTATGGCCCGGGCTGGTTCTACCTTGAATACGTATCCAATGATGGTGATATCGGTAAAGACGGCGAAGTGGACGACGGCGACTACGATGCACTGTACCTGACCATGGATTATTATTTCTGATTAAACAGACGTAATAAGACCATAAAAAAACCGCAGCTCAGGCTGCGGTTTTTTTATGGCGTCAGGTTATGTTTTATGAGACCACGTTGTGCTCTCGGCCTCAGCGTTTTAACGCCAGCAGGCCGAATTTTTTACTCAGAATTTTGTCGAGCAGAGGCAGTGGAATCCAGCGTTTCATAAAGGGCAGTGCGCGGCTGCCATTGCCGATACGGATTACCGGATCCGGTTGGCTCAGTAACTGTGCCATTAATTCGCGGGCAAAATCCGCTGCCGGAGTCGGGTTGTCCTGTGAGGCAGTCGCCCGTGCCTGAATCTGTTTTTTCAGCGGTGCGTAAAGTGAACCGGGTTGAATCAGATCGCCCAGATTGGCCAGAGAGTTATCACCGAATTTTGACTGAATCGCACCAGGCTGAACGGTAATAACCTGAATATTAAACGGCGCCAGCTCCATGCGCAGGGCATCGGATAAGGCATGCAGAGCGGCTTTGGTGGCGCAGTAGGCACCGGAAAACGGTGTGGTCAGAATGCCGGAAACCGAACCGATGTTGACCACCTGAGCCGGATGTTTTTCACTCTGGCCGGCCTGTAATAACGGCAATAAGGCTTTGGTCAGCGCAATGGGCGCAAATACGTTGGTGGCAAACTGCTGTTGCAGCGATTCGCTGCTGAGCTCGGCCACCGGCCCCATAGCGGCGTAACCGGCGTTATTAATCAGGCAGTTCAGGTGGCCTGAGCGTTCACGGATAAGTTCAGCCGCCTGCTGAACATCCGCCGCATTGTTCACATCCATCTGCAGGGGAATTAAATGGGTGCTGGTCAGGTTATGCAGACTGTCGGTATTGCGCGCGGCGGCATACACCAGATAACCATGACGCAGAAATTCTTCGGTCAGGGCGCGGCCAATACCTGAAGAGCAGCCGGTAATCAGAACGGTTTTATTATTCATGGGCATATTGGCAATCTTTTAATTGTTATCGGTCAGGGTGCCACAATCCTGTGACAGGATTGTGGATGGCCTTTTTATTTTCTGTTTCTGTAGCGTGTTTGTTGCATCTTATAAATCCGGGATGCGTTGCACCTTATAAGTCCAGGATGCGTTGCACCTTATAAATCCGGGATGCGCTGCATCCAGGGCTGCGCCTGTTCCAGCTGTTGGGCCAGCTGCAGCAGGGTGTTCTCATCGCCCATTGGCGCAATAAACTGCGAGCCCAGTGGCAGGTTATTCGCCGTCCAGTATAACGGCACCGACATCGCCGGCAGGCCGGTCAGGTTGGCGAGCTGGGTAAAGGGCAGTTTCTCCAGATTATCCAGTGCCATCTGTTTCACCATACCGCTTTTCAGCAGTAACTTATGCAGACCAAAGGCATTGATCACTTTCATGGCTATTGCTTCCCATGCCGGTGGCTCAAAGCTGCCAATCGGCACCGGCTCAGAGCCGAGAGTCGGGGTTAATAATACATCGTAGCGCTGATGAAACAGGTGCATGGTCTGGGCAAAGTCATTCCAGCGGCGTTTGGCCTGCACGAAATCTCCGGCGGAGATGGTTTTACCGAGGAAGCCAAGCACCTTGGTGGCGTCTTCCACATCCAGATTGCTGATGCGGCTGCCCAGCTGCTGCGCCATAAATTCAAGGTCGGCCGCAACATGGCCGAAATACATGGTCAGGTAACTGTCGGCCAGCGCTTCGCCATCCAGACGGATGTCAACCGGCTCCACCTCGTGGCCGAGTTGCTCCAGCAATTTTACGCTGTGCTCAACGGCGGCAACGGCCTCAGCGCTGACCGGGCGGCCGATAAAGGAGGTACTGGTATAACCGATACGCAGTTTGCGCAGCGGCTGGTTCAGGCATTCGAGATAATTATTACGGCTGCGCAGCGGGTAGGGGCTGGAGCCATCGGGGCCTGCGATCACATCCAGCATGGCGGCGCTGTCACGCACACTGCGGGTGAGTACATGCTCGGTCGCCGCACCGTCCCAGAACTCCTGCGCATAGGGACCGGTCGGCACCCGGCCACGGCTTGGCTTGAGGCCAAACAGACCACAGCAGGCGGCAGGAATGCGGATAGAACCGCCGCCATCACCACCGGAGGCCATCGGCACAATGCCGGCGGCAATAGCTGCGGCCGAACCACCACTGGAGCCGCCGGGGGTGTGATTCAGATTCCAGGGATTGCGCGCCGGGCCAAAGGCCTTGGGTTCGGTGACGCCCATCAGCCCCAGTTCCGGCGTGTTGGTTTTACCAAAAAACACCAGACCGCTGCGTCTGAAACGGCTGGCCAGTTCACTGTCGCGTGGTGAAATACGGCCTTTTAATGCATTGCTGCCGTTGCTCAGCGGTGTACCTTCGACCGCACAGAGCAGGTCTTTCAGTAAGAAAGGGACGCCGGAAAAAGGGCCATCGGGTAAGCCGGCATTAATTTGTGCGCGGCCGTAATCGTACAGGGGGGTAATAATGGCGTTGATTTTGGGGTTGACCGCTTCGGCCCGGGTAATGGCCAGATCCAGCAGTTCGCTGGCGGAAGTCTCACCGCGCCGTACCAGATCGGCCAGCCCCATCGCGTCATGCTGGCGGTAATCAAAAGGGGCTGCGTGGACGGCTTCAGCCTGTTCCGTGGCTGGATTACTGACGGTATCGGCGCTTGGCGTTTCCATAGTCTGACCTGCTGATGTTTTTCTTATTGAGGGCCTCTTTATATCAGCCCTTGGCGGTAACGGCCAATGCCGCCGGTGTCAGGTTATGGGGGTTGAATGTCAGAACGCAGGCGCTGAGTGTCAGGCTTCTGGTGTCAGAGGCTGCAGTTGCAGGGCAGGGTCGATCAGCAGGGCATGAACGTCCTGTTCCTGCAGCCAGTCAACGGCAGCGGCTTCACGCAGCATGGCAATGCTGGATAAGGTGCCGGCCAGCAGGCAGGACGGAGCCAGCACCGTCACCGAGGCCCAGTGGCTGACCGGCCAGCCGGATTGTGGGTTTAACAGGTGGCAGTAACGGCGGCCATCCAGCTCAAAATAGCGCTCGTAATCGCCACTGGTGGCCATGCCGCCGCGATAAACCGGAAGTTGCGCAATGGCCTGCTGCGGCTTGCGTGGATGGCGCACACCCAGCAGCCAGGGCTCTTCTCCCTGTGCGCTGATTTTCGGGCCGAGAATGTGCAGGTCGCCGCCGAGATCGATAATTCCCTGATGCACGCCGGCATTGCGGGCAATGGCAGCGGCACAGTCGGCGGCGTACTCCTTGCCGATTCCGCCGAAGTCCAGCTCCATATCGGCGGGCATCCGCAGTTCGTTATCGTTCAGGGTCAGCCGGCCAAGGCCAATGCGTGGCAACAGGCGCTGCAGAGTGGCGCTGTCGGGCAGGGCGGGATGACGGAAGTTCCAGACGCTGCGCAGAATGCCGGAGCTGATATCAAACAGGCCGTCGCTCTGTTCAAAACAGACCCGGGCGTAATTCAGCAGCCAGGCGGTTTCGGCATCGATAACGCTGGCTTGCCCTGCATGCTCGTTCAGACGGGACAGTACGCTGTCGTGATGGTAGCGGCTGTATTTCTGCTCAATGCGGCGCACTTCCTCTTCCATCTGCTGCGCCAGTGTATGAATACCGGACAGGTCGGGCAGATGAAAGCAGCAGGGCGACGCCATGGCGGTAAACTCATGGCGGTACAGGGTTACAGCTTCAGTAGCGGTATTCAATGCCAAGACTCAGGATACTGTAATCGACCAGTGCCGGGGTTTCGTTATTGGTGGTCTGTACCAGGGCGAAATCTTCCGATGACAGGTATTGCTGCCAGTCGATACTGAGCGTCCATTGCTGATACAGAATGCGGCTTTCTAAGCCATAGCTGAAGGCACCATAAGACGATAAACGCGCATCGGAGCTGTTCAGCTGATCATCCGGCGGATTCTGTTCGAGGCTGTAAAAATCGGCCTGGGTCTGGCGGTAGTAGCGCATCATCGGGATAAAGCGGAACGAAAACGGCGCCAGGCTGACGCTCTGTGCCCAGCGTGCAGTCAGGGTGTGCGAGCGAATGCCCCAGTCATCGCTGTAGTAGCGGTAATCGCCATGCAGGGCTGCGCCATCCCACAACGGAAAAAAGTGCCGGTACTGACCACTGAAGGTCAGCTGTCCACGCCGGTCGGGGCGGCGGTCTTCAAGTTTATACGGGTCGGACAGGTAGCCGGACAGCTGGGTGTAGCCGATGCCAACCTGTACCACGCGGTTTTTATCAATAACCTGCGAGACACCTTCGTAAATGGAGACACTGCGCTTACCACGGCCATCGGCAGGTTTTCGTGTCGCGTAAGAATCGGTATCCGTGGGGGATAATTCATCCAGTGACATACTCACCGAGCCGAGCAGGGTGGTGTGTTTATTAAACAACTCCAGCGAACCATCGGCACCGAGAGCAACAGACTGGTAATCGTTTTCCTGCGACAGGGCCAGACTGGTTCCCAGCGTGCCGTCGAGCTGGCCGTTCAGAGCGCCACTGAAATAGCGTTTGGGAGCGATTTTCAGGTCGTAACGGGTCTCGTTAATGGTACCGCTGGCACCGCTCATCAGCATCAGGCTTTTGCCTTCCGTCGTGCGGTAGGTTTGCATGGGGGAAGCACCGCTCAGGGTTTCGTACTGAAACTCGCTGTTCAGATACCAGTCATCGCCTAATGGCCGTCCATAGCGAAACTGGTGAATATCGATGCTGTAGCGTTCGGTGATCGGAGTGAACGTACGCTCGCGTGGAGCATCTGCTTCCTGATACTGACTGAAGCGGTACGCCATCACCTGTTCGGTTGGCGCGCTTTCCGCCTGAACCGGCAGAGTCGCCGCGGCCGCTGCCAGAGCGGCCAGAGAATTGAGTGTGTGTTTGCTCATAACATATCGGGCTAGTTACAGCCGCATCCGCCCCCGGCTGCCTGACCGCCGCCGGACGATCCTTCCTTGGAAAAATGAATATGGTTATCGAGCGAGGCCTTCAGCGGGTCGGGCTGCCAGGCCATGATGTCCTGGGCCAGGTTGCCCCGTTCCCAGGGTTTTACCGTGCTGCAGCCGCTGATCATCAGCAGGATAGTTACGGTAAGCAGTAATCGGCTGAGCATGGACTCAATACTCCGTTATTTTTGCTGCAGTTGCTGAATGACTTCAGCGCGGATTTTGCTGATATCGGAGGGCTTGAAGCCCTGATGCACGCTCTGAATCCGTCCCTGACGATCAATCAGGTAAGACGTTGGCATACCACGCAGACCAAAAGCGGTGGGGGTTTTGCCTTCGCCGTCGTACAGCGTTGGGTAGCTGACCGGGAATTCTTTCAGAAACGCACGGGCATCTTTGACGTCTTCATCCAGATTGATGGCCAGCACTTCAAAACCCTGGCCTTTAAGCTCAGAACGCAGTTCGTTCAGCAACGGCAGGGACTTACGGCAGGGGCCGCACCAGGAGGCCCAGAAATCAACATACACGACTTTGCCTTTGTAGCTGGCCAGTGACAGCTGACCTTTCTGGGTTAACAGCGGCAGTTTGAAGGCCGGGGCTTTGTCGCCGGTTTCCACCGCCAGACTCAGGGATGAGGTCAGCAGGCTGGTCAGTAACAGTACAGCGGTCATCAGTAAGCGCACGGGCTTATCTCCTTATTAAGCGAAAATATCAAAGTCGTTAACCCGCAGCGGATAATTGCTGTTCAGGACGCTTTGATCAACTCCAAGCAGCTTACGCAGAGCCTGGTTAACATGAGCCGGGGTCAGCTTGTCGCCGCTGGCATCGGCCAGGCCGGTGCTGCGGTTCAGTGTCTGAGCACGATATTCACTGGTGGAGGCGCCGAACACTTTGCCGCCGGTGCTGCCGGGGTGCAATACCATCATGCTGGTTACCGGCCAGTGATCTTTGCCATTACCGGAATTGTAGTAGGGTGTACGGCCGAAGTCAGAACCAACCACGACCGTGGTGCGGTCGGCGATACCGGCGTATTGCAGGGCAACCTGCAGGAAGTGGATGCCTTCCAGTAAGTCCCCCAGTTGCGGATAAGCACTGGCGTCGTGATTACCGTGGGTGTCGAAGCCACCGATATTCAGATTGGCCGAGGCCGCCAGGCCACTGTGGAAGGCGGCGGTTACCACCTCTGCCTGACTTTTCAGGCTGTTGGAACGGTTCGTGTTCCAGTTACTGTCGCGGCTGACGTTGGCACGGATATCGGCCAGCGATACGCTCAGCTGACCAAGATTGCTGTCTTCACTGCGCATACCGAACAACTGACTCAGCTGCTGGCGGCGTAACGGCAGTGGCTCCTGTTGCTGCTGGCGCTGAAGCCTGGCTTTCTGTGCAGCAACAATAGCGCTGTACTGGTCGATGCTGCGGTCACTGGTGCGGAACATAAAACCCCGGTCGCCGCTGTAGCGGTTAGGGTCTGCCAGCTGGTTAATAAAATCTGCATTACTGGCCCGGGCACGGGCAACCAGTGAGTCGGTAAAGTCGTAGCCACCGTTGCTGATAAAGGCCATTGGCAGGGTTGGGCTGGTGGCCGCAGCAAAGTAGGCGGCAAGGCTGGGATAACCAATCTCTTCTTTTCCAGACCATATTACGCGGTTGCCGGTATCGTGGTTATTGGTGCCGGTATCGATGCCGTTGATGACGGTCAGACGGTTGCCATAGGTATTGAAGAACTGATCGAACTGGCCTTCTACCCGCAACAGTACGGCATCGTCGTTGGATACAAAGGATGGGATGGCACTCCAGCGGATATTGCCGAAGGCTTTAGCCGGGTCCAGATCGACGGAGTTGGTAGAGCCCAGATGGCGGTTAGACTGAGCTTCATAGGCACTGTTCAGACCTTTGGGATCGCACAGCGAGGTCGGGTCCCAGCCACCACTGGCATTAACAACCACCAGAAACCGGTCGGGTGCGGCTGCAGCATGAGCCTTGGGAGTCCACAGCGGCATTTGTGCGGTCATGCCGGTGGCCGCCATGAGTTGCAGAAAGTGACGACGTTTCATGGCGTTCTCCTTATTCGTAGGCAAAGCGGTAGTCAGACAGCAGATAAGTAATTACAGCCATCCAGGCGCGGATGCTGTAATTCTCATCCCGTTCAAGGCGTAATTCCTCCGGCATATCGCCATTGGTACGGCCGTCGGCGGCACGGTACCAGCGCGCGCGACATTCCCCTTCGAGAGAGGTCCCTGGTCGTGGTTCGTAGTCGCGGTAATTAGCCAGCAGCTCCTGACCCTGGGCCCAGACCTGATAGAACAGGTCATAGCTGGCCTGCAGTTCGCTGCTGTTTATATCAAGCTGTTCGCCCAGCAGTACCCAGTGCAGATGCTGCAGGTTGTGTTTAATCATACTGACAGCCTGAGCGTTGACCGTGCCATCGCTGTTCAGCGGTGTGGTTGTCGGCTCAACATAACGGAACAGCTTGCGTTCGGTGGCTGTGCGGGTGAAATCCAGCGCGGTACCCCGGCAGGCCATTTCTGTCGCCATACGCTGCTGAATGGCGATGGTCAGGCCGCTGGGTTCACGGATGCGTTCGGTAATGCTGTCGGAATCCATGCCGCCGTACATAATGCGGTTGTTTTCATTGCCGAACTCATCCCAGCCAAAGCCCAGGGTAGCCTGCAGCTTGCGCTGCATCTGTTCCGGGCTGAGGAACTGGGTGGCACCGATGTGTTCGTTGGCGACCAGTTTGCCGGCGTCCAGCGCTTTGGCGCGGTAGTAAGGACTCATGATGATGCCCTTTACCCCGGTTTTGATATTCCAGCCGTCGGCCGCCATGGCCTGACCGATGGTGTTAATGACGGCGCGCTGGCTGTTATAAGCGACTTTGTCGGCATCACTGCCATTTTCGCCCGGTGATTCCAGCGGCTCCTGGCCAATGATCCCGGTATACAGGGTGCGCATGGTGGCGCGGATAAAGCGCGGGTCGTTGGCGATTTCGGTACCCAGCCACTGCAACATCTTGCGGAAATAGCCGCTGCTGCCGGACAGTGGAATGGTTTTACCAGCCAGACCTGCGGGTTCTATATCGGAGCTGTCCCAGCGGTTAGGGGAGGTGCTGCCGGTCACAATAAACTGGCCGCGGTCGGTAAAGTGCTGGAAAGCAGAAGCAACCGGGTCCATTACCTGATGGCAGGCATAGCAGGCCTGATCAAGCAGCGTCGGGTTTGCAGTACCTGTACCAATACCATCGCCCGGACGGTCACCCTCAATTTTCAGAATGTCGGTGTCCAGAAAATAATCAAAAACAATACGTGAACGGTGACGGTTGCGGTTGGTTACGGTAGTTGGATAGCGGTTTAAGAACATCGGAGAGGTCAGCACACCGGCGTGATAGAGGCCGCCTATTTCATATTCGAGATTCTTTTTTACCTGTGCCGGGCGGAAATCGTTCGGGTCGTAATAAACTTTAACACCGTTGGCATCACAAACTGGCTCAGCCAGCTGCTTAAAGGGGGTACCGGAATCAACCAATGTTGCTTCATAGACCTGCTGGCTGTACCAGTTCACCATCATGTAGTCGGCATTCATATAGAGGGTGTGAGGCAGACCGTTTTTGGCGGCGTAACGCACCAGCTCAAGAGGTTCGCGGGCAACGGCATCGTTAGTAAGTGTGCGCACACAGCCACGGATGCTGCTCTGCTCATCCGCTGGGTAAGCATCGTTGTACCATTTACGGTTAGGGTAGTCGTCAGGGTCCAGCAGGTTGACTCCACCTTCAGACTGATTACTGGTCAGGTATTTGTCGGTCAGCAGCTGTTCGTTAAAAGCTTCCATCAGCCATTGATAAAAATTCTCTTCATTCATCAGCTGATTGAGCGCAAGGCTCAGGCCGCTTTCGCCATTATTTTCCACCATGGCAATTTCGCTGTCGGTGGGCAGGCGGCCAGCCAGTTGTAAGGCTGCACTGCGCAGGGTAACGGTCAGTTCGTTATTGGCGACACCTTCCAGTGTGGTTGTGGCAGCGGCAAGGTTATAACCATTGAACGCATAAAGGATGTATTCCGCGGTATCGGTCGCACAGCTGCCACTGCAGCTGCCTACTTTTCCGATGGGCATGGTGCGGCTGATTTCATCCGCCAGAACGCTCAGAGTTGAGCAGGTGGCACAGGCAACCAGTGACGAGCCAATGGGAGTACCGTTACCGTCAACCCCATGGCAGGATGCGCACTGGCGTTCATACTGGCGCTGTCCTTCGGGGTTGTAATTGCCAATCAGAGTGCCATTGCCGCCATTCGACGCGCCGCCAACATCTCCTGAATATTCGCTCTTGCAGCCGCTCAGGGTTGCGCCCAGAGTCAGCAGTAATACCAACCAGAGTGTGTGTTTCATCCTCGCCTCACCGCGTTGAATCATGCCTTCTGCGGGCATTCCTTTTGTTATTGTCCTGATGGATCGGATCTTTTATAGCAGTCATTCCGTGAAAAAACTGTGAACAACGCTCAACTCTGATGATATGACAGAACCGGCAGTGTAATTTTTTGTGGCGCAGAAGGGGCATGCTGTATCTGCTGTCGCCTGTGTTCATGCAGAATACTTAGTAAGTGGTCTTTATATGGTACTTCGGTACTTTTTCTTGTTCGGAATAAATCAGCCGCTATTCCCTTCACTGCAAGGTTTGCCTGCTAGACTGAATTCATCATACGGATGGATGAATTATGTCCCAGCGGTTACTTTCGCCAATGGTTTTTATTTGGCTGATGTTTTTTTCTGTCCCTGATGGAATAGCAGCAACCGCTGATATTGCAGAAGGTAACAATAATAAAGAGCGCATTACTGATCGTAATGTCCGGACGGCAGAATATACCGATATCCGCACATTAGCGTCCGGGCAGGAGCTGGATCCGGTGCTGCAATATTACGAAGATACCCAAGCGGCCATTCAGGGGGTACCTTCGGCAGCCTTGGCCTGGCAGTACAATCTGCAGCATAAAATGTCTTTTGGTTATACCGATTCTGTGTACTGGTTTCGTCTGGCGTTGAGTAATCCCGGGGATCGGTCCGAACAACGCTTCCTCAGTCTTACCTATCCAGTGCTGGATCATGTCCGTGTCTATCACCGCAGTAATGAAGGAGATTGGCAGCAGCTGGAGCTGGGTGATAAGCAATCATTTTATCAACGACCGGTAATTCACCGCTATTTTGTTATTCCTCTGACGCTGGCTGCCGGCGATGCTGACGAGTGGATATTCCGCGTGGAGACCTCCAGCTCTATGCAGTTTCCACTGAGTATCTGGCAGGAGCGTGATTTTTTTATTCACGACCAGCACCAGATTCTTGGGATGGGTCTTTATTACGGCATTATGCTGATTATGGTGCTGTATAATCTGTTTATATTTCTGGCGGTAAGGGAAGCAAATTATCTGTACTACGTGCTGTATGTTGGCAGCATGGCAGCGTTTCTTGGTAGCTTGCAGGGTATTAACTTTCAATATCTCTGGCCGACAGCTACTGAGTGGAATGACCAGAGTATCATTGTATTCCTCAGTGGCGTTGTACTCTTTGCGGCTATTTTTACCCGTAATTTTCTTAATCTTCAGGAAGTTAACTGGCTTAACCGCTCCTTTGGCGTGATTGTTATTGCTTCTCTGGCCATTGTTGTGATGAGCAATATTATCCCATATCACACCATGATCCGGGTTTTGATTGCGACGGCGGTGATTGGTATTGGCCTGGCTATTTATGGTGGTGTCTGGCGCTGGAGTCAGGGATATTCTGCGGCCCGTTATTACACCGTTGCCTGGTCATCAATGTTGATCGGTGGTGCGATTCTGGCAATGAATAAATTCAATATTATTCCGCGTAATATGTTTACTGAGAATATCGTCCAGTTTGGCTCGGCACTGGAAGTTATTCTGCTCTCTTTTGCTCTGGCTGATCGTTTAAATCAGGAAAAACGTGAACGTTTTGAGGCTCAGATAGCGGCTTTTGAGCATGAAAAAATAGCCCGCATAGCACAAGAGGATGCGCTGGAGCAGGAGCGAAATGCGCGGCTTGCTCAGGAAAAAGCGCTGGAACATGAACGTGAAGCACGTGAAGCGCAGGCAAAGGCGCTGGAAATTCAGCGTAAAGCAACGGAAACTCTGGAGCTTCGTGTTAAAGAGCGCACCTTAGAGCTGGAAGATGCCAACCGTAAACTTGAGATAATGAGTATCACTGATCCGCTGACCAATGTCCGGAATCGTCGTTTCTTTGATCAGATTATGCAACGGGAAATGGCCCGTGCTATCCGTGAGCGTGAGCCGCTCAGTCTGCTGATGCTGGATGTGGATTATTTTAAAAAGGTTAACGATGTTCATGGTCACCAGGCGGGGGATGAAATTCTGCGTGTGGTCGCTCAGGCTATACGGCAAACGGTACACCGTAATACCGATCTGATTGCGCGTTATGGCGGTGAAGAGTTTATTCTTATTCTGCCCAATACGGAGTTGTCCGGAGCGATGCTGGTGGCTGAGTGTTTACGCAAAACCATTGCTAATCTGAGTTTTGACCGTCTTGCCGAAGGCCTGAAAGTAACGGTCAGTATCGGGGTACATGGTGACGTTCCGCAGTATCAGGATAAGCCAGAGCATTGGGTGCGTTATGCCGATGAGGCCTTATATTATGCTAAGGCCAATGGTCGTAATCAGGTGACACATTATCGTGGATGATTGTCGTAAGAAATAATAAAGGATGCATGGCATCCTTTATTATTTTCAGTTATTCCTTGCAGAATGATAGGGCTTTATTCACTGCGGTAGCCAATCCGGAAGCCTCCCCAGTGACGGCCATTCACATAAATAGGCACGGATAAATCGTGCATCACTTCACCGGTATCCCGCTTATAGGTCTGCAATAAAAATGGCCGGGTGTTGGCGCCGCAACGTGCTCCGGTTCTGTCATTGAAAATACGTTTGGTACGGCTCTGCAGCAGATCTTTGGCGTAATCGCCGGTCAGTGGCTGAGAGAAACGTTTATTATGGGTTGGGAAATAACCATTAACATCAACTGCTCCGGCATAGGCAATGCTGCTGTTGCGTTCAAGAATTGGCTCCTGAATCGCCGGAAAATGCTGATCACTGAACGCATCATAGCTGGTTGAGTATTTTGTTGGACTGGTGCCTTTAATTGGCTGGTAATTTTTATCAAATACCTGATCTTCCGTCAGTTGTCCTTTGCTTATTGTTTCACTGAGCAGTGAGCCTATGGCCGCAGCGGCAGCTATTGCTTCTTTTTTTGCGGTGTCGTGGGGTTCTCCAAGCTCGCTGTTACCAAAGGCTTCGTAAATTTTTTCAGCGGTTTCAGAAAGCCCCAGTGAGCGTTCGGCAATGGAGGCTATTTCATGCTCGGTCAGTTGCAGTCGTTTGCTGGTCTCCTGCACGATGGATGAAATATGGCGGATATTCTGACTATTTTCCTGAACGCTGGATGCAATCGTGCTGATGCTGTGTTCGATTTCTTCAGAACGATCATAAATATCATTAAGGTGTGTGCTGATTTTTTGTGTCATCTGCACGCCATGGTCAATGGTTACGGTCAGCTGTTGACTGTTTCCTACAGCATTTTTAATTTCCAGATTAATCTGATTAACGGTATCGCCAATCTGCTGTGTTGCATCGGACGTTTTGGCTGCCAGTGCGCGAACTTCATCGGCCACAACGGCGAAGCCGCGTCCTTGTTCCCCCGCGCGGGCTGCTTCGATTGCTGCGTTCAATGCCAGCAGGTTGGTTTGTTCGGCAATGTCGCTGATAACCCGGGTAACGGCTTTAATTTCTTCGGATTTCGCTTCAAGCTGTGCAATCAGTTCAGCATTGGTATTAACCTGCTGTCGGGTTCCTTCCATCTGGGGGATGGTTTCATCAACGGCTTTTTTGCCATGGGAGTTAATGGTTTTGGCTTCACTGGCTGCGCGTGAGGCTTCCTGAGTCTGGCTCACCATGTGTTCAACGGTGTCGTGAATCTGGTTGGCTGATGCAACAATCTGGTCGGTATCGGCAACTTCGTCATGAATCTTGGTTTTCATCTGGTCGGCGGCATACGACATTTCCGCAGCGGCAATTGCAATGCGGCCGCCGTGTTCTGACAGTTTGCTTTTTAATTCGCTGTAAATACTCAGCTGCTGTTCGAGCCGATCCAGATCTTTCTTCAAATAGGAAGGCAATGGATGGCGAGTGCGGTCGTGCTGAGCCGTGGGATGAGTCAGACGGTGTGCAATCTGGTGGCTTAGCAGGATCTGGGGACGGATGACCATGCGATACAGAACGGCAAGAGTAGCAGCGATTGTTATCACAATAACAGAGACTGTCGTCAGATCTGGCGGAGTAGACAGGTGGGCCAGTTGTGTCAGAACCAGGCTGGCGATGAGGCTGATCAGCGTTGCCAGCAATATGCGGATTCCATGCTTTGACATATTACGCTCCGGAATAGTTATTCCTTTCAGCTTAGTCAAAGCAGAGCGGAGTCGCAGAAGTAAATGGTAGTAGTCTTCAGGCGTTGTCTGATCTGGCGGGGTTTCGGACTAAAGGTTATAACGTGACTTTTTTGCAAATATAAAGTGCAGAGTCGGTAATCTGGATGTGTTTGTCGGGGGGATAAGGAATAGGGGAGGAAGTATTCACCAATCATTCAGAGAAATGATTGGTGCCCAGGGAGAGACTCGAACTCTCACGAGCATAGCTCACAGCGACCTGAACACTGCGTGTCTACCAATTTCACCACCTGGGCTTGAGGCGCGGCATGTTACCACTTCGCACATCACACTGACAGTACTATTTTTGCTTGGTACCAGAGGCCGGACTCGAACCGGCACACCCGCAAAGGCGGGGGATTTTGAATCCCCTGCGTCTACCAATTTCGCCACTCTGGCGCATCAGTAGCGTGTCAGTGGCGCGCATACTACTCGAAAAAAATGCGCTGTCAACAATTTCTCTAATGATTTCCTTAACTTACCGGCTTATCTCCGGTAATCTTGCAGCCCTCCAGTCATTACCGCACCGGCCGGGGCTGCAAGCCGACTTTTGCAGTCTCAGAGCCCGCCAAGAACGAGATGAAGACCAGCGATTTTCACTTTGATCTGCCGGACGAGCTGATTGCCCGTTATCCGATGGCAGAACGCAGTGCCTCACGTCTGTTGTGCCTTAATGGTGCAACCGGTGAGCGTGCGCATCATACTTTTAAAGACCTTGCCTCCATGCTGGAGCCCGGTGATCTGTTGGTGTTTAACAATACCAAGGTGATTCCGGCGCGCCTGTTTGGCGAAAAGCTCAGTGGCGGCAAACTGGAAGCCTTAATAGAAAGAGTGACCGGTGAGCATGAAGCGTTAGCTCATCTGCGTTCTTCCCGTTCACCGAAGCCCGGCAGCCGGATTTTGTTGGGCGGTGTCGAGGTTGAGGTGGTCGGCCGCGAAGGGGCGCTGTTTCAGTTACGCTTCCTTGATGAACGGTCGTTGCTGAGCATTCTCGATGAAGTCGGTCATATGCCTCTGCCTCCTTATATGGAGCGTGATGATGCCGAAGAAGACCGCGAGCGTTATCAGACGGTGTATGCCGAGAAGCCGGGTGCAGTGGCGGCACCAACTGCCGGGCTGCATTTTGATGAACCGCTGCTGCAGGTGCTTAAAGAGAAGGGCGTTAACTTTGCCTACGTTACCCTGCATGTGGGCGCGGGTACCTTCCAGCCGGTGAAGGTGGATAATATCCACGATCATGAGATGCACGCTGAGTATATTGAAGTCAGCCAGGACGTGGTTGATGCGGTGAACGCCACCCGTGCTGCCGGTAAGCGTGTCGTGGCGGTGGGTACCACCTCGGTGCGCAGTCTGGAAAGTGCCAGCCAGAGTGGTGAGATTGCGCCTTTCTATGATGAAAGCCGTATCTTTATTTACCCCGGTTACCGCTTCCGCAGCGTCGATGCCATGATCACCAACTTCCATCTGCCGGAATCGACCTTAATTATGCTGGTGTCTGCTTTCGCCGGCCGTGATAACACCATGGCAGCCTATGCCGAGGCCGTTGCCCAGCGTTATCGTTTTTACAGTTATGGCGATGCCATGTTTTTATCCCGTCCGCAGCCAGTGCTGAACGACGCTCAACCGGAATAATGTCCATGACCCGTGAATGTTTTATGCAGTTTGAGCTGCACTCCGAAATTACTGATGGCTCAAGCCACGCGCGCCGCGGCACCATTACCTTTCCGCGCGGCAAAATTCAGACCCCGGCGTTTATGCCGGTGGGAACTTATGGCTCGGTGAAAGGCCTGAACCCCGATCAGGTTGAGGCGCTGGGCGCTGAGATTATTCTCGGCAATACCTTCCACCTGATGCTGCGTCCCGGAACTGAGGTGATTAAAGAGCACGGTGATCTGCACGATTTTATCGGCTGGGATAAGCCAATCCTGACCGACTCCGGCGGCTTTCAGGTGTTCAGCCTTGGTGATATGCGCAAAATTACCGAAGAAGGGGTGGCTTTCCGTTCGCCGGTCAATGGCGACAAGGTCATGATGACACCGGAAAGCTCGATGCAGGTGCAGCGCGATCTGGGTTCCGACATCGTGATGATTTTTGACGAATGCACACCGTATCCGGCGACCGAAAAGCAGGCAGCCGATTCGATGCGCATGTCATTGCGTTGGGCCAAGCGTTCAAAAGACGCCCATGGCGATAACCCATCGGCTCTGTTCGGCATTATTCAGGGCGGTATGTATGAAGACCTGCGTGATGAATCCCTCGCCGGTCTGCTGGAAATCGGTTTCGACGGTTATGCCATCGGCGGTCTGAGTGTGGGCGAACCGAAGCCGGACATGATGCGCGTGTTGCGTCATGTGGCGCCGAAAATGCCGCAGGACAAGCCGCGTTACCTGATGGGCGTGGGTAAGCCTGAAGATCTGGTAGAAGGTGTGCGTCGCGGGGTGGATATGTTTGACTGCGTGATGCCAACCCGTAATGCGCGTAACTCGCACCTGTTCACCTCGAAAGGGGTGCTGAAAATCCGCAACGCCGCCAACCGTACCTACAACGGCCCGGTGGATGATGAGTGCGACTGCTACACCTGCAAAAACTTCAGCCGTGCATATCTGCACCATCTGGACAAATGCAAAGAAATTCTGGGGGCTACTTTAAATAGCATTCATAACCTCCATTATTACCAGACCCTGATGGCCGGTTTGCGCCGCTCACTGGAAGAAGGTACATTTGCCGGGTTTGTCGATGAGTTCTATGCCAAACGGGGCATGAAGACCCCGCCACTGGATCAGGACTCCGGAGCCAGGGAATAAATAACACGCGGCGCTTTACGGTGCCGTCTGTAAACATTTTGTCGTTCAGCCGTGACATACTCGCGGTAAGTAATTGGGAGACTCTCTACATGAAAGCAATTCTGGCAGCTCTGGCCTTAACTACCTCCGGACTGGCTATGGCCGACGGTGGCGCGGCAGCACAACAGCCAATGGGCATTACCGGTCAGCTGGTATTCCTCGGCGGTTTTCTGCTGATTTTCTACTTCCTGCTGTGGCGTCCACAGAGCAAGCGTCAGAAAGAGCATAAAAATCTGATCGGTGGCCTGAGCAAAGGTGATGAAGTGGTAACCGCCGGCGGTATGCTGGGCAAAATCACCAAAGTTACCGATGACTTTGTGGTTATCGAAGTGGCTGACGGCGTACAGTTGCCGGTGCAGAAAGTAGCCATCACGGCGGCTCTGCCAAAAGGCACCATCAAAGACGTTAAAGCTTAAGCCCCGTCTCCGGGCTCAGGACGGTCTCTCAGGAGGCCGTCTTTGTTTTCTGAATAAGGAATAAGGGCAGTTGTATGCTCAATAAATACCCGCTGTGGAAAAACCTTCTCATTGTGCTGGCGCTGATTTTTGCCTGTCTTTATGCCGCACCCAACCTGTATCCGCCCGATGCTGCTATTCAGGTAACGCCGGCCCGTTCTGGCGCTGAAATGTCGGAAGCGGTACTGACTAAAGTCCGTTCTGCTCTGCAGGAACGCAATATCGAATTTTTTGGTGAAGAAGTGAGCGGCAGTACGGCACTGTTTCGCCTGACCAGCAACGAAAATCAGTTGCCGGCAAAAGACGCCGTACAGCGTTTGCTGGGTGATGAATTCATTGTGGCACTGAACCTGGCGCCGACCACCCCCGACTGGTTGCTCAATATGGGCGCGGGCCCGATGACGCTGGGTCTGGATCTTAGCGGTGGTGTGCACTTCCTGATGGAAGTGGATATGGATGATTACGTTAAAAGTAAAATCGCCAATTACCGTGAAGAATTCCGTAACCGTCTGCGTGAAGAACAGCTGAAGTACCGTCGAATTCAGATTGAAGATCATAAGCTGCGTATCAGCTTCGTCGATGCTGAAGTCCGGGCGCAGGCTAACAGCTTTATTTCCCGCACCTATCCTGAATTCCTGCAGGAAAATGAAGATAAAGGTGAGTACGCTGACGTTGTTCTGGCGATTACCGAAGCAAAAATCAAAGAATTTGAAGACTACGCCATCAAGCAAAACCTCACGACCCTGCGTAACCGGGTGAACGAGCTGGGTGTTGCTGAACCTCTGGTGCAGCGTCAGGGCCGTAACCGCATCGTGGTTGAGCTGCCGGGTGTACAGGACACTGCTGAAGCCAAGAAAATTCTGGGCAAAGCCGCGAATCTGGAGTTTCGTCTTGAAGCCGAGCCGGGTGCCAGTCGTTTCCAGACCGAAGAATATGCCTTCCGTAATGAGCAGTTCCGTACTGCGCGTCTGGAAAAAGCCATTATCGCAACCGGTGACAGCGTAACTAACGCTCAGCCATCCTTTGATGAGAATGGCTTTCCGCAGGTGAATATTGATCTCGACGCCAAAGGTGGCGCGATGATGACTCAGGTTACCCGTAAAGCAGTAAAGCGTCGTATGGCGGTACTCTTTGTTGAGCGTAAGCCGAAAACCACCTATGAGCTGGTCGATGGTGTGGAAACACCGAAAACCATTCAGATTGTGGAAAAATCCATTATTTCTCTGGCAACTATTCAGAGTACGCTGGGTAACAGCTTCCGAATTACCGGCCTGGAATCTGCAGAAGCCTCTGAGCTGGCCCTGCTGTTACGTGCCGGTGCACTGGCGGCGCCAATGTACTTCGTTGAAGAGCGCACCGTGGGTCCAAGCCTGGGTAAAGAAAATATCGAAATGGGTATTAACTCAGTGGTATTGGGTCTGGCATTAGTGTTGGTGCTGATGGCTGTTTACTACCGCTTGTTTGGTCTGGTTGCCAACGTAGCCCTGTTGGCCAATATCGTTATTCTGATTGCTCTGATGTCGATGATCGGCGCCACGTTAACGCTGCCGGGTATTGCCGGTATCGTATTAACCGTGGGTATGGCGGTGGATGCCAACGTACTGATTTTTGCCCGCATACGCGAAGAACTGGGCAATGGCCGCTCGCCACAGCAGGCGATTCATGAAGGTTATAACCGTGCCTTTATCACCATTTTCGATGCCAACCTGACCACGCTGATCGTAGCGGTCATTCTGTTTGCTGTCGGAACCGGTCCGGTGAAAGGATTCGCGGTTACACTGTCGTTCGGTATTATCACCTCGATGTTTACCGCCATTGTTCTGACCCGCGCCATTATTAACTGGATTTACGGTGGCCGCCGTATTGAAACATTGTCTATCGGAGGTCAGTCATGATTGGGGCGACCAACTTTAACTTTATGCGTCTGCGTCATGCGGCCAGCATTCTGTCGATTATTCTGATTGTTATTTCTATCGGCTCTATCGCAGTCCGTGGTCTGAATCTGGGTCTGGATTTTACCGGCGGTACGCTGCTGGAGGTTCAGTATGAAACACCGGAATCCATCGAGCGTATATCAACGGCACTTGAAAATGCCGGTTACCGTGATGTAACGGTTCAGCATTTTGGTGCGGAAACCGATGTATTAGTGCGTATGTCAGAAGCCTTCCGCGACAATCTGGGTGCAGAAGTTCTGAATGTTCTGCAAACCCAGAGTGCCGATAATAAACTGACGCTGATGCGCAGTGAGTTTGTTGGTGCGCAGGTCGGTGAAGAATTACGTGACCAGGGTGGTCTGGCTTTATTGCTGGCGTTGTTTGTGGTGATGATTTACGTTGCCGCACGCTTCCAGTTTAAATTTTCGGTCGGCGCTGTGGTGGCATTGTTCCACGACGTAATCATCATTATTGGTCTGTTCTCACTGTTCCAGTGGGAATTTGATCTGACGGTAATGGCAGCGCTGCTGGCGGTCATCGGTTACTCGCTGAACGATACCATCGTTGTTGCTGACCATATTCGTGAAAATTTCCGCATGTTGCGCCGCGGTGATTCAGAAGAAGTCATCAACTATTCGATCAATCAGACGCTGGGTCGTACCATTATGACCTCCTTAACCACCGCTTTGGTGTTGTTTGCTCTGATGATTGTCGGTGGCGACCTGATTCATAACTTTGCGGTGGCACTGATGATTGGTGTGGTGGTGGGTACTTACTCGTCGGTATTTGTTGCCTCCAGTCTGTTGCTGATGATGAAGATCAGCCGTGAAGATCTGATGCCGCCGGAAGTGGAAGAAGTGGACGATCGTCCATAATATTTTCTGGTCAGAAAAAAACGCATCGCCTGGCGATGCGTTTTTTTTATCTTTTTATAACCATTAATCTGAGCACTGCGGACATTCTATGCTGAGCTACCGCCACGCTTTTCATGCCGGCAATTTTGCCGATGTACTGAAACATCTGATTCAGGTTGAAATCCTGCAATACCTGCAGCAGAAAGAAAAACCTTTCGTCTATATCGACACTCACTCAGGTGCCGGTCTGTATTCACTGCAATCGGCGGAAGCAGAGAAGAATGCCGAGTTTGAAACCGGTATCGGCCGTCTGCAGAACTGCGACTGGCCGGAATTACAGAGCTACCTTAATGCGGTGGCCAGCAGCCGCCCGGATCATGATCAGAGTGGTCTGACAGCCAGTCAGCTTTATCCGGGCTCACCGAGACTTGGGCAACTGTTTTTACGAGAGCAGGACCGCGCACAGCTATTTGAACTGCATCCGCAGGACTTTCGTTTGCTGGATGAATTAATGGCGACTGACCGCCGCTTGCGTGTTGAGCAAAGCGATGGATTTAAAGGATTAATTGCAGCGCTGCCACCACGTGAACGTCGTGGACTGGTATTAATTGATCCGCCGTATGAAATTAAAAGCGATTATGAACTGGTGGTTGATACGCTGATAAAAGCCCACCGGCGTTTTGCCACAGGTATTTATGCACTCTGGTATCCTGTGGTGGAACGCAGTCGTATCAATAAGCTGGAGCAGCAACTGAAAGCCAGCGGCATTGCCCGTATTCAGTTATTCGAGCTGGGATTAAGTGCGGATACCGAAGGGCGGGGAATGACGTCTTCCGGCATGATTGTGATTAATCCGCCATGGACGCTGAAAGATAAAATGCAGAACCTGTTGCCAAGGCTGAGTCAGCACCTGGCCGGAGAGCAGGGCGTCTGGCGTTGTGAGGAGTTGGCGGGCGAATAACGCCCGCTCTCTTTGGTGGTACCTTTATCAGGCTTACTGCCAGACGACACTCTGGGCATGTTCCCTCTGAATCAGGTCGTGGTATTTACTCTCAATTAAGTGGCGTTTGATTTTTAACGTCGGCGTCAGTAAGCCATTTTCCACACTCCAGCTGTCATCCACGACGACCATGGCATCCAGGCGGGCGTGGCTTTCCAGCTTTTTATTTATGTGTTCCAGGGTATGTTGCAGGCTGTCGCGTAAGTGGTCTTTATTATGCGCCTGAGCTTCCGGTGTCAGTACTACCAGAGCAATGGGTTGTTTAAGATTGCTGCCGGTAACACAGATCTGTTCAATCAGTGAATTTTCCATTAATAAGGATTCAATCGGCACCGGCGCGACGTATTTACCTTTGGCGGTTTTGAATATTTCTTTCAGGCGGCCGGTAATCCGGACGTAACCATCACTGTCGACGGTGCCCTTATCACCGGTGCGCAGATAGCCATCGGCGGTAAAGGCTTCGGCAGTTTTTTCCGGCTCCAGATAATACTCTTTCATCACGCAGGGACCTTTCAGCTGAATTTCGCCATCTTCAGCAATGCGCAGATCAACCCCGTCGTAGGGGTGACCAATACAGCCGATTTTATCGCGGCGGAACGGATAGCTCAGCGTGCCCAGACCATTGTTTTCCGACATACCCCAGCCTTCGCTGATATTAATGCCAATGCGTTCATACCAGTGCAGGGTAGCCGGAGAAATCGGGGCCGAACCGGAACCAAACAGGCGTGCGCTGTCGAGTCCCAGTTGCTGGCGGATTTTTTTCGCGACGATGCCTTTCAGAATCGGAATACTGAGCAGACGATTGAGTTTCTTCGGTGGGATTTTGGCCAGTACGCCCATCTGGAAGCGTGTCCAGAGGCGCGGCACCGAGATAAATAACGTCGGTGATACGGCCTTCAGGTTTTCGGCAAAGGTATCGAGTGACTCAACAAAAGCAACGCTGAAGCCGTTATACAGGCTGGCACCCTCGACATACACACGCTCAGTAATGTGAGCCAGTGGCAGGTAGCTGAGCATGCGTTCTTTATTGCCAACCTTCAGAGCCTGGGCCAGAGCCTGGCAACTCCAGCCGTAAGAACCAAAGGTGTTAACGACACCCTTCGGATTACCGGTGCTGCCAGAGGTATAAATAATGGTCATGGTGTCAGAGGCATCAGGAACCGGCGAGCTGGCCAGCGGTGGTTGCTGCAGTAATTCCGGCCATTGATAGCGGGCAGGTATATCGCCATACGGCATAGCGAAACGGGTAATGTGGCTGTCGATGGCGGCACACTGGTGTTCGGTATCGTCCAGCTTGCCAATAAATATTGCCTTACAGTTACTGTGGGCAAGCACGTAGCGGATGGTTTCCTGCCCGGCGGTAAAATAAATGGGTACTGAAACATGCCCGGCCATCATGATAGCCAGGTCGGTAATAAACCATTCGGCACAGTTCTTCGACAGAATGGCAATATGTGAACCTTGTTCGAAGTTCTGCGCAATCAGTGCGTTAGCGATTCTGCGTACCTGATCACCCACCTGTGCCCAGGTGAAATCATGAAAAACCCCATCAATTGGCTGGCGCAGGTAAACGGCATCCGGTGTGGTCTTTTCCCAGTAATAAAGCATTTCGAGAGGTGTCTTGACTGACATGCGTAAATCCTTGTTATTTTTATTGCTGAATTTCGGGCTGTTCACACAGTAATAACTAACTCATTTTTGTTCTGTTAAGAATGGTAAATTGCTGAACAACTGAACACTGATAGCCCACTCCGTTATCACCCGTTTTGTCGATATCGATTACAGAGGCATAGTTAGCAGTCTGTTTTCTTATTCTGTGCTTTGCACTGGCCTGTCGTAACGGTTATCTCCGGCAATAAAAAGGGTTATAAAGGCAGATTACAACATTGTGGATACGGCACCGTTTATATTTAATGCGCGCTGATTCACAGATATAAGGCCCAAAGGGATAAGCCTTGTATGGTTCATGTCCTTTACTGCCAACAATAAAAACAACAACAACCATAAACACCACATCAGCAGGATATTCGGATGATCAAAGGCCTATGGGTTGCCTGCCTGGCAACAGTATTACTTGGCATGCACACGGTGAGTGCAGCGGAACGCGATGCCAAGCAGCAGGATAAGCTGCAGGCAACGGTAATGAGTCAGAATCTGCCTCTGGAAAAACGGATCAGGGCACTGAAGAAGCTGTACGCTGACCAGCTGGAGAATGGCAAAATTAATCGCAGTTTTTGCGTCTGGGATATGCTCGGAAAGGCCGGTCCGGTATTTGCCGCCGTTGATGATCAGAAACTCCGTTCGCTGCATTATGGGCTCGACCTCACCATTATCGCCTATCAGGACGAGGACAGTCTGATCAACGATCTGACATCCGGGCAGTGTGATGCCGCTCTGATCAGCGGTAGTCGCGCCCTCAGCTTTAACCGCTTTGCCGGTACGCTGGAAGCACTGGGTGGCATCCCTGATGTGCAGCACCTGCAGATGCTGATGCAGGTGGTTGCCAGCCCGAAAATGGCTGACAGGCTGCAGGAAGGGGATTATGTCGTGCTGGGGGTGGCTTCTCTGGGGGAAAACTACGCCTATTCCGGCAGTAAGACGCTGCATAAATTTGCCCAGATGGCCGGCAAAGATTTGGTCGTGCCGGACAGCGATGTATCATTACGCGCGCTGGCCGGACAGCTGAAAGCCAATGCCCGTCCGGGAGGTCTGCTGACCAGTGTCGATCAGTTTGTCAGCGGGCAGGCCGAAGCCATGCTGGCGCCACTGGTTGCCTATCATGTCGCGGGTGCGGGTAAGGCAAAACAGGGTATGGGAATAATGAACATGCCACTGTCGCAGTCGACCATTCAGCTGATTGGCCGCAGTGAGCGTTTCCCGATCGGTCTGGCACAGATTCTGCGCGAAGATTTCCTGTTCAAGTTCGATAACTACGTTAAACGGGTTGAAAAAGAGCGGGCGAATATTCCAGCATCGTTCTGGATAGATGTACCGGCTGCGGATCAGGCCAGAGAGCAGGCACGCCTGCGTGATCTGCGTATCGCTCTGCGTGATAAAGGCGTGTACGACCCGCTGATGCTTAAACTGCAGCGCAAAATCCGCTGCAAAGTGGACCCAACCCGCAACGAGTGTCTGAACCCGGTCGAGTAACTCTTGGCTCATGTTCAACTGGTCAGGAGTTCAGCTGGTCAGGAGTTCAGCTGGTCAGAAACCCATCCTTGGCGCGGTCAGTAATCAGTCTGACCGCGTTATGGCTGATGCGGCGTTCGGCCGAGATGGCATAGAATTCCTGCACCAGATCATTCACTTCCCCGACGCATTCCACCTGATACTTGCGGCAGATTTCGTCGCGGATAACGGCTGGTGCAAAGAAAAATCCATGGCCTTCATTACCGAAGGCTTCCAGCAGGGCGGAGTCATCAAACTCGCCGGCAATCTGCATGGGAATGCTCAGGCGGTCGAGCCAGCTCAGCAGCTCGGTACGCAGACCAGAAGCGGTATCGGTCGGCAGCAGCAGTGGGGCATCGCGCAGGCATTCAGGAAACTCCCCCAAATAGCGTTCACGCAGTGCCGGAGTGGCAAAGCAAGCCAGCGTACTGCGCCCAAGCAGGTGGTTAAAGCAGCGGATATTCATCCCGGAAGGAATCGGGCTGTCGGCCAGCACCAGATCCAGACGGTGCACGGCCAGCTCACCCAGCAGAATAGGCATCTGTTCTTCGTGGCAGACGATGCGCATGCGCCCGGATAAACTCAGCGCCGGTACCAGTAAGCGGTGGGCGATGGACTTGGGCAGCGCATCCACAATACCCACTCGGAATTCCAGTGGTCGTTCGGTCGCTCCCTGGTGCATCACTTCCTGCAATTCATCACCGAGGCGGAACATCTCGCGGGTGTAATCCAGCGCCACCCGTCCGGCGTCGGTCAGCTCCAGTCCACGCCCAGCCTTGGCAAACAGGGCATTGCCAAGATCTTCTTCCAGCAGCCTTAGCTGACCGCTGATGGTTTGCGGTGTCACATTCAGCCGTTTGGCGGCGGCAAGAATACTGCCTTCTGCAGCTACCGTATGAAAGTAGAGCAGGTGCTTATAGTTAAGGCGCTTCATAAAATGTTCGTAAAAACCGATGTATTAGTGCAAGATAATTCGAATATTATTTTGTATTCGCGCTGCCTACAATGGCGCAATCTCTTACAAACAGGAGTTGGCAATGAATCGTCCCGATTATCTGAACATGAAGTCTGCATCCGCTGAGCCGGTGGTTGTACCGGCTGAACAGAATCAGGCGTATGACACGCAGGCCGTGGATGGCCGTAAAGTACTGCGTAACACTTATATGCTGCTGTCCATGACACTGATCTTCAGTGCCGGTGTGGCTGGCATGTCGATGGCTTTTAACTGGCCACATCCGGGTATCATCCTGACGCTGGTGGGCTACTTTGGTCTGTTGTTTCTGGTTGAGAAAACCAAGAACAGCGCGATGGGCATTGTTTCAGTATTCGCACTGACCGGTTTTATGGGCCTGACTCTGGGACCAATCGTCTCTATGTACGCCAAACTGCCGGGCGGTACCGATATGATCGCCATGGCACTGGGTACTACCGGCCTGATCTTCCTGACTATGTCTGGCTGGGTGCTTAGCACCGGTAAAGACCTGAGCGGTATGGGCAAAACCCTGATGGTGGGTATTCTGGTCGCCTTCGCGCTGTCTATCGGTAACCTGTTCCTGGGTCTGCCAATGATCTCTCTAGCGGTATCAGCCATGTTTATCATGCTGATGAGCGGCCTGATTGCTTACCAGACCAGTGCCATTATTCACGGTGGTGAGACGAACTACATCTCCGCAACCGTTACCCTGTACGTTGCCATCTACAACCTGTTCCTGAGTCTGCTGCAGATTCTGGGTGTGATGGGCTCCGACGACTAACGATTTCTCTGTGCTCGAGAAGCTCGCCGCAGCACCTTTGGTCTGCGGCTTTTTTTTGTCTGTTATCCGGCGACCTGGCGGTTGATACGTCTACACTTCCCTGATATCCGGAGAGGTTTATGCGCGTTTATTGGGTCACTTTTTTCAGACGGTTATTGGCAATTCTGACGGCAGGGCTATTGTTTCTGGCGCCAGTGACGTATGCCGAATGCCTTGACCGCGACGCCAAAGCGGCCAGCGACGATAAAGCCAAAAGCTACTTCAAAACGGCCGAAATTTTTCATCCGGCCCGGGTGCTGAAAGTGCACCATCCCAGCCGCCAGAAAGAGGTGGCCAGCTACGTAAAAACCGGTAAAAAATACTACAGCATCTTCACTCTGGTGAATGAAGATTGTCAGGCGCATTTTATCAAGCGCACCCGTCAGGGCGATTAGCGGCGTTAGCCTGCAAGCATTGTTTCCATTTCTGGTCGTTGACCAGCTGCGTTTATTCCTTCAGCCTGTGATCTGTAAAAACCTACTGCGGAGATCAGGTATGAGCATTTACGATATTCAGGTTAAAAACATTCAGGGCGAGACTCAGGCGCTGAACGATTACCGCGGCAAAGTGCTGCTGCTGGTGAACGTAGCGTCCAAATGCGGTCTGACGCCGCAATATGAGGGGCTTGAAGCTCTGTACAAGGCTGAAGCGGCTAATGGGCTGGAAGTTTTAGGTTTTCCCTGCAACCAGTTTCTCGGACAGGAACCGGGCAGTGAAGATGAAATTCTGCAGTTCTGCAGCCTTACCTATGACGTTACCTTTCCGATGTTCGCCAAGCTTGAGGTAAATGGCCCGGGGCGCCATCCGCTGTACCAGCAATTAATTGCAGCCCAGCCAAAAGCCGTTGCCGGTGGTGCGCTGAAAGAAAAGCTGGCCGCCAAAGATCTGCTGCCAGCCAATGACAGCGACATCATGTGGAATTTTGAAAAGTTCCTGATCGGTAAAGACGGTACGGTTCTGGCCCGTTTTGCTCCTGATCTGCAGGTCACCGATGCGGTGGTGGCAGATGCAATCCAGCGTGCGCTGCAAGCCTGATAAGGAGATCGTTATGCTGACAGGCAGCTGCTTGTGTAATGGAATTCAGTATCAGATCGATGGCGAACTGGGTCAGGCCATGGTTTGTCATTGTGGCAAGTGCCGTAAATCCAATGGCAGCGCCTTTGCGGTTAATGCGGCGATTAAGGTCGATGAATTCCGCCTGCTGAAAGGGCAGGAACTGGTGGGGGAGTTTGAATCCACGCCGGGGGTCTTCCGCACCTTCTGTAAAAACTGTGGCTCGCCGTTGTACAGCCGGCGTCCATCCATGCCGGATATTTACCGGCTGCGTATCGGCACGCTCGACACCGATGTGCAGGTAAAACCCGTGGCCCATATTTATATGGGCTCAAAAGCCTCCTGGGATCAGCCGCACGACGATATTCCTCAGTACGACGAACGTCCCTGATCAGATCTGCGGGGTATAAAAAATCCTGCGTTGGATATTAGTCCGGTGCAGGATTTTTATTTTCAGGCCGTCATAAACGGATAATCGGTATAGCCTTCAGCACCCTGGGTGTAGAAGGTATTCTGATCCGGTGTGTTCAGTTCTGCTCCGGCCTGAACCCGTGCAGGCAAGTCCGGGTTGGCGAGAAAACCGGTGCCAAAGGCAACAGAATCGGCTTTTTCGGCAGCAATAATGGCCGCCGCTTCATCGGCGTTATAACCCATGTTAAGCATCAGATGGCCCTGATAATGTTCACGCGCAATACTCACCACATCCGCCTGCTGTACACCAAAGAAATCGGCACGCATTAAATGCAGATAAGCCAGATTAAAACGGTTCAGGTGTTTGGCCAGATACTCGGTCCAGGCCAGCGGATCACTGTCGCGCATATCGTTAAAACTATTCAGTGGCGATAAGCGCAGACCAACGCGGCCACTGCCGATTTCAGCGGTAACGGCGTCGAGAATTTCGGTCAGAAAACGGGCACGGTTTTCCAGCGAACCGCCGTATTCATCCGTGCGCTGGTTTGAGCCATCGCGCAGGAACTGGTCAATTAAATAACCGTTGGCACCGTGAATTTCCACACCATCAAAACCGGCGGCAATGGCATTGGCAGCGGCTTTGCGGAAGTCATCAACAATGGTGGCAATTTCTGTTTTGCTCAGAGCACGTGGCACGCTGTAAGGTTTTTTGCCTTCCGGTGTGTGCACTTCGTCATTAATGGCAATGGCGCTTGGGGCAACCGCTTCGGTGCCGTCGTTCAGCAGCGGATGAGCTGCACGTCCGGCATGCCAGATCTGCATAAAAATACGGCCACCGGCTTTATGCACGACGTCGGTGGTCAGTTTCCAGCCTTCAACCTGCTCCGCAGAGTAAATACCCGGATCATTACCAAAGGCAGACGTGCGGGGTGTTACCATCGTGCATTCAGTAATTAACAGACCGGCACTGGCACGCTGAGCATAATATTCGGCCATCAGTTCATTGGGCTGGTGGCCAACGGCGCGGCAGCGGGTGAGTGGCGCCATAACGAAACGGTTGGGCAGGGAAATATCGCCTGTGATGGTGGCGTTGAACAGAACTTGGGTATCGGTGGACATACATTCTCCGGGATGAATGAGTAACTTACTTATTGCGATAACTATATAGGGCCGCAGCGTCGGATTTCACCCGCCGCCACAGCAACAGACTGTTGTATTGAGCGTTATAGTCACTAACAATGGGCCGAATTCAGCAGGCCTGATCCACACATCCTGAACTGGGACGCCGAACATGATGAAAGCCGTATTACTGGACGCCGACACACTCGGCTCTGGCGTTGATTTAAGCCCGATCCGGGCGCTGGTGAGCGAACTTCGGGTATTTACCCGTACCAGCCCGGAACAGTTGGAAGAGCATCTGGCTGATGCCGAACTGATTCTTACCAACAAGGTGCAGATACCCGGCTGGGCTATGCAGGGCCGTAAGGGCATTCTGGTGCTGGCCACCGGCACCAACAATATCGATATGGACGCTGCCCGGGCGCAGGGTGTACCGGTGCGCAACGTCAGCAATTACGGCACGCACTCGGTGGCACAACATACCCTGATGCTGATACTGGCGCTGGCGGCGCGCTTGTCGCGTTATCAGCACGACATCCGTGGTGGTGCCTGGCAGCAAAGCCCATTCTTCTGTTTGCTGAATCACAATACGACTGAGCTGGCGGGTAAAACCCTGGTAATTGTTGGTCAGGGCACGCTGGGCAGTGCCGTGGCTAAACTGGCTGAAGCCTTTGGCATGACGGTGATGTTCTGCGCCCGTCCGGGAGCAGAAGATGACAGCCGCCTACCTTTTGAGCAGGCGATTGAGCAGGCTGATGTGCTCAGTTTTCATTGTCCGCTGAATGAACACACCCGGCACCTGCTCAACCGCGACAATATCGACCGCCTGAAGCGCGGCTGTCTGGTGGTGAACTGTGCCCGCGGTGGCATCATCGACGAAATGGCCGCACTCTGGGCGTTACAGTCTGGGCATCTGGGTGGGCTGGCTGTGGATGTATTACCGGTAGAACCACCAGACGAAGGACACCCGCTGCTGTCCGCGCTTAAGCAGGGCAATCTTAATCTGATTGTTACTCCGCATAACGCCTGGATCAGTCCGCAGGCACGGCAGAATATTATTAATCTGACTGCTGACAATATCCGTATGCTGGCGTAAATTTTCACGCTCTTTATTAATAAAAATAACAGTCTTCCCTGGCTGTTTTGCCTGATTTTTATTATCGCCAGAGTAACAGTGCCGGCGGTTGTTTTACGTTAAAGAAAAGCCCGGACAATCCGGGCCAGTTATTTGCACCTTTAACCATGCTGAACCAGTTTTGATAAGTCCGGTGAATTCCGGACCTGGAATAATCAAAACAATAAAAAGGATTCTGCATGCGCAACGTTGCTCTTACCCGCACTCCGTTTGTTGCCGGACGCTATCTGCGTTCTTTCTTTGCAGTGAAACTGCTTTTTCCCGAATGGGCTTTACGCATAATCTGCGCATTGATAACCATTTTTGTACTTACCGGTTGTATCGAAAAAGAAACTCTGGTTCGAATACCAGATGCTGAAAATATTCTGTTTACTTCCACCGGAGATTTACTGGTCAGTGGTGGTAAAAATATTTATCAGATCCGGCGTTCAACGGATGCTCTTGGCAATACCAGCTACCAAAGGCGGGCACTGTATGAGGGGAGCGACTGTGCTTTTGCTGGTATTGCCGAGCATAACGGCTGGGTTTTTACGGTCTGTCAAGAAAACCGGCTGGAATGGCGCTGGTTCCGGCTGGTTCTGGTGCAGGATACACACCTGCTGGCAGCCAGCCTAAAGCAACGGCCTTTAATATTCCGCGCGCTGGATCGTAAAGGTACAACCGACCCGCTGGATAGTTTGTCCATTCCCAATGGTCTGGCATTTGCTCCGGATGGAAACTTAATAATTGCCGATACCAATTATTTTGGTCGTTCAGCACTGGGCCGCATCAGTCTGGATTATTCGGCATCACCGCCAGCGATTAAAAGCTTTGAAAAAAACTGGCTGGGAGATGCTTACGGCATACAATCGCCAAATGGTGTGCGGGTCAGCGGTAACACACTGTACGTATCGGATGGTAATAAAGTACGCCGCTTTATATTTAATGCGCAGGGAGAAATACCCTTAACCCTGACGGATTACGCCGGCAACAGCATCAGCAATGCTGCGGCCGACAACGTATTGTTCAGCGGTGCGACACTGATTGACGACATCATGCCGTACTGCGGTGGTATTGCCGTGGCGATGTACCTGCAGGGGCAGCTGGTGTATCAATCGGCGGCCGGGGACCGAATAGCAACAGCACCGCTGAGCTTTGAATCACCCAGCTCGCTGGCTATTGGTGCCGGAGAAGGCTTTAACGGTTACGATTTACTGGTAACAGAGAAGGGCCTTATTTTTGATCAGCTTTCTGCTCTGGGGAACCGTCTGAGCCGCGTGCCGCTGGCAATGGATCTGGCCAATGCGGAAACCTGTCGTGCTATAACAGCGCCATAACAACGCCTTAGATTTATCTTCAGCCATGCTCTGCAGCCTTCTGAAAATCGCGTTATAGTGGCAGCAAGCCTGACGTGCCGACGTGTGGAGGTTGTATGAGCAGATTGTGTATTTTCCCGATCCCGGGTTGCGTTACCTTTCCTGGTACGGTGTTCCCGCTGCACGTGTTTGAGCCGCGCTATCGCGCCATGATCCAGCATTGTCTCGACACCGGCATGCCGGTCGCTATCTGTCATACCGAAAAGATGATCAGTCCCGGCAAACCCACCGGGAATCTGAAAGAAGCGCTGAACAGCAATCAGGCAACCTACCGGCCATATCCGGTTGTCAGTGCCGGACGCTGCGAGTTGGTAGAAACCAGCGATGACGGCCGCATGTATCTGAATGTGCATCTTGAACAGCGTTATCGTTTGGGAGACTCGGTGCAGTTATTGCCCTATCAGATATACGAATGTGAGCCCTTTCCCGACCGCGAATTACCCGCGCCAGAAGCGGAGCTGGATGATGCTGATAATGCCCTGTTAAAAGATAAAATCCTGCATCGCCTTTACGCGCTAGGGCAGGGTGATGATGATGTACAACGCAGTATCGAATATTTAATGGAATCGGAAGAATGGCAGACAATAAGTGCGCAGGCGTTCAGTTTTGAACTGTTTGGTATGATCGCTTTCGATGCCGATATTCTGCAGGAGATACTGGAAATGGATTCGGCCAACGAGCGTCTGAACTACACCTTGGCGCTGTTAAATGATGTATAACATTCACCTGACATTCTTTAGCCACAAATCGCCCGGGAAGGTTATTACCAACTAAATGGAGTAAACATGCTGTCTGATTTTATCCGCTCACTGCCATCAGGAACCTGCTATGCGCAACTCTGGAGCGACCGTATCCGTATAAGCTGCACGCAATCAACCAGGGTTTTTGACGACCAGCCGTTATTGGCGATACGCAGCGAAAACGGTAAAAGAATTGTGATGGCTGTCGGACGTAAAGCTGCGCAGTTGTATCAGCAAGAGCAATTAAAAGAACAGCGCAACGAACAACAAAATGGAAAGCAAACGCAGGATATAACACTGGCTAATCCTCTGGATCATCCACGGTTGTTAATTGCCGATTTTGCTTATGCAGAACGGTTGCTGCGTTACGGCATTGCCAGTGTGTATGAAAAAATTGTTCTGCCGCGCTCGCCTGTGCTGATTATTCAGCCGATGGAAAAAACAGAAGGCGGTATCAGTGATATTGAGCGGCGCATGTACACCGAGCTTGGATTAAGTGCCGGAGCACGCAAGGTGTATGTGCACGATGGAGCCCCTCTGGCTCATCCGGTGAGGGCTGAAGATGCTGATCTGAAACGGATCATGGTGGCTAATAAACCATAAGCCCGAACCCTCTGTAGTCGGAGCTCAGACCTGGTCAGACAGATGACCGGCGTTGAGCCGGCTCAGGGCTGGCAGAAAGCCTGCGAAAAGAGAGCGCAGAACGATCATTGGTCAGTTTCCCATAGCCGCAATTTTTTCTTTCAGTTTTGCCTGATCACGCTCAAAGCTGGCCTTCTTCTTTTGCTCTTTTTCAATCATCGCCGCAGGAACCCGGGATATAAAGCCATCGTTGTTCAGCTTATTGGCGATGCGGTGAATTTCGTCTTCCAAGCGCTCAACCTCGGCGGTCAGGCGGGTGAGTTCTTCGGTGCTTTCCATCAGATCGGTCATGGTGAGATTACCTCCGTGTGCGTGCTGCGAGGGATGGCTGGCAGTCACGGTCTGCCTGCTTCTGCCGCTGTCTGGCGAGCAGGCTTTAAAATTGAAACTCTGCATTCAAGTGTAGCCGGTTTTGCGGGGTTTGCCGGATATTTGCCAGGACGCGACAAATACAGGTATCCAGCCGGGCCGGGTTGAGAAGGCACAAATCGGGGTTAACGCGCTGATAAATCAGAGCGGTTGTTTACAATATACCCATGTATATGATCAGTGATTTATCAGTTGAGGGCGGTAATAAAGTCCGATAGTCTAATGAAAAAGCAGGGATTGCTGAGCCTACCCGCTCGTCTGAGCAGCGGAACGGATGCTGATACTCCCTGAGAACGATATGCGTAAATCAAACTTTGCCAGTCCTGTTATGGCATCAACAAAGAAGGGCGGCAACGTGCCTTAATTCAGAACGATGCAATGGCATCCAGAGGGCTTGCAGTACCAGCAAAATGTTGACCAATTACATGGGGGTAGATTTGAGTGGTTGCCACATCGCTATGGCCTAATAATTCCTGCAAGGTTCTGATATCTCGCCCGGAGCGTAAAAGCTCAGTCGCAAAACTATGACGAAAGGTATGGCAGGTAATTTGCTTAGAGGATAAGCCTGCGTCCTGTACTGCCTGCTTCAATGCCTTTCGGGGCACAGAATCATGGAGGTGATGGCGGCAGAGAATTTTCGGGGGTGAATACAAACATCTGCCGATGGAAACACAAACATCCAGGCGGGTTGCCGGTGAGCGGAAGGGTACTTTTTACCGAGTACACCGGGTAGGGATGGACCCAAACCTCGTTGATTATCACTTTGTTGTAATGTAATCGTTTTATCAAAAAACTCATTACATAAGGGCTTCAGGCTGTGCGGCAAGATAGTGACACGATCTTTAGCGCCCTTGCCATCGAAGACGGTCAGCGACCCTTGGTTGAAGTTGAAGTCTTTTATTCGTAAACGCAAACATTCTGAAATTCGTAAGCCAGAACCGAATAACAGCGAGAAAATGAGCCGATCGCAGTTATCGCAGACACTCAGAATCCTTCCTATTTCGGCGGATGATAATACCGTAGGTAAGTGACGCGGTCGGGTAGCAAAGGTAAAACCGATATCACCAAAGGGCTGGTTCAGGTACTTATTATATAAAAAGCCAGAGCATTTAAGGCAATCTTTTGGGTGTTGATGGCAACATCCTTACGGTTGGCCAGAAAGCTCAGAAACATCACGACATGATCTGGACTGAGGCTGGCGGGGTGCTGTAAGCGGTGAAACCGGATATAGAACCTGATCCAGTAGATATAGGTATGTTCTGTGCGGATGCTGTAGCCATGCAGCCGCATGAATTCACGGACCTCTGTCAGAAATATACTCTTCGCCATCCTGACCTCCGAATGTAAAGATTTGCTGTTTATATATACAGTATATTTTAAGATTTTCAAGAAATCTGGCACGCTTTACATTCGTGCTTGCTCGTTTTGCTGGCGGGTAGTAATGTAAACGTCAATTGAATCAATAGCTTACAACGTTGGTTGACAAGTTTATGTGCACAGAAAGCTGGAATTAGCAGGCGTGCGCGTTTTTCTGGAAGGGATTTTTAAGTTATGGAAGATTTCTTAGAAGAGTCAATGATTTACAAAGGCTTTCTCGAAAGTGTCGCTCAGGATAAATGCGCACGCACACTAATAAGCTGTTAAGCGATAAAGTCAACGTTGAAGTAAACAAACTAATGAGAAGTAAACTTAATGAGTGAACATACTGAAGTACGCCTTCCTCTTGTAGCAAAATTACTCAAGCTTGGATGGGATAAAAACCAGCTTCAATATGAGCCGGAATGGCGTGTGCCGAAAACACCTAGCGAGGCTAGTCGTCGTGAAAAAGGACAGAGCTTTAAATCATTTCCTATCGATGTTGCGATTTTTGATCATCCATCTCATGTAGGTGATTATCAGCATCTTCAAGTCATAATTGAAACAAAAGCACCAACTATAAATGAGGGAATAAACCAGTTAGAGATTTACATGAGTCTCGAGCCTCATGTATTGCTTGGGATATGGACTAATGGACAGGAATTGATTCTTGTTTATAGAACTCCTGATGGAAAATTTGAAATTGAGAAGAATGGGAGTCTTCCCAAGCCTACGGATAGCCTTATAAGAACGACAGGGAAGCGTTTAACGTGGGCTGACCTAGAAGTACCGACTACTGCGGAATTAAAAAAAACATTTTCCCGGCTGTTAGATGTAGTGGTAAGCAGAGATACTTTAAGTACTCGCAGAGATGATCAGCTCAACAATTTGTGCAATATTATTCTTGCGAAGCTGGAAGGTGATAAGTTAGCCAAATATTCCCCAGATGATCCAGCCCCTTTTCAGGTATGGGGTAGTGAAGACGAAACAGCGACAAAGGTGAAAGCACTTTTTGCTGGTATGCGCATTGCCCATAGCGACCTATTTCTAACTGATTCGGACAAAGACATACATCTCGATGACCATACGATTCATGCTTGTGCGTATGAAATTTCTAAATATAAGCTTCGTGACACCTCAATTAGCGTTATCTCTGAGGCATTTCAAATATTTAGAACGTCGAGCTTAAAGTCCGAAGAAGGCCAATATTACACTCCATATCCTGTCATCCGGAGTGCGATCAAATTAATGGAAATAAAGCCAAGTGACAAAGTTCTAGACCCAGCATGTGGAACAGGAGGGTTTCTTTTAGAGAGCTTTAGACAGCTAATCGAAAACCACCCTAACATGTCAGACGGTGATACGAAGAGCTGGGCAAATCGACATCTATTTGGAGTCGATAAAGACCGTATCAATGTTAAGTTGACAAAGGCAATTATGCTGACCATTGGCGATGGGAGCACGAACACTTATTTGGGTGACTCTATAAGAAAGCATTTGTGGGCTACATATTTTCAAGATTTGCAGACTGCCCTTACGCCTAGTTCATTTACATGCATTGTAACAAACCCACCTTTTGGAAAAGGATTAAAGGTTTCAAAGGTCGATGCAAAAGCTGCCGGTTTTACCATTTCCAGAAAGCCGAAGAAACTTGCAAGTGGCGGTTTTGAGTTTTCAAAGAGCATTTATGAAGAACGAGAGATTGGGATTTTATTTCTTGAGCGCTGCTATGATTTGCTTGCAGAAGGCGGAAGGTTAGGAATTATCCTGCCCGAAACATATATGTTTTCACCCTCTTATGCCTGGCTTAGGTTTTGGCTTAAAGATCGGTTTGAATTAAAAGGGATGCTGAATATTGCTATGGAAGCATTTCAAGGATTTTGTCGTGCGAAGACGAACTTCTATATTTTCGAAAAGGTGGCCAATAAAAATGCATAAACCTAGTTGGTTCCAAGATGGAAAAACCCTAATTGTAAACGCAAAAACTTGCGGGATTAATAAGGATGGCCATGAACAGTATATTGTGAATCCAGATACTGGAATTCGCTCAAACTCTGATATAGATGATGATCTGGCAGAATGTTGTGATCTTGTTAAGTCTGGGGATTTTTCTAGAAAAGAGGTTTTTTTCTATGACACAAGTAGAGTTGTAGAAAGTGGTTCATATGTTCCAAAGTATTTTGATCATAAAACATTTGAGGGGATTGAAGAGCTTGCAAAAAACAATCAAGGGTTATCAATCAAGTCATTAGGACAGCTTAAAAAAGAAAAGAAGATATTATTATTCGGTGGTCATGGAAGTCCCAGCTCCGATCAGCGGATTGGTGAAATTCCATATATAAAGGTGTCCGATCTTCGCGCAGGGCATGTCAATATTAATCCAACAAATATGGTTCCTCTTGCTCTAGCAAAGAAATTCTGGGGGGCGGATACCTCAGGTCTGAAAGCATATGATCTGGTTTCCCCTGAAAGAGCATCTAAAAATATCGGTGAGTTTTGTGTTCTAATGCCTGGACAAGAAAGCTCGGTATTAACCAAGGAGGTTATTGTTGTCCGAACTAATACAGACTTGTTTGATCAATTTTACTTACTTTGGGCGCTTACTCTTAAAGAAGTAGTTGCACAGTGGGAGCGTATAGTATTCATGCAAACAAATAGAGAAGATGTCGGTAAAAGAATGCATGAGATTCTAATCCCCATACCCGAATCAAGAGAGCTTGCCGATAAACTCTCATTCCAATTTAGGGATTACTATCAAAGCCTTGAAAAGGCTAGACGGATTTTTGTTGACGCTATTGAACACAGCAGTTTCAGTCATCACATTCATCTGGGAGAGTAGCGCTTAACAAAGCGCTGCACTCGGACAATTTTTCCGCTGCGCTCCAAAATTGCCGGTGAGCGCGGCGTTAAACGAAAATAAGCATTAAGCATCTACTACTAACAATAACGATTACCTGGAGCCTTATAAGCATGGCCGATGAGGCAATGATATATGCCGAAACAGAGTTTACTGTTGGAGTAAAAACTACTCTTGAAAGTGGGTCGCCTAAGAATAGCTACATGGTAGTGTTCGAGGATGACGGAGATACTGGATATTTATACGGATTAGATAGAGGCCGAGATGGTAACCCCATTCTCGATGCCCTCCATATTTATAATGTCGCCAATGTCACTGACAAACATCTTCCCTCGGAAGCACAAATAGTGTGGTCAGGAGACGGGAACAAGGCTCTATTGCTAATAAACGGCTATCCTCATGCAGCTTTCGACTTTGTTGCTAAAAGAGGCTATTGCCGAACCAACTTTCCACCGCCGGACACAAAATGGACAAAGTACAGTCATGAGTGGAGTGATGATGTTCTTACACTGTTCTGAGTCCGCGTTTAACAAGGCCAGCCAGAGGGACCAAAAAACCGCCGCTTCGCTCTGGTTTTTCGGCCCCTGCTGGCGGCGTTAAGCATCAAAGTAGAAATCGAGCATGGAACCAGAAGAGCTAATTTCAAGGGATAATTTGTCCAAAATTAAGAATCACGATCAATTCTTTGAGTTGCGCCAAGCTGTATTCCGTTTGGGATCAGCGAGACTTTTTGAGCTTCTGTTTCCTATAGCATTGCAATATGAATTAGATGGAGCTAGTTCAATAGCAGCAATGTTGTTGATTGATTTTGACCCTAAAGCGATTCGGTCCTCAGAAGAGTTACTATTGGAAGTTGCAGATTCAAAATGGGACCTTAGTGATAAGCTTATTCCCTTCTATCTTGTTGCTCAGTTTGGGAAGTATAACGTAATCAGTGAAATCGATAAGTTGCTATCGAGCAGAGCATTCAATTACGATCAAAGAACAAGAGTTGAAGGTATTAAGTACTGGGCTGAAATGCCAGCAGCATCGCTATCTGCTGACTATACATATTTCGAATGGCAAGAAGCTATAGAAGGTAAAAATACTTAACAAGGTAAAGCAGCGGATTCGCTTCGCTCACCGCTGCTTGCGGCGTTAGGGCTCTTGAAATGAATCGTACATTTCCAGGGTATTCATTAGTGAAGAGGGTGTTGAGTTCGGAATAATCCGCAAAGCCTCACTACCTTTTTCAAGTGAGCTTGAATGGGCAAAGGTATTGGCAGAGGATGAATCAGGAAACTTTTTCATTGAAGTTGATGAGGCTGTCTACTTCTGGGATCACGAAACCTCTGAGACGGAGTTTCTTGCTAGTTCATTGAATAATTTTATTTCTAGTGTGCAGAACCTGAAACAGTTGAGCTGAAGCCAGATCAAGTTGAATCGATTTGGGTTGATCCTGAGTTTGCGAAGAAATTTGGCATCAAATCCAGGCCTAACAAGGCGTTCAAGCAAGGACGCGCTAACGCGCTTAGCTTAGCGTTGATATGATTCCCTTTGTTAAATAGGCAAATGGCGTACTCACCGGAAACCCAAAAAATTTACAACTGATGTCGATTTCGAAACTTCTCGTACGACTATATAGAGGGCTAAGGACTGGTCGATCAATATCGAGCGCCTTGTCATCCTTGTATATTCTTTCGAGAGGATTTCACAATGAATAAAAGAATCGTCATGCAGCTTCTGCATTTAACCACAACAGTAGCAATATTCACTTTCGGGGGCGCTGCGCCAACAGCAGCACAGAATGCGGAGCAATTAGCAATGAATCAGAACCCACAAGCAGTTCAGACTGGTTACGCTCCTGTCAACGGTCTGCGCATTTACTTCGAGATCCATGGCATCAAGAACCCAGCGCAGCCGCCTCTGGTGCTGCTACACGGTGGTGGCGATACAATTAATACGTCGTTTGGTCAAATCCTGCCAGAACTTTCCCGCACCCGGCAGATCATTGCATTCGAACAGCAGGGCTATGGACACACCGCAGACATCATCGAACGGCCATTCAGCTTTGAACAATCGGCCGACGACACTGCCGCACTGTTGGATTATCTGCATATTGAAAAAGCCGATCTTTTCGGTTTCAGCAACGGGGGAACCATCGCTTTGCAGGTGGCGATTAGACATTCAAAGGTAGTGCGCAAGCTGGTATTGGCCTCGGCCCTTCTCAAGCGCGATGGCGCGTATCCGTGGCTCTGGGACGCGATGGCTAATGCCAAGTTGGAAAACATGCCACAGGAACTGCAAGAAGAATATCTCAAGGTTGCGCCTCACCCAGAGAATCTACGGCTATTTCACGACAAGGCCGCGCGACGCGTGCTGGAATTCAAGGATATTCCAACTGATGCGATCCGCAGCGTTTCCGCGCCGACGCTGATTGTTGTCGGCGACGCCGACGTCATACGCCCGGAACATGCCGTAGAAACATTCCGGCTCTTCCAGCACGCTCAGCTCGCCGTGCTTCCCGATACAGATCACATGAAAGTGACGACGCGGGTCGATTGGTTGGTGCCTATGATCACAGATTTTCTGCAAGCACCGACGGCAAAGTAACGGAGGCCTTTCAGTTTTGCTTTACATCGGGCCAGAGGATGCCTGACAAAGCACTGCTGGCGGACAACTGATCCTGCCCCATTTTAACGGACACCGAAGTCAAACTGACGAGGTGTCCAATGCCAGAATATATTCAGCCAGAAAAGACATTGCAGTATTCAAACGAATTCAAAGTTAAAGCAGTTCAGTTTAGTGAATCTTGTCCGTCACTTTCCCTGATCTGCTTCTTACATGCCGCACACAGCGGCAGCGCTTCCAGCTTGCGGCGATAGTTTTTGGATGCCCAGTCATTTCCTATTTTGCTGTAGTCAAATTTAAACGGCAGTTCACGTTCCGGGTTATTAAATGCCGGGTCGGATACGCTGATACCGCATTCTGTGCACTGGCTGGAGGATTGCGAAAGTACTATCTGCAGCGGAATAAGCGGAATAAGCGGAATAAGCGGGATCAGCAGTAGCAGGGCAGCAAGAGGAATCTGAGGTGTTATCAGTACCCAGATAATCAGGCTGAGGGTACCTGTTGCTGTCAGGAGACGGAAGGGTGTCATTATTCTATCCGGCGTGCGCTTAGACTTTTCGATATTGAGGTATTTCTGACCGACATAAATAAAAAAACCGCCGACTCTTATCAAGTGGGCGGTTTTTATTGCAGAGCCGGTAAGTCAGCGCTTACAGCGCCTTAATTTTCTCGATCTGCTCTTTGAGCTTAACAATGTCGCGCTCAAAGCCTGCGGCTTTTTCTTTCTCTTTTTCCAGAACCGCAGCCGGTGCTTTTTCAGTAAAGCCCGGGTTAGCGAGTTTGTTGGTTACGCGCTCCAGTTCTTTTTCCAGCTTTTCGATGGATTTGCCTAAGCGGGCTACTTCGGCGTCTTTATCGATAAAGCCGGCCATCGGAATCAGCACCTCCATATCGCCAACCAGCTGGGTGACCGACATCGGTTCTTCGTCGCCGTCGTTCAGCCAGGTGAGTTTTTCCAGCTTGGCCAGTTTCATCAGGAAGGTCTGGTTTTCTTCTGCGCGGCGGAAGTCTTCGTCGTCGCCGTTTTTAAACAGCAGCTCCAGTTCTTTACCCGGTGCAATATTCATTTCTGCACGGATATTACGCACGGCGGTGATCACACCCTGCAGCCATTCGATATCGGCCTCGGCCTGAGCATCAATAAAGGCGTCCTGTGCCTGCGGATATTGCGCCAGCATGATACTCTTTGCCGAGTCAGGACCGGTTTTGCCGGCCAGGTCTTTTACCTGATGCCAGATCGATTCTGTAATAAACGGAATAATCGGGTGCGCCAGGCGCAAGGTGGCTTCCAGTACGCGTACCAGGGTGCCACGGGTGCCGCGCTTGGCTTCTTCTGGCGCGTTGGCGTCCCACAGCACTGGTTTGGACAGTTCCAGATACCAGTCGCAGTATTCGTTCCAGATAAATTCGTACAGCGCCTGTGCGGCCATATCAAAACGATACTGGTCCATATGGCGGGTTACTTCTTTTTCGGCATTCTGCAAGCGTGAAATAATCCAGCGGTCGGCCAATGACAATACGGCTGGCTCGCCGTTAGCACCGCAGGAAACTTTCATATCGTCGGTAATGGCGATATTGCTGCCGGCTGCGGCGGCGTTTTCCACGGCTTCTTCGCCAGCCACGCTGAGCATGACGTAGCGTGACGCGTTCCATAATTTATTACAGAAATTACGATAGCCTTCGAGGCGCTTCATATCCCAGTTAATATCACGGCCGGTGGAGGCCATGGCGGCGAGGGTAAAGCGCAGGGCATCGGTGCCGTGCGGGGCAATACCTTCAGGGAATTCTTTTTTGGTGCGCTTGCCGATTTTTTCGGCCAGCTGCGGCTGCATCATATTGCCGGTGCGTTTTTCCAGCAGTTCATCCAGCGAAATACCGTCGATCATATCCAGCGGGTCGAGTACGTTGCCCTTGGATTTCGACATTTTCTGGCCGACTTCGTCGCGGATCAAACCGGTAACGTACACGGTTTTAAACGGTACCTGCGGCTTGCCATTTTCGTCTTTGCAGAAGTGCATGGTCATCATGATCATGCGTGCTACCCAGAAGAAAATAATATCGAAACCGGTTACCAGCACGTCGGTCGGATGGAAATCGGCCATACGCTTGGCCACTTCCGGGTCGTCCAGATTTGGCCAGCCCAGCGTGCCGAAAGTCCACAGGGCAGAGGAGAACCAGGTGTCGAGTACGTCGTTGTCCTGACGCAGTTCGACGTCATCGGCCAGATGATTCTGCGCGCGTACTTCGGCTTCGTCGTGGGCAACGTATACGTTGCCTTCTTCGTCGTACCAGGCCGGAATACGGTGCCCCCACCACAGCTGCCGGGAAATACACCAGTCCTGAATGTCGCGCATCCAGCTGAAGTACATATTTTCGTAAGATTTCGGCACAAACTGAATGTCGCCGTTTTCTACTGCTTCAATCGCTGGCTTGGCCAGGGTTTTGGCATCCACATACCACTGGTCGGTGAGCATTGGCTCAATCACCACACCGCCACGGTCGCCGTAAGGTACGGTTAAATCGTGGTCTTTAATTTCCTGCAGCAGGCCAGCCGCTTCAAAATCGGCAACAATGGCTTTACGCGCGGCAAAGCGCTCCATGCCACGGTATTTTTCCGGGATGCTGGCGTCGATGTCGTTATTCACGCTGCCGTCGGTATTAAATACCTGCGCGGTTTCGCGCACGTCGGCATTAAAGGTGAAAATATTAATCATCGGCAGGCCGCAGCGCTTGCCCACTTCGTAGTCGTTAAAATCGTGTGCCGGGGTTACTTTTACCGCGCCGGTGCCTTTTTCCATATCGGCGTGCTCGTCGCCCACGATCGGAATGCGGCGGCCCACTAATGGCAAAATAATGTCTTTGCCGATTAAATCTTTATAGCGCGGGTCTTCCGGGTTAACCGCTACACCGGTATCACCGAGCATGGTTTCCGGACGGGTGGTGGCCACCACGATGTAGTCGTTGCCTTCTGCGGTTTTCAGGCCATCCGCCAGCGGATAGCGCAGGTGCCACATAAAGCCTTTGGATTCTTTATTTTCCACTTCCAGATCAGAAATGGCGGTGTGCAGTTTCGGGTCCCAGTTGACCAGGCGCTTGCCACGGTAAATCAGGCCGTCTTTGTGCAGGCGGATAAACACTTCCTGTACGGCTTTGTAGAAACCGTCATCCATGGTGAAGCGTTCGGTGTCCCAGTCAACCGAGTTACCCAGACGACGCATCTGGCCCGTAATCGTACCGCCGGATTGTTCTTTCCATTCCCAGACTTTTTCGAGGAATTTTTCGCGGCCTAATTCGTGACGGTCAGGCTGGCCTTCGGCCGCCAGTTTGCGCTCAACCACCATCTGCGTGGCGATACCGGCGTGGTCGGTACCTACCTGCCACAGCGCTTTTTTACCCTGCATACGCTTGTAGCGGGTGAGGGCATCCTGAATGGTGTGCTGGAAGGCGTGACCCATGTGCAGCGAGCCGGTGACGTTCGGCGGCGGGATCATGATGGAGTAACCTTCGCCGGTCAGTCCGTCCTGATAAGGCTTGAAGTAGCCTTTTTCTTCCCACTCTTTGTACCAGGTTTGTTCAAGGGCGCTGGGCTTGTACGTTTTATCCATGGTTCGCTGCTGCTCGTCTCGTCGTTATCGCAGCCAGTCCCGGCGGGGCAGTGGCTGGTTTCGGGTTCAAAAAATGGCGCCGATTATAACGGAAACTGCGGTTCAGGGGCAGGGTTTTGCAGCGTTTCGCTGTTTGTGCGGCGATTCCGGCGGCTGCCGGAATCGCCATGGCGGGAAGGTCAGTGGTTCAGCTTTTCGCGCAGCTTTTCACGCAGGCGTTCGGTCAGTTGCGGCAGCATTTCGGCAACCAGCTGGTCGATCAGGTGTTCTTTCTGCAGTGGCGTCAGTTGTTGCATGTGCTGCTGCACGGCCTGTTCGCTGGCGCGTGCCTGCTTTTGCTCCATTACACGCTGCATGGTGCGGTGTGCTTCCTGGGCGCTGTGCTGGGCCGCTTCGCGCTCCTGGGTCAGGCGATCAAGAATGGCCTGGGGCAGAAAGGGGTTAGCCGATACCCGTGCCGGAGCAGTACCAGTATTGCCCGATGCCTCTGTGGCCGGGGTCGTTACCGGTGCTGTTGTTTCTGTGCCGACCAGTGGCGCGGCAGATACCTGAGCTGGCCGGGCTGGCATATCGCCCTGCGGACGCTGAATCACCACGTCGGGTAATGGCTGTGCGCGCAATACCGGACGTGGGCTGGCGGCCTGAGGTTTGCCTTCTGCTGGCTTGTTCTGCGTTGCGTTGCTTTCTGCCGCTTTGGCTGCCGGTTGGTTCGCCGGGCGGCTGCTATCGGCTATTGGGCGCAGTGGCACTGCGGTTGGTTTGGCCGATACGGCTTTTAATACCGGTATGTCATTCTCGCTGAACAGTTCGTCCAGCAGCGGAATGTCATCGGCCGGGTCTAGTGTCGGGATGCTGCGGCTGTGGTCTACCTGATCGCTGGCAGCATCATCGAGTACACGTTGCAGGTTTTCCAGTTCACGCAGCAGATTGCCGGGTTCGTCCTGGTCGTTACGTTGGTTCATTAACGCAATCTCATGTCGATATTGTTGATCGGGTAGCCCCGGTCTTTGAGGAATTTGTAGTGACTACGAGTGTAGTCCAGCACCTGATCTTCCTGTACTACGACGGCAATAAATCGCTGAAAGCGGCTGAAAAACGCCGGTAGCTGGCTGCTGAGATTCACCATCACATCATGATGATGGCCTGGATCGTTGTGCCAGCTGATGCTGACCGGGCAGTCGGCCGGAGCGTCGCTGGCGCTGAGCAGGGTGTGCGGCACAAAGGCATCGTCGCGGAATTGCCAGAGCTGCTCGTCAAGCTGGCGGGCGGTGCTTTCATCATCGACCTGAATCAGTACGCGGTTACCCTTGCTGAAGGCTTTTTCCACCACGCGGCAGGCAAACAGCATCTGTTCGGCGCGGGTCTGGGCGGCGAGGATGTAAAAATCAACCTGGGTCATTGTGTTTCTGCCGTGCTGTCGGGGCTGTTATGAGCCGGTCCGCTATTGAGAGCGTTACCGGCTGTACGGTGTATATGGCTGGCTTTATAGCCGGCAAACAGCCAGCTCAGGTGCTGCTGCAGTGTGGCGCTGAATTCGAGCCGGAACAGGGTCAGCGGAGGCTCGGCAATGGCGGCGGCCACGGTTTTGCTCGGGTGGCAGATATGCCAGCAGCCAATCATGGCCTGCTGAATATGCAGCAGCAGTTCTACCGCTTCGGCTACTGAGATGCTGAGCCAGCGGCTGATTAATGTGGCAAAGCGCTGCAGCAGTGGCAGCAGGCCAAGCTTAAAGTTGCGCGCTTCGTCTTCGGTCAGATTGCGTTCCAGTACGGTATGCAGAATGGCATTCAGACGGCAGAACAGGGGTTCCTCAGCCAGGGCCTGAGCGCAGACGGTGGCAGCATCATCACCCGGCGGCAGTTGCTCGCCGTGTTCAATCAGCCGTTCCATCTGTTGGTGGTAAAGCGCCAGAAACAGGGCCTCTTTGCTGCGGAAATAGCGGTACAGGGCAGCTTTGGTGATGCCGACCCGCTGGGCAATATCGTGCAGGCTCACCTGTTCAAAGGGGGCTTCGGCAAAATAGCCGGCGGCGGCGTCCAGAATTTGCTGGCGGCGCAGGGCTTTTTGTTCCGGGCTTTTTGCCCGCTGGCGGATACAGGTCATGAGGTCGGGCTGGTCTGTGCCGGCTTGGGCCGGTCGGACAAGGGCTGCCATGTTGGTAACTGAGGCCAGAATGCTACCTCTGGCCTCAGGGCAAGGCAAATGCTGCTGTCAGGCTCTTTGCGCTGCGTCACACCGATTGTCCGAACTGATGCAGAACCACGTCGATGGTTACCTCCAGTTCGTTCAACGCTTCCAGGCGTTGCAGCGCTTCATTGCGCACTTTCCAGCGGTGTGGGGTCATCATCAGCAGGTCCATAATCTGCTGGTTACTGGTCAGGCTGACACGGTATTTCAGGGTCTGCTCGCCTTTGCAGTCAAAGCCGTGTTCGGCCATGGCCGGACGCGGATCAAGGGCGGCGAGGTTCACTTCGTCGTAGATGATCTCGCGCAGTTCGACCAGATGATGCAGGCCGGTATTGAGCAGCACAATCTGCCCTTCTGGGCGCAGTGCGCGGGCAAAACCCTGCGGCATCAGGTTGGTAAACAGGCAGGTGATCAGGTCCAGGCTGTGCGCAGTAAAGGGCAGCTGGCCGCCGGAGGCGACCAACCAGTCGATCTGTTTACTGCGCCGTGCCGCACGGCGGACGGCGTCTTTGGATATATCGACACCATATAAACAATGCGGCAGCTGATGATCGTCGAGCACTTCCTGCAGACGCTGGGTGTAATAGCCTTCGCCACAGCCAACGTCGGCAATCTGCAGACCGCCGTCGTGGTTCAGTGCCAGTTCCAGCACCCATTGATTGAGCATGTCGGAAATCGGCCGGTAGACCTGGCTGTCGAGCAGGCGCTGGCGGGCGTCGACCATTTCCAGCGTGTCGCCCGGAGCTTTCGATTTTTTATGCTGGGCCAGCAGCAGGTTGAGGTAGCCCTGACGGGCTTCATCATAGGTATGGCCGGCGCTGCAGCTCCAGCGCTTATCAGCGGCCTGCAGCTCCAGCCCGCATACCGGGCAGGCAATCACTTTGTTCACGCGTTGTCTCTCAGGCCAGCAGTAATTCGAGGATGCGTTCGTAGATCACGGTCAGGGTGTCGAGATCTTCGGCGACAATGTGCTCATCCAGTTTATGGATGGTGGCATTGCAGGGGCCGAGTTCCAGTACCTGGGCACCGGTTGGCGCAATAAAGCGGCCATCGGAGGTGCCGCCGGCGGTCGACAGTTCGGTGTCGCGACCGGTGACTTCTTTAATGGCCTGTACGCTGGCTTCGACCAGTGGGCCGCGTGCAGTCAGGAAAGGCTCGCCACTCAGGTTCCAGTCGATGTCGTAGCTGAGGCCGTGTTTATCGAGAATGGCGTGGGTGCGTTCTTTCAGGATGTCGGCGGTCAGTTCGGTGGAGAAGCGGAAGTTGAACACCACTTCCAGTTCGCCGGGAATAACGTTGGTGGCACCGGTACCGGCTTTGATATTGGAAATCTGGAAGCTGGTGGCCGGGAAGAATTCGTTGCCTTCGTCCCAGTGCTCTGCCGCCAGTTCAGCCAGTGCCGGGGCGGCAATGTGTACCGGGTTTTTCGCCAGATGCGGGTAGGCCACATGGCCCTGAATACCGTGTACATGCAGCACGGCGCCCAGTGAGCCGCGGCGGCCGTTTTTCACCACATCACCAACAGCGTTGGTGGAAGATGGCTCGCCGACGATGCACATATCGATCTTCTCGTTACGCGCTTCGAGAGTTTCCACCACTTTTACCGTGCCGTTTTTCGCCGGGCCTTCTTCGTCGGAGGTGATCAGAAAGGCGATGGAGCCTTTGTGATTTGGGTGTTTGCGCACGAAGTTTTCACAGGCAACCACCATGGCGGCCAGTGAGCCTTTCATATCGGCGGCACCACGGCCGTACAGCAGTCCATCGACAATGGTTGGCGTGAACGGCGGGTGGCTCCAGCGCCCTTCCGGGCCGGTAGGTACCACATCGGTATGGCCGGCGAAGCACACCAGCGGACCCTCTGTGCCACGGCGTGACCAGAAGTTTTCCACCTCTTCAAAACGCAGTTCTTCGTTATTGAAACCGGCGGCGGCCAGACGCTCCATCATCAGGGCCTGACAGCCATCATCATCCGGGGTGACTGAGCGGCGGGCGATTAAATCAAAGGCCAGTTGCAGAGTGGGGGTCATGCTGTTTCCTGATCGGCAAAGGCGGGCCGGAGTGCGCCGGACCGCAGAATTTAAAATGGCGCGTATCATAGCAAAACTGCGGCTGTTTTGCGCGCTGGCCGGGGTAGCTAAAGCGGCTGACCCAATAAGCCGTTGCGCCGTCCGGTGGCGGTGATACCATAGCCGGCTTTTTACCCGCCGGATTTTCCGGCCGACCAGCACTATTTAAGGTAGATAACATGAGCCAGCCCCTGACTCTTGAAGAACTGAACCAAGTGATGGCAGAAGCTGATCTGCTGAAATCCGAAGCTGACGTAGAAGCCGCGCTGAATCAGCTGGCTACGGATATCTCAGAACGTCTGAGCAGCAGCCTGCCGGTGGTGTACAGCATCATGAACGGTGGTCTGGTGATGGCCGGTCGTCTGCTGACCAAGCTGCAATTCCCACTGGAGCAGGGCTATATGCATGCCACCCGTTACCGTGGCGAAACTTCAGGACAAACCGATCTGCAATGGCAGGCGCCACCATCGGTGCCGATGGAAGGCCGTACCGTACTGATCCTGGATGACATTTTCGATGAAGGAAACACCCTGGCCGAAGTGGTGAAATCCTGTCAGCAGCAGGGCGCGAAAGAAGTTCTGACCGCCGTGCTGGTGAACAAGGTTCATGACCGTAAAAACACTGATCTGAAGATCGATTTTATCGGTATGGATGTTGAAGACCGCTACGTATTTGGCTGTGGTATGGACTACCGTGGCTACTGGCGTAATGCGCCGGGCATCTACGCGGTGAAAGGTTTGTAATTCGTCAGCGTTTGCTGAACGGTTGGTTATAAAAGGCGCCTTTTGGCGCCTTTTTTGTCTATCCCGCAGATGGGTTTCCCGGCTGGTTTCGCTACACTGTATTGCAGAGGTGAACCTGCGTATGAATGTTGAGTTTATTAACCCGTTTGTAGAAACAATCAATAACATTCTGGCCACCATGGCATCCATGAGCTGCGAATACGGCAAGCCTTATCTGAAAGAAGGGCGTCAGCCTTTAGGTGTGGTTACCGGTATTATTCCGATGTCAGGTGACAGTGTACGTGGCTCACTGGCCATCAGTTTTTCTGCCGGCGCCATTATTAAAATCAGCAGCAGTATGCTGGGTGAAAGCATCGCCGAGGTGGACGAAAGCTGCCATGACCTGACCGGCGAGCTGACCAATATGCTGTCGGGTGGTGCGCGTAAGCTGCTGTGGGAGAAAGGCTATGACTTTGACATGGCCAAGCCCGGTATTCTTTCCGGCGAGATGGATATTCCCCATGAAACCACCGGCCCGGTGCTGGTGATCCCGTTTGAAACCAGTGCCGGGCCATTTTTTATTGAGGTGGCACTGTCCTCCAGTCTGAAGCGTGCAGTACTGAATGCCTGAGTGGGGCTGTCATAACAAACCGGCATCTGCCGCATTGCTGTCCCACAGTATCACCTGGCTCCCACGCTCTGCGTGGTAGCCTTAGCTAGCACAGTTGCATTCCCACGCGGAGCGTAGGAACGAGAGAAGTTTTCCCCATTAACATCGTCGTTCGTCATTCATTTAGCCCGCTACCCATCTGCCCGGAGCAGATGGGCGCGAAGCCCGCAGGGTCAGGAACATGGATGTTCCTGACATTATCACTCCTCTCTCCTTGTTCTGAGAAAACTGGCTCTCAGCAGGCCGGATTCACTTAGTGTTGACAGGCCCTGGTAAACCGGCGTTATGCCGGTTTTTTTATGCCTGTCGGGTGGTTTTGATTCTGGCCTGAAATGTCCTCGGGCAGGGCTTGTTGTTTAGGCAGAAGAGAATAATATGACGGTTCGTCAATTTTCGACGGATCGTCAAAATGAAGTGGTTGTTAAAGTATATTTCTCCCGAGCGACAGCAGCGTCTGTTGCAGCAGATTCAGCAAATGTTGCGTGCCGGCACTACTCCGGCTCTGTGTCAGGCTGGTGATTCTGCCGCGCCGTTGATGGCCGATAAACGCCTGTGGATGGCCAGTGAGTCAAGCTCCGAAGGCGGCAATAAGCCGCTGTTTCCGTTGTTTTCCGGCAAACTGGGCGCCGGCAAAGCCGATTGCCCTCTGGGTCTGCGTAAAAGCAAAGCCGAAAAAATTGCTGAGCGTGAACAGCAGTTGCTGGATATTGCCCATGAATTGCTGAATCGCGATGGCTTTGCCGATTTTTCGATGGATAAGCTAGTGCGTGCCAGTGGCTATTCCAAAGGCACACTGTATAACCATTTTTCCAGTAAGGAAGACTGCCTGTCGGCGCTGTGTCTGCGTGGTATGGCAATGATGGAAGATATGTTCAGCCGTGCTGCTGCATTTGACGGAACCTTGCGGGAAAAAATACTGGCAATGAACGTTGCTTATCACCTCTATGCCAGCCTGCAGCCAACGTTGTCGCTGGCTGTTCTGTCGGCGAAAACCCCCTCATTTACCGAAAAAACATCCGCAGCCCGAAGTGAATTAATCGATGAGTGTGACCTGCGTGTTACCCGCATAGTGGATGATATTTACCGTAACGCCATTGAGCAGGGCTACCTGCAGGACAGCCCGGAATTAACCGTGGAATTAATGGCATTTATCAGCTGGGCGCAGGCATTTGGTCTGAATGCACTGATGACAACGGCCTGTGATATCACCGCGGTCAGCCGCGCGTTAGGAACCAATGTTGCTCTTATCAGCTGTAATATTCTGCTCGATGGTATGGGCTTTAAGCCTCTGTCTTCAGAGTGGGATTATCAGGCCAGCTGGGAACGGGTCGAACGCGATGTATTTGCGCCGGAAATGGCGCAGTTAGGTGCTTTGAAATAACTGAACCATTAATAACTACAGGGAAAGCGTATGAAAACACTCTGGTTAAACACCATATTGCGGTATCCGTGGATACTGCTTTTATTGTTACTGGTGCTGGCGTTTGGTGCTTCGTTTGGCGGTAAGAACCTTTATTTTCGCGGTGATTATAAAGTCTTCTTTTCGCATGATTATGGCCCGCTGCAGGACTTTGAGGAGATGCAGCGCATCTTCAATAAAAACGACAATATTTCGGTATTGGTCGTGCCGCAAAATGGCGATGTATTCACCAACGAAAATCTGACTTTATTAGCAGAGCTGACGGAGCAGGCCTGGCAGACGCCATTTTCCAGCCGCGTCGATTCGGTGGTGAATTTCCAGCATACCTGGTCTGAAGACGACGATATGATCGTTGAGGATCTGGTACAAAATCCACAGGGTTTAACCCCTGCTGAGTTACAGCGCATCCGCAATATTGCCATTAATGAGCCGAATCTGAATGGTGGTCTGGTGGCCGCTGACGGCCGCGCTGCGGTGGTGAATATCACCGTGCAGATACCGGATACCCCCAACAACACCGCCGAAGTGATTGAAGTGGTCGATTTCGTTAAGGGGCTGACCAATGAACTGAGCAGCCGCTATCCGCAGGCGGCGTTTTATCATACCGGTGTGATTCCGATGAATTACAGTTTCGCCACCGAGGGTCAGAAAGATATGGCCACCCTGGTGCCGGCGATGCTGGGACTGATTGTGTTAATGCTGGCCGTTATGCTGCGCAGCGTGCTGGCCATGCTGGCAACGGTGCTGGTGCTGATATTGACCATCAGTGTGACCATGGGATTGGGTGGCTGGCTCGGCTTTTTCCTGTCCACCGGCACTATTAACGTACCGATTGTGGTGATGACACTGGCGGTGGCTGACTGCGTACATTTAATAGCTTCGGCACAATTTGCAATGCGTGAAGGGCGTTCGCGCAGCGAAGCCATACGTTTTGCCCTCGATCTGAATTTAATGCCGGTATTTATTACCAGTGCAACCACTGCAGTGGGTTTCCTGACGCTGGTGCTGTCGGAATCTCCGGTGCTGGCCGACTTCGGTATTCTCAGCGCGATTGGTGTGATGGTGGCGTTTGCTCTTTCAGTAACCCTGTTGCCGGTATTGTTGCTGCTGTTGCCAGTGCGGGTAAAAGTGTCGCCTGAGCACCATGGCGGTATGGAAAAATTCGGTGGCTGGGTGGTGCGTCATCAGCGCACGCTGTTGCCGGTTACGGCGTTGTTGATGCTGATTTTCGGCTCGCTGGTCACGCTGAATGTAGTGAACGATGAAGCGACCAAGTACTTTGCCAAAGGCACCGACTTCCGCGATTCGGTGGATACTCAGGAAGCTTATCTTTCCGGTACCCAGACCATCGATTGGGCACTGTATACCGGTGAAGCTCAGGGCGTGAATGATCCAGCTTTTATCGCTAAAACCGAGGCCTTTGCTGAATGGCTGCGTCAACAGCCGGAAGTGGATCATGTGACAACGCTGTCGGATACTTTTAAGCGTCTGAATAAAAATATGCACGGTGATGACGAAAGCTATTACCGCATTCCACAGGATCGTGAGCTGGCCGCGCAATATCTGCTGCTGTATGAAATGTCGTTGCCCTACGGACTGGATCTGAATAATCAGCTGAACGTGGATAAATCCTCGACCCGCCTGACCTCGACCCTGAAAAATCTGGGCAGTAAAGAAATCGTCGCGCTGGAAGACCGTGCCCGTGCCTGGTTTGCGGAAAACGCAGCCGGTATCCGCCTGACGGCGGCCAGTCCGGGACTGATGTTCTCGCATATCGGTGAAACCAATATGGACAGCATGATCATCAGCATGATTGCGGCATTGATTTTAATTTCGGCACTGCTGGTGGTGGCATTACGTTCATTGCGTCTGGGGGCGATCAGTCTGATTCCGAACCTTGGCCCGGCGCTGGTCGGTTTTGGTATCTGGGGGCTGATTTCCGGTGAAATTAACCTGGGCCTGTCGATTGTAGCCTCGATGACACTGGGGATTATCGTTGATGATACCGTGCATTTCCTGGCCAAATACAAACGTGCCCGCGATGATGGTAAAGACGCAGAAGCGGCGGTACGCTACGCATTTTCCAGCGTTGGCCGTGCCTTGCTGATTACTACCGTGGTACTGGTGGCCGGATTCTCTATGCTGGCATTCTCAGCGTTCCGCCTGAATTCCGATATGGGACTGGCCACAGCGCTGATTATTTTTATTGCCTTGTTGGTCGACTTCTTCTTCCTGCCGGCATTTTTATTGCGCCTTGATAAAAATAATCAGGCACACTGTAACGCTGAAGAACAACAAAAAGCCCGGCAAGACGTACAACAAGATCCAAATCCTGCATCCATTCTCACAGGGGAAACATTATGAAGATTTTTCTGAGCCTGATTACGGCATTTACTCTGGTCAGCCCGCTGGTTGCGCAGGCTGATGCGGCACAACCTGCTGCTGACGCGGCAGAGAAGGGGCTGGCCATTGCCAAAGACCGCAAACAACGTGATCTGGGCTGGGGCGACAGTGAAGCAAAAATGACCATGACCCTGCGTAATTCCCAGGGTGAAGAAAGCGTACGAGAAATGCGCCTTAAATCTCTCGAAGTGGTGGATGACGGTGACAAAGGCCTGACCATTTTTGATGAGCCGCGCGATGTGAAAGGCACCGCGTTTCTGAATTTCTCGCACACCGGAAAACCGGACGAACAGTGGTTGTATCTGCCGGCGTTGAAACGCGTTAAACGTATTGCTTCACGCAATAAATCCGGTCCGTTTATGGGCAGTGAATTTGCGTATGAAGATATGAGTTCATTTGAACTGGAGAAATACAGCTTTACCTACCTGCGTGAAGAAACGCTGAACGGTGTGGTCTGCCATGTGATTGAGCAGATTCCGGCAGATGAATATTCCGGTTATACCAAGCAGATTGTCTGGCTGGATACCGAACACCTGCGTGCACAACAGGTTGAGTTTTATGACCGTAAAAAGAGCCTGCTGAAAACCCTGAATTTCTCTGGTTATAAACTGTATAAAGATAAATTCTGGCGCGCCGATGTGCTGACCATGGTGAATCACCAGAATGGTAAAAGCACCGTGCTGAATACCGCCGAGCTGCATTTTGATACCGGCCTGACGGATGCCGATTTTAACGATGCCACGCTTTCCCGCGTACGCTGAGCAGGAGGGCGCAATCGGTATGAAACGGCTGATAACCATCACGTTACAGAGCAGCGCCCTGATTGCGCTGAGTGTTAATGCCAGTACCAGCGCCAGCGCCGGGCTTATGCCCGACCTGGCCCTGCAGGGCGCCGTTGAAGGGCGCCAGTTTTTGCAGGAAGCGCAATTTCCGCAACAGGAAGACAGCGTGCTGTCAGTCTGGGCAGAGCCTGAGCTGGTGTGGGAGTGGGGCGATACCCAGCGCCTGACCTTTAAGCCTTTTTATCGTTATGACAGTGCCGATGACGAGCGCAGTCATGGTGATATCCGTGAGCTGATGTGGCTGACCTACGGCTCCAGCTGGGAAGTGCGTGCCGGTATCGGCAAAGTGTTCTGGGGCGTAACTGAGTCGCAGCATCTGGTCGATGTTATTAACCAGACCGATCTGGTGGAAGCACCGGACGGCGAAGAAAAACTCGGCCAGCCAATGGTGCATGCGACCTGGTTGCATGAGATCGGCACGCTGGAAGCCTTTATTTTACCGGGATTCCGCGAGCGCACTTTTGCCGGCGAAAAAGGGCGCCTGCGTTCTGCTTTGCTGGTCAGTGACGAGGCTGATTATCAGACGGCGGAAGAAAAAGAACACGTCGACTGGGCACTGCGCTGGAGCCGCTCGTTTGAAGTGGCGGAGGCACCGCTGGATTTAAGCGCGGCCTGGTTTCAGGGCACCGCCCGTGATCCTTTTTTAACTCCGGATATCACCCTGAGCGGCAGTGGGCCACAGATAACCGGATTAACGCCGTATTATCCGCTGCAGCGTCAGCTGGGCATTACCGCGCAGGCAACGGTGGATGCCTGGTTATGGAAGCTGGAAGTTCTGCGTCGTGATTTCGATGACCATGTGGCTGCTGACCTGAAGACACTGGGGGTAGCCGGCATACAGGATTACAGCGCCGCAGTGGGTGGTTTTGAATATACCCTGGTGGGGCCTTTTGCTGAGCGCTGGGACAGCGCGCTGGATGTTGGTCTGCTGCTTGAATATCAGTACGACCAGCGCGGCAACGACGCGGCTATGGCACAGAACGATGTGTTTGCGGCTACCCGTCTGGCATTTAACGATGCCGACTCCAGTGAAATTCTGGCCGGTATTACTCAGGATCTGGATTACAGCGGCAGCCGCGGGGTTATGCTCGAAGCCAGCACACGTCTGACGGATTTCACTACGTTAAAAGTGAATGGCTGGATGTTTATGGCTGATGATCAGGAAGATACGCTGGCTTACAGCCTGCGTCAGGATGACTATATTGAAGTCAGTCTGAATATTTTTTACTGAGCAGCCATGCGTTGAATGGCAGTTGTGTGCAGCGAGGGTGTGTGGCGGGTACGGGTAAAGATGGGTAAACACCATTTTCATCTTTTCCGCTGCGCGCCTATTATGCGCCTTTTCACTGCGGAGAAGTCTCTGTGCGCTTTATCATCAGGGTTCCGTGGCGCGGCACTGCGGCGGTGGCGGTTTTAGCACTGGCCGGATGCGCCAGCGTTACACCGGTTGAACCACCCGAGACAGCATTACCGGACATTTTTACCGGCCAGAATAATAACGCCGGTACTGAGCAGAGCAGCATCAGCGTTAACCGCTGGTGGCAATCCTTTAACGACCCGCAACTCGACCAGTTTATTGCACAGGGACTGGAGCAGAATTACAGCCTGCAGGCCGCCTGGGCGCGCCTTGCTCAAAGCCGTGCGCTCTGGCGGCAGAATGCCAGTGGCCAGTATCCCGATGTTAACGTTTCCCTCAGTAAATCCCGCAGCTGGCGTGAAAGCACAACCAGCGACTTATGGTCGGCGGGTATTTCCACAGAATACGAACTCGACTTTTGGGGGCGGGTTTCCGCTCTCGATGAGGCCGGCCGCTTAACCGCGCTGGCGAGTCATGCCGCAACACGCACTCAGGCTAATACGGTCGCCGGGCAAATTGCCCTTAACTGGTTTGGCCTGATTAAAGAAGGGCAGAACCTGACATTGCTGCAACAACAACAGGCGCGGGTTCAGTCGGCGTTACAGGTAATCCGCGGGCGTTTTCAGCGCGGACAGGCGGCGGTTTCCGATGTCTGGCAGCAGGAGCAATTACTGGAATCCATTAATGCTGACCTGATCAGCGCCGAAGGCCTGCGCGACAGTTACCGCCAGCAGCTGGCTGTGTGGATGGGGCACAGTGAATGGCTGTCGGCGGCGGCGCTGGAAAACAGCGAATTGCGCGCTTATCAGACGCAATCCTTGCCGCAGCTCGACACCACACCGTTAACCGTACCGGTCAGTGCCTTACAGCAACGCCCCGATGTGCAGCAGGCCTTCTTTAAGCTGCAAAGTGCCAATGCCAGCCTTGCCGCGGCCGTCGCTAACCGTTACCCGCGTTTTACCCTCAGCGCTTCTTACAGTGGCAGTGACGAAGATCTGGGCAAGGTATTTGATAACTGGCTGACGAATCTGGCCGGTGGTCTGGTGTTGCCCTTAATTGATGGTGGCAACCGCCGTGCCGCCGTTGCACAACAGCGCGCCGCAGTAGATGAGAACCTGGCGTTGTATCAGCAGGCATTGCTGGACGCCGCGCAGGAAGTACAGCAGGCGCTGACTGACGAACGTCAGAGTCAGGCGCTGGTGGTCAGCCTGGAGCGACAACTGGAACTGGCCAGCAAAACCGAAGCCTTCCAGAACAACCGCTATCGCAAAGGCGTCGGCGACTTTCTGGCCCTGTTAAATGCGCAGCAGGATGTGATCAGTCTGGAGAAGCAGTTGTTAAATGCCCGCTGGAGCCAGCTGCAGAACCGTATTCAGTTATACAAAGCCGTCAGTCATGGCGACTTCAGTAAAGAGGAAACACCGTCATGATGAGTGCACGCCGTCATCGTCGTCCGGCTTCAGGCAATGTTCTGCTGGTCGCGCTGGTTTTACTGGTTGGCGGGGCTTTGGCCTGGTACATCCTGACGTCTGCCCCGAAACCCCAGCGGGTAAAACCCGAAGTTCAGGCACGGCTGGTGGAAGTGACCGCGCTGGAAAGCAAAGATGCCCGGCCATTCTGGCCCACTGGTGGCAAGGTGATGGCGGCCGACAGTGTAACCCTGACCGCACAGGTCAGTGCGCGGGTGGCGGACATCAGTAAGGATGCGTTACCGGGTGCGTATCTGGCCAAAGGCAGTCTGCTGGCCACGCTGGAGAAAACCGATTTTGAACTGCAGGTGCAGCAGAGCCAGGCCGCGCTGACTCAGGCGCAGGCCGATCTCGATATTGAACAGGGACAGGCCGCACTGGCGCGGGAAGAATATGCACTGGCCGCCGAAAAACTCAGTGCTGAAGAGCGGGCGTTAGTGCTGCGTGAACCACAGCTGGCGAAAGCCAAAGCTGCACTGCGTACCGCCCGCGCCAACCTTGATCAGGCGCGGCTGAATCTGGCCCGTACCGAGGTACGTATGCCCTTTGCCGGTCAAATTATGGCGCGTCATGTCAGCGCCGGCAGTCAGGTTGGCAGCAGTACTGTGCTGTTTGATCTGGTCAGTACCGAACGCTACTGGATTGAAGTCAAAGTGCCACGTGCTTTCCTGAACTGGCTCGACAGCAGCGCAGACGCCACGCTGAGCATGAGTGGCTGGCAGGGGAAAACCCGCAGCGCCCGTGTTCTTAATGTGCTGCCGGATGTCGACAGCAGTGACCGGCAGGCCAAGGTGGTGCTGGAGCTGGATCAGCCACTGGCCGCAGGACAGCCGCTGGTGCTGGTGAACGATTTTATTGATGTACAGCTGCCCGGCCGTTTGTTGAGTGGTGCGGTAACCATTGATGTACGCCATCTGAATGACGATGACACCCTGTGGGTGGTGAACGCTGACAAGTTGTATAAACGCAAGGTGCAGGTGCTTTACCGTGGCCGTGAACAGGCCTGGCTGGCGGCGGCCGGGGATAAGAGCAAGGATGGGCAAAACGGTCTGCAGCCTGGTGACCAGCTGCTGCTCAGCCGTATCGACAGCGCTACCGATGGTATGGCGGTACGCATTCAGAACGATATACGCCCACAGGCTGATGGAGCACGTCCATGAGTCTGCGTTATACCGGGCCGGTGGCGTGGATGGCACGCCATGGGGTTGCGCCGAACCTGCTGATGGCATTTCTGATTATTGGCGGCTTTTTAATGTCGCTGAATATCCGTAAAGAATTTATTCCCAGCTACGAAGCCGACATGGTGATTGTCTCGGTTGGTTATGCCGGAGCAACACCGTCAGAAATGGAGCAGGGCGTTATTCTGCCGATTGAAAACGAGTTGTCGGGTATCGATGGCCTGAAAGAGATTGTCTCCACTGCGACTCAGGGCTCGGCCCAGATCACCGCCGAGCTGGAGAACGGCGTCGATCGTCAGCAGGCCTATCAGGATATTCAGCAGGCGGTTAACCGTATTTCTACTTTCCCGGCGCAGATGGAGCGGCCACTGGTGAGAATCGCCAGCCGTTCAATTGATGTGATTGAACTGGCGTTATTCGGTCCGCTGGATCAGTTCGGATTAAAGCGTCTGGGGGAGCAGATTAAAGATCAGCTGCTGGAATCGCCGGACATTACCAAGGTGGAATTACGCGGTATCAACGATGAAGAAATTCACGTTGAAATCAGCCAGAACGATCTGCAGCGTTATGGCCTTAAGCTGAGCGATGTGGCGGCCATTATCGGTAATAACGCCATTGAGCAGAGTGCCGGCAGCGTAAAAACCGACGGCGGCGATATTCTGGTTACCCTCGATGACCGTCTGTACTGGGCGGAAGAATTCCGTCAGATTCCGCTGATCAGCGACATATCCGGTGTGCAGTTACGCCTTGGTGACGTCGCCAAAGTGCGTGACGGTTTCAGTGACAGTAACCGCGAAATTACCTACAACGGCCAGACCTCGATGAGCTTTAAGGTCTACCGTGCGGAAAGCCAGACGCCGCTGACGGTGGTGGAAGCGGTGTACAAAAAGCTTGATGAAATCCGTCCGCAGTTACCACCGGGCATGTCGCTGATCATTACCGACGATGATGGTGAAACCTATAAACAACGGGTGGGGCTGCTGCTGAAAAACGCGGTGGTGGGACTGGTGCTGGTGATGGTGCTGCTCAGTCTTTTCCTCGAATACCGTCTGGCTTTCTGGGTCACCATGGGGATTCCGACGGCCTTTATGGGCGCCATGTTGCTGCTGCCGGGCTGGGATATGTCGATCAATATGATCTCCATGTTCGCCTTTATCGTCGCGCTGGGCATCGTGGTCGATGATGCGATTATTGCCGGCGAAAATATCTACGAGCATATGCAGAAGGGCATGCCTTTTATGGATGCCGCCATTTTTGGTGCCAAAGAAGTCGCCATGCCGCTGGCCTTTGCCATTCTCACCAACGTCGCGGCTTTTCTGCCATTACTGGCGTTGCCGGGCATGATGGGCAAACTCTTTATTGCCATCCCTATTGTGGTGATCAGCTGTTTTATTATTTCCTGGCTGGAAGCCTTATTTATTTTACCGGCGCACCTCGGGCGTATGAAAAAGCGCGATGTATTGCACGATCCGCACTGGCTGGACCGTTTGCAGCAACGCGTGGATAAAGGTCTGCACCGTTTTATTCAGACACGCTATCTGCCATTGCTGGACGGCAGCTTGCGTGCGCCGGGGTTAACTCTGGCAATCGCGGTGGCCATCGCCCTGATTGTACTGGCCTGGCCTATGAGCGGACGTATGGGCTTCAGTATGTTCCCGCGTCTTGAAGGGGAATTTGCCGTCGCCAAGGTCGAAATGCCGCCTAATGCACCGCTCAGTCAGGCACAGCAGGTGCGTGATCTGCTCGAAGCACGGCTGAAAGAGGTGGTTGATCCGATTGAAGCGCAGGGCAAACCGCTGCTGGTCAGTGTGGAAGGCGATATTGAAAACGCCACCATTGAGATTCAGGCCAAACTGGTGGACACAGAAGTGCGTCCGGTATCGGCCAACGAAGTGGTAAAACGCTGGCGTGAGGCCATTGGTGAAATTCCGGGTATCCGCAGTCTGACCTTTGATGCCGAGCGTGGTGGCGGCCCGTCCGGTGGTGCCGGTTTAACGGTTGAACTGCGCGGCAGCAATACCGAACTGCTGGCCACCGCCAGTGCTGAGCTTGGCGACTTTATGCAGCAGCTTGGCGGTGTTAAGGATGTGGCATCCAGCTTTACCAACGGTAAGCCGCAGTGGGATATCGAGCTGAATGAGCGGGGGCGCAGTCTTGGGCTGGAAGCCGATGTGGTGGCACAGCAGATTCGCGCGGCATTGTATGGTGCCCGTGCTTTGCGCCAGCAGCGCGAACGTAATGAAGTGACGGTGCTGGTGCGCCTGCCGCAGGAGGAGCGGGCGTTCAGTGCCGATATCGAGCGGCTGATGATTCTGACCCCACAGGGCGGTTATGTACCGTTGGCAGATATCGCCATTCTGCATAAAGAGCTGTCTCCGGCCAGCATCTCCCGTCGTGATGGTCGCCAGGTGGTGACGGTGACGGCTGAAGTGGAACCGCGCGAGCAGGTGCCGGCGGTGATGGCGGTGCTGCGCGAAGAAGCCTTTGCCGATCTGCGGGCAAAATACCCAACGCTGGATTTTGATTTCCGCGGCCGTCAGGCCGATACCCAGGAGAGCATGAGTTCGCTGCAGTTATACGGCTTTTTCGCCATGCTGCTGATTTACGTACTGCTGGCGATTCCGTTCCGCAGCTACAGCCAGCCATTGCTGATTATGGTGGTGATCCCTTTCGGTGCTGTGGGGGCGATTATTGGCCATTTGCTGCTCGGTTACAGTATGTCGATTATGTCGGTGATGGGCATCGTGGCGCTGGCCGGGGTGGTGGTGAACGACAGTCTGATTCTGATTGACTACGCTAACCGCCGTCGGCAGGAGGCCGGACTGAGTGCGCTGGAAGCGGTTCGTGAAGCGGGTGTCCGCCGTTTCCGGCCGATTCTGCTGACCACCCTGACCACCTTTGGCGGGCTTTCGCCGATGGTATTTGAAACCTCCCGCCAGGCACAGTTTATTACACCGATGGCGGTATCGCTGGGCTTCGGTATTCTGTTCACCACCTTTATCTGCCTGCTGATATTGCCTTCACTCTATGTGTTGCTGGACAAAATCCTGCTGGCACTGGGGATCACTCCGGTACACAGCACGGCTTCTGCGGTCTGATGCCTTGCCTCTGTCCACCTGACGGAAATATCCGTCAGGTGGACAGCCAGCCCGGTAAACGCACAAAAAATAAGCGAAAACCTGAAAATGTCCTGATGGGCTGGTATAGTGCGCGGCTTTCTGAACCCAGCCCGGAGAAACCCGCATTATGTTGTTGCTGCGCGAGTTTATGCAGACCTTTTCCCCCAATGTTAAAAACGACACCTTATCTGGCCTGACCGTTGCTCTGGCACTGGTACCGGAAGCGGTGGCTTTTGCTTTTGTGGCGGGAGTTCATCCGCTGACCGGTCTGTATGCAGCCTTTATGGTGGGCCTGATTACCGCATTAATCGGTGGCCGTCCGGGCATGATTTCCGGCGCAACCGGTGCTCTGGCGGTGGTGATGGTATCGCTGGTGGCGGAGGCCGAGCGTGATTTCGGTGCGGGTTCGGGGCCGCAGTATCTGTTTGCTGCTGTGGTGCTGATGGGCGTAATTCAGGTAACCGCCGGGGCGCTGAAACTGGGTAAATTTATCCGTATTGTGCCGTACCCGGTGATGCTGGGCTTTGTGAATGGTCTGGCGCTGGTGATTTTTCTGGCGCAGTTACCGCAGCTGCAATCCTTCACGCCGGAAGGGAAGTGGGGCTGGACCGACGGTGTATGGCTGCAGGGAACTGAGCTGTATCTGATGCTCGGACTGGTGCTGGCAACCATGTTTATTACCCATTATCTGCCGAAAATGACCAAAGCCGTCCCATCGGCTCTGGCCGGTATTCTGGTGGTCAGCCTCGCCGCCTGGGGTCTGCAGCTGGATACCAAAACCGTGGGCGATCTGGCCAGTATTGCCGGCGGATTACCTGAATTCGCAGTACCTGTGGTGCCGATGACCCTTGATACCCTGTGGTTTATCCTGCCGTATTCAGTGATTTTTGCGGCTATTGGCCTGATTGAATCCTTGCTGACCGTCACCGTGATCGACGAAATGACTAACACCCGTGGCCGTGGCAATAAAGAATGTGTGGCGCAGGGAACTGCCAACGTGGTTACCGGTTTCTTTGGTGGTATGGGTGGTTGCGCCATGATCGGTCAGAGCATGATTAACGTCAGCTCCGGTGGCCGCGGTCGTTTATCCGGTATTGCTGCGGCGTTGTTCCTGCTCAGCTTTATTCTGTTTGCCAGCCCGCTGATTGAACAGATTCCGATCGCGGCGTTAATCGGTGTGATGTTTATGGTGGTGATCGGCACCTTCGAGTGGTCGAGCTTCCGTATACTGCGCAAAGTACCTAAGCACGATGCCTTTGTTCTGATTCTGGTGTCTGCCGTAACCGTGGTGACTGATCTTGCTATTGCTGTGATCGTCGGTGTTATCGTCGCAGCGCTGGTCTTTGCCTGGGAGCACGCCAAGCACATCAGCGCCCGTACCCGCATTCAGGAAAACGGTGCCAAAGTGTATGAATTATTTGGCCCGTTATTTTTTGGTTCTGTGGCGAATTTCAAAGAATTATTTGAGCCGGAAAATGACCCGGACGTGGTGATTATTGAATTCCGTAATTCCCGTGTAGCCGACCACTCGGCGCTGGAAGCCATCGACAGTATTGCCGAGCGTTATCTGGCGCTGGGCAAAGAATTACATCTGCGCCATTTAAGTGAAGAGTGCCGCAGCATGCTGAAAAAAGCCGGTAATCTGTGTGATGTTAATGTGATTGAAGATCCGAATTACCGCGTTGCGGTGGATGAGCTGGCCTGATATCAGGCTGGTTTAAAACCATAAAAAAGCCCGCTGATGCGGGCTTTTTTATGTCTTTTATAAGGACGTCTATACAGGAATCTTTATATCTGCGTACTGTGCTCTTCCGTTACCTTCGGAATAACCAGCCGGAAAGCGGCGCCTTGTTCGCTGTCTTCAATCTGAATATCGCCTTTTAAGCGCTGATGCACGATGTTGTAGACCAGATGCATTCCCAGACCGGTGCCACCATGGCCACGTTTGGTGGTGTAGAAGGGTTCAAAGATTTTAGTTCTTGCTTCGGCATTAAGACCAATACCATCATCGCTGTAACGGATAACAATATTGCCACGCTCTTCGGCTGCCTGAATGCGGATATGGCCGTCTTTTTTATGCTCAAAGCCGTGCAGCAGCGAGTTCATAATTAAGTTAGTCAGCACCTGGCTGATAGAGCCGGCATAGGTCTGCATCCATAGCTGTTCGGAACAATCGATTTCCACCTGATGTTGATTCTGTTTGAATTTTGGCGACAGGGTTTCGAGAATTTCGTGCAGATAATCATGCAGTGAAAATTTACGGATATGTTCGCCGGTCTGATCTTCGGATACCTGCTTAAAGCTTTTAATCAGATGGGCGGCACGCTGCAGGTTTTTATCAAGAATGGTCAGGCTTTCATCCATCATGCCGGTAAATTCGACAAAATCCTGCTTACGCATTTCTCCCTGCTCAAAGGCGCTTTTCATCTTCAGATAATGATCTGCGATGTAGGAGTGAATGGTAATGCACAGGCCCAGCGGAGTATTAATTTCATGGGCAATACCGGCCACCATTCCCCCCAGAGATGACAGTTTTTCCGATTCAATCAGTTTGCTTTGCGTGGTGTGCAGCTCGGCCAGTGTCTGGTTCAGTTCGTCGACGGTGCATTGCAGGTTGTTGGTGCGTTCTTTAACCCGGTCTTCGAGTTCGAGGTTAATGGTTTTCAGTTGTTGCTGTGCCAGGGTTTTCTGCTGCAGCTCGTCGTTCATTTGTTCTGACAGAGCGTTGAAAGCACGGATCAGTACATCAATTTCATCGAGATTATTGCCGGAGCGGGTAGATAGTGGTTCAAAACTGTTGCTGTTCAGACGTTCATTAACTTCTTCTGCCATCAGGCTAATACGGCGATTAATCAGACTGTGGACAACAAACCCTAACAGACTGGCCAGCAGCATCAGACTGACCAGCTGCGCAACCATATTGGAAATAGCCGCACGGGAGGCCTGGGCAAATACTGCATCGCGGTCGAAGGCAATTTCGAGAAAACCGATATCTTTGCCATTAAAGGCAATCGGCATTTTTTCCACGTCTTTATGATGTGGCCGCCGGCCTTCTTCGATGTTCATATTCAGGTTGTCGGTCACCCGCACATAGCTGATGGCCTCAAGGTTCATGATGCCTTTTACCTGGCTGCGGATCTGAATTTCGTCATAAAACCACAGGCTGGAACCGAGGGATTCGGAGTAACCGGCACGGATATCTTCGAGTTTGCGCTGAAAGGCTTCAGTTTGTTGCTGGTAATTCCAGACAACAATGGCGGCAGAGACGCAGACGGACAGAGCGATGGAAGCGATAGCAAAGTAGAGGATGACCCGCCATAAAATAGAATGACGCCGGTTCTCGATGGTTTTTTTTCCCGGGCTTTCAGTACTGGTTTCCATGATCATTCCGAAATAAGACCTGAGTGTCTGGAGTGTCGCTGCGCTTCTGGAAGAGTAACGTCAGTTTAGCAGAAGGTTATACCGGCGACTGGGCTCATCAGGCAATAAAAAAGCCTGCGCAAGGCAGGCTTTTCCATTTCAGGTCGGCAGCCGGGCTAATGGTTCAGGCCCTGGCGCTGAAGGTTTTGCGGAAGGCCGCGAAGTACAGCAGTGGGATAATCACCAGCGTCAGCAGGGTAGAAACCAGAATGCCGAAGATCAGTGAGATCGCCAGACCGTTAAAGATCGGGTCGTCGAGAATAAAGAACGCGCCGATCATGGCGGCCACCGCGGTCAGTACAATCGGCCGTGAACGCACGGCGGCCGAGACGATAACCGCATCTTCAAAGCGCATACCTTCGGCGGTCTTCTGATTGATAAAATCGACCAGCAGAATGGAGTTACGCACGATAATACCGGCCAGCGCGATCATACCGATCATCGAGGTGGCGGTGAATTGTGCGCCAAACAGTGCATGGCCGGGCATTACGCCGATAATGGTCAGCGGAATCGGCGCCATAATAATCAGCGGCACCAGATATGAGCGGAACTGGCCGACAACCAGCAGATAAATCAGAATCATGCCGACGCCATAGGCGATGCCCATGTCGCGGAAGGTTTCATAGGTGATCTGCCATTCGCCATCCCATTTCATGCTGATGTCATCGGTCAGTGGCGGCTGCTGAATGTACATCTGCTGCCAGTTCATACCTGCGTCTGCCATGCCAAAGGCCATGCTGAACAGACCGTAGAGCGGGCTGTCGAGCTCACCGGCCATATCGGCGGTAACAAACACCACCGGCTGCAGGTTTTTGTGGTAGATGGTTTTTTCTGCGACACCTTTACGCACATGCACCAGATCAGACAGGGCAATAAAGCGGCCATCGGCGGCACGTACTTTCATCACCAGCAGCTGGTTGAGGTCGACTTTATCACCTTCGTTCAGCTCCAGCCGGATCGGCAGCGGGTATTTATTGTTGCCGGTATGCAGGTAGCTGACGTCTTCGCCACCTAAGGCGGTATTGATCGCCTGCACGATGCTGCTCTGGGCAACGCCGAGCATAGCCGCGCGCTGACGGTCGATTTCCAGCAGCCACTGCTCCTGATCGGCTTCCACCCAGTCGTCGGTATCAACGATGTCTGGTGTGTTTTCAAACAGGCTGCGCAGTTGTTTGGCCGCAGCGATCTGGCGCTCGTAATCCGGACCGTACACCTCCGCCACAATCGGTGCCATCACCGGCGGACCGGGTGGAACCTCAACAATTTTAACGTTGGCGTTCAGTGTTTTACCGATCGCCTGCAGCGGCTCGCGCACCGACAGGGCGATGTCGTGGCTCTGACGGTCGCGCTGGTGTTTATCGACCAGATTCACCTGAATATCGCCCTGATGCGGCAGAGCGCGCAGGTAATACTGGCGCACCAGACCGTTGAAATTAATCGGCGCGGCGGTACCGGCGTAAAGCTGGACGTCTTTGATTTCCGGCACGGTCATCAGCTCGTCGGACAGTTCTTCGAGTACGCGCAGGGTTTGTTCGACCGGCGTGCCTTCCGGCATATCGACGATGATCTGGAATTCAGACTTGTTATCAAACGGCAGCATTTTCAGCACCACCAGTTTGAATACCGGCAGGGCAACCGCCAGCATGATCAGCGCGGTTACACCGGCAAACAGCAGCAGACGTTTGCGTCCGGCGTCAGCCCCTTCGATAAAAGGCCGCATCAGGCGGTTAAAGCCGTCATACAGTTTGCCCTGCTTCGGATCGGCCTCATCGCAGCTGTGAGCATTGTCCGGGGTGTGACGATTGAGCAGTTTGTAAGACAGCCATGGGGTTACGACAAAAGCCACCACCAGAGAGATCAGCATACCGGTTGAAGCGTTGATCGGAATCGGGCTCATATAAGGGCCCATCAGGCCGGACACAAACGCCATCGGCATCAGCGCGGCGATGACGGTGAAGGTCGCCAGAATGGTCGGGCCACCGACTTCATCAACGGCTACCGGAATCACTTCCAGCAGTTTCTTGCCGCCCATATGCAGGTGACGGTGGATGTTTTCCACCACCACGATGGCGTCGTCGACCAGAATACCAATGGAGAAAATCAGCGCGAACAGCGATACGCGGTTGAGGGTAAAGCCCCACACCCAGCTGGCAAACAGGGTGATCGCCAGGGTAATGAAAATTGCACCGCCGACAATCACGGCCTCGCGCCAGCTCATGGTCGCCAGTACCAGCACCACCACGGCCGCAGTAGCAAACAGCAGTTTGGTGATCAGTTTGTCGGATTTATCTTTGGCGGTAATGCCGTAATCGCGGGTGACTTCGGCGCTGATATTAGCCGGAATCAGGCGGTTGTGCAGATCATCGAGGCGCTGTTCAATCGCCTGAGTGATATCAATGGCGTTCATGCCCGGCTGCTTGGCAATGGCTAGGGTAACGGCAGGGCGTGAGCTGTCCTGCCCGAGTTTACGGGTAAAGACTGCCTGCTCCGGGGTATCCGGTTGCTGCTGAATGGTGGCAACGTCGGCCAGATACACCAGACCGCTCTGGTCTTTGCCGACGATCAGCTGGCCCAGCTCGTCGCGGGTTTTCAGGAAACTGCCGGCCTGAATCTGGATCACCTGATTATTCTGCACCAGCGGCTGATGATAACCGCCGGCATTGGCACTGAGCAGGGCGTTGCGTACATCATCGAAGGCCAGACCATGGCCGTTCATACGCGCCGGGTCGAGCTCAACTTTCACCACATTGTTGTGGCCACCAATGGAGTAAATATCGCGGGTACCGGGAATGCGCTTGAGCTCGGTTTCCAGCGCATGGGCAACCTGGGTGAGCTGCGACGCCGTGACTTCGGCGGATTCTGACCAGAGGGTAATGCCCATAATAGGCACATCGTCGATGCCCATGGGTTTGATCACCGGTTGCATCACGCCCAGGTTCTGCGGGAACCAGTCATTATTGCTGTAGACCTGGTTGTACAGGTTGAGGATGGCTTCTTCGCGCGGAATACCGACTTCAAAGGCCACGGTCAGAATGGCCTGACCCGGCTGGCTGATGGAGAAAATATCGTCCACGCCTTTGATTTCAGACAGCACCTGTTCGGCCGGAATGGCGACCAGCTGCTCCACCTCACGTGCGCTGGCACCGGGGAAGCCGATAAACACGTTGGCGAAAGTAACGTCAATCTGGGGTTCTTCTTCTTTCGGCGTCACCATGATGGCGAAGAAGCCCAGCAGCAGGCCGAGCAGGGCCAGCAGCGGGGTGATGGCCGAGTTCTGGAAAGCCTGTGCGGTTTTTCCGGAAATTCCGAGCGCCATGATTATTCTCCCTGTGAACCGATTGCGGCCAGCTGGGCCAGTGCATCGCTGACGATTTCATCACCGGCGCTGAGACCGGACAGAATTTCTACCATGCCGTTATGACGGTTGCCGGCGCGAACCTGACGCAGTTCCGGCTGACCGTTATCCAGCACATAAACGGAGGTCAGCTCTGAGCGTTGCAGCAGGGCGCTGGCCGGAATCAGCAGGGCGTTACGCTCGCCGGTCTGTACGCGAATGATGCTCCACTGGCCGGGATAGAGTGCGCGACCGCTGGCATCCAGACTGTTGGCTGGCAGGTTGGCGCGCAGACGCACGCTGTGATGGGTGGCATCGGCGTAAGGGAACAGCACAACGCTGTCCGGGTTGATGCTGTGTTCGCCCACGCGCACCTGAATCTGGCTGGCATCCTGATACTGACCAGCGATACGTTGCGGAGCGTCGGCAACGGCACGCAGTTGTTCGAGTGACACGCCGGTCATCAGCGGTTGCCCCGGGCTGACCAGCTCGCCTACTTCCACATAACGGGTTTTAACCAGACCGGCGTAAGGTGCTTTTACCTGGGTATAGGCCAGCTGCTCTTCGGCTTGTTTCAGCGCTGCGGCGGCGGCTTTGACTGCGGCAGCAGCGCTTTTGGCGCGGGCATTACTGCTGTCGAACTCACCCTGTGACAGCGTGCCCTGCTTGAACAGACGGCTGTTGCGGGTCAGCAGTACCTGAGCGTCTTCGTTCTGGGCTTTGGCCTGAGCCAGGTTGGCGCGTGCCTGTTCCAGCTGAGCCTGTTGCTGGGTATCAACGATTTCCAGCAGCAGAGCACCTTGCTCTACGCGGTCGTTGACATCGTAGTGTACGGCTTTGATGGCACCGCTGGTCTGCGCCGAGATCGTGCTTTCGTGCACGGCTTCCAGTGTGGCTTCCAGATCAAAGTACACCGGCACGGTGGTGGCCTGCAGAATCTGGCTGTTGGTGGCGCTGGTCTGATCGGCGGCTTGCGTGGCTGCCGCGAATACAGGCAGGGCCAGCAGAGCCAGGCTCAGGCTGCGCAGCAGACGACGGGACGAAGGCTGTGTGGTCGGCATGAAAAATTCCTCTCTGAATTCAGCGTCAGATCAATCGGTATGGACTGGCGATTGGTTCGGGTTAATATCAATATTACTACATTAGAATATACTAATATAATAATTGCAACCGTCCGGATGACGCTTTAACTGTGCACAGTATAGGGAGTGTTCGCAGGTGCTGCGGATTGTCCGCTGATAATGCAGCGGGGTTATGACAAAGAAGGGAAAATACTACAGAAGTTGCCAGGGGGTCAGCCAGTTGTCGGGCAGAGCTGCCCAGTCGCCATGCTGTGGTAAACAGGTCAGCACTATATCCTGCGGGTCAGCGCCGCTGACTTCATCGCGGAAGCAGAGCATAAAGGCATGCAGATAGGTGCGGTCGGCGCTCTCGCCGCCATAGCGGTCGTCGCCGTCAATGGCGGCACCGAGACTCTTCAGGGCAACCCGTAGCTGGTGGGTGCGACCGGTCAGGGGCTTGAGCAGAAACAGCCGCTTCTGCTGTTGCTCATCGTAGTGGCTGAGAAAACGGGTAATGGCAGGGTTGTGGCTGCTGCGCTGTAACAGCCAGCTGCCATTACGGCCTTTGCTCATATCACCTTTAACCCAGCCCTGTTTCTTTTTCGGTTTTTGCGCGCTCTGCGCCAGATAGTATTTCTGGATTTTATGCTCAGCGAACAGGGCACTGAGGCGGGCAGCAGCGGTGGCGTTTTTCGCCAGCAGAATAATGCCGGAGGTAACTTTATCGAGACGGTGAACAGGCCATAACGGGCAGGCAAACTGCTGTTCGGCCAGCACCACCAGACCTGCTTTGCCGTCTTCACTGTGCATGCCAATGCCGGCAGGTTTGTGGATGACGAGCCAGTCTTCAGTCTGGTCAATAACAGAAAATGGCTGTGAGTCGGGTGGCGTAATGGCGGGAGGAAAGGTATCCGGCACTAGCGGTTTTCCTGCTCCATGATTTCCAGCAGACGACGAACCAGGGCTTCAAACAGTTGTGCCTGTTCGTTGTTGCTGTCGGCGCTGAGGCTGTACATCAGGCGTTCGATTTCGGCGCGTGACATATAGCGTACGGTAACCGGGGTGGTCATTTCTGAATTCCTTAAAAGCGATAACTGAGCAGCAGGTTGTGGGTCCAGACGTCACCTTTGCTGGCGCCGGCCTGAAGATTTTCGCTGTTGTAATCTTTGGGGTCACGCAGGGTGGCTGCGAGATCAAGGGTGATGGCATCAAACTGAGCGCCCACACCAAACTGCCAGCCCCAGCCGTTAAACACGCGGTAATGATCGCCGGCAGCACGCTGAACCAGCATTTTTTCATAGTGCCAGGCTGGCCCGGTGTAGATACGCAAGCCGGGTTCGGCCAGCCCCCAGCCCCACATCAGCTGGGTTTCGCCGCCCTGTAATTGGATGTCATCCTCACCATTAAGGCGGTAAAGAATAAAGCGCGAGGCGGCATGGTTGCTTTGTGGGAATTCGGCGAACAGGCTGAATCCCTGTTGCTCGCCGTTGGGCAGATAAGAAGGAGCATTACCTATATCGGCCTGAAAGAGCCCGGCGCCCACACGGAAATTGGTTAGTTCGCTGTTATCGGCGGCCAGTATCGTCGCTGAGCAAGAAGCAAGCGCTGAGATCAGCAGAGAAGCGCGCAGAGTGCTTTGCATCGGGTCGTCCTTAGTCATTTTCTGAGCTTATCAAACGTGTTGTTACGCTGCTGATAAGGCGGATATTCAGGCTGGCGCCAAGGCTATCCCAGCCTTTTGGGGATGGCAAGCCGGACGGCCTTCAGGCGCTCTGCAACGGTCTATACTGATACTCTTTATAATTAGAGAGTGTGTATGCTGATGCTGTTTTTACGCCCATTATTGCCGGTGTTATCTGCGAGTCTGTTTCTGGCGCTGATGGCTATTCCTGCGGCATGGGCTGGTAATGATCAGAACCTGCTGGCTTATCCGGTACAGGATGCCCGCGATAGCTTTCGCACGGGGCAATATGAATTTGTCGGAATTCAGCTGGCAGATGGCGTAGAATTGCCCGGTTTGAAAGATGCGGAAGCCGATAAGGTGCGGCGGGAGTATCGTATCCGGCCATTGAACAAACGTTGGGAAACTTTTGCCAATGTCGAAGATGACCCGGCAAAACTGGCGCGGCTGCGCCAATATGCTCTGCGCTTTAATCTGACTATGTGGCGTTTAATGCAGAAAAAAGAACTGCAGGACGCAACCCGCTACCGTTACTGAGGTGAATGGCCTCATATCATTGTGTTGTATGAGGTGTTTGTGGATTGCCGACTCGGTTGTGGTGCCTGTTGCATTGCCCCCTCTATCTCTTCTCCTATTCCCGGTATGCCCGGCGGTAAAGCCGCCGGTGAGCGCTGCGTGCAGCTGGATGAACGCAATCTGTGTCTGCTTTTTGGTGATCCGCGCCGGCCTGCGGTATGTGGCGATTTTAAAGCCGATGAGGAAGTGTGCGGTACGGACAATCAGACAGCGCTGGATAACCTGACTCTGCTGGAAGATTCAACGGCGATTATTGTCCGTTCGCACTGACTGTATTTGCACCCGTAAAAAGAAACAAAAAAGCAGCCATTGGCTGCTTTTTTGTTTCTGGCGTTGTTATTTTCTGGAGACATCTGCCCGGGTCAGAGGCGGAATTTCTTCACCAGAGTGCTGAGGTGGTTGGCCATATTCACCAGACGCTTGGCAATATCGGTGGTCTGCTCGGCGCTCTGTGAGGTGTTGAGGGAATGGCTGCTGATACTTTCAATACCCTGACTCACATTACGGCCTACTTCGACCTGCATATGCATACGTTTCAGCGTTTCGTCGTTCAGGCTGCTCATACGGTCAACGTGCTCGGTCATGCTGTGCAGGGCTTTGGCCGCCTCGTTTACCCGCTCCATGCCTTCTTCGGCAATGCTCTGCGCATTGTGCATGGAATCGACCGCATGACGTGCTTCTGATTGTAGTTGCTCGATCATACTTTCAATTTCCTGGGTCGACTCGTGTGTGCGCTGCGACAGGGTGCGTACCTCATCGGCGACCACGGCAAAGCCGCGGCCGGATTCCCCGGCCCGGGCAGCTTCGATGGCTGCGTTCAGCGCCAGCAGGTTGGTTTGCTCGGCAATGCCTTTAATAACACCCAGTACGCCGCCGACATTATTACTGCGCTGATCAAGCGATGCGATTACCTCTGCGGTTGATTGAATCGCGGTATTCATGTTGCTGATACTGGCCGATGCCTGATCGGTTTTAATCACGCCGTTACGGGCGACAACCTTGGCCTCGGCAGAGGCCTGGCTGCTTTGTTCCGCGTTGGCCATAACCAGCTGAATACTTTCATGCAGCTCTTCAATGGCATGCTGAATCTGTGTGGTTTCCGCTTTTTGTGACTGGGCGGCCTGTAGTGACTGGCTGGACGACACGTTGATATTTTTCGCCGCGTCCTCAAGTTCGCCGGAAGAACTGACCACCTGGCGTAGCGAGTCAGAGAAGCGCTCAATCATTTTATTGAGGGCCATTGCTGTGCGGCCGATTTCGTCAGCACTGTCGACTTTTACCAGTTGCGTCAGATCGGATTTGCGTTCCATCTGATCCAGTGTGCGGTGCATACGACGCACCGGAGAAATAATGACTTTGCGCAGCAGCAGGGAAAGAATAATCAATGCGGCAATAAACATGGCTGCCTGAATCAGTCCCATCTTGAGCATGTTGTTGAAAATATGGCCATCAAGCTCGTCCAGCGAGTAGCTGATACGGATGGCACCAAGGACATCACCTTCTTTGGCCTGATGGCAGCCGAGGCAATTGGTGCCGCGGTAATCCTCATAGGCCAGAACCGGGGTGAGAAAGGTCAGGGTGTGGCCGTCTTTGCTGTCGTTTTCAATAAGAATTTCCTCGCCGGCCAGTGCCCGCCGATCGAGTTCATCAAGGGGATACTCGTGATCAAGCCCCTTACCATACAGAGCATCAATTTTCGGGCTGCGCAGCATCCGCGCTTCGACAATATTGTTGTCGGACAGCAGCTTGGTGCGTACCAGTTCGCGGTTTGATATCGCGCCGGATATCATCAGCATATTCATGGTATCGAGATAGCCTGAAGCTTTATCCCGCAGTTGGGCATGAACCATATCTGAGCTCATTTTACGCTCAGCGGATACTGCAACACTGATAACAACAATGAGGACCAGCAAAAAGATACTGCCTAAAGCAAAGTAAACTTTATGCTGAATGGACTGGCTATTACCCTTCATGAAATTTCCTTAGTAGATGGCGGCATGACGGACGTTATATTCAAGCCTAGACCATTACTGGCAACTGACTAAATTATCGAGAGGAAGAAAAATAATGTACAAACTGGTGTTTTATGTGCCTGCGCCGGATCTTGAAAAGGTGAAGGACGCTGTCTTTTCTGCCGGTGCAGGAAAAATAGGTGAATATCAGGAATGCTGCTGGCAGGTTGCAGGCATCGGTCAGTTCCGCCCGTCAGCGGCGGCCAATCCTTTTATCGGGCAGGCCGGTCAGCTGGAGCAGGTCGAGGAATACCGTGTGGAAATGGTCTGTGCGGATGAGTTGATCGGCGCCGCCGTTCAGGCTCTGAAAGTGGCGCACCCATACGAAGAGCCAGCATACGATGTATGGCAGCTGGCGCCCTTATAAATCCGGTTGCTGCAATCCCTTCACTACAACCCCTTCGCCAGAGCCTGGGATATTTCGATATCAAATACGTGGGTTGCCTGCTGAGCTGACGGGTTGGCGAAATAGCGTTTTAACGTCTTGCTGACGGTAGGGAAGGCCAGCTCTTTCCAGGGGATGTCGTCTTCATGAAACAGTGCTACCTCCAGGCTTTCATCGCCCGCAGCAAATTCTGCTTTTTCCAGTTCGGCAAGAAAGAATATATGTACCTGATCAATATGCGGCACCGTGATCATGCTGAACAGGGATTGCAGCTGTACGACCGCGCGGGCTTCTTCCCAGGTTTCACGTAAAGCGGCCTGCTCGGTGCTTTCGCCGTTTTCCATAAAGCCCGCTGGCAGGGTCCAGAACCCCCGGCGTGGTTCGATGGCGCGGCGGCAGAGCAGTATCTGCCCTTTATGAACCGGCAGCGTACCGGCCACTATACGGGGGTTCTGGTAAAAAACGGCGTTGCAGGCGGGGCAGACAAAGCGTGGGCGGTTATCGCCGTCAGGGATGATAAAGGTAAGTTCACTGGCGCAATGGCTGCAGTATTTCATGGGATGTCCGGCCGCTGAATAAAAACTAGGGCCTGCTTAGTTAATGTTAACAGACCCTGGCTGAGTATAACTGACTCAGGAACTGGCCCGGAACGGAAAAGGGATAACATTGGCAACACCAGCGTTATTAGCTGTGTTGCGGCTGAGAAGTGCATCTGCGTTGCCGTCGTCACTGAAATTCAGACTCTCGACCATGCAGTGCAGACGCTCGTGCATCATACGTGACATGCGCAGGCAGGCCGATAATGGATTACTGGCACGCTGGCGTTCCATATCAATCTGAAATTGCAGGCCGCGCAGACGGCGGCGGAAATCTTCACCTGCGCTATTAATGGTCTGCTCGATCAGTTGCTGACGCAACGCTTCCAGAGCTTCCGGATTGTGATTGGCCAGTTGTTTCAGTTCATCAAAGGGCGGCAGTTGCACAACAGGCACTCCGTGCAGGTTTTTGTTTGCATTTCTCTGGTTTTAGTCTACCGAATTACAAGATGTGACAGAATCCTTTTGTCCGTCTGAAAAAGCCGGCTAAATGACTGAATTAATTAATAAAAATGGTCAGGACTGATCACTTTCTATGGCTTAAATCGTTTAAAAACAGAATGTTAAGTAAACGATCTGAGAGTGGTTGTGATGATCCTCCTGTGAGGATTCATACAATAGTCGGAGCTTTTAATGACTAAAAAATATAAAAAATCCCTTATTTGTTACGTAAGCCAGAGCAGTACTGGCTCGCTTTTCATCCAGACATTACAATGACGTTATGAATTCATCTCCGCTCTTCGACTATCTGCAGCTGCGTCTGCAGCAACATCAGCCACGAAAAGTGCAGCAACCCGATCTGGCTGAAGCTGGTGTTTTGGTTGCCCTCACCGACGAAGAGCAGCCGCAGGTGGTGTTAACCCGCCGGGCCGTGCATTTATCGACCCATCAGGGAGAAGTTGCTTTTCCTGGCGGCAAGCGTGACCCGGAAGATCAGAACATTATTATTACGGCACTGCGTGAAGCTGAAGAGGAAGTGGCACTGGCACGCAACCGTGTCAGGGTTCTGGGGGAGCTGGATCAGGTGGTGTCACGCTTCGGCTATCTGGTAACGCCGGTGTTAGGGCTTATTCCACCGGAAGAGCCGCTGATTGCCAATCCGGGTGAACTGGATGCGGTATTTAAAGTTCCGTTAAGTCATTTTCAGTTGCCGCCCAGCCGTTATTTTGAGCGCGGCCAGATCCGCATTCCCAGTTACGATTTCAATGGCTTCCACATCTGGGGGCTGACCGCCATGATGATTGCGGAGATGATGAATCATCTCTGGGATTGCGATATTCCGTACAAGGTATAGGAAGAACTCTATGTTTTATCAGCTGGGCGAGCGTCGCCCGACCCGTGGACAGGATGTCTTTGTTGCCGATGGCGCCAGAGTGATCGGCAGTGTTGTTCTGGGCGACAACAGCAGCATCTGGTTTGGTGTGGTTATCCGCGGTGATAACGATCTGATCACCATTGGTGAGCACTCCAATGTGCAGGATAACGCGGTGCTGCATACCGACTCAGGTATCCCGCTGACTCTGGGTAAGGGCGTGACTGTGGGTCATAACGCCATGCTGCACGGCTGTACGGTTGGCGATTATTCGCTGATCGGTATTAATGCGGTGGTGCTGAACGGCGCGAAAATCGGCAAGCACTGCATTATTGGTGCGAATGCGCTTGTGCCGGAAAACATGGAAATTCCCGATGGTTCACTGGTCGTAGGGTCGCCTGCGGTGATTAAGCGCCAGCTGAACGAGATGCAATGCAAAATGCTGGAAGGCAGTGCCGCGCACTACGTGCACAATGCCAAACGCTACCGCGAACAACTGCAGGAGATTGAACTGTGACGACTCCGGTCCGCTCCCCGTGCGTGAGTATCTGTGCGCTGGATGAAAATGATGTCTGTGTCGGCTGTTACCGCAGCGGCGAAGAAATCAGCCGCTGGGGACGCTACAGTGATGACGAGCGCCGGGCTGTACTGCAAAAAGTGGCAGCGCGCGAGCAGGATGCGATGAATTTTACCCCCGTAAAGGCCGACTGACCGGCCACTTCTTTTCTTTCTGATGGACAACACCATGACAACACTGGGAACCCCTTTTTCTCCGACAGCCACCCGGGTGCTGCTGTGCGGTGCCGGCGAGCTGGGCAAAGAAGTTGTAATTGAACTGCAGCGTCTGGGCTGTGAAGTGATTGCCGCTGACCGCTATGCGAATGCACCGGCGATGCAGGTGGCTGATCGCAGCCATGTGGTGAATATGCTCGATGGCGCAGCGCTGCGTGCGGTCATTGAACAGGAAAAACCGCATCTGGTGGTGCCTGAAATCGAAGCCATTGCTACCGCAACCCTGGCCGAGCTGGAGCAGGAGGGCGTGCGCATTATCCCGACCGCCCGCGCCACCCAGCTGACCATGAACCGCGAAGGCATCCGTCGTCTGGCGGCGGAAACGCTCAAGGTTCCGACCTCAAGTTATCAGTTTGCCGATAACGAAGAGGATTTCCTGAAAGCGGCAGAAGCCATTGGTTTGCCGTGTCTGGTGAAGCCGATCATGAGTTCCTCCGGCAAAGGACAGAGCTTTGTGCGTGAGCAAAGTGAGCTGGCCCGCGCCTGGGCTTATGCGCAGGAAGGCGGCCGCGCCGGTAAGGGCAAAGTGATTGTTGAAGGTTTTGTCGACTTTGATTTTGAAATCACGCTGCTGACCATTCGCCATAAAGACAGCAACGGCAATACGGTGACCAGTTTCTGTGAGCCTATTGGCCATCGCCAGGAAGACGGTGATTATCAGGAATCCTGGCAGCCGCAGGCGATGACGGAAGCCGCGCTGGCGAAAGCGCAGCATATTGCCAAGGTGGTAACCGATGATCTGGGTGGTCTGGGACTGTTTGGCGTTGAGCTGTTCGTCAAAGGCGATGAGGTGATTTTCAGTGAGGTATCACCACGCCCGCACGATACCGGGTTGGTTACTCTGATTTCACAGGATTTATCCGAATTTGCCCTGCATGCGCGGGCGATTTTGGGGCTGCCGATTCCGAATATTCAGCAGCATGGGCCATCGGCATCCTCGGTGCTGCTGGTGGCGGGTGAGTCCACCACCATGCAGTACTCCGGTCTGGATAAGGCGCTGGCTGAAATTCATACCCAGCTGCGTTTATTCGGTAAACCTGAGGTATCCGGTAAGCGCCGTTTAGGTGTGGCGCTGGCCCGTGATGAAAGTATTCAGGCGGCGAAAGACAAGGCTAATCGGGTGATTGCTGCCATACAGGTGACTCTGTAAAAGGCATTTCCGGGGTAATAATCTGCAGCATATTGCAGTTACGCCCGGAAGCTTTGGCCTCGTAGAGAGCGGCGTCTGCCGCTCTTAACCATTCTTCTTTTGACATATTTTCCAGCCACGGGCCGGATTCCCGGATCCATGCAATACCAAAACTGATGGTCAGTTGTTTGCTGACTAATGAGTGTTCATGGCGGATATTCAATTCGCGGATGCTCTCGCGGATTCTGTGGCGTACCGCATCCAGATTGTTGGCATCATCAATATATAAAATCAGCGCAAACTCTTCGCCGCCAAAGCGCGAGGTAATTTCATCGGTACGTTTGGCACAGCCTTTTAACGCCTGGGCAACGCGGTGCAGCGCATCATCACCCACCTGATGACCATAGTGGTCGTTAAAGCGTTTGAAATAATCAATATCCACCAGAATTAAGGCAGCGGACTGTTTATGTCGTTTCAGGCGTTTCCAGGTGGATTCCAATGCGTCATCGAAGGCACGGCGATTGGGAATGTTGGTCAGCCGATCTGTATTGGACAGCTGTTCAAGACGCGCCTGTTGCTGGCGGGCGGTATATACCAGCTGGTTGTAGGTATCGCGCAGCTGGCGCAACTCACGGATGCGGAGTGGTGTGGTGAACAGTACCGGACGCAGCATGCCGTCTTTATTATTTAACTCCAGCAAATCGGTTGCTTTACGGATTGGAGTAATCAGTAAATGAATCAGAAGAATAAAAATAATGCCCGGAATCAGCGCAATCAGCAGAAAGGCTGTGATGACATTGGAACTGAGGAATTGCGGCAGTTCCTGCTGATGATGAATGCGGAAACAGTACACCGGCTGTTGCTCCGGTGACATCAGGCAGCGGTCATGAAATGTCTGTGCGTCCTCGGGGCTGGTGAGCAGGTCGACAGCATTCTGCGGTATGTCTGTTCGCATCAGCGGGATGCGGGTAATCCGTTTCCAGACAGACAGTATGTCATCATCAAGCAACTGGAAAAAAATAAGCCAGCCTTGCCTTGGCCCTGAGTTATCGGAGTGCATTACCGGGCTGATGGCTAACAGATACGGTGATTCATCAATGCTCTGAAACAGCGTTGTTGGCTGGTCATTCAGATGTTCAACGCCACCCTGTTGCAACCAGTAAAGCAGACGCATGCTGTTGCTGGTTACAAGCGATGACTCACTGTTGTATTCAAGATTAAAGACAGGCTTACGCTGATTATTGAGCAGCAGGGCACCGGACAGCTTCAGTGATTCGAAGGTGGTGTCAGTAAAATTAGTGGCGATGTATTCTCTATAAGGTTCCTGAACGTAATGCCAGGTATCGTCCCAGTTGGCATAGTCGGAGACAAAGGTTGCCAGGGTTTCTTTCTTCAGTTCCAGCACACTGTTGAGGCTGAACATTTCGTTCTTCTGCGTTTCCAGTGCCGTGTTCAGTTCGGCCGGATAAAACCACAGCCAGCGCACCAACAGTAACCCGGCGAATAGCAGGGCAATAAAAATGATCGAAAGAAAAAGAAACAGCTGACGGATAGAAAACATAAGGTCTCTGTCTGGTTGTCCGGCCGGGTGCAGTGGCATGGACAGTCTCATTTAGGTCTGTTACGAACCCTCAGTGCGGTTGACCGACTATGCAGACGGTTTCGTCACTGACTTTAAAAGCATAGCCGAAGCGGCGCGATAAAATGCGTAACCTGCGGTTTTTTCAGGCCGTTTTCTGATCTGTATCCGGCTATGGGATGACAATTTGCGGAAAACGGCTGAAAACACCACTTGACCTGTGAGTTACTCAAAGGTTTAAGCTGCGTTAATACTGAAGTATGTTCGGGCAGGAGAAGACTATGCGGGTACTGGAACTCGCCAGACGCGAGCAGGTAAATGCCAATACCATCCGCCATTATGTGCGGATTGGATTGCTGAAACCTGGCAAAGACGACAGTGGTTATCATCACTTCACCGCGGCGGAGCACAAACGTTTGCGGTTTATTCTGCAGGCGCGGGATCTGGGCTTCACTCTGGAAGATATCCAGACCATGCTGCAGGCGGCAGAACAGGGGGAGTCGCCTTGTCCTACGGTACGTCAGCTGATCGAACCCCGGTTGTCAGAGGCCAGGGCCCGTCTGGCGGCAATGCAGGCACTGGTAGAACGGATGGAACGGGCGGTTGAGCAGTGGGCCGGGCAACCTGATTGTGTCCCCTGTGGAGAACATATTTGTCATTTGATAGAAGGTGCCGATGTGCACCTGAGTGAACGTTGTGGAAGTCGGGGAGAGTCTCAGCATGACTGATACGGAACGAAAGAGCTGCTGCGGCAGTGAGAAAGAATCAAAGCAAGCTGAGCAGGGCTCATGCTGCGCTACTGAAACGAAAGAAACTGAAACGAAAGCAACTGAGAGTTCGTGTTGCGGCAGTGCGAAAACATCGGCAGAGCCAGCGTCATGTTGTACCCCGCAAGTAAAAAACGCGGAAGTAAAAAACACTGAAGTAAATAGCAACGAAAGCTCATGCTGCGGCAGTGCGAAAACATCAGCAGCGGCAAAGCCGGCCTCATGTTGTGCGGCTGAAGCGAAAGTCGCTGAGAGTTCGTGTTGTGGCAGCACGTCCGCAGTGGCAGCTTCCTGCGGTACCGAAAGCGGTGAGTCAGGCGGTTGCTGTCCGCCGGCAGAAAAAGGCCGCATCGACTGGATCTTATGGGGCTGCGGCAGTTTTGTGGTGCTGGGCTATATCGGTTTTTTATTGTTGGGTCATCAGCCTGACAGCAGTCTGCCCTGGCTGGGCGTGATGCTGCATACCTCGTATGAAATGGTTAATGCCATGTGGTGGGGGATTCTGACTGCCTCGTTCTTTGTCGGCTTGCTGGGGCGTATTCCGCGTGAGCTGGTGATGTCGGTTTTGGGGAGGGGCGGCAGTAAACGGGGATTATTCCGCGCGACGCTGGCCGGCTTGCTGCTCGACCTGTGTAACCACGGCATTTTAATGGTGGCGATGAAGCTGTATGAACGTGGCGCCAGTATCGGTCAGGTGATGGCTTTCCTGATTGCCAGTCCATGGAATTCTTTAACGCTGACGTTAATTCTGATTGGACTGATAGGCCTTAAATGGACGTTGTTATTTATTGCCGCCTCTCTGCTGATTGCCTGGATCAGCGGCTGGATTTTTGATCGACTGGTTGAGCGCGGTACCTTGCCGGCCAATCCGAATCAGGGCGAATTTCAGCAGGTTCCCTTTCTGCCAACGCTGAAAAATACCTGGAAAGACAATGACTGGTCAGTACCGTCGCTGTTAAAGATGTTCTGGCAGGGCTTTAAAGAATCCAAAATGGTGTTGCGCTGGGTATTCTTTGGTGTGGTGTTAATTGCACTGGTGCGTGCCTTTGTGCCGGAAGACAGCTTCGGCATCTGGTTTGGTGCCAGCTTTACCGGACTGTTAATGACGCTGCTGGCCACGACCATTATTGAAGTCTGCTCCGAAGGCTCCAGTCCGATTGCCGCCGATTTATTTAACCGCGCGGCGGCGCCGGGCAATGCCTTTACCTTCCTGATGGCCGGAGCCGCTACCGATTACACTGAAATCATGGCGCTGCAAAACACCACCAGAAGCTGGAAAATCGCGCTGTTTTTACCGCTGATTACCGTGCCGCAGGTACTGCTGATTGGCTGGCTGATGAATACCGCTGGCGTGTAATTATTCTGCAGTAAATAAAAAAACGCCGCGCTGACCTGGTTAGTGCGGCGTTTTTTATGCCTTGCTGATGGTGCTTACAGTTTGCTGAAATCCAGAATCATCAACCGTCCTTCAAAACGGTTCGGCTCAAGGGCAAACCAATGCTCGTAGGTAAAGGCAGCAGGCCAGAGTTTTTCGCAACGATTGGTTAACTCATCGAAGGTTGAACGCCCCGGATCGGCCAGAATAATCTGTTTAACGCCGGCTTTTTTTGCGCGTTTAAACAGGCGCAGTAAATCGCTGACCATTTCATCCCAGAAACAGATATCGGCACCGATAATACAATCGAATTTCGCCAGATTCTGACCTTTCATATCGTTAAAGGATGCGTGTAACGGACGCACTTTGGCATCGTTTGCGGCAGCCACCATATCCAGATACGGAAATACGCTGTCATCGACATCCAGACCGGTCACTTTGGCCTGTTGCTGGCTGGCACAATAGACCGCCGCCGGCCCCCAGCCACAGCCAAGCTCCAGTACCCGGGTGTTTTTCGCCAGCGGGTTGCTGCTCAGCCAGTCCATCAAAAGAAAACTGGACGACCAGGTTTTATGGCCGTGGACGCTTGGCTTAGCCACTTTTTTCAGTTTGCGGACCAGAGGGTGTTTCGCGGTAAAAAGGTAAATGCCATAGGCATACTGCATATGATCTTCGGCGAAGATTTCGAGGCGGGGCATGATAGAAAGCGCTTTGACAGACTATGTTGAGCGCCAGTCTACTGGGTTTTTTATCAGCCGCAACAGAATTGAGCTATTGCTACCAATGCTTCTTTGTATAATTCTGTACAGTAATTTGTATAGGTTTTCAGGAGGATTTATGAATTTACCGACTTTTCGCTCCGTTGCGGCCGATCGTGGACTGTTTCCCGCCGCTCTGCTGCTGGCAGCCAGTGCTCTGTTAACAGGCTGTGCCGGCGTGCAGGTCGATGAGTACGCCGGGCGTGCTCCGGCGCTTGATCCGCGTACCTTTTTTGACGGCACTATCTGTGCCGACGGGGTGGTGCGTGACCGCTCCGGTAAACAGATCCGCCAGTTTAATGCCCGTATTCTTGCCAGCTGGGAAGATCAGGGCAACGGTTCTGAAACCGGCACTCTTGATGAAGTTTTTTACTTTTATGATGAACCCGGTGCGGCCGCCGTTGAGGAAAACCGCGTCTGGACGCTGACTGCCAACGGCACCGACGGATATCACGCCAGCGCCACGGATGTGCCGCAGCCGACCACCATGAAGCATGCCGGTAACAGCATTCAGATGGCCTACACCCTGCGTTATGGCAAGCCCGGCGATACTATCGACCTGGATATGGATGACTGGATGTTTCAGGTCGCCGACGGTGTGGTGATAAACGAAACCCGCATGAGCAAATGGGGGATTCATGTCGGCCAGGTGCTGCTGGTGATGCGCAAAGTGCCGGACGGTTATCAGTGTTTGAGCGCGCGTGGCTGATAGCACTGATGAGTTTATCTATTAAATAAATTCAACTTTGTATTAGAAATCATCGTTTTATCTCATGATTGAATTTGGCCAGAATGTGAAAATCATTCAATCATTGAGATATTACGATGACACTTTTTCATACTCTTGGCTTTCCGCGCGTCGGTCAGCAACGTGAACTCAAATGGGCGCTGGAATCGTTCTGGGCCGGTAACAGCACACAGCAGGAACTGCTGGATGTGGCACATACCCAGCGTCTGGCCAACTGGCAACGTCAGCTGCAGGCGGGCGCCGATTTTATTACCGCTGGTGACTTTGCCCTTTACGACCATGTGCTCAATACCAGCTATCTGTTTGGCCACCTGCCTGAGCGTGCGCGCCATAGCGACGATGCGCTGAACCAGCTGTTTCTGGCGGCCCGTGGCCGTACCCCTTGTGGCTGTACCAGCCATGCCAGCGAAATGACCAAATGGTTCGATACCAACTATCACTATCTGGTGCCTGAATGCCGGGCAGAGGATGAATTCCGCCTGCAACCGGAATTACTGCTGGAAGAAATCCGTGCCGCGCGGGCGGTGTATCCGAAAGTAAAAGCGGTGGTACTGGGGCCTCTGAGTTATCTGTATCTGGGCAAAAGTCTGGACAACAGCAATCGCCTGAACCTGCTGCCTAAATTACTGCCGCTGTATTCCGAATTATTTGCCCTGTTAAAAGCCGAAGGCATCGACTGGCTGCAACTGGATGAGCCGATTTTAGCCCTCGATTTACCGTCGGACTGGGCGCAGGCGTTTGAACCGGCATATCACACCCTGCGTAATAATGGCCTGAATCTGCTGCTGACCACCTATTTTAATGGTCTGGAAGACAACCTCAGCCTGGCGCTGAATCTGCCGGTGCAGGGTGTGCATCTGGATCTGGTCAGTGCACCGGAACAGCTGACACCGGCGCTTGATCGCATCGGGCCTTATAAAGTGTTGTCGGTCGGCGTTATTGATGGGCGCAATATCTGGCGTTCCGATTTAAATGCGATTCGTGAATCTTTGCTGGAAGCCAAGCAGCAACTGGGTGAGCGTTTATGGCTGGGCACTTCCTGTTCATTGCTGCATGTACCCTATGACGCCGCCGTTGAACATCAGCTGCCGGATGGTGTTGGCCAGTGGCTGGCGTTTGCTCAGCAAAAACTGGAAGAGGGCGTATTGCTGCGCAATGCGTTAAATAACAGCGACGTGCTCAGTTCTGCCGCCTGGCAGGCGCAGGTCGATGCCATTCAGGCGCGCCGTACCTCAACCGCGGTGCATAAAGCCGCAGTAAAACAACGGGCCGCCGATGCCGCAGCGTTCGACTGGCAGCGCGATTTACCTTTTAACGAGCGCGCGGCATTACAGCAGGAATTACTGCAATTACCGCTGTTCCCGACCACCACTATTGGTTCTTTTCCGCAGACCAGTGGTATCCGCCAGTTACGTCGTCGTTTTAAACAGGGCGAGCTGACGCTGGCAGAATATGAAGATGGTTTAAAAGCCGAAATCGTCCACGCCATCCGGGTGCAGGAACAGATTGGTCTGGATGTGCTGGTACATGGCGAAGCCGAGCGCAACGACATGGTGGAATATTTCGGCGAACAGCTGGAGGGCATTGCAGTATCGGCCAACGGCTGGGTGCAGAGTTATGGCTCGCGTTGCGTTAAACCGCCGATTATTTATGGCGATATTGAACGTCCGCTGCCAATGACCGTGCGCTGGAGCGAATTTGCCCAGAGCCAGACCGATAAGCGCATGAAAGGCATGCTCACCGGTCCGGTCACTATTTTAAAATGGGCGTTTGTGCGGGATGACCAGCCCTGGTCAGCCACGGCTTATCAGCTGGCGGCGGTATTACGTGACGAAGTGCAGGATCTGGAGCGTGCCGGTATCCGTATTATTCAGGTGGATGAACCGGCGCTGCGTGAGGGCCTGCCGTTGCGTAAAGCGGCGCATAAACAATACCTGCAATGGGCGGTTAACAGTTTCCGTTTCAGTGTGACCGGTGTGGCTGCAGCCACCCAGATTCATACCCATATGTGCTATGCCGACTTTGACGATATTTTGCCGGCGATTCAGGGCATGGACGCTGACGTCATTACGCTGGAAACCGCGCGCTCGGCCAGTAAATTACTCGCAACCCTTAAAAGCTCGCCGTACAACAATGGCATTGGCCCGGGGGTTTACGATATTCACAGTCCGAATATTCCGGCCACTGACGCGATGCTGACTATTCTGCGTGACTCGCTCGATGTTGTTGCTGCGGAAAATCTCTGGGTGAATCCGGATTGCGGCCTGAAAACCCGCCGCTGGGAAGAAGTGATTCCGGCGCTGGAAGCCATGGTGGCTGTTGCGCGGACATTGCGTCTTGAGGTGATTGAGAGTGACTGTAAGCAGCAGGAAGAACAGGCTGCGGAACAACCGCTGGTATAAATAACGGTTAAATACAGGCAGGGCCGCAGAAGAATATTCTGCGGCTTTGCCGAATATTCAGCAGCGCTTACGCTGCTGTTCTTTTAAGGCCAGTTTTTCCTGGCGGCGCTTTTCAATAACGGAGGCCAGATCATTACCGAGGTGCTCTTCGCCACGCTGTTTGGCTAATTGCATCTGCAGTTCACGCTGACGGAAACGTTCGCGCTGAGCGTCGTCGAATTCGTCATGGCAGTGGTGGCAACTGACACCGGGTACATAATGCTCGTGTTCTTTATCGGCTTCGGTAATTGGCCGGCGACAGGCGTGACACTGGTCGTAGTCGCCTTTTTCCAGCTGATGATTCACCGTGACGCGGTTGTCGAACACAAAGCATTCGCCTTCCCACAGGGATTCTTCCTGCGGAATTTCTTCCAGATATTTCAGGATACCGCCTTCGAGGTGATACACCTCTTCAAAACCCTGCTCTTTTAAATAAGCGGTGGATTTTTCACAGCGGATGCCGCCGGTGCAGAACATCGCAACCTTTTTGTTTTTTGCCGGGTCGAGATTTTCTTTCACGTATTGCGGAAATTCGCGGAAGGTTTTGGTGCGTGGATCGAGGGCGCCCTTAAAGGTACCGATTTCCACTTCGTAGTCGTTACGGGTATCGACCAGCACCACGTCGGGATCAGAAATCAGGGCATTCCAGTCGGCTGGTTTTACGTAAGTGCCCACCACGCGTTTCGGGTCGATGCCTTCCACACCCAGGGTTACGATTTCTTTTTTCAGTTTTACCTTAGTGCGGTAAAACGGCATGTCATCGTCGTAGGATTCTTTATGATCGATGTCTTTCAGGCGTTCATCACGGCGCAGGTAATCGAGCAGGGCGTCGATGCCTTCACGCGAGCCGGCCACGGTACCATTAATGCCTTCGGCGGCCAGTAACAGGGTGCCTTTTACATCCAGACGCAGCATTTCATCCAGCAGTGGCTGGCGCAGGTCTTCGAAGTTATCCAGGGTAACGAATTTATACATCGCACAAACGACGTAAGGGCTTGTAGCAGGAGTGTTCATATTGTCCTCGGCTGGCCGGAACGTAAATCCGGTGCAGGGGTGAAAAGTACGGTCAAATATCAAAGCCTGTTGCCGTGAGTGGCAATAAGCGGGCGGCATTATACCGGAATCGTACGGCCTGCCCAGTACGGCGGGCTTTGCCCTGGCTGTCTGATGGTGCGTTGCTGTCAGACCGTCATTGGGTGCCATTAAGCCTGCTATTAAGGCAGGCTTAGGAATATTGGTTGAAATTAATCGCAGCCAATAGCGGCCATCGCGTTGGCACGCTAAGTTCGGCAAGAGTTTTTCGTACCGGCAAAGGAGTGACCTGTGCGATTGATTAGCCTGCGATATTACCGTTCGGCCTGTCTTGGCTGCCTGTTTGTACTGCTGAGTGTCAGTGTTCTTGCGACCACTGTCAGTTCTTCTGTTGCCGGACATGAGGACGCCGTAACTATTGAATTGTCCTGGCAGGGCAGTACTGCTTCCGAGTTGTGGCTGATGGCACCTTCCGGTGAAATCATCCGCCCAACGCATCCCTTTGGCGAAACCCTTCCTGTCTGGCTGGAACAGACTGATGCCGGTGAGCACTCCGCGGTACGTCAGCGGTTGCATATCGACCATCAGCTGGCGCCGGGTGATTACCGTATTGCGTTGCAGCTTGTTGCCGAAGCGGCAGCAGAGGCTGTTGATGCTGCTGGTGTCCGTTTTCAGCTGACGATGCGCCAGTACGGCCGGGTTATACGCCAGATGAACGGGCGGTTGCGCAACAATTCTGAAAGGCAGAATTCATCAGAGGTTATCTGGCGTCTGAATACGGCCGAGCACTGGAACAGTAACCTGCCGCTGGCACTCCTGCGCGAGCAGTTTCAGGGCGTCTGGCAGCTACAGAGTGCTGAACAGACCCGGGTTTATATCCGGCTTCAGGGCCAGAGCATGGAGCTTCAGGTTTATGAAGACGGCGAATGTCAGTGGCTGGCGTTGCAGGATGCCGTTACCTTGCCGGGAGGTTTGCGCTGGCAGCAGGAGCAGTTGTGGCTGCACAGCGCGTTTTTCAGTGATCTGTTGTATGGGGCAGTGGGGGAGGATGAATTCTTACCCATGCAGCAGGCTTCCTGGCCGGAAGGTGAGTGTGAGGGGATGTCGTTTTAAACAATACTGCAGCATTAATGACCACTGTGTTTCAACTTTAAACGCCTTTCCGGGGCAAGCCCCTGGCCCCCTGCAAGGAGAGGTATCTCCTTACGATCCTCTCTTTTCGGCGCGTCCGGCTTCATCCAGCCAACTGCAATGATTATGCGGCACGCAAAACAATTCACCCCGGAACGACGTTTTAAAATACCAATAATTTGTATCGTTCCGGGGCAGGGTTTTGCTCTGAAGGCCGCAGAATCATCTGGTTGTCTGGCGCCGCACGATCGCCGGTTTAGGCAATCCGCTCAGCCGTATTTCAAAGAAAACTGTGTTTGAAGCATGAAATTTCAGATCATCTGTTTGCTCTGAAAAGCAGCAGTGCGGTGATGGTTTTCTGCGCCTCTGGGGCCGCTGCAGAAACCGCAGATATGTCTGGTCTGTCCGCAGGGATGCGGACAAGCGG
>NZ_JABVCB010000007.1:633296-824880 GCF_020320405.1 Thalassolituus sp. ST750PaO-4
CTGGGCCTAAACATTAAAACATGCTGTTTTTGTTAGCCAGAGGCTGATTTAAGCTGTGGGTCAGTATTGGCCGTAGCGGAGTTTTTACACCTCCGCCACAGCCAATAATCAGCTGATTTTACCAGTCACCCGCACCCGCTTACTGCCGGCTTCAACCGGTGCTTTATGTGCTTCGGCTTTTTCTTTAAGTTTATCGTCGATGATGTTTTTCAGCGCAATTAACAGACCCATCGCCATAAAGGCGCCGGGTGGCAGAATGGCGAATAAAAAGTCGGGGTAGTCTTTTACCAGCTCAATTTTCCAGCTGGCGGCAGCCGGTCCGAACAGTAACTGCATATCGGAGAAAATCACGCCCTGACCGAGAATTTCGCGCATCGCGCCGAGAATAATCAGCACGATGGTAAAGCCCAGCGCCATGGTAAAACCGTCAACCACCGACGGAATAATCGGGTTTTTACAGGCAAAGGCATCGGCACGGCCAAGAATCGCGCAGTTGGTAACGATCAGCGGAATAAAGATACCCAGCACTTCGTACAGCTCGTAAGTGAATGCCTGCATTACCAGCTCTGCGACCGTGGTAAAGGAGGCAATAATCATCACAAAGGCAGGCAGACGCACGGCATCAGGTACGTGGTTGCGGATTAAGGACACAGAAAAATTCGAGCCTACCAGCACCATCATGGTGGCCAGACCCAGACCGAGGGCGTTCACCACTGAGCCGGTTACCGCCAGCAACGGGCACAGGCCCAAAAGCTGCACCAGAGCGGGGTTGTTATGCCATAAGCCGTCGAGGCTGATGTCGCGCAGGGATTTCGTTGCCATCATTATTCTCCGCTGCCTGAATTCTGGGGTAACTGGCCGGACACTGATTGTGGTTCGGTCAGGCGTTGCCCCAGCAGTTCGTTTTTATGTAATTCAAAAAATTTCAGCGCCAGTTTTACCGCTTTTACGACGGCCCGGGGCGTGATGGTTGCGCCGGTAAACTGGTCAAAATCGCCACCGTCTTTTTTTACTGCCCAGCGTTCTGCTTGCGGGTTATTCAGGCTTTTATCGTTAAAGCCCAGTACCCAATCGGATTTTTTACGGTCGATTTTATCGCCCAGTCCCGGTGTTTCTTTGTGCTCAATAATCCGTACGCCGGCAATACTGCCGTCGGCATGAACGCCAACCAGTACCGCAATCTGGGTGGTGTAACCATCCGGAGCAACCACTGGCAGAATCACGGTATTAACCCGGCCATTGGTGCGCGCCAGATGAATCTGGGCATCGTCCGGCAAGGGGCCAAGCAACTGCTGGTTAAAGCGTTTATCGACGGCGATCACATCGGTCAGCAGGTCGTTGTCGTAGCTGCCGGCCGGCACAATTTCATTCAGCGCTTTGGCCTGAGCCATACGGATATTGTGCTCAATGCGCTCTTTGGTGCCGACCTGAGCCACCGCGATGGCTCCGGCGGTGACCATGGCAAACAGGCCGAGACCAATGGCATTACGACGGATAGATTGCAGTAAATCGTTCATGGCCGCTCCTCAGCGTTGTTTTGGCGGCAGGCCGCGTTTGGCTTTGGCGTGACCATAGGTCCGCGGCTGGGTGTAGGCATCAATAAAGGGGGCAGCAAAGTTCATCAGCAGCACGGCAAAGGCCACGGCATCCGGGTAAGCCCCCCAGGTGCGGATTACGTACAGCAGAATACCGATACCGGCACCGTAAATCAGTTTGCCGCGTGGCGTGGTGGAAGCTGACACCGGGTCGGTGGCAATAAAGAAGGCCCCCAGCATGGTGGCACCACTGAGGAGATGCAGCGACAGCGGGGTGTACATATCTTCATCCCAGCCCAGCATCAGCGAGCACAGACTGAGTGATACCAGCATCGCCAGCGGAATATGCCAGCTGATAATGCGGCGCCAGATCAGCACCAGACCACCGGCGAGAAACGCCAGGTTGACCCATTCCCAGCCGCCGTTCAGCCAGCCGTTAAAGGTGGCTTCGGCCAGCACGCTGTCGGCAGTGCCTTTGGCAATCAGGTGTTTGTAAGCATCCAGCGGCGTAGCGCCACTGAAACCATCGGCCAGGCTGGCGGAACCGGCAAAAATCACCTGCAGGGTATCGGCAAAGCCCAGAGTCGCCTGACCGGACATCTGCGTTGAAAGCGCCCAGCTGGTGGTCATCTGTACCGGGAACGACACCAGCACCAGCGCATAACCGACCATCGCCGGGTTAAACGGATTGTTGCCCATACCGCCGTACAGCTGCTTGGCAAAGACGATGGCAAAAGCGGTGGCAACCAGCGTAATCCAGAAGGGGGCAAAAGGCGGCAGGGCCAGACCAATCAGCACACCGGTTAACAGCGCGGTGTTGTCTTTCAGGAAAAACGCCAGCGGACGCTTACGGATACTGAGAATGGCCGCTTCGCTCGCAACCGCGGTGGCACTGGCGAGCAGCACATTAATAAAGGTGCCCCAGCCAAACAGGGCGGTAATCACTGCCAGACCCGGCAGGGTGGCAAGAATCACCGTCGCCATCACCTTACTGGTGCTGTTCGGGCCGTGGGTGTGGGGTGAAGATAAGGTCAGCAAACCCATGGTCAGGACGCCTCGTTCGATGTTGTGCCGGCCGGCGCAAGGGCGGCCAGCTCCTGTTGCAGTTGCAATAGTTTATCCTGCTGTTTCTGTACGCCGAGCGTCAGGGCATCGACGGTGTCCAGCCCCTCGGCTTTGGCCATATCCAGACGCTCCTGCATTTTTGCCACCCGGTCTTGCTGGGCAAGGATCTTCTTGTTCAGCGCTTCGATATTGGCGGCCTGATCAGCGGCGTTATTATCAGCAGTCTGAGCGCCTGTTGCCTGAGGCGCAGTGCTGCCACCGACAGTCGCACCGGCCGCAGCGCCATCAGCGACAGACGCATCGTAAGCCGCTTTGGCTTCATTCACCCGTTCCTGCTGCTTATCAACACCGGTCTGCAGTGCGTCAACGGTATCCAGCCCCTGTTCTTTGGCTTCGGCCAGACGCTTGATTGCAGTATCCAGACGTGCCTGAGCGGTTTCCCATTTACGCTTTAAGCGCTCCGGCGAATTCGGGTCGCCTTTGTCGGTGTCGGTCGTTGCAGCAGAGGCAGCTGCCGGTGCGGCTTTGGCGGCTTTTTTCGCGGCCGCAAGCTGCTTGGCCAAGTCTTTGATTTTGTCCTGAGTCTTGTTCAGCGCGCTTTCAAATAACGGCACTTTGTCGGTCATGTTTTCATCGGCACGGGCCGCTTCGAGTTTTTCTTTGGTTTTGGCCAGTGCGCTTTGCGCGGCATCGAACTGCTTTTGCAGTTTTTCCAGCTCGGCGTTGTTGTCTGAAGTCGCGTTGCCGTCAGCTGTATTTGCAGCGGCTGCGCTGTCTGCGGCGACGGCAGGCTTGGCGGCCTGAGCTTTGGCCGCCGCTTCGGCACGGGCTTTACGCTTGGCTTCTTTTTCGGCGACTTCGCGTTCCTGACGGGCCAGACGCTCTTCAAAGCGCTGGCGCGCGCGTTCGGCCTTGGCCTGGGCTGCACGCTCTTCGCGGATGGCGCCTTTGGCGTAACGGTAATACTGCACCAGCGGAATATGGCTCGGGCACACGTAAGAGCAGGCGCCGCACTCGATGCAGTCAAAAATATTGTGCTGTTCAGCCTTGTCGAACTCCTGACTCTTGCTGAACCAGTACAGCTGCTGAGGCAGCAGGTCGGCCGGACAGGCATCGGCGCACATGCCACAGCGGATACAGGCCATGGCGATATCGTTAGGCGGTAATTCTTTTTCGGTTGGTGCCAGCAGACAGTTGCTGGTTTTGGTGATCGGCAGATCCAGACCGGGCAGGGCAAAGCCCATCATCGGCCCACCCATAATCACGCGTTCGCGCTTTTGTGGCTGATAGCCGGCCAGTTGCAGCAGGTGGCTGACCGGGGTGCCGATTAAGACTTCCCAGTTACCGGGCTGCTGCATCGCATCGCCGGTTAAGGTGGTGATACGCGAAATCAGCGGCTCGCCAAAGGCGACGGCGCGGTAAATGGCGGCCGCGGTGCCGACGTTCTGACAGACCAGACCGAGGTCGGCAGGAATGCCACCGGCCGGGACTTCTTCGCCGGTTAAAATTTTGATCAGCTGTTTTTCACCACCGGACGGGTATTTGGTGGGAATGGTCACCACGTCGATATGGTGCTCTTCACCCAGCTCAACCAGTGCGGCATTCAGGGCGGCAATGGCTTGCGGTTTGTTGTCTTCAACGCCGATCATGCAGCCTTTGGCGCCGAGAATATGCAGCAGAATCTGCGCGCCCTGAATGACCTCAGACGCGCGTTCGCGCATCAGCATGTCATCGGCGGTGATGTACGGTTCACACTCGGCGCCGTTCAGAATCAGGGTGTGAATCTCGCGCTGGCCGGTGCTCAGCTTAACGGCGGTGGGGAAACCGGCGCCGCCCATACCGGCAATACCGCACTGGCGGATATGCTCGGTCAGCTGGCGCGGGCTGATATCGCTCAGGTGCTCAAGGCCCAGTTGCTGATACAGGCTCTGATGTTCAATCCAGCGCTCGGCACCATCGGGAATGATCACGATGCAGTCTTCCTGCAGGCCGGAAGCGTGCGGCACGGCGCGCGGTTCAACGGCGGCGACGGTGCCTGAGGTTGGCGCGTGCAGCGGCACCGAGACAAAACCATCGGCGGCGGCAATCAGCTGGCCTTTTAATACCTGGTCACCGGCTTTCACAAGTGGCTTGGCGGCGGCACCAATATGCTGGTGCAGCGGCAGTACCAGCTCGGCTGGCAGGCTGGCCTGCTGTACCGGCGTGGCGGTGGACTGGGCTTTGTTTTCTGCCGGATGAATACCGCCATCAAAATTGTGCAGGCGAATCAGGTTGGTCATGCGGCGTCTCCGGCCAGGTGGTGATGACGGTCGGTGGCAATGAGTTCAACGCCTGAGGTCGGGGCCTGCCAGTACCAGTTGGATTTATCGACGCTGACCGGAATCATATCGATACAGTCAACCGGGCAGGGCTCCACACACAGATCGCAGCCGGTGCATTCATCGGCGATGACGGTATGCATCTGCTTGGCGGCGCCGAGAATGGCATCGACCGGACAGGCCTGAATGCACTTGGTGCAGCCAATGCACTCGTCTTCGCGGATAAAGGCAACGGTGGGCACGGCTTTTTCGGCACCGTGTTCGGCGTCCAGCGGCTCAGGTTCTACGCCGAGCAGGTCGGCCAAAGACTGAATCGTACCTTCGCCGCCGGGTGGGCATTTGTTGATTTTTTCACCGCCGGCAATGGCTTCGGCGTAGGGCTTACAACCCGGATAGCCGCACTGACCACACTGGGTCTGCGGCAGCAGGTTGTTGATCTGATCGACAATCGGGTTGCCTTCTACTTTAAAGCGGATGGCGGCAAAACCCAGAATGGCACCAAAAATAACCGCCAGAACGGCCAGCAGGCCGACTGCAATAACAATGGTCCAGAGTGCAGCTGACATGAAAACTCCTAAATACTGACCAGACCGGTAAAGCCTAAGAACGCCAGCGACATTAATCCGGCAGTGAGCATAGCGATGGCCGAGCCCTGAAAGGGCTTGGGTACGTCGGCGACGGCCACACGTTCACGCAGGGCGGCGAACAGCACCATCACCAGCGAGAAACCCACGGCGGCACCAAAGCCATAAAGAATGGATTCGACCAGACTGTTGTCGCGTTTGATATTCAGCAGGGCCACACCCAGTACCGCGCAGTTGGTGGTAATCAGCGGTAAGAAGATACCCAGCACGCGGTACAGCAGCGGGCTGGTTTTGCGGATGGCCATCTCGGTAAAGCCCACCACCACGGCAATCACCATGATAAAACTGATGGTTTTCAGGTAGGCCAGATCCAGCGGAATCAGCAGGTAGGTGTACACCAGATAGCTGCACACCGATGCCAGCGTCAGTACGAAGGTGGTGGCCGCGCCCATGCCGATGGCGGTTTCCAGCTTGTTGGATACACCCATGAAAGGGCAGAGACCGAGGAACTGCACCAGCACGAAGTTGTTGACCAGAATGGTGCTTACCAGAATCAGCAGATAGTCAGTCATCAATGGCTCCGCAGCACATGTGTACCGTCGATATTAAAAAATGGGCGCGCATTATCCCAAAACTGTGTTATTTCGGACAAGAAGGTTTTTTTCGGTTCTAAGCACCGTTTGGAATAAGCTTAGTGGTTGTTACGTCTATGGCTTGTAACGGCCGCCTTATTGGCATGCCAGCCGGGGATGATAGCGGGCTGTTGGGGGAAGGTACTGATGCGGGTCAAGGATATAACCGGATGGTTATTTTGAGGCAGAAGGCAGAGGGCAGAGGGCAGAGGGCAGAGGGCAGAGGGCAGAGGGCAGAGGGCAGAGGGCAGAGGGCAGAGGGCAGAGGGCAGAGGGCAGGAGCGGAACTTATCCAAGACAAAATCAGAAGTCTCAACTCACCCGGCAAGCACAGTGTGGGAGCGGCTTTCAGCCGCGATATCAGCAATGGATGTTGCATTCGACTATCTGCAACCCCGCATATTAAATCAGGTGTCGTTTGCAGAAGCGGAACTTGTCCGCGACAAAATCAGAAGACTCAATTTACCCGGCAAGCACAGTGTGGGAGCGGCTTTCAGCCGCGATATCTGCAGTGGATGTTGCATTCGACTATCCGCGACCCGGCATATTAAATCAGGTGTCGTTTGTAGGAGCGGATCTTATCCGCGACAAAGTCAGAAGATTCAACTTACCCGGCAAGCACCGTGTGGGAGCGGCTTTCAGCCGCGATATTTGCAGTGGATGTTGCATTCGACTATCCGCGACCCGGCATATTAAATCAGGTGTCGTTTGTAGGAGCGGATCTTATCCGCGACAAAGTCAGAAGATTCAACTTACCCGGCAAGCACCGTGTGGGAGCGGCTTTCAGCCGCGATATTTGCACGCTTTGCATTCGTGCTTGCCCGTTTTGCCAGAGGGTAGTAACGTAAATGCCAAATGAATCAATAGATTGCGTTTCGGTTTACAGGCTGGAGTGTAAAGTTAGCTGCACAGAACGCCGGAATTAACAGGCGTGCGCGTTTTTCTGGAAGGGATTTTTGAGTTATGGACGATTTCTCAGTTTGGTCAATAAGTTATGCGGGGTTTCTCGAAAGAATCGCCCGGAATAAATGCGCATGCATACTAACAAGCTGTTGAGCGTAAAGGGAAATCTATGAGCCTAGAAAAATTAGGGTATTATCTCGGACTTGCTTTAAGCAATGCTATTTACATAGGTAGCATTACTAATAAAGACGAACTATTAATTCCTTTTGGAGTATTTTTTTCGGATAAAGGAGTAAGGTTGTTTCCTTTTGAAGCCGAAACTCAAGAAGAAGCTCATCGAATAGCACAAGAAACTATTCGTCAGAGCGAAGAATTATTGGATGGCTGGTGTTATGGTCGAGAGGGTCTAATACCATTAAAGGATGGAGCTAATAGTGATGCATATATCATTGAGGTTAAACTCAAAGAGATGGAGGAGCCAGTAATTTTTATTCAGTTCTTTGAGTATCCATTTAAATTGACTAGAAGTCTCGTCATTAATGCAAAAAAAACAGTTGTTGATAATATACTTGAAAATAGTAAAGAGTTTGAAGATGCTCTGCATTCTGGAGCTGAAAGTCATAAGGTAGCAGGTGAACATTGGTACAAGTTTAAGGATTACATTTAACAAGCTGCTGCGCCGGACATTGCAGGTTGTCATGATTTACTGTCGAGCAAAAATACATGCTAAATAGCTACGCAGGTGGGCAAGAGATATGAATCGAAATGTCTGAAAAAAATAAATTACCCAAGAATTCCGGTTACTTGGAAGGTGCTTAAGTATCCTGCTTTGATTATTTCACTTGTCGCAGTTGGGTGTTGTTTGGATCTTAGTGTTTGGCTGGGCTTGTTTGTCGGGGTTTGTATATCTACGATTTTAATTTCGCTTGATGTGTATTTTCGAGTGGGAAGATTTAAGAGATATTTGGTGAACTTTGGCGTGAAAGCAGAGGTTGTGGGTAATAATGATCTTGCTATTATTGGGGGGGGCATTTCAATCTGAAGTTGCCGCATTATGTAGCATTCCAAGAGTTGATGGTGTTGAAGTCTATAAAGATGAAGTTTGCCGATTTATTTCTTGGAATGAAATAGAGTCTGTCAGTCATCATATTTTCTGGGATAAATCTGTGTTGATTTTGAGATTTTCACGTAATGCCGAATTCAATAAGCTGGTTGTTCCTTGGTGTGAGGAGGTTAGCGAATTTATACCTGAAATATTGAACTCTTAATAAACTAAGTCAGTTTGCCAGCGTACTTGCAGGACAAACTAACGCACTTCGTGTTAAAAACAAATTTGCCCCTGCTGGCAGGCGTTCTAGTTCTTAGAGTGGACAAGGGCGCCTGTGCTGATAACGCGCCCGATCTCCGTTATGCGGTCAGTAACAGAGTCTCAACGGCAGCCTGATTGCCCCTTCTGTTCAAAATATAACCACCAGAGCATCCGACACAGCGGACACTGACATATCCTGAATGAGGAAAGCTTGCACCGGCGGGAAATGTTGGCACACTCTGCTGTCATATCAGTCTGCCTCTGAGGTGGTTGGGCAGGCAAACACAATAATAAATCTCTGCATCGGACTGGCGTTGTGCCAGCTGCTCTCAGGTCGCCTTCGCTGTAAGAGGGAGCCGCAGTGAGGGGCTGACTGCCGGAGTTGTAATGGATAGCTGCTGATGAACACTGTTGTTTTGGGGAAGATGCGCCGCTGCGGCGGGTTTGCTGGTCGTCTGCAGGCTGGTTTGCGAAAGGCTGTTTCGCAGAAGGCTGGCTGGCTGAAGGCTGTAAGCGCAGTTACCGGGCGCTTTGGCGGCGCAGGGCTATGGCTGGCAGGTGCGCTGTTACTGGCGGGATGCAGCGATCAGGCCTGGAATAATCCGCATCCGGAATCCGAAGCCAGCGCCAATATTCTCTATTCCAGTTTTTCTGAACGTCCCAAATACCTTGATCCGGCCCGCTCTTACAGCACCGATGAATCGCGCTTTATTGATCAGATTTATGAGCCACCTCTGGCTTACGACTACCTTAAACGCCCTTACGAGCTGATTCCTAATACCCTGACGGCGATGCCGGATATCCGTTACAGCGATGCTGATGGCAATGAGGTGGATGCCAACAGCGAAAACATTGCCTTTTCTACCTACCATTTTCAGTTACAACCCGGCATCCGCTATCAGCCGCATCCGGCCTTTGCCCTGAACGACAGGGGTGAGTCACTTTATCTGTTTGCCTCGGCCGCCGAATCAGAGCAATACCGCACTCTGGACGATTTTACCGAGCAGGGCAGCCGTGAACTGGTGGCCGAGGATTATGTGTATCAGGTTAAACGCCTGGCCGACCCTAAACTGCTGTCGCCGGTACGTGCACTGCTTAGCGATTATATTGTGGGCATGACGGAGTTCAGCCAGATTGCGAGCGATACGCGTAAAGCACTGGAAGAAAAAGCAGGCAAGCAGGCCTGGCTGGATTTACGCCAACTCAGCATGGCCGGTGTTGAGGCTCAGGGGCGTTATGATTTTACTATCCGCTTAAAAGGCAAATATCCGCAGTTTAAATACTGGCTGGCCTTTCACTTTTTTGCGCCCATTCCCTGGGAAGTCGATCGTTTTTACCATCAGCCGGGACTGGCCGAGCGTAATATTGTGCTGAACTGGCATCCGGTTGGCAGCGGTCCTTTTATGATGACGCGCAATAACCCTAACGAAGTCATCATTCTGGAAAAGAACCCGAATTACCGCGCCGATTATTACCCCTCGGAAGGTATGCCTGGTGATGCTGAGGCAGGCTTACTGGATGATGCCGGAGAGCGGCTGCCATTACTGGATAAAGTGGTGTACCGCCTGGAAAAAGAAGCCATCCCGCTGTGGACCAAATTTATGCAGGGTTATTACGACCGCTCCGGTATCGCCAGTGACAGTTTTGACCAGGCGATCCGGGTCAGCAGCGATGGTATTGGTCTGAGTCCGGAAATGACGGAGAAAGGCGTTACCCTGGAAAAAGAAGTGGTGCTGGGCAGTTATTATCTGGCCTTTAATATGCTCGACCCGGTGGTCGGCGATAAAGGGGATGCCAAAAGCCGCGAACGTGCACGCAAGCTGCGTCAGGCAATCGCCATTGCTTACGATCAGCAGGAAATGATTTCGATTTTTGCCAACGGTCGTGGCGAAGTGGCTATGAGCCCGATACCGCCGGGTATTTTCGGTTATCAGAGTGGTGAAGAGGGCATTAACCCTTATGTGTTTGACTGGGTAGATGGTAAGCCACAGCGTAAATCGCTGGAAGAGGCCAAACGTTTACTGGCCGAAGCCGGTTACCCGGATGGCCGTCATGCAAAAACCGGTGAGCCTCTGGTGCTGAATCTGGATACGCCGACCGGTGGCAGTGGCGGCAGCGCCATGCAGAACTGGATGATCAAGCAGTTTAAAAAGCTGAATATTCAGCTCAATATCCGTGGCACCGATTACAACCGCTTTAAAGAAAAAATGCAGACCGGTAATGCCCAGTTATTCCAGTGGGGCTGGCTGGCCGATTACCCGGATGCTGAGAATTTCCTGTTCCTGCAATATGGGAATAATGGCACGGTTGTAAGTGGTGGCAGTGGCGTGAACTCCACCAACTATAACAATGCCGAATACAACCGCCTATTCGACCAGATGCAGCTGATGGAAGACTCGCCGCAGCGTATGGAGATTATCCGCCGCATGATTGCCATTATGCAGCGCGATGCGGTGTGGGCATCCGGCTGGCATCCGCATTCCTATGTGCTGAATAACCATTGGGTACGCAATGTCAAAGCTCACGGTATCAGTAAGAGTGTGCTCAAATATTTTGCCGTGGATAAAGAGCAACGCCGTCAGGCACAGGCGGCCTGGAATGCCCCGGTGTTATGGCCCATTTTTGTCGTCGCCGGAATTCTGCTGGTTACGTTGCTGCCGGGTTACCGTGCCTTCCGCCGTCGCCAGCAGCGTCGTATTCAAACGGCGCTGACAAATACTACATCTGCAGAACAGGAGGGCTGACATGCTGGCTTATATTATCCGTCGTTTGCTGTACGCACTGCCTATTCTGTTGGGGGTTAACCTGCTGACCTTTGCCCTGTTCTTTATGGTGAATACACCGGATCAGATGGCACGGGTGCAACTGGGCGATAAACACGTATCGGCGGAAGCCATAGAGCAATGGAAAGCGCAGCGCGGTTATGACAAACCCTTATTTATCAACACCGCTGAAAACAGCGAAGGGCTGCTGACCGATACCATCTTCTTTGAAAAGTCTGCGCGTCTGTTTGTGTTTGATTTCGGTAAATCCGATGAAGGGCGGGTGATCGGGGCAGATATCAGTGAGCGTATGTGGCCCAGTCTGGCCGTGGCCTTGCCGACCTTTATTATCGGCATCAGTGTGAATATTGTTTTTGCGCTGTTTGTGGTGATGTTCCGTGCCAGTGTTTTTGATACCGCAGCCATGGTGCTGTGCGTGGTGCTGCTGTCGATATCCGGGGTGTTTTATATTCTTGCCGGGCAGTATTTCTTTGCCAAACTCTGGCATCTGGTACCGATCTCCGGTTATCTGGGCGGCACCGATGCCATCCGTTTTCTGATATTGCCGGTGATTATCGGCGTGGTCGCCGGTATCGGTGGTGGTACGCGGTTGTACCGCACCTTATTTCTGGAAGAAGCCAATAAAGATTATGTGCGCACTGCGCGCGCCAAAGGCGTGTCGGAAACTGCGGTATTGTTCCGCCATATTCTGCCTAACGGCCTGATCCCGATTCTCACCAGTGTGGTGGTGGTGATACCGTCGTTATTTATGGGCAGCCTGCTGATTGAATCTTTCTTCGGCATTCCCGGTCTTGGCAGTTACACCCTGGACGCCATTCAGGCGCAGGATTTTGCCATCGTGCGCAGCATGGTGTTTCTTGGTTCCGTACTCTATATCCTCGGTCTGATTCTGACGGATATTTCTTACACCCTGGTTGATCCACGGGTAAGGCTGTCCTGATATGAATGAATTAGTGTCTGTTATGAATGAATTACTGAGCATTAAGCCCGTCGTGTTGTGGAGCGATGTGCTTATTTATATTCTGGTGGCCAGTCTCGGACTGTTTTTTTACCAGTTAAGTAAAAACCCGCTGGCGCGTCAGCGCTGGCGTACGGTGTTTCACTCCCGTGCCGGTGTTGCCTCGGTTATTGTTATTCTGTTTTATTTGCTGATTGCTCTGCTGGATTCTCTGCATTACCGCGCACCTCTGGAAAAAACCGAAGGCAGCGAGGAGGTGCATTACAGTCAGGAAGTACACAGCCTGCTGGATGTGGTTCTGACCGAACTGCGTAATAAAGATGAAAAAACCTATTCGGCACCTTTCGCAATTTATTCTTTCGCCAAAGAAAACATGCAAACCGACGACGGGGTTGTGTATCGCGACTTTCCGCGCTTAGCGAATGCCGGGCAGCATCTTGAAAGTGCGGCTGAGCATGGTATGGATATCTTTGTTCGTTCAATGAAAGCATTGCTGGTAGCGGCGTTTATCAGTGCGGTGATTATCGGTTTGCATATCGCCTGGCGTAAGCGCCAGCACTCTCTGCAATCTGGGTTGGCCGGTGTCCGGACCTTACCCTGGGGAACCATTTATCTGACGTTATCTGTGTTGGTACTTTCTTGTTGCTGGGTGCTGGAACTGAGTAAGGTGTATCACATTCTGGGGACCGATAAGGTCGGTCAGGATGTTCTCTACTGGAGCATTAAAGCCATCCGCACCGGGGTGTTAATCGGCACCCTGGCAACGCTGCTGACTCTGCCGCTGGCGATTGTGTTAGGTATCAGTGCTGGCTACTTCAAAGGCTGGGTCGATGATGTGGTGCAGTATATTTACACCACGCTGAGTTCTATTCCGGGCATTCTGTTAATTGCGGCATCGGTGCTGCTGATTGATGTGTATATCGAAACCCACCCGGAGCAGTTTAATCTGGTGGCTGTGCGGGCCGATTTTAAATTCCTGGCGCTGTGTTTTATTTTAGGTATGACCAGCTGGACCGGCCTGTGCCGTTTATTGCGCGCGGAAACGTTAAAAGTCAGTCAGCTCGATTATGTGCAGGCCGCCCATGCCTTTGGGGTTGGTCATAACCGCATTATTTTCCGCCATATTCTGCCCAACATTACCCATATTATTCTGATTGCTCTGGTGCTGGATTTCAGTGTCTTTGTGCTGGCCGAAGCGGTGCTGTCTTATATCGGCGTGGGCGTTGATCCGTCGATGGCCAGTTGGGGCAATATGATTAATGAAGCACGTTCTGAGTTATCCCGTGATCCGGTGGTGTGGTGGTCGGTAGCGGCGGCCTTTGTGCTGATGTTTGTACTGGTGCTGGCGGCGAATTTATTCTCCGACCGGGTTCGCGATGCTTTCGATCCACGGTCGGCCTGAGGAGAGGTTCATGGAGTTATTACAGGTCGAGAACCTCAGTATCGAATTATTACCGGGCAAATATCAGCAGGCGGGACGCTTGCTGGTAAAACCGGTGAGTTTCAGTATTCGCGCCGGAGAAATACTGGCCTTGGTAGGCGAGAGTGGTTCGGGTAAATCGCTGACGTCGCTGGCGTTAATGCGCCTGCTGCCGGAGGCGCTGGCCATTCGCAGTGGCCGTGTGCAACTGGCCGGAACCGATGTGTTTAATCTGACCGAAGCGCAGATGAATTCCGTGCGCGGGCGTATGGCGGCGATGGTATTTCAGGAGCCACAAAGTTCGCTGAATCCGGTGCAGACTATTGAACAGCAGATTGGCGAAGTGCTGCGTTTGCATAAAGGGTTAAGCGGTGCCGCGCTGCGCGAAAAAATCATCAGTCTGTTGCACGAGGTCGGTATTAACGATGCCGAGCAACGCCTGGGCTGGTATCCGCATCAGTTGTCCGGCGGGCAGAAGCAGCGTGTGGTGATCGCCATTGCACTGGCCTGCGAGCCGCAATTACTGATTGCCGATGAACCGACCACCGCACTGGATGTCACCATCCAAAAGCAGATTCTGGAATTGCTTAACGAATTACGCCGCAAACGCCAGCTGGCCGTGCTGTTGATTACCCACGATATGGGCGTGGTGGCACAGATGGCCGATCGTGTGGCGGTGATGCGCTATGGTGAAATTGTTGAACAGGCCGCTGCCCGCGAATTTTTTGCCGCGCCAAAACATGAATACAGTCGTGCGCTGATTCACTCATTACCCGATCGCCGCCATTTTTTGTCTGCTCCGGCGCAAAGCGGGCCTTTGCTGCAGTTAAAGGATGTGCGTGTCTGGTTTGCCCAGCGTAAAGGTATTTTGCAGCGGGTGGTCGGCTATACCAAAGCCGTGGATGGCATCAGTCTGAGTATTGGCCGGGGTGAAACCCTGGCTCTGGTGGGCGAAAGTGGTTCGGGTAAATCGACCGCCGGGCGCGCTATTTTGAGTCTGGAGCCGCTGGCTGGTGGTGAGCTGTATTTTGCTGGTGAACGCATTGATCAGCTCAGCCAGCGTCAGTTTTTACCGTTGCGCAAGCGCATTCAGGTGATTTTTCAGGACCCGTTTTCGTCGATGAATCCGCGTATGAATGTACGCGATATTCTGGCCGAAGGGATGATCGCGCTGAAGGTTGAGGCCGATGCCGCTAAACGCGAACAGCGCCTGCAGGCATTGCTGCAGCGGGTCGGGCTGGAAGCCGCGCATCTGGATCGCTTTCCCCATGAGTTTTCCGGCGGTCAACGCCAGCGTCTGGCGATTGCCCGTGCCATTGCGGTGGAGCCCGAACTGATTATTTGTGATGAGCCAACCAGTGCGCTGGATGTTTCTATTCGTGGTCAGGTGTTGCAGCTGTTGCAGGAATTGCAGCAGGAAATGGGCTTGTCGTATCTGTTTATTACCCACGACCTGTCGATTATTCCGCATCTGGCGCACCGGGTAGCGGTGATGAAAGACGGCGTGATCGTTGAGCAGGGCGATACCGGGCAGATAATGACCGCACCACAGCACGATTACACCCGCAGCCTGCTGGCCTCGGTACCAGTCAGCCCGGTTTAGTGGCGCCAGCGCAGCACGGAATAACCCGACACTCTGGCGGTGGTAATTCTGCCGCCGGGGCGTAAAATCCTGCCATTCTTTGTTGTCGCCTTTTTGTGCAGGAGTGTCTTGTGTCACAGATTTCCCGTTCTCAGGTTGAGGCCGCTCTGGCCGGTTATACCGATCCTTATCTGGAATCCGATCTGCTCAGCGCCGGTTGCGTGCGTGATATACGTATTGATGGCGGCCGGGTTGAGGTGGATATTCATCTTGATTACCCGTCTGAATTTCTCAAAGGCGGCATCGCGCAGATGCTGCAAACGGCGCTGGAAAATATAGATGGCTGCAGCGCTGCGGCGGTTAATATCAGCTGGTCGGTGGCGGAAAACAAAAGCCAGAACAGCGTTGAAGCCATTGCCCAGGTGAAAAATATTGTTGCGGTGGCGTCCGGCAAAGGCGGGGTGGGCAAATCCACCACGGCGGTTAACCTGGCCATTGCGCTGGCCAAAGACGGCGCCAAAGTCGGCCTGCTGGATGCCGATATTTACGGCCCGAGTCAGGGCATTATGCTGGGGGTCGAAGACGGCACCCGCCCGGAAACCATCGACAACAAATGGTTCGTGCCTATTGAAGCTCATGGTCTGAAAAGCATGTCGATGGCGTACCTGGTTACCGAAAGCACGCCGATGGTCTGGCGCGGGCCGATGGTCGCCGGGGCGCTGATGCAGATCCTGACTCAGACCCAGTGGGGCGAGCTGGATTATCTGATTATTGATATGCCGCCGGGCACCGGTGATATTCAGCTGACCCTGAGTCAGAAATTCCCGGTATCCGGCGCCGTGATTGTCACCACACCGCAGGATATTGCCCTGGCCGACGCCAAAAAAGGCGTGGAAATGTTCCGCAAAGTGAATATTCCGGTGCTGGGTATGATTGAAAATATGAGCATGCATATCTGTTCGCAGTGTGGTCATGCCGAGCATATTTTTGGTGAAGACGGTGCCGAGCGTCTGGCGGAAACCTACAACACCACGGTGCTGGGTTCACTGCCGTTATCCAAGTACATCCGTGAGCAGTCCGATGCCGGTACGCCGGTGGTGGCCGCGGATGATTGCTCGGAAGTCTCTATGATGTACCGCCATGCTTCACGCCGTCTGGCGGTAGCACTGGCACGTCAGGCAGCTGCGGCTCAGGCGATGCCATCCATTGAGATTGCTGACGAGTGATTGCAGGCGGGTAGCTTGCAGACGAGCAGGCTGCTTGCTTAAGAGCCCGGCTTCCGCAGTCTGGCTTCTGGGTCCGGCTCTCGGTGCCTGGCTTACGGCATCTGGTGTTAAGAATGATCATTCATATGCTATGTTTGGTCATTTACCTGTCAGTAAAGCCGGGTAAACTGGTTCGCCATAAAGCAATACAGGATGCCGGCTTGTCCGGCAGCCGATGATAATAACCTGTGCCAACACAACCGATTTGTGAGAAAGCAACCATGAGCAAGTACTCCCATATTCTGCAGCCACTGGATCTTGGCTTCACCACTCTGAAAAACCGCGTGATGATGGGCTCCATGCACACCGGCCTGGAAGATCGTCCGTGGCACTTTGGTGAGCTGGCAGAATACTTTGCCGAGCGTGCCCGTGGTGGTGTTGGCCTGCTGGTAACCGGTGGTTTCTCTCCGAACCGTGCCGGTGACCTGTTGCCGTTTGGCTCCAAAATGATGAGCAGCTGGCAGGTGCCTTTCCATAAGAAAGTAACCAATGCCGTGCATGAAAACGGTTCCAAAATTCTGCTGCAGATTCTGCATGCCGGCCGTTACGGTTACACTCCGCTGAACGTTGCACCTTCTGCGATTAAATCGCCGATTACACCGTTCAAACCAAAAGAACTGACCAGCAAACAGATTTATAAAACCATCGACCAGTATGCCCGTGCCGCCAAACTGGCACAGAAAGCCGGTTACGATGGTGTTGAGGTGATGGGTTCTGAAGGTTATTTCATTACCCAGATGATCAACAAACGCACCAACCAGCGCAGCGACGAGTGGGGCGGTTCTTACGAAAACCGTATCCGTTTCCCACTGGAAGTCATCCGCAAAATGCGTGCGACCGTAGGCGAAGAATTCATCATCATGTTCCGCCTGTCGATGCTGGATCTGGTGGAAGAAGCGTCCGATATGGAAGAAGTTATCCATCTGGCGAAAGAACTGGAAAAAGCCGGTGTCACCATCATTAACACCGGTATCGGCTGGCACGAAGCCCGTGTTCCGACCATCGTGACCTCTGTTCCGCGTGCAGCGTTCGCCGATGTTACCGCCAAGGTAAAAGCGCAGGTGAATATTCCGGTGGTCGCTTCTAACCGTATTAATATGCCGGAAACCGCCGAAGATATTATCGCCAACGGCAAAGCCGATATGGTGTCGATGGCGCGTCCGTTACTGGCCGACCCGTACTGGGTGAAAAAGGTTGAAGAAGACCGCGCTGACGAAATCAACACCTGTATCGCCTGTAACCAGGCTTGTCTGGATCACACTTTTGAAAACAAGCGTGCATCCTGCTTAGTTAACCCGCGTGCCTGTAACGAAACCAAACTGGTGTACATCCCGGTTAAACAGGCGAAAAAAGTAGCTGTTGTTGGTGCTGGTCCTGCGGGTCTGGCCTGTGCCGTTACGGCCGCTGAGCGTGGTCATGCAGTCACTCTGTTTGAAGGCCGTGGCGAAATCGGTGGTCAGTTCAACTACGCCTCGAAAATTCCGGGCAAAGAAGAATTTAAAGAAACCATCCGCTACTTCACCGCCATGATCAAAAAATACAATATTGATCTGAAGCTGAACCACATTGTAACGGCCGATGAATTAAAATCCGGTGGTTTTGACGAAGTGGTGATCGCCTCTGGTGTTGCACCGCGTATGCCGAATATTCCGGGTATCGACAGCCCGAAAGTGGTGTCTTACCAGGAAGTGCTGGATAAAGAACTGCAACTGGGTAAAAGCGTTGCCGTTATGGGTGCCGGTGGTATCGGTTTCGATATCAGCGAATACCTGACCCACGAAGGTGAATCCACCACGCTGAATAAAGATGCCTGGATGAAAGAGTGGGGCGTGGATGAAAGCAACAGCACCCGCGGTGGTCTGAAAAAAGCCGAAATTCATCCATCACCGCGCAAGGTGTACATGATGCAGCGTAAGGCTTCGTCGCTGGGTAAAGGCCTGAACAAAACCACCGGTTGGGTACACCGCGCTGTGATGAAAATGAAAGGCGTGGAAATGATTGGCGGTGTGTCTTACGACAAGATCGACGAGCAGGGCCTGCACATCACCATCACCAAAGGTGAAGAAAGCAGCCAGCGCGTACTCGACGTTGATAACATCGTGATCTGTGCCGGTCAGGTATCGGTTAACGAACTGCACGAAACCCTGAAAGCCGACGAAAGCAAAGGCTTTGGTCTGCACTTAGTGGGTGGCGCTGAGTTTGCCGGTGAACTGGATGCCAAGCGCGCTATCAAACTGGCCAGCGAACTGGCGGCCAGTCTGTAATATCAGGTTGGTTTGCAGTGAATAAAAACGCCGCTTAATGCGGCGTTTTTTTATGGCTGCGGTTTATGAACGCTGCTATGAAAAAATTTCAGGGTAATGCTGATTTACCGGCAGCGTTACTCTGCTTTTATTCTGATTTTTATTTGGTGGCTAAAGCTTCCAGCTCGAAAAAGTCATGGGCATTGCCATTCTGGCTGGTGATACGGATATAGCGGGTATCACGCTCGGCCATAGTGCAGCTCATGGTTGTCTCATTCATGCTTCGGCTGGTGCAGGGAATGCCACCGGTTACAACGCTGAGATTGGAGGCGGTGTAGCTGCTGCCGTTGGCGGACAGCTCAATCAGAATATCCGGATTGCTGCCGGTAATAACAGCTCCTGCCTGACGGATCAGTTTAATGCTTTTAATTTTTTCTACGCTGCCAAAATCAACCACGATTTTTTGACCCGATGCACTGGTCCAGCTGGTATTGATGTTGCCATCGATCAGGTTGTTGGCATTGCTGCTGTTATGGCTGCTACTGGCGCTGGCTCCGCGAGAGAGCAGGGCAACATTAGTATCGGCTTTTAGTCCGGGGATAGAGCTGTCACTACTGCTTCCACCACAGGCGCTGAGAAAAAGTACTGATGCAGCGATAAGGGAGAGTGCTGGTTTCATAATACTGCCTGTCGTAAAGAGGAATGGTTACTGATTATAAAGTTCTGCTGATTTTGCGATCAATAATTAAGCGGTTGTCTGATGTAGAAAGGCGGAGAATGTCTATAAAAAAACCGGGTCTTTGCCCGGTTTTTATTCTGTAAATCAGATTCTATAAATCAGGTTCTATGCACCGCTGTCATTATGTTCCGCCGGCAGCGGAAAACGCACCACCAGATAAAACCCTTCGGCGTCGTCCGGCCAGTCGATATGGCCATGCAACAGTTCGGTGAGCAGATTATACGTCTGGTACAGACCCAGACCTTTGCTGCGTGCTGAAGAGCGCTGGGTGGTATAGAACGGCATAAAGATGGCTTCACGCTGCTCGGCGTCGATGCCTTTACCATTATCCTGATAATGCAGCTCCAGATGTTCACCACGTTCGCGTAAATCAACGCTGATCTGCAGTTTGCCTTCGGCTTCCTGCTCCCGGTTGTGCACGCAGGAGTTATCAACCAGCTGATTGAGAATAATGTCGAGGGCTTCCGGGTAGGTTTGCCATTCGGTCAGATAACTGTGAATACCGGTACGCAGTTTTACCTGCGGATGTTGCTGGCTGTTGGTATTACGCCATTGTTCGAGCCATGGGCGCAGCTCGATGATTTCGCTGGCGTACTGGTTTTCCAGTACTACGGCATTTTTCATCAGTTGGTTAAGGCTGTTGAGGCGCTCAATACCATCGTGAATATGCACCAGCCCTTGCTGCAGTTGTTGCTGGGCTTCGTCGGCACTCCAGTCATCGTGGTGCTCGGTTAAGAAGCTTTCGGCCAGACGGATATTGCCCAGTGGCGTATTCATTTCGTGGGCAATGCCCATCACCAGCTGGCGCAGTGCGAGGGTCTTTTCTTTTTGCAGGTGCATCAGCTCCTGCTCCTGTTGATACTGTTCGGTGACGTTCTGGCCGGAGCCAATCCAGGCGGCACGTTCGCCCGGTGCGCGTTTGCGGATGGTCAGTGACACCATCAGGCGTTCGCCGGTCAGGGGCTGAATAATGGCAACAACAAAAGCCTGTACACGTCCGCTGTCGCGCAGTTTGCGCCACAGGGCCCGGCGCTGTGAGGCTTCGGCGATCAGGCTGTCAAAGCTCGGGTTGTCATTGCTGAAATGATTCTGCTCGCTGTAACCCAGCATCGTGCGCCAGGCCGGGTTGGTTTTGAGGAAAAAACCTTCTTCGTCGAGCTGGAACTTTCCGGTCAGTGAGTTCTGATACAGGTCTTCGTAGTCGCGCAGATACTGAATGGCATCTTCCTGGCTTTTCAGCATCGCTTTACGCGCCGCCAGCTGATCTTTCTGCAGACGCATAATACGCTCACCCAGCGCCAGCGACAGCAGAATGACTTCCATAAAGGAGCCAATCTGATAGGCGTACAGAGTAAAGGTATTGGTCGGAATCAGGCCCAGGCTGCGGGCATTGGCCAGAATCAGTCCGGTTATCAGCATGATCCAGGCAATGGTGAAGAAGCGTGCGGCTGATTCGCCGCCAATCCAGACACGGATGCTGACAATAAGAGCCGATGCGGTTATCAGCATGCTGAGAAGATTATTAATCGGCACCATTACTTCGTAATGCAGCAGCGGAATCATCAGCAGGGTGACGAGCGTGATCGCGGTGTATACACGGAACAACCGGTAGGCTGCCGGGCTGTGTTGCTTCAGGCGTAAAAAATTGGGCACAAAGAAACACAGAATCAGCTGATTCACAGAGAACGCCAGCAGAAACGCGCTGTTATTAATCATCGGCAGTTCTGGCCAGAAGAACTGGAAGGCTGAACCTTCATAAGTCATATGAAATAACAGGAACGACAGCACAAACGCCGAGTAATAGAAGTAACTGCGCTCGCGGGTAGCGAAGAAAATAAACAGGTTATAAAGGCCCATTACCAGCATGGTGGCGTAGTAGCCGCCACGCAGGATGTTGTTCATCAGCAGTTCGTTATGCAGCGTCTGACTGTCGACCAGACTGGCCGGTAACTGATACGTGCCGTGGGTTTCAACGCGCAGTAACAACAGGTAGTCGTGCCCCTTGTCGGTCGGCAGGTGAATAATGGTGTTCGGGTGCGATACATCGCGGTTGATGTCGAACGGCTGTAAATCACCGGCCTGCTTGTGTACACATTCACTGCTGTTGTTGTAGGGGCGCGGGCACAGGTACATATCGACCTGATCGAGCAGTGAGTAGCGGTTCCACAGGTACCAGTCATCCAGGCTGCCGGTGCTGAGCGAAGTGCGCAACCAGAAGGCTGAATCGCTGAAGCCAAAATTCAGACTGTCGGATTTACTGTTCTGCCAGCTGTCCGTCAGCATGGCGGCATCCGGCGTCAGGCTGCGATGCGGATCTTCCAGCCACTGACTGTGGCGGCCGATGCTGAAATCGCCCGGCATATTCAGGTTTAAGACCGGCGGTAACAGCGGCAGGCTAGCGGAGGTTTTGTCGTTTTGTGTGTGCGGTGCGGGATCCGACGCCAGGGCACTGCTGTGCTGGGTAAAAGAAAATAACAGCAGCATAAACATCACCGGTAGCGCCCGGAGCAGCGGCTGAGGGAATAACGCGCGACTGGCTATAGCCATGGAATAATCCTGAAAATAAAAGATGTTACTGGTTATAGGCGAGTGCCAGTGTGAGCAGGGTCAACCAGCCGACCAGTCCGGCCACAATTGCCGCCCAGTTCTGGCCTGAAAGCTCAGTATTCTGCGCAAAAAAATGCAGATGTTTGTCGTGAATCTGATTGATGCTCTGATTTGCCAGCAGGTTGGGCAGCAGTGTCATCAGGTTAAGCAGAATCCCCCAGGGATGATCGGTAGCCAGTAACCACAGTGGCACCAGCGTAAAAATCAGAAACAACAGGTAAATACGTAAAGGCGACCAGCGCGGAGTAGCGTTTTCAACCCGTGCACGCTGATGAATCCGGCGATAAAGATCGTACTGATAGACAACAGCCAGCAGTGTACGCAGCAACGGATTAACCGCTTCACCACGGCGTTGCAGTTGCAGCCAGTTGCGGTATGTCCAGAACAGCGCGTAGAGGCCAAAGGTAGCCAGTGTCAGTTCGATCAGTTTTTCCGTACCGACCTGAAAGAAGGTGGCTTTATGCTGTTGTTCCGGGTGAGGCTGCATGAAGGGTCCTGAAATGGTGGCCTACAGAGTCATTACGCCGGCAGTATACCCCGGCTGTTTGCACGGGGAAATGCCGTCAGCGCCTTCATAATGTCAGTACTGATGCGGGCTGGCGGGGGATGTGTCGCGGCGCTGGTCATTGGCGCAGGCTTTCAGTAATCTAGCCGGTCATTTAATCCGCCTTACAGATACATTTTGTATGTTTTTTGAACAGGAACGAGGGCAGTTTTTCCGCCCGTTGACCGGCAAGTACCGTGCTCAGGTGATGGAGAGCCTGCGCGAGCTGTACCAACGCCTGTACAGCTCCAGCAGTGCCGATTACGGTCAGGCTCTGGCCCGCGATACCCTGATTGAAATCTTTCAGGAAGCACTGGTGCGTGCGCCACTGCTGGCGGACGAAGGTCTGTCAGATGAGCAGCAGAATGATGCTGCCAGTGACGACAACAGCGAAGGCCGTTTCCGCACCAGCCGCGATCAGGCCGTTTGGGTGCTGAACCAGCTGCTGGAACATGGCTGGATCGAAAAGCAGGTAGACGAAGCAACACTGCAAAGTACCTTTGCCTTTAGCCGTTATGGCCGGTTGTTTACCGAACCCTTTGTGGCTGAAAGCCGCAGCATGGCGCGCACCCGCCACCGTAATACCCGTAATACCCGTAACTCACTCGAGTCTTTTCTGGAACGTGGCGATATTTACGATCTGCTGGATGCCTACGAATATTCCGAGCGCATCATCAGCGACTTCACCGATGTGATCGCCGAGCTGGAAGAGCGCAAACGTGATCTGGTACGGGAAATGGAAGATCAGCTGCTGGTGCAGCGTGCCAGCGAAGCCTTCTTCGACTTTATGGAAAACCGTTTCCAGCCTGACCTGTCGGTACGTTTATCGGCCGATAACGTGGAAAAACACCGCGATCAGATCAGCCAGCTGATTAATGGTATCCGCAAGCGCGATAAAGCCTTTAAAGCCAATGCCGAACGCCGCCTGCGCGAATTATTACCGGATATTGCTCAGGAAGGGCAGTCGGTGCTCTGGACCATTCTCGACGGCATTGAAATGCGCCTGCGTAATGCCTCCGACATTATGTTGCCGGCCCTGCGCAAAGCGCTGCAAAGCTTTACCAAGCGCGCCGATATTATTATCCGCCAGATGAGCTATCTGGCGTCGCAGCAGCACAACGATGTACTGGCGGTCTGTAAGCGTCTGGCAGCAATGCCGGAAAAACAGCAGAACGCCTTGCTGGATAAAGCCGCCGACCGTATGGCCGTACCACAGATTGCACTGGTTGATCCGGGGCAGGTGCGTCTTGCCGCACCGCGTCAGCGTCGCATGATTGATGCCGCCGTTGATGATGGTCAGGGCGATTTTGATGTGGATGCACGTAAGGATATTTATATCCAGCAGGTGCTGGATCAGGCCTTCCTGGTGAATCAGCAAGCCCTGAAAACCTATATGCAGAAGCACCTGGGCAGTGGCCGTAAAGTGTCTACCCGTGAATTACCGATTGAAAATGCCAAAGATTTTCTTGCGGTTGCTCATGCCATCGGGCTGGGCGCCGCTGATGGTTTATCCAGTGAATTTGAATTCCGCATTGAATACGATGAGCAGGCCGACACTGAGTGTACTGACGGGGCTGAAAACAGCGCCACGTATTTCCTGAAAAAAGACCACTTCACCTTCGAGCTGGTGCAGAAAGAGTCCTGAATATGTTGCAGATCATTGAAAAAGAGTTAGAAAAAGAAGGCCTCAGCCAGCGTGATTTTTCCGAATTACTGGTACGTCTGCTGGATTATGGTGTTGTCTGCCGTGACGAAAGCCAGATTGAGCAGCAGCTGTACGACCGCTACCTGCGACTGGAAGAATTAATCGGCGATTATCTGTCGCTGCTGGGCATCCGTATTCAGCACGACCGCCGTTTTCAGTTTGTGCGTTTATATCCGCCCGGTGCCCAGGTGCCCGGCATGGTGGATGATCCGCAGAACAGCGGTGCCCAGGCATTCCGCAGCCGCTTAAATCAGAACGAAGTGGCGTTGATTCTGGTGCTGCGCGCGCAATACGACAAAGCACTGCGCGAAGGTATGGTGGATGAACAGGGCTGCGTCATGGTATCGCTGGAAGCGCTCAGCATTGCCATGAAAAATCTGCTGAAACGCACTCTGCCGGAAAACCTGACTGAGCGTAAAGCGCTGTTCCGCCGCTTAAAACAATTACGTCTGGTGCAGATTGCCAACGAAGATACCTTAACCGATGGCGATATGTGGCTGCGTGTACGACCAATGATTATGAGCTATGTCTCCGATCAGGTGCTGTCGGAATTAATGGAAGACGAGCAGCAGGACAATGCGGATGCTGCCGGGCAGCCGGTTTCTTCAGAGGCAGGTGCAACCGCAGAAGGCGCCAGCGCTGAGGATACTGATGAGTCTTTGCAGGCTGCAGCAGAAGAGGCTGCCGAAAAGACCGAAGGTGTTTTTGAAGGTGCTGCTGAAGAGGTTACTGACGAAGCCACTGACGATAGCGTGGCAACAGAAGATACCGTGGCGACCGCTGCCGAAGAGCCTGTAGCCACAGAAGAAGAATCAACGGCCACTGCCGCAGGGCAGGCGCCGGAAGAAACAGAAGAGCAGGCAGCCGACAGTAAAAAACAACCTGCCAGTTTGTTTGGGGAATAATTGTCATGTTTTTAAAGAAGTTTATTTACGTTAACTGGGGCAATATTCCGGCAACCGAATTTGAATTCGGCCCGATTAATTTACTGTCTGGCGGTAACGGCTCGGGTAAAACCACCGCAGCCGATGCGATTCAGACCATTATGACCGCCGCCCACGATACGCTGTTTCATTACAACCCGGGTCAGGACGAAGCGACCCAGCGTGGCCGTGGTAAAAACGTCCGTACCCTGGCGTCTTATGTGCTGGGTTGTGACGACGGCAGTTATGCCCGCCCGAATGGTGCCGTAGGCTATCTGGCTGCAGTTTTTCATCCGACCGTTGGTGCCGATGGTGCCGCCGGTGAAAGTGGTGAACCTTTTACCGCCATTATTGGTGTCAGTGCATCCATTGATCGTGCCGGCAGTCAGCCGGTGGCGCGCCAGAATGATCTGCAGTTTTATATTGTCACCGAACAGCTGACGCTGTCGGATTTTCTGCACGACGATAAAGACGGTCAGCGTAATGTGATCGAGCTGAATAAATTGCCGGGTCATCTGAAAGGGCGCATGGATGCCAGCAATATCGAAAAATACGATACCAAAAAACAATATCTGCGCCGTCTGTACGGAGCTCTGCGTGGCCGCACCGATGCGGTGAGTGAGCGCGAAGCGATGAATGCCGCGCGTACCTTCTCACGTTTTATGGCGTATAAACCGGTTAAAAGCATCAACGGTTTTGTTGCCAACGAAATTCTTGAAGCCAAAGATCTGGGTGATGCGATCCGCAGTGTATCCGATCTGATGAAAACCATTTATGCGATGGAATCGGATGCCAATACCCTGGCAGAAACCATCGCCATTCTGAGCAATACCAAAGGTGCCTCACAGCGTTATATCGATCAGTGGATCGACTACAACGTACTGGAATACACCGCCGCCAAGAGCCGCTATATCAATGATCAGCGGGCGTATCTGGCCGCTAAAGAAAAGCAGCAGGGCATCCGTGAGCGTCTGCATAAAGCAGAAAAAGAACGGGAAACCGCACAGGAACGCCGCAAGCAGTTGCGTGAGCAGCTGATCAGCATGGAAGCCCAGCGCCGTGGTATCGATGCGCTGCAGGATAAAGACGCTGCCGAACAAGCCATTGCCGAAGGCAAAAAACAATTACAGCAGCAGGCCATTCCGCTGCTGGAGCAGGACCAGTTATTACAGGCCTCGTTGCGTGCTACCGAACTGGTGTATGGCGCGCTGCAGAAAACCTCCATTGGTCTGGAAATTCCAACCCTGGGGCAAAAGAAAATTATCGATCAGGCCAAACAGGTTCTGGCGATTAAAGATCAGGGCGCGGTCGATTTCCGCAAACTGCTGGGTAAAGACTGGGTTGATCTGTCACCGCTGGAAGCGCATCTGGATGATGCCCAGCAACAGCAGATGCTGGTTAACCAGTGGCGTGAGCGTTTCCATTCCACCGAACTGGAAAGCAGTGGTATTTCCCTGCGCGATCAGATTGCCAAGCAGGTCGATCGCCGCGAACAGAAGCTGCAGCAGATTCAGGGCCGCATAGCGCAGAAGCAGGCGGATATCGACAGTCTGGAATCGCGTCAGCTGAATTATCCGGGTTTTGTCCGTCAGGCACTGGAAGCGATTCGCCGCGAATGTCCGCAGGCTGATCCGCGCGTATTGGCCGACTACGTGGAAATTACCGACCCACAATGGCAGAGCGCCATTGAAGGTTATATCGGTGGTGCCCGTTTCAGCATTATTGTGGAATCGGTATTTGAAGCCGAAGCGGCGCATATTTTACGTTCTATTCCGGGCGGCAGCCGGGCGCGGGTTATTCAGGGCGAAAAAGCGAAAAAAGACTGTGAGCGCCTGAAATTATCCGATAAATCCATTATTCATTTAATGGAATTTGAGCACGCTACCGCGCGTTATTACCTCGAAGCCAGTTACGGTTCGGTTGAACAGGTGGCCGATGCTCAGGCGCTGCGTATGACCCGTCGTGGTGTCACTAAAGACGGCCTGGGTTCCGGTGCTTATTCGGTTTATCGCTGTGACCTGGACGATACCGAACTGGTGTTTGGTCTGGGTGCCCGTGAGCGCGCACTGGCGGCGAAAAAAGCAGAATATGAGGCTCTGGTTGAGCAGGCTAACGAAGCGGCTTACCAGCTTAAACAGGTTCAGCAATTACTGGATGCGGTGAATCTGCTGCGCCATGTGAGTTTTGCCGATCAGATGCAGCAGATGCTGGATACCCAGTATCAGATGCAGCAGGCCGAACAGGCATTAAGCAATGTGGATCTGTCTGATTTCTCGCAGCTGGAAAGCCAGTTCGATGCACTGAAAGAAAAAGCCGATGATCTGGATGCCCAGATTAAAGAGCTCGATGGTGAGCTGGGACGTTTACAGCAACAGCTGAACGACAGCGAAAAACAGTGCAAGCACCTGAGTGATCAGCAGGAACAGACGTCTGAAGTGGCGGACAGCAAAGAAGAAGCCCTGCGTCATATTGTCAGCGTCTGGCCGGAATTCGATACCGAAGCCCGGCTAGCGGCGGCAGATACCGAAGCGCAGGAAAGTCCGGCGGATGCGATTGAAAATCATCGTAAAAGCATCAGTCAGGAACTTAATTCCACGGCTTATGAAATCGAGCGCAATATTGCCGAACATAATCTTCGTTGTCAGACCGCGGATGCTATCGTCTACACCCCGGATTACCGTCAGGAACACAGCGTTGCTTTCTTTAAGACCGTTTGTGGTCTGGAACGCGAAGTTGAGCGCGTTTATAACCGCCTGAAAAATAATATTCTGGTGGAGAAACAGGACAAACTGGTGCAGCTGCGCGAAAGCTTTAACAACGCCTTTGTGACCAACCTGTGTCACTCCATTTATCAGGCGATTAATGATGGTAAGCGCATCCTTGAAGACCTGAATAAAGAACTGGCACACCATCAGTTTGGTGCTGACCGGGAAACCTACTGGTTCGATTGGCAGTGGGTGCCGGAGTACAAAGAATACTGGCAGTTCTTCGAAGAAATTATCAAGAACCCGAGTCTTGGCGACGGTGCGACACTCTTTACCGCTGATCTGTCGAAAAACTCCAAGCGTGTGCGTGATCACCTGATGACCATGCTGCTCGACGATGATGAGCAGAAAGCAATGCGTGAGCTGGAGCGGATTTCCGATTACCGGAATTACCGTGCCTACGAAATTTACAAGCAACCGGCCAATAAAGAGCCAATTGCACTGAGCCAGTACGGTACCGGCTCCGGCGGTCAGCTGGAAACTCCGGCTTATATTATCCGCTCGGCGGCCATTACCTCGGCCTTCCGCTTTAATGAAGGAGATACCCATCTGCGCGTGGTGCTGGTGGATGAGGCCTTCTCGAAAATGGATGAAACCCGCTCGAAAGAGGTGATTAATTACCTCACCGAAAGTCTGGGGCTGCAACTGCTGTTTATTATGCCAACCAGTAAATCCGGGCCATTTATGGATCTGATTTCCAACCAGTTTGTGTTTTCCAAAGTACCGCTGACCGGCGGTCAGAAAAAAGGTGAACTGCAGACCCGGGTGCTGATTGACCGTCAGCAGTGCAATCAGGAAAAAGTCAAAGAGCTGTGGGCGAATCATCGTCGCACCATTCGTCATCAGGCGGCGCTCGATTTTATGGAGGAGTTTGCCTGATGTATGACTCTGTGGAAGAAAAGCGCCCTTATGGTCAGGGTGATGCGTCTTTTCAGGCAGCCGGTGGCTTTGATGGTATCAAAGCCCTGGTTGATGATTTTTATGCGGCGATGGATACCCTGCCGGAAGCGGCGAATATCCGCGCGATGCATCCGGCCGATTTATCTACCTCGGCCGATAAACTGACGCGATTTTTGTGTGGCTGGCTCGGTGGTCCGCGTTTGTTCAGCGAAAAATACGGCCCGATTGCGATTCCTAAATTTCATCAGGCGTTTCCTATCGGTCCGGCGGAGCGCGACGCCTGGTTGCTGTGCATGAAAGTCGCAGCGGCTAAGCAGCCCTTTGCCGATGACTTTAAAACCTACCTGCTGGAGCAGCTCTATGTGCCGGCGGAACGCAGTCGCAGCCGCGATTAAGCTCGTTATCTTCTGGCTGCTGAGCGTTTCTGTCGCTCAGGCAGCCGTGTACCGCTGGGTTGATGAACGCGGCCAGGTACATTTTTCTGATAAACCCCATAAACAGGCTGAAGTACTGGAACTGAAAACGCAGGGTAATAATGGCTGGCAGCCATTGGATATCCGCGTCATTCAGGAGGGCAGTCTGGCGTCGGCCGCCCAGCAACTGGATCTGGCGCGCATCAAGCGTGAAGTGAATGAGGTTTACCGCTTTTACGATCAGGTGATTTATTTTGATTTTTACCGCCAGGTGCCGGTGAAAATTCATCTGCTTGCTGATCAGCGTGAATATATGGCCTTTGTGAAGCGTATTTCCGGATACTCGGCCGCCAATTCCCTGGGGGTATACCTGTCAAAAACCCATGAGATTGCGGTGTTTATTCACGATGATGCTCTGGGCGGAATTGAAAGCACTTACAGAACCATCCGCCATGAAGCCAGTCATGCGATTCTGCATTCTCTGGCGCAGATACTACCGGACTGGCTCAATGAAGGTATGGCCGAGCAAATGGAAACACTCAGTTATAGCCCGGAAGGATTTCTGATCGGCAGCCATGACAGTAACCGCCGCAGCTTTCTTGCCCGCCAGAACAAGGCGATGGACGTGCTGAAGTTTATTGAAGTGCGCAGTGACGACTGGCGCAATGCCAATCACCGGCGTGGGGTAAATCAGCAGATGGCAGGGCAGCTGGTGTATATGCTGCTGTCGACCACTTATGGCCGCAGCCTGATTACGCGTTTATTGCAGGATTATAAACGCGGGGTGAATATGCGCGCTTTTTACTTGCTGGATGAACACTATATTGGTGGTTCTCAGGCGCTGAAAACACACTGGGAAAACTGGCTTAAAACAGAGATGCGGCAACCAGCGATAATTCGTCTGCAATAAGCGTAAAAACGGCCGCTGTTCAGCGGCGGATAACCCCATGATCCAGCGCGTAGCGGATTAACCCGGCAGAATTACCGATGCCCAGCTTCTGCTTGATCTTCAGCCGGTGTGCTTCCACAGTACGCACAGAAATATCCAGTTCGCGGGCGATTTCTTTATTACCCAGGCCTTCGGCCAGGCGGGCCAGTACATCTTCTTCGCGTGGGCTTAATACATCTTCGCTGGCGGGCGGGCGGGGGCGGCCAAATTCACTGAACAGGGTTTTGGCAACGCTGGAACTGAAGTAAGTGCCGCCCTGATGTACGGTCTGAACGGCAAGAATCAGCTCTTCCGGAGCTACATCTTTTAATACGTAGCCAGCGGCTCCGGCCTGGATAACTTTCATAATATATTCGCGATCATCATGCATGGTAATGATCAGCAGGCGAATATCCGGCAGTTGTTCCTGAAAGGCGATACAGGCTTCAAGACCGTTCATGACCGGCATGGATATATCCAGCAAGACAACATCCGGATGGTGCTCTGCTGCGGCAGCCAGGGCTTCTTCACCATTACTGACATCGGCGACCACGCTCAGTCCTTCGCTTTCGAGGCTGACTTTAAGCCCTTCACGCACCATCGGATGGTCGTCGGCAATAATCAGGCGAATTGGTTTGCTGCTCATAATGAATCGGCCTCTCTTAAGGCTGTGTCCGGATTAAGGAAAAATTCCGCATGAATGAGTGTACCCTGTGTGCGCCGGCTGCGGACACTAAACTTTCCGCCTACAAGTTCAACCCGTTCACGCATGTTCATCAGGCCGATACCGCTCTGATCTTCTTCGAGAGAAAACCCGCAGCCGTTGTCTTCCATTTCAATCAGAATACTCTGCAGATTATGGCTGATATTCAGGCTGACCTGAGTCGCTTCGGCATGCTTTTGCACATTGGTAATGGCTTCCTGTACCAGACGATACAGTGTCATCTCAATGGCATCGGGCAGGCGGGTTTCCGGTAAACGGATACGCCGTTTTACCCGTATTTTTCCCGACTCGCTGATATTATCGAGCAGACTGTGCAATGCCGCCTCAAGGCCCAGATCATCAAGCATCACCGGGCGCAGATTGTGTGATACCCGGCGTACTTCCTGAATCGACATATTGAGCATGTCGGTGGCTTTATGCAGATGCTCACGGGCATCTTCATGGGGCCATTTTTTATCCGCCAGATTCAAGCGCAATTTGGCGGATACCAGCATCTGATTAATGCCATCATGCAACTCTCGGGCAAACGTCCGGCGCTGCATAACCTGAAAGGCTACAGAGCGATGCGCCAGATCCTGCAGGCGCTGATCGGCCAGCTGGGTGGCATGAATATTAATAATAATAACGATGATGACGACCAGCGCGAGGGTAACGGCCAGCAATACAGACGCCGCGAGAAAGGTACGGCGTACATTGGTATTCACTTTATTCTGCAGTGAGCGGGTTTCAGCGGCGATATCATCAACGTACAGGCCGGTGCCCATCATCCAGTTAAGATAAGGAATATTGACGACGTAACTGAGCTTGTTTTCCTGCCCCGATAACGAGGGCTTATTCCAGATATAGCGATAAAACCCACCACCTTTACCCGCCAGCGCCAGCAGATCGCGGATAACATACTGGCCGTTATCGTCCTGAAAATCGATCATGGGTTGGCCGACCAGATCCGGCTGTGCCGGGTGAACAAGGTTGGTACCGTTCTGGTCGTAAACAAAAAAGTAGCCATCGTTACCGTAGGTGAGCCCCTGCAGAATGCGTTTGATTTCGTATTCTGCCCGTGACTGGTCGAGGCCATATTCCAGTTCTTCCAGAACCGGATTAATCGATGTCATGGCCAGGCTGACATAATCGACCAGCGCTTTGCGTTTACTGGCCAGTACGTTTTCTTCAAAAATAGCGACCTGTTGCTGTGCCAGTTGCTGTGCCTGGCGCTGGGTTATCCAGGTAATGGTCAGGGTGAGTGCGACCAGTGGTAATACGGTAAGCAGCAGGATCTTGGCTTTTAACGTCAGATTCATACCCGGTGGCCGTGGCGGAATTAAAAGATTGTTCATCTTAGAACCTGTCGGCAAGGATAGATAGTCGCCGTTCAGAGCCTGATTCTGTCGTTTGCTGTCGGGTATTCATAAGTACTTTATTGTCATTATTATTGTCAGCAAAGAGAGCAGCGGTAATGGATAAATAACATATTCTGTAGCCGGATGCCTGATGCTTTCCGGCCACAGAACAGGACTCCTGTCAGTCAAGCAGGCCATACCATTCAGGGAACAGCAGAATGGTAATTACCACGCCGACCTGCATTAAAATAAAAGGTACAACGCCGCGATAAATATCCATGGTGCGGACACCGGCGGGTGCGACCCCTTTTAAATAGAACAGACTGAAACCAAAAGGCGGTGTCAGGAAAGACGTCTGCAGGTTCATGGCAATCAGAATGGCGAACCAGACCGGAGCAATGCCCAGTGCGTTAGCAACCGGTGCCAGAATCGGTACGATGATAAAACTGATTTCCACGAAGTCGATAAAGAAGCCCAGAATCATAATGGCAACCATCGACAGAATCAGGAAGCCCATCGCACCACCTGGCATGTCAGACAGCAGTTCCTCAACAATATAATCGCCACCGGTGTAACTGAACGCCATGGAGAAGGCCGTTGCACCAAGCAGAATGGCGAAAACCATCGCAGAGATTTTTACCGTTTCCTGTGAGGCCTCGTACACCATTTTCCAGTTAAACTGGCCGTAAATCGCCGCCAGAAGCAGGGCGCCAACACCACCCAGTGCCGACGATTCTGTCGGGGTGGCAATACCGGCAAAAATGGAACCGAGAACAACAAGAATCAGCGCCAGCGGAGGAATAATCGCCTTTAATGCGCGGATATATTGCTCATGACGATGGGTTAAATCGTCGTCCATCGGCAGGGCAGGTGCAGCTTCTGGTTTAATCCAGGTGTAGATCAGGATATACACCACGTAGCAGCCAATCAGCACCAGACCGGGCGCTAATGCTGCCTGGAATAAGTCGCCAACGGGAATACCTAATACATCACCGAGAATAATCAGAATAATGGATGGTGGAATAATCTGCCCCAGGGTTCCGGAGGCGCAGATAGTTCCGCAGGCCAGAGACTTGTCATAATTATACTTCAGCATAACCGGCAGGGAGATTAATCCCATCGCAACAACCGATGCGCCAACAACGCCGGTAGAGGCGGCTAATAAAGCTCCCACAAGAACCGTGGAAATAGCCAGGCCACCACGCACACCACCAAAGAGTTTACCCATGGCTTCCAGCAGTTGTTCTGCCAGTCTGGTACGTTGCAGCACAATACCCATAAAGATAAACAGTGGTACTGCCATCAAGGTGACGTTTTCCATAATGCTTTGTACGCGGAAAGGCATAAAAGCGAAAATGTCCGGACCTTCAGCAAATACGCCAAAAATAAGGGCGACACCGCCAAAAGTAAACGCCACCGGGAAGCCGAAGATCAGCATCAGCAGGGCGACGAAAAACATAATAATACCGATCATAAAAGCCCCCGGTCGATTTTGGTTTCATGCTCATCTTTCAGGGCAATTACGCTGTTCAGAATCATTGCAATACCGGATATGGCCGTCGCAAAAAATGCAAATGGAATAACGGCTTTAATAATCCAGCGATTGCTCAGGCCGCCGGGATCGCCGGAGGTTTCGCCCAGGCTCCAGGCTTCATGCGCAAAATCGATACCGTACCAGCCGACCAGCAGGCAAAACGGGATCAGTAACAGCAGGCCGCCGGCAATATCAATAATGGCTTTGCGGCGGATGGATAAATTTTCATACACCAGATCCACGCGCACATGGCCACCGGCCCGCAGCGTGTAAGGAACACCCAGCATGAACATGGCAGCAAACAGATGCCATTCCATTTCCTGCATCGCGATGGAAACTTCGTTCAGGGCGTAACGCATGACAACGTCAATAAACACGTTCATCAGCATCAGAATAAAAAGCACAGCGGCGACTGTGCCGAGAAAATCGGAAAAGCGATTAATGGCCCGTTCTGCCTTAATCAGCATAATGCACTCCCGTTTGCCCCCGCCGGACTGGGTAAGCCCGGCGGGGCGTCTGTCGTTGTTATTGGGTCCTGATCAGTCGGCGCTGTTCAGGTAAGCTTTGTCAGAAATATCGGTCCAGCGGCGGGCTTTCTTCAGATAAGTTGCCTGCGAATCGAGAATTTCTTTGGCCAGTGGATCTTTTGCCGCACTTTCTGCCAGTAATTCGTTGTTGGCTTTATGCAGAGCTTTCATTACGTCAGCCGGGAAAGTACGGATCTGAACTTTAGGATAGTCTTTATCCAGCACGGCCATGTTTTCAGCGGATTCGTGGTAAGACTGAATGTACATATCGTAGGCTGCGGTACGCATCGCGACGCGCAGGACTTCCTGCAGATCCGCAGGCAGACGGTCCCATGAACGCTTGTTGATCATGAACTGCAGTTCGGTTGCAGGCTCATGCCAGCCGGTGTAGTAGTAAGGGGCGATCTTGTGGAAACCCATGCGCAGATCCAGCGACGGACCAACCCATTCCAGTGCATCGATGGTGCGGCGCTCAAGGGCAGTGTACAGCTCGCCTGGCGGGATATTGGTCGGGCTGGCGCCCAGTTTGGCCAGAACCTCACCGGCAAAGCCCGGAATACGCATTTTCAGGCCTTTCAGGTCTTCCAGGCTGTTGATTTCTTTCTGGAACCAACCACCCATCTGGTTACCGGTGTTGCCGCCCGGGAAGCTCAGGATATTGAACTCACCGTACACTTTTTCCATCAGCTCCATGCCGCCGCCGTAGTAGAACCAGGCGTATTGCTCAGGGGCGGTCATTCCGAATGGCATGGTGGTGAAATACAGCGTATTCGGTACTTTGCCTTTCCAGTAATAAGACGCTGAGTGGCCCATATCGTACTGACCGGCACGTACCATATCGAACACGCCAAAGGCTGACTTGTGCTTGTTGGCGGAGTCGATGGTGATCTGCAGACGGCCATTCGACATTTTCTCAGCCATCGCAGCCATATTACGCGGTGCGTCACCAAAAACGGGGAAGTTCGTCGGCCAGCTTTCGGCCAGTTTCAGACGGTATACTTTCTCGTCTGCCTGAGCAGTACCGAACATAGCCAGACTGCACGCAGCGGCTACCAGTACCTGTTTAAAGCGGGATAGGCGGATCATGGTTATTATCCTTTTTAGTGTTTCAGATTGATTGTGCGTACCCGAGAATAGGCACAGCACACCCTGACTTTTCGAGTGTGCAAGTCATGGCTGTTGATGACTATCCGCAGGACTGCGGTTTTGTAAGTAGTTCTGGCAACAACACGTAAGTAGTTTTACCAGTATGCTGTGAGGTGTCAGACCGGAGGCCGAAAAGGAAAAAGGCCCGCAGCCCTTGTCATTGCTGATATCAGGCTTGAAAAACAGGGTGAAAATATTGGTATGACCAATATTCCAGCGAGCGCTAGACTTTGGTCGTGTAAGGCCCTGATGAAGCCGGTTCGGGCCTGCATCATCTTCTGATTTCACGTTTTTCCGGGTTTTATGTACATTGCACAGCCACGATCAATATGCGCGGCGGATAGCGATGACAATGCCAGTACGGCCTGACAGGCCGGCAAAGAAAACAGAGCCATTGGCTGTGCGCTTATGGCATATATTCCGCCAGTTCCTGTGGCTGGGTTGCATCAGTTTTGGCGGGCCAGCGGCTCATCTGGGGTATTTTCAGCGTGTCTTTGTCCAGCGCCTGCAGTGGCTGAGTGCAGAGCATTACGCTCAGCTGGTGGCGCTGGCGCAGTTTCTGCCCGGGCCGGCGTCCAGTCAGGTCGGCTTTGCAATTGGCGTGCAACGGGCCGGAGTGGCAGGTGGTATCAGCGCGTTTATTGCCTTTACCCTGCCGTCTTTCTTACTGATGCTGGCGCTGACCGGCGGTCTTCATACCTTGCTGACTTATCACTGGTTTCCGGCGCTGATTCACGGCCTGAAATTGCTGGCCGTGATTGTTGTGGCCGATGCCACACTGAGCATGGCGAAGAGCTTCTGCAGCAGCGCTTTCAGCCGGGTATTGATGTTGCTTACTGCCGTTGTGCTCTGGCTGACGCCGCTGCCGGTTTGGCTGTTGCTGATTCTGGCAGCGTTCGGCGGCTGGATATATGCGCGCTGGCAGGGCACCAGACTGGCAGATTCTGCCGGGCAGGCAGAGCAACAGGCGCAGCCGTTTCAGTTGTATCCGGCCAAGCGTCTGGCACTGATTATCGGACTGATGCTATGGGCCGGTCTGTATTTACTCAGCCATCTGTCCGGCCTGAACGGTACTGCAGACGCTATGGGAATGTTCGCCGCTTTTTATCAGACCGGCAGTCTGGTGTTTGGTGGTGGCCATGTGGTGTTACCCCTGGTACAGCAGCAGTTTGCCGGGCAGCTGACTGCCGAAACCCTGCTTACCGGTTATGGCGCTGCACAGCTGGTGCCGGGCCCGATGTTTACCTTCGCCACGTTTTTAGGTGCTGAATTATTGCCAGAGGCTCGGGTGACCGGCGCTTTACTGGCAACGCTGGGGGTATTTTTACCGGGTTTTATCCTGTTAACGGCGGTGCAGCCGTTATGGTCGCAGTGGCTGGTTAAACCCGGTTTAAAGCACGCTTTAATGGGCGTTAATGCTGCGGTTGTCGGACTGTTACTGGCGATATTGGTCACACCGGTCGCCAGCTCAAGCCTGCTGAGTGGCGCCGATATTGTTTTTGCTGCGGTAGGTTTTATTGCCCTGCGGCGGAAAGCACTCAATGTAATCGGATTAATTCCGCTGGCACTGGGGTTTGGTTTGCTGGCGCCCTGATGTCAGCCCTCCAGCCAGTCTGATTCACAGTACACCAGATGCGGCAGGGGCTCCGGCGGCAGCAACTGATAGTCCCCTTGCTGATACAGACGTAAGCGCTGCGTATCGTCTTCCTGCCAGAGCTGCGGCCAGCGTTTACGGAACTCTTCCAGCACCTGTTGCGCCTGCTCAGGCCGCTGCTGCTCGTAGTGTGCCCGGGCCAGATATCTGGCCTGCAGCCGGGTGTCGGGAGAGCGGGCGGCCAGCAGTGCTTTGTCATACTGTTGCTGCTGCAGATAAATCCACAGAATTGAATAGTTGCTGTAGCCGATGCTGGTGGGCATTTGTAGGGTCTGATAATGCGTCTGAGCCTGCTGCAGCTCATCCAGCGCCTGAGAGAAATAGCGGCTGCGCTGTTTTTCCGGCGCGCTGCGCGCCAGATCGGCCAGTGCCCAGCCGCGGAAGAAGCGCGCATGGGCGAGATAGAGTTTGGTCGGCGCTGTATCGATAAAACTCTGAAATTGCTGCAGTGCCTTGTGCAGGTATTCGCTGTTCTGGCCATGACGGCCAAGGCTGCTCTGGTCGAGTCCCTGATCCAGACTGGCAAAGCCCAGATAGAGTTCACTCAGGCTGATCAGCGGAGTGGCTCCCAGCTGGCGGGCGATGCCGGCGGCTTCCTGAAAGTAGTCCTGCGCCAGATCCCCCCGGTGTAACTGCAATTGAAAAAAGCCGCCATAAATCAGCGCCTGAGCCAGATCATAGGGTTGCTTTAACGTGCGATAGGCAGCAATGGCTGCTGCCAGTGCAGTGCTGCGCTCATGCAGCGGGAAACGGTAATTCTGCGCAATTGCCAGCTCGGTGGCGGCGATCTGTGGCTGATTATTCAGCTGGCGGTAAAAATTAAGCGCTTTCTCCAGACGCAGGCGATTGCTGTCCAGATCGTTCAGAGGCGACTTTTCCAGACCACTGTTGCTGGGGTTGCCGAGATAAAACAACTGATCTGCGCGCAGTTGTATATCGGCGGATTGTTCTGTCCGCAGACTGGCCTGTTGCAGTAAGCGTTGATGCTCCTGCCAGTCCATTGCATCCCAGGCTTGTTGTGCCTTGAGCTGCAGGCTCTGAGTGATCAGCTCCGGGTCGGAGGTTTGTTGCGCCAGATTCAGTGCCTGATCAGCGAGCAGGCTGCTGCCGTTGTCGCCGCGCCATAAGGCCAGCTGTGCACGACTGTGCAGGGCAAAGGTTTTCAGGCTGAGGTCATTGTCCAGTTCGCTGGCGGGAATGGCGGCCAGTTGCTGTTCGGCCTGTTGCCATTCACCAAGATTGAGCAGGGCGCGTACCAGCCAGGCTCTGGCCCAGTGGCTGTCTGGCTCAATGGTCAGGGATGCCTGGAAATAGGGCCGTGCACGAACGGCACCTTGCTGACGCAGGGCCTGCATCCCCTGCGCCAGTGCCTGGGCAGCAATCGGGTCGGTTGCGGCTGCCGGGTGTTTTTCAGCGTGCTGCGGACGCAGTAAGGCCAGCAGTTGCTGACTGATGGCAAGCGACTCGGCCGGCAGCGATGGGTAGCTGATAGCCCCTTGCTGGATACGGCCATCACGATAAATCAGCTGAAAATCCAGCACCTGTTGCTGGTTATGCAGACGTACGCTGGCAAACAGCGCGGCGTCCTGCTGCTGGTCATTGAGCAGGGTGCGGATATGCACCGGCAGAGTTGGCCAGGGCAGGCCTGAATCGAGCAGTAATGACTGCGCCTGAGCCGGGGGGGTAACGCTCAGTTTTTGTTGGCGTTTCAGGTCAATGGCAATCATGTCCGCCAGCCCCAGCTCAAGCCAGGTCATCTGGCTTTCACCGGTGGCATTAATAAAAGGCAGAACCAGCAGGGATGACGTGCTGTCGGAAGGGGAGATCTGAGTGCTGGCCGGACGCCAGAGCAGCAGTGCGCTCACTAACAGGGCCAGTGCGCCGCCCAGCACTAATGTGAGTAACAGAGCCGGATGCCATGTCTGGCGTGCCATTGACTGGCCGGGCGATGGTTCACTTTCGCTGCTTGTCCCGGCGGCTGTCAGGCGGCCAATAAACTGATAACCACGCTGATTGAAGGTGCGGATATAACGCGGTGATTGGGCGTTGTCGCCCAGTGCCAGCCGCAGTTCACGAATACTCTGGGTGAGGGCGTTCTCGCGGTAGTCGCCGTGGGTCCACAGTTCGGCCAGCAGTTCCTCTTTACTGACTACCCGGTCGGCATGTTGCAACAGATAGTGCAGCAGGTTGGCAACCTTGTGGCGCAGCACGGTGTGTTCGCCCTGATCGCTGTGAAGACTGCCGCGCTCGGGGTCAAAGGTAAATGCGTCAAATCGGTACTGCCTGGTCATCCGTTGGGCCGTTTGCTGCCTGAGGTAAGGCGCCCATTCTAGGTAGTGCCGGCTTCCCCGGCAACCGTGCCGTTCTTTGGTGATTTCTATAAGTTATTGAAATATAAAGGAAAGTATAAATTTTATAAGGATTTTAAGAGGATTTTAGCCCGTTTACATAACCTAAGCGGCGCTTCCTGCTATCAATGCCGTTATTACCAACGACGGAGTCCGTTATGGACAGTTTTATTCAAACCGCCCTGTTTGATGGGCAATGGTCAGTCTGGGTGCCTCTGGCTGTATTTGCGACCGGCTTGCTGACCAGTCTTACTCCCTGCGTGTATCCCATGCTGCCGATTACGGTGGCGGTGGTCGGCAGTCACAGTACTGACCGCCGTCAGGCCTTTGTCTTGTCGCTTTTCTATGTTCTGGGGCTGTCACTGACCTACGCCATTCTGGGCGTTTTTGCGGCCAGCAGTGGCCAGCTGTTTGGCTCGGTCGCCAGCCATCCTGTCACGCTGTTGCTGGTGGCGTTTATGTGTCTGCTGTTCAGTGCCTGGATGCTGGGCTGGCTGAGAATGCCGGCCTTGCAGCTGCCAGACGTGCCTGCCGCTGGGCGAATGCCTCCCTTTATGCGCGTCATGCTCAGTGGTGCGGTATCGGGCTTGGTGCTGGCTCCCTGTACATCGCCGGTATTCGGCATGTTGCTGATGTATGTGGCCGGACAGGGCAGCGTGCCCTGGGCGCTGTTACTGATGTTTGTGTTTGCCCTCGGCATGAGTGCGTTGCTGCTGGCTGCTGGCACTTTCAGCGGCATGCTGGCACGACTGCCGAAATCCGGGCGCTGGTTGCTGCTCAGCCAGCGTCTGCTGGCCGGCCTGATGTTACTGGCTGCTGTGTGGTTCAGCTGGCAGGCGCTGCAACCGTTCTGAAGTTTCTGTTTTTAATCAATAAGGAGAACGCAATGTGTAAACCACTTAAACCTGTGCTCAGACCGGCGGCTTTGCTGCTGGGCCTGACGCTGATTCTGGCTCCCTCTCTGACGCAGGCGAAACCACCACTGGCGGTTGGCGATCCGGCGCCGGATTTCAGTGTGCAGACACTGGATGGCAAAACGCTGCAACTGAGCGAGCTGATCGGCAAGAAGCCGGTGTATCTGAAATTCTGGGCAACCTGGTGCAGCTACTGCAAAGCAGAAATGCCGTACCTGCAGTCCGTTTATGAGCAGCCGGGAGAGCCTGTTCAGGTACTGAGTGTGAATGTTGGTATTAACGATTCGGTAGCCAATATTCAGCAGCTGTTTAAAGCCGGGGGCTACAGCATGCCGACCACCTTTGATCAGAACGGAGCGCTGACCGCCGCTTATGGGGTGGTGGGTACGCCAACGCATATTCTAATCGACCGGGATGGGCGCGTGGCTTACCGCACGTTTTTACTGACCGATCAGCTGGAAAATATAGTGGCTGATTGGAGCCAGCAGGAGGACAAACAATGAAAGCAGGACTGATGTCTTTATTATTACTGGCACCGGTGGCGGTGCAGGCTGAATTCACCGATTTTCGGGGTGAACCGGTGGTCATTGAAAACGAAAAAATCCGCCATCTGGTGTTTACCGATATCTGGGCTGTTTATGATGGCCGGGGCGATGAACAATTGCTGGAACGCCTGCCTGCCAGTTTCCGTCAGCAAAGCCAGCAAATCTGGATTCAGCCGCAGTTAAATGTTACCACCGCGCAGCTGGAGGAATTTTCGGGCTACTATCCGCAATTGCAGCCGCTGGTGCTGGACAAGGAATTCCGCCTGATGCGCAGCGAGGGCGTATGGGAATCGCCTTATCATGTGCTTTATCAGGGCGAGCAGCGCGTGTTTTCCGGCAGTACGGATGAACTGCGACGTTATCTGGGTCTGACGGTAACAGAAAAAATGGAAGCTGTTGCGGCTGACAAGGCTTCTGATAACGAGGCTGACAATGCGGTTGTTAGCGCCGGCCCTCAGCAGAGAAAAAAACAACAGCCGGTACAGCAGAAAAAGCCGCAGGCCGGTGCTGATATGGGCGATATCATGTTGCTCAATACCGGGGGCAAAGAGCAGAGTCTTAAAATGCTGACAGCAGAAAAACCGCTAAGCCTGGTTTTTCTCGATACCCTGTGTCCTATGCCACATTTTCCCGGCTGCGAAGATAAAATCGCGCAGCTGAATCAGCTGGTAGCAAGTACACCGGAGCGCCAGTGGTTAGGTGTTGTTAATTCTTACTATGTTAATGCTGAGGCGGTAGAACCTTTCCGTCAGCGTTTTAAACTGACGCTGCCGTTAATGTTTGATCACGGGCATAAAGTCTTTGATGCCTTTGGCATACATGCAACACCTTATCAGGTTGATATCGGTATCGGTGGTGTTCTGAAAAACAGGGGGGATCAGATTCACTAACATAAAAAGCCCGCAATCGCGGGCTTTTTTATGCGTCAGAATTTTCTTTGACACCGATGTTTGTATTTTTAAGGTTATTGCTGTGGATTTTTCAGGGTTAACGCTATCTGAGGCTGAAGGATCAGCTCTGAGCCTTTTTCATGATAATCGGGAATCGTAATATCAACAGCATAGCTGATTCCGTTTCTATCATTCTGATAAATGCTGGTGCTGAGTTGTTCCTGACCACTGCAATCTTCAGAGGCAAAACATTCAAAATCACCGCTGGTCTGGTATTCATAATTACCATGATAAAAAGCGCCTAAATGTCGTTTTCCATCGTCATCTTCAATATAAATTTCATTTGCAATTAAAGCTATTCTTGCTTCTAAGAAGAAATTAACCAACGTTTCATTCCACAGAAGAGGATAACCATTATCTGCTGTCAGGGTGCTGTTCTCTACACTGATACAGCGAGGAGTAACTCCAGGGCTGGTGTATACGGGGCCTTCGGGAGCGTCGCTGTTAACGACCAGTGACAATTCGGGGGCTGTATGCAGCTCGGTGGAGTCTGATATTTTAACTGCATAGAAATGTTCTTCTTTACTGGGGCTCACAGCGTTGAATTGGCTGTAGTAGGCTTTATTCCAGTAGCTGAGTTCACCGTAAAAGTGGTTGAAATTCTGACTAAAATAAAAGTCGTAAGTGGTGGTCAGGGTATTATCCGGCGTAATCCACTTTATTGTCTGGCGCCGTTTGGATAAGTCGAAGTCTTTTCGCTGGCTGTTGCCATAAGGTTCTTCATACCATGTCATATTGCACATTTGTATCCATAGAATATGGTCTTCTGGCGTATGCTCAATAACGATAAACTGGCGTTTATCGGTACGGTAGGTGGTTCTGAAGTCTTTTTCCCCTTGTTTAAACTCAGAGTCAGAAACCACCATCCAGATACCATTTGGCGTATCGGTTGCTAATGCAGGGTTAACGGCAGGCAGGGATTGCGGAAATTCAATCTGATTAATATCAACTTCTTTATCTTTAGTGTCATCACCGCCACCACAGGCCGTCAGAATAGCGGTAAGGGAAGTGAGCAGTAACAGGATAATACGGTGAGTCATGTTGTTCCTTAACATTTAAACGTTTATAGCTGTCTTGCCGTTAGTGCTGCATTAATAATTCACAAACCAGTGCCGTTCCCAGGTCAGCATAACTTTTTCCGGGTATTTTGTGCGGCCAAGGCTGCCGTTGTAGCGTGCTAACGCACGAATCCAGTCGCCTTTTTCTTTATCGAGATAATGTTTGAGGATGGTACAGCCGTAACGCAGGTTGGTGGCAGGGTGCATCAGGTTGTCGTCGGTGCGGCCGATTTCTTTTTTCCAGAATGGCATCACCTGCATATACCCCTGGGCGCCGACGTAAGACAGGGCAAAACGGTCAAAGGCGCTTTCGACCTGAATGACCGATAACACCAGTTCCGGTGATAAACCGGCCCGGCTGGCTTCTTTATGAATCAGGCTGAGTAATTCCAGCCGTTGTTTATCGTTTTTGATATAGCGTTTAAGGCGTGCCGACATATCGACCAGCCAGACCTGAGCATCGTATTTATCTTCAAAGGATTCGCTGCTGTTAACCGCATCTTTTAATGCGTTGCGCAGTTCCGGATCAATACTTTGTGCAGAGCTCTGCGTAGCACTATAGGAGGGCAGGCTGATCAACATCAGAGCCAGCAGAGCGAAAAAAACCAGCGAACGCACAAGGCGTCCACTGGTTTCAGCTGTGAAGTCCCGGTTCGGAGTCTGCACAGAGGTCAGCATTTAACCAATCTGCTGCTTAAGAAAATCAAGGATGTCGGCCAGTGGGATATCCTGAGCTTCGCCATGGCGGCGCGCTTTGTATTCCACATTACCGGCTTCCAGACCACGGTCGCTGATCACGATACGATGTGGCAGGCCCATCAGTTCCATATCGGCGAATTTAACCCCAGGGCTGGTTTTCTTGTCGCGGTCGTCCAGATACACGTCGAAGCCCGCGGCGGTCAGCTGAGCGTACAGCTCATCGGTGGTCTTGGTGACGGCTTCGGATTTCTGGTAAGCCATAGGCACAATACCGATGTTGAACGGTGCAATTGCATCCGGCCAGATAATGCCTTTGTCGTCGTGGTTCTGTTCGATCGCTGAAGCAACAACACGGCTGACACCGATGCCGTAACAACCCATCACCAGCGTACGGTCTTTACCGTTCTCATCCAGCACTTTGGCTTTCATGGCTTCGGAGTACTTGGTGCCGAGCTGGAAAATATGGCCCACTTCGATACCGCGTTTGATTTCCAGTGTGCCTTTGCCGCATGGGCTTGGGTCGCCGGCAACCACGTTACGCAGATCACGGACTTCCGGCAGCTCGCAGTCACGTTCCCAGTTAAAGCCGGTCAGGTGGGTGTCAGCGGCATTGGCGCCACAGATAAAGTCGGCCATGTGCGCCGCAGAACGGTCAACATAGCACTTGGCTTGGATGCCCTGCGGGCCGACAAAACCACTGACGCCGCCAATGGCTGCGATTTCAGCTTCAGAAGCAAACTGCAGTGGTGCTGCGACACCGGCAATCTTCTCGGCTTTGATTTCGTTCAGCTCGTGGTCGCCACGCAGGAACAGCACCACAGGAGCCGGTTCGCCCAGCGCGTTTTCTTCGGTGTGTTCACCACGTACAACGATGGCTTTCAGCACCTGAGCCGGGCTGGCTTTGAGGAAGCTGGCAACGTCTTCGATGCTGGTCATCGCCGGCGTGGTAACGCTGGTCAGCGCAGCCGTGGCCGCCGGACGCTCACCCGCCGGTGCTACGGCTTCGGCCAGTTCGACGTTGGCGGCGTAATCGCTCTCATTGGAGAAGGCAATATCGTCTTCACCGGAAGAAGCCAGTACGTGGAATTCGTGTGAAGACGCACCGCCGATTGAGCCGGTATCGGCCAGAACCGGACGGAAATCCAGACCCAGACGGGTAAAGATGCGCGAGTAGGCTTCGTGCATTTTGTCGTAGGTAATCTGCAGACTGGCTTCGTCGGCATGGAAGGAATAAGCATCCTTCATGATGAATTCACGCGCGCGCATCACACCAAAACGCGGACGGGTCTCGTCGCGGAATTTGGTCTGAATCTGGTACAGGTTAACCGGCAGCTGCTTGTAGCTCGACAGCTGGTTACGGGCCAGATCGGTGATCACTTCTTCGTGGGTCGGGCCGATGCAGAAGTCACGGTTGTGGCGGTCTTTTACGCGCAGCAGTTCGCCGCCGTACTGGAACCAGCGCCCGGTTTCTTCCCACAGCTCAGCTGGCTGTACCGCGGGCATCAGCACTTCCTGAGCGCCGGCGCGGTTCATTTCTTCACGCACAATGGCTTCGACCTTGCGTAGGGTGCGCAGACCAAGCGGCATCCAGGTGTACAGGCCGGCGGCCAGTTTGCGGATCATGCCGGAGCGCATCATCAGCTGATGGCTGACGACAACGGCATCGGCCGGGGTTTCTTTTTCGGTTGCAATCAGAAATTCGGTGGCGCGCATAAGCTTTGTCTGGATTCCACATGAGTGAATAGGAGGAGATTGCCGCGATTTTATCGCTTGCGCGCTCCGGCGGCAATTTACCATTTGGCCGGCTTTTGCAATGTGCTACCCCGACAGCCGTCTGCTCGTTGCCGGGCTGACATATAAAATTCACCGCAGGGCTCTTGTGCAGTCACTCAGCTATGACATACTCGCGGTCCATTCGTCCGTGTAAAAGGTGATGTCATGGCGGAGGCCGACGATTTGCACAGTGCGGCGCACAATATGCAGGCAAAGCAGGTTACAGCTTCTGCTGAAGCACCGGTATCTGAAGCCTGCCTGCGTAATCAACAACCCATTGCCGATATGCTGGAACGGGAGCTGCCACCGCACTCTGTTGTGTTGGAGATTGGCAGCGGTACCGGTCAGCATGCTGCCTTTATCAGCCGCCGTTTGCCGGGTATTAAATGGCAACCGTCTGAGCTTGCCGACCGTATTGCCGGTATCAATGCCTGGCGCGAACGCGCGCAGAACAGTAATTTTCTGCCGCCTCTGGTGCTGGATGTGGCACAGGACCTGTGGCCGGTTAAACAGGTGGATGCGGTATTCAGTGCCAACGTGGTGCATTTTATCGGCTGGCCTAAAGTACGTGCCATGATGGCGGGTATCGGCCGGGTGCTGAAGCATACCGGTCTGGCATTTTTTTACGGCCCGTTTAATTACGGCGGTCAGTTTACCAGTGACGGTAACCGCCTTCTGGATCAGTGGCTGCGTGAGCGTGATCCGGACTCGGGCATTAAAGACTTTGAACAAATCGTGCTGGCGGCGCGTAAAGAAAAACTGCGTCTGCTGAAAGATATCGCCATGCCCGCCAATAACCGTCTGCTGGTGCTGCAAAAATATGTCTGATACATCGTCTTCTGCTGCAAAAGCACTCACTCCCTGCGCCTGGGCGAAAGGGGATGATTATCTTGAATATCACAACAACGAATGGGGCATCCCTAATTACGACCGGCAGAAACTGTTTGAAAAACTCTGCCTTGAAGGTCAGCAGGCGGGTTTAAGCTGGATTACCGTCTTGCGTAAGCGCGACCATTACCGCCAATGTTTTTACGGCTTTAATCCGCAAAAAATCGCCCGCATGACGGATGAACAGATTGAGACATTACTGACCGATACCGGACTGATCCGTAACCGCTTAAAACTGTATGGCATCCGCAAAAATGCTCTGGCCTTGCTGGCGCTGGAAAAACAGGGTACCGATTTTGTTGAATTGCTCTGGAGTTTTGTTGGCGGCGAGCCTGTGATTAACCGTTTTGCCAGTATGAAAGAGGTTCCGGCCGAGACGACTGCCGCCAAAGCCATGAGTAAAGCACTGAAAAAGGCAGGTTTTACCTTTGTTGGCCCGACCATCTGTTATGCCTTTATGCAAAGCATGGGGCTGGTGAACGACCATATGACCGATTGTCCCTGTCATCCGGATAACCAGCGCTGAAGCGGGTTATGCTGTATTTTTGTATTCAATTTAAAAGGAATTATGCTCTGATGATCGTCTGCAGATCCGTGGCCGCCGCATTGCTGATGGCTCTTACTCCGTTTGGTTTTGCTCAGGAAAAAAGCAGCGCTGACGATACTATATTTGTGTATCTGGACGAAGTCGGCGGCCCGTATTTTGATGAATGGTATCTGCACGGCGATATCGCCCGGCCGGAAGGGCTGAGGCTGCAGCGCAGCGGTAAATCCGGCGAATTGTCGGTTCCTGTGACGGTCGACTGTCACGCCGCAACGGTGGACGTCAGCGGGCCGGGGCTGGTGTTTGAAAGTATGGATATCAGCGCCGGTGAGGCGCAGGAATATATTATTGCGCCCCTCGCTGAAGCGGTTGTTCAGAAAGTCTGCCCTTAATCTGCCGTTTATTCGCAGTGCTCATAAACGGAGCCCATAAATAGTGCTCATACATCGCGCCTGTAAATAGCGCTCAGGCGCCACGATCATCCCTGTGTTATCTGTCTTCTTTTTCTGTCAGCACCCGCGCGTATCAGTGCTCGGCGGTTTGACGAACCGGCTGATATGAACCAGTTTTTATAACAGGTTGTATTTTTCAGATGGGTAAAGGAGCAGACCTTTGATACTCAGCAGTGATGAAACCGAAATGCTGGTGCGCTTACTGACGGCTCTGGCGGCGGGTGTTCTGATTGGTTACGAACGTTCTTACAGCGGCCGGCCGGCGGGCTTCCGTACTCATGGTCTGGTCAGTCTGGCGTCCTGTATGCTGATGCTGGTCACCGTTTATGAAGCACACTGGCTGCGCACGTCGGTTGATTTAATCCGTCTTGATCCTACCCGTATGGCGCAGGGCATTATGACCGGCATTGGTTTTTTAGGTGCCGGTGTGATTATGAAAGATGGTATTTCGGTACGTGGTTTAACCACGGCGGCGTCTATCTGGATTACCGCGACCATCGGCATTCTTGCCGGTATCGGTTTTTATGTACCGATGCTTATCTCCATCGTTCTTACGCTGGGTACGCTGTCATTATTCCGCTGGCTGGAAGCCTTTATGCCCAGTCAGGCCTATTATCATTTTGATGTTAAGGTCGCGCGTACATCGGATATGACGGAAGCAACATTGCGTGCGCTGCTGAAAGAACATGGCTTCAGCATTGCCAATTTCAGCTACCGGCTGGATGGTGAAGAACAGATGCGGCGCCACGGTATGGTGTTGCGTACCTCAGACCGCAGTAGTGTCGGCCGCTTATTCACCACACTGGAAACACTGGATTCGATTCAGCAGTTTCGTATTACGCCAACCGGTGATTGACATTCAGCGCCATCAGTCGAGCCGCTTTTTAAAGCGTAATGCTGCAAATACCAAACCGCCCAGGGTGAAAGCTGCGAGCCACAGGGCATCGCGCTGTAAATCCCAGAGCAGGGCATCGCGTAAGACAATTCCCCGTACCATGCGCATAAAATGCGTGGCCGGCAGTGCTTCGGAAATAATCTGTGCCGGCTGCGGCATGGCCTCGTAGGGGAACATAAAGCCCGATAATAAAATCGATGGCATTAAAATAAATACCGTCATCTGCATCGCCTGCAGCTGGGTTTTGGCAATGGTTGAAATAACCAGTCCCAGAGTCAGACTGGCGAAAATAAACAGCAGTGCAGCCACCAGTAAGGTCAGTAATCCACCCCGAACCGGCACCGAAAAAAGCAGGTGTCCGATGCCTAAGATAATGCCGACCTGAATTAAACCAACCAGTACATAAGGCACGATTTTACCGATCATTAATTCCATCGGTTTTACCGGCGTGGCGATCAGAAATTCCATATTGCCCTGTTCACGCTCACGCACGATAGCGGCGGAGGTAAACATAATCATGGTCATGGTCAGAATAATGGCCAGCAGACCGGGCACAATATTAACTACGCTGCGCTGCTGTGGATTAAAAAACTGCACCACTTCAAAGGTGGGGACGTTATCTTTTAATGCCCGCCCGGCCAGAGTATCCAGCGGCAGCTGACGCAGGCTGCGGATGCTGGCGGCAATGACGGTATCGCCGCCATCAACCAGCCACTGGCCAACAGGCTGCAGGGTTTGGCTGTTACTGCGGCCGCTGTCGCGGTTAAACGCCGGGTGCACACTCAGGCGCTGACCGAGATCGGCGGGCAGGTAAAGCACGGCTTTAACATCACCGCGGACAATGGCCTGTTCTGCCTCCTGAGCTGAGGCGTAGACCCGCACAAAGTCGACGGTCTGACAGGCCTCGGTAATGGCAATGAGTTCGCGGCTGTAAGACGACTGACTCAGGTCGACCAGTCCGGCCGGTATATGGCGCACATCGGTGTTGATGGCGTAGCCAAACAGCAGCAGCTGTACCAGTGGAATCATCACAATCATGCCAAAGGTCATGCGGTCGCGCGCCAGCTGGCGGATTTCCTTAACAACAATGGCGGCTACACGGCGCCAGGTGGCCAGCAGCGGATTGTGTTGTATACGCAGCTCAGGCATGGCGTTCTCCCTGCTCAGCAGCCGGACTGATGACGGATGCGGGGGCCGCCGGGTGTTGACCGGTGCAGGCAACAAACACATCTTCCAGACTGGGGCGTACCGCTTCGATGCGGCGGCCATTGACCTGAGCCTGCAGCCACTGCTGTGGTTGTTCGGTCTGATCGCGTACCAGTACCCGCAAACGGGTGCCCAGCTGCGCGGCTGACAGTACCTGCGGGCATTGCACCAGCTGGCTTTTCAGGGTGCGCAGATCGTTGCCTTCCACTTCCAGCACATGCGCGCCCATGGTGGCCATTAATTCAGCCGGTGATCCGTCGGCGCGTTTAACACCGTTTTCCAGAATGGCCAGCGCATGGCAGCGTTCGGCCTCATCCATATAGTGGGTGGAGACCAGAATGGTGGTACCGGCATTACACAGGTCGAACAACCGTTCCCAGAATTCACGGCGGTTTTCCGGATCGACCGCCGAGGTTGGTTCATCCAGAAACAGCAGATCCGGGTGATGCAGGGTGGCGGCAGCCAGTGCCAGCCGTTGTTTCTGACCGCCACTGAGTGAGCCGGCCAGCTGCGTCTGGCGCTTATCCAGTGCATACAGGGCGAGTAATTCGTTGACCCGCTCACGGCTCTGACGGCTGTTAAGGCCATAAATCTGCGCAACAAAACTGAGGTTCTCGCGGATGCTGAGGTTGTCGTACAGCGAAAACTTCTGCGTCATATAGCCAATGCGCAGGCGCAGGGCTTCGGCTTCTTCCGGCAGGCGCTGGCCCAGGACTTCCAGCTCGCCGGAAGTGGGTGTCAGCAGGCCGGTCAGCATGCGGATCGAGGTGGATTTACCGCAGCCGTTGGGGCCGAGAAAACCATAAATAGTCCCGCGCGGAATCTGCAGGTCGAGATGATCGACCGCGATATTGTTACCAAAGCAGCGGGTCATTTTCTGTACGTTAATCGCCAGATCGCTCATGGTTTGCTTCCCTGTGCTGAAGCGTCGTCTGGCAGTAAAACCTCAACCGCCAGACCGCTGGCGAGCCCGGCAGGCATATCGTTCAGTACGATTTCCGTCAGGTGCATCAGTCGTGCGCGGTCGCGTTCATTCAGGGCGAAATACGGGGTATAGGCGGGCTGCGCACGGACATTCCGCACCCGGCCATGCAGTGTTTGCGGCAGGCCTTCGACCCGCACCTCGACCTCTGTGCCAACACTCAGCGCGGCGATCTTGCTTTGCGGTACATACACCCGCACATAGGGTTCGGCATCGGCCAGTAAGGTCAGCAGGGGCGTACCGGCATTCACCCGAGAGCCGGCTTCGGCAGCAATCAGATCAATGCGTGCTGCCAGCGGTGCACGCAGGGTTAAGTCATCCAGATTCTTCTGTTCAGCGGCCAGACGGGCTTCGGCGGCTCTGAGTGCGGCCTGGGCCTGACGGATTTTTTCCGGCCGGGTACCGTTGGTTAACTGACGCAGTTGTTCTTCGGCCTGATCGAGGCGGGCAGCGGCGGCATCGTGCTGGGCGATGGCATTGTCGAGTTCGGCCTGACCAATCATCTGTTGTTTAAACAGGGTGCGATTACGGCTCAGGCGCTGGCTGGCTTCGGTCAGACTGGCGCGAGCGGCTTCAGCTGCTGCTGCGGCGGCGGCGCGTTCTTCGCGGCGGGCACCAGCCAGCAATTCATCCAGCGTGGCGCGGGCACTGTCGAGTTCGGCCTGACGCTGCTGCAGACGGCTTTCTGCCAGTGTGTTGTCGAGGGTCAGCAGGATATCGCCGGGCTGAACGCTCTGACCTTCAGTCACATTCAGGGTGCGGATGACTTCGCTGACCGGGGCGCTCAGGCTGATACGGTCGCGTTCCAGCGTGCCCAGGGCAACGGATGAATCGTCGCTGCCGCAGGCGCACAGCAACAGGTAAAAGGGGGTAAGCCATAGCGTTTTCATTTCAGGTTCTCCCCGCTGGTGTTCTGATCGGTAGCGGATTCTGGCGGTGTGAATACGCCCTGGCTGAACAGGCGGCTGTTATGACCGGCCAGTGCTGCCAGAGTGTCGGGATTAATGCTGATGCCCAGGCGGCGCAAAATTAAAGGGGGCGCGACCAGCGGAAATACCATCAGGCTGATAAACGACAGCCGCGCAAACTGTGGATTAACACTCTGATCAAACTGACCGGGCAGCAGCAGGGCCTGTTTCAGCCAGCTGTCGGACGCCTGGACAACATCGGCGAAGACGCGGCTTAAAATGGCAAAAGGCTCCAGATCATCGCCTTCGTTCAGAATGCGGAACACCAGCCGCGGCAGATGCGGATGGCGCCCCATAATCCGGTAATAGGTCTGCATCAGGTGCTCGGCCTGCTGTTGCGCTGCAGGGAGCTGGCCTGCTGTCGCCGTGCCAGCTCCGGCCTTACGCAGGGCATCCAGCACCGGTGCCAGGGTTTCGCGCATCATCGCCTCAAACAGGCCGGCCTTGCCGCCAAAGTAGTAACGCACCAGTGCGGCATCGACTCCGGCATAACGGGCGACTTCGCGCAGGGTCACGGTGCGGTAGGGGCGGTTGGCAAAGAGTTCACGGGCGGTTTCCAGTAAAGCCTCGCGGGCATCGGAATCGCCCAGCGGGCGGCCACGGCGTGTTTTTTTTGCATCGGCTGTTGCAGCCTTGGGTGCTGCATCCGGACCTTTGCTGTGGGTGTTCTCTGAAGGGGGCTGTTCCATGCTGATCGCCTGTTTCATCACTTGATGAATATCCTAGGGCAGAGGCATGAATATTGGCAGCGGAATAATTCTGCGGATAGCGGCGGTTGATGAATTAAGGGTGCTTACCCAAGCGTTGTTGTTGGTTTGTGGTTTATTGACTAAGTACTCAGCGCAATACAGACTGGCTGCCAACATAACAGGGATATAGGTTGCAGATTGATTGCGCTGATAGCCGTCTGAACGGTTTATCTGAGCGTGGATGCAATAACAGGATTGGGGCCTTTACGGTGCGACAGATAATTTTACGGGCGTATTCAGCCATCAAATTCTCACGTAGATTTTTGTTTAAAAGTGCGAGTGGTGGTCTTTTCTGTTGTCTGCTTGCAATGCCGTCTGTTGATGTCGGAGCTGATTTGCTAACGACTGGTTTGCAAACCGTTGACCTTGTTAAGGTCGACAAGTCGGAAAGGAAAATGTATCTGCTGTCGGGCGGTAAAATCGTTAAAGAATACCGTGTGGCTCTGGGAGCAAACCCGCAAGGTCATAAGCAGCAGGAAGGTGATGAAAGAACCCCTGAGGGTGATTACACGCTCGATTATAAAAAAGAAGATTCTGCTTATTATCGGGCTATGCACATTAGCTATCCGAACGCCGCAGATGTTGCTGAAGCTGAGAAAAAAGGTATCGCTCCGGGTGGTTTTATCATGGTGCACGGTCAGCGTAACGGACTGGGATGGCTTGCACTGCTTGTGCAGTATTTCAACTGGACAAACGGCTGTATCGCACTTACCGATGCAGAAATGGATGAATTTATGAATCTTGTCAGCATCGGAACAACAATACGGATTGAGTGGTAAATCATTGTGTATACAGAACGGGCAACTCAGGCGGACTATCCGCGACTGATAGAACTATGGGAAGCATCGGTGCGGGCAACGCATAATTTTTTAGCCGAGCAGGACCTGGTTGAGTTAAAACCACTGATTCTGGAGCAGTATTTTGCTGCGGTTGAATTGACGGTGGCAAAAGATACTGATGCTCAGATTCTGGGATTTATCGGCGTCAGTGAGGGCAATATTGAAATGCTGTTTATTGCACCAGAATCCAGGGGGCTGGGCGTGGGGAAGCTGCTTACCTGTTATGTCATCAATTGTCAGCAGGCTACCAGAGTGGATGTGAACGAACAGAATGAGCAGGCGCTGGGATTTTATCAGCATCTGGGTTTTTCGGTTATCGGACGCTCGCCGCAGGACGGACAGGGCAAGCCTTATCCTCTGTTGCATATGGAGCTGACAGCCGTTTAACGGACGGAAACATAAGATAAGGACATTGCTATGAGTGAACCGGTCATGTGGGTTCGTAATCTTTATACCGGCGCCGGTGGTGGTGCGTATTCCGGCCCCGGCGGAGGCATGTATCGCAGTCCCGGAGGAGGTGCATCTGTCGGTCCAGGCGGCGGCCTGTACCGCGGACCGGGTGGCGGAGCTTATAAAGGCCCTGGTGGTGGATTGTATATCGGGCCTGGTGGTGGTGCTTATGCTGGCCCCGGGGGCGGTTTATATACGGGGCCTGGCGGTGGTTTATACACTGGCCCGGGCGGTGGCCTCTATACCGGTCCGGGCGGGGGAATGTACACAGGTGCGGACCCGAATCCATTTGTGGCTCATTTTCCTCCATGGCCTGTTTTTGCCCGCGAGCTCAGGGCGATGGGTAAATACCGGGAGGCGGAATTAATTGAAAAAGCGTTGCGGCGTACGGGGTGAATATCAGTAGATGATAAAGGTAAACCTGTACTCATCTGTCACGTTACTGCCCGGTAAGCGCCGGATCTGAATGGCAAAATAAACCGTCATATATAGTCAATCATAATCCTGCTCCACATATCCTCCGCTAACAATGCAATGTTCTCGTCGTCCGTGGGAAAGGCTGGTCCCTCTCTGAAAATGCCGCCAAATTTTCTCTCCAGCTCTGTTTTGTTGTGCAGGATGGCGCTTTTCAGCAAGAGATGTATCTGTGCTTTAAGCTGGTCTTTTGCCGGAATTTCATACCAGCCGATATTCTCCGTTTCGTAAAAACGGACAATGCTGTGCGCACGATAGGATTTGCCTTTGGTTTTAAAATCGAAAGTCAGGCGGAATTGTATTTCAACATTTTTGCCATCGTCATCGGGCAGATCACAGATCACAAAGGCCATCTCGCCTTTGATGGCGGGTGACGAGCGCGCGGGCAGTGATTCGGTGGTGATGCTGCAATCAGACGGTTGTACATAGGCTTTATTGCCCAGAGAAAGAGCAATATTATTGGTCTCACGACAGTCGTAATCGTTGACACATACTTTATTGCCAGCGCGCTGGACAAAGCGGTCACAGGCACTCGGGGCGTCATCAGGGAAGGTGCTGCTGTCGCAGGCTCTGTTCAGTACCTGCCACTGCTGATCAAGGTAAATCGCCTGATGCTGATGCAGATTGCTGTTACGCAGGGAAAAACTCTTGCTGGCGAGTGCTTCTGCCTCGGTGGGAAAAGCATCGGATATAAAATGTTCCTGGTTGAAACAGTAACTGGCAATAAAAGCCTGCTCATGCTCATCGAAGGTAATCACTGCATGCTCGATATCAATGGCGTCAAAGACAAAGAAATGCTGCCGCCAGCCAGCGCTGTTGCTGAATGTTGATGGGGTATTGTTGCGGCTCAGCAGCGTGTTGCTCCAGCGTTGCAGGGTATCTTCCAGTGATGTCCTGATATCGGGTGTAACGTCCATATTCCGGCTCGGTGATGACTTGGCCCGCCAGTATAACGTCCGCCAATGGGGTTATGAATAGGGAACATAATAAGGAGGGGCGGGAGAACGCGGCAGGAAGGACAGTTTTCTTATGACTGGCAGGGCTGAGCAGAGGGTTCCTCAGGAGTACTTCAAAAAGCAAACAAGACTCCGCGCCTAAAAACTGGATAATAGCGCTCATTCTGATCCGGGCAGGCTGAACGCCCGGTTGCAACCCGCTTATTCTGGTATTCCCGCATGCAAATTAAGGTCAATTTTCTCGACAACCTCCGTCTGGAAGCCAAATTCGACGACTTTACCGTGGTGGCTGATCAGCCGATCCGCTATAAGGGAGACGGTTCCGCACCGGGACCGTTTGACTACTTTCTGGCCTCTTCAGCCTTGTGTGCGGCCTATTTCGTGAAGCTGTACTGCCAGACCCGTGATATCCCGACTGAGAATATCCGTCTGTCGCAGAACAATATCGTCGATCCGGAAAACCGTTATAACCAGATCTTCAAGATTCAGGTCGAGCTGCCGGAAGATATCTCCGAGAAAGACCGTCAGGGGATTCTGCGCTCCATTGACCGCTGTACGGTTAAAAAGGTTGTACAAACCGGCCCGGAGTTTGTCATTGAGGTAGTCGACAACCTCGATGAAGACGCGCAGGCGCTGTTGATGACACTGCCGGCTGACAATGCCGCGACCTATATTCCGGGCAAGGATTTACCACTGGAGCAGACCATTGCCAATATGTCGGGCAAGCTGGCTGATCTGGGCATGAAAATCGAGATCGCTTCCTGGCGTAATATCGTGCCGAATGTCTGGTCGTTGCATATCCGTGATGCCGATTCGCAGATGTGTTTTACCAATGGTAAAGGCTCCAGCAAAGAAAGTGCGCTGGCCTCGGCGCTGGGTGAATTCCTTGAACGCCTGAACTGCAATTTCTTTTATAACGATCAGTTTTTTGGCGAAGAGATCGCTAACGCCAATTTTGTTCATTACCCGCAGGAGCGTTGGTTTAAACCCGGCCCGAACGATGAACTACCGCAGGAAATTCTCGATGAATACTGTCTGGATATTTATAACCCGGATGGCGAACTGTGTGGCTCACACCTGTACGATACGAACTCGGGCAATGTTGAACGCGGTATCTGCTCGCTGCCCTATGTGCGTCAGTCTGACGGCGAAACGGTCTATTTCCCCTCCAATCTGATCGAAAACCTGTTTCTCAGTAACGGCATGAGTGCCGGTAACACCCTGGCTGAAGCACAGGTACAGTGTCTGTCCGAAATTTTTGAGCGGGCGGTAAAACGCGAAATTCTGGAAAATGAAATCGCGCTACCCGACGTACCGCGGGACGTACTGGCGAAATATCCGGGTATTGTTGCCGGTATTCAGGGGTTGGAAGAGCAGGGCTTTCCGGTTCTGGTAAAAGATGCCTCCCTTGGCGGCCGTTTCCCGGTCATGTGCGTCACCCTGATGAACCCGCGTACCGGCGGTGTGTTTGCTTCTTTTGGCGCCCACCCGAGTTTTGAAGTAGCGCTGGAGCGCAGCCTGACTGAATTATTACAGGGCCGCAGTTTTGAAGGCTTAAATGATCTGCCGCAGCCAACCTTTGAAAGCCAGGCTGTGCAGGAGCCGAATAATTTCGTTGAACACTTTATTGATTCAACCGGGTTGGTGTCCTGGCGCTTTTTCAGTGCCAAAGCCGATGTCGATTTTGTTGAGTGGGATTTTTCTGCCAATAACGAAAAATCCAACGAAGAAGAGGCGGCCAACCTGTTCGCCATTCTGGAAAAACTCGGGTTGGAAAGCTATATGGCGGTGTATGACGATTTAGGCGTTAATGCCTGCCGGATTCTGGTGCCAGGGTATTCTGAAGTGTATCCGGTGGAAGACCTGATCTGGGATAACACCAATAAAGCGCTGTATTTCCGTGAAGATATTCTTAACCTGCACCGCCTTAACGATGAGCAACTGGAAGATCTGGCTGAGCGTCTGGAAGAAAGCGGCCTGGATAACTATACCGATATTACCACTCTGATCGGTATTGAATTTGACGACAATACCGTCTGGGGTCAGCTGACGATTCTGGAACTGAAACTGCTGATTTATCTGGCACTGGATCGTCTGGAAGAAGCGAAAGAGCTGACCGAAACCTTCCTGCAGTTTAACGACAATACGGTTGAGCGCGGGCTGTTTTATCAGGCGCTGAACGTGATGCTGGAAGTGGTGCTTGATGACGAACTGGAGCCTGAAGACTACATCGGCAATTTCCGCCGTATGTACGGTAACGAGCGCATGGATGCTGTGGTCGGTTCCATTGAAGGCAGTGTGCGTTTTTACGGTTTAACACCAACCAATATGCAGCTGGAAGGGCTGGATAAACACCTGCGTTTGATTGCCAGCTATAAAAAGCTGCATGCTGCGCGGGCAGCAGCAGCGGGGCTTAATTAAGCACCCGTCATTGCGCTTATATTTATTAATGCCAGACAAAGCCCTGCAGTGCAGGGCTTTTTATATTCTCAGGCTACCGCCTGTGCATTCAGCTCAGCCTGCAGTTCTTTATTGCTGCGTGCCATCGCTGCCACTTCCCCGACAATAATCAGCCCCGGACCATCGCTCTCGCTTTTCAGATAACGTTCGGCCAGATACGCAAGATCCATCAGTACGCCTTTAAAAACCTGTTGGTTGGCTAACGTACCGTTGGTGATTAAAGCTACCGGGGTGGATTCGTGCAGGCCTTCCTGCAGCAGTTGGGCGGTAATCGGCCCGGCCTGGCGCAGGCCCATATAAAATACCCGGGTTGGATTCTGGCACGGAGAAAATTCGTTAAATTTGCTATGGCCGGAATGCAGTACCAGCGCATTGCCATAATCGCGGTGGGTGAGGGGAATACCGGCTGCCGCGGCACAGCCTCCGGCGGCGGTAATGCCGGGGACAATATCCACTTCCACGCCGCGCTGTTGCAGGTATTCCATTTCTTCGCCGCCGCGACCAAAAATAAAAGGATCGCCGCCTTTTAAACGCACCACGCGCTGGTATTTTCCGGCAGCCGATAGTAAAGCTTTATTAATATCCTGCTGCGTCATTTTATGCGCGCCGCAACGTTTGCCGGTATGAATACGCGCACACTGGCGGGGCAGCAGGGCGAGAATATCGTCAGAAATCAGGCTGTCGTACAGCACCACGTCGGCCTCGGCGATGACCCGCATGGCTTTTAAGGTCAGCAATTCCGGATCGCCCGGACCGGCGCCGACCAGCCAGACTTTTCCTGAACCTTTCTGCTCTTTGCTGCCTGGTGGATTGGTCAGTTTGGATGCATGCAAAGAGGACGCACGTTTTACCGGATTTTTTGCCTGTATTGTCATCATTATAATTCCACTGCAGTGCAGGCCGCGTCGCTGAACAGGGCTGCAGGTTGTGTATCGCTACCGGCGCTGTGGCTGGCCAGCAGGGTTTTTAACTCGGGAATGCAGGAGCCGCAATTGGTGCCGCAACGCAGAGCCTTGCCCAGTGCGTCGCTACTATCGCAACCGTTATTAATGGCCTGAATAACCTGTTTTTCACCGATCTGGAAGCAGGAGCACACAATAGCGCCATGATCCGGGGCATCAGCCGGTTGGCCGGCAAGCAGAGCACGGCGCTGCTGGCTGCTCAGTTCGCTCTGGGCAAAGCATTCGGTCAGCCACTGACGGTTACTGAACTGCAGATCTTTATGAACAAAAATGACGGCTTCAAGCTGGTTATTAACAATCAGAACATGGCGGTAATGTTGCTGAGCGGGGTCACTCAGCGTTAACCACTGGCCTTTTAACGGTTGGTCCGGCAGCCGCTGACGCAAAGCATCGACAAACTGGCCGGCATCGCCCTGACCGGCCACTTCGTAGTACATGCCAGGATTATGGATGTCATCGCCAAACACACCGCAGGCCCAGTAAGCGCAATCCGGCGTGCCGATATCACGGCGGCTTAACACAAAGCCCTGCCAGCCGGGGCGGAAAGGCTCGGCATTAACCGCACTGTATTTCAGTTCCGGCTGACCGGAGATGGCGTCCACGCTGCTGTCGGTCAGGGTACCCATGCGTGCGGCACTGGCGTAACGGCTGGTCCAGTGCATGGGTACAAATATTTCGCCGGTGCGCTGGTTATCACTGATATGGGCACGCAGCAGCAGGCTGCCACGGGGGTTGAATATCCGTACCAGTGAGCCCTCTTCAATCCCGCGCAGGGCGGCATCCTGCGGGTGAATATCGGCATAAGGTTCGCTGATATGCTGTGCCAGCCTCGGTGCTTTACCGGTGCGGGTCATGGTGTGCCAGTGATCGCGTACACGGCCGGTGTTCATAATCAGATCGCCGCCAGTACGGGGGACTGGCAGTTCGGGGGCAACGGCAATAAAGCGTGCTTTACCGTTATCGGTATAGAAGCGACGGTCATCAAAAAAGCGCTGACGCCCCTGCGGATATTGCGCATTCACCGGCCACTGTACCGGTGCCATGGCGTCGTACTGCGCGCGGCTCATACCGCTTAATCCGCTTAAATCAAAATCACGGCTGCCGTTATTTTCAAATGCCGAGAGTCTCGCATGTTCGTCAAAAATATCGGCCGGATGGCTGTAGTTAAATGCATCTGCATGACCCAGGGCATGGGCCACCTGGGTGACAATCCACCAGTCGGGCATGGCTTCACCCGGTGGCGGCAGAAAACCGCGCTGACGTGAAATCCGGCGTTCGGAGTTGGTGACGGTGCCGTTTTTTTCGCCCCAGCTAGCTGCTGGCAGCAATACATGGGCAGCGGCAGCAGTATCGGTATCGGCCATGCAATCGGAAACCACCACCAGTTCGCAGTGTTTGAGTGCTTCTTTTACATCGTCGGCATCGGGCATGCTGACCAGCGGGTTGGTGGACATAATCCACAGAAATTTGATCTCGCCGCGTTTAACTGCCTGAAACAGGTCAACGGCTTTCAGGCCCGGACGTTCGGCCAGATTGGGTGCCTGCCAGAAGCGCCGTACCCGGTCGCGCTCGGCAGCGGAAAAATCCATATGCGCAGCAAGCTGGTTCGCCAGTCCGCCCACTTCACGGCCGCCCATAGCATTGGGCTGACCGGTAATGGAAAAGGGCGTGGCGCCGGGTTTACCAATACGGCCGGTGGCTAAATGCACATTGATGATGGCATTGCCTTTATCGGTGCCGGTCGCGCTCTGGTTAATACCCTGAGAATAAAAAGTAACCGTGCGTGGGGTATCGGCAAACCAGTGAAAGAACTGCGCCAGATCTGAGGCTTCGATATCCAGCTGGCCGGCAACGTCTTTCAGGCTGCGGCATTGTTGCCGTGCGGTTTCCAGCGCGCTGCCAAAGCCTTCGGTATGCAGGGCGATAAAATGGTGGTCGAGGTTATTGGTTTCACCGAGATACGCCAGCAGGGCGGTAAACAGAAAAGCATCGCTGCCGGGACGGGTAGCCAGATGCAGATCGGCGAGATCACAGGTGGCGGTGCGGCGCGGATCAATCACCACCACTTTCATATCCGGGTTGGCTTTTTTCGCGGCCACCATGCGTTGATATAAAACGGGGTGGGCCCATGCCGCATTGGAGCCGGTAAGCACCAGCAGGTCGGCCTGCTCTAAATCTTCGTAGCAGCCGGGTACGGTGTCGGAGCCAAACGCGCGCTTATAGGACGCAACGGCCGAGGCCATGCACAGACGGGAGTTGGTATCCATATTGGCGCTGCCGATAAAGCCCTTCATCAGCTTATTGGCAACGTAATAATCTTCGGTCAGCAGCTGGCCTGAGCCATAAAAAGCAACGGCATCTGGCCCATGGGTATGAATCACTTGCTGAATTTTATCGGCAATAAGGTTGATGGCCTGAGTCCAGCTGCTGCGCTGGCCGTTCATGAGCGGATACATCAGGCGACCGTTATGGCTGATGGTTTCATGCAGCGCTGAACCTTTTACGCACAAGCGGCCAAAGTTAGACGGATGACGGCTGTCTCCGGCGACCGGTAACAGCTGTCCATTCTGCTGGCTGATATCAACGCCACAGCCAACACCGCAGTAAGGGCAGGTGGTCTGCGTTTGCTGTGTGGCGGTTAACGGCGTTGCTGTCTGCTCAATGGCGCTCATTGGCAATCCACTCTGAAAAATCCCAAAAAAAAGCGCCCACAGGTTTTTACCTGTGAGCGCCAATGCTCATTCTGCACAACATACGTTTCGTCGCGACAGGCCTTGTAAGCGCTGTGTATGACGGTTGGCATCTGCGTTGATGCCGGAAACGGCCTGATAGTGGCAGCTTCGTTATTCAAGACAATTCAAGATAAGTGCCAACCCTGCGGGCAAACCTGAAAAATAACAGCAAAGGCGCAGAATGGATCATCTGTGCGGGGCGGCACAGTATTCCGTCGGCCGGTATTGATTCGGCAAAGAATAAAAATGCGTTTTAGCGGAGCGCGGATTGGTCTTTATGACTCAAATTGGTGCGAAGGTGCCTGTGATTTAGCAGGCACTGCCTGAGTTTGCGCTATAAGCAGGCAGAATCGTTGCTACACTCTGAATATCGGCTCCAGGTGTGCCGGATCAATTTGTACAGAAAGGCCCGGTATGCGATGACTGACGAAATAAATAACCCCGGAATAAAGCGACTGCTCGCCGAAATCCCTTTGCTGAATCGCCGTATTCAGCACTATCAGCCGGGTATGCCGATCACCATTCTGGCGTTCGGTACTGGTACTGTACCGCCATCTCTGGCAGAAAAAATCCGTGCGGCGGGTTACCGGCTGAAAGAAGTGGAATCCATATCGCACCTGCTGCATCACGAAGGTAATAACACCTGCGCCCTGATTGTTAATCTTGATTCTCTTAACGATAAGCAGCAGCAGCGTGTACTGCAGCTGGCGCAGAAGAATCTGCATCTGCCGGTGCTGGCCATCAGCACCGCCAGCGGACTGGAAGAACGCATTATTGCTATCCGCATGGGGGCTCAGGCTTTTATTACCACGCCGGTTAACGATGATCAGGTTCTGGCGGAGATTAATGCCCTGACCGAACGCTATGAACGCGACCCTTATCAGGTTCTGATTGTTGATGATCAGCCTTCTGTCGCCGAGTTTCTTTCCTCCACTCTGCAGGATGCGGGCTTTCATACCTATGTGATTACCCAGCCAATGAGTGAGCTGATGCCGTATCTGCAGAATCATATTCCTGATCTGATTCTGCTCGATTTGTATATGCCCGGTATCAGTGGTCAGGAGCTGGCGGGGGTAATCCGCCAGCAGGATAATCTGATCAGCGTGCCTATTGTTTTCCTGTCCAACGAAATCAGCCCCAAAGTTCAGGTGCAGGCCATGTGTACCGGCGCCGATGTCTTTTTAAGCAAACCGGTGCAGCCGGTTGACCTGTTGTTTGCGGTAGAGTCGCGAATCCGCCGCGGCCGTATGGTACGTAATCTGGTGACCCGTGATTCACTGACCGCGCTGTTGAACCGGCGTGAATCCATGCGCCGCCTGCAGGAAGAGGTGCTTCGCTGTCAGCGTTATGGCAATAAACTGTGCGTTGCGCTGCTTGATCTGGACCGTTTTAAGCGTATTAACGATACCTATGGCCATGCCGTCGGTGACCGTGTCATCAAACATTTTTCTTTGCAGTTAAAAAACAGCCTGCGTGACGGCGATATTATTGGCCGTATTGGTGGGGAAGAATTTATGGTGGTGTTGCCGGAAACGACGCTGGCGGTTGCCCGGCGGACTTTTGAACGGCTGGCTGAAGAACTGCGCGAGAACCCGTTCAGTGATTTTTCCTATACATTTTCTGGCGGGCTGGTACGTTGCTTACCCGGCGTTATGGAAGATGCCCTGCTGGAGCAGGCAGACGTGGCATTATATGAAGCCAAAGCCGCTGGTCGTGATCAGGTTGTGTGTGTTGAGCAGCCGGCGGCATCCGGACACGGATAAAAAAGCCACACGCGGAATGTCCAGGGTCTGTTTAATTAGTATTAACAGGCCCTGGCACCCGGTGTGGCGAGTGCGCGAATCCGCTTCACAGAGTGAGCGTTTAACGGCCTGAGCATCGCAGGAATTCAATCTCAGCGCAGCCCCTTTCATTGCGTCTGTCTGCCAATCAAAACATTGTGCTTTCCTTATTCTGCCGTGTGCACTCATTTATTACCGATAGCCCTTCATAGGTGCCATTGCCTCTGCTTCGAATGGCTTGCTGCGATTCGTGTTGTCGTCAGGCTTCAGGTGATCCCGGATACGTTTTTTTATTGCCCTTAATCAGGGCGACCGGCTGTTTGTCTGGTGTTTTCTGGTGCATTTCCCGGATTTAAAAATCAGCCTGGCGCCATAAACAGGCTGTTGATTGCTGAAAACAGGGCAAATTTATTCTTTGGCATTCATGTTGCTAAACCCCTTGTGATGTTTTCGCACTGCAACGGCGTGGTGTGAAAATAGAGCAACGATGCAAATACAGGAGAAATCAGATTATGACCCGATAGCGAGGCCATCCCATGAGCAAAAAGCGTATTATCGTCGTTGGCAACGGCATGGTTGGACACAACTTTATCAACACTCTTGCCACCTCCGAACATTCCTCCGAATTTGAACTCGTTACCTTCTCAGAAGAACCGCGTCTGGCTTATGACCGGGTACAGCTGAGCAAATACTTTTCCGGCTATACCGCCGCTGATCTGGCACTGACCACAGCAGATGATTATGAACGTCAGGGCGTGGTATTTACCCTGAACGATAAAGTCGTGGCCATTAACAGCCATGAAAAAACCATCACCACCGCCAGTGGCCGTAAAGAAGGTTACGACAAGCTGGTACTGGCAACCGGTTCTTACCCCTTTGTTCCGCCGATTCCGGGGAAAGACCAGGATCACTGTCTGGTTTACCGTACTATTGAAGATCTTGAAGCGATTTCTGCCTCGGCCGCCGTGAGTAAAACCGGTGTTGTTGTGGGAGGCGGACTGTTGGGTCTGGAAGCCGCAAACGCGTTAAAACAGGCCGGTCTGGAAACCCATGTTGTGGAATTTGCGCCGCGTTTAATGGCCGTACAGCTGGATGAAGGCGGCGGTAAATTACTGCGCCGTAAAATCGAAGATCTGGGCGTTACTGTTCATACCGAAAAAAATACCAAAGAAATTGTTGCCGGGCAGGAATGCCGCTATCGCATGAATTTTGCCGATGGCAGCTTTCTGGAAACCGATATGATTCTGTTCTCTGCCGGTATCCGTCCGCAGGATGAACTGGCGCGTCAGTTCGGACTGGATCTGGGTGAACGTGGCGGTATTGTTATTAACGATTACTGTCAGACATCCGATGACGATATTTATGCCATTGGTGAATGCGCACTGTGGGATAACAAAATTTTCGGGCTGGTTGCTCCCGGCTATCAGATGGCCAAAGTTAGTGCCGCACATATTGTCAGTTCGTTAATTACCCACGAAGAACCGGCACTGGCCTTTAAAGGTGCCGATATGAGCACCAAACTTAAATTGCTGGGCGTTGATGTTGCCTCCATTGGTGATGCACACGGACATACTGCCGGCAGTCAGAGTTATGTATTTAATGACGATATTGCCGAAGTCTATAAACGCCTGATTGTTTCTGCCGACGGTAAAAAATTGCTGGGTGCGGTGCTGGTGGGTGAGGCTGAGGCTTACGGTACGCTGTTGCAGTTAATGCTGAACGATATGGATATTCCCGGTAACCCGGCGGCACTGATTCTGCCTGCGGTGGATGGTGAAGCTTCCGTCGGACTGGGCGTTGCTGCCTTACCGGAAACGGCTCAGATCTGTTCCTGTTTTGATGTTACCAAAGGTGATCTGGCGGCAGCGGTGCAGGGCGGTTGTTGCACCATGGGGGATATTAAAGACGCGACCAAAGCCTCGACCGGCTGTGGTGGTTGTTCTGCACTGGTGAAGCAGGTGATGGATGCTGAGCTGGTGGCCCTTGGTGTTGAGGTTAATAACAATCTGTGCGAACACTTTGCTTATACCCGTGCTGAGCTGGCGGATATTATCCGTGTTAAAGGCTACACCACCTTTGCTCAGGTATTGCAGGGGCATGGTAAAGGCCATGGCTGTGAAATCTGTAAACCAACGGTCGGTTCTGTACTGGCCTCCTTCCATAACGAATACATTCTGAAAGACGAGCATATCGGTCTGCAGGATACCAACGATATTTTCCTCGGTAATATGCAGAAAGACGGTACTTACTCCATTGTGCCACGTATTGCCGGTGGTGAAATTACCCCGGATAAACTGATCGTGCTGGGTGAAATTGCCAAAGAATACGACCTGTATACCAAAATTACCGGTGGTCAGCGTATCGATTTATTCGGCGCACAATTACATGAACTGCCGCAGATCTGGGAGCGTCTGGTTGCTGCCGGATTTGAAACCGGCCATGCCTACGGTAAATCGCTGCGTACGGTGAAATCCTGTGTTGGCAGTACCTGGTGTCGCTACGGTGTGCTCGACAGTGTATCGATGGCGATTGCACTGGAGAACCGCTACAAAGGCCTGCGTGCACCACACAAAATTAAGTTTGCCGTATCCGGCTGTACCCGCGAATGTGCGGAGGCACAGAGCAAAGATATCGGTGTTATTGCCACCGAAAAAGGCTGGAACTTATATGTCTGTGGTAATGGCGGTATGCGTCCGCGTCATGCTGATTTATTTGCCACCGAACTGGACGATGAAACCCTGATTAAAACCATCGACCGCGTACTGATGTTTTATGTACGTACCGCCGACCGTTTGCAGCGCACGTCGGTATGGATGGAAAACCTTGAGGGCGGACTGGATTACCTGCGTGAGGTCGTGGTCGACGACAAACTGGGTATCTGCAGCGAACTGGAAGATGCCATGACCCGCGTCGTAAGTACTTACCAGTGTGAATGGAAAACAACGCTGGAAAATCCGGAAAAACTCAAACGCTTCCAGCATTTTATTAATGCCGATGAAGATGACAGTAACCTGCTGTATGTGCGTGAACGCGGTCAGCGCCGTCCGGCAACCGCAACCGAGCGGATTGAACTGGTTAATCTCAGTACAGTACAGGGCTAAGGAGCAGATTATGACATTATTAAATTCAGTAAAAACCGGCCAAGAACAGGCCGTTGATCAATGGAGCAGCATTTGTCTGTTAGAGGATATCGCTCCGGATACCGGTGTGTGCGCGCTGTATCAGGGCGAGCAGGTGGCACTGTTCCGGATCGGTGACAGTGATCAGGTGTTTGCCATCAGTAATTACGATCCGCTGGGTGAGGCCAATGTGTTATCACGCGGTATTGTCGGTTCTGTTGGTGAGCGGCTGGTGGTGGCATCACCTTTATATAAACAGCATTACGATCTGGCGACCGGCGAGTGTCTGGAAGACAGTGATCTGTTGCTGAAAACCTACCGGGTAAGAGTGGAGGAACGGCAGGTTCAGCTGAGCTGAACCCAGGGCCTTACTGCAACGCTGCCCGTAACGCGGGCAGTGATATTAATTACCGGATGAATTATCTGATGACGGTCGAAAAATTTAATCTGTTTAATTTCAGCGGTAAGATGAAAGTACTTCATCTTAGCTGGATCGCATTTTTTATTACCTTTGTTGTGTGGTTTAACCATGCACCCATGCTGCAGGCGATTGCCGCCAGTCTGGGGCTGAGCGCTGCGGAAGTTAAAACACTGCTGATTCTTAACGTCGCGCTGACCATTCCTGCACGGGTTATTATTGGCATGCTGACGGATCGTTTTGGTCCGCGTATTGTGTATTCTCTGCTGCTGGCGCTGTGCTCTGTTCCCTGTTTTATGTTTGCCCTGGCCGATGATTTTACTCAGGCCGCGATTGCCCGCTTTCTGCTGGGCTTTATCGGTGCGGGTTTTGTGATTGGTATCCGTATGGTCAGTGAATGGTTTCCGGCTAACGAGCTGGGAACGGCCGAAGGGATTTACGGTGGTTGGGGTAACTTCGGCTCTGCGGCGGCGGCATTCACCTTGCCGGTTATTGCGCTGTTATTTGGCGGGGACGATGGCTGGCGTTATGCCATTGCTCTGACCGGGGTTCTTAGCCTGCTGTTCAGCGTTATTTATTATCGTAATGTTTCGGATACACCGAAAGGCTCTACCTACTTTAAGCCAAAGCATGTTGGTGCGCTGGAAGTCACCAGTAAAGGTGATTTTTTCTTTCTGCTGGTGATGAAGGTGCCTATGTATGCGGCGCTGGCATTATTGGCATGGAAGCTGTCTCCGGCTGGTGTCAGCATGCTGACCGATACCATGGCTGTGGGGATTTATATCGGCTTGGTGCTGTTGTATCTGTACGATGTCAGCCATGTCTGGAATGTTAATAAAACGGTTTTCAAAGAACCGGTTGCTGAAATTCATCGTTATAAATTCCGTCAGGTGGCGGTGCTGAATATTCTGTATTTTGCCACCTTCGGTTCTGAACTGGCGGTTATTTCCATGCTACCGCTGTTTTTTGCCGAAACCTTTGAACTGACACCGGTTATGGCCGGCATGGTGGCTTCGGCTTATGCTTTTATGAACCTGATGTCACGTCCGGGGGGCGGTTGGTTGTCGGATAAATTCGGCCGTAAGCCAACCCTGCTGATTCTGACCTTGGGTCTGGCTATTGGTTACTGTGCGATGGCAATGGTCGACAGCAGCTGGCCTTTGTGGCTTGCCGTTGTTGCGGCAATGGCCTGTTCGTTCTTTGTTCAGTCCGGAGAAGGTGCTGTATTTGCTGTCGTGCCATTAATCAAACGCCGTCTGACCGGGCAGATTGCCGGTATGACCGGAGCCTACGGCAATGTCGGTGCCGTGACCTATTTAACGGTGTTGTCATTCGTGGATTATTCAACTTTCTTTATGGTGATCGCGGCGACGGCTGTCGTGGGCTTTATTGCTCTGTTGGCCATGGAAGAACCAGCAGGCCATATTGCTGAGGTGCGTGATGATGGTACGGTTGAAATGATTGATGTGAACTCTGCTGCAACGGCGCGCTGAGTTATAAGTATAACGATCGGGCGAACCAGACATACGGTGACAGCAGGTGCTTACCTTCCTTCATCAGTTGTGCCGTGTTTGGATATTTCGCCTATTGCGCTGTTGCGCACTGTGTAAAACGGGACGGATATCAATGAATACCGGGCTACTCTCTCACGTCTGGTATTCATTATCTGTGCATCGTTTTACACAGGTTTTTTATTGCAGACCGTTGGGTCCTGGTGCCTGACTCAGAGACATCTATGCAGACTGACAGAGCATTACATAAGGAATATGGTCTTGCCACTGAAGGTGACATTATCCGTCGGCCTTCTGCCAAACGCCTGATTGTCACGCTGGGCGGCTACTCTTCTGCAGGTCCGAAAGACGAAAATCAGGATGCTTTTGCCGCTTGTCTTACCACCCAGGAGCATTATAAAGGGGTGGCCCTGTGTGTCGCCGACGGTGTCAGCTGCAGCGAGCATGCGCAGCAGGCAAGCACCACCAGTGTGACGCATTTTCTGCAGGATTATTACAGCACGCCCGACAGCTGGGATGTAAAAACTGCAGCAGGAAGAGTTTTATCCTCACTTAATGCCTGGCTGTATCATCACGGTCAGCAGGCCAGTGCCCGCCATAACAGTCTGGTGACGACCTTCAGTGGGCTGATTTTAAAATCCAATACTGCGCATTTACTGCATGTCGGCGACAGCCGGATTTATCGTCTGCGGGCCGGTATTCTTGAGTTGCTGACCCGCGATCATAATCATCAGCAGGGTGGGCGTCAGTACCTTAGCCGGGCGCTGGGAATGGATACCCACCTGGAAGTTGATTATCAGACTCAATCATTACGGCAGGGCGATGTTTTTGTACTCACCAGCGATGGTGTGCATGGTTTTTTAACCGCCCAGCAATTACAGCAGACACTGAACGGTGCATTGCAGGCCGCGACTGCTAGTCACGGAATCAATCAGCATCAGCTGGAACAATGCAGCAAACAGCTGGTGCAACAGGCTTTGGCTCAGGGCGGTGATGACAATGCAACCTGCTGTCTGCTGGTGGTTGAACAATTACCGCAGACTAACCTGGAGGAAGCACACCGTACTTTGTGTGAGCGGGCTATTCCGCCGGTAATGAAAACGGGCGATAAAATCGACCACTTTCAGATACAGGAAATTCTGTATGCCGGTACGCGCAGCCATGTCTACAGAGTGCGTAATCTGCGCGACCAAAAAGACTATGTATTAAAAGCACCGTCGCTGAATTTTCAGGATGATCTGGTTTACCTTGAGGGCTTCGTGCGCGAGCAATGGGTTGGCAGCCGGGTCGATCATCCGAACATTATGAAGATTTACCCGCCACTGGATAGCAGTCGCTTTCTTTATCATATTTGTGAAAAACTGGATGGCGACAGCCTGCGCCAGTGGTTGCATGACCATCCGGCTCCGTCTGCTGCCGATGTCCGTAAGCTGGTCGGGCAATTAATTCATGCTCTGCGGGCATTTCAGCGATTGGGCATGGTACACCGTGATTTAAAGCCTGAAAATGTGCTGGTTGACCGCAATGGCGGTATTAAATTAATTGATTTTGGCACCGTTCAGGTACGCGGTCTGGCAGAAATTAACAGCGCTGTTAAAGAAGAATGCCCGCAGGGATCGGTTAATTATATTGCACCTGAAACCGTTCTTGGCACTACAGGCCTGCACAATGCCAGCTATCAGAGTGACTTATTTTCGCTGGGCGTTATGGTTTATGAGCTGTTCAGCGGTGCGCAGCCTTTTACTATGGATCAGGTACACCGGCGCGGAGCGAAATCATTTTCGCAATGGCGTTACACGTCGCTGTTGCAGCATCGTCCGGACTTGCCGCTGTGGCTGGATCTCTGTATTCAGAAAGCCTGTGAACCCAATCCGGCGGAGCGTTATCAGGCTTATTCTGAATTCTGGACCGACCTGCATCAGCCGAATGCTTCGCTGCAGCGGCAATACCGGCAAAAGCCATTGCTGGAGCGTAACCCGTTGCGTTTCTGGCAAATACTCAGTGGGCTTTTACTGCTTGTGATTATTGTACAGGCGCTGATTTTTTCCGGCTGATTCAGGGCCTGTCAATAGGCCCTCCCTGATCGCAAATCAGCGCTTTGCACTTTTCATCGCACACATCACCATCAACACTATCAGCGCGCAAAAAAACAGTTGAGCGACAGTAATGCTGTCACGCAGCATCAGGCTGATAAATGCCAGAGTAAAAAACGGCTGCAGCAATTGCAGCTGACTGATTTTGGCGACACCCGCCGTCGCCAGGCTGCGATACCAGAAACGGAAGCCCCATAGTTGGCTGATGAGACCCAGATAGAGCAGGGCGAGCATGCTTTCCACAATATCCTGCTGGTTGCTGTGCGCAGCTTCCGTGGCCCACAAACTTCCCCATACCAGCGCAGACAATGGCAAATATAAAACCACCATCCAGCAGATGGTCTGCCAGCCACCGATCATTGCGGCGGCTTTGGCTCCGGCGCTGTAACCCAGACCGCCAAACAGCAGGGTGGCGATCAGGGTCAGCAGATGCTGAGGGGCGAACGCCGGCAATGCACCGATGGTGGTAATGACATAACCGGCGAGCAGGCTGCAGCCGACAATGGAAAAAAACCAGAAACGTGGCGGATGACGTTCGCCCTGCAGCAGGGTGGCCAGTAATGACGTTACCAGCGGCAGGCCGGCCAGAACCACGCCCATATCAGCGGCGGGTATACGGGTAAGGCTGAGACTCAGCAAATAAGGGAAACCCAGTACCACGCCAACACCGGCCAGCAGCAACCAGGGCAACGCCTGCAGCGGCGGACGTTTCCAGCCATTAATAACGATTACCACCCAGGCTGTCAGGCCCGCGATGACGGCGCGGCTGGCGGCAATAAACTCGGCTGAAAAACTGCCCAGTGCGATCTGTGTCATCGGAATGGTGAGGGCAAACAGCATCACCGCAAACAAGGCCTGATGAACGGCACTGAATACGGGGACCGCGAATTTTCCGGGTTTGCTGTTAGCGGGTAAGTTTGTCCTGCTGTCAGGAGGAGAAGGAATGGTCAGAGATGGATTTTGCATACATGGCCTTTGTGCTGAATCGATGGATAACTGATGAATCATCATGCCGTGATGTGGGTTAAGGCAGCAGGCGCAGGGTGGGAGAGAAGCAGCGGTACAGTAGCGCTGCTATTGGCAACTGTACTGGAATGAATTGGCCAAACTGTATCGGTTGGCGGTACAGTTGTTTCTTTAGAATGCGCTTTGTCAGTGAGTAATTGGCCATGGAGCCTATTCCACGCCGCCGATTCTATGCAGCCGTCAGTGCTCAGGAGTTCATCGTGTTACAACGCCAGACAGAACAACCTCTTTATCAGCAACTGGCTGGCCGGGTGGCGGATGATATCCGTGCCGGAGTGTTTGCCGCCGGCAGCAAAGTACCCAGTGTGCGTAAACTGGCAGTGCAATATGGCGTGAGTATTTCAACCGTAACCCAGGCTTATGCCTGGCTTGAGGATCAGGGCTGGATTTCGGCCCGGCCACAGTCGGGTTACTTTGTCCGCAGCCATGTGTCGTCTGCTGAGCAGCAGATACCGCCGTTATCGGCCGGTGATAAACCCTGTGCCGTTACCAAGGCAGAATTTATTAATGGCATGCTGGCGAAAATCAATCGTCCGGCCATGATCAATCTTGGTGCTGCGATTCCGCGTCCGGACTGGTTACCGCAGCGGGTGCTGCAGACCCATATTCAGAAAGTCAGTCGTTTTCATTCTGCCGAAGTATTCGATTATTTATTTTCACCCGGTCTGGAAGAGCTGCGTAATCAGGTTGCGGTACGAATGCGCGATGTGAATGTGCGTTGTCAGGCGGATGATATCGTTATTACCCATGGCTGTGCCGAAGCGCTGGCCCTGTGTTTACGGGCAGTTACGAATCCCGGTGATCTGATCGCAGTTGAATCGCCCTGTTATTACGGTTTTTTACAGACCGCCGATATGCTGGGGCTGAAGATTATTGAAATACCCACTGATCCGCAGCAGGGCATGAGTGTCGATGCACTGCAGCTGGCATTACAGCAGTGGCCGGTAAAAGTCATTCAGGTCAGCAGCCGTTATTCCAATCCGACCGGTTGCAGTATGCCGGTAGAGCAACAGAAAAAACTGATGGCGCTGGCCAGTCAGTATCAGGTGCCGGTGATTGAGGATGATGTTTATGGCGAAACAGGGTATCCGGTCGCGCGTGGACAGGCTCAGCCACCGGCTTCGGTGCTGAAAACCTATGATCAGGATGGTCTGGTGCTGTACTGCTCGTCGTTTTCCAAAACGGTCTCGGCAGGCTTGCGTGTGGGCTGGTGCATTCCCGGTCGCTGGTACCGGCAGGTAACAGAACGGCAGACATTTACCACTTTTTCGGCAGCGAGCCTGTCACAATACGCGATGCTGTCGTATCTGCAGAACGGCCACTACGACCGGCATCTGCGTCAGTTCCGGGTGCGTGCCGCCAACAGCATGCAGCGTTTTATTCATGCCATCCGCCAGTATTTTCCACCGGGAACCCGGGTTAGTGAGCCTGCCGGAGGATTTATTCTCTGGGTCTGTTTGCCCGAGGGCGTCAGTGCGATGGATCTGCATTATGAGGCTGCGCAGCGTTCGGTAATTATTATTCCCGGTGATGTGTTTTCCAATACTGAGCATTTTTCCAATTATATCCGCATTAATACGGCTATTACCTGGAGTGAGGATGTGGAAGATGCGATTAAAATACTGGCGCAGCTGGTGAAAAGACAGCAGCAAAAATACAGTGGCAGTGTGGGAGCCTAGTATGAATACCTGGTGGATTCTGGCGATTGCGATTATTGCCGAAGTGATCGCAACCTCAGCGTTAAAAGTCAGCGAAGGTTTTACCCGTTTAATACCCTCGCTGGTGGTGGTGGTTGGCTATTCTATAGCGTTTTATGGTTTGGCCCTGACATTAAAAACCATTCCGGTCGGCGTTGCCTATGCCATCTGGTCGGGCATGGGCATTGTTCTGGTTACCCTGATTGGCTGGTTTTTATTCGATCAGAAACTCGATCCGGCGGCTATTATCGGTATGGTGCTGATTATTACCGGTGTCGTGGTGATGAATGTTTTTTCTGCCAGTAGCGGTCACTGATAATCTTTCAGCACAGTATCAGCAATACGCCTGGCCAAACAATAATGTTGGCCGCAGAGCGGTAACGCTGTCACCCTGTTGCATTAATTCATAATACCAGTGGCTGTCGGCGACATCGCCGACACACAGGGCCCCGACGATACGCTCATCGCGCAACAGTATTTTCTTATAAATACCCGCGTGCTCATCCAGTAGTTGCAGAACTTCTGTACTGCTGTCTGCTTCAAACTGACCGATGCTGTGAATATCGACACCGGATACTTTTAATTTGGTTAAATGCTCGCGCTCCTGATACGACAACAGAGGATCGGCAGTGCTTAATCTCTGCTGCTGATCGGTTTGATATTGCTGGTGCAGCTGGCGTGCAAGGATGCTGGCCTGTTCCCAGATGGGAGCGACCAGGCCATAGGTGTTGCCGTTAAATTCGCAGCATTCGCCTAATGCATAAATATGCGGATGACTGGTACGCATCAATGCATCTACCTGAATCCCCTGAGCACAGTGGATACCCGCACTTTCTGCCAGTTCTTTATTGGCAATAATACCGGTAGCAAATACCACCAGATCGGTATCCAGCTGTTGCTGAATATGGCGCTCGGCCTGTTCAAACTGAATAGTATTGATGTGCAGTTTTGGCGCATTGCTGCTGCACAATTTAAGCGGGGTGCAGCCGGTGCGTACATCAATACCACGGTTAAGCAGTTCTTTTTCCAGCAATGCCGACGCTGTGGCATCCATCTGGCGGTTCATCAAAACAGGGTTACGGTGCAGCAGGGTTACCTGGATGCCGTGGCTGCGAAGTCCCGTGGCGGCTTCTACACCCAACAATCCGGCACCAATCACGGTAGCGTGCTGTATATCCGGCAAGCGTTCAAACATAGTGTCAACGTCGCGCAGACTGCGGAAACCAACAACATTGGTTGCATCTGCACCGGGAATATCAGGCACAAAAGAACGGGACCCGGTGGCTAGTATCAGCGCGTCATAAGCAAAATGGTCGCCACCGGAACAGATAACCTGCTGGGTTAGCGTATCAATGCGTTCAACATTCTGCTTTAGATAAACAGAAATACGCCGGCTCTGATACCACTCTTGATCATGTGGCGTAATGGCATTCAGCGTTGTTTCGCCGGCCAGCAGTGGTGAGAGCATAATGCGATTGTAATGAGCAACAGGCTCGTCGCTCAGTACGTGAATAGCGCTGAACGGATGGATCTCGCCCAGTTGCTCCAGTACCCGGTTGGCTGCCAGACCATTGCCAATAATCACCAGAATGTTTGTCGCCATGTTCTATCTCCTTCGCTGACAGATGGCGGTACCCGCAGGGCACCGCCGTATCGCTTTTTTAAGGCTTAATCAGAATTTTGCTTCCAGCCACAGCCAGGCTTTGTCGCTGTCGCTACCATTATCTCCGGCGCTGTAGGCGGCGTATTTCAGACCGGCACTGTAATGCTCAGCAAAGCTTCTGGCGGCGAGGAAATTGACTTCGCTGCCTTTATCGTCATTGCCTTCATCGGCACTGTACTCATGGTACATGGCCAGCAATTTGACACCGGCGACGGCACCCGTGGCTTTAATATAGGTATCACTCAGGCCATCGGCCGGAGTTACCAGGAATTTGTCTGCCCAGCCATTAAACGCATGTTTGGTGGCTAACGGGGTCTGGAATCCATAGGCGCCGTCATCACTGCCGAGGGTTTCATTGCCCAGTGCGAGAGTAATGCCGGACAACACCACGCCGCCTTCCAGGGCATAATAACTGGCATCAAAATCATCGCTGGACTGGGTAGCAAATTCTGCGCTGTAGATCAGGCTCAGATCATTGACGGCCGTTTTTCCGGCAAAGCGCGCACCATAGGTATCCAGCTTGGCATCACTGTCGTCATCCTTTAATAAATAGGCGTAACCGGTCAGGTTTCCGGCTTTGAGTCCGGAGTAGGTGGCATTAAGTAAATGGCTGGTAACGTCGGCATCAAATTTACGCAGAATACCGTTAACCTGATCGATGTAAGCGTATTGAAGGTTAAGATCGCCGGTTTTATAAGCCGCTTTTACCGCATCAAAAGTTTGTTCATTCTGACGCCAGCCGACATTACCGACGAAGCGGGCATTATCCAGAATAATACGCTGACGACCGGCTACAAGGCTGAAGCCATCTTTGCTGTAGCTGATCTGAGCACGGTTGATCTCGGTGTTCTCCGGATCGGCAACGGTATCATAATCGGTATTTTCCGGAGCATAGTCGTCGATAGCGGCGCGTACATCTTCAATTTCGTACAGCACTTTAAAGCCGTTAAAATCGGCTGTTTCATAACCCAGGCGAGAGCGCAGAGTGAGTGCCGTGGCAGAGTCTTTAGCGGCAGCATCGTCATCATCAACGCTTTCATAGCGCAGGCGAAGATCAATAATGGCGTCACCTTTTTTCAGCATATCAACAGCCGTATCTTCTGCCAGCACACTCTGACTGAAGACAACCTGGCTGATGGCTAAACTCAGGGCAGTAGCTGACAATGTTTTTTTTGTTTGCATCATTCTTTCTCCGGTATTTGATTAAAATCAGGCAGTTTTTAACTGGTTGGCTTTATCCTGATCCGGTGTATGAGCATGGGAATGCCCGGCCGGGGTGTTTATCGCGCGGGTTTCATGATTTTCTTTTATTATTTGGGAACCTGAGACCTGACCATGGGGTTGCGTGGCAGGCAGGCTGTCATCAGTTTTACGCTGTTTTTCATAAAGGAAACTCAGCACCTGATGACGGTAATGGTTGTAGCGTGGGTCATCGGCTAACTGCAGGCGGTTACGTGGCCGTTCCAGATCGATGTCCAGAATTTCACCGATGGTGGCAGCGGGACCATTGGTCATCATTACAATCCGGTCAGACAATAAAACCGCTTCATCGACATCATGGGTAATCATAATGACGGTGTTATTCAGCTCCTTCTGAATGTCCATTAATGAATCCTGAAGGTGCGCACGCGTCAGGGCGTCGAGCGCACCAAAAGGCTCATCCATTAGTAACACCTTAGGCTCCATCGCCAGTGCCCGGGCGATGCCCACGCGTTGCTTCATGCCACCGGAAATTTCATCCGGGCGTTTATGCATGGCATGGGTCATATGCACCAGCTCCAGGTTGTGCTCAATCCAGGCTTTCATTTCGGCTTTGGATTTTTTGCCACGGAATACCTGTTTTACTGCCAGCTCGACATTTTCATAAGCACTGAGCCAGGGCAGCAGGGAGTGGTTCTGAAATACCACCGCACGTTCAGGGCCTGGCTCGTTCACTTCTTTACCATTCAGAACTACGCCGCCTTCGGTTGCCTGCAGCAGACCGGCAACAATATTCAGCACGGTGGATTTGCCGCAGCCGGAGTGGCCGATCAGTGAAATATACTCACCTTTATTAATCTTCAGATCGACACTCTGCAACGCGCGGAAACTGCCTTTTGCGGTGCTGAATTCAATGCCTACCTGAGTCAGTTCGAGTAGTGGGTTCATAATTTTCTCCGGTTCTCAGCGTAAGGTGGCGGACTTATCCCAGGAAACGCTCCGTTGCAGCAGCAACATAATGCGGTCAAGGGCAAAACCAATTAAGCCGATGGTAATAACCGCGACCATAATACGGCCGAGGGAATTTGAGCTGCCGTTCTGGAATTCGTCCCAGACGAATTTTCCGAGTCCGGGGTTTTGTGCCAGCATTTCCGCAGCAATCAGCACCATCCAGGCGATACTCAACGACAGACGAAGGCCGGTAAACATCATCGGAATAGCGGCAGGTAAAACAATTTTCCGTACATGAGTCAGCCAGCTTAAACGCAGCACCTGACTGACATTTTTTAAATCCTGAGAAATAGAGGCGACGCCCACGGCGGTATTAATAACGGTTGGCCACAGGCAGCAGAGCATGACGGTAATCATGGAAGTGACAAAAGACTTTGCTACAACCGGGTCATCGCTGACATAGACAGCACTGACCACCATAGTGACCAGTGGCAGCCAGGCCAGAGGTGATACCGGTTTGAAAATCTGAATCACCGGGTTAAATGCCGAGTACAGGTTGGCACTTAAACCAATAACAATACCCAGCGGAATGGCGATCAGTGAGGCAATCAGAAAACCGCTCAGAACTGTAATCAGGCTGGTACCAATCTGATCGACGTAGGTTGGCTTACCGGTGTAGTCGCGGATTTTGACGATATAGTCCGGGTCCTGTGCCAGACGCCGGGCATTACGTTCATCCTGGCGCTGGTAAAAAGCGGCTGCTTTTTCACGCTCTGTAATATGTTCGCTGATCAGGGTTTTACTCTGGATCAGGACATCGGCAGGTCCGGGGAATTTTCCCAGAGAAGTGTTAATGCTTGATGCGGCCGCATGCCAGATCATTAAAAACACCAGAATCCCTGCCAGAGGAATGCCGATGGCTTTGGCAATAATGCTCAGGTTCTGGCTGCGGTTTTCTCCCTGAGCGGCTTTAATCATCGGTTCCAGCCAGCTTATTTTGCTTAATGTTTGGGTCAGGGCAATGCTCATAGGATCTCCTTGACGGATTCAGTTGACTGCACAATTTCGATGAATGTGTGATGGTTTCCGGCTGTTTTAGTCCGGCTGTTAAAACAGCCGGCTTATTCCCTGTGTTACAGCTTTTGCTCGCCTTTCAGGCCGATAGCAAACTTCTGCAGGTAAGCATTCGGTTGCTGACCGTCATAGGTGATGTTGTCGATAAATTCCGTTTGTGGGGCACGGAAGCCGCTTTCATTGCTGAAGTCAGGGAAGTCTTTGGCATCGGCTTTACCTTCAGCAATAAGTGCTTTGGCTGCTTCTGCGTAAATGTCAGGGCGATACACTTTTTTCGCGATGTCTTTGTACCAGTCATCCGATTTAGCTTCGGCAATCTGGCCCCAGCGGCGCATCTGTGTCAGATACCAGATGGCATCGGAGTAATAAGGGTAGGTGGCGTTGTAGCGGAAAAAGACATTGAAATCCGGTACAGAGCGCTTATCGCCTTTTTCATATTCGAAAGTACCGGTCATGGAGTTAGCAATCACTTTGTAATCGGCGCCTACATACTGTGGCTTGGCCAGAATTTTTACTGCCTCCTCGCGGTTGGCATTATTGTTTTCATCAAGCCAGGCGGCAGCACGGATCAGTGCTTTGACCACACGCTTGTGAGTGTTCGGATATTTTTCTGCCCAGGTTTTGTTGACGCCAAATACTTTTTCCGGATTGTTTTTCCAGATTTCGTAGTCGGTAATCACCGGAACACCGATGCCTTTAAAGACGGCCTGCTGGTTCCAGGGTTCGCCTACGCAATAACCATAAATCGTACCGGCTTCCATCGTTGCCGGCATTTGTGGTGGCGGTGTAACCGAAAGCAGGGCATCAGCATTCAGCTGACCGGAGGTGTCGCCTTTCGACGGTGCGTAATAACCCGGGTTAATACCGCCAGCCGCCAGCCAGTAGCGTAATTCGTAGTTGTGGGTGGATACCGGAAAAACCATGCCCATATTAAATGGCTTACCCTGGGCTTTGTATTTTTCTATGACTGGTTTCAGGTAATCGGCTTTAATCGGGTGTACGGGTTTTCCTTCAGCATCTTTGGGGATAAAGGGTTTCATTTGCTGCCAGACATCATTGGAAACGGTAATGGCATTGCCGTTTAAATCCATACTGAAGGCGGTAATGATATCGGCTTTGGTACCAAACCCAATGGTTGCGCCCAATGGCTGGCCCGCCAGCATATGGGCGCCATCCAGCTGGCCATCAATCACGCGGTCGAGTAGTACTTTCCAGTTTGCCTGTGCTTCGAGGGTGACATACAAGCCTTCGTCCTCAAAGAAACCCTTTTCATAGGCAATAGCCAGCGGTGCCATATCGGTTAATTTAATAAAACCGAATTTAAGCTCTTCTTTTTCCGGATAATCATCAGCATGACTGAGTGGTATCGATAATGCCGATAAACCACTGGCCAGACCTGTGGTCAGAATCAATGCACTTTTTATCAGTGTGCGGCGCAGAGTGTTCAGTCCTTGCATGGTCTTCCCCTTTCTTGGCAACAAAAAAAAGGCGCCACAACGGTTGCCCGTTGTAAGCGCCTTTGCTGTTAAAATGTGTCAGTACGGTTACCCGCCATTGGGTATGCACTGAATAAGAAATTCAGAATAAGTATTGCCAGAAGCGTGCCAGAGTTTTCGGACAATGTCCGTCTATGGCGTTTTTAACGCATTTTAATCCGCTAACTTCCTGTTTTTATTTGGATTGCAATCAACCGTAAGGCTTTTAAAAGCGGTTGTCGGGAATAAAAAAATCCCTGCGTTTTTACGGCAAGGATTTTTTTTGCTCTGCTGAAGAGCAGGTTATGCGCTGGTGCTGCGACTTGGTGCAGTACACAACCTGATTTAAAGAAGCTCGGTCATGCTTAATAAACCGGCGGCAACATCCACCAGACGGCGGTTCTGATTCATCGCCATACTGCGTAATAACGCATAGGCTTCCTGTTCGCTCATCTGGCGGCGCTGAATCAGTTCACGTTTGGCGCGGTCAATCAGTTTGCGCTCATGCAGTTCTGTACGGGCGGCATCCAGTTCATCATTCAGGCTTTTTAAGCGTTGGCCCTGAGCTTCGATTAATTCGACCACCGGCTTACTGACGTTATGTACCATATCGTCATCGGGACCGCTGAGAGCATGGTCTGACTCATGCCCGGCGGACTGTGAATGGCTGACGTACAGAGCAAACGAAGGAACATCGTCGAACGCTCCGCGTTGCAGGTCGTTGCCTTGTTGGTCGGGACTCAATGCTGCTTCGCGTACCGCAAGAATGCGTTGCTGGCTGTGGGAGAGGAGTTGGGTTTCCAACACTTCTTCGACATATTTGATGGCATCCAGCCGTTCAGAACAGCAGATAAACCAGCGCACATCATAATCCGCTGCCGCCAGTGACTGGGGGCCGGCGGTCAGGGCCAGACGCCGCAGGCGTTCAAATTCGAGCTGGAATTCACCGCGCTGAACCTGTTCCCAGGCGCTCAGAGCTTCGTCACTGGCATAATCGCTGAAAATATGGAAACAGCGATCCTGGCGGTCGATTAATTGTGTCAGGCGCTGACGCAGGCCGGGGTCAAATTCGTGAGCGGAAAATCCGGCAGCCCCACAGGCGCGTTCCTGTCCGGCCAGCTCTTTGCCCTGCATTAAATTAAACATGGCGACGAGAATACGTGCGGTTATTTCATCGGCCGCGTTGCCTGCGGCCTCGAACACCACGGCCAGTAAGCTCTGAATCATTTCGGAATAGGCTTTGATGGCAACGGTGGTATTGAATTTCAGCTGTTCTACATCCTGCCGCAGTTGTGGCAGTCGTTCGAGACTGTGCAGGGCATAACCCAGACGGCGGAACCAGCGTGCGGGAAAGGCATGCTGCCCGTGCTCTGGCAGTAAGTTGGCCAGAGCTTTATGAAACAGCGCCAGTTGCTCATTGCTGCTGTGCCACTGTTGTTGCAGTTCTTGCTGGCAGCGCAGGCCAGCACTGCCAAGAAAGCGGTTGGATAATCCGCGTTCGTACTGCAGCTGATGCAACAGATTGCTGATGGCAATCACCAGTTGGCCGGTACGGGCAAACTGTTCAAGTTCCTGTATTTCCTGTTGCTGACCGAGGTTCAGAAAATAGGCAACGCTGTGAAGATCCTGCACGGAAATGAATCCTTCTTTGCAAATAAATAAAGGCTTTGCTCAGTGCTGGTGCAAGATGAATACCAGATGTGAAATATCGGTTAATAAACGGAAGTGCAGCTGACGGTTGTGCAGCCGCTGATCAGATTAACGGGCCTGGGGACAGGGAAAAGCCTCTGAGCCGGTCAGGGAGCAGGGTTGAGGCAGACTGCCTGCGCTGTAAAGCGGCAGAGCGATATGAGATCGCTCTGTTCTGGTGCAAAGCTGCTGGTGGCCGTTTCAGCCGCTGGCACAGTCCTGAGCGGGCAGGGTATCGATCCAGGCCCGTATTAAGGCGACGGCGTCTTTGTCGGGCACGCTGCGTCCTATCGGCGGCATCCGGTCGGCTGCACCGTTTAATTCCATGCGTAACGGCAGGCTGGAGTCATTACCGCGCCCGGGCCAGATATCAAAGCCTCCGCCACGCCAGCCATGGGCCGAGTTGCAGACACCATGGGTATAGTCAATGGCGGTGCGCCAGTATTCCAGCCGCAGGCCGGAAAGGGCGGCGGCGCCGTTGTCGTTGTGGCAGTGAGCGCAGTTAATATCCAGATAGGCTTTGGCACGTTGTTGCAGCGGTGCTGATGTATCGCGCCAGTCAGGTGCATAAGGATGCTCACCGGCCGGCAAGGTAATAAGCCCCAGAGACTGCCAGTGCTCAAGCTGGTTTACCGGCTGGCCATTCACTTCAATAGTCTGATTCAGATGGCGGATCTTCGGACCAATGGGCACAAAACTGAGCTGGTCATTGATTTTAACCTGATGGCAGTTCTGGCAGCGCAACAGAGAGGGCGATTCATAGGTCAGATTCAGCATTTCGCCTTTATGGCTGAAACTGACAGGTGTCTGGCTGCCAGCTATCGCCAGGCGGGCATCATTAATGCTGTTATCCCAGACATAAGGAATAAATATCCAGCCACTGCTGCGTTTGACCAGCAGGCGGACTTCCATAATATCTTCTGCACTGTCTGTGGTGCTTTGTGTGGGCATAGCAAAGACTTTAACGATGACACTGCCGGTTGGAAAATCGAGCACATCCTGTTGCTGGTAACCGAGCTGAGTACCTTCCGGCAGAAAGATATAGCGGTATTTGCGTGCATGATCGGTAAATAATTCACTGCCCAATTTATAATAAATACCGCCATTGCTGTTTTTAATATCGGAGGGTAATCCTTTAAACAGACCATATTGCGATAATAACGGACAGCGCGTTTGCTGCAGGGCCTGCCAGTTAATTTCGCTGCCGGATTGGTCGCAGAGTGGGTCCGCGGAAAGGGCTGGGGTATGGTTTTCGTCCGCGCTGCCGGCTCCGCAGCCGATCAGCAATAGCATTAAAAAAAGGGCGCAGAAGCGCCCGGTGACATTAATTAATTGCACAATGCCGGGTCCAGACTGTCAATCCAGGCTTTGATCAGTGCAGTACCTTCGGTATGAATAACCGCGCGGCCCAGTGGTGGCATGATCAGGCCGGCCTTGGTGGTATTCATACGGTTATACAGCAGCGACTGGGAAGAATCGCCGGGTACAATAATCCAGGTTGAACCGGGTTGTGAGCCGGAAACCGGTCCTGCGCAGACACCATGATACTGTTCGTTACCCTGCCATGGGACATTGTAGCCAGCACGGAAAGCCGTATTGCTGGCCTGACCTTCGGTACGGTGGCAATGAGCACAGTTAATATCGATCCAGGATTTAGCCGTTGCGGTCAGCAGTTCTTGTGTACCACTGTATTCACCGAGAGATTTATAGTCACTGAAGTCCGCCGCTTTCTGAATGCTGCTGTTTTCGGCCGGCAGTCCGGACAGCATATTCTCCTCTACCCATTTGTTGAGCTGATTTTTCGGGCCCTGACCAAAATCATAATCGGAATTCAGATAGCGGGCTTTGGGGCCGATCGGGGCGAAATAAGCCGGCGTCGGATCGACACCATTGACAGCATCAAGAATGCCGTTGGGATTAAACTGATGGCAGTTGGTACAGGAATTCTGATTTGGCACACCATAATTAAACGACAGGGTATCTTCACCGTGTTTCAGATTATTAATGGCTACCACCTCACCGGTCTTATCCCAGACGGCTTCGGTTTCTGCTGCGTTCCATACATATGGGCGGGCTACCCAGCCACCTGCTTTTTTGATCAGCAAGCGGGTTTCAATAATTCTTTCCTTTTCTACACCACGATCAGAGGTGTCGGCGGGCATGGTAAAGGTTTTGGTAATGACGGTGCCGACGGGAAATTCAAAAACTTCTTTTTCTGAATAGGTGGCTGTTTGTCCTTCGGGGATAAATACAAAACGATACTTGGATGCGTAGTCGGTAAACAGTGGTGCAGAGAGGCTGTAGGGCAGTCCGCGCGTACTGGCATTCTGTGTCGGGTCGCAAGGGTTATCAAATAACTGATATTCAGCCAGTGTTGCAGCATCGGCCTGCAGTACTTTTTCCCAGTTAACGTTTTTTTCCGATGAGATACACGCAGACGATGAACCGGTATTGTCGCTATTGCTGCTGCTTTCGCCGCCACAGGCAGTCAGTAATACAGCGGCTGAAATTACTGCCAGAGAATTGATATATTTCATAAATTTAATCCGCAATACAGACTTGGATAAGCCGGGGGCCTATGGCCCCCGTGGAGATTACAGAGCGCAGGACGGGTTGGTGGAATCGTCAGCGGTGCAACCAAAGGTTTGAGCATTAAAAGTAACGGTAGCGGCCGTTCCTTCGAAGCCTGAAGCACAGCTCATGGTGCCACTCGGGTCTGCCATAATGGCTCCCGCAAGGCTGAGATTACCGCTGAGCTGTTCCAGTTTGGTAAGCGGTGAGCCGTCGACAAAGGTGCCGGCGGTTGCGCTGGTCTCATAGACAGAAGCCGCAAACAGATCCACACCATCAATACCATTGTCAGACTGACACAGGCCACCATCGGTCGCGTAAGGGGCAAATTTGCTCAGGTCGATTGCCGTGTAATCAGGAGCACCAGGAATATTGGCTTTTACTGCAGCCGCTACCTGATTAATGCCGCCGGCAATGGCCTGCATAATGCTTTCACCTTCACCGCCCGGATTTGGTGTATTGGCCAGCAGCTCACCAACACCATCATAAAGAATATGAGGCACAGTGGTTTTACCGCCTGCGACATCCGGTAACTGGCTGTGGAAGTCCGTATAGCCGTCGATCAGATCCTGAATCAGCGCGCCTTGTGGGTTATTCAGCGCGGCAGCGAGGCTGATGGTGTTGTTGTGAATATTGATGTTGCGTACAAACGGTGACCAGCCATCCATAAAGACTTCGGCATATGGGTGAATATCACCGTAGCTCATGACTTCACCGCCAACGTCCTGATCCGGAACGGCAGCGACTTTGTCATCTGGCAGCATGTAGGAAGTAATAGCGATAGAGGTTGTCTGGTGGTCTTTGATGGTGTTGTTGTAAATCTCAACGTCGGATGTTGAGAGTACGATCACACCGGTACCTGGTGGCACGATATGAACACCACCGGCAAAGGTGCCGACTTTGGCGAAGTTAGGTGCGTTGTTGGCTTCAACATTGTTGTCGAATACGCGCACGCCGGAACCGTATTTACCGTTGCCGATTGGCAGATCAAAAATCAGGATACCGCCGGTGTTGCCGGTAGCGGTGTTGCCATATACGTCCGCCTCGGTGCTGTTTTCGATTTCGATACCAGCGACGTTTTTCTCGGCAATGTTGTTACGCACAACGATCTTGTCAGACTGACCCACATAAATACCGGCATCGGCAGAGCCTTTTACGTAACAGTCTTCAATCAGTACGTTGCTGGTCTGTACCGGATACAGACCATAGGCACCGTTGGTTGACTGGTAATCGGTCTCCCACACAGTCGCCATGCGACGCATGATCACGCCATCGGATTTGGTCACTTTAAGAGCGTTGTTATTCGACTCGTAGATGGCGAAATCTTCAAAAATAAGATTGTTGGTATTGTTGATCAGGAAACCATCGGAAGCGGCGCCGCTGGCGTCGATAATGGTTTTCTCCATGCCAGCGCCACGGAAGGTGAGGTTGGATACCGGAATGTTATCGACCAGACCGTTAAAATCGATGGTGTTGGTGAAGGCATAACGCCCCTGAGGTAATACAAAGGTGTCGCCGGTTTCTGCCCCGGCCAGTGCTTCAATCAGCTCATCCTGAACGGCTTTGTCGCTCAGGTCGCTGGCCGAACCGATACAGATAACCCGTGCCCCGGAGGTGCTGCTGTCGGTACAGTTAAATACTTTCTTCAGGCCGCTGCTGCTTTTGTTATCGCTGCCGCCGCAGGCTGTCAGGCCGATGGCGGCAATGGCCATCGCCAGAACCAGCGGCTTATGACCGCGGGAGGTGTGTGCTTTCTGCATGATGAATACCTTTCTCATTGTTTTTATGCGCCCGGATTCCATCCCTGAGCGTTATGTCGGTAGCTTCCCAGCCGTGGCTCATCAAAACGAAAGGCGGCGAAAGGGTAAAAGCAAATCGTGCTGCAAACTCTGGAAGTGGCTGTGCATTTTGTGAAAAGCCAGTGTTTATGCTGGCTGCAGGGATGTAACAGACAGCTGAAAACTGACTGTGCAAAAGTTAAAACGCAGGATGTGCACAGTTATTTATGGGATGTTTGAGTGCATGTTCAGGGCGTCTTGCGGGCGTTTTTTTGGGTTAGGCTGAGCCTCCTTTTATGCCCTCAATATGGCTGCACAGAAAGCGTGCAGAAAGGGGCTGTTACGCCCCTTGATGGGTCGATGAGACTGTTCTGAATGGTGGTAAAGAGAGCGGCAGAGCGAGGAGGGCAACGAAGAACGCTGACTGAATAGCCGCCGCGGTGTCATCCGTTGTGCGGTGGCTGGCCGCGATGCTCACGGTAATCAGACGGTGTGCTGTGATGAATTTTACGGAAGGCACGGTTAAACGAACTCATCGTACGGTAGCCAACGTCGAGCGCAATATTGGTAATCGGAGTTTCGGCTTCGTTCAGTAAGCGGTCGGCGGCTTCGCCAATACGCAGCTCGTTAATGTACTCGTTAAAGTTGTTGTAATTCAGCGCCTTGTTGATGGTGGCCCGCAAACGGTATTCCGGAATGCCAAGTTCCTGAGCAAGAATCGCCAGGGTCAGATTCTCGCGCCGGTAAAAACCCTGATTCATCAGTTCCTGCAGCATCTGCAGTTCTTCGCAACTTTGCTGGCTGAGGGCCAGCGTGGTGAACGCCGGTTCATGATCCATATTGTTATCTGCCGCCGCCGGCGCAGGCTGTGGCAGCAAACGCCACAACTCAGAACGCCCCTGCATCAGCAGCCAGGCCAGAATCAGCATGGAAACATCCAGGGCCAGATAGCGTGAGGTGCTGTCGCCGATGCGCATATTGAACGAAAAAATACCCCAGCCAACAGCCAGCCCCATGGCCAGCATCACACCGCCACGCAGGCGCCGGCGGGCTTCCACCAGGTCGTTATTCCAGTTACTGATCACTTCCCACAGTCCGGCCAGAATCAGCAGATACTCCAGCCACTGCGGAATGCCTTTCAGCAGCAGGTGCAGGCCATCCGGGGTTCCGGTCAGCAAATACAGCAACGGACCTAAGAAACTGTAAAAGGCCAGACCCCAGAGAAGACGGCGCGGTTCATCGGGGGCGACAAAGGTCAGGCGGCAGCACATCCAGAACAGGGCAGGTGAGGCACTCTGTACAACAAAGGAGTAGCCGTGCCAGGCCTGAGGCAACCAGGGGTGAAACAGATGCACATTGGCGGCAACCAGCAGCAGGATAAACAGCCGGGCGGTCAGGGTGTGAAAAAAATCCCGGGCAATAATCGCCGCCAGTATCAGACTCAATCCGGCTCCGAAAGCCGCAAAAAACAACAGAGGATCAAAGGGTGGCATAGGCTGGCTCGTACGTTCTTCTTATTTTGAGCGCTATTTGCGCAGCTCCCGATACTCGGCCAGTGCGCGCGAAAAGACAAGGTGATGGTGCGGATAAAATGCCGGGAAGGTAAAAAATGGCCTGTAAATCACAGATTAATCCTCATAAATGCAAGGGGAATAAAAGCGTAAAATGATCGCGAAAGGCAGGGAATATTTTGCCTTTCACCTTTTGTCGGCCCGCGTAATTTGGGACAATAGCGGCCGTTTTTTCCCGGTCCGGACTTATGACTCAGCCAGCGCAACACCTGTTTTCTTACTACCCCTACTGGGCCGAATGTTTCGGCACGGCTCCTTTCCTGCCGATGTCCCGTGAAGAGATGGACGTGCTGGGCTGGGACAGCTGTGATGTGATCCTGGTAACCGGTGATGCTTACGTTGATCATCCGAGCTTCGGCATGGCGGTATTGGGGCGTCTGCTGGAGGCGCAGGGCTTCCGTGTCGGCATCATTGCCCAGCCTGACTGGAACAACCCGGAAGAGTTTAAAAAGCTGGGTAAGCCTAATCTGTATTTTGGCGTCACCGCCGGCAATATGGATTCGCTGATTAATAAATACACCGCCGACCTGAAAGTCCGCAGCGACGATGCCTACACACCGCATGGCGAGCCGGGTAAGCGTCCGGACCGCGCGGTGATTGTGTATTCGCAGAAATGCCGTCAGGTGTACAAAGACGTACCTATCGTGATTGGCGGTATTGAGGCCAGCCTGCGCCGTATCGCCCAGTACGATTACTGGAGCAACCAGATCCGCCGCTCGGTATTAATCGATTCCGGTGCCGATATTCTGCTGTACGGTAACGCTGAGCGCGCGCTGGTGGAGCTGACTCATGCCTTGGCGGAAGGCAAAACCCTGGACGATCTGCAGGATCTGCGCGGCACAGCGGTGGTGCGTGATGCCACACCGGCAGGCTGGAGCGAAGTCGATTCCACCCGCATTGACTGGCCGGGTCATATTGACCAGATTCCTAATCCGTATGAAATGAAAGATACGGAAACAATGAGCTGCAGCACGAACGGCAGCAGCGGTGATGCGGCCGATAGCGCTGATGATGTGATGCCGGTAAAAATCGTGCCGATGCCACTGCAGCGTAAAGCCGGTCTTGATCCGGATAAAACCTGTATCCGTTTGCCATCCTTTGAAAAAGTCCGCAACGACAGTGCACTTTATGCCCATGCTTCACGGGTTCTGCATCAGGAAGCCAACCCCTATAACGCGCGGCCATTAATTCAGAAACACGGTCATCAGGAAGTGTGGATTAACCCACCGCCGATTCCGCTGGAAACCGATGAAATGGACTCGGTATTCGGCTTTGCCTATCAGCGTGTGCCACACCCGAGTTACGGCGATGCGAAAATTCCGGCCTACGAAATGATCCGTTTTTCGGTCAACATTATGCGCGGTTGTTTTGGCGGCTGTACCTTCTGTTCGATTACCGAACACGAAGGACGGATTATTCAGAACCGCTCGCAGGAATCTATCCTGCACGAGCTGGAAGAAATCCGCGATAAAGTACCGGGCTTTACCGGCACAATTTCCGATCTGGGTGGCCCGACCGCCAATATGTATCGCCTGCACTGTAAGAGTGAAACCATTCTGAAAAGCTGCCGGCGTTTGTCCTGCGTGTTTCCGGGCATCTGTAAAAATCTGGAAACCAGCCACGAACACACAACAGCGCTGTACCGTGCGGCGCGTAAAATCCCCGGCATTAAACGCATCGCCATTGCTTCCGGTCTGCGTTACGACCTTGCTGTGCGTGATCCGGAATACGTACGTGAACTGGTTACTCACCATGTGGGCGGCTTGCTGAAAATTGCGCCGGAGCACACCGAAGAAAACGTGCTGAATAAAATGATGAAGCCGGGCATGGGCACCTACGACGCCTTTAAGAAAATGTTCGACCGTTTCTCCAAAGAAGCGGGTAAAGAACAATATCTGGTACCGTATTTTATTGCCGCCCACCCGGGTTCAGAAAATAAAGACATGATGAATCTGGCGCTGTGGCTGAAGCGCCAGAAAATGCGCGTGGATCAGGTGCAGACCTTCTATCCGTCGCCGATGTCGCTGGCTACCGCTATGTACCACTCTGAGCGCGATCCGCTGCACCGTATGAGTTATAAATCGGACAAGATTTATATCCCGCGCGATCTGAATCAGCGTCGCCTGCAGAAAGCCTTCCTGCGCTATCACGATCCGAAAAACTGGCCATTACTGCGCCAGGCTCTGAAGGATATGGGACGCACTGATCTGATCGGCAGTGGTCCTAAAGCACTGATTCCGGCAGAAGAGGAGGCGGTATTGCGTAATACTCCGCGTCCGGGTTTTGCTAAAAACAGTAAAGCCGGTGTGCGTAATAAACGGCCTGTGCGTAAACCACGTTAATACTGGTTTGCCCCTGCTGCTGCGGGGGCAGATTGCGCTGGCGTGGTTTGAGCGGCTGGAGCTTGCACGTATCGGTTTGAGCTGAATGGCAAAAGGCGGTACGGTGACCTGAAACTCTGTCGGGATGACCCTATGGCTGAGCCCCCCCCGGTTCCGGATACCGCATGGCTTATATCGCTGGTTGAAAAAATACTCGATAACGCCATTTCGCCGTATTTATTGCGTGCAGAAGTCAGTGAGTTAGCTGTTGCTCTCAAATCGTTGGGACACGAACATCCTGAGGGCCTGTCAGGCGCTGCTGCTAAAGGAACGTTAACCGCAAACGGCCTGGCACTGGCACCGGATATGGCGGCAACCTGCGCTGATGATGCTTTCCGGACAATTATGTTCCTGCGTGGCACGCGGGCGGCTATTGCTGATCAATATGCGCAGGGTTCAGGTGGTCCGGTACGGATTTTATATGCGGGCTGTGGGCCATATGCCATTCTGGCTGTGCCTCTGATGCTGGTTCTTAGCGCTGAAGAAGCATCTTTTACACTTATCGATATTCATCCGGAATCGGTCGCTTCTGCAGAACGTATCATTACTGCCCTGAATCTTGCGGATGCGGTTTTCGATATGAAGGTTGTGGACGCTACCGGGTATCTGGCAGACCCGGATTTTTCTGCGGATATTATTCTGACGGAGGTGATGCAGGCGTGTCTGCAGACCGAGCCTCAGGTTGCGGTTGTCCGCCACCTGTTATCGCAGTCACCGTCGGCACTTGTTATTCCGCAGGAAATCCGTGTCGATCTTGTGTTTGCTGATCCGGAGGTTGAGTTTTCTGCAACGCGAAGGGCGGTTGCAGGCCAGAGTGCGCAGGACGGGCGTGTTTATGCCGGTTCTGTGTTTATTCTGAATAATGAGGCTGTTTTCTCATGGAAGAATGTCAGTGGCAGTTATTTGCCTGGTTTATCGGTAGAGGTTAATCATCTTCCTGATGACCGTTATCAGCCAATGTTGTTTACCGATATTTGTGTGTATCAACAATACCGGATTGGTGCTTATGAATCTGGGTTGACCTTTCCGCGAATGCTGGAATCAGCTGAGAAAATATCCTCCGGAGCGCGGCTTCATTTTCAATACCGGCTGGGAGATAATCCGGGCGTTTTTATTGCGGCGGTCCGGTAGCCGAATGCATTATCAGATACCGTTTTTCCGTTTCTCTCATCGTCACAATAAAAAAAAGAAGGCCAGCGGCCTTCTTTTTTTATTGTTTATCTGAATATTGCGAAGATTATTTTACTTCAGTAATAAAACCATCGTGACTGCGGCGCACCTTCTGCAGATTCACCAGCCAGTCGCCTTCTTCAGCGCGATAGCCTAATGGCAGCAGAATAACCGAGCGTAAGCCTTTTTCTTTCAGGCCCAGAATCTCATCCACTTTCTCCGGGGTGAAGCCTTCCATTGGTGTGCTGTCTACCCGTGCTTCGGCGGCGGCAATTAATGCCGATCCCAGGCCGATATAGGCCTGACGGGCAGCATGCTGGTAGTTGGTTTCAGCATCGCGCTGAGGGTAGATGCCCAGCAGCATTGCGCGGTAGTTTTCCCAGCCTTCGTTTTTAAAACCACGGATTTCGTTGGTCAGATCGAACATATGGTTAATGCGATCTGCGGTGTAATTATCCCAGGCGGCAAACACCAGTAGGTGAGAGCAATCGGTAATCTGATCCTGATTCCAGGCATGAGGTTTGATTTGTTCACGTATTTCTTTGTTGGTAATAACCAGCACTTCATAGGGTTGCAGGCCGCTGGAAGTTGCCGTCAGGCGGATCGCTTCGAGAATGGTATCGAGCTTTTCCTGTTCAACAGTACGGCTTGGATCGAATTTTTTGGTGGCATAACGCCATTGCAGATTACTGATTACATCAGACATAAAAAACTTCCACAGAAACAGTGATACGAAGCCGGAGTGGCTGTTTTGGGTAGGTACAGCATCAGGCTGTTGGCGCAAGTATACGCTTGTCAGCGAGGGGCTTTGAGCCGTGGTGGCGGGTAACACTATTGCGCTGATCCGGTTAATCCCCGGTGCCTGCAGGGCTACTGATTCTGCGCTGCAGGCCCGGTCAATACGACCACTTCAAACCTAACCCTGTTACCGGACTTTTCCTCCCCGGTATCCGGCTCAGGGTGGTGATATGGACATTTCTGGCCGTATTTTGAGTTGACTCAGTTGTAAGTCGTAATGATAATGCGTCGCAATAACTATTTGAGTCAAAGTCTGCAGGTTCTGGGGAGGACTGATGAAAACGCAACGATTAAACCGTCTGGCGTTGAGTATTGCGCTATTGAATGTGGCCTCTGTGGCATTGGCAGAAACCACAGCGGGCCAAGAGACGGGAGCGCAGATCGCCGATGCGGACAATGCGCCGGAACAGAGTGAGGTACGCCTCGATAAAACCGTCGTTCGTGCGGAGCTGACCAACTTTGGCGCGACCAAATCCAGTGTGCCTATTGTTGAAACCGCACGTTCTGTCTCGGTAGAAACCAGCGAACAGTTTGAAGAAAAAGGCGCGCTGAATCTTTCTCAGGCTACCTCCTATATGGCTGGTGTGACCGCCGAAACCTATGGTTTTGCCACCCGTGGGGATGCTATTCACGCCCGTGGTCTGAGCCTGCCACGTTACCGCGATTCTATTCAGGAATTATTCGGCAGCTACAACACCACCCGTGCCGAAGTGTATACGTTGGAGCAGGTCGAAGTGCTGAAAGGTCCGGTGTCGGTACTGTATGGGCAGGGCACGCCCGGCGGCATTGTTAACTATGTGTCGAAAACCCCGAAGGCGGACGCCGCAACCGAAATTGTTGCTGAACTGGGTAATAACAACCGTAAGCAATTAGCCGTCGACTCGACCGGTAAACTCGGCAGCGAACAGTGGCTGTACCGCATGGTGGCGCTGAAGCGCGACAGCGATACTCAGGTGGATTATGTCGAAGATAATACGCTGGTGCTGATGCCATCGGTCAGCTATGTGCCGTCAGCGACCAGTCGCTACACGTTAATCGCTATGCATCAGAACACCGACAGCGACACCGGTGCGCAGTTTGTACCGGTGGAAGGAACCTTAAAACCACTAAAAGACGGCACCTACCTCGATCAGGATGTGTATACCGGTGAGCCGGGCTGGAATAAATACGATACCCGTTCCAATCAGTTAACCGCTCTGGTTGAACAGCAGCTGACAACCAATTTAGCGCTGGAAGCCACTGCGTTATGGCGTGAAGGCAGTGCCGATTATAATCAGGCCTGGCCGGTCTTTACCGGTGCCGGCAACAGCCGTTATCTGAATGATGTTCTTGGCACCAATGCCTTTACCGACACCACCGTGGCGCGGACTTTTTATAAAGCCGATAACGAATTTCAGCTTTATGCGCTGGATGTTCGTCTGTTAGCCGATTTTGATACCGGAGCGCTGCGTCATCAGGTTCTGGTTGGTGCACAAAAGCAAAGCGTAACCACGGATAATGACACTGCACGCTCCGCCGATGGTGGTGCGTCATCCGGTAATTTTGATTATGTACTGGATCTGAAAAACCCGAAATATACCGGTGCGCCGGATGATTCGATGTTTACCTACACCGATAATCCGGAGCAGAAAATCGACAGCATCGGTTTGTATGTGTCCGATCAGATCAGTTATGACAACTGGCGTTTTACCGCCGGCCTGCGCTATGACGAAGTCGATAATGACACCGGCAGCGCCAAACAATCAGACGATGCGCTTTCAGCCAGTGCCGGTGTGTTGTATGCCTTTGATAATGGTCTGGCACCTTACATCAGTTATTCCGAATCCTTCGAAACCGTGGTCGGTATTGATGCCAACGGTAAACAGCTGGAACCACGCGAAGCAACACAATATGAAGCCGGTCTGAAGTTTGAGCCTAACGGTTTTCCCGGATTATTTACGTTGTCGTATTTCGATATCGAAATTACCAATCTGCCTAACCCCAATGGCGTACCGGGCACCAGCTCGCAGCAGCAGGGCGTAGCAAAAATTGACGGTGTTGAACTGGAAGGTAAGGCCAACGTCGGTGATTTTTATATTCAGGGTGCGCTGAGCACACTGAATACAGAAGATCAGAACGGCTACCAGTATGCGGCTGAGCCGGATAGCAATGCATCGCTCTGGGTAACCTGGAAACCGGCCGGAAAATTCCGCATGGGTAGCGGTGTGCGTTATGTCGGTGAAAGTGTGTCTGAAACGGCAACGGTTAAATACGTTACGCCGGATTACACCCTGGTCGACATGATGCTGGGCTACGAAGCAACCGAGCAGCTGGATCTGGCGCTGAACGTACGCAACCTGGGCGATGAGGAATACCTCACCTCCTGTCTGGCCCGTGGCGATTGTTTCCCGGGTGTGCGCCGTACGGTTAATGCCCGTGTTACTTACAATTTCTGATTATCGCGGCCTGCTGCCTGCAAATTAAGCAGGCAGCGGGCCCGGACGGATATTTATCATGATGTTATTTCTGATGGCAGCTGTCCCCGCGTTATGCGGGGTTGGTTGTCTTTTTTATTCGTGGAAATCAGCACGGGGGCAGGGACGCAGTCTGGTCATTTATGGCTGGCTGTTACTGTTGTTGTCTTTGCTGAGCTGGATACAGCTGGCCGGGGCCGAATACGGTGTTGTTTTCGCGTTGTTATTTCCCGCTTTTTTTGCCTGGCTGATGATTGTTTTTCAGCGCCGCAAAGGCCGTCGTAAAACGTCAGCGCCACAGACTGTTCAGCCCATGCCTGCGCCATCCTGGCAGGGAATTGGGCGGAATATTGCGCGCTTTCTCTGGTTATTTGCCGGCCTGGGTGTGGCCATGCTGCTGGTGAGTGTGGCACTGGTGATGCAATTTCCCTTTGCCGCCAATCTGAATCTGGCATCAGCATTGTTGTTATTTCCTTTGCTGTGGGCAGCCTCGGTGTGCTGGTTTCTGAGCAGTCGCAAACCCTGGAAAGTCTCGTTACTGAGCACCGTAGCGGCACTGGTGTCATCCTTATGGTTATTGGTTTGATGGTGTTATGAAATATTCCAGACAATTAGTGAAATCCAGCCTCAGCGCACACAGCTGGCTGGGCATTGGCATGGCAGCGGTGCTGTATCTTATTATTCTGAGCGGTACGCTGGTGGTGTTTCATACGCATATCGAACGCTGGGAACAACCGCTGTCAGCAGAATTCCATGAGTTTGATGCGGCCGCGGTTGAAAGCGCATTTAATAAATATCTGACCGCGCCCGATAATCTGACGCCGCACATGTATCTGGTCTTTCCGTCAGACGCGATGCCACGGATTAAATTCGCCAACGAACAGCAGGGTGAATACCGTAATGCCGATGGCAGTGCCGGAGTGCCGGCCTATGACGATTGGGCACACCTACTCAGCGACCTGCATTATTACCTGCACCTGCCGACAAATATCGGCATAATTCTGGTGAGTGCGATGGGGGTTATTCTGCTGGCGCTGATCATCAGCGGTTTGCTGGCGCATCCTTCCATTATCAAAGATGCCTTTGCCTGGCGCTCCGGTTCTGAACGCATTCATTTTACCGATCTGCATAACCGTCTGAGTGTGTGGGGTTTACCATTTCATCTGATGATGGCCTTTACCGGTGCGTATTTTGGCCTGGCAGGGCTGATTATTCTGATTGCTGCTGAAGCCTTTCATGATGGCGACCGGGAAGCGGTAACGCGGCAGTTTTTCAGTGGCGACCCGGTGGTAGAAGCACAGCCATTACAGGTGAATATTCAGCAACCGCTGCAGTATCTGAATGCCAACGTGCCTGAAGGCCAGTTATTGTTTATGACCATTCACGAAGCCGACAGCGAACAACGTTTTCAGGAATATTATGTGCAACAACCGGGGCGGCTGATTTATTCCGAAAATTACCGCTTCGATATGCAGGGCAATTTCCTCAACCGTGCAGGCTATTCCGACGGTGATCTGGCCAAACAGATTGTGTACTCCATTTATCGCCTGCATTTCGGCAATTTTGCCGGTATGGGCAGCAAGCTGCTTTATTTTGTAATGGGGCTGGCCCTCACGGTTGTCTGCGTCAGCGGCATTAATATCTGGCTGAACCGGCGCAAACACGAAGACCTGCTCAACCGCTTATGGGTGGCGGTGGTTTGGGGCGCGCCGCTGGCCATTACCGTATCCGCTATCAGCGGCGTGTTAGCGCGCTGGCCATCGGTAATACCCTTCTGGGGCGTGATACTGACAGTGCTGGTATTTGCGGTAATTGCTCAGCCAGCGGCCCGGTTCCGGCGCCAGATTCAGATTGCCGGAATACTGGCCGTATTCGTGCTGTTGGCAGGCTACGCCATTCAATTCGGGCTGGCCGCCGCCTTTGGCGCCGGATTACTGCTCACCTGCGGCCTGTTGGTATGGACGCTGGTGCTCGGTATTTTTGTGATCCGAAGCTCAGGGGCTGGGGTTGGAAAAACCGGGTAAGCGCAGGGTAGGGGGCGGAGAGGGAGGAGAGAAAATTGATATCGGACACCTGGTCAGTTTGACTTTGGTGTCCGTTAAAACGAGGCAAGATCACCAGTCCGACAGTATGCGTTTGTTAGCCATTAGTACACCGGCTCTGAGTACAGCAAAGACTGATTTACCGGTGCAGAAAGGCCATATCTCGACGCTACGTTTGAAACTAAATCAGCGAACCACTTAGGCGCGGTAGGTGAAATATGGACAGTCTTAATCAGAGTGTTTAGATTCACCTTAACATCCAAACCAAACAGCTGATTTTCTTTTCCTACAGCGATTCCATTTTCAGTATTAGGCAGCTCTTGAATAACGGCTCTAACTTCTTTTTCATGCTCGAACGATTTTCTCTTGTGCATGAAAGGGTAAAACGAGTTGCCTTCTGGCAACCATTCACTGTCATAATCTATGTAGTTAACTAGTCCAATATAAACATTCTCGGGTAACGCGTCTTTTAGTTTTGAATAATTTGTCTCAATAGCGACAGCTTCATTGGTTTTCGCGTATAAATCCCACATGGCTGCCGACTCATGCTTATTAGCGTGCCAACAATTGATATAGGTCCAACCCCGAATCCATTTCGAGAAATCAGCCATCTGAGTCGTCATTTTTTCAAGTTGCTCAGCTGGCATATCCTTGTATACATGTGGTCTCAAAGCCACGTTTGCCTTAGAGTAGGAGCCCTCGAATGGATCCTTGAACAGATCTGCCCTACAAAAGAACAAGCTTTCTGACTCCAGCAATGAAACGAACTTAGTAAAGTCCATATACCGCCATAATCTCGCTTCTTGATTTTTAGGCTGATTAAAGCATGGATGATCAGTTATGGCTGACACTCTAACTCCCGTATGGCTAACGCTGGGCGCAGCGGGCCAGTTGTAGCGAGGCACGAGCCGAAACTGGGTCCGACTGCCGCCAATTGTTATCTGAATACTTTTTGGCCAAATTGGTCGTGATCATGTGTGAATGCCTCAAATAGCTTTGAGCTTGCCGCTTTATCCGGGTTTTTCCTTATGTACTCGTCAAAGCTAGCTTTATGTTTTTCCGGTATTTTGTCGTATGCATCTGAAACTGCTTGGGCCTTCTCAACAATGTAATTGATGAAACCATCAGGCCACCAATATTCTCTGGGGCTAATTTTTCCGTGCTTAATGGCTATTCTGCTAGATCTCATCTTCCTCAGATCTTTTGCTTTAATCACACCCAATACAATGAAACAGGGAAGTTTTGTATATACGTATAAATCTGTCGAGTTACCAACAATATCCATAGCCATTGTACGCAAAAAGTATCTATTGATATTTGGTGGCAACCCCGACTCGGTTGTTGATTCAATTCGCTCTAGAGGAAATACATGCTGTTCGTATTGATTAAGATTTGATTCTTCACCCAGAAGAAATTTTTCCAGATGTCGCTCAGCATCATCTAGAGCTTTGTTGTAATCATCAGATTTTTGTTCGGCTTTATTTTTACTACGAATATATGTAAGTGTCCGCCAAGACAACGAGGCACATAGCCTTGACATCCATTCACCGTAGTTTGCTACTGATTCACCTTTATCAGCAAATGGGTAAAAAATCTTATTTGCAAACTCTCGCTCCCACTCAGAAAACAGCGCTTCACAATCCCCACATAGCCAGTACTCTTTTGCGATATCCTGAGCACGCTTATGAACTTCGTTACTTTTCCGAATGTAGCCTGTAATACCAGTTCGTTTTACCCACTTACCAATGAACTTCGGAATGAAGTGGCTTTCTTTTAAAACCGACTCAGAATGGCAAAGCCGACAAAATCCTTGCACAACAGCCTCCTAGTTCAGATAACAGTTTGTTAGCAGGCATGCACATTTACACACCCCTGTCCTTGTTTATGCCCGGAGTCTAACCCACTGTCATCGCTGCGAAAAGTGCTGATAATGATATCGCTATCAGGCTATAAACACGCGCGCACACTATCAATCCGCTGTCATCTTTACACGTTGCGCACTATCTCGTTGAGCAATCCGTTAACCCATTGATTTTGCAGGGCAGATTCTTCTCTGTTGGCAGACAATCTGCACATCGCCATTTTGACACCGGAGCGTAAACGCGCACGATTCCAGTCGCTTATCTTAATAATCTGGTTGTATATGGCTTTTCACCGAACGTAGTGGACTGGTGTTGTTTTTATTACTGCTTCAGTCTGTGCCGATTATTCATTCGCTGTCTCTTCAGATCATCGTTTGCGGGCCTTCTGCGGCTCAATACCTTCCGGTCAGCTACACTATTTTTATATATTACGGAGGTGCTTATGCGTATTGGTGTCCCGAAAGAGATTAAAAACCATGAATACCGGGTTGGTCTGACCCCGGACAGCGTGCGCGAGCTGGTGCATCGCGGTCATGAAGTCTGGGTGCAACAGAACGCAGGGGCGGCCATTGGCTTCAGTGATGACGATTATCTGAGCTGTGGGGCAATGGTCGTTGATACTGCGGCTGAGGTGTTTGATAACGCCGAACTGATCGTTAAGGTCAAAGAGCCGCAGCCGGAAGAAATCAGCCTGATCAGCGCTGAACATACGCTGTTTACCTATCTGCATCTGGCGCCGGACCCGGCACTGACCCAGGCGCTGATGGCAACCGGTGCCACAGGCATCGCCTATGAAACCGTGACCGATAAAGCCGGGCGGCTGCCATTATTGGCCCCTATGTCAGAAATCGCCGGGCGCATAGCCGTTCAGGCCGGTGCCCGCAGTCTGGAGATGGAAGCCGGCGGACGCGGGGTGTTGCTGGCCGGCGCGCCGGGCGTACCGGCTGGCGAGGTGGTGATTATCGGCGCCGGGGTAGTGGGGCGAAATGCTCTGGCCATCGCTGTGGGCATGGGCGCGCAGGTCACGGTACTGGATACCTCGATGCAGGCGCTGCGCGAGCTGGATCAGCAGTACGGCAACCGCATCCATACCCGTTTTTCTACCCGCACCGTATTGGATGAGTGTCTGCCCAAGGCCGATCTGGTGATTGGTGCGGTATTAATTCCCGGTGCTGCAGCGCCTAAACTGGTGCTGCGTACCCATCTGGAAAGCATGAAACGCGGCGCGGTGATCGTCGATGTCGCCATCGATCAGGGCGGTTGTGTGGAAAGCGCACGGCCAACCACCCACAGCAATCCAACCTATGTCGACAGCGGCGTGGTGCACTACTGCGTTGCCAATATGCCGGGTGCCGTGGCCCGCACTGCCACGCAGGCGCTGAACAACGCCACCTTGCCCTTTGTGCTGGCGCTGGCAGGTAAAGGGGTTGAGCAGGCGCTGCGTGATGACCCTTATCTGCGTATGGGCCTGAACCTGTGTCAGGGTGCGCTGACCAGTGCCGAAGTGGCGGCCAGTCAGGGCGTGGATTATGTTGAGCGCGAGACGCTGCTCGGGCTCTGAGCGTATCCGCAGATAAAAAATACCAGCAAACATAAAAAACGGAGCGTCAGGCTCCGTTTTTTATGGCTTGTCCAGATTCCGCTTATCGCCAGCAAGTGATCCGCTCTCAAAGACCGTCTTCTCTGGTACTCTATGGCCTGCCAACCACTTGCCCGCAGGGAAAGCATGTTCCGCCTCTATCATTCCAACGATCTTGAAATTCTTAAGGGCATTCTTGTCCATCAGATGCAGGAATCGCCCGTCGGCCCCTTTGGTCAGGAAGCCATTCTGGTACAGAGTCAGGGCATGTCGCACTGGCTCAAACTGCAGCTGGCGGATTCGCTGGGGATTGCCGCGCAGGTGGATTTTCCGCTGCCCTCAAGCTTTGTCTGGCAGGTGTTTAACCGTCTGAAACCGGAGCTGCCGGAACGCTCGCATTTTGATAAGCAGATCATGGCCTGGAAGCTGGTACGTCTGTTACCACAGCTGGCGCTGAAAGAGGGTTGTGAGGCCATTGCCCATTACCTGCAGAATGATGCCGATGGCGTTAAGTGCTATCAGCTGGCGCAGACCATTGCCGACGTGTTTGACCAGTATCTGGTGTATCGCCCGGACTGGCTGCTGAGCTGGGAACTGGGCGAGGATGAAGTCGCCGATACACAGGTATCGGCCCATCCGTGGCAGCCGCTGGTGTGGCGGGCGTTGGTAGCCGACAGCGCCAGACTTGGTCATTCGCTGGATCACCGTGCGCGCCTGCTGCAGGAGCTGGAACAGCTGGTGCAGGCCCATCCTGAGCGCCTGGCTGATCTGCCCAAACGGTTGTTTGTGTTTGGTATTGCGGCGTTGCCGGGCAGCTACTGGCAGGTGTTGCAGGCGATTTCGCCGGTGATTGAAGTGCATTTCTTTTTGCTCAATCCGTGCAAAAACTTCTGGGGCGATATCGTCAGTGAACGGCAGAAGATGCGCATTCTGCGTGATAACCCCAACGTCGAAACCCTGCTCGACAGCGGCAACCCCTTGCTCGCCTCCTGGGGCCGGCTGGGGCGTGATTTTCTCACACTGGTACACGAAACCGCCGAGCAGTATGAAGGCCGCATTCAGGATGTGGATGCCTATTTAGAACGGGAGGTTGAACCTGAATCACAAACGCTACTGGCACACCTGCAGCAGGACATTCTGACTTTAACCGACCGTCAACAGGGGGCGTTCAGTAAAGACGCGCAATTACACAGCCGCTTTAAGCAGGGCATTGCCGCCGACGATGGCAGCGTGCGCTTAATCAGCGCCCACAGTCCGCTGCGTGAAGTACAGCGCCTGTACGATCAGATTCTGCACTGGCTGGATAACGACCCCGACCTTAAACCGCGCGATATTGTGGTGATGGTGCCGGATATCGACCAGTACGCGCCCTATATCGACGCCGTATTTGCCAGCAGCCGCGCGCGCACGGAGCAGGGCGATGAGTACCGTATTCCCTGGGCCATTGCCGACCAGTCGATGGCACAGGAAGATCCGCTCATCGACAGCTTCCTTAGTTTGCTGGGGCTGGGCGACTCGCGTTTGCTGATAACCGAGGTTCAGGACTGGCTGGATGTCGCCGCGATCCGCAGCCGTTTTAATATCCGCGAAGACGATCTGCCGGCATTGCGCGACTGGCTGGCGCAGGCGCAGATTCGCTGGGGCTTAAACAGCGAACAGCGTCAGCAGCTGGGCTTGCCGGCGTTTGAACAAAACAGCTGGCGTAAAGGCTTGCGCCAGTTGTTACTGGGGTATCTGACCCCGGACAGCCGTCAGGATTTTATGGGCGATTTTCCGGTGGCGGCCACCGAAGGCAACGAAGGCGAATTGCTTGGTCATTTAATGGCCTTTATCGACGTGCTGGAACACTGGCAGCGTCTGTTTGCGGCCGGGCCGCGTCATGTTGCTGACTGGTCGGCGTCGCTGCTGCGGCTGCTGGATGATCTGTATCTGGCCGACAGTATCGAGCAGAACTCGCTGCAGCGTATCCGCGATGCGGTGCAGCGCTGGCAGGAAGAATTAACCCTGGCCGGCTTTAACGGTGAATTATCCGCGCCGGTGGTGCGCAGCTGGTTTAACGAACAATTAGGGCAGCAGGGCGGCTGGCAGCGTTTTCTCGCCGGGCCGGTGAACTTCTGTACCCTGATGCCGATGCGTTCCATCCCGTTTAAAGCGGTGTGTCTGCTGGGGATGAACGACGAGGATTACCCGCGCCGGGTAACGCCGGTGGGCTTCGATTTAATGGTTGCCGGGCGCAGCCGTCGCGGTGACCGTTCGCGCCGCGAAGATGACCGTTATCTGTTTCTGGAGGCGGTGTGTTCAGCACAGGATTATCTCTATATCAGCTACCGTGGCCACGATGTACGCGAAAATGCCGAACTGCAGCCATCGGTGCTGGTGGCGGAATTACGCGATTATTTATGCGATGGTTTTGCCCTTGAGCAGGATCTGGATTTACCGCACCAGCAAAGCCGTCAACAGATGCTGAACTGGCTGCTGGAAGAGCTGCCATTGCAGCCCTATAACCGTCAGGCATTTGCTGCTGATGATTTATTAAAGCGCCATGTACGCAGTTATCAGCAGGTGTGGGCCGATGTCGCCGCAGAGCAGGGTGCTGGCCATGAATCGGACAATGATCATTTCTTCAGTGAGCCGCTGGCTATTCCGGCCGATATCGATACCAGCGCAGTTGCCTGGGAAGACGTAAAGCAGGCCCTGGCAGACCCGCTTAAATATTTTGTGACCCGCCGCTTAAAAGCCTCGTTCGATGTGTACTGGCAACAGCACGAAACCGAAGAACCCTTTGCCTTAAATGGTCTGGATTTATATCAGCTGAAAGACGACTGGCTGCAATTGGCCATGGCCGATATTCAGCAGGGCCATAGCGAAGAATTAAGCGATGAACTGGCCTTCACCCGCCGCCAACAGGCGCTGGGGCAATTACCGGTGAATGCTCTGGGTAAAGTCTGGAGCGATGATCTGATTGATTATTCGCGCCCGCTGGCGCAGAAAATCGTCGAATTATCCGAATTCCGCATGGAAGTAAAAGCACTGTCGGTGGCGCTGGAAAACTGCACCGTACAGGGCGAACTGCAGCAGGCCTTTGTGCGCCATGAAGGTGATGAGTGCGGTTATCTGCTGTATCACCGCGTCGGTGATATTTATGGCAAACATTTATTACAGGCCTGGCTGGATGCCTTATTGGTAGCCGCCGCGAGCCCTGGCAGCATCAGTCATGTCTGCCTGCTCGGTTTAAGTAAAGACAAGGGTAATACTTGGCTGCGGCAAATACAGCTGGGCTTGCCTGCACCGGACACTGCGCTGGCTTTAATTAAACAGGCGGTCGACTGGTACTGGCAGTGTTGGTGTAAACCCATCGCCCATTTGCCCGATACCCTGTGGAGCCTGATACAGGCGCAGGAATTTATTGGCGAGAAACACGCCGACGATGCCGATGCGCAAGCCGATGCCATGCAAAAAGAAATCACTAATCTGGTGCAGCGCGAGTTTGGCGAACTGGCATCACCTTATTTACAGCGCTGCCTGCCGGACTTTGTCGCGCAGTTGCAAAGCCAGTCGCCCGATCAGTGGCTTGCTGAGCAGGGCATCTTGCTGACCAGTCTGAAAAAACACATAAAAACCGATGAGCTGCATAAAGATTCCGCTGCCAGCTACAGTGGAGGAGAAGGCGTATGAAAACCTTATCCATTCCTGATTTTCCGCTGTACGGTCAGTCGCTGATTGAAGCCAGTGCCGGTACCGGTAAAACCTTTACCATTACCGGACTTTATAACCGTTTGATTCTTGGTCACGGCCGTCCGCGTTTGGGCTGCGATCAGATTCTGGTGGTGACCTTTACCCGTGCCGCTACCGAAGAATTGCGTGGCCGTATCCGCCAGCGTCTGCGTGATACGCTGGAGGATTTATTGTCGCTGGAAAATGGCCAGTCAATTGACGATCAGCAGCTGCAATATTTACAGCAGTTAGCGGCTGTCCAAAACAACGATGGCCAAAACAGCGATGGCCAGAATAACGATGGCCAGCACAGCGATATCGACAGCCTGTGTAAGCAACTGAAACCCTGGCTGCAAAGCAATCTGGCGTTAATGGATGAAGCGGCGATTTATACCATTCACGGTTTTTGTCAGCGCATGCTCAAGCAGTTCGCTTTCGACAGTGGTGTGGTATTCAGTGCCGAGCTGGTGCTCGACAGTGACAGCTATCTGCAACAGGCCTGTGAGGATATCTGGCGCCAGCAGGCTTATGCGCTGAATGAACAACAGAGCCGCTATTTAATCAGCCGTTATGCCGGCCCGGATGATGTACTGGCGAAAGTGAAAGCGCGGATTAACCGCCCGGATATGACGGTAATTCCGTCGCTTTCAGCTGATAGCCTGAGCAGGGCGTGGCAAAGCGCCGAAGCCGCATTTACGACCGCCAAAGCCGCCTGGTCGCAAATCAGTGCGGCTGATGTGGTGCAGTTAATTGCGGATTCCGGGCTGGATAAAAAATCCTACAGCAAACGTTTTGCCCCGAACTGGGTAGAAGAAGCGGCCGGCTATTTTGCCGGGCGTTTTTATATGCCAGCGCCGAAAAACCTCTACCGTATGACGCCAGCCGCGATGGCAGAAAAGCTGAAAGACGGTGGCGAATTACCGCAGCATGCAGCCTTTGACTCCACTGAAGATTTTCTGCAGGCGGCCAACCAGTTAGCACTGCTGCTGGAAGCCGCGTGGATGGACGCCATTAAAGAGCGTTATTTCGAGCTGCTGGAAAAAGCCGGCGCCTTAACCCCGGATGATTTATTGCGTTTATTGGTCAATGCTCTGCGTGCCGAACAGGGCGAACTGCTGGCCAGTCATATCCGCCGTTTATATCCGCTGGCGATGATAGATGAGTTTCAGGATACCGACCCGCAGCAGTACGAAATTTTTAACCGCATTTATCCACCGTTAAGTGAGACTGATAACGCGCTGGTGACGCAGACTATGGAGGAACTGACCGTTGGCGAGGATGGCAGCGCTAGGAAGGAACAGACGAAGACGCGGAGTTTATATGACATAAATGAGCAGTCTGAGGATGTTTCTGACAACGCGCTGGCGACGCAGCCAGGTCAGCATGGGTTAATTATGATCGGCGACCCTAAACAGGCCATCTACGGCTTCCGCGGCGCCGATATTTTTACCTACATCAAAGCCCGCCGGCAGCTGGCCGAAGAGCGCCGTTTTACCCTGGAAAAAAACTGGCGCAGTCATACTCAGCTGGTCGCCGGGGTCAATCAGTTATTTGCCGGCCACGACAGTCCCTTTGTGTTCGATCGGGATATTCAGTTCGTTAATGTATCGGCGGCAGGTAAACCCGACGGCCAGTCATTAAAAATTGCCGGTGAAGAACAAACGCCGCTGCAGCTGTGGCATGACGGTGGTGAATATTCCCGCAGCCGGGCGCAATTTACCGCTGCAGAGCAGTGTGCTGAGAAAATTGATGCCTTAATGCACGGTGATGCGACGCTGGGTGATACTCCGGTGCAGGCGCGCGATATTGCCGTGCTGGTGCGCAGCCGCAAGCAGGCCGGATTAATCCGTGAGGCGTTATCTGCGCGCCAGATCGGCAGTGTGTTTTTAACCCGCGACAGCGTGTACGACAGTCTGGAAGCGCGGGATTTATTCGCCTGGTTGCAGGCGGTGGCGCACCCCAGTGATGAGCGTGCACTGCGTACTGCGATGGCGACGGAAACCCAGGGCTTAACTGCCGCGCAACTGGATTCCCTGTTAAATGACGAGCTGGCGTGGGAGCGCACACTGGAGCAAAACCACAATTATCATCAGTTGTGGCAACGCCGCGGGGTGATGGCCGCCATTATGCAATGGCTGGAAGAAGACGGTCGCGCACAGCGCTTGCGCCGCCATCAGGATGGCGAACGCCGTATCACCAACCTGATCCATCTGGGGGAATTACTGCAGAGTGCTGCCCGCCGTTTACGTGGCCACGAGGCATTATTGCGCTGGTTTGGTGAGCATATTTTTTCCGATAACCGCAGTGGCGACGAAGCACAACTGCGTTTAGAGAGCGATGCCAATCTGGTCACCATTGTGACCATCCATAAATCCAAGGGCCTGGAATATCCGCTGGTGTTTTTACCCTTCCTGTGGGACGACAGTTATTTACCGAATCCGCGCAGCGATACTCAGTATTTCAGTGAAACAGACGGCATGGTGCTGAATCTGGAGCCGGATGATGAAGCCAAAGCGCTGGCTGTACGCGATTCTCTGGCGGAGTCTTTGCGTCTGCTGTACGTGGCCTTAACCCGTGCCGTGCAGGGCTGTTTTATCTGGCTGGCCGATGCTGTGGATGGTAAAAGCAAAAAAGAGAAAAAATCCCGTATTGCGCAAACCGCGCTGGGTTATCTGCTGGCCGTAGACAATGACCCTGACTGGGCCGGCCTGAAGCAATCGGCCTCGGCGGAATGTTTAATTACCGATTTACCGCAGTGGCCGGTGGATGAAGTTCGTCGTCAGATAGCTTCACAGGAACAACCGCAGGCGGCTGTGTGCCGGCCGCACAGCTGGGACAGCTGGCGCGTGAGCAGTTACAGCCAGTTAACCGCCGATGATCATAGCGGGCACTCTGCTCACGACGATGTGCTGGTGATGGATGAAAGCAGTGAGCAAACAAATAGCGATGAATCGGGTTCCGAATTTATTGACGCAGTGCTGCTGCACGAAATCAGCAAGCGTGAATTTGATGCCACAGCACCGGCACTGACCTTTGCCAAAGGTGCTAACGCCGGTACCTGTCTGCACGCAATTTTTGAACACTGGGATTTTGTGGATGCCGATGCGCTGCTCAGCATTACCGAACGTGAATTGAGCCATTATGGTTTAGCACTCAGTGAGGATGAAGTCGGCGCCGGGGAAAAACAAAAGCAGATCCATAACCTTGCCGGCTGGATGCAGGCGGTGGTGAACAGTCCTCTGATGAATGATCAGGGCGAGCAATTCGCCTTAGCGGATATTTCTGCGGCCAATCGCCTCGATGAAATGGAATTTTATCTGCCGGTGCAGCAGCTTAAGGCGGCGGATATTAATCGTCTGTTAGCCGACCCGGCGAAAAGCGGACGCTTTCATTTCGATACCTTAAGCGGCTATTTAAAAGGTTTTATTGACCTTATTTTCTGCCATAACGGCCGCTATTACGTGGCGGACTATAAATCCAATCATCTGGGTTTCAGCATTAACGATTACACCCCGGCGGCATTAAAGGTGGCAATGGCCGATCATCAGTATGATTTACAGGCCTGGCTCTACACCGTCGCACTCGACCAGCTTCTGCGTCAGCGCTTGCCCGGTTATGACCCGACTCAGCATCTGGGTGGCGTGTATTATTTCTGGCTGCGGGGGATGCATCTGGGCAACAGCGCTCCGCGTTTAGTTGTCGATGATGCGGCTGCCTCACAGCAGGATTTATTTGCCGCACCCGCACTGACTCAGGTGCCGGGCGTGTATTACCACGCCGTTGACCCTGAAGCATTGCAACGCTGGCGGCAGGCGCTGTTGCCGGATGCTGTCTGCGCGCGAAACAGAACTGATAACAAAGCGGAGGCCGGTGTATGAATCCGCTGCTGTTGCAATATTTGCCCGAAATTGAAGTGAAAAACCTGCGTGATATTGACCGTCAGGTGGCTATGCAGATGCTGCAGTGGGAATTGCAGGCCGCGGCCGATACTGAGCCGCAAACACTGCAGTGTTTGGCGGTGGCGTCGGTGATGGTCAGCGTTGCCCTGGGCAAAGGGCAGGTGTGTCTGCCGCTGACATCCTGTGCCTTGCCTGAATGGCGCGAGTTCTGGCATGAACACTCGTTACTGGCCAGTTCGCAGCTGGCTTCTTGCCGTACGGTGTATGTGGCAGAGGCTGACCCGAAAACAGCCGTTGGCGAATTTCGTGATTACGCCCAGCAGCCGCTGGTGCTGCATGGCAATAATCTCTATCTGGCGCGCTACTTTTTCTACGAGCGCGGTGTATTAACCCAGATTCACCAGCGCCTGGCGCAGGAACCGGCGTTAAACGATACGGAACTGATCAGCACGCTGATGCAATTATTCGGCGAGCCGGGTGCTGTTAATCCGGGTGCTGCTGGCTCGGGGGCTGCTGGCTCAGAGGCCGTGGTTGATTGGCAGAAAGTGGCTGCGGCCAGTGCCTGTATCCGTAATTTTGCGGTGATTACCGGTGGCCCGGGTACGGGTAAAACCACCACAGTCACGCGTCTGCTCAGTGCGCTGCTCAGCCAGAACCCACAGATGTCGATTGCGCTGGCCGCGCCCACCGGTAAAGCCGCTGCGCGCATGACGGAATCCATTCGTGGTGCCAAATTACGGGCACAGCAAAGCGGCGAAAAGTCGCTGCCCTTTGCCGAACAGATTCCGGACGACAGTTACACGCTGCATCGTTTGCTGGGCTGGTCACCACGCGGCTTCCGTTATAACGCCAATCGCCATTTACCCTTCGATTGCGTGGTGGTGGACGAAGCCTCGATGGTCGATCTGCCGATGATGTATCACCTGTTTCAGGCATTAGCCGCCGATACCCGCTTAATTCTGCTCGGTGACCGCGATCAGCTGGCCTCGGTAGAAGCGGGCAGTGTGCTGGCGGATTTATGCGATGCCGGCGTGCAGCACGGTCCGGACAGCGCTTTTGCCCAACGTCTGCAGCAACTGACCGGTTTTGATTTAACGGCTGTCACAGAAGACGCTGTAAGCCCGATGCAGAATGCGGTGGCGTCACTGCGGGTATCCCATCGTTTTACCGCGGACAGTGGCATTGGCCAGCTGGCAGCGGCGGTCAATAACAGTGAAATTGCGCGTGCCGATCAGGTGCTGCGCCAGTTTTCCGATGTACGCTTTGTGGCAGTGAATCCGCTGGCCGAGCAGCCGTTCTGGCAACAGCCGCAATGGCAGCAAACCTTAATGGATGGCTACCGTGATTATGCCGAAGCGTTGCGCGCTTTTGCTGCGGATAAAGCCGATGCGAACGATGTTTTCAGCGCCTTTAACCGTTTTCAGATTCTGGTGGCGCTGCGCCAGGGCCCTTATGGGGTTGAACAGGTGAATCAGCGTACCGAGCGTTTACTGCAGGCGGCGGGATTAATCGATACCCGCGCTTCGGCTTCCGGCTGGTACGCCGGCCGTCCGGTAATGATCAGCCGTAACGATTACGATCTCGGTCTGTATAACGGTGATATTGGTATTGCTTTGCCGCTAACGGATGAGCAGGGCAGGCAGACATTAAAAGTCGCCTTCCCGGATGCCGACGGCGGCGTGCGTTATTTATTGCCCAGCCGTTTGCCGGCCCATGAAACCGCTTTTGCCATGACCGTGCATAAAAGCCAGGGCTCGGAATTTGATCATCTGTGTCTGTTGTTACCGGAGCAGTGGCAGAGCGTTATTACCCGCGAGCTGATTTACACCGCCATCACCCGCGCGAAAAAGACTTTCAGCCTGTTTAGCGGCACAGCCTGCTGGCAACAGGGGCTGAATACCCGGGTGCAGCGCGCCAGTGGTTTACGGGAAGCACTCTGGCCTCAGCGCTGAGGTCTGGTTTGGTGTTTTTGCAGGTGTGTTTACGTGCTCAATATTTTTTATTGACCACGTAAACAAGGCTGTATACATTTGTATTCACTGTGTATGCAGATGAACAGGGAAGCTCATGATCAGCAAGTCACAATCAATCAGTGTGCGTTTATCGGAAGACGATTACGCCTATCTGATGGCCATCCGCCAAAACGGTGCGCTGACCCAAAGCGATAAAGTTCGCGAGCTGATTGCTATGGCGCGGGAAGCGGTGGGCACCGAAAGTTTTGCCCGCTCGTTTATTACCGCCAGTGACAGCATGGCGCCGTATCGCGCACGTTATAAATCCCCCGAATCTGATCGCAGCATCATGAATGAAGCGGTCTTTGATCTGCTTACCGAAAGCGCTGCCATTATTCAGTCGCAGGACAGCAAAGCCTGTGCTGCTGATCTCGAACGGCACTTATTTCCTGTTGTCAGCGATATGCTGCGTCGTCTGCTACCGCCATTACTGGCGCAAAGCGGCGGTACACTGCTGAATAATGATCTGGCTGAGCAACTGCAACAGCAGCTGCTGACGGATTTTTCTCACCTGAATTGCGCCAACCGCAAGGAGTAACACCATGTCTGAAGGATTATTAAAACGTATCGGCCGGCTGGTGTCGGCATCCGCCAACTCACTGGTCGACAGTCTGGAAAATGCCGCACCGACCATGGTGATGGAAGAAGCGATCCGCGAAATCGACAGCGCCATTGCCGATGTCCGTGCCCAGCTGGGCAAAGTCGAAGCGGCGCGTTATCTGAGCACCAAAAGTTTAAACGCGGATAACAGCCGTCATGCTGAACTGCAGGCGCAGATTGAAGTGGCTGTTGCTCAGGGGCGCGATGATCTGGCCGAAGCGGCGATTGCGCGCCAGATGGATATCGAAGCCATGATTCCCGTGGTTGAGAAAAGCATCGCCGACAGCGACGCTGAAATTAACGAACTGAATTCCTATATTCAGGCACTGCAGGCGAAAAAACGCGAAATGCAGGAAACCCTGAAACATTATGAAATTGCCAATGCCGCTGCGGTTCAGGCTGAACATGCCGGCACTGCCTCGACCGCCACTCAGGTGGAGCAGGCGACCGACGCCTTTAACCGCATTCTGAATAAAGCCGGTGCGCCGGGTGTGAGCAGTGGCGATGAGCGTAAGCTGGCCGAACTCGATCAGCTGGCCCGTCAGAACCGCATTCAGGAACGACTGGCGCGGGTTAAATCGCAGGCGAACGATTAATGGAATTTCTGTTTTCTGATGGCAATTATCCTTTTGCCGTCGCTCTGGTATTAATGCTGATTATCGCCGTGCTGGAAGGTGTGCTGGTGGTTATTGGTCTGGGTTTATCGCAATTTATTGATGGCCTGTTGCCCGATGTCGACCTGAGCGTTGATGGCGAGGTGCCGAATATGGGGCTCAGCCGTTTTCTGGCCTGGCTGCGTATTGGTCAGGTGCCGGTGCTGATTATTCTGGTGATGCTGCTGATGTTCTTCGGGCTCAGCGGTGTGGTACTGCAATCGCTGTTTATGTCGGCCTTTGGCTTTATGCTGCCGGCGATCGTCGCGGTGGTACCGGCGCTGGCGGTTGCGTTGCCTCTTACGCGTCTGCTGACCGGATTGCTGGGCAAAGTACTGCTGAAAGACGAAACAGAAGCGGTCTCTTCCGCGTCTTTTATTGGCCAGGTAGCGACCATTACGCTGGGTGAAGCCCGCCAGGGCAGTCCGGCGGAAGCGCGATTCCGCGATCAGTTTGGAACAACGCATTATCTGATGGTTGAACCGGATGCCGATGAAGTCTATCGCGCCGGAGATAACGTTCTGCTGGTGCAACAGAAGGGTGCTGTGTATCAGTGCATCCGCCCGGATAACCAACACCTGCAATAACCAAAACCTGCAACAATTAAAAATTACATTACGGACTACTTTTTAAAACTCTCAGGGAGCTTTTATGGATAACCTTTTCTCAGCAGTCTTTTTTGCTGGATTTATTTTTGTCGGCCTGCTGGTCATTGGGATGATATTTGCGCGTTTATATACCCGCGCATCGAAAGAACGCTCTTTTGTCCGTACCGGTATGGGCGGACAGAAAGTCATTATGAACGGCGGGGCGATGGTGCTGCCGGTATTGCATGAAATTATTCCGGTCAATATGAACACCCTGCGTCTGGCGGTATCGCGTAAAGAACAGCAGGCGCTGATTACCAAAGACCGTATGCGTGTCGACGTACTGGCCGAATTTTATCTGCGTGTTAAACCCGATGCGGATGCCATTGCCAACGCGGCACAAACTCTGGGTGCACGTACGCTGGACCCGGATGCACTGAAAGAAATGATCGAAGGTAAATTCGTTGATGCCCTGCGTTCGGTGGCGGCAGAAATGGAAATGGCGGAACTGCACGAACAGCGCAGCCAGTTTGTACAGAAAGTACAGCAGGTCGTGAGCGAAGACCTGCTGAAAAACGGTCTGGAACTGGAGTCTGTTTCCCTGACCGGTCTGGATCAGACGCCACGTGAATTCTTCTCACCCGATAACGTGTTCGATGCCGAAGGTCTGGCGCGTATGACCCGTTCGATTGAATCACGCCGTAAGGAAGTGAACGAAATTGAGCAGGAAACCCGTGTACTGATCGAACAGAAAAACCTTGAAGCCGAACGTCAGCGTCTGCAGATTGAGCGTGAAACCCGCTACGCCAAAATGGAGCAGGAACGCGAAATTGCAACGCGCGAAGCCGATCAGCAGGCTGAAATCGCCAAAGAGCGCGCGGATAAAGAACGTAGTGCCAAACAGGCCGAAATCGAAGCGCAGCGGGAAATTGATCAGTCGCGTATCGCTGCCGATCAGGCAACACTGTTGCTGGAAATTGAAAAAGACCGCCGCCTGCGCGAGCAGGAAATTGAGCGTGAGCGTCAGCTGGAAGAACGTCAGATCCAGAAACAGAAATCACTGGAAATTGCTGAGCAGGAACGTGCCATTGCGGTTGCCGAAAAATCGAAAGAGCAGTCGCTGGCCGATAAACTGGCGAACGAGGCACGTTCGGAAGCGGTGCGTGCAGAAGAAAAAGTAACCACCGCCAAACAGGTGGAAATTGCTGAACGTGATAAAGCCATCGAGCTGATTGAAGCGCAGAAAGAAGCGGAACGTCAGGCGACCGGGGTAAAAATCGCCGCCGAAGCTGAAAAAATGGCCGCCGAAGATAAAGCCGAAGCGCTGCGTCTGCAGGCCAACGCTGAAGCCGATGCTATCCGTATTAAAGTGGAAGCCGACCGTGAAAAGTACGCGGTGGATGCCGAAGGTCAGCGCCTGATGAACGAAGCCCTGAACAGCCTGAGTGATGCGCAGATTGCCCTGAAGCGTGTGCTGAGCCTGCATGCAGCGCTGCCGGGCATTGTACGTGAAAGCGTGAAACCACTGGAAAACATTGAGGGTATGAAAATTATCTCGATCGATGGTCTGAACCAGATGGGTGGTGAACGCAGTGCCAATGGCAGTGGTGTGCTGGATCAGGACAGTGCTGCTAATGGCCAGAGCCTGCCGGAAGCACTGGTCAACAGTGCATTAAAACACCGTGCTATGGCGCCACTGGTTGATTCACTGCTGAAAGAAGCCGGCGTGCATGAATTTGCCCGCGATCTGAACAGCTGATTCCTGTCGCCGGTTTTTAAATAAAGAAACAGAGCGTATTATCTACGCTCTGTTTTTTTTTATTGGGAGTGTACGTATGCCTCCGCGTCAGACGGCTTTGTTGACTAAAAAACGCATTGCCGGTTTTTTATTTTCCTTCTTTGTAGTGCTGATTTTGCTGGTGCTGGTCTTGCTTTACAGTGCGCCTTTTTTTGCTGTCAAAGCTGGCCAGAAATGGTACGGAAGTCAGGGCGCTGGTTATCAGTTAACGGTGTCAGACTGGCATTGGGTGCCGTTTCGCACCGAACTTGAATTAACCGGTGTTGAACTGCGTCACCCGCAGACGGATGCTCCGCAAGCAACAACCCGTGTTGAACGGCTGCAGCTGAGTTTTGATCCCTGGGCACTGGCCCATCAGGAAATTTATATCCGGGACATCAGCCTCGACGGATTACGTTTAAGTGCTGCACTGCGAAATGATGAAGCGTTGCGCCTGTTAATCAGTGGCATGGTGATTCCCCTGCTGGCAGATAACAGCGCAGCCGCTGTGACAGAACCCGTGACAGAATCCAGAACGGAGACTGCGGCTCAGCAAAGCGAGGCTGTTGCTGTTGAGAGTGCGGATAGTCAGACGGCTTCTGTTCAGGCAGAAGAAAGCACTCAGAAAGAACAACCCTGGCGCGTGCGTCTTGGCCGTTTAACGCTTAACGATGAAATCATCGACTGGCAGCAGGATGCACTGACAACACAAGGCCCGGCGAGCCGTGGTCAGCTGCGGATTGCATCGCTGCAGGCTGGACCTTTTGACAGTACCGCCGCAGACGCTTTGCCTCTGAACCTGACTCTGGAACTGACGCAGTTTGAATTAAGCGGCGCTCAGCCGGTCAGTCTGCAACAGACCTTTACCCTGACCCTTGCCGGGCAATTACAGCAGCTGTTAACCGCCCCGCAGTGGGACGGAGATATTGTGCTGGAAAATCTTCAGGTAACCGCTGCCGGTGCTCCACCTCTGGCTTTTAAACGCTTTCAGCTCAGCGGTGTGCAGGCTGCTGCTGATGCACAAAGTATCGCAGAGCTGAGTCTTGAGCAGCTGGTGCTCGGAGCCGGCGATGCGCCGTTGTTGAGTCTGGGACATTATCAGGTCAGCGATATTTCGGCATCAGCAACGCAGCTGGCGACGGGGCTGCATGAATATGCGGATTTACAGGTAGCGCTGCAGCGTCTGGCGGATGGCAGAATTGATCTGGGCGCCACCGTGGCCTCGCCGGTGGAGTCGCAGCACACAGCAGATGCAGAAAATGCAGATGCAGCAGATGTAATGGATACAGAAGAAAGTACCGGTGTTGTTTCTGCCTCTGCCGAAGAGGGGCGAGCGGATGACGGTAGTCGTTTCCGGCTGTTTATTGCCGGAATTCAGCAAAACGGTGACAACAGTGGTGCTGATATTCGCGATGCTTCGGTAAAACCTGCTTATCAGGGAAGAGTGCAGATCCGTGAACTGAATATCAGTGAAATATCCACTACACTGGCCGCATCTGCCCGGCCGGAATTGCAGAAACCGGTACAGGTACACGCTGTTTTATCACTCGACGATTATAACCGTATTGCACTGGACACCAGTCTGACTCTGGATAGCAGTCATGCGCCTGAGATTTATCCGCAGGGCAATATCACGTTGCGTATCAGTCAGCTGGATATGGTGGCATTTAATGGTTATCTGGCGCAGGCGATGGGCTATCACCTGGAAAAAGGCATGCTGAATCTGGATGTTGATATGGATATGCAGCAAGCCCGGCTGGGTGGCGAAGCGCGGATATTATTGCGTAATTCCAGTTTTGTGCCGGAAGACGAAGCAACCATTAAGCGGGTCAGCAAGCAGATTTCCATGCCGGTCGATACCGCGCTGGATTTATTGCGTGACGATAATGGTAATGTCCGTCTGACCGTACCGGTCTCTGGCGATATGAGCAGCCCGGATTTCGGTTCCGGTGATATTACCGCGCAATTAAGTAAGCTGGCCTTGCAGAGTGCCGCTCTGCATTATCTGAAACAAAGTCTGCAGCCTTACGGTTTATTACTGAGCATCGCCTCCTATGCCGGATCAGAATTAATGGCGATCCGTCTGGATGCTCTGGCGTTTGCTGAGGGGCAGACAGAACTGAATGATGAGCAGATTCCGCAGCTCGAAAAAGTCGCACAACTGATGCACGGTAAAACCGGGCTGGAATTGCAGGTGTGTCCTTTTGTCAGCGCCGCTGAAGCCTCTGCTCAGGAAGAACAGTGGCCACAACTGGCACGCCAGCGCGGTGCTGTGGTTAAGGCCTGGCTGGCGCAGAAAACCGATGAAAATGATCATTCCCTGGCGCCGAGGGTAACACTCTGCAAAGCGCAAAAAGGCAAGAAAGCAGAGGTGGTGCTCGGATTTAATTAAGCGCGGTCGTATGTTTAGCCTGCGCGTTTAATTACATTCAGCGAAGCGTTTCTTTGGGTTTTGTCAGGGCAGAATCTGCAGCAGAACCCGCAGCATATTACCGCCCATGACTTTGTGTATTTCCTGCTTACTGAAGCCCTGACGCAGCATTTCGTGGGTTAATGCTGCAAGCTCAGAGGTATCGAATTGTGTGGCAACGGCGCCGTCAAAGTCTGAGCCCAGTGATACGTGATCTTCACCAAGCAAGTCGATGGCGCTGCGGATGGTTCTGACAATGCCGGCCGGGGTGTCATCGCAGGTGACATCTTTCCAGTAACCGATACCGATCACGCCACCGGTGGCCGCAATCTGTTTCATCAGCGTGTCAGGAAAATTCCGTTTTACCCGACAGTGCGAAAAGATACCGCTGTGGCTGACAACCAATGGTTGTGCTGTGATGGCCAGTACGTCTTTCACAACCTGTGGGGAGGAATGTGCGAGGTCGATAATCATGTTTTTTTCAGCCGCCCTGAGTACCACCTCACGACCAAACGGAGTCAGCCCCGCATTGGATGTGCCATGCAATGAACCGCCCAGCTCATTATCAAAAAAATGCTGCAGGCCGATCAGGCGATAACCGGCATCGTAGAGTTTATCCAGATTTTCGATGTGACCTTCCAGTGGATGTCCGCCTTCCATTCCCATTAATGCTCCGATCAGGGTTTTTCCCTGTTCGCGCGCGCTGACAACGGCTTTTATATCGGCTGCCGTGCGGATTAATATCAGTTGCTCCGGTGCTTTGTCAGCATAATTTTTCAGGCGTGTTACCTGATACCGCGCACGCTCATATAAACTGCTCCAGCTGGCAACCGGCCAGGTCTGGGCAATGGCGAGCGGGGTGATATTGTCTGCAGCATCTTTGCTGTTGGCATGGTAGTTCTGACCGCTGGGACTTTTGGTAACTGCGGTAAATACCTGCAGGGCAACATTGCCCTCACGCAGCCGGGGAATGTCAACCTGACCGTAATCGCTGCGTTGCAGCAGGTTTCTGTCCCACAGCAGGGAATCGGCATGCCAGTCACCAATCAGCAGCGTCTGATGCAGTGCACGGGCTTCCGCAGAGACAGGCCAGGGTTTGTGGCTTTTTACGCTGTTCATGCCTTTTTCTACCTGGCCAGGCACGATAATGCGCGCTGCGATTAAGGCCAGAATTAAAAGGATGAATAATACGTACAGTATTTTGCGCAGCACGGGAGGCCCCTGATCTGTCCGGAGAATGATGCTACAGGTTATTGGCTGCAGGTCGCGGCGGCAATAGCTTCCTGAGTAACGATTTCTTTCAGGCTTTTAATCGCTTCAAAGCGGTATGGATTGGTTTGTGCGCCGTCATAGTTGCAACCTTTTCCGGGGGTCAGCTGAGTAAATTCAACCACCACATGATCAGCCTGCTCCAGCACGTCATCGATACGGATACCGTAACCGCCATTCGGGCGGATGCCGAGGTCAATCAGCACAATCTGGTACTGGTTAAAATCAACATCTTTGCTGCTTTCTGCGGAGTAGTCTGCCAGCACTTCACGATAATCATCGGCATTATTCAGTATACGGATGGTTTTAATTTCGCTGCCGCTGCCAATGGTCTGCAACCCCTGATGCAGGGTCGTGTGGGAAAGACGGTTTTCCGCTTCCTGGTCGGTGGCGACACAGCCGAATAATAAAACAGAGGCACTGACCAGCAGGGCTTTCACAGGCAGCAGATGATTGCGTGTCATGACATTGTCCTTACATAGCGGGGATAAAAATCTTCCGGTGTTTACCGGACGGCAGAAATTTCGCTGCGTAGCATGAAGGGGATGGCCTTTATGAACAATATTGGCAGTGTAAAACCCGTGTAATTCTCGTTTATTCATGCCGCCAGCAAGCAGATAGCCAGTAAACAATGTTGGAAACTCTGCCAATAAAAAAAGCGCCCGCAGGCGCTTTTTTATTACTCAGTATGAACCTGTCAGGCTGCGTTTTCGCTGCTGCTGACCGGTTTAACCACGAACAGTAAGTCGCCCTGGTTAACCTGCTGACCATCGCTGTTCATAATGCGCGTTACCTTGAATTTCTGCCCGGCAGGGTAGAGTTCGGTACCGGCACGGTTGAACTGTTTCAGGCTCAGCGGTGTGAACATCTTCATGGCTTCCATCAGACACAGGGTCTGATCAACACCGATGATATCGCCTTCTTTGACAAAGGCCGGTTCACTTGGCGATGACGATCCATAGAAAATACTGGTCGATGGCGACAGTACTTTCAGCTCGTCGGAACCTTCGATCTTCAGTGCCGCCGCATCCACCGCGTTGGCGCTCATATCGGCCGCGTCTTCAATATCTTTGATCAGCGCATCAACGTCGATACGGTCAAGGAATTGCGGCAGATAGGTGGTGTCGTAGACACCGTCCTGGAAGACTTTGTCGTCCAGCACGCGCTTGAGCAGCGGGATATTGGTGCAGACGCCGGTAATGCGTACACGCTCCAGATATTCGCGCATTTTAGTGATGGTGTCGTTGCGGTCTTTACCGTAACAGATAATCTGCACCACCATGCTGTCGTAGAACGGCGATACCTGTTTGCCAGGAGCAGCCATAGCGATTAGCTCGATATAGTCTTCTTCCGGCAGCACGCAGTCACGGATAAGCCCAGGCGTTGGTACGAATTCAACATCGTCACCTTTACGCACGGCTTTCTCAGCGTTCACGCGCACTTCAATGGCATAACCTTTGGATACCGGTTTCAGGTCCGCGATGCTGTCGCCTTCGGCGATGCGGAACTGAGTGCTGACGATATCAATACCCGACACCAGCTCAGTTACCGGGTGCTCTACCTGCAGACGGGTGTTCATCTCCATGAAGTAGATGGTGTTGGCATGCAGGTCGAAAATAAATTCAACCGTACCGGCACCGACGTATTTCACCGCATCCGCCAGTTTGGCAGCAAAATCGTAGGCCGCCTGTTCCAGATCACGCGGCAGCATGGTGGAACCGGATTCCTCGAAGATTTTCTGGTTGTTACGCTGCACCGAGCAGTCACGCAGACCGAGAATCTTGGTGTTGCCATGGCTGTCACGTAATACCTGTACTTCGATATGACGCAGGGAGGTTACGTATTTTTCCAGATACACGTCGCCGTTACCGAAAGCAGCTTTGGCCTCAGTAGAAATCTGGTGGAACAGGGCGTGGATCTTATCCGGCGAATGCACCACCTGAATGCCTTTACCGCCACCACCGTGTACCGCTTTCAGCAGCACCGGATAACCGATTTCATCGGCTACCGCAGCGGCATTGGCAGAACTGGTCAGAATGCCGTGGGAACCCGGTACAACAGGCACATTCACACGCATCGCAGTGTTAATGGCGTTGGACTTGTTGCCCATGGTTTCCATCGAGGAAACCGGCGGTCCGACAAAGTTAATGTCGTGGTTACCACAGAGGGCGGCAAACTGGCTGCTTTCCGACAGGAAGCCGATACCCGGGTGCAGCGCATCCACGTTTTCGTGGTGGGCGATACGCAGTACCGATTTGGCGTTCAGATAGCTTTCGTCCGGAGTATTACCACCGATACAGACCACGCGGTCTTCAGGCCCGAGCATATCGACCGGTACTGATTCCATATCCGGGTCGGATGCAATCAGGATAACCTTGATATCGTTTTCCTGTGCCTTGCGGATCAGTTTCACCGCAGTACAGCCACGGGCGTGGATCAGCACCTTGTCGATTTTGCCGTATTTTTTCAGTTTGCTGGCATTGGCGCCGGTATCCGGAGCCATGCGCTCCGCCGTGACATAGCCCTGCAGCACGCGGTCGAGAACGTCATCGACGCTGAAGCGGGCAACCGGCATATCCGGGTCGATGGCACGCAGGCGGTCGTCCAGATCATCAAAGAACGGGTGGCTGACCAGACCGTCCATCGACTTAGGCGATACCGACAGGTAGTTCGACAGGGTACAGGTACTTGGCAGATAGCTTGGCACCACGATCTGGCCGGCAAACGGCATATTGGTGCCGGAGAAGTAGTAGGTCTGCGCCAGCGGGTGAGTCACAAAACTCGCCTGCGCACCACCGGTACAGTCACCGAAACCGAAGATCACGATCGGCAGATCGTTATCGCGTACGAAACGGGTGATACGGTCGTTAACCACGGCCATAGAGAACAGGGCAGCCGCACCTTCTTTGGTCTGCATACCGCCGGAGGAAACAAAGCACACGATCGGCAATTGCAGACGCGCACATTCCACCATCAGCTTACAGAACTTCTCAGCGGAGGCCATATCGAAGGCGCCGGCCTGGAAGTCGAGGTTGGAAACCAGCGCACCGACCTGTTGTTCACGCTCACCGATTTTGATGGTACCGATACCTGTGATCACACCGCAGGGCTTGATGTCTTTCTTCAGCGCACCTTCGATTGAGCTGCGGAAGCCTGGGAAGGCCACCGGATCGGCGGACATCAGGCTGGCATTCAGTTCTTCAAAATCGTTGAAGAAGCGGTCAATGATGGCCTGTGCTGAGGTCTTCTTCTGACGTTTGGTATCGTCCAGAACCTGCTGAATCAGCAGATCGTGGTAAGCCATGGTCAGACGGTTCCAGAAATCCTTACGGCGACCGATAGAGACCGGGTTGATACGGCCGTTATAGGTCTTACCATCCTGCTCGGCTTCATGATATTCCGGCAGCAGTTTTTCGAAAATAAAGGTGATCACCACAAACAGGGTGTCGGACAGGCGCGGGAAGGCCAGTTTTTTCCATTCCTCAACCGACTTCAGGAAGTCGCCACGCTGATTACTCTTGATAAAGTAGCTCAGCCAGTGGTTAAAGGATTCGCGCTCCTGGGCGGTATAACTGTCGCCTTCGGTGGCTTCGGCCAGAGATTTCTCCAGTAGGGTTTTCACCGAGTCGCGTGACAACGAACGGTCTTCGTTGGCTTCTTTTGCCACGCCGACCAGATTGTTGATGAAGTTGTCGTACAGCTGACCAAACACCAGCATGTTCTGACACACCTGGCTGAACTCGTAACGCAGTTCGTCGTGCAGAATGGCATCCAGAATGGTGATGTCCGGGTGTGCCGGGTTCTGAATGTTTTCCTGACGGAACTGAATGTAAGGGGCCAGTGCTTCTTCAATGATGCGACGGTTGGCTTCCACTTTGATGCTGGCAATACTGTTGGCCAGTGCTTCGGTACGGGTGGAGAGTTTTAAATCCGCGCGGATATGATCCGGAATCAGCTCATCTTTGAGGATACTGTTCAGAGCGGTTGCCAGTGACTGCTTCAGTGCTCCCTTGGACTTTTCCTTGGCCAGGCCCTGAGTCAGTTCCTGACGGGTTTCGTGCGGCAGTTGCTCGCGAATGTAAGCGGCCAGCGGATGCGGGTTCTTTTCTACGAACTCAGCCACGGCAACGGCATCGAGGATGTCATTGGCGCGCAGCAGGAAACGGCTCTGCTTGTAGTCTTCAAGGTAATCCATCAGTCCCTGGAAATTAACCGAAGCATCGGATTTCCAGCGGTTAAACAGATACAAACCGAGGTTAAAGCACAGTTCCTGCTTGGCTTTTAAGTAATTGTTCTTGGGCTCACCGAAGAACAGACGGGCGATGGTGCTGCGGCTCTCGTCACGGTCTTCGTACTTACTCCAGAAGTTTTTCCAGCTTTTGTGCAGGTTGTCGTCGTAGACGATTTTTTCCGGTGCCTGCAGCCAGTTCTGGAATTTGCGCTTGGATTCACGCTGCAGACGGGACTGCAGCTGGCCTTCCGGTACTTCTTTTTCTGCCAGGCGACCGTAGTTTTCCAGTGTTGTGGAATGAATACGGCGGCGCAGGGTGAGGTAGCGGGTGTAGCGATAGGTCAGGCCGAACAGGTTGATATGCTCGGTCGGAGTCTGGGCAAGGAAGAAGTTAGAGTCTTTCTGCAGCTTTTCCAGTTTCTCAGACGGCTTAAGGAAGCGTTCAACACTGCGCTGATAATGGTCCATCAGATATTTGCTGTGACGGGCAAACTCGGCGGCACTGGCTTCGATGGATTCGATACCGGTGGTAATGGCCTGATGCAGATTGAAACGCTTTTCGTCAGCATCGGTCGGGGCGTAATCGATGATGCCATCGATAATCCCGGCTTCACGCAATTCAAAGCCGGATACGCCAACGTACTTGGCACATTCCTGCCAGGACAGGTTGTATTTACGTGCAATGGACGCCAGACCCTGCGGCTGAATGGTGTTGAAAATACCATCACGCACGCTGAGCAGAATATTGGTGGTTGCCAGCGGGATTGCACCGCCGGAATAACCGGCACCCCAGATAATACCGAGGGTTGGCACATCATTGTTGGCCATTTCGGTAATCAGGTGGGAAATGCTGTGTGCCTGGTTGCCGGCATTCGCGGCTTCACCGGCATCGGCTCCGGGGGTGTCGATAAAGGTAACAATCGGCATGGCGCGACGGGCAAAGGCACGGGCCTGCTGTGCAGCACGGTTGTGATGCTGTGGCTGCCACGCACCGTTGGCGTGTTCACGGTTCTGGCAGATAAAACCAACGCGGCGTACATGACCACCAAAGTCCATATCGGCCTCGGCGCAGTACAGCGGGCCGTCTTCTACTTCGGTGATAACACGCAGCACCAGATGCTGAACCACAGCTTTAGCGCCCATGCGGCTGTTGCTTTCGCTGGGCGCGACGATCTGTTCAATATAATTGTCAATATTCAGGCCACGCAGGCGCTCAAGTTCGGCCTCGCAGCGTTCCGGAGAGATCAGCCCTTTAACGCTCTGATCAACGGCGTTGTCTTCGTATTCCGGAAACAGGGAAAAGTCGGCAGACAGCTGTTCTGCTTTCTGGAACAGCTGGTCGATATGTTTGGATATGGCGTTTCCTGTTGAAACCTGTTGCTCTGTCATCGTTACTACATTCCATAATGTGCCGATATTCAATCGGGCCGGCCTGAATCGGATGTCGCGGAACCAGCCCATCATGCCTCTGTAAAACTACCGCCACAGCCAGAAAACTGACCGTGTGCGGATTAACAGGGGGCATTAGTAAAACCTAAAAAGTCTTTCTTGAATATCACTAATAACCAGTAAAAGCGACTCAGTACACGTTTTTTCAGAGGGACTGAAAAATCAGGGTCGCGTTGGTCCCACCGAAGCCAAAGCTGTTCGACATCACGGTTTTAAGCGCAGCGTCGCGGTTTTCGGTCACGATGGGGAAACCAGCTGCGCCTTCGTCTTTTTCGGTGATGTTGGCACTGCCGGTAATAAAACCGTGCTTCAGCATCAGCAGGCTGTAGATCGCCTCCTGTACCCCGGCGGCACCCAGAGAGTGACCGGTCAGAGATTTGGTTGAGCTGATTGGCGGTACTTTGTCGCCGAAGGCCTGGCCTACGGCGCGCAGTTCGGTAATGTCACCCGCTGGCGTGCTGGTGCCGTGGGTGTTCAGATAATCAATGGTAGGGTTGCCTGCCATTGCCAGAGCATCCTGCATGCAGCGCACGGCACCTTCGCCGGACGGCGCAACCATGTCAGCACCGTCGGAAGTGGCCGCATAGCCGATCAGTTCAGCGTAAATAGTCGCGCCACGGGCAACGGCGTGTTCGTATTCTTCCAGTACCAGCATGCCGCCGCCGCCAGCGATGACGAAACCGTCACGGGTGGCATCGTAAGGGCGGGATGCAGTCTCCGCAGCGTCGTTGTATTTGCTCGACAGAGCGCCCATGGCATCAAACTGCATGGTCAGAGACCAGTGTTCTTCTTCGCCGCCACCGGCGAAAACGATGTCCTGCTTGCCCCACTGAATCAGTTCCATCGCATGACCGATGCAGTGTGCACTGGTGGCACAGGCGGAGGTCATGGAGTAGTTCACACCTTTAATAGAGAACGGCGTCGCCAGGTTGGCAGATACTGTGCTGCCCATGGTGCGGGTTACGCGGTATGGGCCGACCTTACGGATGCCTTTTTCGCGCAGAATGTCGACGGATTCAACGATATCGCTGGAAGACGCACCGCCGGAGCCGGCAACCAGACCGGTACGGGGATTGCTGACCATCTCAGCGGTCAGGCCGGAATCTTCAATGGCTTCGCGCATGGATAAATAAGAATAAGCTGCGGAGTCACCCATAAAGCGCTTCAGCTTGCGATCGATGACCTCATCCAGATCAATGTGCGGTTTGCCGGCGACGTGGCTGCGGAAGCCGAGTTCGGCGTATTCCGGCATATAGCTGATACCAGAGCGCTGTGCCCGCAGGGATGCCAGTACCTCATCTTTGTTATTACCCAGACAACCTACGATTCCTAAACCTGTAACCACAACTCGACGCATAACTGATACTCTGATTCTTATTAACGAAATGAAATCCTGTACAGCCTATGACAGAAATATTGAGGTAATATTTCAATCCTTTGGCGGCCACCACTATATAGCAGTCGTCAAAAAGGCATAAAGAAAAATATTGTTAACCAATAGTCTTTAATCAAAAGAAAAAGGGTTGTATTAGTGATGGCTGATCAAGATGTGCGCTGGAGCCGGGCGCAGGAGTTGATGTTGGAGAATGCATTGGATGTGGAGACCATGGCTGCTTGTCTGGGGCAGGACGAGGATCGCATGCAGGCTATGTTAGGGGAAAAACCGACGCGGAAAATCACGGATGCCGTGGCGGCACAGATGGAGCAGACCTTTTCCAAGCCCAAAGGGTGGCTCGATCAGTCCGATGACGGCGGTATTACCTTTGACTTGTTTGGCGCCTGATATCAGCAGAATGCGGTAAGCCGGGGACGTTAACGCCCCCCGACTCTTCAGTTTCCGGTGTCTTGCTGTCGCAACAGGCGCACAAACGGCAACCAGATTTTGACCAGCGCGGTGATGACTGCAACCAGACTGGCGGCAATCGCCAGCGGATCGGTATACGGATAACCATCTTCATGAAAGGCCAGGTAGCCCGAAGCCAGTGTCAGCAACAGGGCACTGAGTAATTTCCAGCCATGGGCCTGTAGCCACTGGAAGCGATTGACCAGGGCAACGCTCAGGCAGGCGAACAGCAGGCCGAAAGCACCACCTACCAGAATATCCAGCGGCCAGTGGGCGCCGACCATCGCGCGGCTCAGGGCGGCCGCCAATCCCAACAGCAGAATCAACAGACCAGCACTCAGGCGCTTGTTGTTCAGCCATAACAGGCCGGCACAGCTCAGCGCGGTAAAGGAATGGCCTGAGGGGAAGCTGTGTCCTTTCAGAACGGCACCAATAATGGTGAAGCTGTCATGGCTGAGCACGGCAGCCGGGCGGGCAACGTCCAGCGTATTCTTGAAAAAATGCACGAAAACCGCGCCCAGAATCAGCAGTACCAGCGACTGGGTCAGTAATAATGGCCGGTAGCAGGCGGCAATCAGCAGCACGGCAACGGCAAACAGTGTGTCGGCGACCAGTGTCAGGTTGGCCCACAGCCAGTCAGGCAGCATGCCGCCGGCGTGATTCCACTGTAAAAACAGGGTCTGGTTAGCATTGCTCAGCCACAACAATAAGGCTGCGCTGAGCATCAGTGCTGCCAGAGTCAGTAACGGGGTGCTGCCCAGAGTCTGTTGCTGCGTCATGGCTGCTCCGCAGCAGGGGCTGGGGCTGGGGTTGGAGCTGGAGCAGCGATGCGGCGCACAATCTGAATCGGACCCGACTGGAACAGTACATCATAATATTCGCTGTCACTGGCCAGGCGGTCTTCACGGCCAAAACCGACCTCGCCAATGTCCAGTGGGCGGCGGTGCGTCACCTTATTCAGATAAACGTTAAAGCTCGGCATATCGATGGACTGGGTGTAGACCGGCCCATCCAGCGTCTTGGCAAACTGTGCCGCTTCCCAGACCGGGCGTTGCTGCGCTTCACTGAATGCAGGCACAAAAATAAACCAGACGAACAGAGTCTGGATTCCGCCAACCATGACCAGGCGGCTCCATAACGGATAGCGGCGCCACAGAATCAGGGTCAGGCTGACGATGCCGGCCAGCGCAGCCAGAATGGCGAAGTCCTGATTAAAGTAATGTCCGGCGCGCTGGGCGACGGCAATTTCAATCGGGTTGGTCAGGCGTTGTTCGGCCACCGGAATCAGCAGCGGGAATGCGACCATCACACCAAACAACAGGGCCGGGAACAGCAGGGCGAACCAGCGGTTCTGCAGCCAGGCGTGGTAGCGCGCCATCAGGATCACCAGCGGTGTGCAGCCGTACAGGATGTAATGCGGCAGCTTGGTGCTGGCCAGACTGAATAACACCAGCACCACCAGAAACCAGATCCACAGGAAAGCATCCAGCGGGTCTTTGCCCGGCAGGATATTACGCACAGACGGAACAACGCGCAGCAGCAGGGCACCGAACGGTGCCAGCACAAAAGGCAGCACCAGCGGGTAGAACAGGAAGCCGCCGTCGTGACCTTCCATCGCATTATTGAAGCGGTTGACGTTGTGCTTGAGGAAGAAGCCATCAATAAAGGCCTGTCCCTGTGCCTGATACTCAAGGATGTACCAGGGGGCGGCGATGGCGACAAACAGAATCCAGCCGGGAATAAAGAATATTGCGCGCAGAAATTCTGCCCGGAGGCCCTGGCTCAGGTAAAACAGTGCGGCCACCATAAAGGGAATGGCAACGGCCACCGGCCCTTTGGTCAGTACGCCCAGTGCCATCAGTGCGTAAATTGCAACCAGCAGGCTGTTGGCGGGTTGGCGGCTGTAGCTGTACATCAGCAGCAGCGTGGTGGCCAGCAGGGCGTTGAGTAAGGCATCGGCGGTGGCAACGTGGGCGATCATATTAATGCCCAGGCTGGCGGCAGCGATCAGCGCTGCAATGATGGCTGTTTTTTCATCCAGATGGCGGCGTACAAAAGCGAATATGGCCAGTGTCCAGCCCAGACCGGCCAGCGCCGATGGCAGGCGGAAAGCCCAGACTTCAGTGCCGAATACCGAGATAGACGCGGCCTGCAGCCAATAAATCAGGATTGGTTTGTCGAAACGCACCCGGTCGTTAAGCCAGGTGGTAATGAAATCGCCGCGTTCAAACATGCCGCGGGTCGCCTCGCTGAAGGCGCCCTCGTCATGATCAAACAGCAGATACCCATTGAGGTTGGCAAAGAAAAACCCCACCAGAGCCAGCAGCAGCCACAGCGGCATCTGCAGGCCTGGCAGGCGGTAATGCAACTTAGCTGGCATGCTGATCGTCACCACCTGAGGGGTTGGCCTCTGTCGGGGTAGTGGTTGCAGCGGTTGCTGTGTTTCGTTCCTGATTCCAGCCAGGTTCGCCTTTGTCGGCATCGGCCGCAGGATGGTAGATCACATACTGCTGGCGCTGGGATGATTCAAAGTAAGTACGTGAAATCAGCTCAGACAATACGCCGGTGGTGAGAAATTGCAGGGCGGCAATCACACAGACCACGGCAATTAAAAACAGCGGGCGGTTGCCGATGTCTTCACCCAGAATAAATTTCACAAAAGCCAGGTAGGTCATCATCAGACCACCCATCGAGCCCAGCGCCAGACCGATTGAGCCAAAAAAGTGGCCCGGACGGGCGCGGTAACGCATAAAGAAGTACACCGACAACAGGTCGAGGATCACGCGGAAAGTGCGCGAAATACCGTATTTGGACTCACCGGCAACCCGTGCATTGTGGGTTACCACAATCTCGCCGATACGGCTCGGCGGCACAACCGCAGCCACCCAGGCCGGAATAAAGCGGTGCATTTCACCATACAGACGAACCTGTTTGATGACCGAAGACTTGTAAATTTTCAGCGAGCAGCCGTAATCGTTGATGCGCACACCAGTGATTTTACCAATCAGACGATTGGCGATACGCGATGGAATCTTACGCAGCACCAGATCGTCCTTGCGGTTTTTACGCCAGCCGGTGAGCAGATCCAGATCATTCTCCAGCAGATGGTCGACCATGCGCGGAATATCGGCCGGGTCATTCTGCAGATCGCCATCGAGGGTTGCGATCAGATAGCCACGGGCTTCATCAATACCGGCCTGCATTGCGGCGGTCTGGCCGAAGTTACGGCGCAGCTCAACCACGCGCACGTGGCTGCCGTATTTTTCGGATTCTTTTTTCAGAGCCTGAGGCGTGCCGTCGGTACTGCCATCATCAACGACCAGAAGCTCCCAGTCGCCGTTATAGCTGGCAAGTCCTTCATGCACGCGCGCGACCATAGGGCCAACGTTTTCGATCTCGTTGTACATGGGGATCACTACAGACAGTGAAGGCTTCTTGTTTGCCGCGGATGTATTTGCCTCAGTCAAGGTCATTACCACTCTGTAAAAAGGAATTGCGGGCGCCATGAGCCGGTTTGATAACGCCAAAACCGGTACAGCCACAGCGCGCGATGTAAAAAGAACCGCGATCATACCCAAAAGGGGATGACAGGAAAATAACGAGCACTGCTGCTGGCAAAAACTCAGTGTGCCATCCCACAGTGCTATAGCTGCCGAACTTTATGTCGGCTGGAGCTTTATCCGTTGTTGTTAGCCGTTGCCGGCATCTTCAGACGCTGGGTCAGAAGCGTAATCAGAGCAGTCAGCAGCAGCGTGCTGCCGAGTACAAACAGGTGCAGGTTCACCGCGGCGGCCAGTGCTTTGGCGTGATCAATCCCCCAGGGTAAGAGGCCCGCGAGTACACCGGCTTCGTAGGTGCCGGCGCCGGCCACACCATGAATCGGTAAAACACTGCTCAGCTCGCCGGTGGTCGCGCCCATCCAGCTCTGGCTGTAAGGCAGATCCAGAAACTGCGCCAAAAGCCAGGCATAGACCGCCAGCTTCAGTGCCCAGTTGATCAGGGTCCAGAACAGCGCGCGAGCGAAGCTCCAGGGCGATTTGGGCAGGGCGTGCATCAGCTCGGCGCCACGGTTGGCCAGTTTGCTGGGGTGCGCCAGAAGAAAACGGTTGAGAGCATTTTGCAGAGGCAATACCAGCAGCGGTGCCGTCAGCAGGGCGGCTGCCAGCAGCAGTTTGACGCTGTTGCTGACATCAAGTTGTGTGTGCAGCGACAGCGCGGCGAGCACCAGCAGGGCGTACAGATCGAGCAGACGCAGCCACAATAATGCCGGGCCGCTGTGACGATAGGGCACATCGAAGTGCTGTTTCATCAGCAGAGGGAAGGCCGTTTCGCCGCTGCGCATTGGCAGCATATTATTGAAGAAGTTATGCAACACGGTGATGCGTGTCAGGCGGATAAACTGGCCGCGGCATTGCTGCCAGAAAAAGTCGTAGAAGCGCAGTGCGCGCAGCAGATAACTCAGCAGCATCAGCAGCATGGCGATGGCAACCTGTTGCGGGGCGATGCTCTGCCAGCTCTGCACAACGGCGCTCCAGCCATAACTGCGCTCAACCAGCCAGATCAATGCCAGTAATAAGGTCAGCCCCAGCCAGAATTTCCACGATTTGAACACAATACACCTTAGCGCCTGGTAAAGGCGGGCATGGTTGCCGTCGCCCGGTGTATTGTCAAGCAAGGAGGGCGGGGTTTTACTGTGCGGTCGTTTGAATCACCGCTGGCTTGGTATAAAGTGCGCTCCCGAAAAAGAATAAGCCCAGGGCCCTGGCCGGGCAGCCGTTTCTGTGATGGAGAATTGCCGTGAAAGTCCTGCTGATTAAAACCTCATCGCTGGGGGATGTGTTCCATACCCTGCCGGCGCTGGAAGATGCCTGGCGGGCGATTCCCGGACTGGAAGTCGACTGGGTGGTAGAAGAAGCTTTTGCTGCAATTCCGACCTGGCATCCGGCGGTCAAAAAAGTCATCCCGGTGGCCTGGCGGCGCTGGCGTAAAAATCTGCGTGATAAAGCCAATCGGGCTGAGATGAAAGCCTTCTGGCGTGATCTGCGTGCCACCGAATACGACGTGGTGCTGGATGCTCAGGGCCTGATTAAAAGTGCGGTATTTACCCGTATGGCCTGTGGCCCGCGCTTTGGTCTGGATAAGCACAGTTGCCGTGAGCCGCTGGCGGCGCTGGCCTATCAGTTTCCTCAGAATGTAGCCAAAGGTCAGCACGCCATTCCACGGGTGCGCCAGCTGTTTGCCCAGGTGCTGGGTTATGAAGTGCCGGATGGGCTGAGTTACGGCGTTGACCGCACACGCTGGCAGCGGCCGGCGGTTGACGGTGATTACTGGTTGTTTCTGCATGGCACGACCTGGATCACCAAACTCTGGCCGGAAGCTTACTGGCGTGAGCTGGCAGCCATGGTAGCGGCCAGTGGCCGTAAAGTCGTTCTGCCCTGGGGCAATGATGAAGAGCAGCAGCGCGCCGAACGTATTGCTGCCGGGCTGGATGGTGTTGAGGTGCTGCCGAAAATGGGCCTCAATGCGCTCAATGCTTATCTGGCCCATGCGCAGGCCGTGGTTGGCGTGGATACCGGTTTATCCCATGTGGTTGCCGCGCTGGAAGTGCCTTCCGTGGCGATTTATGGCGCCACCGATTCAACCCTGACCGGCGTATTAGGCCCACAGGTTGAAGTCATGCGCAGCGGTTACAGCGATTGTGCTCCCTGTCTGTCGAAAACCTGCCTGAAAAATGAGCCCGGCGATATTCAGCCGCCTTGTTACCGTGAAATCAGCCCGCAACGGGTGTTTGATCATTTGCTTGAGCGCCTGCGCTCAGCCGGCTGATGGCGGTTAACGCCGGGTAATAAAAAACGGGCGCCAGAGCGCCCGTTTTTTATGGTTTTACGCTGGTTATCAGCCGGCTTTCAGTAGTGCTTTTACATCCTGCTCCAGCGAAATGGCCTTAATGTTGTCCGGTGCCTGTGGCTGGCCAACGGTTAAGCCCACCCGTGACCAGAAGCGGCGTGGCGTTTTGGTGAGTGCCAGCCCATCTTTATGGCTGAAAAAACTGCCCCATAAACCGTCCAGTGCCATCGGAATAACCGGTACGGGCGTTTCTGCAATAATACGTTCGATGCCGGCGCGGAAGGTGTCGATTTCTCCGGTTTGCGTCAGTTTTCCTTCCGGAAAAATGCACACCACCTGGCCATCGGCTAATTCTTCTTTAATGCGGCGGAACGCGGTTTCATAGACCTCGTTGTTGGCTTTGGGCGAACAGATGGGAATGGTTTTGGCGAGACGGAAAAACCATTTCAGACCAGGCATTTCTGAAATGCTGCGATCCATTACAAAGCGGATAGGGCGCGGACAGGCTCCGGCAATCAGTAATGCATCGACATAGCTGACGTGATTGCAGACTAATACGACCGGGCCTTCTTCTGGAATATTCTGAATGCCTTTATGGCTTACGCGGTACATGGTGTGCGACAACATCCAGATAACAAAGCGCAGGGCAAATTCGGGTACCTGTGAGTAGACGTAGCCGACTACAACAATATTCATGATGGCAATCACGCAGAAATATTCGGCGATGGATAACTTCATGACCACCAGGCTGATGATGCCGAAAGCGGCACTGCCAACCATAAAAAGTGCGTTCATCACGTTGTTGGCTGCAATGGTCTGGGCGCGCATTTTTTCGTCACTGCGCTGCTGAATTAAAGCCTGCAGTGGTACAACATATAAACCGCCAAACAAACTGATCAGTGCGATATCCGCCATCATGCGCCAGTGGTCGGCATTCTGTACGAACGCCAGAGCGCTGAGGTCGGAACTGATATTCAGACTGCTGATGGCAAAGTACAGGTCAACACCAAAAATACTCATGCCCAGTGAGCCGATCGGTACTATACCAAGCTCGATTTTATGGCCGGATAGTTTTTCGCACAGCAGCGAGCCTGCGGCCACGCCGACGGAGAACAGAGTTAACAGCAGGGTAACGATTTGCGGGTTGCCGCCTAAGTGGTCACGGGCCAGATTCGGAAACTGGGTCAGGTAACTGGCGCCTAAAAACCAGAACCAGCTGATGGCCATAATTGATAAATACACGGCGCGTTGCTGGCGGGCATTACGTAACGTATTTACCAGCTCGGTAAGCGGATTCCAGTTGATGGTCAGCTGTGGATCACCGGCTTCAGCGGTTGGAATAAAGCGACTGCTGAAATAACCCAGCACGGCAAAAAAGATAACACCCGCAGCAATCCAGTATTTGGCAGCGCTTAAATCGAATAATAAACCGGCGGTGATGGTACCGCCTAAAATGGCCAGAAAAGTGCCCATTTCGACCAGAGCATTACCTCCCACCAGTTCGTCTTTGTGCAGCTGTTGTGGCAGTAAGGCGAATTTTACCGGGCCAAACAATGCCGATTGCAGACCCATCAAAAACAACAGGGTCATCATCAGCAGCATATTGTTGGTAATAATGCCGGCAGCAGCAATCAGCATGATGGCGACTTCGAGTAATTTAACGCTGCGGATTAAACGCGATTTTTCCATTTTATCGGCGATCTGGCCGGCGATTGGCGAGAACAGAAAAAACGGCAGGATAAACAGCCCGGCGGCAAGGTTGGTGTACAGTGCGGAATCTTCTTCGGCGATAATGCCGCTGAAAGCGATCAGCAATAACAGCGCATTTTTGTATAAATTATCGTTAAACGCGCCCAGTGCCTGGGTAATAAAATACGGCAGAAAGCGGCGTTTGCCGAGCAGGGTAAACTGACTGTGCTGACTCATGGCTGATTTCCTTGTATGGCCTGTTGGTTATACATGACGGTCTTCCTTATCGTTAATCCAGCCGGGTAAATAATGGTGCAGCAGAGAGAGAATCATGCTGTGGCCATTGATATTGCCCGGAGTAAATAATTTATCATCCAGTGCCAGCACGCAGATGCCGTGAACGCTTGCCCAGATCGTCCGTGCGCTTTGAGCGCAGTCGGCTGCCGTGGTGCCGGGTTTGAGTATGGTGAGCTGCTGTTGCAGCAGAGTGAATACGTTATCGATGCGTTGTTGCTGCCAGTCGGGCAGGTTTTCCTGTTCCGGTAACTGATGCTCAAACAGGAGTCGCCATTGATGCGGGTGCTGGCTGGCGAAGTTGAAATAACTCATGGCACAGGCTTCCAGCGCTTGTTGTGGTGAGTCTGCCTGCTCTATAGCGGCGCATAATTCACGGTATATCTGATCCAGAGTGCGGGCGTTGGCGGCCAGCAGCAACAACCCATAACTGCCGAATTGGTTGATCAGCGTGCCGGGGGAATAGCCGACCTCGCGTGCAATCTGGCGCAGGCTGAGGCTGTTGGCCGGCTGCTGCTGCAGCAGATTGAGCACCGTTTCCATGGTCAGTTGTTGCAGCTGTACGGGGGTGTGATCCTGGCGGCGGGCCATGATGAGTCACCTGAATGATTTTGAACGGCGTTCAATATAAGATTGTTCTGAACGCTGTTCAATAGATTTTTTACGTCAGGAACGGGAAGGGTGGCCGGGTTATTTGCCCCGGTACTCGCCTGGGGTCATGCCTGTCCAGGCCTTGAAGCGGCGGTGGAACGAGCGGGCCTCGCTGAAGCCCAGGCGGGCGGCGATATCGTTCACCGGAATATTGGTGGTACGCAGCCAGTTGGTTGCCACTTCGCGACGTAAGTCATCGAGCAGTTGCTGGTAGCCGGTACCGGCCTCCTGTAAGCGGCGCTGCAGTGTGCGCTCGGTCATGCCGAGTTCGGCGGCGACTTTGTCGCGCCGCGGTAGGTCTTCCTCCATCAGGCTGCGCAGCAGTGAACGGGTCTGCATCACAATCGGGTGCTTTTCCTGCAGTTCGGCCATAACAGCGGCAGCCTGCTGCTCCAGCGTAGCCAGTAATGTCGGGTCGGGCTGGCGCAGAGGTGTATCAAGAATGGGTTCCGGGAAAATCAGCGCACTGCGATCGCTGCCAAATTCCAGTGGGGCCTGAAAAATGTCTTCATAAACAGCCAACAGGGCGGGGGCGGGCTTGTTACGCTCGAACAGGACGCATTCGGGTTTGCCGTCCTGCATATCGGCCAGCCAGCGGGCAAACACCAGCCAGCTGCCAAGCACGTTGTCGATCATGTGTGGGCGTACAACCGGATCGTCGTATTGGCAGACCCAGCGCATCGCCAGGTGTGGGCCGTATTTTTCGATTTTGGTAACACCCATGTCGCCAACGATGGCTTCGTATTCCGGTGTGATGTGCAGCGCCTCGCGTGCGGTGCGACAGTTCATCGCCATGTAGCCAACCAGGCTGTAAGAGCCGGGCTGCACATAACGTGAGCTTTTTAAGCCGAACAATGGGTCGCGGGTCTGCTCGATCAGCCAGCGGATCAGGCTCTGGAAGGCACGGCCGTGGGTGCGGCTGATGCTGTTATCCATTATGCCATGGGGCATGTTGACGGCATCCAGAGCCTGTACGGGTTCTATTCCGTAGTCCTGCGCTGCGCGCAGATACTGGCGGATGGCTGCAGATGAAGCGGTACCTAATAAATCTTGAGAGTTCATCCGATGTGCATCATGTTGTTGTTATAACCGCGTGGAGTCTGGCATTGGGTTTGTCGTTGCGCTGGCTGAATATACTACGTCTCTGTCTCAAACTGTCAGTGCCAGCGTTCAGCCTTCGCTGTATCTTAGCGCTCTCTGCGAATTGGGTCTAACGGACATTTGAGGATTACAACATGGGTCGTCGCTGGAATGGTTGGGGTGATGAGAGTTATATCAAAGAGGTGCCGGCACACGGCGAGCGCCTGATTCATTCCGTCATCGGAGAAACCAAGGCTCTGACCGATGCCACGCTGGAGTCGGTGATGGCGCAGGTTCCTGCTTCCCGTCTGGCGGCCCATCCTCTGGTGGTAACGGCGGCTGAAGACCGTGTACGCCATGCCCGTGGACAAAGTTTTCCGGATTGGCTGGCCATGCGCAGTGGGGACTTCGGGGTTTTTCCTGACGGGGTTGCCTATCCGGAAACCAGCTCTCAGGTACGTGAACTGCTGGATTATGCCGTTGAGTACGATGTGGAAGTTATTCCCTATGGTGGCGGTACCTCAGTGGCCGGGCATATTACGCCGCTGGCCAGCCAGCGCGCGATCCTGACCATCGATCTGGGGCGTATGAACCAGTTGATGGAGCTGAACGAAGAAAGCCAGATCGCCACTTTTGGTGCCGGTACGCCGGGGCCTCTGGTTGAAAGCCAGCTGCGTGCCCGTGGTTACACGCTGGGGCACTTTCCTCAATCCTGGGAGCTTTCAACCATTGGTGGCTGGATTGCTTCCCGCTCCAGTGGTCAGCAGTCGCTGCGTTACGGTCGTATCGAGCAAATGTTTGCTGGTGGACGCATGGAAACTCTGCTGGGAACTATGGATATTCCGACCATTCCGGCATCGTCCGCCGGTCCGGATATGCGTGAAATTACCATGGGCATGGAAGGGCGCATGGGCATCTTTACCGAAGTGAAGGTGCGTGTGACGCGGATGGCGGAAGAGGAAAAATTCTTCGTGGTCTTTATGCCTAACTGGCAGGCTGCGAAAACGGCAGTGCGTGAACTGGTGCAGAATAAAGTACCGATGTCGATGATGCGCGTGAGTAATGCCAAAGAAGCCAAAGCGCATCTGCATCTGGGCACTCAGGAAAAGCAGTTTAAATTGCTGGACCGTTTCCTGCGTTTTATGGGAATGGGCGATGAGCGCTGCATGCTGACCTATGGTGTCACCGGCACTAAATATCAGAACAAGACGTCGCTGAAACAGATCCGTAAAGTATTAAAAGCTCACGGTGGTGTTGGTGGGCCTCTGGCTAATATTATGGGCAGCATCTGGTCTCATGGCCGCTTTAAATTTCCGTATCTGCGTGAAACCACCTGGACGCGCGGTATTGCTGTAGACACGCTGGAAACTTCGACCGACTGGGATAATATCGATCAGTTAATGGCCGATGTGGAAAGCGCACTGGAAACTGCGCTGCGCAGCGATGGTGAAGAAGTGATGGTGTTTACCCACCTTTCGCACATGTACACTCAGGGCTCTAGTATTTACACCACGTACTTCTTCCGCTGCGCTGACAGCTACGAAGAAACCCTGGAGCGCTGGCGCAAACTGAAGCACAAGGCATCTTCGGTGATTGCCCGTGGCCGTGCGACGATTTCACATCAGCATGGTGTCGGTAAAGATCATGCGCCGTATCTGCCAGCGGAAAAAGGTGCGCTGGGTATGCGCGTGCTGAATACGCTGGTACAGGATTTTGACCCGCAACAGCGACTTAATCCGGGCACTTTGCTGGAAAAAAATAATAGCGGCAATGCCGCAGGAAACACCGTAAAAAAGACACAACAGGAGCAGGCTGAACCGTTACTGGAACAGCAGTCTTCCTGATCAGTGTAAAAACTTAATAACTACATTCTCATCAAAACGATAATCAGCAACCGCCGGACAGGATAAAAGAGCAGTATGTGGCAGACAGCATGGGTACCAGGGCAGCGTGAGCATCAGCTGGAGCAGTTAAAGAGTGCTCCGCAGCACTGGGATGTGATCGTTGCCGGTGGCGGCATCACGGGTGCGGGAATAGCCCGCGAAGCGGCGCGCCGTGGTCTGAAAGTACTGCTGCTTGAACGCCAGGATTTTGCCTGGGGTACGTCCAGCCGGTCATCCAAAATGGTGCATGGCGGTCTGCGCTATATCGCCGCTGGTGATGTGAAAACCACCATGCATTCGGTGCAGGAACGCGAGCGTCTAATGACGGAAGCACCGGGACTTGTCGATCAGATGGGCTACCTTATGGCGCATTATAAGGGCGGTTTTCCCGGACCTTTTGTATTTAATACGCTGCTGCGCATCTATGATTTTTTTGCTGGCAAACGCTACCGTCATTATTTCAAACGCGACGACTTCGAATACCTGAGTCCACTGCTGAATGAGCACGAGTTAATTGGCGGTACTCAGTTTGCGGATGCGGTCACCGATGATGCCCGTCTGGTGGTCCGCGTGTTGCGCGAAGCGCAGAAAGACGGTGCTGTGGTGCTTAACTACGTTGGTGTTAAACAACTGCTGAAAGATGGTGAGCAGGTTGTGGGTGCCCGTGTGGAAGATGTGCTCACAGGTGAAAGTTATGATGTTAAGGCTGATGTCGTGATTAATGCCACCGGTGCCTGGGCGGATGAACTGCGTGGTCAGATGACCGACGAGAAAAAAATCCGTCCGGCGCGTGGTAGTCATATTGTTGTACCGGCCTGGCGTTTGCCGGTTGCGCAGTCATTTACGGCGATGCACCCGGATGATAAACGCCCGATTTTTATTTTCCCGTGGGAAGGCCGTACCGTGATTGGTACCACTGATCTGGACAATAACGGCATCGATAACAGCGAAGCCAGTATGACCCGGGCAGAGTTGGATTATTTATTAAAAGTCGCCCGTCATCAGTTTCCGAAAGCCGATCTTGCCGAAAAAGATATTATTTCCAGCTGGGCCGGCGTGCGCCCACTGGTGTCTTCCGGTGCTTTAAATCCATCGAAAGAAAAGCGTGATCACAGTGTCTGGGATGATAAAGGTCTGGTCAGTGTCAGTGGTGGAAAATTAACCACTTTCCGTCTGATTGCTCTGGATGCACTCGAAGCGGCACGTAAATACATTAAGCGTTTTCCCTCCGGTGAATTCGGTGCGCAGATTTTTACGCCGGCAGTTTCTGAGCATAAAAAATATCAGGCTCTGCCAGGATATCTGCAGAAACGTCTGAGTGGCCATTTTGGTATGGATCTGGATGCGCTGTTAAATCTGGCCAAAGAAGGTGAGCTGGATGTGATTCCCGGCAGCCGTACTCTTTGGGCTGAGCTGCGCTGGTCGGCGGCGAATGAGTCGGTTAAACATCTGGATGATTTACTGCTGCGCCGTACCCGTCTCGGTTTGCTGCTGGAGCAGGGCGGACTTGGATTTACCGATAAAATCCGTGCGGTCTGTGCCGAAGAGCTGGGTTGGGATAATGCTCACTTTCAGGAAGAGCTTGAGCGTTATAAAGCAATCTGGAATAAGCATTACAGCGTTCCTAAATAATATAAGCGCCATAACAGACTGCCTTTGCGGGCAGGCTGTTATGGCGTTTTATCACAACGATAAAAAGAATCAGGCAGCTCAGCAGTATGGCAAATGCGGAATATTTACTGGCAATTGATAATGGCACCCAAAGTGTACGCGTGCTGGTATTTGATCAGCAGGGTAATGAGGTTGCCAAAAGCAAAGTTACCATTGAGCCGTACTTTTCCCGTCATCCGGGCTGGGCTGAACAGGATGCTGGTTACTATTGGGAAAACCTTCAGGAAGCCTTCCGGCGCTTATGGGCGCAGGGTAAGGTAACTCCGGATCAGATTCGCGGCGTGTCACTGACAACGCAGCGCTACACCATGATCAATCTTGATGAGAATTTCCAGCCTTTACGTCCGGCCATTGTCTGGATGGATCAGCGCCAGGCGGCGGTAGAAACACCGGTTGGTGGCATCTGGGGGGTACTGATTAAAACATTGGGGCTGAGTCATTTAATCCGTGAGATGCGTGCAAAAGCACGGGATAACTGGATTGCCCAGCACGAACCGGATGTTTGGGCAAAAACCCGTTATTACGTGAATTTATCGGCCTGGCTGACGTATTGCCTGAGTGGTGAATTAAAAGATTCGACCGGTTCCATCGTTGGTTATCTACCCTACGACTATAAGCGTCAGCAATGGGCAAAGCCTTCCGACCTGAAATGGAAACTGCTGTCTGCTACCCGCGGGATGATGCCGGATCTGGTATCTCCGGGGGAGCAGTTAGGACAGGTTTCTGCAGCCGCAGCGGCGCTGACCGGGTTGCCGGCCGGGTTGCCGATGATTGCGGCAGCCTCGGATAAAGCTTGTGAAGTAATGGGTGCTGGTGGGCTTGATGCGCATATCGGTTGTCTGAGTTATGGCACGACCGCCACCATTAATACGACAACGGCAAAGTACATCGAAACCATTCCGTTTATTCCGCCTTATACCGCTGCCGTTCCGGGTCATTACAATACCGAAATGATGATTTACCGCGGTTTCTGGATGGTGAGCTGGTTCAAGGAAGAGCTGGCACATAATGAGCAGCGGCTGGCGGCCGAACGTGGTGTAGAGCCTGAGCAGTTATTTGATGAGCTGGTTAACCAGGTACCGGCGGGTTCTATGGGGCTGATGATGCAGCCTTACTGGTCGCCGGGTGTGCGTCAGCCAGGGCCGGAAGGCAAGGGCGCCTTAATTGGCTTTGGCGATGTGCATAAGCGCGCCCATATTTACCGCGCCATTCTCGAAGGTCTGGCCTATGAATTACGTCAGGGTAAAGAGCAGATTGAAAAACGCAGCCGGGTGCCGATTACCCGTTTGCGGGTATCAGGGGGAGGCTCGCAGAGTGATGCGGCGATGCAGCTGACGGCGGATATTTTTGGTATGACTGCCGAGCGTCCGCATACCAGTGAAACCTCAGGGCTGGGCGCTGCCATTAACTGTGCCGTGGGCTTGGGGATCTATCCTGATTACCGTACGGCCATCATGAAAATGACCCGTGTCGGGCAGCTATTTGAGCCCGAATTCAAAACGGTAAGACTGTATGACCGTTTATACAAAGAGGTTTACCGCAAAATGTATAAACGTATGAAGCCTTTGTATCAGAGTATTCGTGAAATAACAGGCTATCCGCAGTAAGCAGTCAGACAGACTGCATGAGCGTATTCGCTGTTTGTAGGGCATTCAGATAGTGTAACTCCGTTTGTGCAGGGCTGATCCCCAGTCCCTGCAACACGTTCCAGTCGATAGATTCCCAGCGCCCCTGTTCCATGCATATTGTCGTTGAAAGAATAAAACCATAATCACCGGAGTGGTCTGTCAGGGCTGATGTCAGGTCTGCAGGCAGGCGGAGGCGCTGGCAGATTTCTGCCAGTGGTCGGTCAAGGAATGCATCCAGCAGGGAAAACAGACCAAGGGTAAACGCGGTTTCATCATCCAGATTGGGCCAGGCAAAGACCAGGGCTTTGCACAGCAGAGCCCTTACTACTGCCTGCTCCCGTAATACCGCAGGTTTTTCCTGCAGGCGGCCAAGGGCAATCAGATTAGACCAGGCCCGCAGGCGATCGAGGCCAACGATGACAATGGCGCGGGAAATTGAAGTGATTTCACGGGCAAAACCAACGGCAGCGGAGTTAACCATCTGCAGCAGTTTATAACTGAGTTGCGGGTCGGTCTGAAGGATGGTGGAGACGTCTTCAATTTTGCTGTCAGGGTCGTTAAGGATCTGCAGAAGTTGCAATACGGCCATCTGATTGTCCGGCAGCCGTTTGCCATAGACATTATCGGGATGACTGAAAAAGTATCCCTGAAACAAGGTGCAGCCTGCATCCCGGCACAGCCGGTACTCTTCTCTGGTTTCTACTTTTTCAGCCAGCCATTGCAGGTTGTGGTGCTTATATTTGTCAATCAGCGCTGGCAGCTGCCTGATATCCGGCAGGCGGCGTATGTCGACTTTCACAATATCAATCAACGGAAAAAGGGCTGCCTGGGCTTCGTCTCCCTGATAGTCATCCAGCGCAATCCGGTAGCGTAGTTTTTTCAGCTTACGCAGGGCTGTCAGGTTCTCTTCGCTTGCCGGAATGTACTCCAGCAGCTCCGCCACAAGGCTGTTGGCCGGCATAATGGGAGGGTTATGCAGCCAGCGACTGGTGAAGTTGATAAACGCAGGCAGCCCGCCTGTGACCAGATCGATACCGATATCATTGAATGCACTGATCAGGACTTCACTGGTTGCCCGGTCACCATGCTCATTCTGCCAGGCCAGAGTGTCTTCCGGCAGAGGCCGGCACAGAAGCTCATAACCAACCACATTCAGGCTGGTGTCCAGAATCGGCTGTCGCGCCAGCAGTGGTGGGTCTGTTTTGTCCATATATTTTCCCTGATTCATCCCCTCCAGTGTAGACAGTATTTTCATGCGTTTTTGCGGCTCTTGGCTACACTTTGGTAAAGAACGGTTATTGGAGTGTTATATGAGCGGGGTTCTGAGCAGTGTTGATGCCCGTACCAAGTTGGTGGGCCAAAACCGCCTGGAGTTGTTGTTGTTTAATCTGGGTGGCAGCCAACAGTTTGCTATCAACGTGTTCAAGGTACAGGAAGTCATGCGGATGCCGCACCTGACCCGTATTCCTGACCGTCACCCGGTGGTGCGCGGCGTAACGCATTTGCGTGGTCAGACGGTACCTGTTGTCGATCTGCGTCATGCCATTCAGATGGGGCCGCTGAAGCTGAACGAAGAAGATGCCACTATTATTGTGACTGAGTACAACATGACGGTGCAGGCATTTCTGGTCGGAGGGGTTGACCGGATCGTCAATATGAACTGGAGCGAAATTTTGCCACCTCCGGGCGGAGCCGGGAGGCAGCATTATCTGACGGCTATTACCCGCATCGATGATCGTATTGTCGAAATTATCGATGTGGAAAAGGTTCTCGCCGAAATTGCACCGTACAACTCTGTGTTGTCGGCCGATGCTTACGATGATGAGCTGCTGGAAAAAGTGCGGGGCAAAGACATTCTGATCGTTGATGATTCACATGTGGCTATTCAGCAGATGCGTCAGGTTCTGGAACCCATGGGGCTGAACATTATTGAGGCGAATAATGGCCTTGAAGCTTATCAGTTATTGATGCACTGGAAAGAAGAAGGGCGGGACGTCAGTAATAATCTGGTGATGATTATTACTGACGCAGAAATGCCGGAAATGGACGGTTATATGCTGACCACCGAAATTCGCCGTGATACTGAATTGAAAGATACCTTTATTATTCTGCATACGTCGTTATCGGGGAATTTCAATAAGGCCATGGTTGAAAAAGTCGGGTGTAATGGTTTTCTGTCAAAATTTGCACCGGAAGCAATGGCAAAAGAGGTTCAGCGTCTGATGCGGGAAAAAATGAAAATGCCGCCCAGAGCTGATTGATATTTACTCTGCTAACAGGAAGCGCCTTACGGCGCTTTTTTATTTTTGGTTGTCTGTCTGACCGGTCTGTATGTTGTATTGAGTATGTTGTTTGTTGTCGGGCTATCTATTAGAGTGCCCTGAACAAGGAGGGCGTATGCCGCACATTTCCCGTTTATTTATTTACCCGATTAAATCCTGTGCGCCGGTAGAGGTTGAACGGCTTGTGTTTGATCGTCATGGCCCGGTTGGTGATCGCCGTTTTTTATTGGTGGATGAGCAGGGTGGTTTTATCACGCAGCGTCAGCAGCCGAAGATGGCCCGCATTCGTCCTGTGCTGGAAGAAACCGTATTGCGGGTGGATGTGGACGGCCAGGCGACATTACGGGTACCGCTGGCAGAGCAGGGGGCTTTGCGCAAAACAGTGACTGTCTGGAATGATTCTCTGCCGGCAGAGGATTGTGGTGATGATGCTGCGGCCTGGTTTTCTTCTGCTCTGGGTATCGACTGCCGTCTGGTCCGTTTGCCGGCTGACAGTCAGCGTCAGGTGGATCTGCGTTATGCTGAGCCCGGACAGTGGGTCAGCTTTGCGGATGGATTTCCTGTATTGGTTACCACGGAAAGCAGTCTCGGAGCACTGTCTGAGCGGGTCGGGCGTGACATTCAGATGGAGCGTTTCCGGCCAAATGTGGTGGTGAATGGCAGTGCTGTTTTTGCTGAGCGTCGCTGGCAGATGCTGAAACATAAAGACGGTCAGCTGGCTATTTGTAAGCCTTGTCAGCGCTGCGTTATACCAACCCGGAGTATGGATACTCTGGAGCGTGAAGCTGATGTGCTGGATGCGTTAAAAGAGCTGTGTCGTATCGATGGGAAAATACTCTTTGGTCAGAATGCCCTGGTGTCTGACATTCATCAGCTTTGTGTCGGAGATGAGTTAACCGAGCACTTTGTTTAATAAGTGCCCGGTGTTACCGGATCTGTTACCGGATCAGAAAAATTCAATATCGTCGTTAGTGCCGAAAGTATCCTGAGCCTGTTTGTCAAAATGGTGACGATAGATTTCAAGTGCTTCGGCAACGGAATGGCCAGCCATGATGTGTTCAAACATAATGCGCTCGGCTTCCATCGTGTAATTGCTTTTTATGTGCTGCTGTAAGCTGTTCCAGGCACCGGCTTTATAGCGTTGTTCGGCATTGCCGATTAAATGCCCCATCCGTTCAAGACTGTCGCCTACATGCTCAAGACGTTGGGTCAGGCGGTCATAAAACTGGAAGGCAATGATGGCCTGCTGAATTTCCTGTTGCAGCTCACTGGCAATTTCACCGGTCTTTTGTGGCAGGTCATCTTTATGAGCAGCGGCCAGTTGCACCAGTTTCTGTGAGTTATCCGCCATGGCGGTAAAGCTGCTGGTCAGCTTATTGATAGACTGATTTCCCTCATGCAGTGAGGTGTCTATCTGAGCGATAGCAAGAGCCAGCATGGTCAGGGTTTCACCTACCTGGCTCCAGTCAACTTCATGGTCAGCGGTTTTTCCGTACCCGCCCAGAGTGTGGCGTTGTTGTTGGCTCATTCAGATTCTCATTGCAGCGACTGCTTCAAGCATAGATGAGAATCTGAAGGTTGCCTGCGGATCAGTTTTCGTCTTTGTTCTGCAGTCGCAGCAGCAGGGCCGAGGTATCGAGCCTGCCGGCTCCCATTGACTGCAGTTCCCGGTAATAGTCATTTACCAGTCTGGTTACAGGAAGGTCGGTGTTGTTGCGCAGGGCTTCTTCGAGGCAGATATCCAGATCTTTACGCATCCAGTCGATGGCAAAGCCATGCTGGTACTCGCCTGCAATCATTGTTTGATTACGGTTGCTCATCTGCCAGCTGCCGGCAGCGCCCTGAGAAATCACACCCATTACTTTGTCACGATCTAAACCCGCTTTTTCGGCGAAATGCAGTCCTTCGGCAAGCGCTTGTATCAGTCCGGCAACGCAGATCTGATTGACCATTTTGGTTTTCTGGCCGCTGCCAATCTCTCCCATGCGCTCAATGGCACGGGTATATGGTGTGGTAATGGTCCGAATGTCGCTGAAATCACTGACCTCGCAGCCGACCATCAGACTCAGCTGACCATTGATGGCACCTTGCTGACCGCCGGATACCGGCGCATCGCAGAAGCGCAGTCCTGCGTTTTTGGCGGCTGATGCCATCTCTTCCGCCAGAAGGGCTGAGGTGGTGGTGTGATCAATGATTAATGTGCCGCGATTCATCGCCGCGATGGCGTTGTGCTGGCCGGTCAGAATGTCGCGTACATCATCATCGCGGCCGACGCAAAGAATGACGGCGTCGCAATGGTGGACGGCGTTGCTGATGTTATCAAAGCCCTCACCGTTGTATTCGCTCAGCCATTGCGCTGTGCGGGCAGGGGTGCGGTTGTACACTCTGACAGAGTGGCCATTGTTGGCAAGATGGCCAGCCATTGGATAACCCATGTTGCCAAGTCCGATAAATGCCAGTGTTGCCATTGAAGTCTCCTGTAGCAGAAATAAAAAAAGCCGCTCAGTGAGCGGCTTTTTATACAACTAACCGGTTAGCCCGGGTAGTCGCGTTTTGGGTGGCCAGTGTACAGCTGGCGTGGACGACCAATGCGGTAATCGCTGCTGATCATCTCGTTCCAGTGTGCAATCCAGCCTGGGGTACGGCCGGTGGCGAAGATTACTGTGAACATCTCGGTTGGGATGCCAATCGCTTTCAGGATGATGCCAGAGTAGAAATCTACGTTCGGGTACAGGCCACGCTTCACGAAGTATTCGTCTTCGGTTGCGATTTTCTCCAGCTTCATGGCGATTTTCAGCAGTGGATCATCTTCCATACCCAGTTCAGCCAGAACTTCATCACAGGTCTGTTTCATAACCTTGGCGCGTGGATCGAAGTTCTTGTAAACGCGGTGACCGAAGCCCATCAGACGGAATGGATCTTCTTTATCTTTCGCTTTGGCGATGAACTTATCGATGTTGGACTCGTCACCGATTTCAGTCAGCATGTTCAGTACAGCTTCGTTGGCGCCACCGTGAGCAGGGCCCCACAGTGCCGCGATGCCGGATGCGATACAGGCGAATGGGTTGGCACCGGTAGAACCGGCCAGACGTACAGTAGAAGTCGAGGCATTCTGTTCATGGTCGGCGTGCAGCAGGAAGATGCGGTCCATAGCCTTGGCCAGAACAGGGCTGATTTTCTTCTCGTCACACGGAGTGTTGAACATCATGTGCAGGAAGTTTTCGGAGTAGCTCAGTTCATTACGTGGGTACATGAATGGCTGACCGATGGAATATTTGTAAACCATAGCTGCCAAAGTTGGCATTTTCGCAATCAGACGGTGCGCAGAAACTTCGCGGTGGTGCTGATCATGGATGTCCAGTGAGTCATGGTAGAAGGCTGACAGGGCGCCAACAACACCACACATTACCGCCATCGGGTGAGCGTCGCGGCGGAAACCATTGAAGAAGTGGCTCAGCTGCTCGTGCACCATAGTGTGGTTCTTAATGGTATTAACGAAGGTTTCTTTTTCCTGCGCGTTTGGCAGTTCGCCGTGCAGCAGCAGATAGCAGGTTTCTAAATAATCAGATTTTTCCGCCAGTTGATCGATCGGGTAGCCACGGTGCAGCAGAACACCGGCAGCGCCGTCGATATAGGTAATTTTTGACTCAGTTGCGGCGGTCGACATGAAACCCGGATCGTAGGTAAACAGGCCTTTGCCAGAGAGGCTGCGAACGTCGACAACATCAGGTCCCATAGAGCCTTCGTAAACCGGAAGTTCCAGAGTTTCTTCTATGCCGTCAACTTTCAGTGTTGCTTTTTTGTCAGCCATGGATAGGCCTCCTGCTGTTCAAAATTTAGCCTTAAATATAAGGCGGACCTAAAAAGAAAGGGCACAACTATAGGTTCTGAACTCCGTTTGTCAATTACCCAGCGGTCGAGCAGCCATAAGCAGCCGCGTCTAGTATAGTCCTGCTGCGGTAATGTCACCTGATCTGCTGCATTTGTGTACTGCCTGTGCGATAGCGGCGCAGACTGTTTGTAAATCAACGGGTGGGTGACTATAATTTGTCGCGACCTGAAACTTGTGCAAATCTTGTACAAGGAATCAGGTATCTTCTTGAGCCTGCGCTTAACGCCTGCTTCGTGCGGAGCTGTTAAGCCCATATGAGAGTGTAAGAGCCGTGAATAGCAATAGACCTACAAATTTAGATCTGACTACTATTGAGCTCCCACTTCCCGGCAAAGCCTCCATCATTCATCGTATCTCCGGTTTTATTCTGTTCTTCGCTGTGGCTTTTATGCTGTGCGCGCTGGCGGCATCCCTGGAGTCAGCAGAAAGCTTTGCTGAACTGAAATCGGTGTTTGATAACGGTTTGGTTAAATTCATCACCTGGGGCATTTTGTCTGCATTGGGTTACCACTTGGTAGCGGGTGTTAAGCACCTGTTGATGGATATGGGAATTGGTGAAACCAAAGAAGGCGGTCGTACCGGTGCCATCATTACCTTGGTATGTGGCGTGATCGTAATCATTCTGGCGGGAGTTTGGGTATGGTAACAAGTGTCACCAATTTGGGCCGCAGTGGTCTGTACGACTGGGTTGTTCAGCGCGTTACCGCTGTTATCCTGGCGCTCTACACTCTGTTCCTGCTGGGCTTTGTGATTGCCTCTCCGGATATGCAATACGGACAATGGCAGGGCCTGTTTGCCTGCATCTGGATGAAAGTATTCAGTCTGGCCGCCCTGATCTCAATCTGTGCACATGCCTGGGTAGGTATGTGGACCATTTCAACTGACTATCTCAAAGCCGCCGCAATCCGTTTTGCGTTCCAGCTGGTATGCGCAGGATTCCTGTTCGTTTACCTGGTTTGGGGTATCGACATTCTCTGGAGTGTGTAAGTCATGTCTAAAATCAGAACCATGTCCTTCGATGCTATCGTAATCGGTGGTGGTGGCGCGGGTATGCGTGCTGCGCTGCAGTTGACCGAAGCCGGCATCAAGACCGCATGTGTGACCAAGGTTTTCCCAACCCGTTCGCACACTGTTTCAGCGCAGGGTGGTATCACCTGTGCGATTGCGTCAGCGGATCCTAATGATGATTGGCGCTGGCACATGTATGACACCGTTAAAGGTTCAGACTATATCGGTGATCAGGATGCTATTGAATATATGTGTTCAGTAGGTCCGCAGGCTGTTTTCGAACTGGAGCATATGGGTCTGCCATTCTCCCGTACTGAAGAAGGCCGTATTTATCAGCGCCCGTTCGGTGGCCAGTCCAAAGGTCCGGATAACCCGACTCAGGCAGCCCGTACCTGTGCGGCGGCTGACCGTACCGGTCACGCTCTGTTGCATGCTCTGTATCAGGGTAACCTGAAGGGCGGTACTACCTTCCTTAATGAATGGTATGCCGTTGATCTGGTGAAAAATGCCAAAGGTCAGGTTGCTGGTGTTATCGCGATTGATATCGAAAGCGGTGAAACCCTGTATCTGAAAGCCAAGGCAACTGTTCTTGCTACCGGCGGTGCCGGTCGTATTTATCAGTCCACAACCAATGCTCTGATCAATACCGGTGACGGTGTTGGTATGGCAATCCGTGCCGGTGTGCCGATGCAGGATATGGAAATGTGGCAGTTCCACCCAACCGGTATTGCCGGCGCGGGCGTTCTGGTAACAGAAGGCTGTCGTGGTGAGGGTGGCTACCTGGTAAACAAAGACGGTGAGCGCTTCATGGAGCGTTATGCCCCTAACGCCAAAGACCTTGCAGGTCGTGACGTTGTTGCCCGTTCTATGGTTCTGGAAATTCTGGAAGGCCGTGGTTGTGGTGAAGACGGTGATCATGTGTTCCTGAAGCTGGATCATCTGGGTGAAGAAACCCTGAATGCCAAGCTGCCAGGTATTCTTGAACTGTCCCGTACCTTTGCACATGCTGACCCGGTAAAAGAGCCGATTCCGGTTGTTCCAACCTGTCACTATATGATGGGCGGTATTCCAACCAATATCGGTGGTCAGGCATTGACCCAGGACGAAAACGGCAACGATGTTGTTGTTGAAGGTCTGTATGCTGCCGGCGAAATCGCTTGTGTATCCGTGCATGGTGCCAACCGTCTGGGTGGTAACTCACTGCTTGACCTGGTGGTATTCGGTCGTGCTGTGGGTTTGCAGGTTGAGAAGAGCTTTAAGGATGGCTTTGAGGCAGTTGATGCTTCTGAAGAGGATATCGAACGTGCCATGGCCCGTCTGAATCGTCTGAATAACTCGACTACCGGTGAGTCTGTGGCTGCTGTTCGTGCAGATCTGCAGAAAACCATGCAGCTGTACTTCGGTGTATTCCGTGAAGGCCCAAGCATGGAAAAAGGTCTGGCGATGCTCGACGAAATTGGTGAGCGCGTTAAGAACACCATGCTCGAAGATAAGAGCGGTCCATTCAACACTGCCCGTATCGAAGCGCTGGAACTGGATAACCTGTTCGAGACCGCTTACGCCACAGCAGTTGCTGCAATTGAGCGTAAAGAGTCACGTGGTGCTCATGCCCGTAACGACTTTACTGAACGTGACGATGAGAACTGGCTGTGCCACTCATTGTACTTCCCGCAAACCAAGACCATCGGCAAGCGTGCTGTGAACTTTGCTCCTAAAACTGTGGCAGCGTTCCCTCCGAAAGTCCGTACTTATTAATAGGGGAGTATTGAAATGTTAGTGAGTGTATATCGCTACAATCCGGAGAAAGATCAGGCTCCTTACATGCAGGATTACGAAATTAACGTACCTGGCAATAAGGACGTGATGATTCTGGATGTGCTGGCTCTGGTTAAAGAGCAGGACCCGACTCTGGCTTACCGCCGCTCATGCCGTGAAGGTGTGTGTGGTTCTGATGGTATGAACATCAACGGTAAAAACGGTCTGGCTTGTATCACACCGATTTCTGAAGCAACCAAAGGCAAAATGGATAAGCTGGTGCTGCGTCCTCTGCCAGGTATGCCAGTGATCCGTGACCTGGTCATCGACATGGCGCTGTTCTACAAGCAGTACGAAAAGATCAAGCCTTACCTGGTGAACAACACACCAGCTCCGGCTATCGAACGTTTGCAGAGCCCTGAAGAGCGTGAAAAACTGGATGGTCTGTACGAGTGTATTCTCTGTGCATGCTGTTCTACTTCCTGCCCGTCTTTCTGGTGGAATCCGGACAAATTCGTTGGTCCGGCAGGTCTGTTGCAGGCTTACCGCTTCCTGGCGGACAGTCGCGATACCATGACACAGGAACGATTGGCGGAATTGAGTGATCCATTCAGCGTATTCCGTTGCCGTGGCATCATGAATTGTGTCAATGTGTGCCCGAAAGGATTGAATCCAACGCGCGCCATTGGGCATATCCGTAATATGCTGTTATCCCAGCAATTATAGGAAAAGCACCACTGACGACCGGTGGTATTAGACGTAAGTGGGCTGGACACACAGCCCGCTTACGTTGACAATTTTTCAAAAATAGACCTCACAAAGTTCTATTTTTAACTAAGCTGAATTTTTAGTTGAGGGAGCGGGGAATCCCCGGTTCACCTCAGAGGCCTTGCGATCTATCCGGTCGGCCCTCTATCCTGCCTAGCGCTAGAGTCGGTGCGTACACTCTGTGGGTGATTTCCCTCGTTTATTCAAAAACAGGGTGGTCGTACATGCACGAGCAGACAATGGAGCAACTTTGGAGCACCTCTCAATTAGCGGGAGGTAATGTTGCTTATATGGAGGAGCTCTTCGAAACCTACCTCAGAGACCCCAATGAGGTTCCCGAAGAGTGGCGCAATTATTTTGATCAGTTACCACGCGTCGACGAAAACACTTCCGTAGATACTCCCCATAAGCCCATTCGGGAACAGTTTCTTCTTCTTTCCAAAAATCAGCGTCGTTCCCGTCCTGTATCCCAGGGAGCTGTCAGCTCTGATCATGAACGTAAGCAGGTTCAGGTATTGCAGTTAATCAATGCCTACCGCGGTCGTGGTCATCAGCATGCCAAGCTGGATCCGCTCGATCTGATGGAACGTCAGAAAGTCCCGGATCTTGATCTTGCATTTCATGGTTTATCCCGGGCCGATCTGGATACTGTTTTCCAGACCGGCTCTTTGTTTATTGGTCAGGATGAAGCCTCGCTGAATGATATTCTTGCGGCGCTGGATATGACCTATTGCGGTACCGTCGGTGCCGAATATATGCACATCGTGAACACCGCAGAACAGCGCTGGTTTCAGCAACGACTGGAAAGTGTTCGCGCCCATCCTAAATTCGGCAGTGAAGTTAAACTCCATCTGCTCGAGCGTTTAACGGCTGCCGAAGGTCTGGAAAAATATCTGGGTTCCCGTTATCCGGGGGTTAAGCGTTTTGGTCTGGAAGGTGGTGAAAGTCTTATTCCGCTGATGGACGAACTGATCCAGCGCAGTGGTACCTACGGCGCCAAAGAAATTGTTATCGGTATGGCACACCGTGGCCGACTGAATACGCTGATTAATACCCTGGGTAAAAAGACTTCCGATCTGTTTGATGAATTCGACGGTAAGGTGCATTACGAATCCCACGGTGACGTGAAGTATCACCAGGGCTTCTCATCCAACGTAATGACATCCGGTGGTGAAGTTCACCTCGCGCTTGCTTTCAACCCATCTCACCTGGAGATTGTTTCTCCGGTGGTTGAAGGTTCGGTACGTGCCCGTCAGGATCGTCGTAATGATCAGACCGGTGAAAAAGTTGTTCCGGTTATTATGCACGGTGACTCCGCGTTTGCAGGTCAGGGTGTGGTGATGGAAACCTTCCAGATGTCACAGACCCGCGCTTACAAAACCGGCGGCACCATTCATATTGTGATTAACAACCAGGTTGGTTTCACCACGTCCAAGCGCGAAGACGTTCGCTCGACCGAATACTGCACCGATGTTGCCAAAATTGTTGAAGCGCCGATTCTGCATGTTAATGGCGATGATCCGGAAGCCGTATTGTTCGTTACTCAGCTGGCCGTTGATTACCGCAATGAATTCAAGAAAGACGTGGTGATTGACCTCGTGTGTTACCGCCGTCGTGGTCATAACGAAGCGGATGAACCGTCCGGCACTCAGCCTTTGATGTATGCAAAAATCAAAGCGCAGAAGACCACCCGTGAACTCTATTCCGATAAGCTGATTGCCGCAGGCGTTCTGACCGCAGAAAGCAGTAAAGAGCTGGAAGAGGACTACCGTAAGGCGCTGGATAACGGTCATCACGTTGCCAAGAGTCTGGTAAAAGAGCCGAATACCGAACTGTTCGTTGACTGGACTCCGTACCTCGGACATGAGTGGACCGCGCGTGCGGATACCCGCTTTGATCTGAAACAGCTGCAGGAACTGGCGAATAAACTGCTGGAAGTACCGGAAGGTTTCTCGGTGCAGCGTCAGGTCGGCAAAATTCTTGAAGACCGTGGTCGTATGGCTGCGGGCGCTATGCCAATTAACTGGGGCTTTGCGGAAACCATGGCTTATGCAACCTTGTTGCATGAAGGTCATCAGATCCGTATCACTGGTCAGGACGTAGGGCGTGGAACCTTCTCTCACCGTCATGCGGTTCTGCATAACCAGAAAGACGGCTCCAGCTACATTCCGCTTAAGCATGTTAAAGAAGGACAGCCAGCCTTTGATCTGTACGACTCTCTGTTGTCAGAAGAGGCGGTACTGGCGTTTGAATATGGCTACGCCACGACCACTCCGGGAGCACTGGTTATCTGGGAAGCCCAGTTCGGTGATTTCGCCAACGGTGCGCAGGTCGTATTCGACCAGTTTATTTCTTCCGGTGAACACAAGTGGGGTCGCCTGTGCGGTCTGACTATGCTGCTGCCGCATGGCTATGAAGGTCAGGGACCAGAGCACTCTTCAGCCCGTCTGGAGCGTTATCTGCAGCTCTGTGCTGAACACAACGTACAGATCTGTGTGCCGTCCACCCCGGCTCAGGTTTACCACATGTTGCGTCGTCAGGTGATTCGTCCGCTGCGTAAGCCGCTGGTGGTTATGTCACCGAAGAGTCTGCTGCGTCATAAACTGGCTATCAGTACTCTGGAAGAGCTGGCAGGCGGTCGCTTCTACACAGTGATTGATGAGGTTGATGAGCTGGAAGCAGCGGCAGTACGCCGGGTGCTTCTGTGTTCAGGTAAGGTTTATTACGACCTGCTGGAACGTCGCCGTGCGGAAGAGATTAAGGATGTTGCCATTGTTCGTATAGAACAGTTGTATCCGTTCCCGGCCAAGCAGCTTGCCAAAGTGCTGTCTAAATACAGCAATGTCGAAGAAGTTGTCTGGACTCAGGAAGAGCCAATGAACATGGGCGCCTGGTACAGCAGTCAGCACCATATGCGCCGTGCGTTGTCGCAGCTGAATCCGGATCTGCATTTGCAGTATGCCGGCCGTGCCGCTTCCGCTTCTCCGGCTGCAGGCTATATGGCACTGCACCTTGAACAGCAAGAAAAATTAATTCGTGACGCTCTGGGACTCCAGGGCTAGGTAACCGCAGGAATATTAAGGAAAACATAATGAGCATTGAAATTAAGGCACCCACTTTTCCTGAGTCTGTCGCTGACGGCACGGTTGCTACCTGGCATAAGAAGCCTGGTGAACCTGTGCAGCGTGATGAGCTGTTGGTGGATATTGAAACCGATAAAGTCGTGCTGGAGGTTGTTGCTCCGGCAGATGGCACACTGAAAAATGTGCTCAAAGAAGAGGGTGATGTTGTACTGAGTGACGAAGTTCTTGCGGTCTTCGTTGCTGGTGAAGTTGCGGCTGCTCCTGCGGCAGAAGCTTCAGCACCTGCGGCAGCTGAGCCTGCTGCTGCCGGCGACGTAATTATGAGCCCTGCGGCCCGTAAAATTGCGGAAGAAAACGGCGTAGCTGCTTCGGCGATTGCCGCGACCGGTAAAGATGGTCGTGTGACCAAAGAAGATGTGGTTAACCATCTGAAGTCGGCTCCGAAATCAGCACCAGCGGCGGCTCCGGCCAAAGCGGCTGCACCAGCGGCCAAAGCTCCGGTGATTCCGGAAGGCGACCGTATTGAGAAGCGCGTGCCTATGACCCGTCTGCGTGCCACTATTGCCCGCCGCCTGGTTGAAGCACAACAGAATGCCGCAATGCTGACGACCTATAACGAAGTCAACATGAAGCCGGTTATGGATCTGCGTGCCAAGTACAAAGATCAGTTTGAGAAAGTACACGGCGTTAAACTGGGCTTTATGTCGTTCTTTGTGAAGGCGGCAACAGAAGCACTGAAACGCTTCCCGGCAGTGAATGCCTCTATTGATGGTAATGACATGGTTTACCATGGCTATCAGGATATCGGTGTTGCGGTTTCTACCGAGCGTGGTCTGGTTGTACCTATTCTGCGTGATACCGATGGCATGGGTCTGGCTGAAATTGAAAGCACCATCGGCGATTACGCCGGCCGTGCCCGTGACGGCAAGCTGGGCATTGATGAAATGCAGGGCGGTACTTTCACTATTACCAATGGCGGTACTTTCGGTTCTCTGATGTCCACACCAATTCTGAATCCACCGCAAACGGCCATTATGGGCATGCACAAGATTCAGGAACGCCCGATGGCTGTGAACGGTCAGGTTGTGATTCTGCCAATGATGTACCTCGCACTGTCATACGATCACCGTATGATCGATGGTAAAGAGGCTGTGCAGTTCCTGGTGGCGATCAAAGATCTTCTGGAAGATCCTGCCCGTCTGCTGTTAGACATTTAATCGGATAGTTAAGGAAATAAAGATGAGTAAGAAGTTTGATGTCGTCGTTATCGGTGGTGGTCCTGCCGGTTATGTCGCAGCTATCCGTTGTGCACAACTGGGCCTGAACACTGCCTGTATCGATAAATGGCTGAGCAAAGATGGTAAGGCTGTGTTTGGCGGAACCTGCCTGAATGTGGGCTGTATTCCTTCCAAAGCCTTGCTGGATACTTCGCACAAGTACGAAGACGCCAAAGAGAAACTGTCTCTGCATGGCATCAGCGTTGGCGAAGTCAATATCGATATCGCCGCGATGCTGAAGCGCAAAGATCAGATCGTTAAAAACCTGACTATGGGTGTTGCGACGCTGTTCAAAGCCAATGGTGTAACGCCATTTGAAGGCACCGGTAAATTGCTGGCTGGTAAAAAGGTCGAATTTACCAGTCACGCCGGAACTGCTGAAATCCTCGAAGCTGAGCATGTGATCATTGCCACAGGTTCTGTGCCGGTGAATATTCCGCCAGCACCACTGACCGAAGGCGTTATTGTCGATTCCACCGGCGCGCTGGAATTCAGCGAAGTGCCAAAACGTCTGGGCGTTATTGGCGCAGGTGTCATTGGTCTGGAGCTGGGCAGTGTCTGGGGCCGTCTGGGTGCGGAAGTGGTTGTACTGGAAGCGCAGGACAAATTCCTGCATCTGGTTGACCAGACCGTTGCCAAAGAAGCGCAGAAACTGTTCACCAAACAGGGTATGACCATTCGTCTGGGTGCCCGTGTCACCGGTACTGAGGTAAAAGGTAAGCAGGTAACTGTGACCTATCAGGATGCCGAAGGTGAGAAGAAAGAAGTCTTCGACAAGCTGATCGTTGCGGTTGGTCGTCGTCCTTACACCGAAGGCCTGATGAGTGGCGACTGCGGTGTGAATATGGACGAGCGTGGTTTCATTCACGTCGACGAAACCTGCAGCACTGATGCTCCTGGCGTTTGGGCTGTTGGTGATGTGGTGCGTGGTCCTATGCTGGCACACAAAGCATCTGAGGAAGGTGTGATGGTTGCCGAGCGTATCGCCGGTCATAAAGCACAGCTGAATTACGATGTGATTCCTTCTGTCATTTACACCCACCCGGAAATTGCCTGGGTTGGTAAAACAGAAGAGCAAATTAAAGCAGATGGTGAACCATACAACGTTGGTATGTTCCCGTTTGCAGCTAATGGCCGTGCAATGGCCGCTGCGGATACCGATGGTTTTGTGAAAATCATCGCCCATGCAGAAACTGACCGTATTCTTGGTGCCAGTGTGATTGGCCCGAATGCCGGTGATCTGTGTCAGCAGATTGTTGTGGCAATGGAGTTTGGTTCAAGCGCTGAAGATGTGGGCATGATGGTGTTTGCACACCCAACCGTTTCTGAAGCGGTGCATGAAGCAGCTTTGGCCGTTAACAATAATGCGATTCACAAAGCGAATCGTAAGACCAAAGCGAAAAAGTAATACGTTGGCCCGGAGTTCCGGGCCTCGCTTTATGGCCGGGCGAGAGTGCTGAATAAGTACTGCCGACACGATTGGCTGCCCGGTTAACACAGGCTGTTGGGTAACCCCCGACTCAATAAGAGAAACAGGACGAAAGCGATGAACCTTCACGAATATCAGGGTAAACAGCTTTTTGCTCAGTATGGTCTGCCAGTATCGAAAGGTGTGGCAGCCAAAACTGCAGAAGAAGCTGCAGCAGCGGCCGACACCATTGGCGGTGACCGCTGGGTTGTTAAAGCTCAGGTACATGCCGGTGGCCGTGGTAAGGCCGGTGGTGTGAAGCTGGTTTCTTCCAAAGAAGAAATCTCTGAGTTTGCCAACAAGTGGCTGGGTAAAAACCTGGTAACTTACCAGACTGATGAAAAGGGTCAGCCGGTCAGCCGTATTCTGGTTGAGAGCTGCACCGATATCGCTCAGGAACTGTATCTGGGTGCGGTCGTCGACCGTTCTTCACGCCGTGTGGTATTTATGGCCTCAACTGAGGGCGGTGTGGAAATTGAAAAGGTAGCGGAAGAAACTCCGGAAAAAATTCTGAAAGCCACGATTGATCCACTGGTAGGCGCGCAGCCATATCAGGGTCGTGAACTGGCATTCCAGCTGGGTCTGAAAGGTGATCAGGTGAAGCAGTTCACCAATATCTTCCTGGGCCTGGCCAAACTGTTTGTTGATAAAGATCTGGCGCTGCTGGAAATCAACCCGCTGGTTATCACCACCGAAGGCAATCTGCACTGCCTGGATGCCAAGATCAACATCGACAGCAACGCGGTTTACCGTCATAAAGATCTGCAGGAAATGCATGATCCTTCCCAGGAAGATGCACGTGAAGCTCACGCTGCTGAGTGGGAACTGAACTACGTAGCACTGGATGGCAACATCGGCTGCATGGTGAACGGTGCCGGTCTGGCGATGGGTACTATGGATATCGTGAAACTGCACGGTGGTCAGCCAGCTAACTTCCTCGACGTAGGTGGCGGTGCAACCAAAGAACGTGTGGTTGAAGCATTCAAAATCATTCTGTCTGACGAAAAAGTAAAAGCCGTATTCATCAATATTTTTGGTGGTATCGTGCGTTGCGACATGATTGCTGAAGGCGTGATCGGCGCTGTAAAAGAAGTCGGTGTTAAGGTTCCTGTGGTTGTTCGCCTGCAAGGTAACAACGCTGAAGTGGGCGCCAAGGTTCTGACTGAAAGCGGCCTGAACATTATCGCGGATACCGACCTGACTGGCGCAGCCCAGAAAGTGGTCGCAGCTGCAGCTGGCAATTAAGGGGTAATCATGAGCATTTTAATCAATAAAGACACCAAAGTGATCTGCCAGGGCTTTACCGGTGCTCAGGGTACTTTCCACTCTGAACAGGCGATTGCATACGGCACCAAAATGGTTGGTGGTGTAACTCCGGGTAAAGGTGGCACTGAACACCTGGGTCTGCCGGTATTCAATACCGTTAAAGACGCGGTTGCTGCAACCGGTGCTGAAGCTTCTGTTATTTACGTACCAGCTCCTTTCTGTAAAGACTCTATCCTTGAAGCCGCTAATGCCGGCATCAAGCTGATCGTTTGTATTACTGAAGGTATTCCTACACTGGATATGCTGGATGCGAAAGTTAAGTGTGACGAGCTGGGCGTTCGCCTGATCGGACCTAACTGTCCGGGTGTTATCACTCCGGGAGAATGTAAGATCGGTATTATGCCGGGTCACATCCACCTGCCAGGTAAAGTCGGTATTGTTTCCCGTTCCGGTACTCTGACCTATGAAGCGGTTAAGCAGACCACTGATTACGGCTTTGGCCAGTCTACCTGTGTTGGTATTGGTGGCGACCCGATTCCGGGCTCCAACTTTATCGACATCCTGAAAATGTTCCAGGAAGATCCGGCAACTGAAGCCATCGTCATGATCGGTGAAATCGGCGGTACTGCAGAAGAGGAAGCAGCGGCTTTCATTAAAGCTAATGTGACCAAGCCTGTTGTTTCTTACATCGCGGGTGTTACTGCACCTCCGGGTAAGCGTATGGGTCATGCCGGCGCGATCATCTCCGGTGGTAAAGGTACTGCGGCCGATAAATTTGCGGCACTGCAGGACGCTGGTGTTGCTACCTGCCAGAGTCTGGCCGATATCGGTAAGACGCTGAAAGAAGTAACCGGCTGGTAAGTGTTACCGCTATAAAAAAGAACCCGCTGCGGCGGGTTTTTTTGTGCCTGACTACCAGTGCGCATGAAGGTTCGGGCCGGTGCCGGCTAGACCTTGGTGTTATGACCCTTGGTCGAATAGTCGCGGTAACCACACATCCCCTAAGGTGTATTCATTCACACAGGAGGAATTTTTTATGGGTTACCAACAGGAATATCAGGCTTCGATCGAACAGCCTGAAGCCTTCTGGCAAAAACAGTCACAACGGATTCAGTGGTTTAAAGAACCCAAGGCCATTCTCAGCAAAGATGAACATGGTATTGATCGCTGGTTTGCTGACGGACAGCTCAATACCGCCTATCTGGCGCTGGATTATCACGTTCTGCAGGGACGTGGAGACCAGCTTGCTCTTATCTATGATTCCCCTGTGACCGGAAATAAACGTACCTATACTTACAGCCAGCTGACCGAAGCCGTCGCGCGCTGTGCCGGTATGCTGGTCAGCCAGGGCGTTGGTAAAGGCGATTGCGTGATCGTGTATATGCCGATGATTCCGGAGGCTGCGATCGCCATGCTGGCCTGTGCCCGCATTGGTGCTGTGCATTCGGTGGTATTTGGTGGCTTTGCTCCGAATGAGCTGGCAGTGCGGATTGATGATGCCGTACCTAAGGTCATTATGTCAGCGTCCTGTGGTATCGAAGTCGACCGTATTATTGAATACAAACCGATCCTGGATGCTGCCATTGATATGGCGGCGCATAAGCCTGAGCGCTGTGTCATTTTTCAGCGTGAACAACAGCGCTGTGAGCTGACCGCAGGGCGTGATATTGACTGGCAACAGGCCGTGGCTGCCGCTCAGCCTGCTGATTGCACGCCGGTGTCGGCGCTTGATCCTCTGTACATTCTTTATACCTCCGGTACCACCGGAAAGCCTAAGGGAGTTGTGCGCGACAATGGTGGTCATGCGGTGGCTATGAGTTACAGCATGAGTGTTGTTTACGATATGCATCCGGGGGATGTGTTCTGGGCCGCTTCCGATGTCGGCTGGGTGGTTGGCCATTCTTATATTGTTTATGCGCCGTTAATTGCAGGCTGCACTACGGTCTTTTATGAAGGCAAGCCGGTACGTACACCGGATGCCGGTGCTTTCTGGCGGGTGTGTGCCGAGTACGGTGTCAAAGGATTGTTTGCTGCACCTACAGCGTTCCGCGCGATCCGCAAAGAAGATCCGCAATGCCTGCAGGCGGAAAAATACGACCTCAGTAAGCTTACAACCATTTTTATGGCCGGTGAGCGTTTAGATCCTCCGACTTATGAGTGGGTGGATCAGCATATTAAACGTCCGATTGTGGATCACTGGTGGCAGACCGAAACCGGCTGGGCGATTGCCGGTAATCATATGGGGCTTGAACCAGCCAAAGTGAAAGCGGGTTCTGTTACACGCCCGTCACCCGGATTTAATGTGCAGATTTTAGATCCGAAGGGGCGTCCGGTTGCTGCCAATGAGCAGGGCAGTATTGCGATCAAATTGCCATTGCCGCCCGGATGCCTGCCGACTATCTGGGGCAATCACGAGCGTTTTGTCGCCGGTTATCTGGGTACTTACAAAGGGTATTACATTACCGGTGATGGCGGTTATCTGGATGATGATAACTATCTGTTTGTACTTGGGCGTACTGACGACATCATCAATGTTGCCGGTCATCGTCTGTCGACCGGTGAAATGGAAGAAGTGGTTGCCGGGCATGCGGCGGTCGCTGAATGTGCGGTCATCGGCCGTCACAGTGATCTTAAAGGTGAAGAGCCTCTGGGGCTGGTGCTGCTGAAAGACGGTGTTGATATTGATGAAGAAACGCTGAAGCTTGAGCTGGTGCAGCGCGTCCGTGACCGGATTGGTGCGGTGGCCAGTTTCCGTGATGCGGTTGTGGTGCAGCGTTTGCCTAAAACCCGTTCCGGCAAAATTTTGCGTAAAGTACTGCGCAATATCGCTAATAACGAGGAATACCAGACACCGTCAACCATCGATGATCCGGCCTGTCTGGGAGAGATTGAACAGATTCTTCTGAAAAAAGGACTGCGGCCGGAGAACTAATGTCAGGTCGCTCAGTCATAGAATGAGCAGGCGAAAGCCAGTTTGCTCTCTCTCTGATTATTATGGTGTTTACCGGGCCGATTCCAGCCCGGTTTTTTTTGCCCGCTGTTTGTGCCCGTTTCCTTCGTTCTGTCCTTGTGCCGTTATTACGTGCGGCTTCCTCTCGGCGATATCCGTTCCTGGTTTTTATCTGCCGGCTACAGAGGAATCTATAACTGTTGCCAATTGTTACCATTTGCATGTGTCGAGTTGTAACTTCACCTGCTAACCTTTGTGGTTATCTGGGAATCGTCTGTTTAATAAATCATTGTTCTTGAGGGGTGGGGTTAGCTTTTGCTGAATATCTTAAATTTCCGCGCCTCTGGCTGGGTTTTACCCCTGGCAATTTTTGTTCTGACGTTGCTGCTGCTGACTTTTGCCGTGCAGAGCTGGTTTGTCAGCCGCAGTGTGTTTGACAACGAAATTGCGCACATTAATCGTGTTGCTCTGCAGAATGCACGCTCCGTTATGATCGCCCGACGTGAATCCTTTAATCTTCTGGGGCAGGAGTTGCTGGCTCTGAATGCGCTGCAGCAACCTGATGCCGGGCGCGATACGCTGGAAAAAGTCGCTTTTTTTATGCCTGGTGTCGTCAGTCTTGGTTTGGCCCGCAGTGATGGTCAAATGGTTCTGTACACAACGCCGCGCGAATCTCACGCCAATCCTGTAACTCTGCCCAATCTGCAACAGCAGTCTTCCCGTTTATTCCGTAAAGCGCTGGATTCCGAAGATGTTGTTACCGGCCCGCCAGTCTGGCAAAACAGCAGTCGCGAATGGATGTTGCCGCTGTTTTATGCTGTTCGCGACAGTTATCACGGCGAGGTTTTAGCCGTACTGACAGGGCTTGTTCGCCTGCAAGACCGGTTGGCTCGTTGGGATGGAGTCGATCTGGGAACGGATACATCGGTTGTTATCGTCAGTTCTGATGGTGTGCCGCGTTATGCGGTGCCGGTCTTTAATGCTTATGACAGTCATGCCGGGCGTGCATTCATGCAGGAGCTTATGCAGCAGATCACAGACTCGAAGTCTGATGAAGGCTGGCTGGTTCATGACTGGAAGCAGGATCGCAGTCGTCTGACCTATCGTGTCCATTATTCCCGTATCGGGGATGACCTTTTTAATCTTGTGGTGCGGCCGCAGTCTTCGCTCTGGCAAGCCTGGCGTGACCGTATTGAGCCTGCGCTGCTCGCTTTTCTTGCTTTGCTGTTAGGCAGTATTGGCGTGCACCGCATTGTGCTTCGTCAGCAGCAACTTTATCAGCATAATCTTCTGTTTCAGGCTCATCATGATCCGCTGACCGGGTTATTGAACCGTGCGCGTCTGCTTCATCTGATGAAAGAAAGCATGCTCGACGATCCGGAAGTCGCGTTTTCTCTGTTAATTATCGATCTCGATTATTTTAATCGCATTAATGATCAGCATGGTCATGCCATCGGCGATGCATTGTTAAAACTGGTTCCTCAGCGTTTGCAGAGTATTTTGTCTCCGGGGGACTGGTTGGCACGGCAGGGGGGCGATGAATTTTTGGTCGTATTCCGTAATGAACTGAGCTTCCGTGGCCGGGATGTTCTGACGCAGGCGATCAAGGCCGCGCTGGAAGAGGAATTCGAAATTCATAACCGGGTTATTTCGGTTTCTGCCAGTATCGGCGTGGCCAATTTCCCCCGGGATGCTATCGATCCTAATGATCTGCTGGGTAAAGCCAATGCCGCTTTATATCAGGCGAAAGGTGATGGGCGTAACTGTATTGTTCATTATTCTGACGATATTGCTGCGTTAAGCCGGCGCAGCAAAGAACTGGAACGTCAGCTGGATGGTTGCTGGCAGCGCAACGAAATGCAGGTGCACTACCAGCCTCAGGTTGATTGCCGCACCGGAGCATTAATCGGTGCTGAGGCTCTGGTACGCTGGAAGAATAAATCTCTGGGCAATGTCAGTCCGGCTGAATTTATCCCTGTCGCGGAAGCTATCGGGGCGGTACGCCAGATAGATCGCTTTGTAATGGCAGAAGCCTGTGCGTTTATTCATCAGATTTCCCAGCAGTTTTCCCGGCCATTGCGCATATCCATTAATTTATCTCCGGAGCACTTGCTTGACCCTGCGATGATTACTGAGGTGACTGAATTAATCCGGCGCTATGATCTGGCGCCACAGCAATTAGTGCTGGAAATAACCGAAACCGCCGTCCTTAATGATTTTGAGCGGGCAGCTCAGCAGGTTTCACAGTTGCGTGCGCTGGGTGTCGGTGTGTCGGTTGATGATTTCGGTACTGGTTATTCGTCGCTGTCCTATATCCATAAGTTACCGGTCACGGAAATTAAAATAGACCGCTCTTTTGTCGATCAGATTGCCACCGATCTGCATGATCGTGCATTGACCAGTGCGGTCATCGCAATGGGTAAACGATTACATCTGGAGGTCGTTGCGGAAGGGGTGGAGACGGCCAGTCAGTGGCAGATTCTGCTGGAACAGCATTGCGATACCTTGCAGGGTTTCTATATTTCCAAGCCGATGGCTGCCAGTGACTTTATCGCTTTTATGGATAACTACAGCGAAGAACCTCAGGCTTTTGCTTTGCGCTAATAACTCCTCAGATTATTCCGCTGTCGAGCCCGGCGGCTATGGCGGCGCATAACTCCTCACACTGTTGTAAAAAGTCTTCCTGCCAGTCACCGCGTAAAATCAGTGGCTCCTGGACCCAGCGCCAGCGCAGGCCGGTAGTGATACTTTCCAGTGCGCGTTTTGTTCCTGTGCCATCATGCCCCGCGCGGATAATGGCTGCGCAGGGTGTCCCCTGTGTTTTTTCCAGACAAGGATAATAAATACGATCAAAATAATCCTTTAATGCGCCGCTCATATAGCCGAGATTTTCCGGCGTTATCAGAAGAACAGCGTCGGCCTGCAGAGTGTCGGGCGCGTTGGCTTTAAAAGCTGTTCTTATGATTAACTGGCTGTTCTCAGTTTCTGCTGATTTAAAGCCGGTCTTGCAGGCCTGCAATAATCGCTCAGTATTGGGGGATGGTGTGTGGGCAACAATCAAAAGTGTTTTCATCGTATAAAACCTGTTGAGTTGCCCGGCAGTATAGCGATAGCGCTATACCAATGGCAGGGCGGCTGCCTGTGCCAGCGCACAGGATAAAAGGCGGCCGGCCATTTTCTCTGCACGGCTGGTCAGCATAATAGGCACACGTGCTCCCATTAATATTCCGGCTGCCTGAGCATTGCCTAAATAAATTAATTGCTTGGCCAGAATGTTGCCGGACTCCAGGTCTGGTGCAATTAAAATATCGGCATCGCCAGCAACGGGTGAGTCAATGCCCTTGCTGTTGGCAGCCTCAAGGTTGATGGCATTGTCAAAGGCCAGGGGCCCGTCTAATAACCCGCCGACAATTTGTTTGCGGTCGGCCATTTTACACAGTGCCGCAGCATCCAGTGTGCTGGGGATATCCGGATTGATTTTTTCGACGGCACTTAAAATCGCAACCTTAGGCAGGCTGATGCCCATTGCCTGAGCCATCTGAATGGCATTGCAGACGATGTCTTTTTTCGCCCGCAAGTCCGGATGAATATTAATAGCCGCATCGCTGATAAACAGTGCTTTGGGGTAAGACGGCACATCCAGATAATACACATGGCTGATACGGCGCTCACTGCGAATCCCCGTGGTTTTGTGTAATACCGCACCCAGTAATTCGTCGGTCGACAGGCTGCCCTTCATTAATGCGCGGACTTCTCCGCTGCGCACCAGGCTGACGGCTACTTCTGCAGCTTCATGGCTGTGTTCGGTGTCGCGGATATCAATATCAGACAGGTCGATATCATTCTGGGCTGCGCACTCACGGATTTTATGCTCCGGGCCGACGAGAATGGCCTGCATCATGCCCAGGCGGTGAGCCGCGAGGGCGCCTTTTAATGAGTCCTCTGTGACCGGGTGTACTACCGCTGTTGGCAGTGCCGGGCGCAGCAGCGACCGCTCAAATAAGCGGCGCATGTGCGGATGGTTGGCGGTCGCCGTTAATATTTCTTCCCTGATCAGATCAGCGGTCATAGTCACGTCCTTAGTCTGCGTCTGGCTTAACACCATCGGATGGTTTTATGACAATTACATCACAGGCTACTTTATCGACCAGTAATTCAGCGGTGTTGCCGATTAATACACCGGCAATGCCTTCGCGCCCCACTGTGCCAACGACCACGACGTCGGCATCGATGTCTTTGGCAATACCAGCGATCACGCTGTCAGCATCACCTTCACCAATATGCACATGGTCGGGCTGAATATTGTATTTGCGCGCCAGTGCAGTACAGGCTTCTTCGTGTTGTTCAGTAATGTACTTCTGGATGTCATCCGGCGCGGTAACTTCGGGCACCATGGCAAAGGCTACTGCAACCAGCGGGTATGAGTTGGCGAGGTGCAGGTCGGTATCAAAATGATCGGACAGGTGCTCGGCAAAAGACAGAATATTATCGTTGATGATCTGGTGTCCGGTATCGCCGGAGGTCGCATCAACGGACGCCAGAACGCGGTTCTGTGCCCAGGGTTTGGCGGATTTTACCAGCATCACCGGTGCGGGGCAGTGGCGTAGCAGATTCCAGTCGGTGTGGGTGAATATCCGGTCAAGCAGGTTGTGCGGCTGTGTACCTTTAATCACCAGATCGAAATCTTTATGGCGCATGGACTCGATGACGGCATCGTGCAGATGCTTTTGCCAGTGCACCTCGGTACTGATTGAAATGCTGTTTTCAGCTTCAGGCAGGAAGCTGTTGATCCACTTTTCCGATTTATCCAGCAGGGCCTGCTTCACCCGGGTACGGGTTTCCTGATCAAGGGATGAATGATCTTCACAGTAAGCTTCGTAAGTACTGGTCAGCAGGGTCAGGTCCGCTTCCAGAGACCGTGCCAGCCACAGCGCACGATCAAGCGCAATTTGCTCCGGGTGCTCGCTGTCCAATACGACCAGGATGTGATTGATATCCAGCATGACTTTCTCCTTAAAATAATGTGTCCGGCACAGGAATACCCTAACACTAGCGCTTTGCGCTTACACCGGCCTTGTTTTGGGTCATATTGTGTTGTGTTTGCAGCTCGTCATTTGCCGGAGGTGACAATATGTCTATGAAAGCCCGGGCAGCGTTACTGAGGGTGCGGTGACGCAGATGGATCAGTCCAAGCTGGCGCCGGATAGGTGCAGAAGGCCAGGGCAGCCGTACCAGTTGTTCGTCGAGCATGCTGTGCGGCAGCAGACTCCAGCCCATGCCGACAGAAACCATCATTTTAATGGTCTCCAGATAGTTGGTTGGCATGGGTGCATGCAGATTAAGCCCGGCCTGACGGAACACCCGCTCAAGCAGCTGGAAGGTAATGGTATCCGGCTCCGGTAAAATTGCTGGTGCCTGTGCCAGATCCTGCAGGCTGAGCTGTGCAATGGCTGCCAGCGGGTGGCCGGGAGCACACACACATACCATGTCATCCTGCCACAGCGGCAGGGCTTCAATACCCTCCGGAACCTGATCATTGTTGGCTTCCAGTGTGGTCAGGGCCAGCTCGACCTGACGCAGGTTGACCGCCTGGTAGGCCCGTTCCGAGCCCATAAAACTCAGGTTTAACTGGGCGGACGGATAGCGGCTGACAAATTCCCGTAGTACCGGTGGTAAGCGGTGCAGGCCGATATGATGGCTGGTCGCCAGGGATAAGACGCCACTGACTTCGCCGCCCAGATTCATCAGCCGCAGCTCGGTGTCGGCCACCAGGTCGAGAATCTGCCGGGCTTTGGGCTGCAGCGCATGACCGGCTTCGGTCAGGCTGATGGTGCGGTTATGGCGGTCAAACAGAGCGTTACCCAGTTGCTGCTCCAGTAGCTGGATACGTTTGCTGACCGCTGACTGGGTCAGGTGCAGTTGTTCGGCGGCGAGCGAGAACGAACGTTGTTCTGCAACGGCAAGAAAGGCTTTGAGTGCCTGGGTATCCATAAATTTTGTCCGCAGTAGGCTCTGTTCGAATTCCTAATTGGAATTCAAACTAGAAATAATATGAATTTGAGTTGTTTAACAGAAGGCGTATCCTTAGGCAATACCAAAAACATCCCTGATGAGAGAGGACATCCCGATGGCTGGGAAAACCCTGTATGACAAATTGTGGGAGCAGCACGTTGTTAAAGAACGTGATGACGGCACCGCGTTAATCTATATCGACCGTCAGTTGCTGCACGAAGTAACCTCGCCACAGGCGTTTGAGGGCCTGCGTATTGCCGGGCGTAAGCCATGGCGCCTGGACGCCAACCTGGCGACTCCTGATCACAACGTACCGACTACCTCGGCTGAGCGTGAATCCGGCATTGCCGGTATTCAGGACCCGGTCTCCCGTATTCAGGTGAAAACACTGGACGAAAACTGCGATGAGTTCGGCATCACCGAATTCAAAATGGCTGACAAACGTCAGGGCATCGTGCACGTGGTTGGGCCAGAGCAGGGTGCGACGCTGCCGGGTATGACCGTTGTCTGTGGTGATTCCCATACCGCGACTCACGGTGCTTTTGCCGCACTGGCGCACGGTATTGGTACCTCTGAAGTTGAGCACGTGCTGGCGACCCAGTGTCTGATTCAGCGCAAAATGAAAAACCTGTTGATCCGCGTCGACGGTGAACTGGGTGCCGGTATCACCGGTAAAGACGTTGTGCTGCACATCATTGGTGTGATCGGTACTGCTGGTGGTAATGGCACGGCGATGGAGTTCGGTGGTTCTGCCATCCGCTCGCTGAGTATGGAAGCCCGTATGACCATGTGTAACATGGCCATTGAAGCCGGTGCCCGTGTCGGCATGGTTGGCTTTGATGACATTACCGCTGAATACGTAAAAGGCCGCCCTTACGCGCCGAAAGGCGAGCAGTGGGAGATGGCACTGGCCGCCTGGAAAGATCTGGTATCCGATGATGACGCGGTATTCGACAAGGTGGTCGAAATCCGTGCGGAAGATATCAAGCCACAGGTTACCTGGGGTACATCGCCGGAAATGGTCACCACCATCGACGGTACTGTGCCGACTCTGGACGATGCTGCAGATGAGGTTCAACGCTCCGGTTTTGAGCGTGCGTATCAGTATATGGGTCTGACACCGGGTCAGAAAATCACCGATATTAAACTCGACCGGGTCTTTATCGGTTCCTGCACCAACTCCCGTATCGAAGATCTGCGTGCCGCCGCCGATGTGGCCAAAGGCCGTAAAGTGGCTGGCAGTGTGAAGCAGGCGCTGGTGGTTCCGGGATCTGGTCTGGTGAAGGCACAGGCTGAAGCCGAAGGTCTGGATAAAGTCTTTATCGAAGCCGGTTTCGAATGGCGTGAGCCGGGTTGTTCCATGTGTCTGGCAATGAACGCCGACAAGCTGGGCAACGGTGAGCATTGTGCGTCTACTTCGAACCGTAACTTCGAAGGTCGTCAGGGCTATGGTGGCCGTACTCATCTGGTGAGTCCGGCGATGGCCGCGGCGGCCGCGATTGCCGGTCACTTTGTTGATGTGCGTGAGTTATAAGGGGAGCAAAGATGAAACCATTTACCGTACATAAGGGTATTGCTGCCCCGATGGATCGTGCCAATATCGATACCGATATGATCATTCCCAAGCAGTTTCTGAAGTCGATTAAACGCAGCGGCTTTGGCCCGAATCTGTTTGATGAGCTGCGCTATCTGGACGAAGGTCAGCCGGATGCGGATAACTCCGGTCGTCCGCTGAATCCGGATTTCGTGCTTAATCAGCCGCGTTATCAGGGTGCGTCTGTGCTGCTGGCACGGGAAAACTTTGGTTGTGGCTCCAGTCGTGAACACGCTCCCTGGGCGCTGGAAGACTTCGGTTTCCGTGCGATTATTGCACCGAGCTATGCCGATATTTTCTTCAATAACAGCTTTAAAAATGGCCTGTTGCCGATCGTACTTGATGACGCAACGGTCGACCGTTTATTCAAAGCTGTCGCGGTGAATGAAGGTTACGAGCTGACCATCGATCTGGCGCAGCAGAAAGTGATTACCCCGGATGGCGAAGAGATTCCGTTCGAGGTGGATGCCTTCCGTAAACACTGTCTGCTCAATGGTCTGGATGATATTGGCCTGACGCTGCAGGATGCGGATGACATCCGTGCCTATGAGCAGAACCGTCGTCAACAGGCTCCCTGGCTGTTTGGTGCCTGAAACTGAAATTGATTATCTGCCGGGTGCGCAAGTGCCCGGCTTCTGATTCTGGAAAATGACATGTCTAAAAATATTCTGATTCTGCCGGGCGACGGCATTGGTCCTGAAATTGTTGCTGAAGCGGTTAAGGTGCTGGATGTTGTTAATCAGCGTTTTGATCTGGGCCTGAATATGGAACACGCGCTGGTGGGCGGTGCCGCTTATGATGAGTTCGGTACGCCGCTGCCGGATGTGACCATGGATAAAGCCCGCGCCGCAGATGCGATTCTGTTGGGGGCGGTGGGTGGTCCTAAGTGGGATAACCTTGAAGACCGTGAGCTGCGTCCGGAAAAAGGCCTGCTGGGCCTGCGTTCGGGGCTGGAACTGTTCGGTAACCTGCGTCCGGCGATTCTGTATCCGCAGCTGGCGGATGCTTCATCGCTGAAGCCTGAAGTGGTTTCCGGTCTGGATATTCTGATCGTGCGTGAACTGACCGGTGGTATTTACTTCGGTAAACCACGCGGTATCCGCACGCTGGAAAACGGTGAGCGCGAAGGTTACAACACCTACGTGTACAACGAATCGGAAATCCGCCGTATCGCTAAGGTCGCGTTTGAATCGGCGCAGAAACGCGGTAAAAAACTGTGCTCTGTCGATAAAGCCAACGTGCTGGAAGTAACCGTGCTGTGGCGCGAAGTTATGAACGAAGTGGCAAAAGACTATCCGGATGTCGAGCTGTCACATATGTACGTTGATAACGCAGCCATGCAGCTGGTGCGTGCACCAAAACAGTTCGATGTGATGGTCACCGGCAACATGTTTGGTGATATTCTGTCGGATGCGGCAGCGATGCTGACGGGTTCGATCGGCATGTTGCCTTCGGCGTCTCTGGATAAGAACAACAAGGGTATGTATGAGCCTTGTCATGGTTCTGCTCCGGATATTGCTGGCCAGGGAATCGCTAACCCGCTGGCGACGATTCTGTCCGCGGCGATGATGCTGCGTTATTCTCTGAATCAGGCTGAAGCGGCCGATGCTATTGAACTGGCAGTGAGTAAAGTACTCGATAAAGGTCTGCGTACCGGTGATATTTTCTCCGCAGGCATGACCAAAGTAAGTACCAAAGAAATGGGTGAGGCAGTGGTAGCTGCCCTGCAAGAGGTTTAAAAATGGCTTTGCAAAAAGTAGGTTTGGTAGGCTGGCGCGGCATGGTGGGTTCCGTGCTGATGCAACGTATGCAGGAAGAAGGTGACTTTGACCTGATTCAGCCGGTGTTTTTTACCACCTCGCAAAAAGGGCAGGCCGCGCCGCAATTTGGCGGAAAAGATTGCGGTCTGCTGGAAGACGCATTCGATGTTGATACGTTAAAAACTCTTGACGTGATCATTACCTGTCAGGGTGGTGATTACACCAAGGAAGTTTATCCGAAACTGCGTGCTGCGGGCTGGGATGGTTACTGGATTGATGCAGCCTCTTCGCTGCGCATGGCGGATGACGCCATTATCGTACTTGATCCGGTCAATCTGAATGTGATTGAAAACGGCATCAAAACCGGCATCAAAACCTATGTTGGCGGTAACTGTACCGTCAGCCTGATGCTGCTGGCGTTGGGCGGTCTGTTTGAAAAAGGGCTGGTGGAGTGGGTTGCTCCGCAGACCTATCAGGCAGCCTCGGGTGCCGGTGCGCAGAATATGCGCGAGCTGATCAGTCAGATGGGCGCTATTCACGCTAATGTGAAAGATAAACTGGATAACCCGGCTTCGGCCATTCTGGAAATTGATCAGCAGGTTGCTGAATTTATCCGCAGTGATGAATATCCGAAAGCGCAGTTCGGTGCGCCGCTGGCGGGCAGTCTGATTCCGTACATCGATTCACAGCTGGAGTCCGGTCAGAGCCGTGAAGAATGGAAGGCGCAGGTTGAAGCCAACAAAATTATGGGCACAACCGCTGCGCCTGTTCCGGTTGATGGTTTATGCGTTCGTGTGGGTGCGATGCGTTGCCACAGCCAGGCGATTACCATCAAACTCAAGCAGGATTTGCCGGTTGCTGAAATCGAACAGATTCTGGCGGCTCATAATGAGTGGGTGAAGGTTATTCCGAACGAGCGTGAAGCCAGTATGCAGGAACTTACGCCAGCTAAAGTGACCGGTACGCTGAGTATTCCGGTTGGTCGTATCCGCAAGCTGACCATGGGGCCTGAATATATTTCAGCCTTTACCGTGGGTGATCAGTTGCTGTGGGGCGCGGCTGAGCCACTTCGCAGAATGTTGCGCATTCTGTTGAAGAGTGCCTGATTTGGCTGATTAAAAACGGGGCTCTGGCCCCGTTTTTTCATTTATTTTCTCTAAAGTGTGACCTAACTCGTTCTTTCCTATCGTATTTGTTTTGGTGCCAGAGGCCAAAAGATTGCGTAATCCCGTTTTATATTTGATACTTATGCCGCTTATGAACGGAATCTATAAGTAAGCTGGGTCAGGAATATCTCGACGAAATTGTTTTTCGATACTATACGGGGCGAATAATCGCCGTATGACAACAAGGAAGCACCAATGAAGCGCCTACTTGCGAACACCTTAATGCTGGTCGGAGGATTGACGGCCTCATCTCAGCTACTGGCGTTGGGTTTGGGAGAACTGACTCTCAAGTCGGCACTGAATCAGCCTCTGCAGGCAGAAATCGAGCTGGTTGAAACCGATGGCTTATCGCAATGGGAAATTAAACCGGCTCTGGCATCAGCCAGTGACTTTGAACGCGCAGGCGTTGACCGTTTATATTTCCTGACCAAAATCACATTCAAAGTTGAAGGTGACCGTGTGGTATTGACCTCACGTGAGCCGGTTAACGAACCTTTTCTTAACTTTCTGGTTGAGCTGAACTGGCCATCGGGTCGTGTACTGCGCGAGTACACCCTGTTGCTGGATCCACCAACCTTCCAGGAAGAATCTATTCAGCCGCTGGTAACAACTCCAGCAGGTCAGAGTTCTGTGGTCAGTGCTCCTGCTGAAACCACAACGATTGCTGCTCCGGCACAGCCAGTCGCAGTGAATCGCTGGGAAAGTGAACCTGCCGCTCCTGGCACGTATAAAGTTCAGCCAAACGACACCTTATGGCAGATTGCTCTTGAAACCCGTCCTGCCAGTGGCGTAACGCCGCAGCAGATGATGGTGGCGATTCAGAATGAAAATCCGAATGCTTTTATCGCTGGTAATATTAACCGCCTGAAAACGCATCAGGTGTTGCGTATTCCGGATGCAGAATCTATCAAACGTGTGTCTTTCGGTCAGGCCGTTGCTGAAGTCGATCGTCAGAATCGTGCACTGAATACCGGTGCTGCGCAGATTGATGCGACAGGTCGCGCGGGTACTGCAGTGGCAGCAGCAACAGCAAAAGACGGTGGCGAAGTCCGCCTGTTGTCGGCTCAGAGTGACAATGCTGAATCGGCTGGAGCCAGTGGTGACGCTGGTCAGGGCGCGGGCAGTGGCCGTCAGCAGGCACTGGAAAATGATCTCGCCATTGCGCTGGAAAATGTTGATAAAAGCCGCCGTGAGAATCAGGAATTGCGTGAGCGCCTGGAGTCTCTGGAAGAGCAGATCAATACCCTGCAGCGTCTGATTTCACTGAAAGACGATCAACTGGCAACCATGCAGGTCGGCGGAGCAGAGCAGGCGGAAACCGTTGTAGCTGAGCCGGTTGCTGAAGTGGCGGAAACGGCTCCGGCTGCAGAGCCGGAAGCGGCGCCTGCCGGTGAGTCTGTTGATTTCAACTATTCCCAGCCTGCCGACGCTGCTGTGGCAGATGGAGCTGAGGCTGTATCTGAAGCCGATGTGGCTGCGAAAGCTGCAGAAGAGAAAGCTCGCCGTGAACGTATTGCTGCCATGCTGGCACAGCAGGAAGAACAACAGCGTCCGCAGCCAACCTTACTGGATCAGATGCTTAATAATCTGCAGTATCCGCTGGCCGGTTTTGGTGTGCTGGTTATGCTTGGTCTGCTGATTGCCCGTACTCTGAAACAGCGTAAGGCTGCGAAGCAGGAAGAAGAATTTACTGATGAAGAGCTGGCGTTTGCCGATGTGGATGCTGATCCATCAAGCCTCGACGATTTCGATTTCGATGATGATGAACTGGCTGCCGGGGATGTTGATCTGGATGCAGACCACGCAGATATCGATCTGGGTGATGATCTGGATGATGCCCAGCACCACGACGATCATTTTGAAACGGTTGCTCAGACTGAAGATGTCATCAGCGAATCCGATATCTATATTGCCTACGGCAAGTTTGAGCAGGCGGTTGATCTGCTGTCTGATGCTATCGAAAAAGAACCAAGCCGTTCTGACCTGCGTCTGAAATTGCTGGAAGTCTATGTCGAAATGGATGAGGCGGAAGCTTTTGCTGTTGCTGAAGCTGGCCTGAACCAGTTGGGCGACCGTGCGGCATCTCAGCAGGCTGAACAGCTGCGCAATCGTCTGTCTTCGCCAATTGCACCGGCTGCTGCTGTCAGCGCGCTGGCTGCAGGTGCGGCTGCTGATTCAGGTTTGTCTTTGGATGATGATATTCCGGCCCTGGATGATTCTATGGGTGATGACTTCGCTGATGCCCTTGATTTTGGTGATGCACTGGATCTTTCCGAGAATATGCCGGAAGACAATGCCGATGCGGTCCTGGATCTTGGCGAAGCTGAATCAGGTCTGGAAGAAGTTCCTACGCTGGATCTGGATGATGGGCTCGAATTTGACCTGGACGAATCCGTGTCTGAACTGGAAGCGGAGTCAGCTGAAGGCGAGGACGATTTCGATATCGCTGCTGAGCCTGCTGCCGCGGACGATAGTCTTGAGTTCGATCTTGGTGATTTCGATGCAGAAACACCTGCTGCAGATGAACCTGAAGTGGCTTCTGTTGCTGCAGATAATGAGGGTGACTCGTTAGAGTTCGATCTTGGCTCGTTGTCGGCAGATGATGCTGCAGAACCTGCGGCGGTTGCGCAAGACAGTGCTGAAGACGATTTTGCTCTTGATTTTGACAGTGATGATTCTGCTCCGGTGGCTGCTGATTCAGACCTTTCCGATCTGGAAAGCCTGCTGGATGGTGATGCTGCAGGTTCTGGTGAGTTGTCCGATCTTTCCTTCGATATGGAAGAGAATACCGGCTTTGCCCAGGCTGATGGTGATGATGATCTGAAAGCTCTGGAGCAGGAGCTGGGTGAGATGACAGCTGCGCCAGTCGCGGAAGCTGATGAGGATGATTTCTCGTTCGATACCTGCGACTCCGATGACGAGCTGAATGCTCTGGCGGCCGAAACCGCAGAGCCTGAAGAAGCGATGGATTTCTCTGCTGATCTGGCTGAGCTGGATTCTGAGTTGGACGGATTTGATGCTGATGATGTCCCGGTTGTGGATGATCAGCTGGATGCGCAGGACGAACGTGTTGATCCAAGTATCCCGGATAATCTCGATATCAGTGTCGATGGTGACATCGATCTGGATGAGCTGGCGGCTGCGGATGATGAATTCGACTTCCTGGCTGGCACCGATGAGTGTGCAACCAAGCTGGATCTGGCCCGCGCTTATATCGACATGGAAGACTTTGATGGTGCCCGTGAGCTGCTGCAGGAAGTGGTTCAGGAAGGCTCGGATCAGCAGAAGGCGGATGCCCGCAGTCTGATGGATAATCTGGCCTGATAGAGTCTTTTAATGTCTGGTTTTACCTCCGGTGTGCAGCGTTACGCTGCCATCGTGGAATATAACGGTGCCCGTTTCCACGGTTGGCAGAAGCAAAAACACCACAACGAACCCACCATTCAGGCCGCTCTTGAAGCGGCCATTTCGAAAGTTGCTAACCACCCGATTGAGATTGTCTGTGCGGGGCGCACCGATGCCGGTGTGCATGCAACCCGTCAGGTGATTCATTTCGACAGTCATGCAGTGCGTACGGAATACAGCTGGCTGATGGGGGTTAACACCAATCTGCCGGACGGTGTTGCATTGCAGTGGGTGTCTCCGATTGATGGAGAATTTCACGCACGTTTCAAAGCCCGCGCCCGCCGTTATCGCTACCTGATTAATAATTCTCCGACCAAGCAGGCGCTGCAGCACGATCAGCTGACCTGGTGGCGTTACCCGCTGGATGCGGAACGTATGCACGAAGCGGCGCAGGCATTGATTGGTGAGCACGACTTCTCGGCCTTCCGTGCCAAAGATTGTCAGGCGAAATCACCGGTCAAAACCATGCATCATATTCAGGTGAAGCGCTGGGGTAATATCATCATGCTGGAGCTGGAGTCCAGTGCGTTCCTTTATCATATGGTGCGCAATATTGTTGGTGTCCTGCTGCCAATCGGGGAGGGGCATAAGCCGGTGGAGTGGATGGCTGAAGTGCTGGCTACCCGCGACCGCAAGCAGGCCGGTGTGACCGCTCCCGGAGAAGGGCTGTACTTTGTCGGTGTGGATTATCCGGAACAGTTTGATATTCCCTGTAAGCCTTATGGTCCGGTTCTGCTTGAGCCGGTTCTGAGTCTGGTCTGAATCGCACCTGATCCTCTTTCTGGGCAATGCTGGCGTGGTGAATGTCAGCGCCTGCCTTGCTATCATGCCGGCTTTATCGTCCGGAAGTCGTTATGTCTGCCTCCTATCGCCGCACCCGAATTAAAATCTGTGGTCTGACCCGTGCCGAAGATGCCGCTGCCGCTGTTGCAGCAGGGGCTGACGCCATTGGTCTGGTTTTTTATGCGCCCAGCCCGCGCGCGGTGGATATCGCCATGGCGCAGGCGGTGGTGGCAGCGGTTCCGGCTTTTGTTACTGTGACGGCGTTATTTGTGAATCCGGATGCTGCTGAGGTGCAAAAGGTTCTGGATAGCGTTAGAATCGACCTACTTCAATTCCACGGTGATGAAGAACATGACTTCTGCAGTCAATTCAATCGTCCCTACATCAAAGCCCTCCGTGTCCGGCAAGCGTCGGATGTGGTGGAGGCGTGCCTGCGCTTCCCAGGCGCACTGGCAATTCTGCTAGACAGCTATAAGCCGGGTGTTCCCGGCGGTACCGGCGAAACCTTCGATTGGGCGCTGGTACCTGATCAGCAAACCAAACCAATTATTCTTGCCGGTGGTCTGACCCCCGAAAACGTAGGCCTTGCGATCCGCCAGGTGGCTCCCTTTGCAGTGGATGTCAGTGGTGGGGTTGAAGCGGCCAAGGGTGTGAAAGATCACGGCAAAATGACAGCATTTGTTAATGAGGTGTACTGTGTCGACCAACAATCCTTTTGATCTCGACCTGCCCGATGCGCGTGGCCATTTTGGTATTCATGGCGGCCGCTTTGTTTCTGAAACCCTGAGCGCTGCGCTTGATGAGCTGGAAACAACCTACAAAAAACTGCGTGACGATGCCGATTTTCAGGCCGCTTTCGATAAAGACCTGGCCCATTATGTCGGCCGTCCGTCGCCGCTGTATCTGGCCGAGCGACTGACCGCCCATTGTGGTGGTGCGCAGATTTATCTGAAGCGTGAAGACCTGAACCACACCGGTGCGCACAAGATCAACAACACCATTGGTCAGGCGCTGCTGGCCAAATTCATGGGTAAAAAGAAAATCATCGCTGAGACCGGTGCCGGTCAGCACGGTGTGGCGTCCGCGACTGTAGCGGCGCGTTTTGGCCTTGAATGTAAAGTATTTATGGGCTCGACCGACGTTGAGCGGCAGAAGCTGAATGTATACCGCATGAAGCTTTTAGGCGCTGAAGTGGAAGCGGTTGAATCCGGCACCAAAACCCTGAAAGACGCCATGAACGAAGCCATGCGCCACTGGGTAACCAACGTCGATGATACTTTCTACATCATCGGTACCGCGGCGGGTCCGCACCCGTACCCGATGCTGGTGCGTGATTTCCAGAGTGTGATCGGCCGCGAAGTACAGCGTCAGAGTGTTGAGCAGTTCGGCCGCCAGCCGGATGCGCTGGTTGCCTGCGTTGGCGGTGGTTCTAATGCGATCGGTCTGTTCCACCCTTACATCAAACATCCCGAAGTGGCTATGTACGGTGTTGAAGCCGGCGGTCTGGGGCTGGACGGCGACGATCACGCTGCGCCGCTGAGCAAAGGCCGTCCGGGTGTACTGCATGGTAACCGTACTTATCTGATGGAAGATGAGAATGGCCAGATTATGGGTACGCATTCCATTTCCGCAGGTCTGGATTATCCGGGCGTGGGTCCTGAGCACAGCTGGTTGAAAGATGTCGGTCGCGCCCAGTATGTAGCGGCAACCGATGATGAGGCGCTGGATGCCTTCCATAAGCTGACCCAGCTGGAAGGCATTATGCCGGCACTGGAGTCTTCCCATGCGGTGGCTTATGCGATGAAGCTGGCGGCAACTATGAAGCCGGATCAGGTGATTGTTGTGAACCTCTCCGGTCGTGGTGATAAAGATATTCATACCATTGCCACTTTGGATGGTGTCACCGCTTAAGCCGTTCGGAGCTGCTGTGCTTGGAAATACGGCGTTAAAAATCACTTCGGGATGCTCATTTATGACTTATAAACTGCGCTCCCTCCGTGATTTTTGCCTTGTCTTTCCTGCGCTCGCAACGCTCCGGTGCGCAGGGCGTACGCCATAAAACAATTTTATCGCTCAGCGGAGATGTCCGCTGAGGTTAAGCAGAATTCAGGAGACTGAGATGTCCCGTATTAAAAATGCATTTGCCAGCCTGGAAGCTCAGGGTAAAAAAGCGCTGATTCCCTACATTACTGCTGGCGACCCACAGAAAGACGCGACCGTACCTATGATGCACGCACTGGTTAACGCCGGTGCCGATATCATTGAGCTGGGCGTGCCGTTTTCCGATCCGATGGCGGATGGCCCGACCATTCAGCTGGCCTGTGAACGTGCGCTGGCGCACAACACCTCGCTGCACGATGTACTGGCGATGGTGGCGGAGTTCCGTACAACCAACAGCAGCACGCCCATCGTGCTGATGGGCTATCTGAATCCGGTTGAGCGCATGGGCTACGAAACCTTTGCCGCCGCTGCGGTGGAAGCCGGTGTTGATGGTGTGTTGATGGTTGATCTGCCACCGGAAGAAGCGGTGGATGTTGAAGGATTTTTCAAATCCCGCGATCTCGACATGATCTACCTGATCGCGCCGACCACCAAAGACGAGCGTATTGAGCGTATCGGCCATGCCGGCAGCGGCTATGTCTATTACGTATCGCTGAAAGGCGTAACCGGTTCCAAAGCGCTGGATGTCGATGACGTTGCACGCAATCTGGAGCGTATCCGCAAGCATGTTTCTATTCCGGTTGGCGTGGGTTTCGGTATCAATACCGGCGAAACCGCAGCGGCCGTCAGTAAGGTGTGTGATGGGGTGATTGTGGGTTCTGCCATCGTTAACCTGATTGCGGCTAACGCGGATAACGCCAAAGCGGCGCAGGATGCGGTATCTGCTCTGGTTGGCACTATGCGCACAGCGCTGGATGCCTGAACGCATGAGCTTTGATGTTCAGACCGCCGGCCTTGAGCAGTGGTTGCAGCGACTGGAATCCATGCACCCGAGCGAGATCGATCTGGGCCTTGCGCGGGTGAAGGCGGTGGGCGAGCGGCTTGGCTGTCTGCGCCCGGCGCCGCTGGTGATTTTGGTTGGCGGCACCAATGGTAAGGGCACAACCTCGGCATTGCTGGCCGCTTTGCTGCGCGAGCAGGGGCTGAATGTCGGGGTTTATTCATCGCCGCATATCCGCCGTTATAACGAGCGGGTCGTGCTGAATGGTGTGGAAGCCTCTGATCATGAGCTCTGTGCCAGTTTCCGTGCGGTTGAGGCGGAGCGTGGTGATACCAGTCTGACGTATTTTGAGTTTGGTACCCTGGCTGCGCTCAAGTGGTTTCAGCAACAGCATGTGGATGCCTGTGTGCTGGAAATCGGTCTGGGCGGGCGTCTGGATGCGGTCAATATTGTTGACCCGGATATTTCCGTGGTAACCAGTGTTGGTCTTGATCATCAGGCGTGGCTGGGCGATACGCTGGAGCAGATTGCTTACGAAAAAGTCTCAATTGCCCGGCCTGGGCAAACGCTGGTGTGTGGTCAGCCACAGCCGCCTGCAACGGCGAAAGAAACCGCGGATGCTATTGGTGCACAGTGGCTGTGCCGTGATGAAGATTTCTTTATCGGGCGCTCTGAGCAAGGATTAGAGCTGCGTTTTGTGCAGAATGGTGAGTTGCATTCCTGGCAGCTGCCGGGGGCGCATATTCCTTATCATAATGTAGCGACTGCGGTGCAGGCTTTGGCGGTGCTGGGGCGACTTCCGGAGCAAACTGTCGTGGCCCGTGTGGTTGGCTCGTTACAGGTTGCCGGTCGTTTGCAGCATTATGTGCGCGAGAAGGCGGAGCAGCGTCTGCAGCTGACACTGGATGTCGCGCATAACGAGCAGGCCGCGGCCTATATCGGCGCTCAGTTGCAACAGGTGGATGGCATTGTGCTGGGGATGTTGGGCGATAAGCCGGTTAATGAAGTGATTCAGGCGTTGCCGGCCAGTGAACACTGGTATCTGGCCGGACTCGAAGGGCCCCGGGCGCTGAGTTCGGAACAGTTGCTGGAACGTGCGCAGGCATTAACGGCTAAGGCAGCTTACTGTTTTGAATCGGTCGCTGCGGCTCTGGATGCGCTGCCGGCCAGTGGTCACTGGCTGGTGTGTGGCTCTTTTTATACGGTAGAGGCCGCGCTGGAGTGGATGCAGCAACAGGAGGCAGAAGGGAAGGGGCAATGGAACAACATCTGAAAAAACGCATTCTCGGTGCCTTTGTTACGGTGATCGCGGTGGCCATTGCTTTGCCGATTGTACTGGATGGTTCGCGCAGCCAGCTGGCCTTGCAGAGCGATATTCCACCGATGCCGGATATGCCGGAATGGTCCCGTGTTGAAGATGAACGCCGGGTCCGTATTGAGCTGGAGCAGCTGGCTTCTGGCGAAGCCGCCGCGCAGATTGCAGTGCCGGACACGGACGTGGTTGAACAGAACGACCCGGCCCCTCCGCGTGGGCAAAGTGATCGTACCGAGCTCGACAGCAACCAGTTGCCCTATGCCTGGACGCTGCAGCTGGGAGCTTTCTCCGATCAGAAAAATGCCTTTGCTCTGCGTGATCAGCTGCGTGCCAAAGGTTACAAGGCGTATACCCAGGAATTTACCGGCGATAAGCTGACCCGGGTTTACGTCGGGCCGGAGCTGCAGCGCAGCCAGATTGAGACTTTGCAGAAGCAGCTGCGCAAAGAGCTGAAGCAGCAGGATATTCATATCAAACGTTACCGTGCCGAATCCTGAGCCGGCCATTCTTCCGGCCGGTTTTATCTCTGGCCGGCGAAGCCGGAAAGCATGTAACTTCGCTGCCTCAGGCCAAGTACTGCTTTCCTAAGCGGGCCGCTTTGGTATACTGCGCGCTTTCCAATTTCCAGCTCCGGGGCGATCAATGGCGGTAATTGATTGGGTGATACTGGCCGTACTGGCGGTATCGAGTCTGATCAGTCTGAAACGTGGCTTCGTCAAAGAAGCTCTGTCTCTGGCCAGCTGGATAGCAGCGTTTATCATTGCCCGTCTGTTCAGCGGCAACCTCGCGACTCTGTTGGATGGAGTGGTGGAAACCAACTCGGTACGCTGGATCCTTGCCTTTGTTATTTTATTTGCCGGTACGGTCACCATCGGCGCCATGGTAAATCACCTGTTGGTCGAAATGGTGCGTATGACCGGTCTGGGCGGTACTGACCGGGTGTTCGGCATGGTCTTCGGCCTGATCCGTGGCCTGGTGGTACTGGTTGCCATTGTCTACGGCCTGCAGTTTACGTTAGTGCCCCAGGATGCCTGGTGGCAGGAATCAACCTTTATCCCTCATCTGACCACGCTGGCTGACTGGGCACGTAAAACGCTGCCGGGCGCCGCCGATCAGGTGATGTCTCTTACCAATTAGTTTTTTAGTTTCTGCTGAGGTTATACGCGCATGTGCGGAATTGTGGGGATCGTTGCCAAAACCCATGTTAATCAGGCCATCTATGATGCCCTGACGGTATTGCAGCATCGCGGCCAGGACGCTGCCGGTATTGTTACCAGCTTTGAAAATAAGCTGTTTCTGCGTAAGGATAACGGTCTGGTCAGCGACGTGTTCCGCACCCGTCATATGCAGCGTCTGACCGGTAATATGGGGATCGGCCATGTGCGTTACCCGACCGCCGGCAGCTCAAGCTCAGCGGAAGCTCAGCCGTTTTATGTGAACTCACCGTACGGTATTACTCTGGCGCATAACGGCAACCTGACCAATACCGAACAGCTGGCGGATGATATTTATCGCGAAGATCTGCGGCATATCAACACCACCTCCGACTCGGAAGTATTGCTTAATATTTTTGCCCATGAACTGCAGGAACAGAAGCAACTGCAGCCATCGCCGGAAGTGATTTTCAAAGCGGTGAAAAATGTTCATCGTCGTATCCGTGGTGGCTATGCTGTCGTCGCCATGATCAGCGGTTACGGCATTGTGGCTTTCCGTGATCCGAATGGTATCCGCCCGGCGATCTTTGGTCGCCGCGATACCGCTCAGGGGCCGGAATACATGGTGGCTTCTGAATCGGTAGCACTGGATGCGCTGGGCTTTAAACTCGAGCGCGATATTGCTCCGGGTGAAGCCATTGTTATTACCGAAGAAGGCGAGCTGTTTACCCAGCAATGTGCAGAAAATACTTCGCTGACGCCCTGTATTTTTGAACACGTTTATTTTGCCCGTCCGGACTCCATCATCGATGGTATTGCCGTGTATAAAGCGCGCTTGCGTATGGGTGAAAAACTGGCGGAAAAAATCATGCGCGAGTATCCCGAGCATGATATCGATGTGGTTATTCCAATTCCGGATACCAGTCGTTCTTCGGCACTGGAACTGGCGAATAAACTGGGCGTGAAATACCGTGAAGGTTTTATGAAAAACCGTTACATCGGCCGCACCTTTATTATGCCGGGTCAGCAGCAGCGTAAAAAATCGGTTAAACAAAAACTGAACGCGCTGGATCTGGAATTCCGCGGTAAAAACGTTCTGCTGGTTGATGATTCTATTGTGCGCGGTACCACCTGCGAACAGATTATTGAAATGGCACGTGAAGCCGGTGCTAATAAAGTGTACTTCGCCTCGGCGGCACCTGCTGTGCGTTACCCGAACGTTTACGGTATCGACATGCCGGCGAAAGAAGAATTTATTGCCCATGGCCGCAGCACCGATGAAATTGCCAAAGAAATCGGCGCCGACTGGCTGGTGTATCAGGATCTTGATGATCTGATCAGCGCCTGTCTGGAAGGCAGTAAAACCGAAGCCCGTTCATTCGATTGTTCGGTCTTTACCGGCGAATATGTGACCGGCGATATCAACGAAGCCTACTTTGATCGTCTGTCACAGTTGCGTAACGATGCCAGCAAAGGCAAGCGTGCGGCGGTAGAAAATGTTGCCATTGATCTGCACAACGAAGCAGAGTCCTGAAGCTGAATTCCGGGAAACAGGTGTGCTATGAACGATTTTTCGCAATTTAATGATCGTTATCAGTCTGATCTCGAAGGCTGTGCCTTTGAGACGCTGGCTGTTCGTGCCGGTCAGGTACGCAGTGCAGAATGCGAACATTCTGAAGCGATTTTTCCGACCAGCAGTTACGTGTTTAATTCTGCTGCTGAAGCCGCAGCGCGTTTTGGTGGTGAGTCAGCGGGTAACGTTTATTCGCGTTACACCAATCCGACGGTACGCACATTTGAAGATCGTCTGGCAGCACTGGAAGGCGGCGAGGCCTGTGCGGCAACTTCTTCCGGTATGGCGGCTATTTACGCGGTGGCGATTGCTCATCTGAAAGCCGGTGATCACGTATTGTGCTCAGCCAGTGTGTTCGGCAGCACTATTATGCTGTTCGAAAAATTCCTGCGTAAATTTAATGTGTCGATCGATTATGTCGATCTGCTGGATCTGAACGACTGGAAAAATAAAACCCGGGAAAATACCCGTTTATTTTTTCTGGAATCACCATCCAACCCATTAAATGATGTGGCTGATCTGGAAGGCATTGCTGCGATCGCCCAAGCGGCTAACGCTTTATTTGTGGTTGATAACTGCTTCTGTACTCCGGCGTTGCAAAAACCCTTGCTGTGGGGTGCCGATCTGGTGGTGCATTCTGCCACTAAATACATCGATGGGCAGGGACGTTGTATCGGTGGTGCGGTTGTTGGTTCGTCAGAGTTGATTGAACCTGTTATTGGTGTACTGCGTTCAGCAGGTCCGACCATGAGCCCGTTTAATGCTTGGGTGTTCACCAAAGGTCTGGAAACATTGTCGCTGCGCATGAAAGCGCACAGCGAGAATGCACTGCAGCTGGCGCAATGGCTGCAGCAGCATCCGAAAGTAAAAACCGTGAACTATTGTGGTCTGGAAAATCATCCGGGCTATGCTCTGGCGAAAAAACAGCAGAGTGGTTTTGGCGGTGTTTTATCCTTTGAAGTGATTGGTGGCCGTGAAGAAGCCTGGAAGGTGGTGGATGCCACCCGCATGATTTCTATTACCGCTAATCTTGGTGATGTTAAAACCACCATTACTCACCCGGGTACCACCACACATGGCCGGTTGAGTGAAGACGAACGGCAGAAAGCCGGTATTTCTCAGGCGTTGCTGCGTGTTGCTGTGGGTCTGGAGAATATCGATGATATTCAGCGCGATCTGGCCCGCGGTCTGGACGCACTGTGAATATCCGCGAGTAGAAAAGAACGGGAATAACGCAGGTTATTCCCGTTTTTTTTGTCTCATTTTTCCCCGTACGGTTATCAGTCTGACCATTCTTTACGCGCAATTCTGTGCTTCTTTCCTCAGCCTGAGTGTCTGCCCATTTCCCTGCAACCCTGAGTCACTTATGCTTGAGTTTTACGACGGGCAGTAACAGGAAACACTATGACCACTCCTATTCAACGTGCGCTTGAGCAACTCAGTGCTGTCATTCTCGGTAAAGAAGAGCAGCTCAAGCTGGCGCTCAGTTGTCTGCTGGCCCGTGGTCACCTGCTGATTGAAGATTTGCCCGGCATGGGTAAAACCACTTTGTCCCATGCGCTGGCCGGAGTGCTGGGTCTGCAATATAACCGCATTCAGTTCACCTCTGATTTATTACCGGCGGATATTCTCGGTGTCAGTATTTTTGAGCGTGAAAGCGGTTCGGATGTTGGCCGCTTCCGCTTTCATCCGGGGCCGGTGTTTACCCAGTTATTGCTGGCCGATGAAATTAACCGGGCAACGCCTAAAGCACAGAGCGCGTTGCTCGAGGCGATGGAAGAAGGGCAGGTGACGGTGGAAGGGGAAACCCGGCCACTGCCTATGCCGTTTTTCGTGATTGCTACACAAAACCCGGTGTCGCAATCGGGAACTTTTCCGTTGCCGGAATCTCAGCTTGATCGTTTTTTAATGCGTATTCAGCTGGGCTATCCCAATGAGAAGGCTGAACGAGAACTGCTCGAAGGACGTGACCGCCGCACCATGGCCAGCAACCTCAAGCCGCTTTTAACCACGCAGGAATTAGCGCAGCTGCAGCAGCAGGTAAACAGCGTGCAGGCCTCGGCCAGTGTGCTGGACTATGTGCAGCGCATTATTGCTTTTACCCGTTATGAGGGGGGCTTTCAGTACGGTTTATCACCGCGCGGTGCGCTGGCTTTGCTGCGCAGTGCCAAGGCCTGGGCTTTGGTGGATGGTAACCGTCAGCACTTGCTGCCTGAGGATATTCAGGCGGTGCTGCCTGCGGTGGTTGATCATCGTCTGGCAGAAGCGGCCGATGGCGGCGCGCACAGCGTGTCGCAACGTATCCTCAATACGGTGCCGGTTCTGGTATGACGACACTCGCCAGTCGCTGGCGCGCGCGCTGGAAACGCTGGCTTGACCGGCGTATTCCGCCGGCGCCTCAGGTAACGCTTAATCATAAGTCCATTTTTATTCTGCCAACCCGCACCGGGCTGCTGTTCACGCTGTTGCTGATTGTCCTTCTGCTGACGGCGATTAACTACCAGAACAGCCTGATTTACGGCCTGACCTTCTGGCTGTTCAGTGTGTCGCTGGCGGCGATGATGTTTACCTTCCGTAACCTGTCCGGACTGACGCTGGCGTCCGGGCGGGCGTATCCCTGTTTTGCCGGTGATGTGATTGAGTTACCGCTGCGCCTGATCGCGGCTCCCAAGCGCTTTCATGAAGCCTTATTGCTGGGTTTTCCCGACAATCCGGCACAACTGACCGATGTCGATACTGCCCAGACCCGTACCCTGGCGCTGAGTTTCCGCACTCATAAGCGTGGGCCGCTGCAGGCCGAACGTTTGCGGCTGGATTCACGCTTCCCGCTGGGGCTGTTCAACACCTGGACCTGGATCAAACTCGACTTTAACGCGCTGGTTTATCCGAAACCGGAAACCGTGCCCTTTGTGTTTGCCGCCGGTGAGCAGGGAGATAAGCTGGCCGGAGCGCCATCCAGTGTGTCCGGTCAGCAGGATTTTCAGGGGCTGCGAAATTATCAGCCGGGCGATTCCATGCGTCAGATTGCCTGGAAACAGCTGGCCCGCGGCAAAGGTCTGGTGAGTAAAGATTTTGACCATGACGAAGGTGCCACCTGCTGGCTCGACTGGGATGTACTGGCGCCGCAAAGCACGGAAGTGCGTTTGTCGCGTCTTTGTGGCTGGGTTTTGCAGGCGCACCAGCTGGGCTGGCGTTACGGCCTGCGTCTGCCGGGTAAGGACATCGCTCCGGATCACAGTGAAGGTCATCGTGACCGCTGTCTTGAAGCGCTGGCTCTGTATGGTTTTGACCGGGGGGCGCTATGAGTCGAAGCGGGGGCTTAATGAGCAGCACCGGTCATCCGAATACCGATCTGCAGATTCCGCGCAGCGCCTTGTTGTGGTTGCTGGGCAGTAATCTGGCCGCTTTACTGCCGCACGGACAGCACCTGCCACTGTGGATGTGGGGGCTGGCGCTGTTTGTTCTGGTGTGGCGTGGGCTGACGCATCTGGGGCGATTATCCTACCCGAACCGCTGGGCCAAAGCGGTGGCGGTATTCGCTGCGTCGGCCGCGGTCGTAGTGGCCTTTGAGAAAACCTTTACTCTGGAAAGTGCGGCCGCCTTCCTGATTGCCGCCAGCTTGCTGAAGTTGCTGGAAATGCGAAACCGCCGCGATGGCTATGTCGTGGTTTTTTTAAGCTACTTCCTGCTCGGCACCGGCTTTCTGTTTGATCAGGGCATTCTGGCGGGTTTATACGGCATTCTGACAGTGTGGTTGCTGACCAGTGCGCTGGTTGCCCTGCATCAGAACGGCTTCTCCCATGATGTGCAGAGTGTGCGCCGCAGCCGTCGCGCAGCAAAGCTGGCAGCCGCCATTCTGCTGATGTCGCTGCCGCTGATGCTGGTGTTGTATCTGCTGTTTCCGCGCCTGGCGCCGCTGTGGAGCATGGCGCTGCAGTCAGGTAAGGCAAAAACCGGTTTGTCGGCAGAAATGGCGCCGGGTGATATTGCCGATCTCAGTCAGTCCGATGAGCTGGCTTTCCGTGTGTCGTTCAGTGATGGTCAGGTGCTGCCTCGCGATCAGCTTTACTGGCGTGCACTGGTTCTGGATGACTACGATGGCCGGCGCTGGCAGCCCAGCGGCGTTACCTCTGAAGCCCAGTGGTATCCGCAAAGCTGGCAGCCGCCGGCGGACGCTGAAGGGCTGATTCGTTATGAAATTATTCAGGAGGCAACCAGCCAGAAGTGGCTGTTTGCCCTGCGTGGTGTTGCTGCGCAGGAAGAGCGCATTGGCATGACGATGGATGATCGCCTGGTTGTGCGGCGGCCATTACATGAGCGCAAGCGTTATCAGGCCCTGTCCTGGCCTTCGGTCAGCATCAGTGAAGATGGCCTGGCCGGGCTTGAGCAACGCCAGAATCTGCAATTGCCGCGTGATCGTAATCCTCAGGCGCGGGCCTGGGCGCAGCAGCGTCGTGCAGAGGCGGTCGATGATGCCGCGTACATTAATGGGTTGTTACGCCATTTCCGTGAACAGGATTTTTACTACACCCTGAAACCACCGCTGATGGGCAGCGAAGAAATTGACGACTTTCTGTTTAATCAGCGTCGCGGCTTCTGTGCCCATTATGCCGGTGCTCTGGTGTTTCTTGCCCGTGCCGCAGGGATTCCGGCGCGGGTGGTGTCCGGCTATCAGGGCGGCGAATGGAACGCTGCCGATGGTTATTTAACCGTGCGTCAGTACGATGCCCACGCCTGGACGGAAGTCTGGCTCAGCGGACAGGGCTGGGTGCGGGTTGATCCGACGGCGGCGGTTGCGCCACAGCGTATTGAGTTCGGTCTGGAGCGTGCGGTCGCTGAAGAGGGGACCTTCCTGCAGGATAATCTGCTGTCACCGCATCGCTTCAAAGGTGTCAGCTGGTTAAACAAGCTGCGTATGGAAATGGACAGCCTGAACTATTACTGGCAGCTGTGGGTGCTGTCGTATGACGGCAAGCGGCAACAGAGTTTTCTTAATGGCTGGCTGGGGCTGGAAGACTATCAGCAGGGACTTTATGTGCTGGGTGGCAGCTTTGGCGGTTTCTTCCTGCTGGCTTCGTTGGTTGTCTGGTGGCGCCAGCGCCCGGTGCCCTTATCGCCTTTTATGCACAGCTGGCAGCGGTTGCAGGAAAAAGGGCAAAAACTGGGGGTAGAGCCGCAGGCTGGAGAAACTGCGGGCAGTTATCTGCAGCGTCTTGAGCAGCACTGCCCGCAGCAGCAGAGCTTGCTGCGCTGGCTGGCCGGAGAGATTAACCGCAGCCTGTATCAGCCGCAGGTGGATAAACACCAGAAACAAAAACAACAGCGCCAGTTGCTGCATGCCATGGCTAAGGTTCGCCGCCAACTGCGCGCGGGCAGGGACTGAACCAGCAGGGTTCAGTCGGGCATTACAGTGATCACTGCTTCTGCGCCGGCCAGGCGCAGAAGCAGCCATCACCCGCTACGTTAGCAAAAGGGCCGTAACCCTTTGTGCCCAGTTCGCGCACGATATTCGGGAAAAAGTCATCATTGGCGACGGTGCACAGCGCGCCGAAACCATAGGCGCCAAAATAACCCAGTTCACCCTGAGGGCTTAACAAAGCCAGTGCCGGACTGCTGGGCAGGGGCAAATCAAGGCCCAGGGGCTGGCGAATCACCTCCATTCGCGCACCGTTCAGTTGGCGGAAATTCTGTAGCTGTTCATCACTGGTGCCCGGAGCGGCAATCACCACGATACGTAACTGCCCGGGGTTAAACTGACTGATCAGGCCATCAAAATGGCGCTGACTGAGCTGGTTACACAGACAATCGGGGTTCCAGAAATGCAGCAAAAGCACGGGCTCGTCTGTGCCTTCCGGGACCGCAGACGGTGGTAATAGTTGCAGTAATGGCTGCAGCATCTGGCCGACCTGGCTGGCCTGCCAGAAACGGGTATCGTCGTTGTTGCTCACAAAGGGGCGGACGTTCTGTTGCTGAAACCACCATAAGCCGGCCAGGGTTGCCAGCAGCCAGGCACTGACCAGCAGGGCCAGCCAGATATTCTTTGCTGAACTGGCCGGTGACGGCGTGCCTGCAGGATGTTTGTTGCTGGACGGTGCGGGTTTGGTCATGGGAGGCTTTCCGCTGCTGGTTGGGTTTGGCCGGGTCGGGGCGAGTATACCTCAGGATTGCCGTATTTTGTGCGTATGGCTTACTGATTTATACCGTTATCTTTTGGTTCGATCTGGTTATCAATCCGCGGAATTGTGCCGGCTGTATTTGTTACTCACTGGGTTATCTGCTGTGGCATTTAATCTTCAGAGCGTTAGGATACGCAGCTTTGCAGACACTTATGCGTTCACTATGACGGAAGCCTCAGCGCCAGCTCTGGCAGAACCTCCCTGGATTGTATCGCTGACCGAAGAGCAGTTGACCGCACAGCTGGCCGCTGCCCGGGTTCCTGTGTTGCTCGATTTCTGGGCCAGCTGGTGTGCGCCTTGCCGGGCGATTCTGCCATTGCTGGAAAAGCTGGTGCTGGAGCTTAACGGGCAGATACTGTTGTTCAAGGTCGATGCAGAACAGTCATCCGAGCTGCTGCAGCGTTTTGCGGTTAAAGGTTTGCCGGCGGTCTTGTTGCTGCAGAACGGCATGGAGGTTGATCGCTTTCAGCAGACACTCACCGAATCACAGATCCGCGCCTTTATTCAGCCCTGGCTCAGGCAGCCAGCGCAGGAGAGTGTTCTGATATCCGGCTGTCTGCAGCAGGCAGAGCGTGCCTTTGCTGCCGCTGATGCAGATCAGGCGGCATTCAGCCTGAATCAGGCCTGCCAGCTTGCCTGTGGTGCACAGGGCAGTACAGCACGGATGCTGGCCAATATTCTGAATGTCTTGCTGGAAGGGCTTGGTTGCTTGCCGCGTTCAGAACGTGGTGCTTTGATTCAGCTGGCTGAAGGCTGGCTGGCCGCCGCCGATTTCAGTGTGTTGCGCGAACCGAAACTGCAACAGGCACAGGCCCGGCTGGCGTTGCAGCGCCAGCAGTGGCAACAGCCGGCGGATGATATCAGTGTGTTGCGTCAGCAATTAGCGCAAGCGGACGCGCAGCAGGGGCAGGTGGTTCTGGCACTTTCGGCGGCACTGGCGGCGGAGGGGAATTATCCGGCAGCCCTGGAGTCCTTGCTGGATTTTTTACAGTCCCGTTGCCACGACAACCTGCAGGCGTCCACCTCGCTTGCAGAGGACGCTGACTATCAGCAGGTGCAGGCCCGGCTGGTTGAACTGATTGATATTCTGCCGGATCGTGTACTGGCTAACCGTTACCGCCGCCGGTTGTTTGACTTGCCAGCGTTGCTGTTTTAACCGACCCTGAATTACCCGGATGAAGAATAATGATGTCTTTTAAAGTACTCGCCAGTGCTCTGGCGATGATCATTACTTTCAGCGCTTTTTTACCTTATATTCGCGGAATTCTGACCGGCCGGATTAAGGCCCATGTGTTTTCCTGGGTGATCTGGGGAATTACCACTCTGGTGGTTTTTTTCGCGCAACTGAGTGATAACGGCGGGGCAGGTGCCTGGGCGGTAGGCTTGTCGGCCAGTATCACATTGTTTATCGCCTGTCTGGCGTTTTTAAAACGGGGTGATCTTGCTATCACAAAATTGGATTGGTTATTTTTTATTGCGGCTTTATCGTCGCTGCCATTCTGGTATTTCAGTGATTCTGCATTAATGGCGGTTATTATTTTAACCACCGTGGATTTATTGGGCTTTGGCCCGACGCTGCGTAAAGCCTGGGCGTATCCGCAGTCAGAGTCGCTCGGTTTTTTTGCGTTATTTTTATTACGTAATCTGTTGGTAGTTGCAGCTCTGGAGCATTATTCCTGGGTTACGCTGCTGTTTCCGCTGGCGGTGGCGCTGGCCTGTATGGCGCTGATGCTGATTATTGTTTTGCGTCGCCGGCGATTAAGCCGGACGACACCTGCAGGTTTCTGAAAAGGCCGGTGCTTTAAAGACCGAGCTGACGGGCGGCCAGATCACGCATAATTTCTTCCGAGCCGCCACCAATGGCATTGACCCGCACTTCTCGGTAAATGCGCTCGCTTTTACAGCCGCGCATATAGCCCGCACCACCTAAAATCTGCAATGCCTCCCGGGCACAGAATTCCATCACCATGGTGGCCTGCACCTTTAATAAGGCAATATCGGCGGGTTTGGCTTTGCCGTTCTGAATCTGCCAGGCGCAGCTGTCCATATAAGCCTGAGTTGCATTCACCTGGCGCACCATTTCGGCAAATTTATGGCGGATAACCTGATGTTTGCTGAGTGGTTTACCAAAGGTTTTGCGCTCTTTTGCCCAGGCGGCAGCTTCTTCGATACAGACTTTGGCACTGGCTAAAGCACCGGCGGTTAACGCCAGCCGTTCATTATTAAAATTATGTACGATGGGCATAAACCCCTGATTTTCACCGCCAATTAAATAACTGGCCGGTACCCGTACATTATCGAAATACAAGGTCGCTGTGTCCGAACACCACCAACCCTGTTTTTTATTTAATGGCGTACGGCTGAAGCCTGCGGCGTCGGCCGGCACTAAAATCATGGAAATACCGCCCACACCCTCGCCGCCGGTACGCACGGCAACGGTGTACCAGTCGGCACGCATACCACCGGTAATAAAGGTTTTGCTGCCGTTAATAATATAGTGGTCGCCATCACGCACGGCACTGGTGCAGAGGTTGGCAACGTCTGAACCGCCGCCGGGTTCGGTAATGGCCAATGAAATATGTTTTTCGCCACTTAATACCGGCGCAATGACCATGTCTTTTAAATAATCACTGCCAAAATGCACGACCGGTGGCAGGCCAATACCATGCACCATTAATGTGGCATAAATACCACCGGCGCCAGTACGGCTGAGTTCTTCCACGGCAATAATGGTATGAAAAATATCGGTGCCTTCAGTCAGACCACCGTATTGTTCCGGATAGCCCAGTTGCAGCAGGCCGACCTCGGCGGCTTTATGCCACAAGGATTGTGGTAAATTACAGGCTTCTTCCCAGTCGTCGACATGGGGCATGATTTCGCGTTCGACAAATTTACGCAGCTGGCTGCGCCATTCGGCATGGTTGTCGTTGTAATAGGGGCTGGCTAATCGCAGCGAGTCAAACGTCAGCATATGAGGTTCCTTCCGTTAGTCGTTATTTTTCAGCACATCGGGTAATTCATAGCGATGAAAACCGTTGAATGATTCGCTGTTGGTGGCAGGTTTATCCGGCAGCGGAATAATGGCCGGCGCCGAACCCATCGATGAACCGCCATCGACACGCAGACAGACACCGCTGATAAAATTGGCGCCTTCGCTTAATAAAAAACAGACAGCAGAACTGATTTCGGCTTCGGTCGCGATGCGTTTCAGCGGTACGTGATGGCGCAGGTTGCGGATGGTTTTCTGCATTGCCGGGCTGTAGGTATCAAAGCCACTGGAGGCAACCCAGCCTGGTGCGACGGCATTAACCCGTACGCCGCTTTTTCCCCATTCCCAGGCCGCGGTTTTGGTGATGTTTTCCACCCCGGCACGGGCAGCCCCAGAATGCCCCATTCCCGGCATGCCGTTCAGGTTGTCGGCGGTCATATTGACGATGGCGCCACCGTGTTTCTGCATCGACTGACGATAGACTTCGCGCATCATCAGAAAGGTACCGGTAAGGTTGGTATTCAGTACCGCTTCAAAACCTTTTTTATTAATAAATTCGAGCGGGGAGGGGAACTGGCCGCCGGCGTTATTAAACAGGCCGGCTATCGGGCCGTGCTCAGCCACAATGGTGGCAATGGTGGCGGTCACGGCGTCTTCATCACGGATATCCAGTCTGTAGCAACAGGCCTGGCCGCCATCTTCCAGAATTTCTCCCAATACCTTGTGCAGTTTGTCTTCGTTGCGCCCGATCAGCACAACGTTGGCGCCCAGAGAAGCCAGTTCGTGGGCAGTGCAGCGGCCAATGCCACTGCCGCCTCCGGAAACAATTAAGGTTTTGCCGGTAAAGATGCCGGCGCGCAGCGTGGATTGATACGGCATAAAGCGTCCCCATGGTGTGCGTGGTACCGGCCTGTGTGGCCGGTTGCTGTTATTTAAATATCGTTATTAAAATCAAATTACCAAGCAAGTGCTTGGTAGGCAACGGTCGTTTGTCGCCATGCTGTCTTTATTTATACCGTTATGTTTTGTGTGCCTGTAACCCTGGCGCTGTTTCTTCAGGGCTGAAGGTCGTTGCGTATTGGCTGCTGCGTTTGCTAAATATTATACCGTTATCTTATTAATTCGATTTTCATTGAAACGCTACTGTTCATATTTCCTGCATAGGGTGTTCAGGCGTTCAGGGTTATCAGTTGCTGCTCAGTTCTTCATAATGCGGCCATTAAACTGGCAGCGGAGAATAACGGATGCAAAAGCGACCATTGGGTAACAGCGATTTACAGGTAACCAAACTCTGTCTGGGGACTATGACCTGGGGTGAGCAGAACACGGAAGCGGAAGCTCACCAGCAAATGGATTATGCGCTGGAGCGTGGTATTAATTTCTTCGATACCGCCGAGATGTATCCGGTACCGCCGAAGGGCGAAACCCAGGGGCGTACTGAGCAGTACATCGGCAGCTGGTTTGCTAAAAGCGGAAACCGCGACAAGGTTATTCTGGCCAGTAAAGTAGCGGGCCCGGGTGACTGGATGACTCATCTGCGCAATGGGCCACAACTGACCCGTGCACATATTCGTGAAGCTGTAGAAAACAGCCTGCGACGTTTACAGACCGATTATATCGATCTGTATCAGCTGCACTGGCCGGCACGGCCAACCAATTTTTTTGGCAAGCTGGGCTACGAACATCAGGAGCTGGAAAGCACACCGCTGGAAGAAACACTGAGCGCGCTGCAGGAACTTATTCGCGAAGGCAAAATCCGCCATTACGGTCTGTCGAACGAAACCGCCTGGGGCACGATGAAGGTGCTGCAGATTGCTGAGCAGAATCAGTGGGCGCGACCTCTGAGCGTTCAGAATCCTTATAATCTGCTGAACCGCAGCTATGAAGTTGGCCTGGCGGAAGTCTCTCACCGCGAACAGGTTGGTTTGCTGGCATATTCGCCGCTGGCCTTTGGTGTGCTCAGTGGTAAATACCTGAACGGCCAGCTTCCGCCTAAAGGTCGCATCACCTTGTTCGAACGTTTCAGCCGTTATAAGGGTGAGCATGCGGAACAGGCAGTGCAGAAATACGTCGACCTGGCAACGGATCTGGGAATAAGTCCGGTGACTCTGGCGCTGGCCTTTGTTACTCAGCAGGGTTTTGTTACTTCGAATATTATTGGCGCGACCACTATGGAACAGTTGCAGGAAAATATTGATTCGGCGGATGTGGTATTAACGGCGGAGATACTTGAACGTATTAACGCCATTCATAAAGTGCATTCCAATCCTTGCCCTTAATGCGTCGTACGAAAACGCCCGCTGAATAATCAGTGGGTGCTTTTCCACTACTGTCCCACAGTTTGGAGTGACATTGTGTCACTCCAAACTGCAGCATTCATCGACTACTGTTTTTCAATCTGCAACGCCTTTCCGGCGCAAGCCCCTGGCCCCCTGCAAGGAGAGGTATCTCCTTCCGATCCTTTCTTTTCGGCGCGTCCGGCTTCATCCAGCCAACTGCAATGATTATGCGGCACGCAAAACAATTCACCCCGGAACGACGTTTTAAAATACCAATAATTTGTATCGTTCCGGGGCAGGGTTTTGCTCTGAAGGCCGCAGAATCATCTGGTTGTCTGGCGCCGCACGATCGCCGGTTTAAGTAATCCGCTCAGCCGCACTCCAAAGGAAACCGTGTGTGAGACATGATATTTAAAAAATTCGTTTGATCTGAAAAGCGACATTGCGGTGATGGGTTTTCTGCGCCTCTGGGGCCGCCGCAGAAACCGCTGATATGTCTGGTCTGTCCGCAGGGATGCGGACAAGTGGCTCCGGCCATGGATGGCCGATGAGCCGCGCGGCCAGTAAATATCAAGGTTTCAAGGGTAACGGCCCAGAAAGCGCGAAGCTGGGGTCGGCCCGCCGGCAAGGGGATAAGTGTAGTGGTCTAATCAATCCGGACACCCGCTTAGGTGATAAAATCACAACCCAAGAGGTGTCCAATGAAAAAACA
>NZ_JABVCB010000008.1:0-87651 GCF_020320405.1 Thalassolituus sp. ST750PaO-4
AGTGTGGGGCTTCCCCATGTGAGAGTAGGTCATCGTCAAGCTCTTATTCAAAGCCCCAGTAACGAAAGTTACTGGGGCTTTTTCTTTGCCGGTGAGAAAGTTTCGCTGTACTGAACAGCATGCTACCTTCAGTCTTTGTCTGAAAAATAGAAAAATAACGCGCCAGATAAACTCACAGCGCAGCAAAGATCCTGCACAACCACCTATTCACACGCTCATAGTCCTTCCGTTTATGGTCGTTCGGTTTACTGACGAAATAAAATCCCGCCCTGCACTCTACCGGTTGATCGGCAAGCGCCTGTAAGAGCCCAGAACGCAGTTCATGCGCTGAGATAGGTAAGATGGCAAGCGCAACTCCAAGGCCCGCTCTGGCAGCGCACAGGCTGGCGTGAATACGGCGCTAGCCGAGGGCCAATATTTTTAGTAATTACATTTTTCAATCTGAGATCGAAGGCTTCTTTCTTATTGGCTGGAATTTTTGAAGAGATGTTGCAGGGGTCGTAGCTTGCCTCAAGGGGGCAGGGTCTGTACTTTAGTACACGAATTCGGAGTGGAGGTACGACTTTTTCAATAAAACAAAACAACGGTCTTATTTATTTGTGTAAAGGGTACGAACGTACTTCTAATATCGATTGATGCATTTCTGTCAGGCTGTAACCTAAGTTCACAAATTATAAAAAACATAAACAAGCGCTCACTACGGTTACTCTCTACCTGTATTACAGTCAGTAATAACAATTCAAACCAGTGCTCGCTTTATTGTACCAAGGTGCCAAGTGATAAAAACAATCTTTACGGTTGTCCTTACGGTTGTACTTTCTCCTATCGTTACCGCTGCAATGCAACCGATGACAGACGAGGAGTTGGGAATTCAGACTGGACAGGCCTTTTTTCAGATAGATCGATCAACAAACCCGCAGAATGTAGACTTTACGAAGTTCACCTTTGGGATGGATATTGATATATCGGTTAATGCTGATTTGCTTGAACTCGGCCGTTATGATCGTTCAGGTGAAGCGTTGGGCAGTAGCGATATTCGCATCAATGATTTTGCACTTGGTAGCGTCAATAATGATGGCACTCTCAATCCCTTTCATATTACAGATCCTTTTTTTGAGCTTGCTTTTGAAGATGTAAGCGGCAAAGAAGAGCTGGTTGGTATTCGCTTAGGGTTTGGTGGCGCACGAGGAGCGCTGTCAGGCAATATTGAATCTCTGACCGGGAACGTGAATGTACTGATCCGTGATACGGCTGCTGGATTAGCAAATGCTGATAATGGACTTGCGGATCTTACTGCAGGACTGCTGAAAAACAGCCCTATTGAGGCTGAAGCTGCTTTGGTTCGTGCCGATGGGACTCCGGATAATATTCGTGCAACAAAGATTGGTATTCCTAACGGTGATACATTCGATATTGTGCCTGATGGCTGGTGGGATAGGCTTAAGCTATCCGTCGCTGCGGGCTTGGGAATTGGAGGGTTAGATTGCGTTAGTGGTAGTTTTGGAAGTTGTCGTCGAGCTCAAATAACTGCAACAAACTGCGCAGCCGCAGGTATAAATGTTTGCTTTAATTTGAGTGATTATCGGACTCTGCAGGTAGGGAATAAACAATCAGATGGCAGCTTTACTGAAGCATCTGGTCTGTTTCTCTCCTTTCAGTCTAAATCTGTTTCCTGGATTGATACTGGCAAGGTAACGCCTACTGTTTCAGGGGCTTTTATGAATATCCCTAATGGTGGTCTGACTGTTACGCTGGAGGAAGCCTTTAACGGTACCCAGAGACTGCGGACAAAATTTATGGATCCTTATTATGACTAAGAATATTCGCTATATGATGTTTAGCGCTGTTCTTTTGTCTATGACAGTGCAAACGCAAGCTGAGTTAGTTGGTCTGGATGATCAGGAGCTCGGAGCTGTCGATGGTGAGGGGATTGGCTTTATTCTCGAAGATTTCGCTTTCGAGGCCGGTACTGATGTCGCCAGTGGTAATAAGCTGGATATCAGTGGTATCAAGAACAAAAGTGGCCAGGATGTTGTGCTGAGTGTTTCCCAGTTTTATATAGCGGGATCCGGTAGTAGCCGGGGCGCCAATGTTATTGGCAATCCGGTTAATCTTGGACGTTTACTTTATCCATATAATCTGGAATTAGTTGATGGTGATGCTATTGGCATTGCTGGTAAAGCCGTCTTTGAGTACAGCGCACCACATCGAAATATTGGGTCACTATCAGGCACGGACAGCATGCTCGTTGTTGCAACTGAGGCAAGGTCAGGAGCTACTGGGGAACGGGTTGACAGGGTTACCGGAATTGATACCTCAGTCCTGAATAGTGGGGCAGCCGAGCTGGCTGATTTCGGTATTCGTTATGATTTAAATGTGGCAGGTTCTCAGGCTCAGTCACTCGAAGGACATGCCCAGGGTGTTGCTATTGATGGTAGCTACATCCGCCTTTGGGGTGAAAATAACGAGATGGTTGGTAACCTGGCATTTAAAGTTTTTGCCAGTGATCTGACCTTTTATGCCTGCGACTCTGATGGTAATAATTGTGGCCAGGATGTCCACTTCCAGAACTTTGTCCTCGAAAATGAGCTTGGATGGGGGGAGAAGCAGCCGGTGACTTTTGAAGTTGATGCCTCTGGAAACTTTACCATTGAGGTGGGTAGTATCGCTGGCCACTGTAGTGCTGTGAATCCAACCGGTGGCTGTACTGACCTCGAAGGTCAGGATTACTATCGTGATTTCTATGATAATGGCCCCCGTGCTGATATTCATATTGGAAATGTCTCTGTGGGCGGCGCGAATTTTGGCAGTGCTACGATTGCTAATATGCAGATTCAGTATCTGCGTGCAACTAGTCATGACCTTGGGGCGCCGTAATGAAAAACGGAGTTGTTTTAGTATCTATTCTATTCGCGAGTATTCAGACTTATGGATTGGAGCCTTTAAGTGCTGAAGATTTAAGTGCGGTGTCTGGTCAGGGCGGTGTGTATCTTTCGGGCGATATTACGATCAATGAAAACGGCGGGCCGTTAAATGTTGATGGGCCGTCGGCTCATGGTTACAGCTGGCAGATCAGTTGTACAACCGCCTCAACCGATAAGCGCTGTGGTGGACGTATTGCCGTCAATTCAGGAGCTGGTGGTGGTTGGTTGGTTCTGGATAATATTCGTGGACGATTTTCTTTTGAAGGATTAACCCTGCGAACCCGGAAAATTGATTCAGGTTTTGGTGGCGATGGCGCAGCGTTTAACAGCGACGTGTTTGAAATCGGTTTGCCAAATAAACTTAACTATGAAAAAGCGTCATACACTATTGCCAACAGCAACAGCGCTCGTCCTACTGATGCAGGCTTTATGCAAACCGATATTATGACCGTTAATATCAATGGCGAAGCTAAATTGCAGGGGAATCTGTTGATCTTCCCAACCGGGGCTCCTTGATGAAAAAAATAATAATAAGTTCTTTGACGGCAGCACCGATCCTGGTTCAGGCCGGGCTGGTACCCATGGCGGATCAGGAACTGCAAACCGTTAATGCCCAGGCCGGTATTACTCTGGAAACTTCCAGTCATCTGACGGTTGGCGACATTACCTATACAGAAGATTCTAACAGGTTACAGCTTCAGAACATTGAACGTGGCAGTCAGGCTGATATATCTCTGCCTTCATCCAGCAAGCAGGTTGTTGATGTGCTTGCGGATGGATCACTGCAAATTAACAGTGAGGTTTATCCAAGCTCGCTGGCTATTGGTGCGATCCGTATCAATGACTCAGCAGCGAGTTTTGGTCAGTTTCGTCTGAATTACAGCGGTACGAATATTATCAAGGTTGGTGCAAGCAGCTCGCTTGATAACTTTCTTGAAGGGAGCTTCCAGACATCGATCAGTGATGCAGAGCTTATCTGGACAACCAATGGTAGTTCGGTGAGTTTTGATGATATAGGCTACAACGCCAATATTACCCGCCTGGCTATTGGCGAAGCTGTTGATGGCTCCCGGACGGGATTGAATTTTGATCTGGATGAATTTAGTTACTCCTTCTCTACTGGCGGTGTGAAGTTAGGTGGTGTTTCGCTGGGAACGCTGGCTGGCAAATTGGCGTTATCCGGAGATGCGCAGATATTTGCCGGTGGACGTAGTGGTAGCGAAGGTATCAGTCTCAATGCATCGTTAAGCATTCTGGATGACCCAACCAACTATGTGCGCTTTACCGATGATGGTAATTCACTGTCTATGGGTTATTTCAGCGGCGCGCTGAATGTTACTAACCTTACTATTGATGTTATGCCTGATCATCTGTTGCTGGGCTATGACCAGTTAGATGGTTCATTTAATGCGAATAAAATTGAAATCGGTGACAGTACGAATCCTGTTGGTGCCATTCAGCTGGATTTTCTGTTTAAAGATGGCAATGGCTATAGCAACCGTATGGCTTTTTATCCGGGCATCCGTCAGCCGGTATTTACTGATTTGCCTGCGACAATCCGGCCTTATGCAACGGGTTTTTATTCAGGGCTGAATGGTCCCAGCGATGGTATGTCAGCAGCTGTTGAATGGAATCTGGCGAACGCAGAAGCTGCCTATATTGATAATGGACGTATGGTTGTTGTCAGTGGTATCGAAAGCTATGGGCGTGGTGACCTGACGCTGGATGTGCGCTCATTCGATCACGATAACAATGCCGGAACGGCAGACAAAACAGCGATTGCTATGGGCATGAACCGTGTTCAGGGTAGCTACAGTATCGACGGCTTGCGGGTTGGTAATAAAACAGCACCTATTCAGGGCGGTGCCGAACTGCTGCTGTCTCTGGAAGTATTCCAGGCGATGGATTTTAATCTGGACGGCTATACATTAATCACTGCCGGTGGTGTTAGCGGAGGCGGTATCCAGATTGATGGCGATTACCTGTTCAGTGATACCAATATTGGTTTATCCATTGATGAAAACGGTAATGGCGTCTGGGCCACCGGGGTGGATTACGATATTCATCTGCGCGGTATTCAGGTGGATGTCAGCAATACAGGCCTCAGTGTAAACCGTACTGAGCAGTGGAGTACCATGAATGTGGATAACATGCGCTGGGGCGATAAAAATACCGGTCGCAGCCTTGGCCGTATCCAGCTGGAGCGTTTTGAAAAAGGCTCATCTCTGACCATTAATCCGGGCGGTTCTGGTGCCGTTTGTGTAGGTGCCAGTGGTGATGCAGCGAGTTGTGCTTCAAATGGTGGTCGTTGGGAAGATCGTGGTAATGAAGGGATGACGGTTGCGTTAAAAGCCGCTTTTGCACCATCGGAATTTAATCCAGATGGGACATTGAAGCGAGGAAACCGTCTGACCTGGGAGAACAATCGTGATTTGGATGGCAGCGGTAATCCTATTAATGGTACAGGAACGCAGATTATTTTTGATTCTTACAGTACCAGTGATGGACTGGGCGTCTCTGACAGTAACGATTACGGCTTTCAGGCCAACCTGAAGATTGATGTCTATGAAACCAAAGTGTTGAAAAAATACAGCGGAGAGTATGACCCTGATCTGGTGGTCGAGGAAGAACTGATCTACGACGATGCCAGCCGCACAACGTACACCTATGTCGCGAATCCAACGGCTGCTCAGCTGGCGCTGCGTCCACAGGGCTTTGCAGTTCAGGGGAACGTGTCCTTCAAGGATCTGCAGATTGACCAGGTTCAGCTGAAGCATCCGGATGTCGCTCTGCCACAAACCGTATTCTCCGGTATCGTGATGCAGAACATGAACATGACTACCAACCTCACGGCGACGCCTATCCGCTGATCCTCTTTCATGTCGCTGCTGCCAATGAGGCTGTTCGGGCGTATACTATGCGCTCGATTCATTGGCAGCGGAGTAGCACATGAGCCAGCAAGACCGTTTGGTCATTTTTGACACCACTATGCGTGACGGCGAGCAGAGCCCGGGCGCGTCCATGACCAAGGAAGAAAAGGTCCGCATCGGTAAAGCACTGGAGAAAATGCGCGTCGATGTGATCGAGGCTGGTTTCGCTGCCGCATCCCCTGGTGATTTTGCTGCGATTCAGGCCGTTGCCGAAGCCGTACGTGAAAGCACCATCTGCAGTCTGGCCCGTGCCGTTGACCGCGATCTGGAACATGCAGCTGAAGCACTGAAAAAAGCCGAGCGTGCACGTATCCACACCTTTATTGCTACTTCGCCAATTCATATGCAGTACAAACTGCGTATGCAGCCGGATCAGGTGGTTGAGCAGGCGATTTATGCGGTGAAGAAAGCCCGCGGTTTTGTTGAAGATGTTGAGTTCTCCTGCGAAGACGCCGGCCGCTCCGAGAATGATTTCCTGTGCCGTATTATCGAAGCTGCGATTAACGCCGGTGCACGCACTATTAATATTCCGGATACTGTGGGCTATGCCATTCCGGAAGAGTTTGGACATAAGATCAAAACCCTGCTGACCCGTATTCCTAATTCCGACAAAGCTATTTTTTCGGTGCATTGCCATAATGACCTTGGTCTGGCGGTGGCTAACTCGCTGGCCGCTGTGGCCAATGGTGCGCGTCAGGTTGAATGTACTATCAACGGTCTGGGCGAACGCGCCGGTAACGCTGCACTGGAAGAGATTGTGATGGCGACCCGTACCCGTCACGATCTGTTCAACATCAGCACCAATATCGATACCACACACATCGTACCGACTTCACGTCTGGTCTCTTCTATTACCGGCTTTCCGGTTCAGCCGAACAAAGCCATTGTGGGTGCCAACGCCTTTGCGCATGAGTCCGGTATTCACCAGGATGGCGTGCTCAAGCACCGTGAAACCTACGAAATCATGAAGGCCGAAGATGTGGGTTGGGGCGCCAACAAAATGGTGATGGGCAAGCACTCAGGCCGTGCGGCGTTCCGCAGCCGTCTGGAAGAGCTGGGCGTAACTTTTGATACCGATGCCGCACTGAATGAAGCCTTTGCCCGTTTCAAAGATCTGGCCGACAAAAAACACGAAATCTTTGATGAAGACCTGCAGGCGCTGGTCAGCGAAACCATCAATGATTCCGCGCCGGAAACCTTCAAACTGGTGGCGCTGGAATCTCATTCTGCCATTGGCGAAACCCCGGTTACTGAAGTCGTGGTCAACCACAACGGCAGCGAGAAGCGTGCCAAGGCGCAGGGCAGTGGCCCGGTGGATGCGGCACTGAAAGCTATCGACAGCATTGCCGAGTCCGGCGCTAATCTGCTGCTGTATTCCGTTAATGCCATTACTCAGGGCACCGATTCGCAGGGCGAAGTGACTGTGCGTCTGGAAAAGGGCGGCCGTATTGTGAATGGCAGTGGCGCCGATACCGACATCATTGTCGCCTCGGCCAAAGCCTACATTCATGCCCTGAATCTACTGCTGGGCTCGGCTGAGCGTCAGCATCCGCAGAACGACGGCGTATAACCCATGCGTGAGCAGCAGCGGCTCGATTATTTGCAGGCGATGGGCATCACACAGTGGATGCCACGCCAGCCGCTGCCCGGCGTACCGGCCCCGCGCTGGTTGCCGGAAGATGCTCATGCTGCGGCGCCTCGTCCGGCACTGACCTCTGAAGGTGGTGGCCATATTGCTCACCCGATGGCAGCTCAGCTGCTGCATGAGGCCGCCGCGCAGCCTGTTGCCAAAGAACCTGCTGCGGAGCAAAGCAAACCTGCAGACACACCGGCCGCGGCTATTTCTGATGTTGCTTCTGAATCTGTTGCTGACGTAGCTGCAACGACTGACCTGACGCCGCCGCGTTTTGAACTGCATTTTCTGCGGGTATCGGCTGCGGGAGTCTGGGTCTGTGATGATGCTGCTCAGGCTGAACGTCTGGCGGCTTTTGCTTACCGGGTAATGTCTGCCTTGCAATCACCGGCCGGTTTATTACAGGCGCCCTTATGCTTCCGCTGGCCGTTTATTGAATCTGCCCATGATGATCAGAGCCGGCCTGTCGCATTGCAGGCGCTGTCGGCGCAATGGCAATTCCTGCGCGATCAGGGCGTGCGCTATGCCGTGGCTTTTGGTCAGGACAGCGATCATTGGCTGCAACAGGTTCAGGCGCCGCTGTTATTCCGCGCGGCCTCCCTTTCTGATGTGATGCAAAACGCTCAACATAAGCGTCAGCTCTGGCAGGCCCTGCTGACTCAGACCGAGTTATAACACCATGCATGTCCGTCCTGCGGTTGACGCCGATTTTTCTGCGGTTTATCAGATAGAACAGCAGGCTCATTTTCACGCCTGGCCGGAAAGCGTATTGCGCCGCTATTTTTCCCGTGAACATTGCGTCTGGGTGTTGGAAAACAACAGCCGGATTATTGCCTATGCCGTGATTACGCTGGTGGCTGGTGAGTCTGAATTACTGATGATCGCCGTTGACCCGAAGCAACAGGGGCAGGGCGCTGGTCGTGTGCTGATGAATGCACTGCATGATTTTTTGCAGGAGCAGCAGGCCGAACAATGGTTTCTGGAAGTTCGGGAAAGTAATCACAAAGCGATTGCCCTGTACGAGTCTATGGGCTTTTGTCAGGCCGGTTGCCGGCGCAATTATTATCCGACCGCCTCTGGTCATGAAGATGCCCTGCTTTATTGTCTGGAGCTGCAGGCATGATTGACTCCGGCCTCCTGCCTGAAATGGCGCTCTGGTGGTCGGCCATTCTCTCTGTTCTTTTACTAATTCCTGCACTGCTCAGTTATAACTGGCAGGCGTTACTTACCCTGCGCGGTGCGCAGCATTTCTTTTTCGGCAGTGTGGTCGTTCTGGCTTTGTTGTGGAATATGCAGGCGGGTATATTGCCAGGGCTGAGTTTTCACTTAATGGGGGTTACTGCGATTACACTGATGATGGGCTGGCGTCTGGCATTGCTTTCGGTACTGCTGGTACAGGTTATTCTGGTGCTGGTAGGAAAGCTCTGGTGGGCGGCTTTGCCATATCAGTTCTTATTGGCCGGTGCGTTACCGGTATTATTCAGCTACGGTTTCTATCTGCTGGTTTATCGCCGTCTTGCTCACAATCCTTTCATTTATATTCTGGTGGCGGGATTTTTAAATGCCGGTTTAACCCATGGATTTTCCGACTTTTTACAGGCTCTCAGTTTGTGGCTACTGGATGTTCATCCGGTGGAATTAATCTGGCGTGATTATTTACGCTACCTGCCGATGATGATGTTTCCCGAAGGTGTGGTAAACGGCATGTTTATCACCGGTATGGTGGTTTACCACAGCCGCTGGCTGAGCACCTTCGACGAAGATTCCTACTTTTACTGATCATCCCCTTTATCAGAACGTCTTTTCTTTAACACAATAGTGTTAAATGGCACATTATCACATATACATTTTTTCCCTTGCCGTCGTAATCTCGCTTTGCAGAGAAACTGCATAAATGAAACGATAGTACATAAGGAAATATTGTGAAGAACTATAAGAAATTTCTCACCTTTGTTAGCACGCTTATATTGCTGGTTCTGTGCATGCTCCCCTCCGGGAGGGTGTATGCATCCCTTGAAAACGAATTGCAGATGATACCGGCCCATGATGGTTGGAATCCTCTGGTTAGTGTTTTCCGCAATATGCAGGCAAGCCCTGATGGACGCTTTTTTTCGTACATTGAATATAGTGGAAACCATATTGCTTTTGGTAGTGAGGCCTATGGCGAGGTTCGTGATTTCACATATCGTCATGTTATATTCGATAGAATAAGCAGATTTTTTTCTTTCGGTCCTGAAATTCAACTGACTGAAAGATTAGTGAATATTGCAGCCTTATCACTATGGGCTCCTGTAACAAATTCAGGGTCGGTCTATTTTTCTGTACCGGAAAATGCGTCTTTAAGTCCGGGAGTCTATCGTCTGGATAGTGGTGTGGGAACTTATCAACCGGTTCTGAGTGGTTATACATTCATTTTTAGTATCTCGGATAATAATCAGTATGCTCTTTTGTCGAAAAGTGGTGTTGAATCTGCTATCGATGATGCGATTTATGTATTTGACCTGAACTCTCAGGAAGAGTATTCCGTTGCATTTACTGAAACTCTGAAGCTGGATTTTTCAAGTGGTTTTAAAATATCGGATATAGGCACACTTATTCTGAAGGGAAGTGAGTTATACTTGGCTAATCCTGTACAGGGAGAGTACAGAAAAGTCGCAGAGTTAAGGGGGGGGGTGGTAGTGTTGGGAATGGTGCAATGATGTCTGCCGATGGGCAGTTCATCATCGCCCGAAAAGAAGTAAATGAGCAAACATTTCTTCTGGTAAAAAACCTCATTAATGGTGAAATATTTGATTACTCAATGAGTGATTTAAATATATCAGTTGGTCAAAGTGGTTACCCTCTGGATATGAGTAATATGGGGTATGGGTTGTCTGTAATGGTTACCGTTGGTGTTAATGGGAATCTCTACTTTCAGACTGATATCCCATTGGGCTCCGACAACGTTGAATTGCACTTTACTACATTTAATTATGAGCAAGGTTTGGTTGTTCATGATGAGGTGATTACCAGCTCGGCAGGTGGCAGGGTATATATTCCTTTGGTTTCAAATAGTCAATCCGACGCGAATTTCTATATGGGGGCTGTGATCGATTCAAATGATGATCTTACGGATATTAATATCTATTACCGTTCAGAGGCATCATGGGCATTGAAAGTAGTTCCGGAGAATACTGTTATTGATACCTACTATTCCCCACAATTTTCCCTCGATATTAAAACATTGGGTGAACATTACGCTGTAGACGCAAGTTGTACTCTGAATGGCCCGGCTGCACTTACATCAGTTTCATATGGTAACTGGGGGTCTGCAAACCGTTTGCAGTTACCTTTGCAGTGGCAGGGGCAAAGTCTCAGCGGAGCATTATCACAGACGGCGCCCGATGCTGCCGTTGATGGTGAGCAGACGTTATTTAACACCGTTGTTCTTGCCGAAATGACAACCGATACACTGGCGGTTAACTGCAGCGGCGAGATGTCAGATGCCAATGGTCATTTATTATCAGTAATGCCGGATACAATCACCATTACTCTGGATGACGGTATTCATGGTGGAAACTCGGCTGTTAATGGGCAGATCGTATTACCAGATGGCGTGAGTGCAGAAGATGTTGTGGTTAATATTACAATTGATGGCCGTACCATTTCAGTCACGCCGGATGAAAACGGAAACTTCAGCTTCTCTGGTTTGCGTGCCGGAGATTTTACTGTTGATTTCCAGAGTGAGGGTTATGTTCAGTCTTGCATGAGTGCAACGCTGGATGGTGCTGGTAATCATGATTTTGGCCAGATCGAGTTGCTGGCTGGTGATATTAATCAGGATGGTGCTATTGATATTGCAGATTTCACTTTTCTGTCCGGGCGCTATGGCACCCAGCAGGGTGAAGAAAACTATGTTGCTACTGCCGATCTGAATAAAGACACGGTTATTAACGTTCAGGATCTGGCTATTCTTGCCAGTCACTTTGGTTCGCAGCAGTGTAATCCGTGAGGAATATATGAGGGGGCGGCAACGCCCTCTCATTATGGGGATTTATGAAATTATTTTTAAATATAGTGTTTTTACTGATGGCAGCAGCCAGTCAGGCAGAAATGCTGAAAATTGCTGAGCTTGACCGGGATGGTGTTCGCTGGCTGGTGGTTTCTGCCGATCAGCTTAATCCACTCTATGGCATTGATGTTGAAATGACGTTCAGCAGTGACCGTCTGGAAATTGTTACCGCTGGTTCTGGGCAAGAGGCTGCGTCTGTAGTACCTGGTGAGTTATTTGGTGATGGAACTTTTACCATTGTTAACCGCGCGGATATCCGTGCTGGAAAAATCCGCTACGCAGCGAGCGTGTTGAATCCGGCGCCTGAAATAAGTGGCAGTGGTGTTTTATTTTCTATCCCTTTTCGGGCGAAGGGCAAAGATGCCGGAGAATTTGCCATAGTGAACGCTGAAGCAGGAACCCGTGATGGGATTAAGCGAACGCTTCCCGGCGCTGCGGTGGTGAAGGTTTTACCGCCGCAAAGTTTGCCTTCTTCTGCAGCAAAAAACACAGGCTATGCCTTGCCTGCTGAAATAGCGGTAGCGGCACAGAGCAATGATTTACCGGTCTGGCTGCTGGTTGTGTTGGCTGCAGTGCTGTTTGTTCTTATTTTGCTGGCGGCCGTGCTGTTACGCCGCATTCGCCAGCTGGAGCAACAGCAGGGCTGATCAGCGTGGCGCGTATTTCTGCAGCTTACGCTGCAGGGTACGGCGGTGCATGTTCAGCACTCTGGCGGTCGCCGAAATATTCCCCTGTTGTTCGTTTAACACGCGCTGGATGTGCTCCCACTCCAGCCGTTCTACCGACATAACGCTGCTGTTATCCGGTAGTGGTTCCTGGGGCTGGCCTGAATCGTCAAAGGCAGCGATTAATTCCTGCAGGGTGGCGGGTTTGTGCAGATAATTATGTGCGCCCAGTTTTACAGCTTCGACCGCCGTCGGAATGCTGGCATAGCCGGTCAGCATCACGATGCGGCAGTCGGGGTGTTGTTGCTTCAGGCGGCCGATCAGCCCCAGGCCGGATTCCTGCTCCAGCCGCAGGTCGAGGGTAACCCACTGCGGCTGGAGATCCTGTGCGGCCTGCAGGGCTTCATCGCCGCTGGCGGCAACGGCCGTCTGATGACCCTGGCGCTCGAGACTGCGTGCCAGGACCTGACTGAAATGCAGGTCATCATCAATAATCAGGATGCGTTTATTCACTGGGTTATCCATGCTGGTGGCTCAGGGGTAGGGTGATGCGGCACAGGCTGGCGCCGTTGCTTTGTGCGATCAGGTGAACTGAACCGCCGAATTGCTCAACACTGGCATTGCTCAGGTAAAGGCCGATGCCCATTCCGTGTTCTTTCTGGCTGTGGAACAGGCTTTGCTGATGAATATTCCCGGCAGCTTTGGGGTCGGGCTGCAGAATATTCAGATACCACTGGCCATTCTGCACTGCGCTGTGCAGGTGCACCGGCTGCTGGCCGGCTTCGGCGGCATTATCCAGCAGGTTGAGCAGCGCCTGATCAAGCAGAGGGGAGGATGGAATCTCGGCCTCACAGGCGATGCCATTATCGACCCAGAGTGCATTCGGATGACTCAGCCGCCAGCGGTGCAGCAGGCTGCTGAGCCAGACGTGTGCCTGATGATGACCAACCTGATGAGCGGTGCGCCCGGCATTGGCCAGTTGCTGCAGAGACTGGCGGCACACGCCAACCTGCTCGCGCAGGATATGCAGATCGTGTTTGCTCAGCGGGTGGTCGGGTTGCTGGGCGATGTCGTCGAGAATCATATGCATGGTCATCAGCGGCGTACCCATTTCGTGGGCGGTGCCGGCGGCGAGGGTAGCAATGCCGATCAGCTGCTCATTTTTCAGTTGCTGTTCGCGCAGTTGCTGAATTTCCTGCTGTTGCTGCTGGGAAGATTTGAGCAGCAGCGGGATAAAGGTTACGACGATCAGAGCGCTGATAACAAAGGTCAGCCACATGCCGGCCAGATGCAGATCAAATAAGCTGTGACCCGGCAGACCATGAACATGATTACTGAGCAGCGGCTGATACCACTGAGTCAGCAGGCTGTAATCGGCAATGCAGAGCACAGTGATCAGCAGCGAATAGCTGATTGGCAGGCTGTAGGCACTGACGACCAGCAATACCAGAAAGTAGGAAATAAAAGGGTTGGTGGCGCCGCCGGTAAAAAACAGCAGGCCGGCGAGCAGCTGGCACTCGAAGGCCAGATGTAAAAGCAGATGCCAGTCCTGAATATTGCGGCGATATCCCTGCCAGACACTGATTGCTAACAGTGGCAGATAAAGGGCGAGCAACGCCCAGGCGATATCCAGACCGGCAAAGCCCTGCCATTGCAGATAAAGCAGAAACATCAGCCAGATACTGGCGATGGATAAGCGCAGCAGGGCGAGGCGTTGCAACAGCAGGTTCAGTTTATGAGTCATGGCTGCATTATAGCGTCAGTGCCGTACTACGGCAGCAACAAGCAGCGCCTGGGAGTGTCACGTAAACACGATTCTTGATGCAGAGCAGGAATCACCGTCAGGTTGTCTGCACCGGGCCGGATACAGGAATCGTCTGGTCAAGAGGCGAGGCTTTGCATATCATTGCGCCCCTCAGACCGGGTTGCGGCAAGCGTCCGGATATCTCCTGAATCCAGCGCTATGCTGGCAGGCCAGGCTCAGAAGAAGATCGCAAGCGATGTCGAAATCCCCATTTGAACTGGAAGTCGGTAAACGCCGTACTTTCGGTATTATTTCGCACCCCGATGCGGGTAAAACCACCATCACCGAAAAGCTGTTGCTGTTCGGTAATGCCATTCAGTTGGCCGGTACGGTAAAAGGTAAGAAAACCGGCCGTATGGCCACCTCCGACTGGATGCAGATGGAGCAGGACCGTGGTATTTCCATTACCACCTCGGTGATGCAGTTTCCCTACAACGGCCGCATGGTTAACCTGTTGGATACTCCGGGTCACGAAGATTTCTCGGAAGATACCTACCGTACCCTGACCGCGGTCGACTCCGTGTTGATGGTTATCGACGGCGCCAAAGGTGTTGAAGACCGGACCATCAAGCTGATGGAAGTCTGTCGCCTGCGTGACACGCCGATCTTCACCTTTATCAACAAAATGGACCGCGAAGTCCGCGACCATATTGAAGTTCTGGACGAAATTGAAACCATCCTGAAAATCAAATGCGCCCCGGTTACCTGGCCAATCGGCATGGGTAAGGCATTTAAGGGTGTGTACAACCTGATCACCGACACTATTCACGTGTTTACACCGGGTCAGGGCAGTGTGGTGCCGGATGATATTCAGATTCAGGGGCTGGAGTCCGCTGAAGCGGAAGCCTTGCTGGGGGCTGATTTAGTCGCCGAGCTGGTGGACGAAATTGAACTGGTGCGCGGCGCCAGCTATGAGTTTGATCTGGACGAATATCTGCGCGGTGAAATGACTCCGGTATTCTTCGGTACGGCACTGGCCAACTTTGGTGTGCGTGAACTGCTCAACTACTTCGTTGAATGGGCACCGGCGCCATTAGCCCGTGAGACTGATAAGGGGCCGGTTGCTCCGGCCGATGATAAGTTCACCGGCTTTATCTTTAAGATTCAGGCCAATATGGATCCGAAGCACCGTGACCGTATTGCCTTTATGCGTATCTGCTCTGGCACCTACAGCAAGGGCATGAAAATGAAGCACGTACGCATTGGTAAAGATGTGAAAATCGCCGATGCCGTAACCTTCCTTGCCGGTGACCGTTCGGCGGTGGAAGAGGCTATTTCCGGCGATATTATCGGTCTGCATAACCATGGCACCATCCAGATTGGTGATACCTTCACCTTTGGTGACGATATGCAGTTCACCGGTATTCCGCATTTTGCTCCGGAACTGTTTAAGCGTGTGCGTCTGAAAGATCCGCTGAAAATGAAGCAGCTGCAGAAAGGTCTGCAGCAGCTGTCCGAAGAGGGTGCGACTCAGCTGTTTATGCCGCTGAATAATAACGACCTGATTCTGGGGGCGGTGGGTGTGCTGCAGTTTGATGTGGTACAGCAGCGTCTGCGCGATGAATACAAGGTGGAATGTATTTACGAGCCGGTCAGTGTCAGCACTGCGCGCTGGGTGTACTGCAGCGACAGTAAAATGCTGGAAGACTTCAAGCGTAAGGGCGGTGAAAACCTGGCCATCGATGGTGGCGGTTACCTCACTTATATTGCCCCTACCCGGGTGAATCTGAGTCTGACTCAGGAGCGCTGGCCGGATATCGATTTCCGCGCGACACGCGAACACTGAAGCTGAACACGAAGCCCGCATTATGCGGGCTTTTTGTTGGCTGTTTCCGGTGTGTCCACGTGATCTGCGTATTCCATTCTTTCAGCTGGTTACAGTCTGATCGGGGTGCGATAGATTAAAGAGTTTGGCGGCAGAGTGTTTGCTGGCTGACGGATCGCCATTTTCAGCAGGAAGGGATTATGAAAATACTACTGGTCGATGATCATCAGATGTTTCTGGACGGGTTGAGGGGCATTCTTGCCGGGTCTGGCCTGGCGACGGAGATAGATGCCGTTAATAACGGTCAGGATGCGCTGAAGAAACTGCTGTCCGGAGCATTTGATATCGCGCTGATCGACTTGCGTCTGCCGATCATGGATGGTTTTACCCTTCTGGCTGAGCTGAATCAGCGCAACAATCTGACGCCGGTTATTATTGTGTCCGCTTCCCGTGATCCGGATGATATGCAAAAAGCAGTTGAGCTGGGGGCGATGAGTTTTATCCCTAAATCGTCTTCCGGGCAGCGGATCATTCAGACAATCAACGATGTTCTGGATGGTAAAGTCACATATTCCAATGATGGTTACCCTGCTGCCGATACGGCTTTTTTAAACGAAAGTGAAGAGTGGGCGGCGCAGCATAATATGACCCGCCGGCAGCTTGAGGTGCTGCGCCTGGTCAGAAAAGGGCTGTCGAACCAGGCAATTGCCGAACAGATGTGTCTGAGTGTGGCCACGGTCAAATCGCATATCAGCGCTATTTTCCACGCGCTGGGTGCACAGAGTCGTTCCGAATCGAGCAAAAAGGCCCATCAGCTTGGGCTGGATTAGGCGGGTCTCTGTGCGGCATCCGTGGCGTGCCCAGAACAGCGCTACCGTGTCAGAGAATGAAAATGAAATTCTCGCCGAAAAAATCAGGGTAGTTCACCGTAATACACCCATGATTCTGGCGGGCAATTTACTCGGCAGCGCTCCTCTGCTGATTGTTTTCTGGCATGGCGATTACTCGACCCGCGTCATCCTCTGGTCTGTTTTACTTTATATAATGCTGGCTATCCGGATGCTGCATTATCATTTTCCCGGTAGTGCGATTGTCACACACCGGGAAACATTCCGTTATGGCATAGAGCAGGTACTGCTGATTTTCCTGACAGGTTGTATCTGGGGGATCGGCGGGGCGATATTATTTGATGCCGATAACATCAATAATATTGCTTATCTGATTCTCACGTTTATCAGCATGATTGCTGGCAGCATGGTATCGCTGTCTTCCCGCCCGGTTGCCTATATTTTATTTTCAGCCCCTCTTATGACGCCCATGGTTCTGAGTATGTTTATTCAGGATGAATATATGTATCGCTGGATGGGATTTGGGGCTGCAGTCTATTTATTTGCGACGTTTGGCTTCAGCCGGACGATACACCGGGTTATTGATAACTCCATCCGCCTTAAATATGAAAATCTGGATCTGATCGCAGACCTACAGCAACAAACCGACCGCGCTAACCGCGCCAGTGAAGAAAAATCGCGTTTTCTCGCATCTGCCAGTCACGACCTCCGTCAGCCTCTGCATGCGGTCAGCCTGTATGCCGAAATTCTTAATAAAAAAATTGTGGTCCGTGATCAGCGTGAAGATCTGGAAAATATCAGCCAGGGGCTGGAGTCTCTGAGTGAACTGCTGGAAGCACTGTTTGACGTATCGCGTCTGGATGCCGACAACAACGTTGCCATTAATAAACAGAGTTTCTGTATCGATGATTTGCTCGACAAGCTGGAGCGGCAGTTTGTTATCGACAGCACATTAAAAGGGCTTAGTTTCAGCGTCGATTACTGCAATTGTGTGGTTTACTCCGACCCGGTTCTGCTGGAGCGGGTGCTGACTAATCTGCTGGTTAATGCCGTGAAATATACCTCGGAGGGTGGTATCCGGGTGTTATTTGAAGCAGCAGATCAACAGGTTAAATTGCGTATTATCGATACCGGTATTGGCATCTCAGAAGAAGATCTGGACTGTATTTTTCAGGAATTTTTTCAGGTACATAATCAGGAGCGTGACCGTAAGCGCGGTCTGGGGCTGGGGCTGGCTATTGTGCAGCGGATTCTCAAACTGCTGGGCCACGAAATACAGGTGAGTTCGGTATTGGGGCAGGGAACTGAGGTTGCCTTACTGCTGCCACTCAGTCATGAGCCGCTACCGGTTAAACCGGCTCTCGCAGGCAGCCCGGAGGGATACAACGCTTTTGCCGGGCTGAATATCATGGTGGTTGATAATGAAGCCTCCATTGTTATGGCGATGGAGTCGCTGTTATCGGTTTGGGGAAGTCACTGCATCAGTTTTTCCTCAACCAGTGACGCGCTTGCTGCGATAGCAGACGGATTTATTCCGGATTTTATGATCGTTGATTACCGTATGCCCGGCCGGTATGACGGCTGTTCTTTTGTGCATGAAGTCAGGCGGATGTTGGCGGATATTCCGGCTCTGATTGTCACCGGCGATACCAGTGACGAAGTGGTCAGCAGCTTCCACCGTCAGCGGCTGGATTATCTGCACAAGCCCATCAAGCCGGCGCAGCTGAGAATGCTGGTGGCACGTATACTGCGCCGTCATGCAGAGGCACAGGGAAGCATTGCGCAGGATCGTATGCACTGATAATAAGGTCAGTGCTGTCTTGCAGCTGCAGAGATCTGAGCTAGGCTTTAGCCAGTTATCGTTCTGCAGGTTAATCGTTATGGTTGCTTTTTTTCTGGTCGGCATGGCGCTGGCCTGTGCTCTTTGTTACAGCGCTTACTTCCTGTTGCAGGCAAAGGTTCTGGATGAAGCGCTCACGATGGATGACGGCAAGGGCTATTTTCTGGTAGCCTGCATCCTGATTGGTTTTGTCGTCAGCGTTACCTGCTTCTATGTTGGGCAAACGCTGGGTTACGACCAGCAGGAAGACACCTCGACCATGATGGCTCTGGCCATTCTGCTCGATATCATGGTCACCATGCTGACCCTGATTTACGGTCTGGTGAAGTTCCGCGAGCCGGAACATTACTGATCAAATCATAGCCGGTACAGATACCTGAACCGCCGTTTGCTGACCGCAAACGGCGGTTTCTTTTACTGTGTCGGCGGGCGCCATCCCAGTGCCGGTGCGGGCTTAACCGCAGTGGCCGGTCGGATCATAATTCATACAGGATTATGACTTGCGGAAGAATCTTCCTTCCTATAGAATGCCGCCCTCTTTTCGAATCAACATGCCCTTAAAGGCGAGAAATTGATGAAAACATACAGCGCGAAACCCGAAACCGTAAAACGTGAGTGGTTTGTAGTTGATGCAGCTGAACAGACGCTGGGTCGCCTGGCCACTGAGGTTGCTCGCCGTCTGAGAGGCAAGCACAAGCCAGAATACACTCCACACGTTGATACCGGCGATTACATCGTTGTTATCAATGCAGACAAAGTTAAAGTTACCGGTAATAAAACCAGTGACAAGATGTACCATCATCACACTGGTTACCCAGGTGGTCTGAAGTCTATTTCTTTCGAGAAACTGATCGACCATAAGCCTGAAATGGTAATCGAACTGGCCGTTAAAGGTATGCTTCCAAAGAATCCTTTAGGTCGTGCCATGTACAAAAAAATGAAAGTTTATGCTGGTAGCGAGCATCCGCATACCGCTCAGCAGCCGCAAGAACTGAAACTGGGATAATATGATGGCAGTCTCTCAATACTATGGTACCGGTCGTCGTAAGACTTCCACAGCTCGTGTGTTCCTGCGTCCTGGTACAGGCAGCATCGTAGTTAACAAACGTCCTCTGGATGTTTACTTCGGTCGTGAAACCGCTCGCATGGTTGTTCGCCAGCCACTCGAACTGACTGAAAACCTGACCAAGTTTGACGTTATTGTTAACGTTAACGGCGGTGGTGGTAACGGTCAGGCCGGTGCTATCCGTCACGGTATTACCCGTGCACTGATGCAATACGACGAAACTCTGCGTCCTTCTCTGCGTGCAGCGGGTTATGTTACCCGTGACGCTCGTGAAGTTGAGCGTAAGAAAGTGGGTCTGCGTAAAGCACGTAAGAAGCCACAATTCTCCAAGCGTTAATTCGCTCGAAGGATACAAAAAGAAGCGTTCATTGGCCTATGTCAATGGACGCTTTTTTTATGCCCAAAACCCCATGTTCTGTGGGTTTTTCAGGTTGTTTCCACCTCCCAATTTCTTTACTATGTGCGCCGCTCTGTATGCTACGCTGGGTCTGTACAAAAAACATACAGCAGGCTCCTGACCTTGTAGCACAAAAGAATTTTTTTGATGGGAGAAGATGGTAATGAGTCAAGACGGCGTGAATAAGGGTCGGCGTACTCTGCTCGTAGGCGCTACAGCCGGCGTCGGTGCTGTCGGCGCTGGCTTTCTCGCAGTACCCTTCGTGAAATCTTGGTTGCCAAGTGAGAAGGCGAAAGCAGCAGGTGCTCCGGCAAAAGTCGATATCAGCAAAATTGAGCCAGGTGCAATGCTGACCGCCGAATGGCGTGGTAAGCCGGTGTATATTGCACGCCGCACTCAGGAACAGCTGGACAATCTGCCAAACCTGAACGACAACCTGAAAGACCCGGAAAACAGCGTTAAAGAGCAGCAACCTGCTTACGCCGATAATATTTATCGCTCACGCAAGCCGGAATTTATTGTACTGCTGGGTGTGTGTACCCACCTGGGTTGTGCACCGAAATACTTCGCTGAAGTTAAGCCGGAAACATTCGACGCCAACTGGCAGGGCGGTTGGTTCTGTCCGTGTCACGGCTCCCGCTTTGATTTATCTGGCCGCGTATTTAACGGCTCACCAGCTGCTACCAATCTGATTGTTCCTCCTTATTCTTTCGAGGGCGACAATGTTCTGGTGATCGGTGTTGATGAGGAGAACGCTTAATGAGTAAGCAGCAAAACACTCTGATGGGCTGGATTGATGACCGTCTGCCGGTTACCCAGACCTATGAAAAGCATATGTCCAAGTACTATGCACCGAAGAACTTCAACTTCTGGTATTTCTTCGGCGTACTGTCAATGATGATGCTGGCTAACCAGATTCTGACTGGTGTCTGGCTGACCATGAACTTCGTGCCAAGTGCCGAAGGCGCTTTTGCCTCTGTTGAATACATCATGCGTGATGTTGAGTGGGGCTGGCTGATTCGTTACCTGCACTCCACCGGTGCTACCTTCTTCTTTATTGCCGTTTATCTGCACATGATGCGTGCGATTCTGTACGGTTCATACCAGAAGCCGCGTGAGCTGATCTGGATCTTCGGTATGCTGATTTATCTGGCTCTGATGGCGGAAGCTTTCATGGGTTACGTACTGCCATGGGGACAGATGTCTTACTGGGGTGCGCAGGTAATTATCTCTCTGTTCTCAGTTATTCCTTTCGGTATCGGTGATGCTCTGACTGAGTGGATCCGTGGTGACTTCCTGATTTCCGGTGCCACCCTGAACCGCTTCTTTGCTCTGCACGTTATTGCTGTGCCTCTGGTTATCGTTATGCTGGTGGTTCTGCACCTGCTGGCGTTGCACGAAGTGGGCTCTAACAACCCTGATGGCGTTGATATCAAAAAACTGAAAGACGAAAACGGCAAGCCGCTGGATGGTATTCCGTTCCACCCTTACTACACCGTTCATGACCTGGTGGGTATCGTCGTCTTCCTGATGATTTTCTGTACCGTACTGTTCTTCTTCCCTGAAGGTAACGGCTTCATGCTGGAGTACGCTAACTTTGAACCAGCGAATGGCCTGAAAACCCCAGAGCACATTGCTCCTGTATGGTATTTCGGTGCGTTCTACGCAATTCTGCGTGCAGTACCGGATAAGCTGTTGGGTGTAATTGCCATGGCTGCCGCTATTGCTGTTCTGTTTGTTCTGCCATGGCTGGACCGCAGTCCGGTTAAGAGCTGGCGCTACAAAGGCTGGATCAGCAAAGTATTTATCATTGTCTTTGCCGCAGCCTTCGTTGAACTGACCTGGCTTGGTACTCAGCCAGCAAACGACCTGAATACTTTCCTGGCTCGTTTCTGCTCATTTATTTACTTTGGTTTCTTCCTGCTGATGCCGTTCTACACCCGCATGGAAAAAACCAAACCAGTACCAGAGCGCGTAACCGGGGGCCACTGATAATGAAAAAAGTATTCGCGTTAATTGCCGCATTTATTCCAGCCGTTGCTATGGCTGCAGGGGCCGGAGTTCATCTGGATAAGCACCTGACTGATCTGACTGACACTGCATCTCTGCAGCGTGGTGCGCAGACCTTTGCTAACTACTGCATGGGCTGTCACTCTCTGGAGCATGCCCGTTTCAACCGTGTTGCCCGCGATCTGGGTATCCCGGAAGATCTGATGAAAGAAAACCTGATTTTTGCCGACAAACAGTTCGGTGAACTGATGACCATCGGTATGCAGAAGGAAGACTCCAAGCGCTGGTTTGGTGCGACTCCTCCGGATCTGACTCTGGTTGCCCGCGTACGTCGCCCTGACTGGGTATATACCTACATGCGCAGCTTCTACGAAGATCCAAGCCGTCCATGGGGCGTGAACAACGTTGTATTTAAAGACGTTGGTATGCCGCATGTTCTGGCGGATCTGCAAGGCCGTCAGGTAAAAGGTACCGCACAGGTTGCTGTTGGTTTTGATACCCTGACTGGTCAGGAAATCACCGAAGAGCACGAAGGTGTTCTGTACCTGGCTGAAGAAGGCACGCTGTCTGCTGAAGAGTACGACAAAGTTGTGTATGACCTGGTTAACTTCCTGGTTTACATGGCTGAGCCAATTGCCGTTGAGCGTGAGCGCATCGGCTGGTGGGTACTGTTATTCCTGGCAATCTTCTTTGTTCCTGTATATATGCTGAACAAAGAATACTGGCGCGACGTTAAGTAATACGTCCGGCAGTTAATTGCCTGCACAGCCCGTCCGCTTTTGCGGCCGGGCTATCTTTGTTTTTGGGTTTGCTAAGAGGTAAGGAAATTATGGGGGTTGTGGCTAAACGCTCTTCCATGACGTTCTATTCGGATGCGTCAGATCATTACAGTCACCGTGTACGTATCGTACTGGCTGAAAAAGGGGTGGCGGTAGAAATTCATGACGTCGATCCCGACAACAAGCCAGAAGATCTGGCATCACTGAACCCATACAACTCGCTGCCGACACTGGTGGATCGCGATCTGGTTCTGTACGAACCAAACGTGATGATGGAATACCTCGACGAGCGCTTTCCGCATCCGCCGCTGCTGCCGGTTTACCCGGTTGCCCGTGCGCAGAGCCGTCTGTGGATTAACCGCATCGAAAAAGACTGGGGCGGCCTGATCGACACCATCCTTAATGGTAAGGGTAAAGACGTTGAGGCTGCCCGTAAGCAGCTGACTGACAGCCTGATCGCAACCAGCCCGATCTTTGCAGAACTGCCATATTTTATGAGCGAAGAGTTCTCCATCGTTGATTGCTGCGTTGGCCCGATCCTGTGGCGTCTGCCTGTACTGGGTATCGAATTGCCGGAGAAATCCTGTAAGCCGATGCTGCAATATATGGAGCGTCTGTTCGAGCGTGAATCCTTTATCGCCAGCCTCTCTGAAGCTGAGCGGGAAATGCGCGACTGATGAGTAATACCATGACACCCAGCCGTCCGTATTTAATGCGGGCGCTGAATGAGTGGATTCTCGATAATCAGTGCACGCCTTACGTTCTGGTTGATGCCTTACTGCCCGATGTTCAGGTTCCGCAGGAATATGTGAATAACGGGCAGATTGTGCTGAACATCAGTCCCGGGGCAGTGCAGAACCTGCTGATTGATGAAAGCGGCCTGTCGTTTAATGCCCGCTTTGGTGGTGTGCCTATGGCAGTCTTCGTTCCTGTCATTGCCATACTGGCAATTTATGCACGCGAAAATGGCCAGGGTATGGTGTTCGGCTCTGAAGCCGGAGCACCGGACCCGGACGATCCGCAGCCACCGAAGAAAAAACCTGCAACGGATACTCCGTCAGGTGGCGCAAGACCTTCACTGAAAGTGGTGAAGTAGTTGTTTTCGTCAAAATAAAAGAACCGCCGTCAGGCGGTTTTTTTATGTCTGCCTGTTGCCCAGTTCTGCTCCTCCCGGGCTGTTATTCAATAAATGGCGCGTCTTTGACCACTTTTGAAAATTTATTGTGATAGCTATCGATAAATGAAGATCCTGCGCTTGAAGGCAGAAACTGGCTGAGCATAATGCCTGACCAATTGGTCAAGTATTAATGGTCGGATCGCTATGCGCCTCTGTATGTTAAATCTGTTACTCGTATGTTTGTACTCACTGACAACTGCTGCTCATGCACAAATTAAAGCGGCTTTCATTTATGTCGGACCAGCAAAAGAAGTGGGCTGGTCACACTCGCATGACGAGGGCCGTCAGTATCTGGAAAAAGTTTTCGGTGCGGATGTTAAAACCGAGTATGCGGAATTCGTACAGGAAGGGCGGGCTTCCGCCGAGGCGATCCGTAAACTGGCTGAAAATAACGATATTATTTTTACCACCTCGCAGGGCTATATGGTCACCACAGCGCGTGTTGCGCGCGAATTTCCGGCGGTTAAATTTGATAACGCCACCGGACTGCGTCTGAGTGATAATCTCGGCAGTTATGCTGCACGTGCTTATGAGCCGCGCTATTTATCCGGCATGATTGCCGGTGCCATGACCCGCAGTAACCGCATTGGTTTTGTTGCCGCCCATGCTATTCCGGAAGTTATCCGTGGTATTAATGCATTTACCCTTGGCGTGCGCCGGGTAAACCCTCAGGCGGTTGTTGAAGTAAAGTGGACCCGTCAGTGGTACGCGCCGGACAAAGCCTCTGAGCTGGCCCGTGAGCTGCTGAAAAGCGGTGCTGATGTGCTGACCCATCACACCGACTCGCCAGCGGTTGTTAAAGAAGCAGAAGCCGCTGGCGTGTTTGCCATCAGCTTCCACTCCAATATGTCAGAATTTGCCCCGACCAAACAAATCGCCTCGGTTGGTTATGATTGGGGAAAATACTACGCCACACAGATTCAGGCGTTAAAAGAAGGCAACTGGAGCAGCAAGCGATTGTGGCTGGGTATGGGTGAGGATATCGCCCAGCTGAATAATCTCAGCGATCAGATTCCGGCAGCAGTGCGCGATCAGGTGTTGCAGGTTGAAAAGGAAATAAAGAATAAAACCTTCAGCGTTTTCTCCGGCCCTGTTCTTAACAGTCGCGGTCGTCCACTGGTACGTGCTGGCGAATCTCTCACCGATGATGAGCTGCTGCGTATGAACTGGTATGTGGAAGGTGTGGTTGGTGAGATGCCGTCGTTCTGAGGGCGGTGTATTACAGTGCTAAAGCGATTTCCCTGATGCTTTTCGGCATCAGGGAATGTAAGTAGCCAACTCAGGCATCAAACGGGCTGTTCGGCTCCCACGGATGCGGACGCTCGAACGCGTCTTTCTGTTCAATCATTGCCTTAATATTTTCCAGGTTCAGGCGGAATACCCGCTCCCCTTCGAACTGACTGACCCAGAATACAAAATGTTCAAAAACGGAATATTTTGTATGGTCGTCGAGATCACCTTCAAAGGTCAGGCGGGTGGTGCCATTGCCCAGATCTTCATACAGCTGATAGGCGGTAAACTGAAAACGCTCGAATAATTCCCAGCTGGTGTTGGAGATATTATAGGTGCGCAGGGTACGGCGTTTGTATGGTTCAGCGGTCAGCGTGCGTTCATCCCAGAAAAATCCTTCTTCATTGTCGTTGCGGAAGCAGCGGCGCAGGGCACCGATCTGGCCTTCGGCAACCGGTGAACTTTCCAGTGGGCGGATATGATCGAAGATTACCGACCAGCCTTTCGCGTGGCGGTTGTCAGAAAGAAAATCCCAGACTTCTTTGACGGGCGCATTAATAACAACGCTGTGTGAAGTAACAACGTGGCGCTGGGCCTGAGCAATAAGGATAACAACAGACAAAGTGACAACGGCCACCAGTCCGGCTAATAGTTTTTTCATAAGCGTTTCCGGATAAATAAGGAGGGTGAGTCGTGAGATGTCCGGCAGAAAGAGTGCCGGAAAATAATTCCGTCCGTGGTGCTTTTATTATGGTGTTATAAAACGCCCGCCGCGGTTATTGGCGGCGGGCGCTGAGGGTCTTACAACTCTGACAGTTTTTTCTGCAGTACGTCCATAACCACCTGCGGGTTAACCCCTTTAGCGGCTTTACGCACCAGACCAATAAAAGGCCCGATGGCTTTGGCACGTTTATCTTCCGGAGTGGCCAGATAGCCTTCCACCAGTTTCGGGTTGGCGGCCAGAACCTCGGCCACAATGGCTTCGATTGCGCCGCTGTCAGATACCTGTTTCAGGCCCAGAGAATCGACCAGCTTGTCGACGCTTTCTGCGCTGCCGTCACCTTTACCTTCGACCAGTGCATTAAAGACTTCTTTTGCACCACCGTTGTTCAGGGTGTTGTCTTTAATCAGCTGCAGAATGCGGCCCAGTTGTTCGGCGCTGACGGCCAGTTCGCCGATGCTGATTTCCAGACGGTTCAGTGTGGCAGACACATCGCCCTGCACCCAGTTGGCCGCCAGCTTATAGTCGTTGGCGATTTTTGCCGCGGTTTCGAAATAGTGTGCCAGCTCACGGTTGGCCGCGAGTACGGCTGCATCGATGGCGCTCAGGCCGTGTGCGTGAGCAAAGCGGGCACGTTTTGCATCCGGCAGTTCCGGCAGGGTGGCGCGTACGGCTTCAACATAGTTGTCGTCGATAATTACCGGTAATAAATCCGGACAAGGGAAATAGCGGTAATCGTTGGCAACTTCTTTGGAGCGCATGGCGCGGGTTTCGTTTTTGTCGGCATCGTACAGGCGGGTTTCCTGAATGATTTTGCCGCCGTCTTCGAGAATATCCATCTGCCGTGCAATTTCTGCATCGATGGCACGTTCCACGTTGCGGAAAGAGTTTACGTTTTTAATTTCGGTGCGGGTGCCGAATTCTTCCTGACCTTTCGGGCGCAGGGAAACGTTACAGTCACAACGCATTGAACCCTGGGATAAATCGCCGTCGCAAATACCCAGGTAAGTCACAATGCTGTGCATTTTACGGAAATAGGCTGCGGCTTCTTTGGCGTTGCGCATTTCCGGCTCAGATACGATTTCAATCAGCGGCGTGCCGGCACGGTTCAAGTCGATACCGGACATACCGTTAAAGCCTTCGTGCACCGATTTCCCGGCGTCTTCTTCCAGGTGTGCACGGGTAACGTTAATACGCTTGCTGCTGCCGTCTTCCAGTTCGATATCGATGTGGCCGATGCCCACAATCGGGTGATGCAGCTGGGTGGTCTGGTAGCCTTTGGGAGAATCCGGGTAGAAATAGTTTTTACGGTCAAAAACCGATTTCAGGCCGATTTCGGCGTCAATGGCGAGACCGAATTTTACCGCCATACGCAGTGCTTCTTCGTTAAACGCTGGCAGTACACCAGGCAGACCCAGATCGATGGCACAGGCCTGGGTATTGGCGTCGGCACCGTACGCGGTCGACGAGCCGGAGAAAATTTTCGATTTGGTGGCCAGCTGAGCGTGAATCTCAAGGCCGATTACAACTTCCCATTCCATGATTCGCTCCTCAGATGTCTGCCTGGTTTTTAAGGTCAGGTGTTTTCAGATGCCAGTCGGTGCTTTGCTGGAATTTATGCGCAGCATTCAGCAGACGGCCTTCGTCAAAATAATTACCAATCAGCTGTAAGCCGACAGGTAAGTTGTTTACCTGACCACAGGAAATCGACATGCCGGGCAGGCCTGCCAGATTCAGGGCGATGGTGAAAATATCTTCAAGGTACATGTCGACCGGATCGGCGGTTTTTTCGCCGCATTTAAATGCCGGCGTCGGAGTGGTTGGTCCCATGATGATATCGACTTCGTTAAAGGCATTCACAAAGTCATTTTTAATCAGACGGCGTACCTGCTGCGCTTTTTTGTAGTAAGCATCGTAGAAACCGGCAGACAGGGCATAAGCACCGACCATAATGCGGCGTTTAACTTCGATACCGAAACCTTCACCACGCGAGCGTTTGTACAGGTCGTTAATATCCTGCGGATTTTCGCAACGGTAACCAAAACGTACACCGTCCATGCGTGACAGGTTGGCGGAGCACTCGGCCGGCGCAATGATGTAATAAGCAGGAATGGCCAGATGGGTATTTGGCAGTGAAATTTCTTTCACCTTGGCGCCCATCTTTTCGTATTCGGCGATGGCGTTGCGCACCTGCTGCTGCATTTCGGCACTTAAATCGCTGCGGAAATATTCTTTCGGCAAGCCGATGGTTAAACCTTCGATGCTGTTATTCAGTGTGGCGGTGTAATCCGGTACTTCACGGTCAACACAGGTAGAGTCTTTGGCATCAAAGCCGGCCATAACATTGAGCATCATGGCGGAGTCTTCGGCGGTACGGGTAATGGTACCGGCCTGATCGAGACTGGAGGCGTAAGCAATCATGCCCCAGCGTGATACGCGGCCATAGGTTGGCTTCAGACCGGTCAGGCCACAGAAGGCGGCAGGCTGGCGGATCGAGCCACCGGTATCCGATGCCGTGGCACCCGGTACCAGTTGCGCGGCAACCGCAGCGGCAGAGCCACCGGAAGAACCACCGGGAACACGGTCGGTATCCCATGGGTTTTTAACGGCGCCGAAAAAAGAGCTTTCGTTGGATGAGCCCATGGCAAATTCATCCATGTTCAGCTTACCCAGAGACACAGCACCGGCGTTATTGAAGTTTTCAACAATGGTGGCGTCGTAAGGCGCAACGAAATTGCTCAGCATTTTTGAGCCGCAGGTGGTCAGAACACCGTTGGTACAGAAAATATCTTTATGTGCCATCGGCACACCGGTCCAGGCATCGGCATTGCCGGCTGCGCGACGGGCATCGGCGGCTTTGGCCTGAGCCAGTGCCTGTTCTTCGCTCACGGTAATGAAACTGTTGTAGCGATTATCGGTCTGTTTGATGCGGGAAAGCAGGTTCTCAGTAATTTCGACACTGCTGTATTCACCGGCCGCCAGATCGCGGGAAATTTCTGCGATGGTTTTGTTATGCATAAGGAATCCTTGTCCCCGGGGCTGAGCCTCAGGTTTTGCTGTTACTCAACGACGCGTGGTACGAGGTAGTAGCCGTTTTCGGTCTGAGGAGCGATCTGCTGGAAATGATCGCGGTTATTCTCTTCGGTCACGACGTCAGCCCGCAGGCGCTGAACTGCATCCAGCGGGTGTGCCATTGGTTCGACAGATGAGGTGTCGACGGCGGATAACTGATCGACCAGGTCGAGAATGTTGCTCAGATTTTTCTGGTATTCCGCGATTTGTGCCTCGTCGATTTGCAGACGGGACAGATCGGCAATGTCACGAACCTGTTGCTGGTCCAGAGCCATGTGCTTACTCCAGTGTTGATGCCTGTTGGAAAGGTGCCGAGCGTAGCATAAATGCGCCTTGCCCTAAATCCCCACCATTGCTAGAGTTACCCACAATTTTGCCACCTGTGAACAGGAATCGATTGGATGTTTAAGAAGTTAAGAGGCCTGTTTTCCAGTGATCTGTCGATCGATCTGGGAACTGCAAACACTCTGATTTACATGCGTGATCAAGGCATTGTCCTCAATGAGCCATCAGTTGTAGCCATCCGTCTGCAGGGTCATCAGAAAAGCGTGGCAGCGGTAGGTACCGAAGCAAAACGTATGCTGGGTCGTACTCCGGGAAATATTCAGGCCATCCGGCCAATGAAAGACGGTGTAATTGCCGACTTTGAAGTGACTGAAAAAATGCTGCAGTACTTTATTAAAAAAGTGCACGAAAGCAGTTTTATGACTCCAAGCCCACGGGTTGTGGTCTGTGTGCCGTATCAGGCAACCAAGGTTGAACGCAAAGCGATCCGCGATTCTGTTCTGGGTGCCGGTGCGCGTCGTGCTTATCTGATTCACGAACCAATGGCAGCAGCGATTGGTGCCGGCTTGCCGGTTGATGAAGCGCGTGGCTCCATGGTTGTGGATATCGGTGGTGGTACCACCGAAATCGCCATCATCTCCCTGAGTGGCGTAGTTTATGCGGAATCGGTAAAAGTGGGTGGTGACCGTTTTGATGAGGCCATCGTCGCTTATATTCGCCGCAACTACGGCAGCCTGATCGGTGAAGCGACCGCGGAGCGTATCAAGCAAGAGATTGGTACCGCATATCCGGGTGGTGAAGTACGCGAGATTGATGTCCGTGGCCGTAACCTGGCCGAAGGTATTCCGCGCAGCTTTACCCTGAACTCCAACGAAATTCTCGAAGCGCTGCAGGAATCGCTGGCGGCTATCGTGCAGGCGGTTAAAGGTGCACTGGAGCAATCTCCACCGGAGCTGGCGTCTGACGTTGCCGAGCGCGGTATGGTGTTGACCGGTGGTGGCGCATTGCTGCGTGACCTCGACAAGCTGCTGAGTGAAGAAACCGGCCTGCCGGTGATCGTTGCTGATGATCCTCTGACCTGTGTCGCCCGTGGCGGTGGTAAGTTCCTGGAAACGGCAACAGAGCAACAGCTGGAAATGCTGGTGCTGGATTAATCGCCGGAAATAAGTGCTGAAAAAGCGGAGCTTTGGCTCCGCTTTTTTTATGCTTAAAGCATTCCTTTATGCGGCGGAAGCGCTGACTCAGGCCTGCCGGTGCTGGTTCCTGTTTGTGCTTGGCGGTATAGTTAGCCACTTCAATTTTTATTCGGGTACAGCGTTATTAAGTCGCAGTTTCAGGTGCCGACGTTTCAGCGGCAGCGGGTATTGGGGATTGTTGTTCTGGCACTGGCGCTGATGTGGCTGGACAGTCACGCTCCGTGGTTACAATCCGTGCGTTATATCACCGGCTATCTGCTGGCGCCTGCGCAACAGGTGGCTCTGGTTCCCTCCGCTATTGGTAACTGGTTTGGCGAATCCGCCGCCAGCCGTCAGGAATTAACCAACGAAAATAAACAGCTGACAGCGCGCAATCTGGTACTGGAACTGCGTGCCCAGCGTCTGGCTGCGCTGGAAGCGGAAAATATTGAACTGCGTGAATTACTCAGTGCTTCTGAGCAGGTCGATGACCGCGTGCTGGTCACCGCCGTGGTCGCCGTTGATCCTGATCCTTTCAGCCAGCAGATTCTGATCAACAAAGGCGGCGAAGACGGCGTATTTATCGGCCAGCCTGTGCTGGATGCCTACGGCCTGCTTGGTCAGGTGATCGATGTAATGCCCTACAGTGCGCGGGTATTGATGATTGCCGACTCCAACCATGCGATTCCGGTGCAGGTAAACCGCAATGGAGTGCGCGCAATTGCCGTTGGCACCGGCGCGCTGGATGAACTCGAACTGATTTATGTGCCCAATACCGCCGACATTATCAAGGGCGACCTGCTGGTCAGCTCCGGTCTGGGCGGGCGTTATCCGCGTGGTTATCCGGTAGCAACCGTGACCAGAGTAGAAAATATTCCCGGAAAATCCTTTGCCGCCGTTACGGCAGAACCCAGTGCTCATCTGGATCGCAGCCGGCATTTATTGCTGGTGTTCAGTCATGGCTCCGGTCAGGTACCACCGGGCGGCTTATGGCAGGGTAAAGAATGAATATCCGTGCACTGATTCTAGTGGCTACCGGTATGTTTCTGGCCTTTGTGCTTGAGCACCTGCCGATGCCCGATATTCTGTTGTGGCTGCAGCCGGCCTGGGTGTTGTTATTGGTAACCCTGCTGGTGCTGCATGCGCCACATATTTTTGGTTTATGGCTGGCCGTGCCGCTGGGACTGATGCTGGATGTCGAGCACAATTCGTTGCTTGGTATGCACGTACTCACGCTGGCAGTGCATATTTTTGTGCTGCAGCTGCTGTACCGGCGTATGGCGATGTTTAACTTTCTGCAGCAGACCGCCGTGGTGTTCTTGCTGGTGGTGCTGCAGCAGTTACTGAGTTACTGGGCGGTAGCGCTGGTGAGTGAAAATATGGTGCCGGTATCGCTCTGGACTCCGGCCCTGACCTCGGCGCTGGTCTGGCCCTGGGTGTACGCCTTAACCCATATGGCGCTGGCGCGCCTGCATCTGTCATGACGGATGCAAAAGGCCTGATTCTGGCGTCCGCTTCGCCACGGCGACGGGAATTACTGCAGCAGATTGGTGTGCAGTTTCGTGTGCAGGTGGCCGATATTGACGAAACACCGCAGGCGGGAGAGACACCGGCTGCTTATGTTGCCAGACTGGCACTGGGCAAGGCACAGAAGGTTGCAGCAGCTAACCCCGGTTGTGTGGTGCTGGGTTCAGACACCACGGTAGTGCTGGACGATGAGATTCTCGGTAAGCCGGAAAACGATGCCGATGCAGCGCGTATGCTGGCCGCCCTGGCTGGTCGCCGCCATCAGGTCATGACCGCCGTTGCCCTGGTGCAGGATGATCAGCAGCGGGTGCAGACGGTTATCACCAATGTTCACTTTACGCCGTTAACTGCCGCGCAGATCACCGCCTATGTGGCGACCGGCGAGCCGGCCGATAAAGCCGGAGCTTATGGAATACAGGGACTGGGCGCAGTGCTGGTGGACGCCATTGAAGGCAGTTACAGCAATGTGGTTGGTCTGCCGCTGACGGAAACAGCGGCCATGCTGCAAGAATTTAATATTCCCATCTGGGACAAGGATTAAGCCTGTGAATGCAGAAATTCTGATGAACGTTACCCCGACGGAAACGCGGGTAGCGGTGGTCGAGAACGGCGTGGTGCAGGAGATTTTCCTCGAACGCACCAACCACCGCGGACTGGTCGGCAACATTTATAAAGGCAAAGTAGTGCGCGTGCTGCCCGGTATGCAGGCGGCCTTTGTCGATATCGGTCTGGAGCGGGCTGCTTTTATTCACGCGGCGGAAATCGGCACGGGTGATGGCAATGCGCCGATCAGCCAGCTGGTACACGAAGGCCAGGCGCTGGTAGTGCAGGTTACCAAAGACCCTATCGGCACCAAAGGTGCCCGTCTGACCACTCAGCTTGCTATTCCGTCACGCTATCTGGTGTACATGCCGGGAGCGGATCATGTCGGCATTTCACAGCGTATTGATGACGATGGCGAACGCGAGCGTCTGAAGCAGCTGGTGAATAACTGCATGGAAGCGGAAGGTCTGACCGGCGAAGCGGGGTTTATCCTGCGTACTGCGGCTGAAGGCGTGGGCGATGATGAAATTCTGTCCGATACCCGCTACCTGCGCCGTTTATGGCGCAAGCTGGAAGAGCGCATTAAAGACAATAAACCGCCGAGTCTGGTGTATGACGAGCTGCCGCTGTCGCTGCGTACCCTGCGCGATTATTCGCGCCCGGAAGTTACCAAGATTCTGATCGACTCGCGTGAAACCTTTCAGAAAATCGAGCAGTTTGTGCAGCAGTATGTGCCAGAAGTTGCCGACCGTATTGAGTATTATCCCGGCCCGCGTCCGCTGTTTGAACTGTACAGCGTCGAAGATGAAATCCAGCGCGCGCTGGAGCGCAAGGTGCCGCTGAAGTCCGGCGGCTATCTGGTGATCGATCAGACCGAAGCCATGACCACCATCGACGTGAATACCGGTGGCTTTGTCGGCCGCCGCAACCTCGAAGAAACCATTTTCAAAACCAACCTCGAAGCCGCCACCGCCATTGGCCGTCAACTGCGTCTGCGCAATCTCGGCGGTATTATCATCCTCGATTTTATCGATATGGTTGAAGCCGAGCATCAGCGTCAGGTTCTGCGCATGCTGGAAAAGGTACTGGAAAAGGATCACGCTAAAACCAAGATCAGTGGTGTATCTGAACTGGGACTGGTGGAGATGACGCGCAAGCGTACGCGTGAGAGTCTGGAGCAGATGCTGATGGAACCCTGCCGTTGTTGTGGTGGGCGCGGTTCGGTAAAAACCGCAGAAACCATCTGCTATGAAATTTTCCGTGAAATTCTGCGCGAAGAACGGGCTTACGGTGCCGGAACCTATTCCGTACTCGCCAGTCAGCAGGTAGTGGACCGGCTGCTGGACGAAGACAGCAACGGTCTGGCGGATCTGGAAGCCTTTATCGGCAAGGCCATTAAGTTACAGGTCGAGCCGTTATACACCCAGGATCATTACGACATCGTCCTGCAATAGGCATTGTTATGATTTGGTTGCGCGAGTTCTGGACACAAATCTGGATTACCCTGGTGGTCGCCGCGGTGACCCTGGCGCTGTATACCAGCCTGGGTCGCCAGTTGATTCCGCTGGTGGAAACCTACCGTGCCGATCTCGAACATGAACTGAGCCTGCAACTGGGCCAGCCGGTATCCATCGGTCAGCTGCAGGGCGACTGGAACATGCTGTCGCCTGTGGTGCGCATGCGCGATGTACAGGTGGGGCTGTTGGCCGACGGTATCCATGTGGCACGCATGGAGGCTGAGCTGGATGTCAGTGCCAGTGCTTTCTATCGTCTGCCGGTGTTCAAACGTATCGAAATTCAGGGCGTACGCGCCGACCTTTATCAGCGTGATCAAACACACTGGTCAATTGGCCGTGGCTGGTCGGTCGACCTGAGCGGAATCAAGCGTCAGCCTGCGGCTGCCGACAATGTGAAAATTGCCGCCTCTTCCAATCCTTTGTGGCTGAACTGGCTGGAGCTGCAGCAGGCCATTGTTCTTACCGACTGGAATATCACCAGCTTTGATCCACAGATGACCCGTGAAGACGTGCAGATTGACCGGCTGGTCTGGCGCAACCGCGGCGACAGTCATGAGCTGGACGGCAACCTGGCCTGGGGCCGTGAGCAACTGGCAAATATCAAACTGATGGCTTCGGTGGATGGCGATCTCTGGCCCTGGTACCGGCAGAACGGCGAAGTCTTTCTGCGCATTGATAACCAGGAATGGACGCGCTGGATTCCCGATCAGCTGCCCGGTGGTCTGAGCATTGAACGCTTTACCGCGGGCGCTGAGGCCTGGCTCAGTATCCGTGACGGCGATCTGAACGCGTTGTACGTCGATGCCGATATACCGGCCTTTACCCTGAATACCAGTGGCCAGCCGCTGGCGCTGAGCGGCGGCAGCCTGAAAATTGGTGGCGAACACAATGGCGATGACTGGCACCTGCGTGTATTACCGCAGTTTGATCAGCAACTGCCCCTCGACAGTCTGAGTCTCAGTGCCATCACATTGCCGCAGCAGAAAGGCTGGCAGATTGGGGTGCCGCTGCTGGATGTGGCAGCTGCCCGCCGTTTTATTCTTGACCATCAGTTATTGCCCGAGCCGTTCGACCAATATGTTGAAGGTACTGACGGCCGCGGAGAAGCGCGTAATCTGCGTATTTCGCTGTTACCCGGCGAGCATTGGCAAGTGGATGTGCGCAGCGATATTGTCAATGCCAGCAGCGCGGCCTATCACGGCATTCCGGCGTTCAGCGATGTGACCGGTACGCTGCATCTGCAACCACAGGGTGGTTTGTTACAGGTAAAAGGTGATGATCTGAGCGTTCATCTGGCCGATGTTTACAGCCAACCCTGGGATCTGAAGAAATTGTCGGCCGGCTTTTACTGGGCGATCAAACCCGATTTCTATCAGCTGCAGCTGCGTGGCCTGAAAGCCGGTTTGCAGGAGAATGACTCTGCAACGGTATGGCCGCTCAGTGGTGAACTCGCGATTAATCTGCCACGCAGTCACAGCGCCACCGAATCTACCCTGAGCCTGTTGTTTGGTTTGCCACAGGCGCCGGCCAGTCTGCGCTCGCAACTGGTGCCTGAACTTCTTGATGAGGCGGTGCGTGACTGGCTCGGTCAGTCGATTGTGGCCGGAGACTTCCGCGATGCCGCTTTCTTGCTGCACGGTAACCTTGAGCACGAACATCCTGACAACAGCCTGACCACTCAGCTGTATCTGGAAGTGGAAGGTGCCGAACTGAAATACATGCCGGACTGGCCAGCGCTGCGCGCTATTAAAGGACGGCTGATGATGGATGCGCCGGCACTGGACGTCTGGCTGGAGCAGGGCAAAACCCTTGGCGGCGAGCTGGTACCGCATTCCGGCCGGGTGCGTTTACGTCCGGGACGTGATGGCCACACCGAACTGTCGGTGGCCGGTCGTCTGCGCGGAGACAGTGGCGACGCATTACGTTATTTCACCGAAACGCCATTACAGGGCGTGGTGAACAATGCCTTTGATCACTGGCAGGCCAATGGTCCGATGACGGCCAATATGCTGCTGGAAATGCCGCTGGGTGCTGAACACGCTGAGCCTGAGATCAAACTGGACGTGGAGCTGAGCGATAACCAGCTGCGTCTGGACGACCTCAATATTGATCTGGCAAACCTCAAAGGCCGGCTGCGTTACAACAGCCAGGTAGGTCTGCTGTCCGACTGGCTCGAAGGCGATGTGTTTGGCGGTCACTTTAATGCCGGTATCGAATCGGTCGGTCGCCCCGGTGGCTTCGATATGGTGCTGAGTGCCAATGGTGATGCCCGCTGGGATCGTTTTAAACAGTGGATGCCACTGTTTTTGCTGGACCCGGTCAGTGGCGCTCTGGACTACAACGCCCGTCTGACCGTTGGCGCGCAGGGTGTGGTGTTTAATTTCAATTCCGATCTGCAGGGCACGGCTATTGATCTGCCTTATCCGTTAGGTAAAACAGCCGATAGTGCTGCACGGCTGATGGAGGTGCGGGTCGAGCCCGGCACAGAAACCCGGATCAACCTCAACTACGATAACCTGTTGCGTGCTGCACTGGCGCTGGATGCTGATGGCCTGAACCGGGGGCAGGTGTACCTTGGCGGCTCGGAACCTTTCCTGCCGAGTGATAAAGGCGTGGTGGTTCGTGGCCAGCTGAGTGAATCCATTGTTGCCTCGGACTGGTGGGATACCTGGCAGCATCTGTCCGGCCTGCTGGCAGCAGAAAGCAAGGCGCAGAAAGCTGGTGCCACAGTCAAAAGTGAGGCAACTGCACACAGTAATAATCCGCTGCGCAGTATTAATCTGACGCTGGGTGGCGTGGATGCCTGGGGAGCGGCGATGGGGCCAACCCATATCATTGCTGCCCAGCAGTGGGATGAATGGGATTTTGACGTCGACAGCACGCTGGTGAAAGGCAAAATCCGTATGCTGCCGGGCAATGAGCCGATTCAGCTGGCGCTGGACTATATTCATTTGCCGCAAAGTGAAGAGGAGCCGGGAAACCTGGCGACACTGGATGGCAGCCAGGATGAGGTGACGGTGGTTGCTGACAAGCCTGATCCGCTGGCAGCGCTCAATCCGGCGGATTTCCCGCCGATGGATATGGATCTTGCAGAGCTTTATGTCGGCAGCCGTAACTTTGGTCGCTGGAAACTCAGCAGCCGGCCACAGACTGATGGTATGCAGATCACTCTGCACGACAGTGATATGAAAGGCATGGCCTTTACCGGGGATGTGTACTGGCTGAAGCAGGGTGACCAGCATCAGACCCGCCTCGACACGCTGCAGATCAGCAGTAACGACATTGGCCGGGTGCAGCGCGCTTTCCGTCAGGAAGCCGCGATTGAAGGTAAGGATATGCGCTCGACCCTGCAGCTGAACTGGCAGGGCTCGCCACTGGCTTACAACAACAAAACTCTCAATGGTCTGGCCAGTTTCCGTGTGAAAGACGGCAATATGGCTGCCGAAGGTGCCGGAGCGTTAAAAGCCTTTGGTGCGCTGAACTTTAATTCGGTCGCCCGCCGCCTGAAGCTCGACTTCTCCGATCTGTATCAGTCCGGGGTGGCCTTCGACACACTGAAAGGCAAAGCGCGGATTGAAAATGGCCTGCTGACCCTGACCGAGCCGCTGAGCATGGACGGCCCGGGTGGTAAATTCCTCACCTCAGGCAGCACCGATCTGAAGACCCAGACACTGGATATGAAACTGGCGGTGACCTTCCCGGTATCCAGTACGCTGCCGATGGTGGCGCTGCTGGCCGGTCTGGCACCACCGGTAGCGGCCTCGATTTATGTTACCGAGAAGCTGATTGGTGACGAGCTGGCACGCTTCACCAGTGCCAGTTACGACCTGAAAGGCACCTGGGAAAAACCGGATCTGAAGATCAATCAGGCCTTTGACGATAAGGTCGACGGTAAGAAGAGCCGCAGCCTGCTGGAACGCTTCAAGAGTATTTTCTATATCTTCGGCGGAGGCGATGACGACTGATGGCTAACGTCGCGGTGATTCAGTTCAGCAGCCACCCCCAGATTGAACACAATCTGGCACAGGCCTATGACTTGCTGCAGCAGGCAGCGGCACAGGGTGCAGTGCTGGCGTTACTGCCGGAAATGTTCCTCACGCTGGATGGTAAGCAGTACAACGCCATTGCCGCTGATCCGCAGTATGTGCAGCGTCTGGCCGGCTGGGCGCAGGAACTGAAACTCTGGCTGGTGGCCGGTGCTGTGCCGATGCCATGCCCGGACGGAGATCCGCGGGTGCGTTCGGCCTGTCTGGTGTTTAACAGCGAAGGCGAACAGGTTGCCCGCTACGACAAGATTCATCTGTTTGATGTCGATGTTGGCGATGCCCACGGCAGTTACCGTGAATCAGAACGCTTTGCACCCGGGGATGAGGTGGTGCTTGTGGATACACCGGCCGGCCGACTGGGGCTGGCGATCTGTTACGACCTGCGCTTTCCGGGGTTGTTTCAGCGTCTGCGCGAGCAGGGCGCGGAGATGATTTCTGTGCCCGCGGCTTTTACCTACACCACCGGCGCAGCGCACTGGCAAACACTGCTGCGCGCCCGTGCGATTGAAACCCAGTGCTATGTGCTGGCCGCGAATCAGTGTGGCTGGCATGACGATAAACGCCGTACCTATGGTCATTCACAGATTATTGATGCCTGGGGAGCGGTGCTGACAGAGCTGGAAGAAGAGGCCGGAGTGGCGCTGGCGGAGATTGATCTGCCGCAGCTGGCGGAGGTACGCAAAAAAATGCCGGTGACTCAGCACCGGCGTTTCTGAACGGATGGCAGCTAGTCGGCCATCTGCTCCTTGATAAACTGAAACAGTTTTTTGTACGAACTGCCGGGCTTCGGTGGTTCGCTGCTCATTTCTTTCTGGGCGTTACGCACCAGATTACGCAGTTGCTGGCGGTCCACTGCCGGAAACTCTTCGATAAAAGCATTCAGCCCGTTGCTGTCGCTGACCAGACGGTTACGCCACAATTCCTGCTGGCGGATGCGGCGGCCGTAGGCTTCGCTGGACGGATCAAACAGGTCGAGTTTTGCCTGAATCGCATCCCGGTCTTCATCACCAACCAGACGGCCAATGTACTGCATATGACGACGCTTGGCTTCGTGCTGCTTCAGCCTGGCGTTTTCCACCAGAGCGTTGTACAGGGTTTCGCTGATCGGCAGCTCTTTCCACTTGGCAGCATTCAGCTCAGTCAGACGTTTGCCCAGTTCTTGCCAGCGCTCTGCTTCGCGCTTCATTTCGGACTTACTGACGTATTCGATCTCGTCGTCCGGGTAATCAGATTCGTTCATCAGGGGTACTTTAAATGCAGGTTACAGATAGAACAGGGTAGCTAACCCCAGGAAAGATAGAAAGCCGATCACGTCGGTGACGGTGGTCAGCACCACGCTGCCAGCCAGGGCGGGATCGATGCCACGGGCCTTGAGCAGCAGTGGCAGACTGGCGCCGGCCATTGCCGCCACCATCAGATTGATGATAATGGCCGCGCCGATAATCAGGGCGATCGCCGGGTCACGGAACCAGGCGTATGTAATTAAGGCGATAACCACAGCCCAGAGCACGCCATTAATGGCGGCGACCATTATTTCGCGGTTAAACAGCCAGCGGAAGTTGCTGCCGCTGAGATGGCCAAGTGCCTGGCCACGGATAACCAGAGTCAGCACCTGACTGCCGGCGATACCGCCCATGCTGGCGACAATAGGCATTAAAACAGCAAGAGCCACAACCTGCTCGATGGTTTTATCAAACAGGCCGATCACCGCAGAGGCGGCCAGTGCGGTGAGCAGATTAATGCCCAGCCAGACAGCACGGCGGCGGCTGGTTTTCAGCGTCGGGGCGAAGGTATCTTCTTCGTCATCCAGACCGGCCATACTCATCAGCGAGTGATCCGCAGTTTCGCGGATAACGTCAACCACGTCATCGATGGTGATACGGCCAAGCAGCATGCCGGCAGCATCGACAACTGGCGCCGAGACCAGATCGTGGCGTTCAAACAGTTTGGCAACTTCGCTCTCGTGCTGGGTTGCCTGAATAACCCGCGCGTCGGTGCTCATCACTTCACGCACGGTCTGTTGCGGGTCGCTGACCAGCAGTTTGCTGATCGCCAGCGTGCCGATAAATTCGTTCTGGCGGTTAACCACCAACAGGTTATCGGTCATAGCGGGCAGGGATTTGTGGCGGCGCAGGTAGCGCAGTACAACCTCAAGGGTGATATCCGGACGAATGGTCACGGTATCGGTGTTCATCAGACCACCGGCGCTGTCTTCCGGATAGCCCAGAACGGCTTCGAGACGGGCGCGGTCCTGGTGGTCCATCGACTCCAGAACTTCCTGAGTTACACGCTCAGGCAGCTGCTGCAGCATGTCGGCCACGTCATCGGTGTCGAGGTCGGCGGTCAGGTCGACAACTTCTTCCGCACTCATGTCGCTCAGGAAGTGGCTTTGCAGCTCTTCGCTGAGGTTCTGCATGACCTCGCCTTCGAGTTCCTTATCGACCAGTTCCCACAGCAGCTTACGGGCTTTAGGCGGAGAAGATTCGATCAGGTGGGCGATATCAACCGGTGCCAGACCCGAATTCAGGATGCGACGCACCTGCGCCAGCGCACCACTTTCCAGCGCGGCGGTCAGGCTGTGTAACTTGGCTTTAGCCTTTTCGGTCTGCTGTGCCATGCGTCGGTTCGGTCCAGGGGATGGTTGAATGCTCAGATTCTAGCCTGATTAGGCCTCTGATACCACGAAACTACTCGCAGAATTGCGCGTAGAAGATTGTTTTGCCGGGCTATTCTTCTTCGTCAAAACGCCGGTTAATAAGATCAATCAGGGCGGCCAGTGCGTGTTCAGCATCCTGGCCTTCAGCATGGATATGTATGTTGGTGCCTTTGCTGGCGGCCAGCATCATCACCGCCATAATGCTTTTACCGTCGACCATGCGGTCGGGGTAACCGACTTTGATCTGGCAGGAATAAGCAGCGGCGGTGGAAACCAGCTTGGCGGCTGCGCGGGCGTGCAGGCCCAGCTTATTGATGATGGTGATTTCGGTGCTGGTCATCCGTATCAGTCCTGATGAATGTCGGCACTGCCCAGCTCGCGGTGGCGGACCTGAACATTGCTGTAATGATGACAGAATTCTGCCTTAAGTTGCTCTGCCAGGTAAACGGAGCGGTGCTGCCCGCCGGTGCAGCCGATGGCAATGGTCATATAGCTGCGGTTGGCATCGACAAAGGCAGGCAGCCAGCGCTGAATAAACCCGCTGATGTCCTGCTGCATTTGTCCAACCTGAGGCTCCCGGGCAAGGAAATCAATGATTGCCGGGTCGCGCCCGGTAAAGGCGCGCAGTGCCGGGTCCCAGTAAGGGTTGGGCAGGTTGCGGACATCGAATACATAATCGGCATCAATCGGGATGCCATGCTTGAAGCCGAAAGATTCAAACAGAATGGCGATATCGGTGCTGGTTTTATCCGCCACCCGCAATTTAATCAGGCTGCGCAGCTCATGCACAGACATGCTGGTGGTATCCAGCGTCAGATCGGCAAGGTTGGCGATAGGCTCCAGCAGCAGGCGCTCTTTATCGATGGCTTCGGCCAGAGATGTGCTTTTACTGGTCAGTGGGTGCTTACGCCGGGTGGAGCTGAAGCGCTGCAGCAGCACTTCTTCGCTGGCGTCGAGATAGACGACATCCAGCTGGTATTCTTCGCTGGGCAGCTGGTGCAGTACATCGTGGATATTGTCGAAGGCATGGGGCAGATTGCGGGCGTCAACACTGACGGCGACTTTGGCCAGTTTTTCTTCGCTTTCGGTCTGGCGGGCCAGCGCTGGCAACAAAGCAACCGGCAGGTTATCAATGCAGTAGAAGCCCAGATCTTCCAGTACGTGCAGAGCACTGGATTTTCCTGAGCCGGACCGGCCGCTGATCACCACTAAACGCATTGCTGTGCTCCTCCATTGCCCGTTGGGCTGATGTCAGCCCGGTTGTCCGCTCAGCGCCCGCTGATAAAACCGTTGCGCATCCGGCGCTTTGCGCAGTGCCTCGCGGTAGGCCGGCTCGCTGAAGTTGCGTGCCAGCATCGCCAGAACCTGCAGGTGCTGTTCAGTAGCTTCTTCGGGAACCAGCAGAGCAAACACCAGATCGACCGGCTTGCGGTCAATGGCGTCGTAATCCACCGGCTCCACCAGACGCAGCAGTACGCCCATCGCCTGGTCGCACTGCTTCAGCCGGCAGTGGGGAATGGCAATACCTTCGCCAATCCCGGTGCTGCCGAGGCGTTCACGGCTGAGTAATCGCTCGTAAATATCGTCGGCAGAGCTGTCGCTGAGTTGTTCTGCGATAAAACCTGCCAGGTACTCCAGTAATTTCTTTTTACTGGAAACCGGAGCATCTATCAGACTGCGTTCCGGTGTGAGGATATCCTCGATGCGAATGTCCATTAATCAGCCTTGTCCGTGTTGCCGCGCCACCAGTTTTTCTTTGTGTTTCAGTACCTGACGGTCGAGCTTGTCGGTCATCTGATCGATTGCGGCATACATATCATCGTGCTCAGCGCTGGCGTGCAGGTCGGCACCGCTGACGTGGATGGTGGCTTCAGCAATCATGCGCTCTTTAATAACGGTCAGGGTTACCTGGCCGTTGGTGATGTTGTCAAAGTGGCGTCCCAGCTTGGACATTTTTTCGTCTACGTACGCTTGCAGAGATTCGGTAACGTCAACGTGGTGACCGCTGATATTAATCTTCATGTCCAGACTCCTTGTTGCTGGCTTGTTGTTTTTTAAATCAATTGTTTACGTTCGTTCGAAGGCGGAATCATCATAGCCTCACGGTATTTGGCTACCGTGCGCCGTGCCACCTGAATGCCTTTTTCACCCAACACTGCGGCGATTTTGTTGTCGCTCAGCGGTTTGCGGGCATTTTCTTCAGCAATCAGTTTTTTAATCATGGCACGGATTGCGGTGGAGGAACATTCGCCGCCGCCATCGGTACTGACATGGCTGGAGAAAAAGTACTTCAGCTCGAAGATTCCGCGTGGCGTGTGCATGTATTTCTGGGTGGTTACCCGGGAAATGGTGGATTCATGCATACCAACGGCTTCGGCAATATCGTGCAGCACCAGCGGCTTCATTGCTTCTTCGCCCTGTTCGAAAAACTCGATCTGATACTCGACGATTTTGGTGGCTACTTTCAGCAGGGTTTCGTTGCGGCTTTGCAGACTTTTGATAAACCAGCGCGCTTCCTGCAGGTGGTCGCGCAAGAAGGCGTTGTCGGTGCTGTTATCGGAACGGCGTACCAGTGAGGCGTAATCGGCGTTAACGCGCAGCTTGGGGGCGATATCCGGATTCAGCTCAACCCGCCATTCGTCGCGGATATTGCGTACCAGCACGTCGGGCACCACGTATTCGGCCTGCTCGGCACTGATGCCGGCACCTGGCTTGGGATTCAGTTCTTTAATCAGCCGCAGCACGGCTTTAAGGTCTTCTTCGCGCAGCTTGGTTTTGCGCATCAGCGTTGGGTAATCCTTGCTGCCCAGCAGCTCGATATAATCGCGGATGACCATTTTGGCTTCGTTCAGCCATGGGGTCTCAGCCGGCAGTTGCTGCAGTTGCAGCAGCAGGCATTCACGCAGATCGCGGGCAAAAGCACCGGCCGGATCAAACTGCTGCAGGCGGTGCAGTACGGCCATGACTTCGTCTTCTTCGACGTCCAGAGCCGGGTCCATGCTTTCCAGAATATCTTCGACGGTGGTGTGCAGATAGCCGTCGTCATCCACACCATCGATCAGCATCAGGGCGATCTCGCGGTCGGTATCTGACATAGGAGTCAGATTGAGTTGCCACAGCAGATGATCCTGCAGATCTTCGGTGCTGGCGTGGCGCGAGTCGTAATCGAAATCGTCGTCGATGGCATTACTGCTGCTGCCGGAGGCAACGCTGGCGGTGGTCTGGTAAGTATCTTCCCACTGACTGTCGACCGGCAGGTCGTCGGGGAGTTGTTCCTGCGACCACTGTTCATCCAGTTCCGGAGTGTCGTTGTGGCTGTCGTCCTGACTGCTGACTTCGTGGCTGCTGCTGGTGTCGTGATCGCTGTTGCGGGACAGATCGGGCAGGTCATCGTGCTCGTGTTCTTCTACTTCGAGCATCGGGTTGGAATCGAGGGCTTCCTGAATCTCCTGCTGCAGATCGAGGGTAGACAGCTGAAGCAGGCGGATGGCTTGTTGCAACTGAGGGGTCATGGTCAGGTGCTGACCCATCTTTAACTGAAGAGACGCTTTCATAAAAGTTCAGTAATCACTCAGTATCGGCATAGTCTGTGCATTATACGCCAAGCGGTAAACCTTGGAATCTTTTGTGCATCTTCCTTTGCTTTGGATCATCAGCCACTTCCCTGCAGCAGGGCTTGCCATCACAGGCGGAAATCCTCACCCAGGTACACTTTGCGTACCTGCTCGCTGGCCAATACCTGTTCAGCGGTGCCTTCGGCGATGATATGGCCACCCCCGACAATATAGGCTTTCTCACAGATAGCCAGAGTTTCCCTTACGTTGTGGTCGGTAATGAGTACGCCGATGCCACGTGCCTTGAGCTGTCGGATGATGTCCATGATGTCAGCTACAGAAATCGGGTCAACCCCGGCGAACGGCTCATCAAGCAGAATAAAGGACGGCTCAGCCGCCAGCGCGCGGGCAATCTCGACCCGGCGTCGTTCACCACCGGATAAGGCCATGCCCAGACTGCTGCGGATATGCTGAATATGAAACTCATTCAGCAGCTCTTCCAGTTTTTCCAGACGCTGTGCACGGTTGAGGTCTTTGCGGGTTTCGAGAATGGCGAGAATATTATCGGCCACACTTAATTTGCGGAAAATGGAGGCTTCCTGCGGCAGATAGCCAATGCCTTTCTGCGCCCGGCCGTGCATCGGCAGATGACTGATGTCTTCGTCGTCAATTTTGATGCGGCCTTTGTCAGCCTGCACCAGATTCACAATCATGTAGAAACAGGTGGTCTTACCGGCCCCGTTGGGTCCCAGCAGGCCAACGATCTGACCGCTTTGCACAGACATGGATACATCTTTTACCACTTCCCGGCCGTTATAGCTTTTCGCCAGGTTTTCGGCTTTCAGGGTCTTCATGGCTGTTCCTGTACTGGCTTGCTGTTATCGGTGGCAGGTTCTGCCGGAGCCTGTGGCTGAATCACGACTTTGATTCGTTGTTTTTCGCCATTACCACCAGTCTGGCCGGAGGTACTGGTGCCGCCGCTGGCGCTGACGGTTTCTTTGGTCATGTCATAGAGGATGCGCTCACCACTGAACAGGTTGCCGTCCTGCTGCAGTTGAGCATTGCCCTGAATGTTGACTTCACGTTGCCGGGCAAAGTAATCAATGCGCTGGCCGTGTGCTTTGGTCAGGGGTTTTCCCGGATTGATCTGTTGCTGATAGCGTGCCGGTTTTTTCGCTGTCCCTTCGGCAACGGCTTTTTCCAGTGTGTTATCGGTGCGGATAATCAGCAGGCGCTCCGATTCGATGCGCAGGGTTCCCTGAGTCAGAATCACATTGCCTTCATAAATAACAACGCCAGCCTTGCGGTCGAGCTCAGCGTGGTCAGAGAGAATGACCATTTCCTGCTGCCAGTCGTCGGGTAAGGCATAAGCAGAGGCTGCGCTGCACAGGACAAACAGGCCGGCCAGAAAACGATGATTATTGCGGAACATAGCGGCTATCCACCTGTGATTTGAATTCCATGCGCTGACGCGCGATATCCAGTGTCATACCGGTTGCATTGATATGTGTTTGCGGGCTTGTAATGGTTACCGGCTGATCAGTCTCGGCCAGTTGCTGGCGGCTGTGGTAGGTCAGGATGCTGGTTTCGATCAGAATATCGTCCGCAGCGTCGGCCGGATCGAGCGGCCGGATTTCGACCTGACCTACAAGGCGCAGCGACTGCTCGTTATCCTGTAGTGTTCCTTCGCGGGCATTGACCTGCCAGGTCTGGCCGTCATCATCGTCTGACATCAGCAGCGGCCCGGTAAAAAGGGTGCTTTTCGTCTGCGGATAATGGGTTGAACGTGCTGCAACAAAGGTTTGCTGTAATTCGCCATTACTGTCGTACTGGCGGTTGTACAGGCCTTCGCCATAGTAATCCGGTTCATGATTCTGCTGCTCACTCAGGGGGGGCGTCTGCTCCTGGGTGTAGCGATCCACTGCCAGCAGAGCCAGACCAAAGATCAGGGTCAGCAGTAACAGCAGATAACGCTTGCGCATCAGATTACGCCCGCGCGCAGCAGATCGTGCATATTGATGACGCCAACCGTGTCGTCGCCATTTTTAACGACCAGGGCGTTGATTTTGTTGTCTTCCATCAGCTTCAGCGCTTCAGCAGCCAGAGTGCCGGGCGTGGTGGTTTTGCCACCGACGGTCATCACATCGGCCATGGTAGCGGTATGGATATCAACTCCGTGATCAATGGCACGACGCAGGTCACCGTCGGTGAAAATACCGGTCAGCTTGCCGTTATCCTGCACGGTGGTCATGCCCAGACCTTTGGAGGTTACAACCAGCAGGGCTTCAGACAGCGTGGCGGAAGGGGAAACCACCGGAATCTGATCGCCACTGTGCATAATGTCTTCCACTTTCAGCAGCAGGCGACGGCCGAGTGAGCCGCCCGGATGAGAGAAGGCAAAATCTTCGGCGGTAAAACCACGGGCTTCCAGCAGGGCAACGGCCAGCGCATCACCCATCACCAGTGCGCAGGTGGTGGAAGAGGTTGGTGCCAGATTGAGCGGACAGGCTTCCTGATTCACGCCGGTATTTAAGTGGGCGTTGGCGGCACGGCCGAGGGTGGATTCCGGATTACCGGTCATGCTGATCAGCGCAGTGCCGAGGCGTTTAAGCAGGGGGAGCAGGCTGGTAACTTCACCGGTTTCACCGGAGTTGGACAGAGCGATAACCACATCCGATGGCTGAATCATGCCCATGTCGCCATGGCTGGCTTCACCCGGATGCACAAAAAAAGCCGGGGTGCCGGTGCTGGCCAGGGTTGCAGCCATTTTATTGCCGATATGGCCGGATTTACCCATGCCGGTAACAACAACACGTCCTTTGCAGTTCAGAACCAGCTGACAGGCGGTGGCGAAATCGTCGGTAAGACGACCTTCCAGCTGTGCAATGGCCTCCTGTTCCAGTTTGATGGTACGGCGGGCGGATTGCAGAAAATCAAAATTCATATCAGTGGTCATGAGTCAGCCATATAAAACAGAGATACCAGATAGCCAGCGTAGCTGGTGGTCAGGAACAGACCGGCGAAACGTCCGAGAGTGCCCTTACGATAACTGATTAAAAACAGAACCAACAGGGCGAGGGTCAGCGCCATCATCACGGCATAGTCGCGGTACAGTGCCAGCGGATCAACCACGGTTACTGCCAGCAGACCCGGGATTGGCATTACGGTCAGCAGGTTAAAAATGTTGGAGCCGATTACGTTACCGATGGCAATGTCATGGTGGCCTTTCAGGGCGCTGGCAACGGAGGCCGCCAGTTCCGGCAGGCTGGTGCCGATGGCGACAATGGTCAGGCCGATCACCAGATCACTGACACCATAGGCGCGGGCAATTTCGGTTGCGCCCCAGACCAGCAGTTTGGAACTGAACATCAGTGCGATCAGTCCGGCTACCAGCCAGAACACGGCAGTACGCATAGGGGTATTTTCGATTTCGGCGGCTTCGTCTTTATCGACAATGGCTTCGCCGGATTCGCTGGTATCAAGAAACATCAGGTACAACGCGACGGCCATGGAGCCAAATAAAATAATGGCGTCGGTCATATTCAGTTCGAGGTCGGCCAGTGTCAGGCCACCGATAATGCTGATCAGAATAAGCAGCGGCAGCTCTTTTTTCAGCAGTTTTTTCTGCAGCGGGATCGGACTGATCAATGCGGTGATACCCAGTACCAGGGCAATGTTGGTGATGTTGGAGCCGAGTGCATTACCAATGGCCAGATTGCCGGCACCGTCGAGGGAAGCAACGGCAGAGACGAACATCTCCGGCGCGGAGGTTCCCATAGCAACGATGGTCAGGCCGACCAGTAAAGGAGACATGCCCAGGCGGCGGGCAGAAGCAGCGGCGCCAATAACAAACTTGTCAGCGCTCCATACCAAAACAATAAGACCAGCAATAACGGCAGCATAAGCTGTGAGCATGGGGGCACCAGAGTTAATTATCAGCAGAAAATTCAGCGCGTCATTGTACCCAAGGTAATTCTGCACGCAATTGCAACTCAGCGTTTTATGAGGGGCTTATTACAATAGTTTACAGGCGTTGGTTCCGCCCGGACATTCCGCTATGCTAGCCCGACTATCCGTACCGAGTTAAAAGGACGACATTCATGTCCGTCAGTCAGCCCTACGTCTCTGTTCGTGGAATGAGCTTCAGCCGTGGTGACCGGCTGATTTATAACAATATGGATGTGGATTTTCCGCGTGGCAAAGTGACGGCCATCATGGGGCCAAGCGGAACCGGTAAAACCACACTGTTGCGTCTTATCGGCGGTCAGCTGTTACCGGACAGCGGCACTATTATGGTGGATGGACACAACGTACCGACTCTGCCGCGCAAAGAACTGTTTGATCTGCGCCGCAAAAAAATGGGCATGCTGTTTCAGACCGGTGCCCTGTTTACCGACCTTAATGTTTTCGACAACGTGGCCTTTCCGCTGCGTGTTCACACCGATTTACCTGAATCCATGATCCGCGACCTGGTGCTGATGAAGCTTGAAGCCGTTGGTCTGCGTGGTGCGCGTAATCTTTCTCCGGCAGAACTGTCCGGCGGCATGGCCAGACGCGTTGCTCTGGCACGCTCCATTGCCATGGATCCGGAAATTATTATGTACGATGAGCCTTTTACCGGTCTTGATCCGATTTCTATGGGCATGATCGTTAAACTGATCCGTGGTCTGAACGAAGCGCTGGGGCTGACCAGCCTGCTGGTGTCTCATGATGTCGAAGAGTCCTGCGCTATTGCTGATTACCTGTGTCTGTTGTCCGATGGCCGCGTGATTGGTTTTGGCACACCGGAAGAATTAATTAACGAAGGTAATGATGAAGTCCGCCAGTTTTTACGTGGTGAACCGGATGGTCCTGTGCCTTTCCATTACCCGGCGGACGATTACCGCAGCGATATTCTGGCGGGAGTGAATTAATGCTGGGCAAATTACTGGATCAATTACAGGCCGTTGGCCGCAGTGGTACCGCCGCCATCGAAGCTATTGGCCGTGGCACCTTATTGCTGAAAAATTCACTGTTCTGGGGTGGGCCGGGTAGTGCCGGATTTTATGATCTGCTGAAGCAGATTTATTCGGTTGGTGTGCGCTCCCTCATTATTATCGTCGTCGCCGGTTTTTTCGTCGGCATGGTGCTGGGCCTGCAGGGCTATAACATTCTGATCGACTTCGGCTCTGAGGCGGCGCTGGGAACCATGGTGTCGCTGACGCTGCTGCGTGAGCTTGGGCCGGTGGTCACTGCCTTGTTATTTGCCGGTCGCGCCGGTTCGGCATTAACCGCCGAAATTGGCCTGATGAAAGCCACCGAGCAGTTATCCGCCATGGAAATGATGGGTGTCGATCCGTTTAAACGGGTGATCACACCGCGTCTGTGGGCCGGCATTATTTCCATGCCGATTCTGGCGCTGTTGTTTTCTACCGTTGGTATCTGGGGCGGTGCCTTTGTGGCGGTGGATATGCTGGGCATCGACGATGGTGCCTACTGGGGCAACATGCAGGCGTCGGTCGAATTTTATGAAGACGTGGTCAAGGGCATTATCAAATCGGTGGCATTTGGTGTGGTGGTGACCTGGATCGCGGTGTATCAGGGTTATGATTCGGTGCCGACTTCGGAAGGTATCGGTAAAGCAACGACTCAGACGGTGGTGATTTCCTCACTGGCGGTGCTGGGACTGGATTTTGTTTTGACAGCCGTCATGCTGGGAGGCGTTTAATCATGCGCATGCGTTATATCGAAATTACCGTCGGAGCCTTTATGGTGATGGGTATTGTGGCTCTGGTGCTGATGGCGTTCCGCGTCAGTGGCCTGTCACTGCAGGATGCCGGTGACACTTACACCATCAAAGCGCGTTTCGAGAATCTGGGTGGTCTGACTGAGCGCGCCAAGGTATCAATGTCGGGTGTCACCATTGGCCGGGTGACCAAAGTGTATCTCGACCCTGAATGGTATTCCGCCGTGGTGGAAATGGAGATCAGCAAATCCATGAGCACTCTCACCAAAGACACTTCGGCGGCTATTCTGACTGCGGGTCTGTTGGGTGAAAAATACATCGGTCTGACGGTCGGTGCTGAAGATGAATATCTGCAGACCGGTGACTGGATCGAAGACACTCAATCGGCGCTGGTACTGGAAGAACTGATCGGACGCTTCCTGTTTAATAAGGCCGAAGAAGGTTAAACGATCTAGAGGTTAAAGGAGTTAGCCATGCGCTGGTTGCTGGTATTGCTGTCGTTAACGCTGGGCTCTGCCGGCCATGCTGCCGATTCCGGTGATCTGGCCGAGCAGGCTCATGAAGTGGTCAAGCGCACCACTGAAAAAGTGATGGCCTCCATCAATAAAAACCGCTCTATCTATGAAAGTGATAAGGCGCGTTTTTTTTGGGAGCTGGAGGATGTGCTTGGCCCGATGGTCGACTTCCAGCGTCTGACCCGGCGCATCATGGGAAATTATTACCGCGAAGCGACACTGGAGCAGCGTAAGCGTTTTGCCAGTGCCTTTAAGCGCAGTCTGCTCAGTTCGTATGCCACCGGCCTGATCGAATTCGATGATTACGAGGTGCGTGTGCTGCCTCCCAAGACCGGCGTGGAAAATACGTTGCGTAATACGCTGGTTGATCTGGAAGTTGTGACGCCCAGTGGCAAAGTCTTTCCCATTACCCAGAGCATGTATTTTCACCATCGCGACCGTCGCTGGATGGCGCAGAACGTGATCGTCAATGGTATTAATGTGGGCAAACTGTTCGGCGAGCAGTTTGAGCAGATGGTGCAGGACAATGATAGTAATATCGGCGCCGCCATCGAAGACTGGATTGAAGCTCTGCAGGAGCAGGGCCGTAAGTTACGTAAAAAAGCCCCGGGTGCCTGACACCTGTTTCTGAGCGAGACTGAGGACCGACCATGAGCGTATCGCTGACCCGTATTGATGATAACCGTGCCGAGCTGGCTGGCAGTCTGCTGGCTACTACTGTGGTCAGCGTTCTGCCAGACGGGGAAAAGCTGATCCGTGCGGCAAAGGGGCAGTGGACGCTGAATATGGCCGCAGTCAATGAAGTATCCAGTGCCGGTGTTGCTTTACTGCTGGAGTGGCTGCGCTGTGCGACAGCGGCCGGCATCAATCTGCATATTGAGAATCTGCCCGAACACATGAAGCCTATTATCAGCATCAGCGATCTGGACTCGCTGTTTGAGCCCTTGCTGGCCTGAGTCCTGATACAGGTCAGTTGCCTGTGATCTGTTACCCGCTTTCATCTTTTCATTACATATTGCCGCCGCCATTTACTTCGCCCCGACACATAAATCCGCTATGATTGGGCGTTTTCCCCCAAGCTGAGTGGTGAAGCGGTATGTCCCCGGCGGAAATTCTGCAAATTCTGCAAACAGAATCCCCTGAAGTGAGCTGGCACGTTGATGGTGACGGCTACAAATACGAAGTTGAAGCAGTTGGTGATGTGTTTGATGGCCTGAATGCCGTTAAACGTCAGCAGTTTGTTTATCGTGTGCTTAATCCTTACATTGCGGATGGTCGTATTCATGCGGTCACCATTCGTACCTATACGCCTGCTGAAAAAGCCGAATAATAAGAACCCCTATGGATAAATTACGAATTGTGGGTGGAGCGCGTCTGGACGGTGATGTCCGTATCTCCGGCGCTAAAAACTCAGCGTTACCTATTCTTGCGGCCACCTTATTGGCCGAAGGTGTGATGCGGGTGGGTAACCTGCCGCACCTGCACGACATCACCACCATGCTGGAGCTGTTGGGCTGCATGGGCGTGGAAGTCGCTATTAATGAAGATATGTCGGTCGAAACCGACTGTGCCGGCGTTAAAAGCTGTGTTGCCCCATACGATCTGGTGCGCACCATGCGTGCATCGATTCTGGTACTGGGTCCGCTGCTGGCACGTTACGGCGAAGCCGAAGTGTCACTGCCTGGCGGTTGCGCCATCGGTTCGCGTCCGGTGGATCTGCACCTGCGTGGTATGGAAGCCATGGGCGCAGAAGTGGAAGTGCTGGATGGCTATATCAAAGCCCACGTTCCGGGCGGCCGTCTGCATGGTGCCAATATCTTCCTCGATACCGTGACCGTAACCGGTACAGAAAACATTATGATGGCGGCGGTTCTGGCTGACGGCACCGTTACCATCGAAAACGCTGCGCGTGAACCCGAGGTGGTTGACCTGGCGAACTGTCTGAACGCCATGGGCGCGAAAATCAGTGGTGCCGGTTCCGACACTCTGGTGATTGAAGGCGTGGAAAAACTCTACGGCTGTTCATTCGATGTGCTGCCGGACCGTATCGAAACCGGTACTTATCTGGTTGCTGCCGCCGTGACCGGTGGCCGGGTACGCACCAAAGATACCGACCCGTTAATTATGGAAGCGGTACTGCATAAGCTCGAAGAAGCCGGTGCTGAAATCACCACCGGCCCGGACTGGATTGAGCTGAACATGCACGGCAAGCGGCCGAAAGCGGTGAATATCCGCACCGCGCCGCACCCTGCGTTCCCAACCGATATGCAGGCCCAGTTTATGGTGCTGAATGCGGTGGCTGAAGGCACGGGTACCGTGATTGAAACCGTCTTTGAAAACCGCTTTATGCACGCCCAGGAACTGGTGCGTATGGGTGCGGATATTCATGTTGAAGGCAATACCGCCATTGTGACCGGCCGTGCAACCCTGCAGGGGGCTCCGGTGATGGCAACCGACCTTCGCGCATCCGCCTCGCTGGTGATTGCTGCACTGGTGGCCAGTGGTACGACCGATGTAAACCGCATCTATCACATTGACCGCGGTTACGAATGTATTGAAGAAAAATTCCAGCAACTGGGCGCTAATATCCGTCGCGTATCAGCCTGATACGCACGCCCTGCCGGATCGCTGACAGACAAGAGAGGATCAGCAACACGATGACTCAGCCGTTAACCATTGCCCTGTCGAAAGGGCGCATTCTGGATGACACTTTGCCCCTGCTGGCGGAAGCCGGTATCCATCCGGCAGAAGACATTCATAAGAGTCGCAAGCTGATTTTTGATACCAACCATGACCATATCAAGCTGGTGGTGATCCGTGCCACCGACGTACCCACCTACGTGGAATACGGCGCCGCCGATCTGGGTGTGGCCGGTAAAGATGTGCTGATGGAATACGACAGCAACAACCTGTGCGAGCCGCTGGATCTGAACATTGCCACCTGCCGTCTGATGACGGCGGCAATTAAAGATGCCGTGATGCCACAGGGCCGTCTGAAAGTGGCCACCAAGTTTGTGAATACCGCCAAGCGTTACTTTGCCGAGCAGGGTCGCCAGGTGGACATCATCAAACTCTATGGTGGTATGGAGCTGGCTCCGATCATGGGCCTGGCCGATATGATTGTGGATATCGTCGATACCGGAAATACCCTGAAGGCCAATGGTCTGGAAGCGCGCGACTTAATTGCCCCGATCAGCTCACGTTTAGTGGCAGGACGCGCGGCAATGAAAGTAAAGCATGCGCAGATTCAGCCCATCATTGATCAGATGGCGGCGGCAGTAGAACGCCAGCGCCAGGCCAAGGCTTAATTTTCCGGAGTAATACCATGACTATCGAAATCCGCCGTTTCAGTTCTGCTCAGCCGGACTATGCGCAGCAGATGGATACTCTGCTGGCATGGGAAGCTGTGTCTGATGCTCAGGTGCAGAAAACCGTATCTGACATCGTGTTTGATATCCGTACCCGCGGCGATGCGGCACTGATTGAATACACCAATAAATTCGACCGTATGAATGTGTCCTCGATGGCGCAGCTGGAACTTAATCAGGAGCAGCTGCAGAAAGCCCTCGATGAATTACCGGCCGAACGCCGCACTGCATTATTGCTGGCTGCTGAGCGTGTGCGTGCTTACCACGAAAAGCAAAAACAGGATTCCTGGGACTATACCGAAGCTGACGGTACTCTTTTAGGCCAGAAAGTAACACCGATGGATCGCGTCGGTATCTACGTTCCCGGTGGTAAAGCGGCGTATCCGTCGTCTGTGCTGATGAATGCTATTCCGGCCCACGTTGCCGGTGTACAGGAAATCATCATGGTGGTGCCAACCCCGGATGGTGAACTGAACCAGCTGGTGCTGGCTGCTGCAGCGGCAGCCGGTGTCAGCCGCGTATTTACCGTGGGTGGCGCGCAGGCGGTTGCCGCGCTGGCGTACGGTACCGAAACCGTACCGGGTGTGGATAAAATCGTTGGCCCGGGCAATATCTATGTGGCGACGGCCAAACGTATGGTGTTTGGCCAGGTTGGTATCGATATGATCGCCGGTCCGTCCGAAATTCTGGTGGTCTGCGATGGCAAGACCGATCCGGACTGGATTGCTATGGATCTGTTCTCCCAGGCGGAACACGATGAAGACGCGCAATCGATTCTGGTGTCGACCGATGCTGACTTCCTCGATGCTGTTAAAGCCTCCATCGACAAGCTGTTGCCAACCATGGAACGCGCCGAGATTATCCGTACCTCGCTGACTGAGCGTGGCGCCCTGATTCATGCACAAAGTGATGCTGATGCGATTGCCATCATCAACCGCATTGCGCCGGAGCACCTGGAATTGTCGGTAGAAGATCCGCAAGCCTGGCTGCCAACCATCCGTCATGCCGGTGCCATCTTTATGGGTCGTTACACCGCAGAAGCGCTGGGCGATTACTGTGCCGGGCCGAACCACGTATTGCCGACCTCCGGCACCGCGCGTTTCTCATCACCTCTGGGTGTGTACGACTTCCAGAAGCGTTCGTCGCTGATTATGTGCTCGGCCGATGGCGCCTCTGAACTGGGTAAAACCGCCTCTGTGCTGGCCCGTGGTGAATTCCTCACCGCTCACGCCCGCTCGGCTGAATACCGTATTAAGGACTGATATCAATGAGTCAGTTCTGGAGCCCGTTTGTAAAAGACCTGGTGCCTTATGTACCGGGTGAACAGCCGAAAATGACGCGGCTGGTGAAGCTCAATACCAACGAAAACCCGTACGGCCCGTCGCCCAAGGCGATTGCGGCGATGCAGGCGGAAGTGAATGACGATCTGCGTCTGTACCCGGACCCGAACGGTGACCGTCTTAAGCAGGCGGTTGCCGAATATTACGGCCTCAGCACGGCGCAGGTATTTGTTGGTAACGGTTCTGATGAAGTGCTGGCCCATGCCTTTCATGGTTTATTCCAGCACGGCAAGCCGCTGTTATTTCCGGATATTACCTACAGCTTTTATCCTGTGTACTGCGGTCTGTACGGCATTGAGCCAAAACAGATTCCGCTGGATGAAAACTTTCAGATTAATATTGCTGATTACACCCGTGAAAATGCGGGAGCCAATAAAGGGAAAATCGGCGGTATTATTTTCCCCAATCCGAATGCGCCCACAGGATGTCTGCTGCCATTAGCCGCGATTGAACAGCTGCTTAAGCAAAACACCGAAACTGTGGTGCTGGTCGACGAAGCCTATATCGACTTCGGTGGTGAAACGGCTATTGCGCTGGTCAACCAGTATCCGAACCTGCTGGTCACACAAACGCTGTCCAAGTCACGTTCGCTGGCCGGTCTGCGTGTGGGTATTGCCGTCGGCCACCCGGATTTAATCGAAGCGTTAGAGCGTATTAAAAACAGCTTTAACTCCTATCCGCTGGATCGCATGGCCATTGCCGGTGCGGCCGCAGCCTTTGATGACCGTGAATATTTTGACGATACCTGTCAGCGTGTGATCGACAGCCGCAACACCGTTGTTGCCGGTCTTGAGCAGCTGGGTTTTGACGTACTGCCGTCGGCAGCGAACTTTGTCTTTGCCCGTCATCCGCAAAAAGATGCCGGAGAACTGGCTGCGGCGCTGCGTGAGCAGGGCATTATCGTGCGTCATTTTAAAACGCCACGTATTGCCCAGTTCCTGCGTATTACCATCGGCACGGACGAGCAGAACCAGATTCTGCTGGATGCGCTGAAAGCACTGTAATTTAAGCCGGCTGAACTTAGACAAGCCAGCATAAAAAACAGGCATAAAAAAACGGGCTTTAACGCCCGTTTTTTTATCCCCGCATTTACAGGTGCTATTCAAACACCTCATGCCCGGTCGGCTCAAAGCGTTCAACGCCATTAGCCTGTAAACGGAAGTCGGAAATATCTTTCATGACGACCCGGCGGGCACGGTTAATGCCGCCAATAGGGCGGTGTTCTTCCAGGCTGTGCCACGGGTTAAAGGAGATATTTTCGCAGAATTGTTTTTGCGCCTCTGAGGTAAAACTCTGTGGTGGAATATTAATCCGCGCCAGTGGAATAAAGGGCGAGTCATCTTCATCCCAGCTGATCAGGGCGTTTTCGGTCGGATTATCCTTGGGGTCTTTTTGCAGCTGAATTAAAAAGTCGAGACAGGCGCTGCCTTTGCTCAGCTGCTCAGCAAGGTTTTCTGCAAGGTAATCATCGGAGTCGGTCATCTGGCCCGGATTATCGGAGCAGGTACGCAGCGCATAGCGCACGACCGTTGGGTAAGTCTGTACGCCATCGCTGCCTTCCAGTGGCAGGCCCAGGGCATAGGGCGTTACGCTGTTCCATTTAACATTCAGCGGATTATTGTAGACCTTGGCGCCGCGCAGAATATTCCAGGCGCCGCGCGGATGGGTCAGTAAAAAGCTCAGGCGCTTGCCATTAAAGTTGGCATCAAAAAAATCAAAAAACTGCTGAGGGTTGGCGGCAAAGAAAGCATCGTGGCCCAGGAATAAAAAGTCCTGGCTGTGTTGCTCATCGCCGGGTAACGGCAAGCGGTTGCCTTCAACCTGAGTCAGTTTCAGCGCCAGACCGCGGAAGTCTTTTTCTTTATCGCTGGTAATTTCTTCCACCGAGTTGGAAAAACGCATCCATAGAGGGTAGCTGGCGGCCGGCTGAAAAATGCCATGACGGTAGCGCTCATCAATCTGTTCGTTAACAACCAGGTTGCCACGGATACAGCCGTTATCTTTGGGATGGGTGTCACGCAGGATATTGTCGCTGGCGTATTGTTCTTTCAGGTGGTCGGTGAGCAGGGTGCTGATGTCTTTGAATAATACTTCTTCACCTTTAACCGGCAGTTCCTGTCCTAAAGGCAGGTCCGGCGTTTTGGTGCAGGCGCTGAGGGTTAATAGAGTACAGCCCAACAGCAGAGCAGAAGATCGGCGTAAACCGGGTGCGATGGCTCGCATGATAAGTTCCTTTTATCGTTGAATTCCTGTTGTTTCTGCGGCGCTGATGTTATTCGCCGCGTGCGTGCCAGTGTAACTCCGCCACAGCCGAAATCCTATGCAATGCCGTGGCAATGGCGCGGATTGGCAGATGCTTTCTCCAGGGGGCGTTACTGATGTGCTTTATTAATGTGCCTTACGTTGGCCGGCAATAGCGTGGGTCTGCATTTTTTGTCCGGCGCGGATAAATTCCAGGTCAATGCCATCACCCGGGCGCAACGCAGCAATCTGGTTCATGGCACTGCGGGCGTTGGCAGCATCCTGATTATTAATCCGTACCAGAATATCGCCGATGGCGAGTTTCGCCTGATCAGCAGGCCCGTCGGGATAAATACCGGTAACGATCAGGCCGGTTAACGCCTGTGGCAGACTGAGGGCGGTGAGCAGTTGCGGCGTGGATTCCTGCACCTCAATGCCGAGCCAGCCACGAATCGTGGTGCCGTGGGTAGCAATATCGGTCAGGGTGCGGCTGGCCACTTCAGCAGGAATGGCAAAGCCAATGCCCTGACTGCCGCCGGATTTGGAGAAAATGGCGGTATTTAAGCCGACCAGCTCGCCATGAGCATTAATCAGGGCGCCGCCGGAATTACCGGGGTTAATGGCAGCGTCGGTCTGGATATAATCTTCGTAGGTGTTTAATCCCAGCTGGTTACGGCCGGTGGCGGAAACGATGCCGAGGGTTACCGTCTGACCAACGCCAAAGGGGTTACCGATGGCGAGTACCACATCACCGATGCGCAGCTGACTGTCGTGGGCGACCTGAATCTGTGGCAGATTTTCCAGCTCAATTTTCAGTACAGCGAGGTCGGCTTCGGGGTCGGTGCCGACCACGGTGGCATTAACCTCACGGCCATCGTGCAGGGCGACCACAATCTGGTCGGCACCATGAATCACATGATTGTTGGTCAGCACATAGCCGTCAGGCGACATAATGACACCCGAGCCCAAACTGGATTGCATACGTTCGCTGGGTTCAGGATTGGTGCGGAAAAAACGCTGGAAAAAAGGATCATCAAACAGCGGATGGGTTTTGCGCCGTACCAGTTTGCGGGTAAAAATATTCACCACCGCTGGTGCTGCCCGGTCAACGGCATCGGCATAGCTGACCGGGCCGCTCTGGGTGATGCTGTTGCCGGTGGCGTTTTGCTCCGGCATCGGACCGATTCCGGCAAGCGGGGCATAGGTTACCGCCGGGGCTTTGGGAGTGGCTGGTGTAACCAGATCCGGCGCCCAGAGCAGGACGGCAAAGGCGACAACCAGACCAACCAGAACCGGTATGACCAGTGTATTCACAATGAACTGAGCAGAACGCATTTGCTGTGAATCCCCCGTAACCCATAAACTGGGCTGACACTATAAACCGGCATTTTATCAGAATATAAATGAGGGCCATATCATGGTTGAGCGCCGCCAATTACTGAAGCACCTTGACTCACTCTTACAAACAGAGCGCTTTCGCGATTATTGCCCTAATGGTCTGCAGGTGGCAGGGCGTGAACATATCAGCCATATCGTTACCGGTGTTACCGCCAGTCAGGCGTTAATCGATGCCGCTATTGAGCGTGGTGCTGATACGATTCTGGTGCACCATGGTTATTTCTGGAAAGGAGAAGATGAGCGTATTACCGGCATTAAACGTGAGCGTCTGAAAGCGTTGCTGGTTAATGACATCAACCTGATTGCCTATCATCTGCCCCTCGACGGTCATCCGGTTTACGGCAATAACGTGCAGCTGGCCGATGTTCTTGGACTGCAGATTGATGGCCCGCTGAGTGAAGACGACCCCAGCATTCCGGGCCATATCGGGCGTTTACCCCGGCCAATGAGCGGCAAAGAATTCAGCGCCTGGCTGGGTGAATGCCTGCAGCGCGAGCCCCTGCACATCGGCGAAGAAACCGACACCATCGAAACCATTGGCTGGTGCACCGGTGGCGCTCAGGGTTATTTGCAGGTGGCCGTTAATGCCGGCGTCGATGCCTATTTAACCGGTGAAATCAATGAACCGGCGGTGCATCTGGCGCGTGAAACCGGCACCCACTTTTTCAGCGCTGGCCATCACGCAACCGAGCGTTACGGCGCCAAAGCGCTGGGGGAATATCTGGCGGATGAGTTTGGTCTGAATGTGGAGTTCGTCGATATCGACAATCCGGTGTAAGACTGCGGCTTGCCGTAGCTGGTGGTAAGGGCTGAGCGTTGCCGGCACTGGAAAGCCTTAAAGAGCTCCCAGCTGTCCGACCACGCCGGATAAAATCATCCTGCTGTTTGCTACAACATCATCGATAGATAACTTATACCCGCTTTTCATCCAGTCGATAGCGCTGAAGGCCATTGCCCCGCAAACAGAGTACCCCAGCGCTTCCAGTCTGGCTCTGGGCATACTGGCCGGAAACCGGGACGTCGCCAGAGTGTCTATCATCAGCAGGCCGAAAGACCGGGTCTGGTTCATATGAATTGCATCCACACTGTCACTGATTCCCAGAACCTCCAGCATTGTAATCTGTGCAAAGGCCGGGTTGCTGACTTCCCGGTAAAAACAGTACAGCCCCTTATTTATAAAATCGTTAATGTCAGTGCTTTCTTTCAGCGTCTGCAGGAGTTCTTTCCGGAAGCCCGACATCAGTTGCTGATAGCAGGCAATCAGCAGTGCCTCGGTGCTTTCGAAGGATTCGTAGAAGTAACGGCTGGTCAGGCCTGCTTCGCTACAGATTGCTCTGACACTGCTGTTATGGAAGCCCTGGCTGCCAAATAAACGGATGCCAGCGGCGATGATCTGTTGCTGCCTCAGCTTCTGGCGCTCCTCCGAAGAACACCCGGCATATTTCTTACCCAGCATTGGGGATGATGAACTACTCACTTGGTTCCCTTTTTACATTTGACAACGCGTGTAGTCAGATTTAATCTGACTACCAATGTTGTCAGTTTACTCCCTTACGGTGGTTGGGATAAACCGTCAGCAGGCATAGCAAGAAGATAAAAATAATGAATACCTCTCCGCTTGTATTGATCCGCTGTGTGGGCAGAGAGAATGGTGATGGTCTGCTGCGAAACCTCATCTGTCTGATGAGGCCGCATTTATCTGATTATCCGTAAATCTCAGAAAGGGTTCAGGCGTGCATAAAATAAAAAAAATATTTGTAACCGGAGCCAATGGCTTTATTGGCCGGGCAATCATGGAGCGTTACAAACAGAAAGGCATTGATATCTGTGGCGTCGATATTGCGGCCGATCCTTCCCGCAACGTTGTGCGCGGTGATGTTTCCAATGCCGGAGAATGGCAGGAACATGCAAAAGGTTGCGACATCATTTTTCATACAGCCGCTGTCGTTTCAAATACGGCATCAGCGGACATGTATCAGAAGGTGAGTGTTGGCAGTGTGAAGCAGGTGGTTGCTGCTGCAAAAAAACATCATATTGCACGCGTTGTTCATATTTCCTCAATTGCAGCATATGGACTGAACTTTGATGCTGATCAGGATGAAAACTGCAGTATCTCGGTTCTGAGTGGATCTTCATATTGTGATGCCAAAGCAGCGAGCGAACACGGCTTTCTGGCGGCTCATGCCGCAGGGGATATCTGCACAACGATAATTCGTCCGGGAGATGTCTATGGTCCGGGGTCCAGACCTTGGGTTCTGATTCCTCTGACGATGATCAGTAAAAAGCAATTTGTTTTACCAGCCATGGGCAGAGGGATATTCAGCCCTGTTTATATTGATAATCTGGTGGATGGTATTGTTCTGGCTGCTGAAAAAGAAAGTGGTAAAGGCCAGATTTTCAATATAACCGATGGTGCAGGCATAGAATGCAGAGAATTTTTTAACAATCATTACAAATGGCTTGGGAAAAACACCGGGCCAGTCTGCTTACCCACACGTGTCGCCGAAGGTATAACCAGTGTCGGGTCGTTTATTTTTAATACGGTATTAAATGCCAATACTGAAATAGACCGGAGTTCTCTGGCGATGCTGTCAAGAAAGGCCACCTATTCCATTGATAAAGCCAGAGACATGCTTGGTTACGTACCTGTGGTATCTCTTACCGAAGGAATGGCAAGAACAGAAGCTTGGCTGAAAGAAAACCGTGGGGTTTTATAAGTTTCCTTAGCAAAATCGCCCTCAGCGGTTTACAGCCTGCCATGCACTGCCAGGCCGTTCTTAAATATACTAAAAGGGTGCTGTGTGAACGTTGTATTGATAACAGGATCTTCAAGCGGCCTTGGTATGCATCTGGTCGGTGTATTTCTGGCTAAAGGATACCGAGTGGCCGCATCTGCCAGGAATATGGATCTTCTTCGCCAGAAAGCTGAAGAAGAAAAATGGCCTTCAAATAACCTGCTCTTACTCCGGCTGGATGTAACGTCAGGAGCTGATTGGTCTGATGCTGTCTCCGGGGTGCTGAGTAAGTGGAAGAGTATCGATATATTGCTGAATGTGTCCGGTTACCTTCAGGCTGGTCGGGTTTATGAGCAGGATGAAGAAGAAATACACCGGCATATAGATACGAATGTAAAAGGTTTAATGCTTGGTTGCCGGTTATTGGTACGGCAAATGATTCAGCAACGATCAGGGCATATTATTAACATTGCATCAACCGCAGCGCTTTCTCCTGTACCTGGTCTGGCTCTTTATAGTGCTTCAAAATTTGCGGTAAGAGCATTCAGTATTGCTCTTGCAAAAGAAGTAAGGCCATTGGGTATTCGTGTGAGTGTTCTTTGCCCTGATGCAATTGAAACACCGATGTTAAAGAAACAGGAGAATGCTGCTTCAGCGGCTTTGACTTTTTCGGGTGGGAATGTTCTTTCTGTTAATGATGTTTCTGATGCCATATTGCATCATTTTGTCCATAAGAAAAAACTTGAATATGGTATGCCGAAAGGCAGGGTCTTTATGGCTAAGGTAGCCAATATCTTTCCTGAGCGCTTTAGCTGGATTGAACGATATTTAAAACATAAAGGGCGTAGTGCTCAGAGAAAAAGAAGTCTCAGGCAGGACAGGTTCTGATCTTTTTTCATCTTTCCACATTAGTGAAATAACGGTACCGGATATGTTTGATTACATTATTGTAGGCGCAGGATCTGCAGGCTGTGTGCTGGCAAATCGCTTATCTGAAGATAAAAATAACCGGGTCTGCCTGATTGAGGCGGGCGATACCGATAAAAGCTACTGGATCAGAGACTGTAATCCTTTCAATATGCTGGTTCTGATGAATAGCGGTAAATATAACTGGCTTTATAAAACTGAACAGGATGACAATAATTCTCAGCGGTCATATTTCTGGCCCCGCGGTAAGGTTATGGGAGGATCAAGCTCAATCAATGCAATGATTTATACGCGAGGACATCCCTGCGACTATGATGGCTGGGAAGAGCAGGGGAATCCTGGCTGGGGCTATGAGTCTGTTCTGCCATATTTTAAAAAATCAGAGCGACAGATCAGAGGGGGAGACGGGTTTCATGGTGTCGATGGTGAAATGGATGTCTCTGATACAAATTATCATCTTCCGGTTTGCGATGCATTTATTGATGCCTGCGCAGAGGCCGGGTTCAGAACGACAGGTGATTTCAATGGTGCAGAACAGGAAGGCTGTGGTTATTTTCAGGTAACGCAGACCCCGGAGGGGAAACGTGCCAATTCCTCCACATCATTTCTCGATCCTGTGGAAAACAGATCAAATCTGGTCATCCTTAAGAAAACGCATGTTACCAGGGTTTTATTTGATGAACGTGGGGAATCGCCAGCCGCATGTGGTGTTGAAATTTACAATGCCAGAAAGGGAATAAGAGAATCGTTATTGGCCAGAGAGGTCATTATCTCTGCGGGTGTTATTAATTCACCACAAATACTGAAGCTATCAGGTATCGGGCCATCTGCTGAGCTTGAAAAGCATGGCATCAGAGTTATTAAAGATCTTCCTGGCGTCGGTGAAAACCTGCAGGATCATCCGGATATTCTGTTGCGCTATCAGACGGCTAACGATGGGACACTCGTAATGGCTCCCTGGAGTAAGTCGTTCTGGGCATTTGTCGGGCGTTATCTGAATCGTACCACGCCGCTGTTATTTACCCCGACCGATTGTGGTGGATTTATTAAATCGGATGAGCATCAGCCGTTGCCTGATTTGCAGCTGCAGTTTGCCGCCGTGAGGATGAGTCCTCATGGACGGGATCTGATGCTGCCGATGAAGGCGGGTTATGTGTTGCACGTTTGTCATCTCCGCCCGAAAAGCCGCGGGCGGGTGTTGTTGAGGGATAATAATCCTTTAAGCAAAGCAAAAATTGAAGCCAATTATTTTGCTGATAACACGGAGCTGAATGCATTGGTGAATGGTGTGAAAATCGCCCGCCGGATTATGGAACAGCCCGCTTTCAGGGCCTATAAAGGCAAGGAGGAAGCGCCAGGGATCTCTGTTCAGACGGATGACGAAATACGTGACTATATCCGCTCTCATGTTGAAACCGTGTACCACACGGCCGGCTCCTGCAAAATGGCTGCTCTGGCGGATGGAGGTGTTGTTGATCCGGAGTTGAGAGTGCATGGTGTTACTGGCCTGCGGGTTATTGATTCATCAATAATGCCCTCGATTACGGGAAGCAATATTCACGCACCGACCGTTATGATTGCTGAAAAGGGAGCTGATTTTATTCTCAGGCGTAGCGCGCAACCCACGGGAGCTGAATATTCAGTGCAGGAGCCGGCTTGATGCAATCATTCAGAAATGTTCCGGTTTTATCCGCAGCCGGATAAATTTATTGCTCGCTTTCTATTTGCCGCACCAGTCCCATAATCATGCGCATACCGGTGCTGACCAGTGTCTGCTGCGAGGCACTGCAACCGCTCTGCAGCCAGTAGGTAGTTACCTGACGCATGGCGCCGATAAAGCCCATTCCCAGCAGTGCATACTCGTCATCACTGAGTTGCCAGTGCGGGTGTACGGTACGCGCCAGTGTCATCACCATATTGGCAAAATCCTGCATATAGCCGTGATAGAAACGGTCGGTCGCTGCACTGACGCCTTCCAGCTCCAGCATACAGACCCGTGCGACACGGGCGTCCTGCATGGCACTGAAAAAGGCCGCCAGTCCTTGTTGTGCCAGCACTTCAATCTGCCCGCCGGGCTGCGCCTGAGAGAAAGCGTTAAACAGCTGCTGTTTGATGCTGTCCATGCACTGGCCGTATACCGCCTGCAGCAGGCCTTCGAGATTACCGAATTCGCTGTAAAAGTAACGGTCGGTCAGCTGCGCCTGACGGCACAGGCCACGCACGGTGGCATTGCGGAAGCCTTCGGTACCGAACACCTCAAGCCCGGCCTGCAGAAACTGCTGGCGCCGCTGGGCTTTGCGTTGCTGCTGGCTCTGGCCGCCATAGGTGCGTCCGCCTGTTCTGGCTGCCGGAGTATCGCTTGTGGTGTTATCGCCGTTGCTGGCGGTGGATTTACCCATCGGAAAAATTGTCCGGAAATGACTCGTATAGCAATTTGACGACAAGTGTCCTCAGAAGTAAAGTGATGACATCTGTCGTCAGATTTACTGGCGTGTGCAATATAACAATAAAATTTCCGGCCGGTGCCGGGCGAAGAGGTCCGTATGTCCAGTTATGGTGTGATCATTATCGGCAGTGGCTTTGGTGGTCAGTGTGCCGCCATCAATCTTAAAAAACGTGGCATTGACGATTTTATTATTCTCGAGCGGCGTGAATTTATGGGCGGTACCTGGGCACAGAATACCTATCCCGGTGCTGCGGTGGATGTGCAGTCGCCGCTGTATTCCATTGAGTCCGAGCCGTATGACTGGTCGCAGATGTTTGCCGAACAGCACGAACTGCAGCAGTACACGAATCATGTGATTGATAAACACAGCCTGCGGGAAAAGACCCTCACCCACGCCAATGTTGAAAAAATTGAATGGCACGAAGCTGATCAGCGCTGGCACGTGCATGTCGATGGTAAAGGCGTGCTGCAGGCACGTTTTGTTATCAATGCCTCCGGGCCATTAAGTACCCCGGTGATTCCGGAGTTTAAAGGCCGTGACAGCTTTAAAGGAAAAGCTTTCCACACCAATAACTGGGATCATGATTACGACTATAAAGGTAAACGGGTCGCGATTATCGGCAGCGGTGCCAGCGCCGCACAGATTATTCCTGCCATAGCGGCCGATGTTGCTCATCTGCATATCTTTCAGCGCACGCCGCACTGGGTGTTGCCGCGTCCGGATTATGTGTTTAAAAACTGGCAGCGTAAGTTGCTGCGCAACCGTGGTATTTACCGCGCCCTGCGCGAAGCCATTTACTGGGGGTTGGAAAGCCGCGTAATCGGCTTTAAATACTCTTCCCTGATGCTGGAATTGCTGGCAGGCCGTAAAGCCCGTGCGCATATTAAAAAGCAGATTAAAGACCCGGTTCTGCAGCAGAAAGTCACGCCGGATTTTACCATCGGCTGTAAGCGCGTCATTTTATCCGACACGCTGTACCCGGCTTATTGCCGCGACAACGTTACCCTGCACGATAAAACCGATGGCATTGGTGAAATTAATGAGAGCGGCATTAAAACCAGCCATGGCGATCAGGTGGATCTGGATCTGATCATTTATTCCACCGGTTATGACGCCACCGATGGCGTAATCTCTTATCCGGTTATCGGTCGTAACCAGCAGACGCTGGCGGATGTCTGGGCGGATTTTCCGCGCGCCTATTTAGGTACATCGGCACCGGGTTTCCCTAACCTGTTTATTGTTACCGGCCCGAATACCGGTATTGGTCATACCTCGGCGATTTTTATTATCGAAGCGCAGATGAATTACATCATGAAGGCGATCGAGGAAGTCGGCCGCCGGCAGAAAAATCTGATCGAAGTAAAAGCCAGTGCCGAAGACAGCTACACCCGCCATATCCATGCCGAGATGGCCAAAACCGTCTGGCAGCAGGGCGGCTGTAACAGCTGGTATAAGAGCAAAAGCGGTAAGGTGATTGCGATGTTTCCGGGCTTCAGTTTTACCTTCCGTCGCTGGACTAAAAACTTCCGCGTCAAAGATCACGACTTTGCCTGATCGAACCTGTTAAGTGCAGGGCTGTGCGGGTATAAAAACGCGATAACAATAAAATAGACAAGGTAAGGTTATGAAAAAAATCAGTCTGTTAATTCTGCCGCTGGTGCTGGCTCTGGTGGTCGGTATGCTTAACGGTGCCTACGGCCGGGTCGGCCACTGGCTGTATGCTAACGTCACCGATCTCGAAGCCTCTGCTTATGGTTTTGAGCAAAGCGCGGTGGATATCGGCGATATGGAACTGGCACTGTACAGCAACAGCAATCCGGGCAAACCGGTGATCGTGATGCTGCACGGTTACAGTGCCGATAAAGATGTATGGCCACGTTTTGCCAAGCATTTTGTCGACGACTATCGGGTGATTATTCCGGATATGGCCGGTCATGGTGATACCGGTTTTGATGCCAGCTGGGATTACAGCATGCCGGCTCAGGCCAAACGTCTGGCGGCGTTGCTGGATAAACTGGATATCGCTCAGGCACATGTTATCGGTAATTCGATGGGGGGCTTTTTAACCGCCACCTTCGCCATTGCTTATCCGGAACGGACGCTGTCGGCCACTATGGTTGACCCGGCCGGGGTTATGTCGCCGGAGCCGAGCGATATGTTCAAAATGCTGAATCAGGGCCACAATCCTTTCCTGATTCATAACCGTGCAGAGTTCGACAGCTTCTATGCCATGACCATGGCGCAGCCGCCATTCCTGCCGGGAATGGTGCTGGAAGCCATGTCGGATAAATACATTGAGCGCCGCAGCGAGCTGGAAAAAATCTTCGCCGATTTCCATTCCAGCGATTACCTCGAAGAAAAACTGGCTGACCTGAAAGCACCGGCCATGCTCTGGTGGGGTGATAAAGACCGCTTACTGCATGTGAGCTCGGTATCGGTGTGGGAAGCGGGCGTTCCTCAGCTGAAGACACATATCTTTAATGGCATCGGTCATATGCCGATGGTGGAAGTCGCGTCTGAAGCCGCGGATCTGTACCGTGACTTCCTGCAGCAGGTGCCGGCTCAGATCGCTGCCGAATAAGGCTCCCGAATAAGCCCTGCTGTTCAAACACAAAGCGCCGCCCGGTTTCCGGACGGCGTTTTTTTTGCCTTGTTACAAGGCAGTGCTGTAGCTGCGTGCGCCCTGAATTGGTGCGTCAGGGGCCTAGCTCCCGCCTGTTCTGCAGCGTCGTTTCCCGCCAATTGGTCTTACCCTGAGACAATGCGCCCGTCCGACGGATTACATACCTGCAGCGTTGTTGTCACACGTTTTTGCACCAATTCGTGACTCAAAGTGGACTTTCCGGTCAGAAATTGGCGCTAAGCTTGCGTGAAGGTTGTCTTCATCCTGCCAATGTGTAATGTTCGCGCCCTTGTCCGTTTGTGCGCGCCAAGCCCTATATATGAAGAACTCCAACGCTGCTCTTGAGCTGATCAACATCCACAAATGCTACGGTAATCTTGAAGTGCTGAAAGGCGTCAGCCTGACCGCGCAGAAGGGTGACGTTATCTCGATTCTCGGCTCCAGTGGCTCCGGTAAAAGCACGCTGCTGCGCTGCATTAACCTGCTGGAACGCCCGAATCAGGGCGAGATCATTATCGGTAATGAACAGCTGGCACTGATTCCGGACAAAAACGGTGAACTGAAAGCGCAGGACAAGCGCCAGCTCGAACGCCTGCGTTCGCGCCTGGGCTTTGTTTTCCAGCAGTTCAACCTCTGGCCACATATGACCATCCTGCAGAACCTGATCGAAGCACCGGTGCACGTATTAAAGGTGCCGCGTGATGTTGCCGTTGCACGGGCACAGGAATTGCTGCGCAAGGTCGGTCTGGCTGACAAACAGGACGCCTATCCGGGACATCTTTCCGGTGGGCAGCAACAACGTGTGGCCATTGCCCGCACACTGGCAATGGATCCGCAGGTATTGCTGTTTGATGAGCCGACATCTGCCCTGGACCCTGAGCTGGTCAACGAGGTGCTGGCGGTGATGCGCGAACTGGCCGAAGAAGGCCGGACGATGCTGATCGTGACGCACGAAATGCGCTTTGCGCGTGAAGTGTCCAGCTCTGTGGTTTTCCTGCATCAGGGACAGATTGAAGAAACAGGCTCGCCGGAAAAGGTATTCGATAACCCCGAATCCCAGCGCGTACGCGATTTTATGGCGAGTCATCAGGCCTGATTGGTCTGCTTTATTATCTATTGCTGAGGATTAACACCATGCAAAAATTCGTTGCCACTCTGTGCCTGGCGGCCAGCGTTATGCTGTCGCCATTCGCCTCTGCCGAAAAAATCCGCATCGCTTCTGAAGGGGCTTACGCACCGTTCAATATGATCGATGCCAATGGCAATCTGGTCGGTTTTGATATCGATATCGCCAAAGCCCTGTGTGCCGAAATGAAAGCCGAGTGCGAAATCGTGGCGCAGGACTGGGATGGCATTATTCCGGGTCTGATGGCACGTAAATACGATGCCATTATTGCCTCTATGTCGATCACCAAAGAACGTCTGCGCGTGGTGAATTTTACCAATAAGTATTACACCAACAGCCTGGCGTTTGTGGCTGCCAAAGGCAAAACCCTGGACACCAGCATGGATGGCCTGAAAGGCCTCAGCGTTGGAGCACAGCGCGCGACGATTTCCGGCCAGACGCTGGAAGATAAATACAGCGACGTGGTGAATGTAAAACTGTACGACACTCAGGATAACGCTTACCTCGATCTGGCTGCTGGCCGTATCGACGCCATCCTGTCGGATAAATTCCCGGCCTATGACTGGCTGCAAAGCAAAGACGGCGCGAATTTCGAATTTAAAGGTGCCGATCTGGATATCGATGACAAAATCGGTATCGCGGTGCGTAAAGGCGACAAACTGCAGGAACGTCTGAATAAAGCGCTGGATGCCATTGTTGCCAACGGCACCTACAAAGAAATTAACGCTAAATATTTCCCGTTTGATATTTACTGAGCGAACGCTGCTCAGAGGTAAGCCGATGAATTATATGACACACCAGGACGACGCTGCATGCTGATGGATTTACAGGGCTTTGGCCATCTGTTACTCAGCGGAGCGCTGATGACCATTCAGCTGGCACTGGCCAGCTTAGCCATCGGACTGGTGATCGGCTTACTGGGGGCGGCAGCCAAGCTGTCACCTTCACCGTTTCTGCGTATTCCGGCCACGCTGTACACCACACTGGTGCGCGGCGTGCCGGAATTATTGCTGGTATTAACCCTGTATTACGGCGGCGCTCAGCTGCTGATGTGGGGCGCCAGCTTTTTTGGTTATGACGAATACATCGAAGTAGGCGCTTTTGCCGCCGGTGTTGCAGCTCTGGCCATTGCCTTTGGTGCTTACGCCACGGAAGTATTCCGTATGGCGATGCTGGAAGTACCCAAAGGCCAGTGGGAGTCGGCACAGTCGATGGGCATGAGCCGCGGGCAAACCTTCTTCCGCATTATTTTTCCACAGGTGTGGCGTCTGGCCATTCCCGGACTGGGCAATTTATTTCAGGTACTGCTGAAAGATACCGCACTGGTATCGGTGATTGGTCTGAATGAATTAATGCGTCAGGCCAGTGTGGGTTCTGCAGCAACCAAACATCCTTTTGATTTTTATCTGGCAGCCGCCATTCTGTATCTGGCGCTGACCCTGTTGGCGACGCTGGTGACCGAAATTCTTGAGCGTCTGAGTAAACCTGAATTACGTGGACGACGGGCATGAACTGGGACTGGTCTGTAATCTGGGATTATTTCCCACGCCTGCTGGAAGGCGCCTGGCTGACATTAGAACTGGTCGGTTTATCCGGCCTGTTCGGTATTCTGATGGCGGTGCCTCTGGCATTAATGCGCGCTTCAACGCAGCCGCTGCTTAAAGGTCTGGCCTATGGCTATATCTTTTTCTTCCGTGGCACGCCACTGCTGGTACAGATATTCCTGATTTATTACGGTGCTTCGCAGTTTGATGCGGTGAAAGACTCGTTCCTCTGGCCGATTCTGAAAGAACCTTACTGGTGCGCCATTATTGCTTTCACCATGAATACTTCGGCCTACAGCGCAGAATTAATCCGTGGTGCCATTCAGGCAATTCCCCATGGCGAAATTGAAGTCGCCGACGCGCTGGGCATGAACCGGCTGACCAAAATCCGCCGTATTATTCTGCCAAGAGCGCTGGGTATTGTACTGCCGGCCTACAGCAACGAATTTCTGTTAATGCTGAAAAGCAGTGCGCTGGCCTCGACCATTACCCTGCTGGATATTACCGGTATGGCGCGCACGATTATTGCCCGTACTTATACGCCGCTGGAGATTTTCTTCGCCGCCGGCATGATGTACCTGGTGATGTCGGCCGTGCTGATCGGCTTATTCCGGTTGATGGAGTTAAGGGTTAACCGGCATAAATACATCAGCCGGGAAGGCTGATAAATACCCATAAAAGTCTGCTTTAGCAACTGCTGTCCCACAGTTTTAATCAGCATCATAGCTGACAAAAACAGCATTTTTTAACATCCAGGCCCAACGCCTCCCAGGGGAACTTATTCCCCTTGCCGGCGGGCTTTATACCTGACCGCCATGGATGGCGGAAATGCATGTTTTGCAGGAGCAAAAACAGGCCCAGCTTCGCGCTTTCTGGGCCGTCACCCTTGAAACCTTGATATTTACTGGCCGCGCGCCTCATCGGCCATCCATGGCCGGAGCCGCTTGTCCGCATCCCTGCGGACAGACCAGACATATCTGCGGTTTCTGCAGCGGCCCCAGAGGCGCAGAAAACCATCACCGCACTGCCGCTTTTCAGATCAAACGCATTTTTTAAATATCATGTCTCAAACACGGTTTCCGTTGAAATACGGCTGAGCGGATTGCTTAAACCGGCGATCGTGCGGCGCCAGACAACCAGATGATTCTGCGGCCTTCAGAGCAAAACCCTGCCCCGGAACGATACAAATTATTGGTATTTTAAAACGTCGTTCCGGGGCGAATTGTTTTGCGTGCCGCATAATCATTGCAGTTGGCTGGATGAAGCCGGACGCGCCGAAAAGAAAGGATCGGAAGGAGATACCTCTCCTTGCAGGGGGCCAGGGGCTTGCCCCGGAAAGGCGTTTCAGATTGAAAAATAGTAGTCGATGAATGCTGCAGTTTGGAGTGACACAATTCCACTCCAAACTGTGGGACAGCAGTGGCTTTGGCAGTTTTTTTTATCTTCGCTATCCGGGAGCGATTAATTCTTAGCCTCCATCATCGCGATTCTGATTCCGGTCGCAATCAGGGTTAGACCTGCGGTTTTATTAATCGCATTAACCACCCGTGCTTTCAGTTGTTTGCGTGCCAGATGATTCCCCATATAGCTGAATGTGCTGTACACCAGCAGGTCGGCGAGCAGGCAGGAAGCCCCCATAATTAATAGCTGCAGCAGCACAGGTTCCGCCGGATCAATAAACTGCGGCAGCAGAGCAGAAAAATAGAGCAGTGCCTTGGGATTGGCGAGCTGTACGATTAATCCCTGATAAAACAGCTTGCCGGGTCTGCTCACCTTTTGCTCACGGCTGAGATTAATGGGCCCGGCGTTGCTGAATATGGCACTCAGCCCCAGATAGAACAGGTAGGCAACGCCAACCCATTTAATCAGGGCGAACAGTGTGGCCGAGGCAATAATTAACGAGGCAATACCGGTGGCAGACAGCGAAAAATACAACACATCAGCGCAGGCGATGCCCAGCACGCCAAAAAAGGCTTTGCCTTGCGGGTGGCTGGCACCCTGACTGGCTGCGGTGATAGCAGAAGGGCCGGGCACCATGATTAACATAACCGTGGTTGCCAGAAAAATCAGGTAGAGTCCGCTGTCCAAAATTGTATTCCTGCCGGTTACTGTGTTGTCAGAGTTTTGTGGCTTTTGGCTGCAGGCTGTGACAGTCGCGCCAGTTCAGCCCAGCCTGTTGCTGCAGGGTCTGCAGTGCGGCTAAATTGGCCAGCGCCCGCGGGTGGATATCGTGGTACAGAATAATACCGCGACGCCATAACAGCATCAGGGTAATCACCCGGTCTTCAACGTCTTTATCGCTTAATTTTCGGTTCCAGTCCTGACTGTCGATATTCCACAGCATCACGCCTTCACCCGCCTGCTTTAGTGCGGCGGTCAGAGCTTCGCTGCGCTGACCGTAAGGCGGGCGGAACCAGTATGGGCCCGGCTGGTAATCATTCAGACGGGTGCGCGTGGTGTTAATGGAATCGGCCCAGCCGTCCCATTTCTGGTGGCTTTTGTGCACCTCGCCGTGGGAACCCAGACACTGACTGGCGTAAAAATCTTCAGGTGCTTTCTGCTGTTTAATGCGTTCGCCCAGTGCGAAAAACTGTGCACGCATACCGGCACTTTCCAGTGCTTTAACCAGCTGCTCAGTGCCGTTTACTTTTACACCCTCTTTTAAGCGGTCGGGTGCCGGGCCGTCATCATAGCTCAGCAGAAACTGACGGTCGGGTAATTCAAAACCATCCACCTCGTGCTGATTAAAGGTGTGAATTTCACTGGTAATGCGCGGGAATAATGCCGCCAGACGCACCTGTTCATACAGGTAACGTAAGTGAAATGCTTCACTGGCTTTGGCCCAATTCTGATACTCCCCGGTAACGGGCCGTTGGCTGACGGCGGTTAATGTCGCCCAGCTGGCGGACGCGGCACACTGACCACAGGCCTGTGCGTAGTTAGTCTGCAGCCGCTGCCGGGTTTTCTCCAGCCAGCGCTGCACGCTGGCGGCATCGGGCTTATCGACGGCGGTGAAGATTTTGATGTCAGCTTCGTTGCTCAGCGGCGTCGCTTCCAGCAAGCGGGCGAAGGTCAGAATTTCGGCGGCGGAAGCGCGGTCAAACGCTGCGGCGCTGGTTAACGGTTGTGGCCACAGGCTGCGCTCCAGCGTGGCGACTTTAGCGGGGCCGGCGGCCTGAGTGAGCGGACTGATGATCAGGCCCAGTAGCAGTGGGAAAATAAAACGCATGGAATATCCTTTTGACGATGCGGAGTGATATCGGCGCAGATGGAATAAAAAACCCCGCAGACGCGGGGTTTTAAGTGTCAGCCTTACTGCTGATTCAGTTTTTCCTGCATCCGTGTGATGCCACTGTCGTAAGCGCTGTGCTCGCGCAGAGATTTGGCTTTGCGGAAGTTATCCAGCGCATCCTGCCAGCGGCCACTGGCTTCATAAATACGGGCAATGTTGTAGTAGCTGCTGGCCTGAACCCGCGCCTTGCTGTTACCGGACGCCAGTTCGATCGCTTTGCGGTTAGCCCACAGCGCTTCGGCGGTACGGTTCAGTTTCTGATAAGTCAGACCCAGGTTGCTGTAGGCCTGACCAAAGCTTGGGTAAAGGTTAACGGCATCCTGGAAGGCGTACATAGCTTCTTCCAGTTTCTTCTCGCCATAGAGTTTTTCGCCACGGGTATTAATCCGCTTGGCTTCTTTCTTGATGGCGTCCGTGATCAGTGAGTGGCTCTCGAAGGATTCTGCGCTGATCAGGCTGTTCAGGTGCGAGGCCAGACCTTCACGGTTCAGGCTCAGGTACTGATCAATATCGTGGAAGGCGCCGTTTTCATCAATGCCGAACACCACCCAGCTGGAGGCGGTCTGCTGCGGTTTCACGTTATAGGTACGGATCAGCGTCTGGCCAACATACACCTGCACTCGGGCGCTGCTGTTACCCAGGGCTTTGGAGGTTTTGCTGCTGTGGTTGCTGTAATCGTGCACCGCGTAAACGTAGCGTTCGCCGTTATGTTTTTGCTCGATGGTGATGGTTTCCGGACCATAGCTGTTGGTGTCATCCACATCCAGATTGGCATCACGGCCCTGTTTTTTCACGTAGAACACGTGGTTCGCCGGGTAGGTCAGGTGAGAGTCCAGATCGGATGGTGTGCTACCCCAGGTCAGTACCACGCGCAGACCATCGAGGTTCTGCATTACCGGTGACAGGGCGTAGGTAAAGCCATCACACGGGCACTTCACAACCAGCGTGGAGTAACCGGCTTTGTCGATAATCATGGTGGTGTCGCTGTCGTCGGCCAGGGTGCTGCTGGCGCTGGCGACACCGTTGGCAGTCGATGTGGCGCTTACAGAGCTTTCACCGTTGCGCTGCCAGGTGATTTTGGCATCGGCGATTTTTTCGTCTTTAACCACGGCGCTCAGCACTTTGACTTCCAGTGCAGCAGCAGGCAAAGCCAGTGAGGTTGCCAGCAGCAGGCTGCTGAGGCGTAAGCAGGATTTGAACATGGGGTCTTCCTTTATTAACAGTCCTGGAATTGTCACTTCGGCTCGCTCCGGGTTGAGCCGAATGAAGACCGCAGATTCTAGCTGCAACCTCTATCAATAACTACCTTGACGATAAGGACCCGTTCACACTATCTGAATCCGGCTTGCTGAAAGTCTGTTTTTCAGGACTGGCCCCGGAACCTTCATGCTCCTGTCTCAGAGGACTTTGCACCCATCAGCTCCCTCTGCGGGCAGAACCAGATGCCGCGCGTGCAGGACTAGGGCCGGCGGGCGCTTGCTGCTATAATCGCGCCCCAAATTTTTTCATCGCCAGCAGGGCCCGGTTCAGCGCGTAAGCCTTACACGCTGAACCGGCACCGCGGGCGCATCAGCTACTGAATATTGTGAGTGGGGTTATCATGACTGTATTGAAAATGGCCGATCTGGATCTGAGCGGTAAGCGCGTTCTGATCCGTGAAGACCTGAACGTTCCGGTAAAGAACGGCAAGGTCACATCCGATGCGCGTATCCGTGCGTCGCTGCCAACCATTCAGTTGGCTCTGGATGCCGGTGCCAAGGTGATTGTTATGTCCCACCTGGGTCGTCCGGAAGAAGGCGTGTACGACGAAGAATCGTCCATCAAGCCGGTTGCTGCCCACCTGGCCGGCCTGCTCGGCCGTGACGTTAACGTTATCAAAGATTTTCGCGAAGGCGTTGAAGTCGCCGCTGGCGAAGTGGTGCTGCTGGAAAACGTGCGCTTTAACAAAGGCGAGAAAAAAGACGCCGATGAACTGGCGCAGGCGTATGCCGCACTGTGCGACGTATTCGTGATGGATGCCTTTGGTACCGCTCACCGCGCTCAGGCGTCGACCCATGGTGTGGCCAAGTTTGCCCCGGTTGCCTGTGCCGGCCCATTGCTGGCGGCTGAACTGGACGCACTGGGCAAAGCCCTGGCGACTCCGGCCCGTCCGCTGGTGGCCATCGTTGGTGGCTCAAAAGTGTCAACCAAACTGGAAGTGCTGGAAAGTCTGTCCGATGTCTGTGATCAGATCATCGTCGGTGGTGGTATTGCCAATACTTTCCTGGCCGCAGCTGGCAAGCCGGTGGGCAAATCCCTGTGTGAAGAAGACCTGATTCCGGCGGCGAAAAAGCTGATGGAAAAAGTCTCTATCCCGCTGCCAACCGACGTTGTGTGCGGTAAAGAATTCTCTGAATCGGCAGCCGCGACACTGAAAAGCGCCGATGCGGTTGAAGCCGACGATATGATCTTCGACATCGGCCCGGATTCCGCCAAAGCACTGGCCGAACAGCTGAAGAGCGCCAAAACCATTATCTGGAACGGCCCGGTGGGCGTGTTCGAATTCGACCAGTTCGGTGAAGGCACCAAAGCCCTGTCACTGGCGATTGCCGAATCCGATGCCTTCTCTATTGCCGGCGGTGGTGACACTCTGGCCGCTGTTGATAAATATGAAATTGCCGATAAAGTGTCTTACATCTCGACCGGTGGTGGCGCTTTCCTGGAGTTCGTAGAAGGCAAAGTACTGCCTGCGGTTGCGATTCTGGAAGAACGCGCCAAGTAAGTCAGATCAGGGCTGCCATAGGCAGCCCTGTTTCATTTTCACATTCATATATTCAGGGAAGAGTATGCGCAGCATTCTTTTATGCCTCTTATTGGTTATGGGCGCTGGTGTTGTGGCCGGCTGTGCCCAGCAACCTGCCAAAAAAGTAACCAGCGAGGCTGGTAACAACCTTCATCAGGCGGTTTTGTCTGATTCAAAAGCCATTTTCTCAGCCTTAATCGATGGTGCTGATGAAACCCGTCTCAGCCGTCGGCCGGTGGCTTGTCCAAATGGCCGGGATCGTGCGGCCGCTGGTGTTACCGCCCGCGATCTGGCAAAAATCTGTGCGCTGAATTATGCCCTGGAAGCCTTCGCTGTTTATGACCGGGATCTGCAGAGCTGGCAGACCGTGCGCAGCGTCAATGAGGTGGATAATTACCAGGCCTTTCTCCGCGCAGAGCCGGAAAATATTTTTCGCAAAAAAGCACAGCAGGCTCTGGCAGCGCGCCTGCAACAGATACGGGCAGAGTTACAGGCCAGCAGCCAGTGTGCACTGCAGGAGCCGGACTGGTTCTGGATGAGCGGTGAGTGTCTGCAGGGCGTGGCACAGGGTGAGGGTATTGCCCGGCACACTGAAGGTCATGAATTTCGCGGACGTGTAACGGATGGTCGTTTTGTACAGGGAAAATGGCTGGAAAATAACCGCATTGTTTACGATGGCAGCTTTGCTGAAGGTCTGCGTCATGGTGACGGTATCTGCTTACATGAAGGTGCTTATGAACCCTGTCGTTATTACCGCAATGACCGGGTGGATGACGTATTTGTGCAGCGCCGCCTGATGGCCCGCCATCTGGAATATCTGCGCACTGTGCGTGGCAGCGGTGGTCAGCCGGGTTCCTGGTCGCAGCAAATATCGGCCGAAGAAAAAAATATGCTGCGTAATCTGGATCGCAGCAGTGGTTATCACAGCGCCGATACCGGCGAGTAACGGCAACGTCACTAATTAACGGAGTCCAGGGATGAACCCGCTTGAGCAGATTGCTGAATTATTCAGCACGGTAGCGCCGGAACATTTTGCTAATTTATCGCTGGATGAACTGATGTCCGGTGAGTACCAGGTGGGCTTTGCCAGTCTGGACTTCTTTTCTTTAGAGCCCTTTGTGCAGTATCTGCAGCATATGCCGCCTGCGCGCTGTACGATTTATCCGTCGGTCGATGAGATGGATACCACGGCCGATGGCATTATTGTTGTCGCGCTGCAGGGCCGGCAGTTGCATGCGACCAAATATCTGATTGGCGACGACGTCAGTTATGACACGGCGTTTTATTCGTTCGGCGACTGGTCCTGCCGCCAGCAGGTTTACCGCAATGGCGCCGAAGTAAAACCCATTGTTATCGAGTTTCTGAAAAAAGATGCCGAGGGCTACCCTGTCACTTTTATCACTGCCCGTGAATACGGTTTAAAGGTCGGTGATTATGAGTGGAGTGAGGCCGGTGTACGCATTATTGAGCGTTCTGCCCGCATGCCAGAGGTCGGTGTTGCACCAGAGTTGACGCCTTATATGGAAAGCCTGGTTGAATTCAGCAGCACGGGCGAGGTTGAGGTAATCCGCAACCTGACACAGAACAGCATTGTCTATGACCGCTCGCACGAAGCGCTGTCGCTGGCGGACATGCTGGAGCAGGCCAGTTCAGCCCTGCACGATAAAATTCTGGCCGATCTGCAGGCGGCGCCGGTTGCCAATACCGTTGGCTGCTTCCTGTTTGAATACTCAGATCAGGGGCCGTTACCGCCCACCATCGCGCTGATTCAGCCGCATGAAATCACGCAGGAAGAGGATGACTATCCGCTGTTATGGCTGAATGCTCCGGATTGCGAACTCTTTACCGAAGATGATTTTGACGGCATCCGCCTGCATGGCGAGCATGATGCGTTGTTTGACCGTATCAATGCCCAGATCAATGCCCAGATCGATGAACTGGATTACGAACAGGCCGATCAGCTTATCGTTGGTTTTTATCTGACTCTGTGCCGCCGTCTGCAGGATTCTCTGCGCTCTTCGTCGCTGTTGCAGACCACGGAAGATTTCTTTGTCACCGCGCGGGAGTTTTCCGCCTGCAACGAAGCTGTTTTTCTGCAGCAGCTTTGGCCAGAAGAGCGCTGGCAACCACTGGCGGCGGCGCTGGAGCAGTTTGCCGCAGCTCAGGCTGAGCGTGAACAGGCCATGATCCGCAGGCTGGAAGAAAGAGATTTACAGGATGATGGCGTCTGATGAGTGCGACACTGCAGACAGCAGCCAATAGCCGTTTCTATCCATAACATAAGCCGTTAGAATAGCGGCCAGCCAATTTTCACAGTTAAGGTATTTTGACATGGCATTAATCAGCATGCGTCAGATGCTGGATCACGCCGCCGAATTCGGCTACGGCGTACCGGCATTTAATGTGAACAACCTGGAACAGATGCGCGCCATTATGGAAGCCGCCGACAAGACCGACTCTCCGGTGATTGTTCAGGCGTCTGCCGGTGCCCGCAAATACGCAGGCGCTCCTTTCCTGCGTCACCTGATTCTGGCCGCGATTGAAGAGTTTCCGCACATTCCTGTGTGTATGCACCAGGATCACGGTACCTCGCCGGACGTGTGTCAGCGTTCTATCCAGCTGGGCTTCAGCTCAGTGATGATGGACGGTTCTCTGGGTGAAGACGGTAAAACCCCGACTTCTTACGAATACAACGTTGACGTGACCAAGCGCACCGTCGATATGGCGCACGCCTGTGGTGTATCGGTAGAAGGCGAACTGGGTTGTCTGGGTTCTCTGGAAACCGGTATGGCCGGTGAAGAAGACGGCATCGGTGCCGAAGGCGTTCTGGATCACAGCCAGATGCTGACCGATCCGGAAGAAGCCGCTGACTTTGTTAAGCGTACCCAGGTCGATGCTCTGGCCATTGCCATCGGCACCAGCCACGGCGCCTACAAATTCACCAAGCCACCAACAGGGGATATCCTGGCGATTGACCGTATCAAGGAAATCCACAAGCGCATTCCGAACACTCACCTGGTTATGCACGGTTCTTCTTCTGTGCCGCAGGAGTGGCTGGCGATCATCAACCAGTACGGTGGCGACATTAAAGAAACCTACGGTGTACCGGTTGAAGAAATCGTCGAAGGCATCAAGTACGGTGTGCGTAAAGTCAACATCGATACCGACCTGCGTCTGGCCTCTACCGGCGCTATGCGTCGCATGATGGCTGAGCATCCGAGTGAGTTCGATCCGCGTAAATTCTTCGCTCAGACCGTAACCGCAATGCGCGATATCTGTATCGCCCGTTACGAAGCCTTCGGTACTGCCGGTAATGCCTCCAGGATCAAACCGATCTCTCTGGACAACATGTTCCAGCGTTACGCCAGTGGCGAGCTGAATGCCAAGGTAAACTAAGCGCTTAACGCGTTTAGTTACCGGCTTAATAAAAAACCCGCGCAAGCGGGTTTTTTTATGTCCGCCGTCCGTGGCGGCCACCCTGCGGGCCGCGCGGCAGCGCGTTAAGCGTCGTTCCCGACTAGCGCTTTGCTAGGCTGAATATTTACCTTCGTAGTCCAGATCACATCCACTGGTTCACGTCATTGCATTTAGCGGTATTTTTAAACTGCTTGCTCAGTGTTGTCTGATAGGCCTCACCAGCACACTGGCCAACCTGTGTTCCCCAGTAAGAGCCATCGGCCGGTTGCTGAAATACCTGTGGGAACTGCGCTGAAAACTGCTGCAGACACTGACGGGTGGTTTGTGTCGCCGTTTCCATACACTGCGCTTCGCTGATATCAAAACACTGACGGAAAAACTGTTGCGGCTGGCAAAACGCATTGGGCAGTGCCGTGGTCATGGCGTTGGTCCATTCATTGCGGCCAACCTCAAAGGCACTGCTGAATGAGCTCAGCGCGGTCAGAAAGATAAAACTCAGGGGTAATTTCATAGTGGCATCCTGCAGGTAATTGGCTGGCGTTCTGTCTTTGGGGCTGTGAATTCGGGGCGGTAAAGCAACAGGCACATCGTACCGGGAATACTATCAGCATGAGGAAACTATAGAAATTCCATCGCTGGGTATTGATTCACTTGTCATTTTACATCGGTAGCGGTTGTTTATTGGTGGTGGGGAGGAATCTGTACGACCGTTTTAAAAGTGGTAAATCAGGAAAAACTGAGCACCGATTAAGACAAAAGTACAAAAAAACTGTCTCCATTTGTGCCAAAAACTACTTGGTATATTGCTTGGTAGGAAATTGCTTGTTTATGGTTCGGCCGCTGTTCAGGCGAAGCCTGTTTGTCATCTGCTGCGCTCATCCTGAGTCAGGAGACAGATATGCCTGAGCGGCTTAACAATAATCATCATAAATGAGGAAGAATCATGAAACCGGTTTTACTGACCACCCTGGGGGTGGCTCTGTTGGGTTCGTCGCTGAATGCTGCGGCCTTCTCCCAGCCAACCCATAAGCGCATTGTGCAGGACGCCGTCAGCTATATGGCAGCTCATGCGGATACTACGGAATACAACAAGCTGGCGGCGGCGGCTCAGGCTGCGGGTTACACCATGGCGCAGTTTGCGGAAGTGCTGGGTCAGGGCGCCTACGATGTCGATGACTTTGCCGATACGTTTATCTGTGGCGCCGTGAGTGGTGACTGTGTTGAGGCGCCGGTCTGGGGGGCGGGTTCATCCATCGCCAAGTACACCTCCTACTGGCACTTTCAGAACCACACCCGTGGTGCAGATGCCCATGGCAACGATCTGGGTGGCTATAACTACGATCTGCTGACCGTATGGGGCGATGTCGACAATATGGCCGCAACCTGGCTGAAAGGCGATCATCTGGATGATGGTCCGGGCGGCATGACCGGCTGGTGCTACTGGTGGAGCTGTAACGAAGATTCTGAATACAACACCTATGGTGTAACCGAAGCGAATTACCGTCAGGGCAGCAGCTCCAGCAAGAGTATGTATGAAGATTTCGAAACCATGCCATTCCAGCCGATCGATAACCTGGGTCAGCACTGGTACAACGAATTCTGGAATCAGCCAACGGTGCAGACGCTGGGTTTTGTGCTGCACACCACCGATCTGCTGCAGCCGCACCATACCTGGACAACCTCCAGCCTGAATCATGCCGGCTGGGAAACCTGGGTGGAAGATAATTACAGTGCTCTGCAACTGAATAATGATGCACTTGTCAGTGCCGCGCTGAACAGCTTCACACCGGTTGCTGCCGGTCAGCATGATATTCGTGCCTTACTCACTCAGGGTGGAGCTGTTTCTTATGGTCAGGGTGGTATTGTGCTGAGCAGTACAGCCGATGCTGACCGTGAGCAAATTGCAGAAATTGTTATCCCGCATGCGATTGCGATGACAGTGCATATTCTGAATCACGCAGCTAACCGTTTCTGAGGCGTTAATTATTTCCGCAAGCCGGGTAATCCTGTGATTATCCGGTTTTTTTTGCCTTTAAATAAGGTCAGACCAATCATCATAATATCGCTCTAATTAATATTTTAATTATTAGTGATGGTCCAAAAAAGTCGCCGTATTCACCGTTTGGGACAGTTTAAAATTAATCTGTGCTTATTCAGGCCAAGTGCCTGCCGGCGTATTGTCGGCGACCATTCTCAGTTATTAGTCTTAGCTGCATCACGGTCGTCGTGACGGTTTTAAAAAAATAAAAACACACTCGTTATTCATTGTTCTGACTCAGAGTCGTCACCGCAGCGCAACGCGGTATTCACAATGCTGTGCGAGTTTAGTAAGACCAAAAACACACAGGCGAATCCACTATGAAACACACTCTGGCCCTTTCTGTCAGCGCAGCCCTGACCATCGGCGCAATGAATGCTGAAGCATTTACCCAGCCAACCCATAAACGCATTGTTAAAGATGCTATCAGTTACATGGCGGCGCATCCGGATACCACCGAATACAACAAGCTGGCTGCCGCAGCACAGGCTGCCGGTTACAGCATGGAACAGTTTGCTGAAGTTCTGGGGCAGGGTGCCTACGATGTGGATGATTTTGCTGACACCTTTATCTGTGGTGCGGTAACCGGTGATTGTGTTGAAGCTCCGGTATGGGGCGCAGGTGCCTCTATCGTGAAATACACCTCTTACTGGCACTTCCAGAACCACACCCGCGGTGGTGATGCTCATGGTAATGACCTGGGTGGTTATAACTACGATCTGCTGACCGTCTGGGGTGCTGTGGATAATCTGGCCGCGACCTGGCTGGTGGGCGATCACCTGGATGACGGCAAAGGCGGTATGACCGGCTGGTGCTTCTTCTGGTCCTGCTCCGAAGATTCTGAATACAACAGCTACGGTATTACCGAAGCCAACTACCGTCAGGGCAGCAGTTCCAATAAAGGCATGTATGCCGACTTCGAAAAAATCCCGTTCCAGCCGATCGATAACCTCGGCCAGCACTGGTACAACGAATTCTGGAAAAACCCAACGGCACAGATGCTGGGCTTTACCCTGCACACCACTGATCTGCTGCAGCCGCACCACACCTGGACGACCTCTGACCTGAACCACTCCGGTTGGGAAGGCTGGGTAGAAGACAACTACACAGCACTGGATCTGAATAACGATGCGCTGGTGACGTCAGCCCTGAATGATTTCACTCCGGTTCCGGCTAACCAGAAAGATATTCGTCCTCTGCTGACTCAGGGTGGTGCGATCTCTTACAGTCAGGGCGGTATTGTACTGAGCAGCACCTCTTCGGCAGACCGCACTCAGGTTGCCAAGGTTGTGATTCCACATGCCATCGCCATGACGGTGCATGTACTGAACCACGCTGCGAATCGTTTTTAAAGGATAGCGGCAGCGACGCCTGATCAGGGTGTTGCTGTCCAAGGTCACAAAGGCTGCTCAGGCATGGATTGTCAGAGCAGTCGTTGTGAAGGCCCCACTCTGAAATTTTGTTTCAGGTGTTTGCAGGATGATTTGCGTGAGGATCATCCTGCTTTTTTTTGCCCGGAAAAAGACTTTGTCATTCATACCGGTCATTATTCCAGTTAACACCGCCACCGGATCTATAACGAAGCCATGAAAAAATACGCCGTATTCTTTGCCGTTATGCTGTCTTTTCTGTTGCCTGCCCAGGCCTCGGCAGGCATTCAGTACAGTCTGGAACATGAAGAGCAGATTGCCCGTGTCGGAGATCTGACCCTGAGCCGTACCCTGCTGGATATTTTTCTGCATAAACAGCAGAAAGCCGCGCAGGCCAGCGGTAAAACCCTGACCCTGCAAACCATTCTGCAACAGTTACTCGACGACGCCTTAATGGCGGAATACGCCCGCACGCATCTGACAGCCGGGCAGCTGAATCCGGAAAACCGCGTGGCTTTTGCTGCTGCAGTTGAGCGTCATAACCGTCTGGTTGCTTTATTGCGTGGCTATTTCAATGAGCAGATTGTCGCCAGTGTGAACGCCTTGCCGGGGAAAAATTTTTCCAGTCTGGTGCAGTGGAATCCTGAACTGAATGTGGAACGCCTGAATGCGCTGATTAAATTACAGCCAGGGCTGACCATTGATCTGACCCCGGAACAGAAAACCGCAGCTGCAGATTTTGCCGTGCTGAATACGGAACTGGCGGAAGGTGGCAAAGTCAGTCTGCTGGATATTTATCAGCGTCAGAATGTGCAGGGCCGTCTGGCGCTGCAGAGTGGTAATCTCGATTATTTACAGCAGCAGACACGGTTATACGTCGGTGGCCTGTATGTTCTGAACTGGGCGAAAAAGCAGCTCAGTGAGGCAGACTGGCAGGCACTGCAACAGGTGATTCTGAATCAGGAACAGCGTCAGCGCTTACTGGCCAGCATGGGTATTAATATGGATATTCATGATGATAATCCGGCCCTGCGTGCACGTGCGGCCAGAATTACCGAGGCCGAATTACAGGCCGGTTATAACGAACATAAAGACGATTTTCGCGTGGTCGAGCGTGCCAAAGTGCGGCATATCCGCGTGGCTGATCAGGCGCAGGCAGATGCCATCGTCGCCGAAATCCGCGGCGGTTTATCTTTTGCTGATGCAGTAAAGCGCTATTCCATTGCCGCTGATAAAGATAAAGGCGGCGAGCTGGGCTGGCTTAAACGCGGTGAAAAAGACCGCACCTGGCTGCACTCAGTGGCCTTTGTGCAACCTGCCGGGCAAGTGTCACCTGCATTCCGCAGTCCGCAGAACGAAGGCGATGTTGTGTATGAAATTCTCTGGGTGGATGAGCGGGTGGATGGTTATTTACCGCTGAGTGATGAAGGCGTGCGTTATGAGCTTTCGCATGAACTGGCGCGGGCAGCCTTACAGCGGGAGCTGCAGGCGCTGCAGAAAAAATTGCGCAACGATACCGATATTCACCTTAATCGTCGTCTGCAACCACAGAGCTGAAACCACCGATGAAGGCCAAAATCATAACCCTATTGCTGCTGGGAACAGGTGCTGGTCTGATTGCGGCTTTATTGTGGCTGCGTCAGGTGGATGTGCTGGTGGGTGAGAACAATGCTTCGCCGCAGACAGAGGAGCCAGCTTACACACCAACCGTTGTGCCACCACTGCAGGCACCGGCTGCGCCGGATTCTGCCAGTGCAAAAAACGCAGACAACGCCATCCATGATCTGGATAACAGCGAGCTGGATGCCTGGCTGCCACGGCTGAACAGTGATGCCATTGCCAGTATGCAGGCTGCGCGTATTAACGGTGATCCGCGTGCGCCGAAACTGTCACCTTCGCGCCCGCGGGAAATGCCGACGGCCGAAGAGCTGGCCGATGAAGAGCAGTACCTGGCTTACGAGCAGCGTCAGGAAAAGCGTATGTTCCGCGCCTTTGTTGAGGCCAGCAAACAGAAAACCGCCCTGATTCAGCAGTATATTGATCAGGCTGAGGCTGGCGGTATCAGTGAAGAAGAAGTCGCTTTTGCGCGGGAAAAAATCCGCAAAATTGAAGAAATGGCCCTCAAACTGCAGCAGGAACATCCGGACATTATGCAGGACACCTTTAAACCAGAAGATAACTGGTTGCCGGCGGCTGATTAACGCAGCAGCTTTTAGTAACAAAACAGGAAAGAGGCAGGAGACGCAGAAAAAACGGAACAAAGGCGCTGCCAGCCGGGCTGAACAGCGCCTTTGCCAAAGAGTGGACTTGTCAGACTATCTGACCCATTTTGTCGTAGCAATACGAAATTAAGATTAGAATCAGTCCACATTAAACACTAACAGTGCCTGTCGCTGTTGTTCTGCCAGGCCAGCCAGTTCATGACTGAGCTGCTTCGTCTCGCTGGCTTTTTCTTCGGTACGGCGCGACTGCTCTGTCACCTCTGTACCGCGGCTCTGAATACTCTGACTTAACTCCAACTGTTCACCGCTGAGGCGCGATACACTCTCGCTGGTGTGGCGCATGGCTTCGACCGATTGCTGAATAGCATTCAGGGCCGTCCCGGCATGCTGCGCATGATTCACCATATCTTCACTCAGACGGTTTACGGCATTCAGCCCGCTGGCCGTATGGTTAGCGCCCTGTTGCAGGTTGTCTACCAGTTGCTGAATCTCGCGGGTAGAGGCCGAGGTGCGGCTGGCCAGCGTGCGTACTTCATCGGCGACCACGGCAAAACCACGCCCCTGTTCACCGGCACGGGCCGCCTCAATCGCGGCGTTCAGCGCCAGCAGGTTGGTCTGCTCAGCAATGCTGTTGATAACATCCAGCACGCTGCCAATATTTTCCGAATGACGACGCAGGGACTCGGCGTTATCAGCGGCCTGCCGTATCTGTTCGCTGGAGCGGCCAATCGTGCTGACCAGCTGCTGTACCGTATTGCTGCCTTCATCAACTCTGGACGCGGCTTCCAGCGTGGCCTGTTCCGCGCTTTGCGCGACATTGCGTACTTCTTCGGCTGCCGCCGCCACCCGTGCGATCTGCTGACCATTGATGGCGGCTTCCTGTGTCTGCTGCTGTGCAACCTCGCCGGTTTCCTGCGCCAGCTGCAGCAGGGTTCCGGCAGCACGGCTGAGGTGCTGACCGTTGCTGTGCATACCGCCCAGGGTTGATGCCATAGTGCTCAGCATTTTATCGAAGGCGGCGGCCAGTTCGCCCAGCTCGTCTTGGCTGTTAATGCCGGTGCGGCGGCTCAGGTCTTTACTCTGTTCGATACCAATCACATGGTTACGGATGGTCCGTAACGGATTAAGAATGCGGCGGTAACCAAACCAGCCCAGTGCCAGCATGGCGCTGATGGTTACCACCGCCATCAGCGCAATGGTGCGGATGGTGGCGCGGGTGTCGCTCAGCGCCTGTTGCTGTCCTGCTGCGGCCAGCCCGCTTTGCAGGCTGATCAGTTGATCGGTCAGCTGCAGCATGGGCGCCAGCTGTGGGTACATATCCATATCGATATAACCGCCCATGCTGTACGACTCGCGTTCGGCAACAAACTGCTGCAGCCGGGTAATCACCGCCAGTGCTTTATCGTAAGCACCGGCTTGCTGGCTGATGGCTTCCTGTTCGGTATTGGTCAGGCCGCTGGCCAGATATTGCTGCCAGTTGTTTTCGATCTGCTCACGTGCCTGCTGCAGCCGCTGGCCTGCGTCATCCCATAACAGCATCTGTGCCCGGCTCTGATGAGCAACATCCACCACATTAGCGGCATAAGCGCGGCTGATACCACTTAACAGCCAGACCGGCTGCATACGTTGTTCAAATAAACGGGTGGCGTTATTCACCACCACTGGCATCTGCATCCAGACGTAAAAAAACATAATACTGGCCAGCAAAGCCGGCAGTGCAGCCATCAGAATCAAACGGTGGCGGATTCGCATGTAGGTACCTGTATTTAAAAGAGTTCAGAAAGTCTGAGGAAAGAATAGAGGTTACGGATGCAGCTTTTAGGCGGGAAATATGAAGGTTTTATGACAATCGGCAGTGCGGCTACAAAGGCGTAACAAGTTTCCTGTTTTTTTATCGCGGCTGTTACCGGAGGTTACCGGGCACAACCTGTGGTTACGCAAAGTTGTTGATAAAGGCCAGTGAAAATAAGTGAAAATTAAAGCTGGTTATGGGGCACTGCTGTCCCACAGTTTGGAGTGGAATTGTGTCACTCCAAACTGCAGCATTCATCGACTACTATTTTTCAATCTGAAACGCCTTTCCGGGGCAAGCCCCTGGCCCCCTGTAAGGAGAGGTATCTCCTTACGATCCTCTCTTTTCGGCGCGTCCGGCTTCATCCAGCCAACTGCAATGATTATGCGGCACGCAAAACAATTCACCCCGGAACGGCACATTAAAACAGCAAAAAATTGTATCGTTCCGGGGCAGGGTTTTGCTCTGAAGGCCGCAGAATCATCTGGTTGTCTGGCGCCGCACGATCGCCGGTTACAGTAATCCGCTCAGCCG